>CAXMOM010000055.1:0-103492 GCA_964195425.1 Acidiferrobacterales bacterium
GCTCATATAATAAAAAATTAATGTGTGATGGGATCGCTTTGTTCGTTGCTCGAAACAATTTGCTGAGATGCTTTCTTGTGCGCATTTTCACGTCTTGCATGTGATGTGTTTTTGCCTTTTGCTTCAGTGAAACAAAATACCAATAGACCTGATACTGCTAACAATATAAGTGCGCCAAACATTAAGACGAGATCTGTGTTCATCGGGTAGTATCCTTTCTTGCATTCGCAACCGACTTGCTGGCTGACTTTTATGTGTTTATTTTTATTTCTTCAGTTGTCATAGTGTTGCAAATTGGTGACACTATTTCAAAGGTTATTTTGATCTTTTTTACAAAGTGCTTTTAAAACAGTGTGTTAGTTGTTTACAAGAGGTATAAAAAAGACATAATTTTGTGATATTTAGCCTTAACAAGGTCACTTTGACCGAAAAACGAAAGAAATATACAGCCTTATTTAGAATATGTAGTGAATCGGTAACAACTATAAATACATAATAAAGTTTGTTTTTTCATTTTTACTTGGTATTTTATATATGGATGACTATACATCACCCGATTATGTGATGAATGTTCATCATAAAAAGTGTCATAACTCATGCAAATTTATAGCGATGCAAAATAAATAATACAAACTCTAATAGACAAAGGAAATGTATCCATGTTTGGATTTACTACTGAAGATGCTTCTATGTACTTAGACACCTATTTGATTCCATTTGGTATTAAAGTCGCAATGGCGATTTTAATATACGTCGTGGGTAAGATAGTTGTAAAAATTCTGGTTAATGTTTTTGGCAAATTAATGGCCAAATCACAATACGACAATATGCTGATTGACTTTTTAAAGACAATTGTCAGCGCTATTTTGATGATTTTTGTAATTATTGCTGCCTTGGATCAGTTAGGTGTAAATACTACATCACTTGCTGCCATTTTAGCTGCGGCTGGTTTAGCAATTGGCTTGTCATTACAGGGCTCTCTTTCAAATTTTGCAGCCGGTGTAATGCTACTTGTTTTCCGTCCATTCAAGGCCGGTGATTTTGTCGATGCTGGCGGTGCTTCAGGCACAGTGAAAACGGTAGGTATTTTCACATCAATGATGACAACGCCTGACAACAAAGAAATAATTATACCAAACGGTGCAATTTATGGCGGCAACATTACAAACTATAGTGCCAAAGACACACGTCGTGTAGACATGGTGTTTGGTATTGGCTATGACGACGATCTTAAGAAAGCAAAATCAATCTTAGAAGATATGATCGCCGCCGACCCACGTGTATTGGCTGAGCCTGCACCACAGGTTGCAGTATCTGAACTTGGTGACAGCAGCGTTAACTTCGTGGTTCGTCCATGGGCTGCTTCAGGTGACTTTTGGGGTTTAAAATTTGATTTCACTGAAGCTGTGAAATTACGTTTTGATCAAGAAGGAATTTCTATTCCTTATCCTCAAATGGATGTTCACGTTCACAAAAACGACTAATACAAATACCTTAGGCGTTAAATATTAACGCAAATAATAAGGTAGTGCTTGTATAAGCAAAAATAAAAACCCCGTTGATATTTATATCAACGGGGTTTTTTAATTATTGCTAATTGGCATTGCCTACGTGTTGCAATTAGGCCGGCTACGCATCGCATTATATAATTTTTCTGCTTGTGGCAGTTGCCTAGTCAGATTTTCTATACGCGTGTCGGGTGCAGGGTGGGTAGACATGAATTCAGGTTGTCTATTGCCACCACTTTGCGCTGCCATGTTTCTCCATAGCGATACAGACTCGCTTGGCTTAAATCCAGCCTTAGCCATCAATGTTAAGCCTATCTCGTCAGCTTCGCTCTCGTGCACGCGGCTGTACTTTAGTGAACCAAACTTCAGCCCTACGCCCAATGCCATCATAATTTCTGGGGTTTGTGCTACTTCACTAGCGGCTAAGATTTGACCTGCCGCCTGCTGACCCATCCCAATAAGCGCATTATTAGACATGCGCTCGTTCCCGTGTTTAGCTATTACGTGGCCAATTTCATGGCCCACTACGGCTGCAATTTGATGCTGATTTACAGCAACTTTTAGCAATCCTGTATACACTCCAATTTTACCGCCAGGCAGAGCAAAAGCATTAACTTGCTCGTCATCAAAAACAACTACCTCCCACTCGCCGCCATAAACAGAGTTGTCTGCGTGCTGTAATAACGCTTCAGCTATACATTGCACCAATCTGTTCTCTACCGGCATGTTTGATATTTTGATATCAGACTTCATGCCTGCAAAGGCTTGTTGGCCCATGCTGGCTAGTTCGCTGTCAGGAAACAATAGCACTTGGCTGCGACCGGTAGGCGAAGTTGCGCAAGCGTTCAGCAATAAAGCGGTGGCAATAATGGTTACGCATTTTTTAGCCGCGAATTTCATATAGACTCCTTGCAATACGCACAAAAAGCAATGTGCTTTGGAACTTGCTTATATTATACCCCAGCATCGTTTTTAAGTGCATTGGCTTTGTCGATTGCTTCCCATGGAAATTGATCACGGCCAAAGTGTCCGTAAGCTGCGGTCTCTTTATAGATTGGCTGCTCCAAATTAAGCATTTTTATAAGGCCGAATGGTGTTAAGTCAAAATGGGTTTTGACCAATTCTATCAGCATAGTCTCGCTAATTGTGCCCGTACCAAAGGTTTCGATGCTTATTGACGTTGGCTCAGCTACCCCAATAGCATAGGATATTTGGATCTCACAGCGTTTCGCTAGGCCTGCAGCAACAATGTTTTTCGCTACATAACGACCAGCGTAGGCTGCGCTGCGATCGACTTTCGATGGATCTTTACCAGAAAATGCACCACCGCCATGACGAGCCATTCCGCCGTAGGTATCTACAATGATTTTACGACCAGTCAAACCACAATCACCCATAGGGCCGCCAATTACAAAACGGCCGGTTGGGTTAATATGAAACTTTGTTTTATTAGTTAGCCAATGTGACGGTAATATAGGCTGAATAATTTCTTCCATAACAGCTTCACGTAATGTTTTGGTTGATACGCTGTCGCAATGCTGGGTCGACAGCACTACTGCATCTATCCCAACAGGTACGTTGTCTTCATAAATAAAAGTGATTTGGCTTTTGGCGTCAGGGCGAAGCCAATCTAAGGTACCGTTTTTGCGTAGCTTTGCTTGTTGCTGCACTAGCCGGTGAGCATAAGTGATAGGTGCAGGCATAAGTACGTCAGTTTCGTCGCTGGCATAACCAAACATAAGACCTTGGTCACCAGCGCCTTGCGCTTCTGGGCTTTCACGATCAACACCTTGGTTGATGTCTGCAGATTGTTTACCTATGGCATTGAGCACTGCACATGAACCACCATCAAATCCCATATCGGAATGAATATAGCCAATTTCTTTGACGGTTTTACGGGTTAACTCTTCTATATCGACCCACGCGTTTGTATTGATCTCACCACCCACCAATACCATGCCTGTCTTTACGAATGTTTCGCAAGCCACTCTTGCTTTAGGATCCTCCGTTAAAATGGCATCTAGCACTGCATCAGAAATTTGGTCTGCGATTTTATCGGGGTGGCCTTCAGATACCGATTCTGAAGTAAATAAGTGTGTAGTCATGCTGAATCCTAAGATAAGTCAGTTATCGTGCTTTGTTAACATCAAAACACGGTTATGTATAAGGTTTAATTCACTGTTACGTAGATATCATACTTAAATGTTGTATGTAAATAAGTAAGGTGAATTTTATACGCGATATTATAGCGCACAATAGTTTATTTACCAGTCTTCACTTCTAGACGTCTAAAAGTCCAAACTAAAAATACTACTTACAGATACGTGTGAAAGGTTCAATTGGTTTTTCCTAAGTATCTAATAGATTTGAAGTAGTAGATAAAAGACGGTGAAAACAAGATTTAATTATTGAACAAGGACTGTTACTGAGTAACAATAGCGCCTTTAAAAATTTAACCTTTGTTACTTATTCGGTCATTACAATCTCGATTCTTGTTTTGCTTTGTGAATGCAAATTGCTTTTTAAGCGAAAATTGTCTTTTAAGCGCAACGTGTTCGGCGTTCTAGTTGTAAAGTCCACAGTTTAAGTTGTCATTTTGTTACCAAGGAGCAGTCATGCCTTCTCGTCGCCACCTCGCAAATGCGATCCGTGCATTAAGTATGGACGCAGTACAGCAAGCTAAATCAGGACATCCTGGTGCCCCCATGGGGATGGCAGATATTGCCCAAGTGTTATGGTGTGATTATTTATCGCACAATCCTAAGAACCCTAACTGGGCTAACCGCGACCGATTTATATTATCGAATGGTCATGGTTCTATGCTGCTTTACTCGCTATTGCACCTTACAGGCTATGAATTAGCGATAGAAGAGTTAAAAAACTTTCGTCAACTACATTCAAAAACGCCGGGTCACCCAGAATACGGCTACGCCCCTGGTATTGAAACCACAACTGGCCCTTTAGGCCAGGGCATCACTAATGCGGTAGGCATGGCACTGGCTGAGAAAGTGTTAGCGGCGCAGTTTAATCGTGATCAGTTAGATATTGTTGACCATTACACTTATTCGTTTTTAGGCGATGGTTGTTTAATGGAAGGTATTTCTCACGAAGCCTGTTCACTAGCCGGCACGCTTGGCTTGGGCAAACTTATTGCGGTTTGGGATGACAACGGTATTTCTATCGATGGTGAAGTACAAGGCTGGTTTACTGACGATACACCCAAGCGTTTCGAAGCGTACGGTTGGCATGTAATTTCGGATGTGAACGGGCATGAGCCAAATGAAATTTCTGCGGCTATTGCTAAAGCAAAGGCTGAAACATCTAAACCAACATTAATTTGTTGCAAAACGACGATTGGTTTTGGTTCACCCAACAAGCAAGGCACAGAAGGTTGTCACGGTGCGCCTTTAGGCGACGAAGAAATAGCCCTTGTGCGTGAAAAACTTGGTTGGTCATACCCTCCATTTGAAGTACCCAAAGATGTCTATGCGGGATGGGATGCTAAGAAAAAAGGCGAGCAAGCCGAGCAAGAATGGCAAGCAAAATTTAGTCGGTATCAGCAGGCGTTTCCTGAATTAGCCGCAGAATTTATTCGCCGTAAAGATGGCACATTGCCTGATAGTTGGGACAAAACGTGTTATGAATACATAAATTCTTTACAACAAAATCCACAGACTGTTGCGACGCGTAAAGCTTCGCAAAACACCTTAAATGCTTATGCGCCAATATTGCCAGAGTTATTAGGCGGTTCTGCCGATTTAGCCGGTTCAAACTTAACCATTCATAACACCAGTAAAGGCATTAGCGCTGCTGATGCTAGTGGTAACTATATTTATTACGGTGTACGTGAGTTCGGTATGTCGGCCATGATGAATGGTCTTAGTTTATATGGCGGCTTTAAGCCCTACGGCGCAACCTTCCTTATGTTTATGGAATATGCCCGAAATGCCTTGCGCATGGCATCGCTTATGAAACTTCCTGCCATATTTGTCTACACACATGACTCAATTGGTTTAGGCGAAGATGGCCCAACTCACCAGCCGGTAGAACAGCTGGTTGCAATGCGTGCAACGCCTAACTTAGATACGTGGCGCCCGTGCGACCAAGTCGAATCAGCGATTTGCTGGAAAGCGGCTATAGAAAGAACTGATGGTCCTATAGCCCTGGTGTTCACACGCCAAGGCTTGCCGCAACAAGCTAGAAACGCACAGCAGTTGAAAGATGTTGAGCGTGGAGGCTATGTATTACTTGATACAGCGCAGTCGCCTTCTGTAGTCTTAATTGCGACCGGCTCAGAGGTGCACTTGGCCACTCAAGCGGCAGAACAGCTTGCACGCAAAGGGATCGCTGTTAGGGTCGTTTCAATGCCTTGTACTACCGTATTTGACCGCCAATCTAAAGAGTACCGCGATTCAGTTCTGCCACCTTCTATTACTAAACGTATCGCCGTAGAAGCGCTTGCGAAAGACACTTGGTATAAATATGTAGGCTTGGATGGCGCAGTTATTGGCATGGATACCTTCGGCGAATCTGCGCCAGCTGGCGATTTGTTCAAGCATTTTGGCATAACAGTAGAAGCGGTTGTGGATACTGCGTTAGCCCTTACAAAATAGGATACGACATTGCTCAAAATAGCCATTAATGGCTTTGGTAGAATAGGGCGCAACATTGTTCGCGCCCTATTTGAAAATGGATATACCCAGTACGTTCAGGTAGTCGCAATTAATGAAATTGCCGAGCCAGGTGCAATGGCGCATCTTTTGAAATACGACACTGCACATGGACGTTTTGCGCATAAAGTTGAAGTTGATAAAACCCATTTACATGTTGATGGGCACAAAATTGCGCTAATGCATAAACATAACATTAGCGATATTGATTGGCACAGCGTTAACGTCGACATTTTGCTTGAATGTACCGGCATTTACAGCGAAAAATCTGATGCTTTAGCCCATATTGCACAAGGTGCAAAAAAAGTACTTTTTTCCCAGCCTGCTAGCCAAGATGTCGACGCTACGATTATTTATGGGGTGAATCATCAATCCTTAAAAGTAAGCGATAATGTGGTATCTAATGGCTCGTGCACAACAAATTGTATCGTGCCGGTTATACAGGCCTTGCATGGCGCTTTTGGCGTACAAAGTGGCACTATTACAACGATTCATGCGTCGATGAACGACCAACAAGTTATTGACGGGTATCATCCTGATTTACGTCGCACACGGGCGGCAAGTCAGTCCATTATTCCAGTCGATACAAAACTTGCTGCAGGCATTGAGCGGATATTACCTGAATTTGCCGGCAAGTTTGAGGCGATAGCAGTGCGAGTGCCTACTATCAACGTAACGGCTATGGATTTGAGTGTAAGCCTGCGTGATGATGTAACTACAGCCGACGTTAATCAAACGCTTAAAGATGCAGGCCGTGATTTCCCAGCAAACATCATTGATTACACTGAAGAGCCTTTAGTTTCTATCGATTTTAATCACAATCCGCATTCTTGTATTGTCGATGGCACGCAAACACGTGTGAGTCATAAAACCTTAGTGAAAACATTACTATGGTGTGACAACGAATGGGGTTTTGCGAATAGGATGTTAGACACTGCATTGTACATGCATCAGGTTGGTTACAGTAGTGGTGGCGAATAACGTAGGGGTGAGCCACTATTTTTGAAGCTCTATATACACGGCCTTCGGTAAACACATTAAAGTCAGCTCGGGCGTGCATCTTAATGTATGCTAATGAGATGAATTCTTTCATAAATTAAATTGTAACGAGGAAATAGTCATGCCAATACGCACTATGCTCGACCTAGATATTAGCCAACAAACGGTTTTGATACGACAAGACTTAAACGTACCTATTGACGACGGTGTTATCACGTCGGATGCTCGATTAAGAGCATCGTTGCCCACCATAAAAGCGGCACTAGATAAAAACGCTGCGGTATTGTTAATGTCTCATTTAGGCCGTCCTATAGAAGGTACCCCAGAATCACAGTATTCGTTGCAGATCGTTGCTGACTATTTAACCAAGGCCTTAGGCCAAAATGTGGCTTTGATTAGTCATTATTTAGACCAAAATATCAATATTAAGCCTGGTGAAGTCGCACTATTAGAAAATGTACGTTTTAATGTCGGCGAGAAGGCAAACGAAGACAGCTTGGCCAAGCAATACGCTGCTTTATGCGACATATTTATAATGGACGCATTTGGCACTGCCCACCGAGCGCAAGCTAGCACTCATGGCGTTGCAAAACATGCTAAACAGGTAGCCGCGGGTCCGCTGCTTGACGGTGAGTTAAAGGCATTAGGGAAAGCCCTAGATAACCCAGCAAGACCTATGGTGGCGATTGTAGGAGGCTCTAAGGTAAGCACTAAACTTACTGTTCTTGATAGTTTGTCGAGCAAAGTCGACCAGCTTATTGTTGGCGGTGGTATTGCGAATACATTTATTGCTGCTCAAGGGCATAATGTAGGTAAGTCTTTAGTCGAAATGGACTTGATTGATCAAGCAAAAGCACTTATAAAAGCTGCACAAGACAATGGCGGTGACATTCCTATTCCTACCGACGTGGTAGTAGGCACTCAGTTTTCAAAAGATGAACCGGCGATTGTTAAGCAGGTCAGTGACGTTAATGACGACGATATGATTTTTGACATTGGCCCTGATTCTGTAAACGCACTAGCCGAGATATTGAAAAATGCAGGTACTATAGTATGGAACGGCCCAGTAGGCGTATTTGAATTTGATCAGTTTGGTGAAGGTACCAAAGCTATTGCCCTTGCGATTGCTCAAAGCAACGCATTTTCAATTGCAGGCGGCGGTGATACACTCGCTGCAGTAGACAAGTATAATATAGCTGATAAAGTATCGTATATATCTACCGGAGGTGGTGCCTTTTTAGAGTTTTTAGAAGGTAAAACTTTGCCTGCGGTTGCTATTTTGGATAGAGACTAAGCACTTCATAAATGTAGCAATTAATAAACGTAGCAAGTGAGAGTCTTAATACAGTAAAATTATTGTCCAGACAAACTAACGCAAACTTTACTATAGCAAACAAGGAGTTAAACATGACCACTGCTGCTCAGCAAGCGATGTTGGAAAAAGTTAAAAATACAGTAGGATTTATTGCGGCCCTAGATCAAAGTGGTGGCAGTACTCCAAAAGCATTAAAACTTTACGGTGTTGATGAATCTGCTTACGCCAATGACGAAGAAATGTTCGCCTGTGTGCATGCTATGCGAACTCGAATTATTACTAGCCCGTCATTCGATGGCCATCGTGTGTTAGGCGCTATACTATTTGAAAACACCCTTGATAGAGACGTTGAAAACAAGCCTTCAGCGCGTTTTTTATGGGATAACAAACAGATTGTTCCTTTTCTAAAGGTTGATAAAGGCCTTGCAGATGAAGAAAACGGCGCGCAAATCATGAAGCCTATTCCGGACCTCGACAAGCTGCTTGCTAAAGCAACTGCCCAAGAGGTGTTTGGTACAAAAATGCGTTCGGTAGTGAAAATGGCCAACAAAGCTGGCGTTGATGCCGTTGTGGTCCAGCAATTTGAAGTGGGAAAGCAGATTTTAGCAGCAGGTTTAATGCCCATTATTGAACCCGAAATCGATATTAACAGCCCAGAAAAAGCCGCCGCTGAAGCCTTGCTTAAAGCTTCTGTTTTAGAGCAATTGGCAGCTTTAGACGATGACCAAATGGTTATGCTTAAACTTACTCTGCCAGAGCAAGCCAATTTTTATGCCGATTTAATTAACCATCCAAAAGTATTAAAAGTAGTCGCTTTGTCGGGTGGATATAGCCGTGATGACGCAAACCGACGTTTATCTGACAACAAAGATATGATCGCCAGCTTTTCGCGCGCACTTACCCAAGGTTTGAGTGCACAGCAGTCTGATGACGACTTTAGTGCTGAATTAAACCGTACAATACAAACTATCTACGATGCCTCCTCTACATAAGCATAAGAGATTGTTAAACAGACAAAAAAAGCACCCTGAGGTGCTTTTTTCTTGTCATTGATCAGCTTATACCAAAGCATCTTTTTAGATAGTGCTATAGCAGTGTCAGATGCATATCTATGTTCTTTAAATATGCGTTCTCACGAGCAATATCAGCAAGTAATAAAGGCGATAGTGCAAACCACTCCTGAGCGAACCCCAATTTAATATCAGCTCCTTCTACGGCAATCGTAAATTTAGGTAAAGTAGACTGCAAGCGGTTCATGTTTAGCAGTATGCCTAGGCGCAATATTACGAGTAATTTGCTTAATTCTTTTTCGCTAATGCTGGTTTCAGACAATAATTCTTCTTTGCGAATTTTTTTACGATGAAACCTGACTAAAAAAGCAATTATTTGCTGTTGGTCTTGGTTAAAACCCGCCATTTCAGAGTGTTGTAATATATAACTGGAGTGCTTTTGAATCCCCCTAGAGTGTATTTGAAGTCCCACCTCATGAAGTAGGGCTGCCCAGCCCAAAAAGTGTCTAAGTGAAGGATTGTGCAGCTCCCATATGTCTTTAACATTATCAAATATATACATACATGATGTGAGCACCTTGTGGGCATAGTTCGTGTCAATCACATAACGGGTCGCTAAACTTTGTGCGGTTCGCATACGAACATTTTGACTGTTGTGACTGGGTTGTAGTTCATACAGAACGCCTTCTCGAAGCGCCGCTTCACTGAACACCATTTCAGATATTTTTAAGGATTGAAAAATACCAATCAAAATACACAGGCCTGCTACAAACACAGGTTGGCGATCAAGGCTTAAGCCTCCAAATTTTAGCGCTTCACTATGGCCTAAGTCGGTACATTGTGATAACAAATCAATAAGCGCTTGATAGCTTACAGGGGCATCAACAGAGCAGCCATTTTTGATATTAACAACCGAGCAAACCGCGCGAGCGGTGCCTGAGCTAGCGACAGTTTGTTCCCACTTAAATCGATTCAAATTAACCGCAGCAAGCTCAAGTTCAACCTTTGCGGCTGTGATTGCTTTACGGGTAGCATCTTTAGTGATTTCACCGCTTTCAAAAAAGCGTTGCTGATAGCTAACGCATCCCATTTGGATGCTTTTTGTAATTTTAGGCTCAATACCACTGCCAACCGCAAATTCAGTAGAACCACCGCCAATGTCAAAAATTAAGCGCTCGCCCGAATATGATGAGTTACTGCCTATCCCAACAAATATAAGTCTGGCTTCTTCATTTCCTGAAATGATTTCAATCGGAAAGGGGAGTACTTTTCGCGCTTGACGTAAAAATGCGCGCGAGTTTTTGGCACGTCTTAATGTGTGTGTAGCGACTATACGAACAGCTCTTGGTTCGATGCCCTGCATTGACTCTTTCATACTTTCGAGTACGGCTACACCTCGCGTAATAGCGTCGCTGGATAAATAGTTTCGTTCGTCCAAACCTTCTGCCAAGCGGACTTTTTGTTTTATCTTGCTGACTATTTGCACAGAATCGGCAACGACTCTGGCAACGACCAAATGAAAACTGTTAGAGCCTAAATCGAGCGCTGCGTACATTTCGGTTTTGGTTTGCTGAGAGTCGTCAAAAACCTGATACAAATCGCTCAATTAAAGGCCCTCTTTTTTAGTCAAATATTCGTGAGTCTGTATTTGTGAACGTAGGTTTTTGCGGTTGCCTCTTTTCACATATTGGTTGGTTTGGTTTTCATCAATCATCCTTGCTTTTAAGGTATCTTGGAATTGCAATTCTACTAAATCGATAATCATTTGTTTGGCGTCTTCATCAAACACAGGACAGCCTACTTCAATACGGTAGTCCATGTTGCGAGTCATCCAGTCGGCCGAAGATATGAATACTTTGCGATCACCTCCGTTTTCAAACACCATTATGCGGGGGTGTTCTAAGAATCGGTCTACTATACTAATGACTTCAATGTTTTCACTTCGGCCCTTAACGCCTGGAATTAACGAGCACATGCCCCGGCAAATCATCCTGATTTTTACGCCGGCTTGTGAAGCGCGATACAAATCATCTATTAGCTCTTGGTCAACCAAATTATTCAATTTAATCGTAATGCAGGCATCGTTGCCTTCAGTATGTCGTTGGATTTCTTGGCGTATGAGTGACTGTATTTTACTGCGTGCGTTTATGGGTGATACTTGCAGCAGATTAAATCTGTATTTACGATACGGATTTTGAATCATCTCAAATACTTCGATGCCTTCAAGTCCAAGTTCTTGATTGCAAGTGAACAGAGAAAAGTCAGTGTATATTCTTGCCGTCTTTTCGTTAAAATTACCGGTGCCAAAATGAGAGTAGTGGCGCAATTTTCCGCGTTCTTCACGTGTGACAATGCACAGCTTGGAGTGAATTTTTACCGATGGGTTTCCCAATACAACTTTTATGCCTGCGTCGGTCATGCGTTTTGACCAAGCAATGTTGTTTTCTTCATCAAAGCGAGCTCTGAGCTCTACGACCACTGTGACTTTTTTACCATTGTCGACGGCGTCTACCAAAGAGTTAATTATTCTGGAACCCTTTGCTACCCGATACATATTCAGCCGTATATGTTTGACCATTGGATCAAATGCAGATTGGCGCACAAACTCAGTAAAATGCAAAAAGTCATGATAAGGGTAATAAAGTAAAATATCTTGCTTGTTAATAGCCTCAAATACAGTGTCGTGCTGGGCAAACGTTTTGTTGCGAATGCGCGGTAATGTGGCATATTCTAAGTAAGCACGGCCAACATTAGGAAATCCAATAAAGTCTTTGAAATTACGATAATGTCCAGCCGATTGAATGGTGTCGGCTGACGAAATACGTAGGCGTTTACGTAAATCTGCAATCATTTCCTCTGGCATGCCAAAATCATGGATAATGCGCACGGGTTCAGCTATTAAACGCTGTTTCATGCTTTCAGACATTTTTTCTACGTAGCTTTCATCAATTTCGTCGTTAATAGAATATTCTGCATCACGCGTAATCTTAAAAGAGTAGGCTTCAGCCGTTTCAAACTTTACAAAGCCTCTGAAAATCTCGTGAACACACAGTTTTATGATGTCATCAAGCAGGATTATTTGCTTCTTTTTACGCGTATGTTCAGGCGGTAGCACAATAAAACGGCTAGTTGCGTTTGTAGGAATTTCAACCACTGCATATTTGGTACTTCTGCCGGGGCGATAAAGTGCAACATCTAAATATACAGAACTGTCGTTAAGGCGTTGAATCAACTGTACTTTGGTGTCGAGTAAGATAGGTGCGACATGGCGAAGTACATGACTACGAAAATAGTCTTTTACCCAGTCTGTTTGCGCAGGGTTAAGTTGGGTGTGATGCAAAATGAAAATGTTGTAGCGTTCTAACTCTTTGGTAATTTTACGGTGTATTTTATCAAACCTAGCAGACAGGCCTTTTACTTTTGCGTGTATACGCGTAAGTAACGCAATTAATGCTGCGGCATCGTCAAGCTGTTCTTCATTTTGGCTAATGGTAATAAGACGTTTTACATCGGCCACTCGCACTCGGTAAAATTCATCAAGATTATTACTATAAATACCCAAAAACCGCAGGCGTTCAACTAGTGGAGTATTTATATCTTCAGCTTCTTGCAATACACGTTCGTTAAAAGCAAGCCAACTAATTTCCTTAGGAAAATACAAAACGCTCATATTCGTCATAATTCCTTGTTTTTAATAACATTTAAATCATATTACTTATCTTTCAAGTCTACCATTAAATCGTCTGCAATACCTTCTATTGCATCGCTTAGCCGGCTGGTATCAAAATTAAGCGGCGTTTCTACTACAATGTTAGCGGTAAACAGTAAATGCCCCCAATTTGGCGCACTTTCGCACTTGGTGTCTAACTCAACGATATTTAAGTCAAACGTAGTTAAGGCGCTGGTAACATCGCGTACTATGCCTTTGCGGTCGTTCCCAGTGATTATAATGCGTGCCTGTTTTGTCTTGGCGGTCGCAAATTCATTTGCCGGTACTAGAGTAATTTGCAAGTTTGATAAAGCATGACAGTCGCTGACTAAACTGTTTTGATTTTCTTTCGGCAGCATAATTTCTACAAAGCCTGCAAAATGACCTGCTAAATGACAAAAGCTACTGCGCAGCCAATTACCTTCTGCTTTAGTAATGGCTTTGGCGAGGTCGTCAACTAAGCCCAATTTGTCTTTACCTATTATTGAAAGCACCATGGCTTGCATATTCTTAATTCCTTGTAGTTGATTTGTGTGCTGTAAAGTGTTTTTATATCCGCAAAATCATATGTTATTTATGAAATGTAAACTCAATTCTGTGTAATGAAAAGCAAAACTAACCGATTCGATAAAAGCCGTTTTCGCAGGGACTATTTTTTTAGTATAATAGTAACCGCGTTTGGGCTATTAGTATTAGCTACTTTTGCTACGCTATTATTACACATACTCACAAATGCGTTACCATTACTGCAATCACCCAATAGTGAAAAAATAAACACTATTACGAGTGATTTTGCGACGAGTAGTATAGGTAGTATCCAACTGCAGGGTGAATGGGTCAATGTAAGTGTTGAAGAATGTTCTCTCTATCTAAGCGCTGGGGTATTGCCGGCAACGGCTGAGAGTGTCGCCAATGATAACCCAAGTAATAGAGTACTTAAAAAGTTTGCGCCTAATTGTGCAAAGCAAATTGTTGGCTTAGCGGGTGAACAAAATCAACATGTGTTGATGCTTACTAATAACAATGTATTAGAAATATATTTTCTAGAAAGTACGAATTCATTGTTTTTAAAGAGTTCTGTAACGCTTCCTAGCGAGTTTAGCCAAGCAAATGTGAAGAGTTGGCAAATTTACTTGAGCGATGAAAAACTTTTTATACAACGCCCTATAAAAACTACGGCTAAGCCCTTCAATATCATTACCGCAGCACATAGCTTGTCTAGCCTTGATGCACCAATAGTCAGATTATATGAAGGTGCGGTGCGCTTATTGCCCATTACAAAGTTTGGGCAGGTTTTAGTTGCGACGCAAAACCAACTACGCATGTACAACAGCCAAATGAATATTATTCAGGATTGGTCCTTGGCCACCGATACGACTATCGGTGATTTGGTTGACGAAAATTCTGCTGATTTACGTAAGGGGTTTGATAACAGCGAGCCCAGAATAAATGCATCAAGCATTAGTGCGCTGACTATGTCGCAATCATCACTAGATATCTTTATACGCATAAACGTTTACCAAATATCAAAAAGTGGCGATAAACCACTATTGAGCGATTCTCTTGAAGATGTGTTCATAAAAAAATTCACTTTAGTTAATACGGAGGGGAATTTTCTGCTCAGAGAGACGCTATCATTACCAGTGCCCCTTGAACTAGGACGAGGTGAGTTATACACGGCTTTTGATTTACAACACAATGCAGGCTTGTTTGTAGGGGAGTTTGGTCACTTTGTATTAATGAATATTGTAACGGGTGATATTAAATTGGAACAGACCTTAAATAGCCCAATACGAGGCATAAATTATGCCCAAGGTCAGCTGCAATTAACCTACGATAAGATGTTTGAACTCTATCAACTTACCGATTTGCAAGGCATGACTAGCATGCAGATATTGTTTGGCGAAAACGACTATGCGGGCTATGAAAAAGAAGAGTATTTATGGCAAACATCTGTATCTAGCGAATCTCAGTCTCCTAAATACAGCGTTATACCGCTAGTTATGGGCAGTTTGAAGGCTTCGATGCTAGCCCTTATAGTGGCCTTGCCGCTTGCATTAGGTGCGGCCATTTATACGGCTTATTTTGCGCCACCACATATTCGAAACGCGATTAAGCCCAGTATTGAAATGCTAGAAGCCATTCCTTCTGTTGTGATAGGATTTATTGCCGCAGTGTGGTTAGCTCCTTTCGCCGAACAATATCTAATATCTATTTTCTCGGTGATTATTTTATTGCCCTTTGTCGTGTTAATTATTGCTGCTGTGCATGGATTTTTACAAAGTAAAATTGCCGATAAGAAGTTAGACAACTGGCAACTTCCTATTAATGCTATTCTTTTATTTTTAGCCGTAGCCTTTATTTTTTTACTCAGCTTATTGATCACGGATTGGTCAAATAACAACGGCTATGATTCTTTGGTAGAATCGGCTTCTCATTTAACCCTATCTAAGACCGCGATTGTGGTTTCCTTAGCCTTAGGCGTGGCAATTGCTCCCACTATTTACACTTTAATTGATGATGCCTTGTATGAAGTGCCAGAAGGCGTTAAACAGGCGTCTTTTGCCTTAGGCGCAACTAAGATTCAAACACTCGTGAAAGTTGTATTAGTGGTGGCATTTCCAAGTATTGTGTCGGCCGTTATGTTGGGCTTTGGACGCGCGTTTGGCGAGACTATGATTGTGTTAATGGTCACTGGCAATACTCCTATCGCAAATTGGGATTTGTTGTCGGGTTTACGCACCTTAACCTCAAATTTAGCGATTGAGCTACAAGAAGCGCCGGTAGACAGTACCCCATACCATATCTTATTTTTAACCGCCGCAATTTTGTTTGCATTTACTTTCGTGGTTAATACGATTGCTGCAGTGCTAAAGCGTAGGATGCATCATAATGGCGAATAGATTTAGCGTACTCAAAGACAAGTCATTACGCGCTGATTATTTGGCTCAGTTTAAGCAATCTATAGTGGAAGTTATGGTGATGCTTGCTTGTGCCATTATTCTTATAGTACTCGTGGGTATCTTTGCCTTTATTGGCGTTCAGGGAGGACGTTATTTTTTACCTATGTCGACCTATCAAGTCACTACCTATTTTCAGCCTGATGTTGATGTAGGCAATGCAGAATTGCTTAATAATGCTGGATTGCTTACCTCATTAGCTCAACCACTGGATTCACCTGCACTGCTGGAGGCAAAAGCAGACAATTCAGCAGCACCTGCAGAAGTAGAAGACTACAATCAAATTGAGTACATGTTGAGTCATTTGTCGGGGGATGATCTTGTAAACAGTTTACAGCAAAAGCTCGCTATTCAGTATATTGCGCGCAATCAAACAATGCCGACAGTCGTGGTAACTGCGGCGGATAATCTGTATTTGGTAAATACAATTTCAGGGCAAAAGTTCGTGGGAGAGTTTGTTAGTTTGCAAGAGGGCGCAAAGCTATCAGAAAGCCTAGGCCAGTTGGATGGCATGCAGTCAAAAATAGAACGTTTGCAGCAAAATTTCAACGATATTCAAGTGGACCGCTTGCAAGCGCTACATAAAGAAATAAATGAACTAAACAATAAAAAGGTCGATCCCGCTACGCCGCTTTATCAACGTAAATTAGCAGAATTCGTGCGGTGGCAAGAGTATGCTAACAAGATCATTAAACAAATTAATAGTCATAAAGTTAATCTTCGCCTAGATAACAATAAAATAATTAGTATAGCGGTTAGTAACGTGCAAGATATTTATCAACCTAATCAATTAAGCTGGTGGCAGTCACTTGGTTATATTGTCAATCAAGTTTATATCTTTGTAACCGACTCCCCTAAACAAGCCTCTACCAGCGGTGGCGTTTTCCCCGCGATATTTGGCACACTCTTAATGGTGATTATTATGGCGGTAATTGTGACACCATTTGGTGCCATCTCGGCTATATACCTACATGAATATGCGCCAGACAATAGATTGACCACCACTATTCGTATATGCGTAAGCAATATGGCTGCAGTGCCCTCTGTGGTATACGGTGTTTTTGGTTTGGGCTTTTTTGTATATGCATTAGGTGGCTCTATCGATAGCCTTTTGTACTCAGATAAACTGCCGTCGCCGACGTTTGGCGCGCCGGGTTTATTGTGGGCCTCGTTAACCATGGGTATACTCACGTTACCGGTGGTGATTGTCGCGACTGAAGAAGGCCTTAGCCGTGTGCCAGGTAATTTACGTACAGGTGCATTGGCCTTAGGAGCGACAAAATATGAAACCATTGTTAAAGTGGTATTGCCTATGGCAAGCCCCGGTATTTTAACGGGTGTGATTTTAGCAATTGCCCGTGCAGCAGGCGAGGTCGCGCCGTTAATTCTGGTGGGCGCCGTTAAATTTGCACCCACCCTGCCTATAGACGGTGAGTTTCCTTTTGTGCATTTGGAGCGGCAGTTTATGCACCTTGGCGTATTTGTGTATGATGGCGCGTTTCATAATCAAACTGAAACACAGGTGTCGTCTTTAATGTTTGCTACTTGTATGCTGTTATTACTCGTTGTACTTTCACTTAACCTATCGGCCATTTTAATACGGAATAAACTCCGACATAAATATGAGCGACTATTATGAGCAGCCATTGTGAGCAATTAACATGAACAAGCATAACTAGCATGTTTAAATTATTCGAACGTGAAGTACTCTCAGTAGATGAGTTTTCGAAAGAACAAACGAGTATTGATGTGCGCAATTTAAGTGTGTCGCTAAATGCTAAGAAAGTCTTAAACGATATTAGTATTCGTATTCCCAAAAATAAAATAACGGCATTGATTGGCCAAAGTGGCTGTGGCAAGACAACACTGCTGAACAGTTTTAATCGTATGAACGAATTTATCAGTAGCCATGTTATAAATGGCGAAGTGTGGATAGATGATCGTAATATTTACGATAGGCGAGAGCGAGTATCTAGGCTTCGCACACAAATAGGGATGGTCTTTCAGCGTCCTAATCCGTTCCCTATGAGCATTTACGATAATGTTAGTTTTGGTTTGCGTATTCAAGGTGAGAAACGCCGTCGTGTACTCGATGATAGCGTTGAAAAAGCGCTGCGAAACGCCGCACTTTGGGAAGAAGTACGAGACAGACTTTTCGATTCTGCACTTACCTTATCAGGCGGTCAACAACAGCGCTTAATGATTGCAAGGGCCCTAGCATTAGAGCCTCAAATATTACTATTAGATGAGCCTACATCGGCGTTAGACCCACTCACCACATTGTATATAGAAGAATTGATGGTCGCGCTGAAAAAACAGTGTACCGTTATAATAGTGACACACAATATGCAACAGGCCGCTAGGGTGTCAGACTACGCTGCGTTTATACATATGGGGGAATTAATTGAATATTCAGACAGTGATTCCTTGTTTACTATGCCTAATAAGCAACAAACTGAAGATTATATAACAGGTCGTTATGGATAATTTTATGCCCATGCTTATGCCTATTCTTATGTCCATTGTGATGAATGGCGGAGACATATAGTGCGCCGGCAAATACAGCTCAACACGCATATTTCTGCGAAATATAACCAAGAATTAGAAAACTTAAAGCATTCAGTGTTAACAATGGGCGGCGTGTTAGAGCAACAATTGGTAAACACCTTGGTCGCGCTAAAAGAGAATGCGCCTAGTTTAGCTGAACGTGTGGCTCTAAATGATTCGCGCGTAGATTCGATGGAGTCGCAAGTAGAACAAGAATGCATGCGTATTATTGCCAAGCGAAACCCAACCGCCGGGGATTTGCGGCTAGTAATGACGGTATCAAAAACCGCAACTGATTTGGAACGCATTGGTGATGAAATAGCCAGAGTGGCTAAACTGGTCACTAAAAACCGCATTCCATCTTCAGACATTGTGCTGTCGGGAATGATGGATATAGGCAATCGTAATGTATCTATGATGCGAGCCACTTTTGATGCATTTGCTAGACAAGACGACAAAGCCGCTGTTATTGCATACCAACAAGACACCCAAATTGATAAAGTCTATAAAAAGGTTCTTGAACAAACTGCCGCTGAAATTCAATCAAGCCCGGAAGATATTGCAATATGGATGGATGTACTTTGGGCTATCAGATCATTTGAACGAATAGGGGACAGATGTAAAAATATCTGCGAATACGTTATTTATTTAACTTATGGTCGAGATTTAAACAGTTCTAGCATGAAAAAGACGGTTAAGAAGTTATTGAAATAAAATAACTTTAGTAACGTTTTTGGGCAATATTAGGTTTTGGGTTGCGGTTTGATTCAATAGCCTTTATATTCTTCGCAACTTCTGCTGACAGTTTTCTTTTTTCAAATGGATATAATACAGAGTTACGGCCTGATACTAGTGGTGCTAGCCGCTGTTGTTGGTTTTGTAATGGCTTGGGGCATAGGCGCAAACGATGTAGCCAATGCAATGGGTACCTCAGTTGGTGCCAAAGCGATTACCTTAAAACAAGCAATTCTCATTGCAATGGTGTTCGAGTTTGCTGGCGCATATTTGGCCGGTGGAGAAGTGACCGCCACTATTCGAAAAGGCATTATCGATGCCGATTATTTCACCGATATTCCCGAATACTTAGTACTCGGTATGATTTCATCCCTATTCGCGGCTGGGCTGTGGCTAGTGATTGCTTCTTACAAAGGATGGCCTGTTTCTACTACTCACTCTATTATTGGTGCGATTGTCGGTTTTACAGCCGTTGGCGTGAGCGCTGAAGCAGTAGAATGGGCCAAAATCGGCGGTATAGTAGGCAGTTGGGTGGTGACCCCTGCAATATCAGGAATAATCGCTATTGGTATATTTCTTAGTGCTAAAAAACTTATTCTAGATCATAGCAACCCTTTAGAGGCTGCCGTTAAATACATTCCTATTTATATGGGCCTTACAGGCTTTATAATGGCCCTAGTGACCATTAAAAAAGGTTTGAAACATGTTGGCTTAGATTTACCCTTTATGGAAGGGATATTACTTGCCGTTGGTATTGGTGTGGTAACTGCGCTTATTGGCGCGTATTTCGTGCGTAAACTTAGTTATAAAGTACTCCACCTTGAAGGCAACAAAAAACAAATTAGTATTGAAGAACAAAACGTTAACGTAGAGCGTGTGTTTGCGGTACTTATGATATTGACTGCTTGTTGTATGGCATTTGCTCACGGTTCGAACGATGTAGCTAACGCTATTGGGCCTTTGGCTGCGGTGGTTAGTGTGGTGTCGAATGAAGGCTTGATAGTCGATAATTCGCCGCTGGCTTGGTGGATTTTGCCGCTTGGTGGTTTTGGGATTGTAATGGGATTGGCCTTGTTTGGTCACCGTGTTATGAAAACTATAGGTCAAGGTATAACTCATCTAACACCCAGTAGAGGTTTTGCCGCAGAGCTCGCTGCTGCCACCACGGTGCTTATTGCCTCTGGAACAGGTTTGCCGATTTCAACCACGCAAACACTAGTAGGTGCGGTGTTAGGAGTTGGATTAGCGCAAGGTGTGTCGGCGCTAAATGGCAAGACTATTAAAATGATTGTGGCTTCTTGGGTCATTACGCTGCCCGCTGGCGCTCTTTTCTCTATTTTATTTTTCTATCTGCTTAAGTTTATATTTGGCGTGCAATAATGGCTTGGTGACAAGCTTATTCACGTGCTAATCTTTAGGTCTTAAGATACCGTAAAATAGCGTGTGTTCCCTTGCGATTACCAAATTTAAAACATCTCTACTATCTAACTGTACTTCATAAAGAACAGCATTTCGCTCGCGCCGCAGAAAAGTGTAGCGTGAGTCAATCAACACTCAGTGCCGCTATTCAAAATCTTGAAGATTCTTTGGGCCAACAATTACTCGAACGGGAACACAAAACATTTGTGTTTACGGATTTTGGCATTGACCTTGTTGAAAAAAGTAAACATTTGTTAAGTCAAACTCAAGAATGGATGGCTTTTGCGCAGTCGTCGGGTGATTGGCAATCGGGCAATGTTAAAATTGGTGTAATACCTACCATCGCCCCATTTTTGTTTGAGCCGCTAATTAATACTATGCACGATCATTTGCCTAAACTGTCGCTGCAGTTGATAGAAGATACCACCGATAATTTACTCGCTAAGCTTATGGACGGCGACGTAGATTTGCTTGTCTTAGCTTTGCCTATGAAAACTCCAGGATGCAAACAACTGCTATTGGGCCAAGACCCTTTTCACTTGATCGCGCATAAAGACAAAGCAAAGCAACTGCCGCCGAATGTACAAATTGAGCAATTGCCAGAAAACAGTATTTTTTTACTGCAAAAGGAACATTGTTTAACAGGGCATGCTGTGAGTGCTTGTGGCTTGGCACATAAAGCACAGGTGAGCTCGCTAACCGCCAGTAGTTTGTATACCTTAGTGTCGTTAGTAAACAGTCAGATGGGATATACTTTCCTGCCGGCGATGGCGCTGCAGCATGGCATTTTGAAGGGTACAAGTGTAGAGGCGCTAACGGTAACAAACGATGCGTTTCGGGAAATTGGTTTAGTGTGGCGAAATGGCACAACACGCGTTCAGTTGTTTAGGCAAATCGCGACTTTGCTCGCGCCATTAATGCCAAGCCCGGTACTATTAAAGTAGAGACGTTTGTATTTTGCATGAAAGAGGTATCTATTGAAAAATGCAAATATTGAATAAACCTAGTATGCTTAGCATGATAAGCGAAATTTGTTGGTTAAATTGACATATTAGTAATGCTCTTTTATGCGTATAATTAAGTTGCCCAAAGTAAAATAAAAATGCAGACCCTGCACGCTAGGAGTTTGCCAAGCGGGCGACAAGAGTACAATAAAAAGCAAGAAAAATAGGAAGGGATATGCAACAAGTTGTCATAAGTGGTTCTGGTTTGTGGACACCAAAATACAGTATTACTAACGAAGAACTGATTAACTCGTATAACGATTATGCTGATCATTATAATCACTTAAATAAAATACAAATTGAAGCGGGTGAGCTTGCTGCTAAGCCTCACTCTAGTGCGGAGTTTGTAGAAAAAGCTTCGGGTATCAAAAGCCGGTACATATTCGAAAAAGCAGGTGTGCTCGATATCAACAGAATGCGCCCAATATTACCGGAACGCAGCGATGATGAACTATCGCATCAAGCAGAAATAGCTGTTGAAGCGGCTAAAAAAGCCTTACTAGCCGCTAATAAAACAGCCCAAGATATTGATGCCGTAATTGTTGCATGTGCTTATACTCAACGCTCATATCCCGCTATTGCTATAGAAGTGCAAGAGGCACTAGGCGTTAAAGGGTTTGGTTTTGATATGTTAGTGGCATGTTCTGCCGCGACTTTTGGTATGCATCGAGCTTATGAAATGGTTGCCGCTGGCACCGCTAAAGCTGTATTGGTAATTAATCCTGAATTAGTATCGCCGCAAATAAATTATACCGACCGCGACAGCCACTTTATCTTCGGTGATGTAGCGACTGCTACGGTGCTAGAAACTGCCGAGACAGTAAGCAGTGAGCACGCATATACCATCCTTAGCACAAAAGCTATTACGCAATATTCAAATAATATTCGCTCAAATTTTGGTTATATATCTCATGCTACTGATGCCGACCCATATGGGCCCGACAAACTCTTTCACCAAGAAGGTCGTAAGGTATTTAAAGAAGTGTGCCCTTTAGCAGCTCAGCACATTACTGAGCATTTATCAGCGCATGATCTGGTTCCCGCCGATTTACGCAGATGGTGGCTGCATCAAGCTAATATTAATATGAACACCCTAATAAGTAAGCGACTATTGGGCAGAGAAGCGACATTTGATGAGGCTCCAGTGGTATTAGACCGCTACGCAAATACCGCTTCTGCAGGCTCAGTTATAGCGTTTAATTTGCATAACCAAGATTTGGTTTCTGGTGATTACGGTATTTTATGCTCGTTTGGTGCGGGTTATTCTATCGGTAGTTTACTGGTTCAAAAAAGATAAATGGTATTGCTATTTGATGTAGGGTACGGCTTAACTGCAATAGGCTACTTAGGCTTAGTATTCTTAATGCTAGCGGTAAGGAAGAAAGGCCTAGCTAAACTTTTGCTCATTGCCGCGACCTTAGTAACGTTTGCTTGGTCGGTCAGCCAAATTACGCTGTTGGGGTTTATTACTAGCATTAATCAGTTTGCGGTACTTGATAGTATAAGGCTTTGGGTTTGGACACTTTTCTTAGCGGCTTGCTTGCAGAACCAATTTTCTTCTTTTTGGCAATTAATATCTAGGCCTATAACCCTTGCGTTGCTTGTGTTGCCGACGGCGTCTATTGGTATTACTTCGGTTTATGTTTTAGGCTCCAACCTCCAACACCTCGTGTTGACGCTCGTTACTATTCAAATGCTGGTCATTTTAGAGCAAGTGTATCGCCAGTCTGGCTCCCTTAAGTGGGAATACAAACCCCTTATTATTTACTTGGCTGCATTGACCACCTTCGACTTCTTTACTTATGCAAATGCTGCCATGGTAGCGCAATTAAACTTCAGTTTTTTTGCCGCTAGGGGCTACATCTATTTAGCTATGTTGCCCTTTTTGGTCCTAGCTATAAGACGCATACAGCATTGGGGAATAGACATATTTGTATCACGTGAAGTGGTCATGAACAGTACCTTGCTTTTGCTCTCGGGCGCTTATTTAATAATAATGGCATTGCTTGGTTATGTTGTGCAATATTTTGGCGGAGATTGGGGGGCACCTATACAAATAGCCTTATTTTTGATTGCTATAGTGTTGCTGTTAAGTTTATTTTTGTCGCATGAGTTTAGAACCAAGCTGAAAGTTTTTATTACCAAAAACTTCTATGCAAACCAGTTCGACTACAGAGTGGAATGGGTAGCGCTTACGCAAAGGCTTTCAAAACAAGATAAAACAATATCTGAAATTTATAAAACAGCACTTAATGGCTGGATGCAAGGTATAAAGTACGATCAAGGTGTGTTGCTAAAAGTAACTAATAGTCAGGTAAGTGTTGCTGCTATAACGGGTGATAACACTCAACAACTGTATGCTAAGAGCGAACCCGATATTGAGCATATACAGGCATTTTTGGAAATAAAGAGTTGGATTATTGATTTTGATGAGATGCGCGTTAAACCAGAATTATATAATGCATTGCCGAACCGATATCAAGTAATGCTGTCTATGCCATTTCAAATGGTAGTCCCTATTTACCAGCAGCAAGCGTTATGGGGAATGGTACTGTTAAATGCGCAAACAGCCGAGAGAAGAGCGCTAAATTGGGAGCTGCGAGATTATTTACAAGCAGTAACAGAGCAAACTGCGAATTTTATATTTCAGGCTGAAAGCGCACAAAAGTTGACCGAAAATGCCCAATTTGCAGCATTTAGTAGAATGTCGGCTTTTGTTGTGCACGATTTAAAAAATGTTCTGGCACAAATCAACCTATTGCTCACAAACTCTAAGCAACATCGAGACAATCCAGAGTTTATAGATGACACCTTTGAAACTCTAGGACATGCTAAAGCGCGCATGGATAATATGCTCAGACAGTTAATGGATAAGAGCATAGATAATTCGCCAAATGTGTCTACAATAGATATGATTACGTTAATCCAGCAAGTCATCGATAATAACTGTGCAGGCATAAGCCCTATGCCGATATTCTTACAAAAAGTGCCGGTGAATCTTGACCTAAATGCGAACAAGTTTGCGAATGTTTTGTACCACCTAGTGAGCAATGCACAACAGGCAACGGCCAGTGATGGTCGAGTAGAAATAAAGTTGAGCGAAACAACAAGTGAAGTGCATCTTGATATTGAGGACACAGGGACGGGTATGAGTATCGACTTTATCAATGAAAAATTATTTACACCTTTCGTTACTACGAAAGGTAACGCCGGCATGGGAGTAGGTGCTTACGATGCAAAAACGTATTTAGAAAGTATAGGTGGTAGTATCGCTGTTAAAAGCCAAGAGGGTGAGGGCAGCGTATTTAGATTGACGTTACCAAGAATACAGGAGTAGGCATTATTATGAGTAAGGGTAAAGTACTGGTTGTCGATGATGACTTAGGTATTCAAAAGCAATTAAAATGGGCACTTACCGATTTTGACGTGGTTTTTGCTGGTGATCGCCAGTCAGCGATTGCGCAATTGCGGCGCTTTGAGCCCAGTGTTGTTACATTGGATTTAGGTTTACCGCCAGACCCAACCAATGCCTCTGAAGGATTGCTTGCACTACAAGAAATTTTATCTTTGGCACCGCATACTAAAGTGATTGTGGTAACCGGGAATAACGACAAAGAACATGCGCTGGAAGCTATTAAGTTAGGCGCCTACGATTTCTATCAAAAACCTATCGACAGCGAAATTATTAACGTGCTTATTCAGCGTACGCTAAATTTAGCGGCGCTTGAATACGAAAATAGAGTGCTGAGTAAATCGCGTGTAAGTATGGGCAGTATTGTAGGTAATAGTGACGCATTAT
Source organism: Acidiferrobacterales bacterium (assembly GCA_964195425.1). Classification (GTDB taxonomy): domain Bacteria; phylum Pseudomonadota; class Gammaproteobacteria; order Enterobacterales; family Alteromonadaceae; genus Glaciecola. Next base: position 25,676 of record CAXMOM010000055.1, read on the forward strand.
TAGCCGCCAGCAGAAAGGCAGAAAAAATTGCCCAAACCGACATTTCCACATTGTTACTTGGGGAAAGCGGCACCGGTAAAGAAGTGTTTGCGCGCAGTATTCACGAACATAGCCAGCGCAAAGACAAAAGCTTTGTGGCAATTAACTGTGCGTCAATTCCTGAAAACTTATTAGAAAGTGAGCTGTTTGGTTATGAAAAGGGCGCCTTTACAGGTGCTAACAAAACTACTTTGGGTAAAATTGAGACAGCCCAAGGTGGGACTTTATTTTTGGATGAAATAGGTGATATGCCTATTGGTTTGCAAGCTAAAATGCTCAGGTTTTTGCAAGAACGCATGATTGAAAGGGTGGGCGGACGCTCTGAAATTGCAGTAGATGTTAGGGTAATATGCGCAACCCATAGAAACCTTACCGAAATGGCAGAAGAGAAGACTTTCAGAGAAGATTTATTTTATCGTATTAGCGAAATTTCTATTTTGTTACCCCCGCTGCGAGAACGTGCCGACGATGTTATTTTGCTCGGTAAAACATTCTTGAATATTTACGTAGAAGAATACAAGTCAAAAGTAAAAGGCTTTAGTGAAAGTGCTATCAATGCGATGTTAAATCATAAATGGCCGGGTAACATCCGAGAGCTACAAAATAAACTCAAATCGGCCGTTGTGTTAGCTGAAGGCAATTATATTGAGGCAGACGACTTGTCTCTTTTTAATACCGAAGCTCAAACCGAGGATCCGGTTTTTAATTTGCGCGAAGTACGCGAGAATGCCGAGAGTAAAGCCATTCGTAAAGCGTATTATAAAGCTGAACAAAATATGTCAAAAGCAGCCGAATTACTTGGTGTAACTAGACCCACGTTATATTCGTTAATTGACAAATATCATTTAGATGATTTAAAGACGAATAGTTAATCGCCTTTTCCCTGCAAAGATTGTACGTAAAGACTCTCTTTCTTTAATAATATATAAGGACAAATAATGACGCATCCTGCAGAAGCAAAAAATATGGAAGGCAAAGCAATTCCACACGCAACTTGGCCAACTCGCGTTGGCGATGAATGGAAAACCCTCACAAGCGATGAGTTGTTTGCGAACAAAAAGGTTGTTGTATTTTCATTGCCTGGGGCGTTTACGCCTACCTGTTCGTCTACTCATTTACCGCGCTATAACCAGCTTGCGGCGGTATTTAAAAGACACGGTGTGGACGATATTTGTTGTATTTCGGTAAACGATACCTTTGTAATGAACGCGTGGCTGGCCGATCAAGAAGCGGCTAATATTACGGTTGTTCCTGATGGCAATGGCCTATTCACTAATGGTATGGGTATGCTCGTTGACAAAAGCGAAATAGGCTTTGGCAAACGTAGCTGGCGCTATTCTATGTTAGTAAATAACGGTGTAGTTGAAAAAATGTTTATTGAACCTAATAAACCTGGTGACCCGTTTGAAGTATCTGATGCCGACACTATGCTTAACTATTTAGCACCAGGCGAAGGCGCGCCGCAAGAAGTGTCTTTATTCACCAAGCCTGGTTGTCCGTTTTGCGCAAAAGCGAAGGTACTGCTAGCTGAAAATGGCTACGAATATGAAGAGATTGTATTAGGAAAGGATGCTAGCTTAGCCTCTCTAAAGGCTGTGAGCGGTCGTGACACTGCTCCCCAAGTATTTATTGGTGGTAAGCATATAGGCGGCAGTGACGACCTTGTAGAGTTCTTCGCAAGTAAGTAAGCGCGAATTGTTTACTGCCTTATACTAAAGAGCCGATACAGGCTCTTTTTTTCTATATTTTACTCACATAAACTAAGGTGTGACTACATGTCGAGATTATTTTATTTGCGAAACGCTTTCAATACTACCAAAACGCGCCACTTGTGTTTATTGGCTTGTTTAATGTTAGGGCTTCAGGCGACAACTTGGGCGCAAGACACAGGCGGTTCTTCCAATGAAATGCAAATCTTGTTTAACAAAGCGCAAAATTTTTCTAGTATTTATGAGCCCGAACTAGGTCCAGTAAAACCATGTGATGAGGCATTTACTAATGGCGTAAAAGCGTGCTTCGAGACCCTTAAAAACGATGGTAATGCGCCTTATGTTATGCTGCCTAGACTATCAGCCAATATGACGAGCCCTAAGGGTGTGGTCGTGCTATTTCATGGCCTAAGCGATTCCCCCTATTTTATGAGTTCGATAGCTGAGTTTTTGCGTACTAAAGGATACGTGGTAGTCGCGCCCCTTACTCCAGGCCATGGCAAGCATGAAGCCGATGCAGATATGCAAGATGATCAACTGAAGATGCGCTGGTATAAGCATGCCGACACCGTAATGGCGTTTGCCCACGATATGGCAAGTACCGCAAGTTTACCAGTGGTGGCGGGTGGATTCTCAACAGGTGGTTCGTTTGCTACCTACTACACCATCAATAATCCTGACAAGGTTGACGCGCTTGTGTTGTTCTCAGCGGCACTGCAATTAGCCAGTTCTGCCGAGACTATGGCAAATATTTGGGGCATGAAGTCATTGGCTAAGTGGCTAGATGGACAATACGAAACCCAAGGCGCACATCCACATAAATACCCTTCGGTAGCCAGCTATTCTGGTCTTGTATTAATGGATGTTGTCCACGATATCCGCGATACCCTTAAAAGTAAACAGGTGAGCAAACCTATTTTTGCGGCGCATTCATTGGCCGACAATGTGGCACTATTTGAAGGGATTGAAAATCTTACTCAACAAATAAAGGGTGATCATACTATTTTCAAAATTGATGAGTCTTATGATTTGTGTCATGCCGATGTACCTATGAGTTCAGTACAAATTGTTAATTTGAAATTTGACAAGTCCAAAATTAATGAAAGTGAAACATGCTCGGTACCACGGGCAAATCCACTGCACGCTAAAATGCTGATGATGTTAGAGCTTTTTTTGTCGGAGAAATTAGCTAATAGTGTTGGTTAATATTAGAAATAGCTATTGAAAAAAAGAGGCCTTAAATTAATTTAAGGCCTCTTTTTATTTAGCTTACGCTGCCTTTATGCTTAATTCGTATTAGCAAGCTTGCCTTGTGCAGCGACGTTTTCTACCTCTAACCACACACGCAATAAGTTTTCATTTAAGATTTTTTGTATGTCGGTTTCGTTGTAATCTCTGCCTAACAATCCCTTGATCAGATTAGGAAAAGTAGATACATCTTTTAGCCCTTCAGGTAAAGAGTCACCTACACCGTCGTAGTCTGAACCTATTCCCACATGCTCAATACCCACTAATTTAACCACATGATCAATATGGTCAAGCACAGTGTCTAAATTGGCAAACGGATAAGGATTATTGCTTGTATATTCTTCGTTAAAAGTTGTGACCTCAGCGCTGTCTTCGCCAAAGGTATCTATTAACGCTTGACGTTGCTTACCCATATTATCACGCCATAAACGTGCAGCCGGGCTAACAAAGCCAGATCCAAAGTTAATCATAATAACGCCGCCATTCGCCGCTAATGACTCAATCATATCGTCGGTCATGTTGCGCTCAAAGCCCGGTGTAAAACGTCTTAATGATGAATGTGAGGCAATAACAGGTGCCTGGCTAATTTCGATAGTTTGGTAAAAAGCGGCGTCGGATACATGTGAAATATCTACCATAATACCTAAGGTGTTCATTTCACTTACCATTTCTTTCCCAAAGGGGCTTAGCCCTTTCCATTTCCTGCGTAAATCATACGATGAATCACTTATATGATTCGACTGTGAATGGGCAAGGGTAATATATCGTATACCGCGCTCATAAAAATGCTTTAGGGTATCTAAGCTTCCTTGCACAGGAGAGCCGTTTTCCATACCCATTGGCAGAGACATTTTGTTCTCAGCGAAATTACGTTTAACATCAGCTACGCTGTAAGCCAAAGCAAATTTATTGGGTGCGCGCCCAACAATAGCCTCTACAGAATCAATTAAACGGTTGGCAAGGGTGGTGGAAGCATCGCTATTGTCTAAACTGGCGGGCACGTAAATTGACATAAATGGCGCATTGAGTCCGCCAGCGACAGCTCTGGGGTAGTCAAAGTCACCTTTATCGGTAGCTTTAGTTACATCTACCCAACCCGATTCAACTCGGTAAGGAACGTCAATGTGACCGTCTACTATAATGTTGGATTGGGCAATCCGATTCGCTTGTTGATCAACACTTTCGCTTTGAGTAGGGGTATTGTTACAGCCAAAAAGTACTGAGCATAATACGGCTAAGCCGGTAATTTTGAGAGTAGGGGTCATATGGTTTCCTTTTCTTTCGCACCTATTATCCAAGTCATTAATTCTGCATACTTGCGGTTGTGCGTTTTGTGATTTGTTTTAAGTAATGTGGTTTTCATTAATCGTAAGCAGTACTTGTACACTACTATACGCAGTTGCTTCTATTTTTCCCAAAAATTATAGCAATTTAGAGTAAATAGTTTTACTTCGCTTGAAAAAGGAATATGAATATCAGTTACCTATGATAAATCATGGTTAAAAATTGGTTAAAAGGTGACTTTTATAACCGGTTGTACCATAATACCCGGCCTTTTTGAGCTTATAATAAAATTTTTAAAACAGAGAAATATAAATGGCTACTAATTACGTTCCGCTTGATAAAGACAAGCACAGTGCACTTAAAGTTATACCACGAGTCAACTTTGACTTAGTCGGCAAAACCCATTTGGCCGCTACTACTATTCGTGAATTTGCGCAACTTGCTGGTTGCATGCCTTTAGTGTTTATTGAAGATCCTAAATCTAAAAATGTGCACAGTGTTGCAATGCTAGGCTTAGAGCAAGGGCAAAACTTGTTTTATGCTGAAGAGCGCTGGCAGGGACCACATGTTCCAATGAACATACAACGTTATCCGTTTGACATTCGTCCCGATGGCGACCGTCTTGGTTTATATATTGATGAAAACAGTGAATTGTTGTCTGAAGAAGGCCAACCATTATTTACTGAAGAAGGCGAACCTAGCGATTTCTTGAAAAATCGTCAGCAGTTTTTGTCTGAACTTGCCAATAGCGAAGTGCAAAACCAACGTTTTATCAAGCAAATACAAGAACTTGAATTACTTGAAGAAATACAAATTCGTATTACGTATACGAGTGGTCAAGTTCGCAATGTTACCGGTATATTGTCGATTGATGAGAAAAAGCTTATCGCACTAGACGACGACAAAGTACTTGCACTGCATAAAGCGGGCTTTTTAGGCGCTGCTTATTCTACAATGTTGTCCTTAGGTCAGTTAAACCGTTTGGTAGAGCTATCAAACAAAACAGACAACCCAATACAATCAGTTCAAATATCCCAGGTTAACGCTGAAGCAACTGCCAAAGCAGCTGAAGCGGCTGAAGCGCAAGAGCCTACTGCTTAGTGTTTGCTTGGCGCGAGCCTAGTTATAGTATAGTACTGACATTAATGTAAAAGACCGCCTAGGCGGTCTTTTTGTATCTGTTATAAGCAGCCTTTTTGTTTTGCTATTCGGCCTGTGTCTACTCGCTTAGTTTCATCTAGCTTAGCAATTGCCGCGGACAAGTAATTGCGATCTTTCATTCATTTTATCCCTTTGCTATCGAAAAACTTCCCTGTGTTAGTTCTGTGCCATTATCTGAATAAGCTCAAAGCAACGAGGGCCTAAACTACTAATTTGTCAAACACTCTAGCGCGAAGTGACTAATACTTGTCATACTAGTAATGAGCAGGATAATAAGACTCCCTTGCAATAATATATGCAGCGCAACTGCTCAATTCGCCTTTTAACGCGGTAAAAAGAGCTAAGCTCTTTTACTTAAGATGGTTTGGATATTGTCTTTCGGTAGGTTTTGTTACCTTTTCCTTAGCACCGGATTTTGTCCGCCATTAAAATTTCCTATGAATTCTATTACGCCATCTCCTACACTCTTCACATCATAAATTATCCCCATAAGCATATGATAATTATAGCTGTTAATACGGAACTTAAATTTTTATGTGAATTTCAAGCATATTTCGCTGTGAGCATATAGACTAAAATGTGTAAAAAAACTTGACAGGTGGCGCTAAAAGTCCATAAACTGTCAAATAGTGGGAGAAAGTGGTAAAAAAGGGTTTATTCTTACTTTGTTCTTTTATCAACAGCAGCAGCCAGATTAATAATAAAAATAATATGAGCTACTAACAAACTAAAAAAGGCTAGGGGTAATGTTCCGCGGCGCTAACGCAATCAATCTTGACACAAAAGGTCGTTTGACGGTTCCCACAAGATACCGTCAATCACTTATGGATGATTGCCAGGGACAGCTGGTCTGCACTGTTGATAATCGACAATCCTGTTTACTACTTTACCCACTTCCTGAGTGGGATATTATTGAAGAAAAAATAAGTAAATTTTCGACCATGAATCCTGATGAACGACGCATTCAGCGCTTGTTAATTGGTTATGCTACCGATGTGGATATGGATAAAAGTGGTCGAGTACTCATTGCATCTACCTTACGCCAATACGCAAACCTAGATAAAGAAATTATGTTAGTAGGTCAGCGTAACCGAATTGAGATTTGGTCGCAAGACACTTGGTTCGCGCAAGTCGAAGAAGATCTTAAAATAGAAAAAGCCGGCGATTACGAACAAACCGAAAGGCTGCAGGACTTCTCACTATGACAGCAGCATTTGTACACAGACCTGTGTTGTTAGACGAGTCTATCGAAGCACTCGATATTAAACCCGATGGCGTCTACATAGACGCAACTTTCGGTCGAGGTGGCCACAGCAGAGCTATTTTAAGCCATTTAGGCGAGAACGGTAAGCTAATTGCCTTAGACCGTGACGCCGAAGCCATAAAAGCCGCATCTAGCCTTGCCGGCGATCATCGATTTAGTATTCACCACTGCGCGTTCGCTAATATTAAAGCAGTAGTGAACGATCTTGACCTTAATGGCAAAGTAGACGGCATACTAATGGATATTGGTGTGTCCTCTCCACAGCTTGACGATGCGCAACGAGGTTTTAGTTTTCAAAAAGATGGCCCTCTCGACATGCGTATGGACACCGGTTCTGGCTTAAGTGCTGCAGAATGGTTAAACACTGCTAGCTTGGAAGAAATAGCCAAAGTAATAAAACAATACGGTGAAGAGAAATTTGGAACACGCATTGCTCATGCCGTATTAGAACAACGTGTAATAAAGCCATTAGAAACTACCGCCGAGTTTGCGGCCTTAATCGACAAAGCCGTACCTGTTAAAGATAAATTTAAACATCCTGCTACGCGGACCTTCCAAGGCGTACGTATTTTCATTAATGGCGAACTTAAACAACTTGAGTTAGGCCTTAGCGAGTCGGTTGACGTATTGTGTCAAGGTGGACGCTTAGCGGTCATAAGCTTTCATTCCCTAGAAGATAGAATGGTGAAGCGCTTTATAAAAAGCCAAAGCCAAGGCCCAAAATATCCTTCTAAACTCCCGCTTACACAAAAAATGCTCGATTTAGGAAAAATTCTAAAACCGATTGGCAAAGCTACAAAACCTAGCGCTGAGGAAGTTCAGCGAAATGTAAGGTCAAGAAGCTCGGTGTTAAGAGTGGCCATGAAATTATGAGTAAGCCCACCACGAGTTTCAACTTATTGTTAATTATTATGTCGGACTTGAGCCGGCATTTGTTTCTTTTGGCTTTGTTTTTTTCAATGGTTGGTTCGGCGGTAACGGTAATTATTAGCACCCACGAAAATAGACAGTTAGTTATTGCACAAGAGCAGTTAGTCAAACAAAAAGATGCGCTAGACGTTGAATGGCGTCATCTCATTATAGAGCAAAGCTCGCTTACCGAACATAACCGCATTGAGCGGGCGATGGCTGAAAAGCTAGGCATGAAAAGACCTACCCGCGCAGACGAAGTCTTGCTGAGGGTTAAATGATGACAGTAGCAGCGACCATTCAAAAACCACACAAGCGTCCTACTAAAAAAAGTACGCCAGGACGCCAAGCAAAACGCAAAGTGGCACCAACGCTTTTTCAATGGCGGTTTTGGGTCGTATTGTTTACCGTTTTTGCGGTATTTGTTGCATTAGCATCACGAGCCGCTTTTATCCAAGTGATACAAAACGATGTGCTAATTGAAAAAGGCGATAACCGTACTATTCGTATACGTCAAAACGCGACTTACCGAGGCTTAATTAGCGACCGAAATGGACAACAGCTTGCCGTAAGCGTGCCGGCACAAGCGGTGTCTGCAGATCCTAAAGTTATTAAGGATAAAAATTCACTGCAGGATATTCGTAAATGGCAGGCATTGGCTGAAGTTCTCGATACCGATGTTGACAAGCTTATCGACCGAGTAGATGGCAACGGTCGCTTTGTCTACTTGCAGCGACAAGTTACCCCCGCTATGGCAACTTTTGTAAAAAACCTAGCCTTACCGGGCGTGTTTTTATTGGATGAATCAAAACGATATTATCCAATGGGTGAGGTGTCATCTCATATAATTGGTATTACCGATGCCGATGACAAGGGCCGCGAGGGCGTAGAAAGTTTATACAATAAATGGCTTACCGGAACACCGGGCGAACGTAAAATTATTCGCGACGGTAAAAATAGACAAATTGAAATATTAGAACAGTCGCCGGGTAGCCCAGGCAACGATATTACCTTGACCATTGATCAACGTATTCAGGCGATTGCATTTAGGCAAATAAAAGAAGCAACCGTCATGTTTCAAGCCGCTTCGGCCTCTGTTGTTATAGTCGATGTGCATACGGGTGAAGTGTTGGCAATGGCAAATACTCCTTCATATAATCCGAACAATCGTTCTACGATGGAAAGTTATCGCGTCAGAAACAGGGCTATTACCGATGCGTTTGAGCCGGGCTCTGTGCTTAAACCCCTAGCCATAATAGCGGCCCTAGAAAATGGGTATTACCAAAAAGACAGTATCGTTGATACATCTCCTGGTTGGCGTCGTTTAGGGGGGAGTCGTATAGAAGATTCAAGAAACTACGGTAAGTTAAGTATTAGCGAAATTATTCAGCATTCCAGCAATATAGGTACTTCTGAACTGGCTTTGTCTATGCCAAAAGAAGTGCTTATAGACTTTTATTATAACATGGGCCTTATGAGCGATTCGGGTACCAATATGATTGGCGAATCCAGTGGTATTTTTCACGAGCGCAACCGCTGGTCAGATCATGAAATTTCGTCACTTTCGTTTGGTTACAACATTGCGGTGACTACTACTCAGTTGGCTCGTATGTATGCAACCATTGCTAACGGCGGCATGAAGCGTCCGCTGTCGGTGGTCAAAAATATGAACGCTCCTGTAGAGGCTGAACGCGTTATTTCTGAACAAGTAGCCAATGATGTATTGTTAATGTTGGAAGGCGTTACAGAAAAAGAAGGCACAGCATATAAAGCCCGTGTACCTGGCTACAGAGTGGCAGGCAAAACCGGTACTAGTAAAAAGGCTTTTGCTGGCAGTTATGGTGAAGAGTATGTGAATATTTTCGCTGGCATTGCACCTGTTTCAAATCCACAAATTGCGGTCGTCGTGCTAATAAACGAGCCTGGCGGCGATTTTTATCATGCCGGTGATACAGCCGCCACGGTATTTTCGTCAATTGTGTCAGACACCATGCAAATGATGAATATTCCCCCCGATGCAATGAACGTAGATGCAGTGCTGGAGCGACAACTTCATGCCAGACGATAATGCCAAGTTAAAGCAATTGTTAAGCTACCTTAAGGTCAATATTTCCAGTATTGGCCCACGTAAACGTACGCACGCTGATAAGCTAACCTTGGATAGTCGTTTAGCAGATGCGAGTACCTTATTTTTAGCTATATTTGGTAGTCAATCTTCAGGTCATCAGTATGTTGATAAGGCAGCAAAAAATGGTTGTGAGCTGGCTTTTTTAGACACTACTGAACAACATCAGCACGGTAATGTTGAAGAACGCTGTATAGGTGAAAAGCTTGCTATTACCTGTGTGTTTGTTCACGATCTGCACAGTAAATTAGCCGATATTGCCTATTGTTTTTATACAGGTACACACGGTCAAAACCAATCAACTAGTGAACTCCCTACGATAACGGCTATTACCGGTACCAATGGAAAAACATCGGTAGCGGCACTCATGGCCCAGCTTTCTAGCTTATGTCAGCAACCGTGCGCCAGTATAGGCACTCTTGGTGTGAATTTATTTGCGAGTGGTAAACAACAGAAACTTGCAGACACTATCAATACAACGCCCGATATCATATCACTAATCGGAACGCTTGCTTTGTTGCAAAGTAAAGGCTGCAAAAGTGCAGTACTTGAAGCGTCTTCCCATGGTCTAGCTCAAAATCGTCTCAGTAAGCTTAACGTAGACTGTGCAGTTTTTACTAATTTGACCCAAGACCATCTTGATTATCATGGTTCGATGCAGTCGTATAGTCATGCCAAGCGCCAGCTATTGCTAGCCCAAGGGCTAAATAAGGTCGTGCTTAATGCTGACGATAACGAGTCGTTGCAATGGCAAAGGGATGCACATTGTGATCAGGAGGTGTATTGGTTTTCGTTAAACGAACTAGCATTAGAAAAAAAAGGCTGTTGGGCTAGCGATATAAGCTACAGCACAAAAGGGATTAGCTTTACTCTACATGCTAAATTTCTTTCTTTTGAAGCCGAAAAAAAGATAAGCGCGCCGCTAATTGGCATGTTCAATGTTGCTAACCTAATTGCAGCACTTACAGCGCTGCTTGCTCAAGGGCTACCATTTGAAGCGCTAGTTGAAGCGACACAAAAAATAAGCGGTGTTGCTGGCAGGATGGAGTTGTTTTCTAGCCATAAAGCAAGTGTATTAGTTGATTATGCTCATACTCCCGATGCACTCAAACAGGCCTTGCAAGCCGCCAGAGTGCATACCGAAGGTACGTTAACATGCATATTTGGCTGTGGTGGAAACCGCGACAAGAGCAAACGCGCAATTATGGGCGGCATCGCACAAAAATATGCCGATAATATTGTGCTTACCCAAGACAACTCAAGAAATGAAGACCTAACTAGTATCATTGCTGATATACGCACTGGTATTGATACTTTAGCCAACCATCAAACGCTCACTGTTGTACTTGATCGTGAGCAAGCAATAAGTCGAACTTGGCAAATGAGTAACAGTAGCGACATGATATTAGTAGCGGGCAAAGGCCATGAAGATTACATAGAAATAAATGACAGACGAATTGCATACAACGAACGTGATGTAGTAAGAGTGCTCACTAAAAGCCATGTTTCAAATACTGGGACAGTCCACTTAACGCACTCAGGAGGCCAGCAATGATACCGGTCTCATTGACATGGATAATGCAAAAAACAGACGCGACTTATCAACAGGGTGTTATGCCCGACTCGGCGGCAAGTATTGTTATAAAGGGCGTGAGTACCGACACTCGTTCTATCGCTCAAGGCGACCTATTTATTGCTTTAGTAGGGCCAAATTTTAACGGTCATGATTACATTAATAAAGCGATAGAAAAAGGCGCTGCGGCCATAATTGTTAGCGAGCCTTCAGACACTTACACTATACCTGCTTTGTTGGTGTCAGATACACGTCTAGCTTTAGGGTTGTTAGGAGCCGCGGTTAAACAAAAATTATCGCCAAAAACTATCGCAATTACCGGATCAAGCGGCAAAACAACGGTAAAAGAAATGGTGAACGCCATTTTAAGTACTCGTGGCAAAGTACTGGCTACCAAAGGCAATTTCAATAACGATATTGGTGTGCCACTTACCCTACTTAACTTAAACGAAAGTCATGATTATGCAGTCATTGAAATGGGTGCTAATCATCAAGGTGAAATTGACTATACCTGCGGTTTAGTTAAACCCGATGTTGCTACTATTATTAATGCTGCCCCTGCCCATATTGAGGGTTTTGGTAGTTTGTTTGGCGTAGCTCGGGCAAAAAGCGAAATTATTAAAGGCTTGCAGCCACAAGCAGTTGCTATTCTTAATCATGACAGTCAATTTTTCGAATTCTGGCAGGGTAAATCAGGCACACAACAAATACTCACTTTTTCTTACGAATCTAACAAAGGTGACTTTCATGCTAATAAAGTATCAATTAATTCCGAAGGCTGTGCCGAATTTGAGTTAATGACACCTATTGGGACTGCAGCAATTAAGCTACGGGTGCCGGGCGTACATAATGTAGGTAACGCTGTGCTTTCTGCAGCTTTAGCAATAAGTGCAGGGGCAAACTTAGCGAATGTTCAGCAAGGATTGTTCAACATGCAAAGTGTTGCAGGAAGACTGGCGGTTAAACAGCTAACGCCTAGTATTAAAGTACTTGATGATACGTACAACGCAAACGTAGGTTCAGTAAAAGCGGCGATTGATTTACTAGCAAACTTTGATGGTTTTCGAGTATTTGTATTTGGCGATATGGGTGAATTAGGCGACCAAGCGAGTATGTATCATGAACAAATAGGTGAATACGCCTTGGCACATAATATTGATGCCTTAATTAGCTGTGGACCATTAAGTGTTCATGCTAGCTTTGCGATGCAAGATAAAGGCATGGCATGTAAAAGCACGCAGTCTTCATTTGAAGCACTAATTAAGCTTATAGGTCCTTTAGTTACAAGATCAAGCGCAATATTGGCAGGCAATGATAGAAATGCGACTGGTGTTAAAAATACATCAGCACATACGGAACAAAACATACCTGTGACTATCTTAATCAAGGGGTCGCGTAGTGCTCGTATGGAACAAGTAGTTGAAGCCTTAGTGGCATTCGACTTTAGTCACGGCGACGACAATTCATTATCAAACAATAAGGAGCCTGCTTAATGTTGTTCTGGCTGGCCGAATGGCTCACTCAATACGAAAGTGGCTTTAACGTAATCTCGTACATCACGTTAAGAGCGATCTTAAGTACACTTACCGCCTTACTCATTGCCATTCTAATTGGGCCGAAGATGATTGAGTGGCTACAGAGAATGCAAATTGGACAAACCGTACGTGACGATGGCCCGCAAAGTCATTTATCTAAGTCGGGAACACCCACAATGGGTGGCGTGCTAATACTAGCCGCTATAATAACTAGCTGTTTATTATGGGCAGATTTGACCAATAAATACGTGTTGGTAACACTATTCGTGGTAGTGAGTTTTGGTATCCTTGGTTTTGTCGATGACTATCGCAAAGTGGTCCGCAAAGACCCAAACGGTCTTATTGCTAGATGGAAGTATTTCTGGCAATCGGCAATCGCTATTGGGGTCGGGTTCTTTTTGTATTCGACCACCACTATGGCCGCTGAAACCTCGCTTATTGTGCCCTTTTTCAAAGATGTATTGCCTCAGCTTGGTATTTTTTATTTGATATTGACATACTTCGTTCTTGTAGGCACTAGTAACGCCGTTAACTTAACCGATGGACTAGACGGCCTTGCGATATTGCCAGTTATTTTAGTCGCCGGAGCGTTTGCTATATTTGCCTATACCACAGGGAATGCTAATTTCTCTAGCTATTTGAATATTCCGTTTATCCCAATGACCAGTGAGTTGGTTATAGTGTGCACCGCCATAGTGGGTGCTGGGCTTGGATTTTTATGGTTTAACACATACCCAGCGCAGGTATTTATGGGTGATGTTGGGTCACTATCTCTGGGGGCTACTTTAGGCGTTCTTGCTGTGTTAGTTAGGCAAGAAATAGTGCTGTTTATTATGGGCGGGATATTTGTTGCCGAAACCCTCTCTGTTATTTTACAAGTTTGGAGCTTCAAAACCCGCGGCAAACGTATTTTTAGAATGGCGCCTCTTCATCATCACTACGAATTAAAAGGCTGGCCTGAACCAAGAGTTATTGTCAGATTTTGGATAATTTCGCTTATTCTCGTTTTAATTGGCTTAGCCACGCTTAAGTTGAGATAAATAATGACTTTTCTTGCGCCGCCTTACACTTACACTAACCAGTCAATTGCTATAATTGGCTATGGTGTAACGGGTAAAGCGTGTGTAAATTTTTTGCTCAACAAAGGCGCTAAGGTAAGTGTATTTGATGCGTATTTTGATGCCGAATCTGAGCAGCACGACACAGCTCGTCAAAACCTCTCTTTGTGCGAATTAAACGACAATGTTGACCTAAGCAAATTCGACCAAGTCGTGGTCAGCCCAGGCGTTAATCTTAAGCAGGCGTTTATACAAAATTATATACGTCAAAAAGGCGATAAGAAAAGCGTGGTGGGTGATATTGAATTATTTGCCCGTGAGCTTAACGCTAGAAATATGGCGGCAACGCAATCGTCTGCGCAAAAGCAAACTGCGGTAATCGCGGTTACCGGTTCAAACGGGAAAAGCACAGTAGTAGACATGCTGACCAAAGCCTTAATTAAGCAAGATTTGAATGTGGTTCTTGGCGGCAATTTTGGCACATCTGCTTTGTCACTCATTGCTGAAGAAAAGGACGCTAATAATAGTCGATATAAGAACAAAGAGACTAAACGACACATCGACTTAATTGTACTGGAGTTATCTAGTTTTCAATTAGAGTCCACTTATAGTTTGCGCCCTAATATCGCATGTATTTTAAATGTAACTTCAGATCATCTCGATCGGCATGGGAACATGGCGGCATATACGCAAGCAAAGCAACAAATATATATAAATGCTCACAACATTGTATTTAATCGTGACGATAGCGCGACTTATCCTGAGCAGCAGCGAAACGCAATAAGTGTTGGATTGAGTAAAGATAGTGCGAGCTCTATCGATAGCTTTTACCAAACAAACCAGGGCATATATCGTGCAAACCATTTGGTACTCGATGCGAGTCGTTTTCCTGCAGTGAGTCAGTTCCAGCTATTAAACATGCAGGTAGTCTTAGCGTGCGCACAAATACTGAACATGGATATGCCGCTTATAGTTGCATCGTTGCGAGAATATAAGGGTTTGCCCCATAGGTTTGAAACCGTATATGTAGATGCTACAACAGTGTGGATTAATGATTCTAAAGCGACTAATCCAGGCGCATGTATTGCCGCTGTTGAAAGTTTATCGCAGCAGGTCGACTATATCGTTCTTATTGCCGGTGGCGATGCGAAGGGCGCTGATATTCAAGAACTTAGCCCTGCAATTTCAAAATATGTAGATAGGCTAATTTTGATAGGAAAAGATGCGCATTTATTTACGCATTTTGATACACCGTTTACCTATGCAGCTTCAATTGAAGAAGCGGTTGAGATAGCAAGTGCTTTTGCCAGTAGTTATGTAATTAACTATGCTAACAAGAATGCCAGCAAAAACACCAACAAGAACGCAGATTCATCAATTAATGATTCATTGCATAGCATCAGTGATGAAACAAGCATGCCACATATTGGCGTGATGTTGTCACCCGCTTGCGCCAGTATCGATATGTTTGCTAATTACCAAGAGCGCGGTCAGCTTTTTTGCCAAGCAGTTAATGCGCGGGTGGCAGCATAATGAGTCAAGTAATGAAACAACTTAGCCTTAGCGAAATATTTGCAAATCGTCACGATCAAGCTAATCAACGCCCATATAGTCTGGTGTTAGTGTTTGTGTGTATTGCCTTATATACGATTGGTTTTATTATTGTGACCTCGGCATCAATGCCTATTGCTGAGCGCCTATATGGCAACCCTTACCATTTTGCAATTCGTCACGGCATTTATGTTTTATTAGCAATTATTACTGCTTTAGTTACTTTAAATATTCCAATGCAATTTTGGCGAGTGGTAAATCCTTACCTTTTATTTGTGGCACTAGCGCTACTTATTCTTGTAATCGTAAACGGAAAAGCTGTTTACGGTAGTACCCGTTGGATAGTCGTTGGACCTATTACGGTGCAGCCCGCAGAGCCAGCTAAATTGTTTTTCTTTTTGTATCTAGCCGGCTATTTAGTGCGTAGATACGAGCAAGTTCAAGAAAACCTGAAAGGCTTTTTTAAGCCATTATTCGTCTTTTTCTTATTTGCAGCCCTGCTGCTTATGCAGCCAGACTTGGGTACAGTTGTGGTGATGTTTGCGACTACTTTGGCGCTGTTGTTTTTGGCTGGCGCAAGACTATGGCAATTTTTTGCGGTCATTTTTTCCGGCGTCGCCGCCTTTGTAATGCTTATCGTTATTTCAGATTATAGGCGCGACCGTATAACTGGTTTTTTAGACCCATGGGCAGATCCTTTCGGTACCGGTTATCAGCTAACACAATCACTTATGGCCTATGGACGAGGCTCGTGGTTTGGAGAAGGGCTTGGTAACAGCTTACAAAAGTTAGAATTTTTACCGGAAGCTCATACCGATTTCATCATGGCTATTTTAGCTGAAGAGTTTGGCTACATTGGGGTTTTAGTCGTATTGGTGCTGGTATTTACTTTAATCGTAAAAGGACTGCAAATAGGAAACTTAGCATTGTCTAACCAGCGTCCATTTGAAGCATTTACTGCTTATGGAATTGGTATTTGGATTTGTCTTCAAACCGCGGTCAATATTGGTGCTAGTTCGGGATTGTTGCCAACGAAAGGACTTACTTTACCATTGGTAAGTTATGGCGGGTCGTCTTTAATTATTATGAGTATAGCGGTGGCAATACTTGTTCGTATCGATTTTGAATTACGTGTCGATGGCGTGCAAGCTATTGCACGTAAACCGCGTTCGTCCTCACCTAAAAAAGCTAAGGCTGAGGCAGCAGACAATGAATAATAATTTATTAGTCATAATGGCCGGTGGTACTGGTGGGCACGTTTTTCCTGGTCTTGCGGTGGCGAACCATATGCGTGAAAAAGACTGGAACATAGAGTGGATAGGAACTGCAGATAAGATGGAAGCACAGCTTGTGCCTAAACATGGGTTCGCCATTCATTTTATCAAAATAGGTGGCCTTCGCGGCAAATCTTTAATCACAAAGTTATTGACGCCTTTTAAATTACTAGGTGCGCTGCTCCAATCTATTACCTTATTACGAAAGCTTAAACCTAGCGTTGTGTTAGGCATGGGCGGGTATGCTAGCGGTCCTGGTGGTATAGCGGCTTGGCTACTTAATATTCCACTAATTGTGCATGAGCAAAACGCTGTATT
This sequence comes from Acidiferrobacterales bacterium, assembly GCA_964195425.1. Lineage (GTDB taxonomy): Bacteria > Pseudomonadota > Gammaproteobacteria > Enterobacterales > Alteromonadaceae > Glaciecola. The sequence goes on from CAXMOM010000055.1 coordinate 42,724, forward strand.
TGGAATGACCAACAGATACTTAGCAAGGTTAGCAACCTACACACTTACAGGGTTTGATTTGTCGAGTTTACAAGACGCAGACAATACAAAGCGTTTGCCAGTGAATGTTAACTATGTCGGTAATCCTATTCGTAAAGGCTTCTTTGATATTGCGCCCAGTCATTTAACTAACAGCAATCAAGTGTCCAATAATCCACAGCATACCACAACCAATAACATTCTAATTGTGGGTGGCAGTTTGGGTGCATTAGCACTCAATCAAATTGTCCCCAGAATACTTTTGACCCTTAGCCGTGATTTTTCAATAAGCGTTATGCACCAGTCGGGTAAAAATAAATATATACAGGTGCAAGAGGCCTACCAAAACATGCCAAATGTTGAGGTGATTGAATTTATCGACAACATGGAAAGCGCATTTAGTTGGGCAGATATTATTATTTGTAGAGCTGGGGCTTTAACCGTTGCCGAAGTCGCTGGCGCAGGCAGAGTTGCTATTTTTGTGCCTTTACCCATTGCGGTAGACGATCATCAAACAGCAAATGCCAAGTACTTAAGTGACCAAGGCGCGGCTATTTTGATACCGCAGGCTCAGCTGGATAGTGCGCTATTGAGCATCTTGAATGACTTATGTCATTCTGCAAAAAGGCGTCAAGAAATGGCTTTGAAAGCGAAGTCCTGTGCACACCGAAATGCCACTACTGAAGTGGCCACATTTATTGAAAAAGCGGTGAAAATTAAATTGACCTCTAAAGACAACAGCAATGAAAAAGAGAGGCGTGGACAATGAAATCACCTATTACATCGGCTATGAAATCACCTTCAAACGCACCGGTACATAAAATGCGGGCCGTAGAGCACATTTACTTTGTAGGAATAGGCGGCGCTGGCATGGGTGGAATTGCCGAGGTAATGCTAAACCTAGGCTATAAAGTAAGTGGCTCTGATATTGCCAATAGCAAGATGACTGCGCGTTTGCAAGACATGGGCGCGCATGTATTGATAGGCCACAAAGCAGAAAATTTACAAGCGGTAGATGTAGTGGTGGTGTCTTCAGCAATCGATACCGCTAATCCTGAAATAGTTAAAGCCAACAACAATCGTATTCCAGTTATTCGCCGTGCACAAATGTTGGCAGAGTTAATGCGTTTTCGTTACGGTATTGCAATAGCCGGTACCCACGGCAAAACGACAACAACTAGCCTTATTGCTACTATCTTCTCTCAGGCAAATTTGGACCCGACTTTCGTGATTGGTGGCTTACTAAATAGCGCCGGCACGAACGCAAAATTAGGCGAAAGCAAATACTTAATTGCCGAGGCCGATGAAAGCGATGCATCATTTTTGCACTTGCAGCCTACGGTAAGTGTTATCACTAACATAGAAGCAGACCATCTTGATGCTTACGACGGTGACTTCGGCAAAATGAAAACCGCGTATGTGGAATTTTTACATAACTTACCTTTCTATGGATTAGCAGTGCTATGCGCAGACGATGCGGTTATTCAAGAGCTTATTCCTAAAATTGAAAGAAAGTACATCACCTACGGCATAAATAAAGATAATGACTATGTGGCCTATAACGTTACATACGGCGTTAATAAGAGTCGTTTTGAAGTCTTAAGAAATAAGCATACGACACTGCAAGTCGATTTAAATATAACCGGTATTCATAACGTGTTAAACGCAACTGCGGCTATAGCAATTGCTACCGAAGAAGGTATAAGTGACGCCGATATTCTTGCGGCCCTCGCTTCTTTTGAAGGTATTGGTAGACGTTTTCAAGTACTTGGCGAATTTGACCTGTCTTACAACCGCGATAATGGTGAATCAGAGACGCAGCAAAGTGAACCTTCGGACAAACAACAGCAAGCCCGTAACATTACTTTAGTGGATGATTACGGTCACCATCCTACGGAAGTTGATATGACAATAGCCGCTGCAAGAAGTAATTGGCCAAATAAACGTCTGGTGATGGTGTATCAACCGCACAGATATACGCGAACTCGCGACTTATATGAAGATTTTGTCGCGGTGCTATCCAAAGTCGATGTATTGTTATTACTTGACGTATATAGTGCAAGTGAAGATCCAATTGATGGTGTTGATAGTCGTTCATTGTGCCGCTCAATGAGACAACGAGGCAAAATAGACCCCATATATGTGGGCGAGCCACAGCAGGTTTACGCTGTGCTTAATGACGTCGTAAATGACCAAGACGTGGTGTTTTTACAAGGCGCAGGGAATATCGGTAATATTGCTGCTTCCTTGGCTGAGCATGAGTGCAATCTCAACGTATTAATGAACGATAGAACATGACTATGACGACATCACTAACTCAAGCTATCGTCGCACCGGTAACAATTACTCCTGAAACCTTTGGTAAAGTGGCCGTGGTGCTTGGCGGTAACTCTGCTGAACGAGATGTTAGTTTGGCTTCAGGGCAGGCGATATTAACCGCTCTTAACGACTACGGAATTGATGCACATGCATTTGATCCCAAATACCGCTGTTTATGCGAACTAGTCGATGAGAAATTCGACAGAGTATTCATTGCCCTGCACGGAAGGGGTGGTGAGGATGGATCTATTCAAGGCGCGTTAGCGCTATTAGGATTGCCCTATACCGGTTCGGGTGTAACGGGTTCTGCATTATCAATAGACAAAGTACTTAGTAAACTCATTTGGCATGCACGTAAGCTCCCAACGGCCGACTATATAGTGGTATCGAAAAGTGATTTTAAAGCGGCTGGCGCGAGCCAAATTATGTTAACACTAGGCAATCAAGTAATGGTAAAACCGGCACTTGAAGGCTCAAGTTTAGGCATGGCAAAAGCCACCAATGAGCAAGAATTACTGAGCGCTATAAAAACCGCTTTTGAATATGACAGTCAGGTGCTTATAGAGGCTTTTATTACGGGGCCTGAATATACGGTAAGTATTTTGGGGACCGAGGCCTTACCATCGATAACTATGAAGTCTGCTTCGGGTTTTTACGACTATTATGCAAAATACCAAGCAAATACAACCGAATATCATTGCCCTAGTGGTTTAAGCGATGCTGACGAGTCTTATGTGCAATCTTTGGCGCTAGATGCGTTTAACGCACTACAAGGTAAAGGTTGGGGACGAGTGGATTTAATGCGCGACAGCGCCACCGACAGTCAGGGCAAACCTTGCGGTAAGTTCTACTTGCTTGAAAGCAACACTGTGCCAGGCATGACCAAAACCAGTTTAGTCCCAAAAGCGGCCAAACAAGCAGGCTTGAGTTTCGAACAACTAGTGGTGCATATTCTGGCTCAAACCTTGGCGCAAAATTTGCTTAACTTAACGGGATCCCCAACAGAGAGTTCGGGAGACTAATGGTGAGTGACAAGGAATTGGCAACACAGCAGAACTCAGGTCAGGTAGCTATATCTGAAGCGACGACTTTAACGACATCTGCTAATAATCAAGCGGCACACAAAACGCCGTTCTTGGTTGGGTTTCCAATTTTTGTGTTAGTAGTTGCTTTGCTTATTTATGCAGGCTTTGGGGCATACCAGTGGTTACAAGATGAACAACGACTGCCAGTGCAAGATATTGTGATTAGCGGTGAACTACTAATGCTAGATACGACGCGCCTCCAACGGGTAGTGCGCAATCAAGCAAAAGGCAGTTTTTTTGCACTTGATGTAGACCATGTACACAAACTAATGGAAGAGCAAGCTTGGGTATACACCGCATCTGTACGTAAGCGCTGGCCAAGCAAATTATATATTCATATTGTGGAGCAAAAAGCGGTAGCAAAATGGAATGACGATCTATTGCTAAATCGTTATGGTGATACCTTTGAAGGGCTAAGTGCTAAGCAAAGGAATAAGAAGGAAAATCAAGAGCTTAGTTTAAGTGAAGTGCAAAGTGCTGAGATGCAAAAATTACCTCAGTTATTTGGTCCAATGGGTAGCGAAAAAACTGCACTAACAGGGTATACTCACATGCAGAGATTACTTAATACCAGTGGCCAAAAAATTGCATTGTTATCGCTTAGTGAACGCTTTGCCTGGCAGGCGAAGTTAAGCAATCATGTTTTGCTTAAATTAGGGCGACAAGAATACATAAACAGGTTGCAGCGATATATAGATGTTTATCCGTTATTGCAGCAGCAAGAAAAGTCAGTGGCCTACGTAGATTTGCGATATGACACTGGTTTAGCCGTTGGTTGGAGTGAGTTGCGAGCTAGCGATAAGCAAGGCGATGAGTTTAGCCTTGAAGCCGCAAATAAGAATAATAGTTAAGGGACGGAAAATACTGTGTCTAAGGCATTGGAAAGAGACTTAATAGTTGGACTAGATATTGGTACTAGTACCGTAAAGGCGGTGTTAGGCGAAATTCTTGACGACGGCAATATAAGTATTGTGGGCGTTGGTAAACACAAGTCTCGTGGTATGGATAAAGGCGGTGTAAACGATTTGAATCTAGTGATTGATTCAGTGCGTCATGCGGTTAATGAAATGGAACTTATGGCCGACTGCCAAGTGGCTAGTGTGTTTATGTCAATTAGTGGACGCCATGTACAGTGTCAAAACGAATCTGGCATGGTACCCATTAACAACCAAGAAGTGACCCAAGACGACGTTGATAATGTCATTCATGCAGCACGTTCGGTGCCAATGGCCGCTGAACGAAAATTGTTACATGTATTGCCTCAAGAATATGTTATTGACGTTCAAGAAGGGATTAAAAATCCTATTGGTATGTCAGGAGTAAGAATGGTCGCTGCGGCACATATTATTACTTGTGCAGACGACATGGCAAAAAATTTAGTGAAATGTGTCGAAAACTGCGGTTTGACGGTAGATCAGACCATTTTTGGCGCCTTAGCGTCAAGTTATGCAGTATTGACTGAAGATGAGAAGGAATTAGGTGTGTGTGTCGCGGATATTGGGGGCGGAACCCTCGATATAGTGATTTACACAGACGGCGCAATAAGACATACTGCTGTTATACCATTGGCGGGTAATCAAATAACAAGTGATATAGCAAAAATATTCCGAACGCCAATGAATAGTGCAGAGCAAATCAAAGTGAATTATGCTTGTGCATTGAAGAACATGGTTAATATGGATGAGACCATTGATGTGCCCAGTGTTGGAGGTCGACCTGCTCGCGCTATGTCGCGCCACACACTGGCTGAGGTGATTGAACCTAGGTACCATGAATTACTAGAAATCGCCTATGAGCATATCAAAGCTAGCGGATTAGAAGAACAAATAGCAGCCGGCTTAGTTATTACAGGGGGCACCTCTAAAATGGAGGGTGCTGTTGAATTCGCAGAAGAAATCTTCCAAATGCCAGTACGAGTTGGTAAGCCGCATAGTGTCAAAGGCTTAGCCGAATATGTAGACGATCCTTGTTTTGCAACAGCGGTTGGTCTTCTGCAGTACGGTAAACAAAATTCTAATAATAAGAAAGCGTCATCTAGACATGACGACGAAAGCGTTTTAAAACGCGTAAAGAGCTGGTTTAAAGGTGCATTTTAGGGGGCCTTTGAGCGCTAAAACAACAACAAGTCTGTTGCGCAGACTTAACGGTATCGGAGAAACATCATGTTCGAACTGATGGAACCACCTTCAGACGAAGCAGTCATTAAAGTAGTAGGTGTTGGCGGGGGCGGCGGAAACGCAGTCCAATATATGGTTGATGAAACCATTGAAGGCGTCGACTTTATAGCGATGAATACAGATGCGCAAGCATTGAAAAAATCCACCGCTACAATCAAGCTTCAGATTGGTACAGATCTTACCAAAGGTTTAGGCGCTGGCGCCGATCCTAACGTAGGAATGGAAGCTGCCCGAGAAGATCGTGAAAAAATTCGCCAAGCTTTAGATGGCGCTGACATGGTCTTTATAACGGCAGGTATGGGCGGCGGAACAGGCACTGGTGCAGCCCCGGTAGTTGCTCAGCTTGCGAAAGAAATGGGCATATTAACGGTTGCAGTTGTCACTAAGCCTTTCCCGTTTGAAGGCAAGAAGCGCTTAGACTTTGCTAATCAAGGTATTGCTGAGCTATCTGAATATGTGGATTCGTTAATTACCATACCTAACGAAAAGCTGTTAAAAGTGATGGGTAAAGGTACGCCGTTATTACAAGCTTTTAGTGCGGCAAACGACGTACTAAAAGGTTCAGTGCAAGGTATTGCAGAGCTCATTACACGTACTGGTCTGGTTAACGTCGATTTTGCAGATGTTAAAACCGTTATGTCTGAAATGGGTACTGCTATGATGGGCAGTGGCGTTGGCCGCGGCGAAGACAGAGCAGAAGAAGCGGCTGAGGCAGCTATAGCTTGTCCGTTGTTAGAAGACATTGATTTGTCGGGTGCTCGCGGTATTTTGGTGAACATTACAGCTGGCCTCGATTTCGCTATTGATGAGTATGAAATTATTGGTAATGCTGTTAAAGCTTTTGCGTCAGAGAATGCGACGGTTGTAGTTGGAACGGTTATCGATCCCGAGCTAGTCGATGAAATTAGAGTCACGGTGGTGGCAACTGGCATAGGCGCTGACCGCAAGCCCGATATCTCCCTCGTACCATCTGAATCTTCTAAACCGTCTCGCGACCCTGTAGGTTCGTCTGAAGGCAGAGTAAAAGGTTCATTAGAAGGTAATCAAGCAGTCAAATTAGAAGAAGAGCAGTCTGGTGAATTGGAGTATCTAGATATTCCAGCATTTTTGCGCAGACAAGCAGACTAGTGAAGCCGCACCAAATTACTATTCTAATTTGGTGCGCAGTGGCTTTTTAGTCCAATTAGCTATGGTTATAGAACTGTTTAGTTCCAAAAGCATTAATGGTTAATTTTTGTTGTTGCTGAAATTAACGAGTTTAATTTGGCTTTTTTGTACTTAAGCCGTTTGAAACACTAAAAATAGTCACTTTACTACTAGTGGTCTGAACAGGTTTTGATTTGTAAGAAAGTACTTGCAAAACAAAAAGTTGTTGACTTTTGTTGGTTAATTCTGTAACGTCCGCGCTCTAAAAAAAATGATGATTTGAAAATGTTAAAACAACGCACGCTAAAAACATCTATTACTGAAACCGGAATTGGTTTGCACAAAGGCCGCAAAGTGACAATGTCGCTTCGTCCCGCGCCTGCGGACACGGGTATTGTTTTTAGGCGAGTTGATCTAACGCCACCTGCAGACATTCATGCAAACGCAAAAGATGTGGGTGATACCATGCTGTGCACTTGTATCACCAATGCCGATGGTCATTCTATTCATACTGTCGAACACCTAGCCTCCGCTCTTTCAGCACTTGGTATAGACAACATTATTGTTGAAGTTAATAGCCACGAATTACCTATTTTAGACGGCAGCGCTAGCCCGTTCATTTTCTTATTACAAAGCGCTGGTATTGTTGAGCTAGATAAACCTAAGAAGTTTATTAAAGTAACAAAGACGATTCGGGTTGAAGACGGTGACAAATGGGCTGAGTTTAGGCCCTATGATGGTTTCAGGGTCGACTTTGAAATTGATTTTGCTCACCCAGCTATTTCTCAAACCAGACAACACTGCGTTTTAGACTTCTCTAAAGATTCTTATGTTGACGAAGTCAGCCGTGCGCGTACCTTCGGCTTTATGCGTGATTTAGAGACGATGAACTCCATGAATTTAGCTTTAGGCGGAAGCATGGACAACGCAGTTGCACTCGATGAGTTTAGAGTATTGAACCCAGAAGGTCTTCGTTACTCTGATGAATTCCTAAAGCACAAAATTTTGGATGCTGTTGGCGATTTATTTTTAGGTGGCCATAATTTGATTGGTGAGTTGGTTGCTTATAAAACCGGACATGGATTAAATAACAAGTTATTAAATGCGATTCTCGACGATCAAAGCGCTTGGGAATATGTTGAGTTTGAAAATGAAGAAAGCTTACCGATAAAATATATTGAAAATCCTAGGCAGTTAGGGGTTAACTTTGCTTAAGATTTTATCTGTTTTTTAAAATAATTATTGAACTGTTTAAAAAACAGCCGTCTTTTTGTCTTTTTTTTATAATTCGTATAATAAAACGAAATTTTTGCACGACTCTTGCATTGCTTAGTAAGTTGTCAGTAACATGACGAAATTTACGCGACTAACATTAAACCTTTGAAAAATATAACTTATAGTCTCGTATTTATATAATGTACATTAGAGTTATTAAGAATAAGCCCTGGTTTTAATAATTCCTGTGGCAAATTAATTAAGCGATACATATATAAATTTATAACTAAGTGCTTATTGTTCTGTATTCTTTGGCCGATAAGCAATTACAATATTCACCAATATAAACAGTCCTCGTAAACTGTTACAGAGAATTTATTACCATGAGCATCACCATTTTAGTTAAAGGTAAGAACACACGGATTGCGAGGAAGTTTTCTATTCGTAAAACCGTCAGCTTGCTGGTGGGGGTTTCATTGGTACTTTTGGTTTCTAGTCGTACAACCGAATCGGTATACGAGAATCAAGTAAGGCTAAATGTTGTCAAAACCGGTCTAAAAGAACAAGTCGACTTAGTCGATAAACTTCACGGTGCTACAGATGAAAAGCTAGACGAGCTTATCCAGCAATTAGCATCTATGCAATCTCAATTAAATCACTTAGATACTGTCTCATCAAATCTAGCTGAAAAAAGTGGTTTAACCAAAGCTGACTTTGCTTTTCCTGAAGAAATGAAAACCCATCTTAGCAAAGATGCCGAGCTAACTTCTCAAATTGAAAAAATGGCCGATGCGCTTGAGTTTAAAATACAACAACTCACAGCCCTTGAATCTATTCTCCAAGGCCTCACTATAGAACAAGAAAGTAAATTGGCTGGCAGGCCTGTTTATAAAGGTTGGTTATCTTCGTATTACGGTATTCGCAAAGACCCATTTTCAGGCAAACCCACTATGCATAAAGGCATAGACTTTGCTGGAAAAGAAGGCAGCGAGGTTATAGCGACTGGCGCAGGTGTAGTTACTTGGTCAGGCAAACGCTCCGGGTACGGAGGTTTAGTAGAAATTGATCATGGTAATGGTTTAAAAACTCGCTATGGTCACAATGCTGTTTTAACTGTTGAAATTGGCGATGTAGTGACCAAAGGGCAAGCTATTGCTCTCGTGGGCAGTACAGGAAGGTCTACAGGTCCTCATGTGCATTATGAAGTCCTTAAGAACGGCCGCCAAGTAGACCCATTGCCTTATATATACCGCTAAGCTGCCAATCAACACCTTTCTTGAATGTAGAAGATATTATCTTTGTACATGCTTTTTACCGGCCATATTTGCTCACTTTGTGTTAATATTGGCTTTTTTTAACGCTAATCAGAAAATGGACGTCTTCATCGCATGTTCGTGAACGTATTCAGGAAGGTATTTGGTACTCGTAACGCCCGACTTTTAAAAAAGTTACGTAAAACTGTCAATCAGATTAATGCGCTCGAAACTGAGTATGAAGCATTAAGTGATGAAGAACTCCAAGCTAAAACTCAAGTGTTTCAAACCAAGATTGCTGACGGCGCGACCTTAGAAGATATTAAGGTTGAAGCTTTCGCTGTGGTACGAGAAGCAAGTAAGCGTGTTTATGGTATGCGCCATTTCGATGCTCAAATGAAAGGCGGCATAGTCCTTCATCAAGGCAAAATCTCAGAAATGCGTACAGGTGAAGGTAAAACCCTCACCGCAACATTACCTACCTACTTAAATGCACTTTCTGGTGAAGGTGTGCATGTTGTTACAGTGAATGATTACCTCGCTAAACGAGATGCTGACTGGAGTCGCAGGTTATTTTCGTTTCTAGGCTTAACGGTTGGCTGTAATATTCCGGGCATGAACCACGATGAGAAACTCGCCGCGTATACCGCCGATGTAACTTATGGCACTAACAACGAATTTGGTTTTGATTATTTGCGCGACAATATGGCATTTAGTCCTAAAGACCGCGTACAGCGTCCACTAAACTTCGCCGTTATCGATGAAGTTGATTCAATCTTAATTGATGAAGCACGAACGCCTCTTATTATCTCTGGTGCAGCTGAAGATAGCTCAGAACTATATAAAAAAATAAATACCCTTATCCCAGAATTACAAAAACAAGATGTAGAAGATGCTGAAGGTGCCCATGGCGACGGCCACTACACCATGGATGAAAAAGCTAAGCAGGTACATTTAACCGAGAATGGTCAAATATTTGTTGAAGAGCTATTGCAAAACGCTGGCGTAATTGGCGAAGGTGAATCTCTATTTGCCGCTGCAAACATTCCAATGCTTCATCATGTAAACGCCGGTTTGCGTGCACACAAGTTGTTCACCAAAGATGTCGATTACATTGTTAAAGATGATCAAATTATCATTGTTGATGAACATACTGGTCGAACTATGGAAGGACGTCGTTGGTCTGAAGGCTTACACCAAGCGGTAGAAGCTAAAGAAGGCGTTAATATTCAAAATGAAAACCAAACATTAGCCTCAATTACGTTCCAAAACTACTTTAGAATATATAACACGCTAAGTGGTATGACGGGTACGGCAGAAACTGAAGCGTTTGAGTTTCACAGTATTTACGGTTTAGAAACCGTTGTTATTCCAACTAACAAGCCTATGGTCAGAAAAGACCATGCGGATAAAATATACTTAACGGCTGAAGAGAAACAGTTAGCCATTATTGAAGACATCAAAGAATGTGTGGAGCGCGGACAACCTGCGCTTGTGGGTACGATTTCTATCGAAAACTCAGAGCTATTATCGCAGTTACTTAAAAAAGCTAAGATTACACATAAAGTACTAAACGCTAAATTCCATGCCCAAGAGGCCGACATTGTTGCTCAAGCGGGTATGCCCGGCGCGATTACTATTGCGACTAACATGGCCGGTCGTGGTACTGACATTGTGCTAGGTGGTAATTTTGATGTCGTTGTTGAAAAATTAAAGGACCCTACCGATTCAGCTATCGAAAAGCTTAAAGGTGAGTGGCAAGAACGCCACGACGCAGTTTTAGCCTCGGGTGGCTTGCATATAATTGGTACTGAACGTCATGAATCACGCCGTATCGATAATCAGTTACGTGGACGTTCAGGTCGTCAAGGCGATCCAGGTTCGTCACGTTTCTATTTGTCATTAGAAGATCCATTAATGCGCATATTTGCCTCAGAGAAAATGAGCAATATGATGAAGCGTTTTGGTATGGAGAAAGGCGAGTCCATTGAGCATCCATGGGTGTCACGTGCAATTGAAAATGCCCAGCGTAAAGTGGAAGGCCGTAACTTCGATATGCGTAAACAGTTACTAGAATACGATGATGTAGCCAACGATCAACGTAGAGTTATTTATGAGCAACGCAACGAGTTGCTTAATGAAGGTGATATTGCAGGCACAATAGTCAATATTCGCGAAGATGTAGTTAGTACTGTTGTTAATCAATATATTCCGCAGCAGTCACTTGAAGAAATGTGGGATATTAGTGGACTTGAAGAACGTTTGCGTAGCGACTTCCTGATTGATATTCCACTGCAGAAAATGCTGGATGACGACGACAAACTGTACGAAGAGAAGCTACGTGAAATCATAAGCGAGTCAGTGGTAACTGCGTATCAAGATAAAGAAAAGTCTGTTGGCGGCGAAGTACTTCGATTATTCGAAAAGCAAATTATGCTACAAACACTCGACACCCATTGGAAAGAACATTTAGCGGCGATGGATTATTTGCGCCAAAGTATTCACTTGCGTTCTTATGCGCAAAAGAATCCAAAGCAAGAATATAAACGTGAGTCGTTTGAGCTATTCTCAGATATGCTTGATAACTTGAAAATTGAAGTTATTAGTGTACTAAGTAAGGTACAAGTACGCCAAGAGTCAGATGTTGAAGCCATTGAAGCCCAGCGCCGACGCGCCGAGGCAGAGAAAATGTTTGAGCACAAAGAAGCTGACTCACCCACTCAAGGACCGGTTGCAGCAGCGCCTAAGCCAAAAACAATGCAACGTGAAGGGCCAAAAGTAGGTCGTAATGAGGCTTGTCCTTGTGGTTCGGGTAAAAAATACAAGCAGTGCCATGGAAAACTCACCTAAGCACATTCAAGTAGCGGTTGGCGTCATTACGAAAAACAACACGTTTTTCGTGTGTCGTCGGCAAGCCCATCAACACCAAGGTAATAAGTGGGAATTTCCTGGTGGTAAAATAGACGCCAATGAATCAGCCGAGCACGCCTTGTGCCGTGAACTTGCTGAAGAAATTGGAATAGAGGTTAAAGCGCATCAGCATTTGATGGATATCGCGTTTTCATACCCCGACAAAAAAGTCAGCCTGCGCGTATTTGTGGTATCCGATTTTACCGGTGAAGCATATGGTGCGGAAGGACAAGAATCAAAATGGGTTTTTTTTGAAGACCTAATTACCTTAGATTTCCCTGACGCGAATAAAGCAATTATTGAAAGATTAGCCGAAAATAGGCAATAGTTCGACTTTGCCTACTTGCTGCTCTAGTACGCAAACCTCCTAAGGTGGCACTCATTTTGAACAGACCCTACAAACAGAAAACAATCGGTATTTTAGGCGGCATGAGCAATCGTGCTACGGTCGACTAGTATAATTTTATCAATAAAGCGGTAAATGACCAATTAGGCGGTTGGGATATAGCCGAGACTATCGTTATAGCATGTAATTTCGGTAATATTGAATATTTTGTGCGTAAAGGTGAGTGGGATCTTGCGGAAGCTTATTTGTTAGAAAAAGCACGCCTTGCAAAAGCAGGCGGTGCAGATATCCTCATTTGTATGTCAAACACAATGCATAAGGTACTTTCTCGTATAAGCTATGTAATTAGTATTCCCTTTATTCATATTGCCACTCCTAAAGCCTCTGCAATTAAGAAACAACAGTTAAGTAGCGTTGGCCTGCTTGGCACATTACCGGTTATGGCTGTGAGTTATATGCGTAAGCATTAGGAGCACGCCGGGATTGATATTTTAGTGCCTAGCCAAGCGCAGCAAGAAGTAGTCGATAAAATCATTTTTGATGAGTTAGTCAAGAATGTGGTAACGCTTGAGTCAAAGCAAATCTATATCGATATTTGCAACAACCTAGTCGATAAAGGTGCGTAGGGTATTATTTTGGGATGCACAGAAATATTATTATTGATAAACCCGGAAGACTTCGCAAACCTTCCGCTTTTTAATACGGATGAGTTGCATGTACACGCAGTGGTAGAGGCAGCTCTGAAGATTGATGCTGAAATCTAAAACATACACTTATTTGCAGTAGCAAAAGCAAGATTTAAGTGGTCGTAGGCAGCTTCTCCTATAAAATGAGGGTAAGTTAGCTCGCCTTCCCATAAAATATCGTTACCATTAAAATCAATAAAGCAGGCTTGCTGCGGCAACAGCGGCAAAAAGTCCTTACCTTCAAGGTTAGGGTGGATAAGGGCTGTTTTTTGCTTTTCAGCATTGGTTGGGTAAGCTATTTCAGTCCCTAGTCTAAACGCCTCTACAGGGGCAAGTGTAGGTAAAGTACGAGCGTTATAATGTTCAATGAATCGAAGTATTGCGAAGCTCATATCAAGTGTTTGTTGATAAACCTCAGCGCGTAAAGCACCTTGCACTTGTGGACCAATTTCTACCATAACGCCTTTTTTAGCAACGCTACATAAATACCCAAATTCTTCAAAGGGCTGATAGTCTTCGATTAAAATAACACTTTCGGGCATTACGCTTTTTACAAAGCGAGCTAGTTGCTGATGAAACTCATCGTTTTCAAGCACAATAAGAGTAGGACCCATATTGCTGGTAGTATTATGAATGTCGATACAAAAATCGCTTATCGCATTACCTTTCGGGCCAAATTCTGCATTAAAAGCGTGGGCCACTTTTGCTTCATTAGGGGCGTTAGCACTTAATGGAGTATTCAGTTTTGCAAACGAAAACTGGCGGTTCAAATCTTCGTCTATGTATCTAACACGAGCCTTAACTGCAGGCTTATTCACCAGCGCTAACTGTATGTTTGTAGTCGGCGCAATGGCGTTTAATGGTAATTGATTAGTTTGCCACTGAGTAATAGCTTGAATACCCGACATTTCATTGCCATGGGTTCCTGCGCTAATAACGACTTCTTTAATTGTATGGTGCTGTTTGAGGCTATTGGACATAATAGAAAACCTTAAGGCTTAAAAAATCCTTCGTTATCGTTAGACTGCTGGGCAAGCATGGCCTCAATGTCTTCAATGTCGATGTTGTCAGGAATTTTGTCTAGCTTGTGCTCGTCGCTGGCAATGGTGTGTTCTTCATTTGCCCACTGGCCTAAGTCTATAAGTTGACAACGTTTTGAACAAAATGGTCGATGGATGGCTTGGTCATTCCAAATAACCTCAGTTTGGCATGTGGGGCATTTCACGTTCATAAATTTACTCTGATTATATTTTCAATGACTGGGAGGTAGTTTACTTGAAATTTCGAGCTACGTTAATTATCAGTTTAAAAAAAACGTTTATTGGCTAATTATAATCGCTTAGCAACATGATAATTGAAACTCTATTGTATTGGTAACGGCGCCGCTAGTGCCCGTTTGTGCGTTGAGTTTCATAAACTTAACACCATAGCGATTGCGACTTCCACTCACCACTGGGTAAATGCCGTTAGTGTTGTTGCACTGTATTCTGACAAGTTCAATTTTATCTTCAACAGTACCTTGATAGTAGCCACTTTGACTTACCATCTCTTGAAATCTAGACTTTTCGCGTAAAAAAGACATTAGCATTTCTAAGCTATTTTCAATTATTTTCAATTGTGCCAGCCAACTATCCATAAAGCTTTGCTTACTGGCATTGTCTTGCTTTAACCAGCAAAATAAAGAAGGTAAATCAAAACTAGTAACGCCACCAGCGATTGAAAACCGTTGGCGAATATTGGCAAGAAAACGGTCATCGCGCAGGCTTGCACCTAGTTTTTTATTTTTCTTAATGTCCACGCCTACTCTTTGCAAGTTCTGCAGGGCTGTTTCTAATGCGTTGTTGTCTATATCGGGGTGCTGTGACCAATGTAACAGTTTGCGCTCGTGGGAATCTATGTCACGTAAAAAATCAGTGCGCAAATCTAGGCGCTCAACCAAATCGATTACGTTAAAAAACACTTCAAAAAAATACAGGTATTGATTCTCAGATTGAGCCTGTTTAGCCTCATTGAGTTGTGCAAATAACTGCTCAAGTCGCAGGTAGTTTCTCACCTTTTCGCAAAGTGGAAATTCATAAAGTGCGACCGACATCAAATTCTCCCTGTAAATATTACTTGTTTCTATTGTAAGTATTTGGTAAATAAAAAGTGCTTAATTAGAATGCCGAGCATTCTACACAAAAAACACCCTCAAGGGGATGTGAATTTTGATTTGTCGAAAAGTTATCTATTAATTACGGCTGTTGTAGATGGATAACTAGTTCTTCGCCAACTTTTGTGTAGCCAATTTAATGTACTTACTGTGCAAACTATCTACTTGTGGCGCAAGTAAGTGCAATGCTTTGCTGTTATCAATTGTATCAGTGGCTAAGGATAAGCGTTTTTCACGACTTACCTGGGCTGCCATTATATTCTTAATCGTGCTTTCATTGCCGCCGTCTCGGCCGAGTGTTCGCTCAAGCTGCTGGCTTTCGGCAATGTCTACTACCAGCGTTCTATTCACGATTTGCTGAAGATTATTCTCAAACAGTAAAGGGGCCGACAATATACAGTAGTGCGACCTTGTATTTTGTAATTGGTTCATCATATTTTGACGAATAAGTGGGTGGAGTAAGCCGTTTACTTTTTCTTTTGCTTTGCTGTCGGCAAATATTATCTCGCGAAGTGCACTTCTGTTTAGGGTGTTTTGTGCGCTAAGTATTCTATCGCCAAAGACAAGCACTAAAGCCTTGAGTCCTTGAGACCCCGCTACGACGACGTCGCGAGCGACCACATCGGCATCGACTATATCGATGCCTTTGGCAGCGAACAAATCGGTTACTGTCGTTTTACCACAGCCAATGCCTCCGGTAACGCCTACGATATATTTTGTGCTTGCAAGGTTCTCTATGCTGGCCAAAGACTTGTCCATTACAAAGTAGCCAAATACCAAGTGGCAATTTCATCGCCATAAAGCATGGTTAAAAAGCCGGCAGCTGCTAAATAGGGGCCAAACGGAATGGCAAGATTACTGTCTTTGCGCTTAACTAGCATTAACGTAATGCCAACAACAGCACCCACTACAGACGACAGTAAAATAACAATGGGTATGTGCTGCCAGCCGACCCAAACCCCAATGGCCGCCAGTAGTTTAAAGTCGCCATGGCCCATACCTTCTTTGCCCGTTACTAACTTAAACACCCAATAAACGGTGAATAAACTCATGTAGCCTATAGCGCCACCTATAACTGCATCGTTCAATGATACGGTATTGCCTATGCCGTCTACATAGGCCGCGATCAATAGGCCAAGCCATAACATCGATAGGGTCAAGATGTCGGGCAGCAGCATTTCGTCAATATCAATAAAGGTCATCGCGACCAACAGCCAGGTGCAAAAAATAAAGCCAAGAGCGATTGGGTTAAAGCCTAAATCGTAAGCTAACCAGGCGCTTAGAAGCGCGGTAAGTAACTCAATAAGAGGGTAGCGAATTGAGATACTGGTTTTACAGCTACTGCATTTTGCGCGTAAAAAAAGCCAGCTAATAATGGGGATATTCTCCCAAGCTCTTATTTTATGTTGGCATTTTGGGCAAGTAGAATCGGGTTTAACTAAATTGAAAGTAGGCTGCTCACTTACGTAATCGTTACCTTGTGTATTGGCTATATGCTCATCAATTTGTGCTTGCCACTCATTTTTCATCATTACGGGTAATCGATAAATTACCACATTTAAGAAACTACCAACTAGTAGAGATATTCCAAATACAAAACAAATATAAAAAGTGGGAGATGTTGCCATTAGTTCAAACATTATAGTGCCTGTAGACCTTATATAAGTAATTGTGTGGTGATGAGCGTTGTTTTGCGCTTATGTTGTCTGCATAAAAAAGGCTTATCATTCGATAAGCCTATAATATTTATATAAAAAGAGCGAATAAATGTACATTTATTATATATACACTTTCTAATAATCGATTATACAATCGAACCCATTTCAAATATTGGTAAGTACATGGCAATAATAAGACCACCAATTACCACCCCTAGCACCGACATTATCATTGGCTCCAAAAGGCTCGTTAGTCCATCTACCATGTCATCGACCTCAGCCTCATAAATATACGCTATTTTACTGAGCATATCTTCTACGGCACCCGACTCTTCACCAATGGCAATCATTTGCGTAACCATGTCGGGAAATACGTTAGTTGCTCTCATAGCTGTATTCATTTGCGTACCGCCTGATACTTCTCGGCGTATGTACAAGATAGCTTCACGGAATATTGCGTTGCCAGAAGCACCGGCTGCCGATTCAAGTGCACCTATTAATGGCACACCGGCGGCAAAGGTAGTTGACAAAGTTCGCGTAAAACGAGCAATCGCGGCTTTTTTCAAAATAGCCCCAATAATTGGGATTTGTAGAATTTTAGCATCGACATAGTCGCGTAATTTTGGTGACTTACGATGAGCGCGTACAAACAAGAAACACGCGCCAGCTATGCCTGCGCCAATAAATATTCCGTATGATTGGACAAAGTTAGACAGTCCTAACACCATTAGTGTGAAGGCAGGTAGTTCTGCGCCAAACCCAGCAAAGATCTCCTCAAACTGAGGAACCACAAATATTAGCAGGATGAGCGTTACAATAAGGGCAACCACTAAAACGGCAATGGGATAAAACATGGCCTTTTTAATTTTAGACTTAAGGGCTTCCGCTTTTTCCTTATATAAGGCAATACGATCGTAAATAGTTTCAAGTGAACCTGATTGTTCACCGGTTTCTACCAAATCGCAGTATAAATCGTCAAATTGGAGTGGGTGTTTGCGCAGTGCTGATGATAGTGGGTTACCGGCTCTCACTTCATCGGTAATATTGCTAAGAAGTTTACGCATAGCGCCGTTCGAATGGCCTTGACCTATCATGTCTAAACTTTGGATAAGCGTAACGCCTGCGCCTAGCATAGTCGCGATTTGCCTAGACATTACACAAATATCTTGGGCTGAAACCTTTTCTTTACGTTTAAATAGGGGCTGGGCTTTTTTCTTAACTCGGGTAGCTGATATACCGCGGCGTCTAAGCGAATTTTTTGCTTCTAAGAGGCTTTTTGCTGATATTTCGCCTTTGCCTTTTTTGCCGTTTTTGTCTGACCCTGCCCAAACAAACTCTTGTGCAACAACTGCCATGGTACGCCACCTAATTTTCTAAACCATAATATTAACGAAGTATATTCTCCAATCCTATGTGGTGAAGTATTTATACATATACCTAAGTGTTGGTTCTGACACAAAAAAGGATGGCTGTGTGTAGCTTTTACAATTTAAATCTCTGGACTTACATTATTAGTAAGGAAAGGTCAACTGCTCGTATATGCTTGGTAATTGCCCCAGATGAAATGAAATCAACCCTTGTTTTCGCTAATTCTGCTAGCCTTTCTTGTGTAATGTTACCTGAGACTTCTAGCTTACACTGTTGATTATTGATGGATACTGCCTCTTGGATCTGTTTGGTTGAAAAATTATCAAGCATAACAATGTCGGCGCCTGCAGCGATTGCTTGCTTTAGTTCATCAAGGTTTTCAACCTCTATTTCGATGGTTTTATTGGTATGCAAGTCTTTCGCTTGCATAATTGCATTCGTTATTGAGCCACACGCTTTAATATGGTTTTCTTTTATAAGAAAGGCATCAAACAAGCCCATTCTATGGTTTTTCCCGCCGCCGCAGTTTACCGCATACTTTTGTGCTTGACGAAAACTGGGGATTGTTTTGCGGGTGTCAAGCAAACGAGTGGGAGAACCAACAAGACATTTTACATATTGGGCTGTGGTGGTTGCTGTGCCGCTTAGCATTTGTAAAAAATTTAAGGCTGTGCGTTCAGCCGTTAGTATAGATCTTGCATTTCCTTTAATGTCTACCAAGGTAGCATCGGCTTGCATTACTTGACCGTCTTCACAATGCCATGTTAGTTCGAGTGTTGGATCGATTAAACAGAAAGCTTGCTGCGCCCATTCACGTCCACACACAGTGATATCCTCACGTGTAATAATATGGGCATGCGCTTGAGTACTTATGTCAATAAGGTTTGCGGTGATATCTTGCAGAGCTAAAGTTTGAAGCGCGCTATGGGTTTGTTCGCTTTGATGCTTAAGATCCGTACTAACAGCACCCCTAGATAAATTTAGTAAGTCTGATGAAGCAGGTGTTAAGTCTTCTATTAGTGCGCGCGTTACATCAAGTTGAATAAGGTCTTTGCTAATAGCAGAAGCAGTGAATTGTTCGTTTACTAACTTGTTATTACGGGCTGAATTTGTGAGCATTACCACAGCTTATCCTTTTATATATGCCGATAAAAATGCGCAATTTATAAAGTCGTTAAATAGATAAGCGCAAAACTTCAACGAGTATTTTACATGCTGCCCTAAACAGCGACAAGCAACAATGACTAAATACTTAATATATGGACATTTTATTACGTAGATTACTTGTTGATAAGGTGTGAAACTTTGTTGCACAATGGTAACTTGTGATTATACTAAAAGCTCATTCATATAGGATATAGACCGTTGACACTTTTTACCTTATTAATAGTAATGGCACTTGAACGCGTAGTGGTTAAATCTAAGTCGTTTCATATAACTACCTTAGCGCAAAAATATTTTTCCTTTATTGCACAATTTTTACCCACATCAAAGACAGGAGAATCAGAAAATCAGTACAACGGAATTGTTACCACAGTATTAGTGGCTGGTTTGCCATCGTTAGGTGTTTGGGTGTTGGTTGCATATATGCCTGCTATTCTAGTATTTTTCTTATATCTACTATTACTATGGGTGTGTTTAGGCTGCCCTGTCACCAGACAAACCTATAAACGCTATTTGCAAGCAGCTAACAGGGAAGACTTTGAAGCCTGTTCTTTATACTCTGAACAATTTGGTAATAAGGGCGGTGATTTGTCGAATGTGGGTAAGCAACTTGTACTAGTTAACTATAGGCATTACGCCAGTGTCATAATATTTTTTGTGATATTGGGACTTCCCGGCATGGTGTTTTATTCTTTATGTAAGGAATGGTACTTTTTACAAGTGAACAAAACAGCGACGCAAGACCTTGAGACTAGCCAAAATGTGGACAGCAATAATGGCGCTTCAGATATTGCTTTAGAAGGTGAAAATAACAGCAATGACCCTAAGAAAGAGGCAGTAGCTGAGCAACTAATAAATTCAACAGACCAAGTACCTAACGAGTATGCCGCCAGCACCAACGATATCCAAAAGGTCATGTTTATTCTTGATTGGTTACCTTCACGTATCACCGCATTTGGATTTTTATTAGTGGGGCATTTTAGTCGTGGACTGCCCGTTTGGCTCGAAACTTTTGCCAACGTCAATCTTAATGCCTATGACGTGTTAGCAAAAGTTGCCAAGGCAAGTGAAGACCTTTCAAGCCTTGAAAACCCTCAGCTGCAGGAGCCTTTGCAGATGGTGAAATTAGTAAAAAGGAACATTATTTTCTTTCTAATGGTAATTTCGGTTATGACTTTAGTCGGGGTTGTTAGTTAATCACTTTACTTTTTTTAGATATCCCTTAAACTGCGTTTGGTCAATTGGTATTACCATTTGTGCTGTTATAGTGAAATGTACTATAAAACATATAATTGAGAGTGAATAAAAACCCAGTGAGAGAGTATTTTCAAAATCAACAAACAACAACTAGGGCGCTATGATTAAGCAGGCAAAACTTTCAGATGTCATTACAGAACGATTAGAGTCTATGATAATTGATGGGACCTTAGCGGCTGGAGAAAAGCTGTTGCCAGAACGCGAGTTGGCAGGTAAATTTAAAGTGTCGCGTCCTTCATTGCGCGAAGCCATTCAAAATTTGCAAGCCAAAGGCTTGATAGAACGTAAACAAGGCGGTGGTACCTTTGTATCGAAACACCTAAACAAACGTTTATCAGATCCATTGCTAGAGCTCATATCAAAACGTCCAGAAACCCAATTTGATTTGTTAGAATTCCGGCACGCTCTTGAAGGCATGGCTGCATTTTACGCCGCCCTTCGTGGTCAGCAGCAAGACCATATTGCGCTTACAAAAGCGCTAGAAAAGTTGCAGTCACCTAGTAGCGAAGTTAATCCAGAAGACGAAGCTATTGCTCTTGGTGAGTTTTATTTTGCAATGGCAAAAGCATCGCAAAACATGGTGCTTGTGCAAGTTATGCAAGCAATGCGTTTAATGCTTGAAGACAATGTAAAACAAAACTTGGCTATGCTTCGCTCGGGGGCGAGTGTTGAAAGTGAAATTTCCCAACAGCGAGCAGACATTGTTTCGGCTATTGTGTCGGGTAACCCCCAAGCGGCGCGTGATGCAAGTCATTTGCATTTGTCTTTTATTGAAAAGACCCTGCTAGATATAAATAAGAATAATGCCAATGTTCAGCGCAGTTTGCGAAGAATAGTGAGCGACAGTTAAACCAAGAGAATAAAAGATTTAAGGTGGCTTTTGTAATTAATGCATCCCTTATTAATAAACAAGTAACGTTGAACCAAAAAATAGGAAAAAACTATGGCCGATATGAAACAACCTGACGTTGACCCAATTGAAACGCAAGAATGGATAGAAGCGCTTGAGGCGGTATTAGAGACTGAAGGCGTCGACAGAGCGCACTACCTTTTAGAATCGTTAATCGAAAAAGCGCGTCTTAACGGTGCGCATTTACCATATGATGCGACAACCGCTTATATCAATACCATTCCGGCAGGCCAAGAGCCAACAATGCCGGGAGACCAAACTATTGAAACTAAGATCAGAAATGCTATTCGTTGGAATGCATTAATGATGGTTCTTCGTGGGTCGAAAAAAGACCTCGAGCTAGGCGGCCACATAGCGAGTTTTGCCTCTTCTGCTATGTTATATGATGTTGGTTTTAACCATTTTTTCCGCGCACCAACCGATGACAATGGCGGCGATTTCTTGTTTGTCCAAGGCCACGTATCGCCAGGCATCTATTCTCGTGCGTTTATTGAGGGCAGACTCAGCGCAGGTCAGCTTGATAATTTTCGCCAAGAAGTAGGCGGTGAAGGTATTTCTTCTTATCCTCACCCTAAACTTATGCCTGACTTCTGGCAGTTTCCGACCGTGTCTATGGGCCTTGGCCCAATGCAGGCTATTTATTTAGCGCGTTTCCTTAAATATTTAACTAATCGTGGATTGCGCGATTGTTCTAGCCAGCGCGTATGGTGTTTTATGGGCGACGGCGAAGTTGATGAGCCAGAGAGTTTAGGTGCGATTGGCCTAGCATCAAGAGAAAACCTTGATAACCTGACCTTCGTAATTAACTGTAACCTGCAGCGCCTAGATGGTCCTGTTCGTGGTAACGGCAAAATTATCCAAGAGCTTGAAAGCACCTTCCGCGGCGCAGGTTGGGAAGTAATAAAAGTTATTTGGGGTCGCTACTGGGATTCATTGCTCGCCAGAGACACCTCGGGTAAATTACTCGACGTTATGATGGAAACCGTAGACGGTGAATACCAAAACTATAAGGCGAAAGGCGGTCAGTACACCCGCGAAAACTTCTTTGGTAAATATCCTGAACTAAAAGATATGGTCGCCAATATGTCTGATGATGACATTTGGCGTTTAAACCGCGGTGGGCACGACCCAGTTAAAGTATATGCAGCTTACAAGCGAGCAACTGAAACGATTGGCCGTCCACAGGTCATTTTAGCAAAAACCGTTAAAGGTTATGGCTTAGGTGACGCGGGCGAAGGTAAAAACATAGCACACAACGTGAAGAAGTTGGATGTCGATTCTGTTAAACAGTATCGCGATCGTTTTAACATTCCTGTGTCGGATGAAGCATGTGCAAACTTAGATTACTTTAAGTTCGAAGAAGACAGTGTTGAAATGAAGTATTTGCGTGAAAAGCGTGAAGCACTAAAAGGCTATATGCCAGTTCGTCGTGCCAACAGCACAGAAGAATTACCGGCACCGCCATTGAAAGCGTTTGAGGCTATTACCAAAGGCTCGGGCGAGAGAGAGATTTCTACCACCATGGCCTTCGTCAGAGTGCTTACCGTTATGCTTAAAGATAAGCAGATCGGCCAGCGCGTAGTGCCTATTATTCCTGATGAAGCACGCACCTTTGGTATGGAAGGCTTATTCCGACAGGTAGGTATTTATAGCAATACCGGACAAAAGTACGTACCACAAGATAAAGACCAAGTGGCGTATTATCGTGAAGATAAAAAAGGCCAAGTATTGCAAGAAGGCATCAACGAATTAGGCGCCATGTCATCGTTTGTCGCTGCTGGTACTTCCTATTCTTTGAATAACTTGCCAATGCTGCCGGTCTACATTTATTACTCAATGTTCGGATTCCAGCGTGTGGGTGATATGGCATGGGCCGCAGGTGATTCGCAGTGTCGCGGCTTCTTAGTTGGCGGCACAGCAGGCAGAACTACGCTAAACGGTGAAGGTTTGCAGCATCAAGATGGACACAGCCATGTGCAAGCAGCGCTTATTCCCAATTGTGTAAGTTACGATCCTTCCTACGGTTATGAAGTCGCCGTTATTGTACAAGACGGTATTCGTAGAATGCTTGAGAACCAAGAAAACGTGTTTTTCTACTTAACGGTTATGAACGAAAATTATGTACAGCCAGAAATGCCAAAAGGCTCTGAAGAGGGCATTCTAAAAGGCATCTATTTGCTTGATAAAGTAGGTGGTGCAAGATCTAAGAATAAAGTTAAGCTCTTAGGATCAGGTACTATTTTAACGGAAGTGCGCAAAGCGGCTGCTTTATTGAGCGATGACTACGGCGTACATTCTGAAGTATACAGTGTGCCTTCGTTTAATGAGTTGGGTCGTGACGGTATCGACTGCGACCGTTTTAACATGCGAAATCCAAAAGCCAAGCAAAAAGTTCCCTATATTACTGACGTGTTAGCGAGCGGTAACGATGGCCCCACAATTGTAGCAACCGATTATATTAAATCGTACGCCGATCAAGTTAGAGCCTTTGTGCCAGGCACTTACAGAGTATTAGGCACCGACGGTTTTGGTCGCTCCGATAGCCGTGCTAATTTGCGCCGTCATTTTGAGGTGGATGCAAACAATATTGCTTATGCTGCTTTATATGAACTGCATAAAGCCGGTGATATAGATGCCGCTACGTTAACGAAGGCGCATAAAGCGCTTGATATTGACGGCGATAAAATTAATCCACTGTACGCATAAATAGGAGAACTAATCATGGCAGATTTACAAGATATTATTGTTCCTGATGTGGGCGGCGAAGAAGTCGAAATTATTGAAGTATGCGTGGCCGTTGGTGACGCAGTTGAAGCTGAAGCTGCTTTTGTCACCGTTGAAAGTGACAAGGCCAGCATGGATATTCCTGTTCCTTTTGACGGAGTAATTAAAGAAATCTCGGTTAAAGTGGGCGATAAGATTAAACAAGGTGATTTGTTGGGTAAAGCGGCCGGTGCTTCTGAGGCGCCAACGGTAGCCGCCGCGCCTGTAGCACCTGTTCCAGCTGCCGCAGCAGCTCAGCCAAGCCCTGCAGTAGCGCCAGCGGCAACATCGTCTACCAGTGTGATTGACGTTATCGTGCCTGACATTGGCGGTGATACCGACGTAGAAATTATTGAGCTTCTCGTGAATATAGGCGACACCGTTGCTGAAGAAGATGGCTTAATTACGCTAGAAACCGATAAAGCAACAATGGACGTTCCTGCTCCTCAGGCCGGTAAAATTGTTGCGATGAAAGTGAACGTGGGCGACAAAGTATCTGAAGGCAGTTTGGTTTTAACCCTTGAGGTCAGCGTCGCAGCAAATACTGCTGATGAAGCGCCAGTCGCCAGTCAGCCATCTGTGGCTGCGCCTGCAGAAAGTAAGGCGTCTGCAGAAACTGCAGCGCCAGTTACGAGCTCAGCGCCGTCTATCATAGAAGTTACCGTACCGGATATTGGCGGTGATACCGACGTTGATATTATTGAGATCTTGGTGAGCGAAGGCGACCAAATTGAAGA
Source organism: Acidiferrobacterales bacterium (assembly GCA_964195425.1). Classification (GTDB taxonomy): domain Bacteria; phylum Pseudomonadota; class Gammaproteobacteria; order Enterobacterales; family Alteromonadaceae; genus Glaciecola. The sequence continues at coordinate 67,888 of CAXMOM010000055.1, forward strand.
GGAAACAGGCCTAATTACGCTTGAAACCGACAAAGCCACTATGGACGTGCCAGCACCTCAAGCAGGAAAAGTTGTTTCGCTTAAAGTGAAAGTTGGCGATAAAGTATCTATGGGATCTTTGGTTTTGACTATGGAAGTTGCTGGTCAAGCGAGTGCGCCATCAGTTGCAAGTGCAGCACTAGCAAGCGCGCCAGCAGGACCAGTACCTGCGCAAGCCGCATCTGCACAAAAAGCGCCGCCGGTGCCGCATCACCCATCAGCAGCTGAAATAAGTAAAACAGGGAGAGTTCATGCCTCACCCTCAGTAAGACGTATTGCGCGAGAATATGGCGTTGATTTAACCCTTGTCACAGGCTCGGGTCGTAAAGGTCGTATTGCTAAAGAAGATGTACAATCTTTTGTGAAATATGAGCTTTCTAGACCTAAAATGAGTCCGGGTACCAATGTGAGTCAAGGCGGCGGTGGGCTGCAGGTGTTGCCACCCCCAAAAGTCGATTTTGCTAAGTTTGGTGAAGTTGAAGAAGTCGCTCTTACTCGTATTCAAAAACTGTCGGGTCCTAATCTTCATCGTAACTGGGTAACTATTCCTCACGTAACGCAGTTTGAAGAAGCGGATATTACTGATATAGAAGACTTCCGTAAGAAACAAAATCAGATTGCTGAGAAACGTAAGTTAGGCGTTAAAATTACGCCGCTAGTATTTATGATGAAAGCGGTTGCCGATGCGATGAAGCATTATCCAACCTTCAATTCATCACTTTCTGCATCGGGCGAAAGTCTGATAATGAAAAAATATATCAATATAGGTATTGCAGTAGACACTCCTGGAGGCTTAGTAGTGCCGGTGGTGCGCGATGTAGATAAGAAAGGTATTTTGGACATATCGAGAGAGTTAACTGAAATAAGTATTAAAGCCAGAGAAGGAAAACTTAAATCGGCCGATATGCAGGGTAACTGCTTTACTATTTCGAGCTTAGGCGGTATTGGTGGAACAGCATTCACGCCGATAGTGAATGCACCAGATGTTGCTATATTAGGTGTGTCGAAAAGTGAGATGAAGCCCAAGTGGGATGGTAAAGAGTTTTTACCTAGATTGATGTTACCGCTTTCGTTATCGTACGATCACCGCGTAATAGACGGCGCATTGGCAGCGCGCTTTGCAGTGCATTTAGCCGATTGCCTAGCGGATATGCGTCGCATATTAATGTAGGTTTTGTGTCGCAAGCACTATAAATACTATCCGTATTATGCGCTTGCGATAAGTGAAATATAAAGAAAGACCGTTCGCATTAATGGCCACACGCAATAAAGCCAATAATGTGGATGAATTGCCGTACTAATTCAATTAGACTAGTCGGCGTATATCGAATTAAATTATTGAGGTCATATTAAAGTTATGAGCGAAATCAAAACACAATTAGTGGTACTTGGCGCCGGACCTGGTGGATATTCAGCAGCGTTTAGAGCATCTGATTTAGGCATTGACTCAGTTATAGTAGATGCAAGAGAAACCCTAGGCGGCGTTTGCTTAAATGTAGGTTGTATTCCTTCAAAAGCGCTTTTGCACGTAGCAAAAGTAATTGAAGAAGCTAAACACCTATCAAGCAATGGCGTGTCCTTTGGTGAGCCGGTTATCGATTTAGACAAAGTGCGCGCATGGAAGGACACTGTGGTAAGCCAGCTAACAAAAGGCTTGTCGGGAATGTCTAAAATGCGCAAAGTAAAGCATGTGCAAGGTTACGGCAAATTTACGGGTCCAAATACCTTAGAAGTGGATGGTAAGGACGGTATAACAACTATTACCTTCGAGCACGCTATTATAGCAGCGGGTTCTGAACCAGTTTCTTTGCCATTTGTGCCAAAAGATGACGACCGCATTATGGATAGCACCGGTGCATTAGAAATGAAAGACATACCCGAAAAATTGCTTATTTTGGGTGGCGGCATCATTGGACTAGAAATGGGCACGGTTTATCATGCTTTAGGTTCAAAAGTTGATGTGGTTGAATTTTTAGATCAGCTGATACCTGCGGCCGACAAAGACGTAATGAAAGTCTACATGAAGACTATCAAAAACAAATTTAACACTATGCTTGAAACCAAAGTAACCGCAGTTGAATCTAAAAAAGACGGAGTTTACGTAAGCTTTGAAGGCAAACAAGCACCTGCAGATGCTGTTCGATATGACCGCGTACTTGTTGCGGTAGGACGTCGTCCTAATGGTTCGCTAGTGGCGGCAGAAAAAGCCGGTGTGAAAGTTGACGAGCGCGGTTTTATAAATGTAGATAAACAGCTACGTACTAATGTTTCTAATATTTTTGCCATTGGCGATTTAATTGGTCAGCCAATGCTTGCTCATAAAGCGGTACATGAAGGTCATGTGGCTGCTGAAGTTATTGCTGGGCAAAAACACTTTTTCGATCCACGCGGCATCCCGTCAGTCGCTTATACTGAGCCAGAAATCGCTTGGGTAGGATTTACCGAAAAAGAAGCAAAAGAGCAGGGCTTAAATTATGAGGCAGCAACATTCCCATGGGCTGCTTCAGGGCGAGCAATCGCTTCTGCTGCGACCGATGGTTTAACGAAGTTGTTATTTGATAAAGACAGTGGTCGTATAATTGGTGGTGCCATTATTGGTACTAATGCCGGTGAAATGTTAGGCGAAATTGGTTTAGCTATTGAAATGGGCTGTGATGCTGAAGATATCGCCTTAACCGTTCATGCTCATCCAACTTTAAATGAATCTATCGGCCTTGCCGCAGAGATTTATGAAGGTAGCATTACTGATATGCCAAACCCTAAAGCGAAAAAACGATAATTTTTTGCAGCATTTGTATAGCTAGGCAGTCTATTTGAAAAACCGATATCTTTTTTAAGGTATCGGTTTTTTTATGCCAGTGCTTTTACTTAGCGGTTTTAATACCGTAGTTTTACCGTACACCATAACCCCGTACGAATTAATATGGTTCAGTATAGCCCCGCTTTTTAATGGTAAGTAGTAATCTATCGAGTTTAACTAGCCAACTTTATAAAAATACTTATAATACGGACATTATTTATCTTCAACTGAGCACAATTGTATATGCAGCAAATGGAGTTTTTCGACATTCCAAGCCCATGCATTGGCGTTTGTGAATCGGGTCCCAGAGGATATTGTAAAGGATGTTTTCGAAGTAGAGAAGAACGAACCCACTGGCTTGCTATAGACGATCGAACCAAACGCATTATAGTATCTGCTTGTAATAGGCGAAAGAGAGCGTTTAACGTCCGCAAGTCGCAATCACAAGAAACCGATACTCATTTTCAACAAGGCGATTTGTTTTAATATTACACTACATTTTTCTTTTGTATATGTAGCAAAGAACAACTAAATAACCTTTGTTACATTTCAATTTAAGTCTTAGTTCCTGCACATTAGTCAATATAGGTATCTAACCAATACGACCTGTATAAACCTGCTTACCCTTGCCACCACTTACAGCAGTTATAATATCGTAAATTCATCCATGCCCCAAGTGTATGCAGAATAACTGAGATCTAGTATGTCCATGACACCTATAATTAAATTCGCCAATAACAGCTTTACTTTGCCCGACACTTGCCTGCGGTTAAGACAAATGTTGGATGACCCCCGTTCGGGCCTTAAAGAAATGGCACAAGTAATGTCGGTAGATCCATCCTTAAGTGCAAAAGTGCTAAAACTAGCTAATAGCGCGCTTTTTAGGTTTCCGGCGCAAGTAACAAGTGTGTCTAAAGCCCTGAACGTCATAGGAGGCGAGGCTGCTTATAATATCTCAATGGCGGAGACAGCAAATGTAGCGTTTAAAACGTTTAATTCCTCGTTATTAGATTTTACTCGTTTTTGGGAAAAATCGGTTCATACCGGCTTAATTGCTAAATCAATTGCTCAACAGATGAAAGCGCGAGGTAGCGAACGCTTTTTTGTGATGGGAATTCTTATGAATTTGAGTGAGCTTGTATGTGCAACTCGCATGGAAGAAAAATATAAGCGGTACATGAAAAAAGAACCAAATGCTTTACCTATTGAATCCCAAGAGTCTTTGTTCGGCTTTACCTTCAGTGAATGCTCAGGGCACATCCTTGAGGGCTGGAAACTGCCCGAAAACCTTTATACCGCTATGCTTGGTTTGTCATTCAATGAGCCGAAAGAATTCAGCAAAGACGAAAGCATTTTATATATGGCGACAACCATGGCTAATTTGAATAAGGGCCAGTCGTTATTACAAGAACCTAATTTAAACCTACAAGCCCTGCAATCCATTGGCTTAAATGACTATGAATATGATATTATTCATCAGTTCGCGCAATCTGAAACGAGCAAGATCGCTCAGGTAATTAATTAGGTAATTTACCCTTAACTATGCGTGGTTCATTTTTTTAAGAATGGGTTATGTTAAAACTCCTTATTATTGTTTTTTGTATACTCGTATTGCAAATGCCTATCCATGCAATTGCATACACTGCTGAATCTGATAAAGCGTCAGATTTTTTCAAAAATCTCAGCAAAGAAAAGAATTTGCTAGCTGCCCTGTATAGTAAAAATCGTAAAAAGTCTGATAAAAACGCAAAACTTAAGCCTTTCACTCTAGCTGGAGAAGTTGGCGTTTTAAGCACTTCGGGCAATACCGACACCAGCATTGTTAAATTAGCGATTGAGTCTAATCATGAAATGACAAACTGGAGTAACCGTTATGAAACACAGTTTTTAAGCAGAACCAACACAATTCGCAGTAATACTGCTGCCTCCGAAACAGAAACCTCACGAATAGAAGTCTCGGCGCAGTTTGACTATAAGCTAGTGCAACCTAATAATCGCTTGTTTGCCTATGTTGAATACGACGACAACCAATTCAACCGTTTGCGCGACCAAGCTACAGTGGTCATAGGGTGGAGTCAGGTAGCGTGGAAAGAGGAAAATTCTGAGTTTAGGTATAGTATAGGACCCGGATACAGCCACTTACGACAAACACGCAACAACACAACCATTGAAGAAATGATTGTGAGAGGTACGCTTTTTTACAATTTAAAGTTTGGTGAAAATGCTCGATTTAGACAAACACTGTCGGCAGAATTGGGTGAAGAAATCAAAAAAGTAAGATCGCAATCATCGATAACGGCCAATGTGTTTGACAAATTAGCGATGAAGTTCAGTATAAACCTTGTTCTTAACGACAATGTTGCCAGTCAAGACAGCATTTTGTCGACACAAACGAGTATCTCGATGGTGTACCAATTTTTCTAGACCCGTCATTAAACTACAATTACTTTGAAATTGATTAAAAATCATACTAAAGTATGTGGTGGATTGGCTTGTAATACAGTAAAAAGTATTTAGAATACGCGCCCGTGAACAACTCTATTATCGTTTGTATTTTTTCGTTGCGAACGCTTGGATACTGATTAATATAAAAGGAAGTGTAATGAAAAAACAATTAGCCGCAATAACCGTATTAACACTGTGCTGTGCAGCACCCGTTTTTGCTGAAGAAGTAAAAGAATTAGAAATGAACGGTGAGTTTGGCTTTATTTTCACCACAGGGAATACTGAAACTACCTCGGCAAGCGCCGGCCTAAGCGCTAAGCAAGAATTAGAAAAGTGGAGCAACGAGTTCCTTTTAAGCGGTCTTTATAAAAAAGACACTGTTGAGAATGCAATGGGTGAAGAGGTAGAACAAACCTCTGCACAAAAGTTTTTCGCATCAGGACAAGGCAATTATAAGTTAGAAAATCCAAATCACCGTGTGTTTGGTTTTGCATCTTATGAAGACGACAAGTTCAGTAACTTTAAGTACCAAGCAACAATAGCCGCTGGTTGGAACCAAAAGTTATGGGATGATGAATCAAGTAGCTTCGACTACAGTGTTGGTCCTGGTCATTCGTTTTCAGAAAACCAATTAGGCGAAAGCCTTAATAGTGCAATCGTTCGTGGCGCTGTTAATTATAGTTTGAATGTTTCTGAGACTGCTCGTTTCACTCAAACCTTCAGTACGGAAATTGGTTCAGACAACACTAAATCACGCGCTGAAAGTGCATTGACGGCTCAAATAGCTGGTGGATTGTCTATGAAGCTTTCGCTTAAGTTTGACCACAACAGTGACGTAGTTGTTGGCGTTGACAAGCTAGACACTGAAACAGCAGTTACTTTGGTATATACTTTTTTCTAAGTGCTTAGAAATTAGCTGATATAAATTACCTAATATAAAAAAGGTCAAAATGATTGTTTATTTTGACCTTTTTTTCTGTCCATTATTTACGTGACTTGTTAGTGCAGTAAGCGCGTTTTAATGGTTCCTTGTATAGTGGCTAGCTGAACTAAGCCTTCCGCCTCATTTTTAGATTCGATATCTACAACTACATAACCAATATTTTCGCTTGTCTGCAAATATTGAGCTGCAATGTTTATATCTTTTTCGGCAAAGGCTTGGTTGATCTGATTAAGTACGCCAGGACGGTTCTCGTGAATATGCAATAAACGAGACGTATTAGTATGTTCGGGTAACGATACTTCGGGGAAATTTACTGCCGATAGCGTTGAGCCATTGTCACTGTATTTAACTAGCTTACCCGCTACTTCAATACCAATGTTTTGCTGTGCTTCTTGTGTTGAGCCGCCAACATGTGGAGTCAAAATTACGTTATCAAACTTACGTAAAGGTGAGGTGAATTCTTCAGCGTTTGATTTTGGCTCTAATGGGAACACATCAATCGCGGCGCCCGTTAATTTTTTACTTTCAAGCGCTTCGCAAAGGGCGTCAATATCAATAACAGTGCCGCGCGCAGCATTAATTAAAATGGCGCCATCTTTCATTTGATTAAGCTCGTTTTTCCCAATCATATTTTGGGTATGCGGTGTTTCAGGCACATGCAAGCTAACGACATCTGATGTGTTGAGCAGTTGCTTAAGTGACTTCACTTGCGTCGAATTACCTAACACAAGCTTGTCTTCAATATCATAGAATTGCACGCGCATACCTAAGTGTTCGGCTAATATACTTAGCTGTGTTCCTATATGGCCATAGCCAATAATACCGAGGGTTTTACCGCGCGCTTCATAACTATTAATGGCACTTTTGCTCCATTCGCCCCTATGCGCCATTGCATTTTTTTGTATAATGCCACGAAGCAAAATAATGATTTGGCCAAGTACGAGTTCAGCAACAGATCGTGTATTAGAAAAAGGTGCATTAAATACCACGATGCCACGTTTTTCTGCGGCCTTTAAATCAACTTGATTGGTGCCAATGCAAAAACAGCCTACGCCTATTAATTTTTTGGCGGCGTTGAGCACTTTTTCACTAAGTTGAGTACGAGATCTTATACCAATAAAATGTGCATCTTTAATTTTGGCGATAAGCTCATCATCAAGCAATGAGGTTTTAAGAGATTCTATATTGGTGTAGCCATTTGCCTCAAATGTTTCAAGGGCGCTAGAATGCAGCCCTTCAAGCAACAACACTCTTATTTTGTTTTTGGCTAACGATTTCTTGCTCATTACTACTTACCTTGTCCTTTGATTACTGGTGATATTGAAATTGATGATAATTATACTATGCTCTTTAAGACTTTTTCACGCCTTCATTTGTGCCTGTAAGCACAACATCAGCGCCTCTATGCGCAAATAAGCCGTTCGTTACTACGCCAACAATTTGATTTAATTTAGCTTCTAGGGTTGGTGGATCAAGTATCTCAAGATTATAGACATCTAAAATTTGATTGCCGTTATCGGTCACTATGCCCTGTCGATACATAGGGTCACCGCCTAGTTTAACTATTTCCCGCGCTACATAAGAACGCGCAAGGGGAATAACCTCAACAGGTAACGGGAATTTACCTAATATAGGAACAAGCTTGGTATCGTCAATTATACAAATAAACGTTTTAGCCACCGCCGCTACAATTTTTTCGCGAGTGAGCGCTGCACCACCGCCTTTTATCATATGCTTGTGCATGGTAATTTCGTCGGCCCCGTCTACATATATATCCAAAGTGTCGACTTCATTCAAATCAAATACAGTAATGCCATGCTTTTTAAGGCGCTCGGTAGAGGCTTCCGAGCTCGACACAGCACCTCGTATTTCGTATTTATGCTTAGCTAACTCGTCTATAAAAAAGTTTACAGTAGAGCCGGTTCCTACACCCACTATTGCATCGTCGGTAACAAATTCAATTGCAGCAATTGCGGCCGCTTGTTTTTTTTGATTCTGGTCCATGCTGAGTCCTTTAAAACGAATACATATTAGAAGGTGTTAAAATTTCTGGTAGGGGAATATCCCATACTTCGATAGGCAATGATAAGGTTTTTTGCACATCATGAGCTAAGCCTATGATTTTAATTTGATTGATAGATGAGTTTGATTCTAGTGCGCCGCTATTATCGTTATTACCGCGCAAAAATTGCAATGTCCGGTCGTAAAATCCCCCACCCATGCCGAGACGATTTCCGCTTTCATCGAAAGCGACTAGAGGCGTAAGAATAAGCCCAAGCTTGTTTAGCGGGCATAATTTAGTAACATCTAATACAGGTTCTAAAATACCAAACTTGTTGTAAGTCATAGGACTATTTTTGCTATACCTGAGAAACACAAGGTAGCCGGCACAAAAGGGATGCAATACAGGAAGGTAAACTTCTTTTTCTTGTTCCCATAAATAGTTTATTAAATGCTGTGTATCAAGTTCGCCGTCGTGGCTTATATATAGTGCCACACGCCCAATGTTAACAAATAAATCATGTTCTACAGCCATTTTAACTATATTGTGCGCGGCATTCTCTTGCTGGCAAGCGCTAAGCGCCTTTCGTTTTTTCCTAAACGAAAGTCTTAGTTGCTTGCGTGCATCCTCAGCGTTGCCCTTGCCTTGCATAGTGTCAACTAATTACTTTAAGGCGTAGGTGCTAACAAATAGCTGCGATAATTGACTATGGTCTACTTTAGTTGCCACATTCACCATATGAGTATCAAGCCAAAACGGACTCATGGTGGTATTTTCTGGCGCAAAACTGGTTTGGCCCTTGTGCAAACTGTCGGTGCCTATGCGCATGTGTCCAGGGGTCATTTCAAATAACTCTGGTTGCATCATATAGGCAAGTGGGAAAGCGTCGTGGAAAAAACACACGCGTTCTTCCTTACCTTGTGAATAAAAGTCTGAATAGAATTCTGCGGCTTTAGCCACAAACCCACCTAACAGAGGGTTGACTGTTTTTAACGATGATATAAATTCTGGCGGAAATGGCACATCGTAGGTTACGTCTAAGCCAAACATATTGACTTCCCAGTCGGCAGCAAAAACAATCTCAGCGGCATGCGCATCGTTCCAAATGTTGGCTTCAGCTACTGGCGTAACATTTCCCGGCACAAATGCCGCGCCGCCCATAATATTAACGGCTTTGATTAATGAGGGTAAGGCAGGCTCTAACCGTAATGCAAGGGCCAAGTTACCTAATGGTCCAACCGCTACAAGCGTGATTTCACCCGGATATTTGCGGGCCATATCAATAATAAACTGCGCAGATGGACGAGGATCCAAAGTGCGTGTAGTGTCAGGATGGTCAATATTACCAAAGCCATCATCGCCATGCACAAAATGGGCGTAAGTAGATTCTTCACCCACCCATGGGCGAGCAACGCCTTTGCATACAGGAATATCTAGACCAGCAAGCTCTACTAATGCAAGGCCATTTTGTGCGGCCATATCGGCCGGCACATTGCCATATACAGTGGTAAGACCCAATACTTCTATTTCTTTAGCTTGAAAGGCAAAAAATATTGCCATTGCGTCGTCTATACCTGGGTCGGTATCTAGAATGATTTTGTGTGTCATGTGCATATCCAAAAGGTAATTTGTGTGATTAATACTGCCGTTATTGTGCTAAAAAGCTGTCAACATCGCTTGCACTTGGAATAGAAGGCGCTGCGCCTTCTTTTGTTACGCACAGTGCAGCGGCTGCGCAGGCCGTTTTTAATGCTAATTCAGGCGCGCTTATATTCGCGGCTAAATTTTTAATGTAGGTAGCAAGAAAAAAACCTGTAAAGGTATCGCCTGCTGCTGTGGTATCTACCGCATTCACTTTAAAGCCGCTGACGTTAACTTCCTCGCCTTTGTGCATATATTTCACGCCGGCTTTGCCTAGGGTCATAATAACCTTAGTATTCGGATACTTTTGATGCAGAGCGCCAGAGGCATCTTCAATGCTGGTGGTTTGTGTAAGCTGCATAGCCTCAACTTCATTAACAAATAACAGCGTCAATTTATTAAGCGGTAAGCTAGCAATGCTGGGGGTCATGGGTGCGGGATTAAAGGCAATTGGTAGGCCAAGTGCAGCTGCTTTTTCAATAATCTCGCCAATAGCATTGGTTTCGTTTTGTAAAAGTACCCAGTCATGCTTACTTGCGCTGTTAAGTGCTTCATCGATTTGATGTGAGCTAAGCTGATGATTAGCGCCTGCGAAAAGCACAATAGCGTTTTCGCCTTCACTATTAACCTGAATAATGGCATGGCCTGTGGCTGTGTCGGTCTGTTTATCAATAAACCGGACATTTACACCTGACTTTTCTAAAATGTCGACAAAAGATGAGTCACCCGCATGCACTGCGCCAACGTGCTTTACCTTGCAGTTCGCTAGTGCGCAAGCAATAGACTGATTTGCGCCTTTGCCGCCAAGTACCGATTGGTAATGTGAAGATGATAGTGTTTCGCCTGGGGTAACAAAATGGGGAACTGTGTAAATGTGGTCAATGTTTATTGAACCAAAGTTTATGACCGCCATCGCAACTCCTACATCCTAATAGATGATTTTGTGTGATAACCGGCGCAATACTATGTTCGTGTAAACTAAGTAAATATGCCCGTTATAAAAAGTGGTGCTTCCCAAAATGCCGCTTTACGCTTTTCGTCCGTGCGCCGAATAGGACACGGTGGATGTATCATCACTGCCGTAGGCTTCTCGATACATGTCGAGCTTGCACAAAAGCAATAGAGTCAACTTCCTAAGGTTATAGCATCGGCCAGGAACATGAAACGCACATGCAAACATTCCAGGAAGCATAGGATGTTTATTGATGGTGAAGACTGCTCGGTTAATAGCTAGTTGGTAGCGAATCGACCGCTTCATCGTCCTTAATAAACCTTGCTTTTACAATTTCGCTTTGTTCAGAAGTGCCACATTAAAGCTAACGGGACTCTCGGCTAAAGCGAAGCCGAATATTACAACAATCCGCGCAGACTTAACAGCGGTGTGAAGCGATATTACCGTACAAAAAGGCTTTCTTTAAAAACCTAGCTCATGTGTATACATTGTGGTTCGAACTTTAGTTCCAAAACTGCTTGCCCTTTGCTACGATAAGCGCAATACACACAAGCATTTACCAATAAAGCGAGTCGCCATTGTCCAATCAAGAAGCATCCTCAGAAATAAACTACGAATTATTTACTAACATGCTGAAACAAAACAATATTATAGTCGATGCTTCAGAAGTACAGGGTATTTTGTGCGGTATGTTAGCCGGTGGAATGAACATTGATGACCAAGAATGGATAGAAGCGCTTGCTGATGTTATTAATCAAGGAGAAGTTATTCCTGCAGAAGCGCAAACTTTCATCGAAAAAATGTTTGACAAAGTATGCCAAGAATTTATTGAAGCAGATTTCGCCTTGAAGCTATGTCTTCCCGACGATGCAACGTCAATCAATGATCGCGGTGCCGCTTTTGTTAATTGGGTGCAAGGTTTTTTACTCGGCTTTGGTTTGCATCAAAATGACCTTACTACCTGTTCAGCCGAAGCAAAAGAAGCCTTAGAAGATTTTAGCGACATAGCAAAACTCGACGAAGCCATGGAAGAGGGTGAAGAATCAGAACAAGCTTTCTTCGAGGTGCTTGAATATGTGCGAATAGGCGCCATGTTATGTTTTAACGAAATGGGTAAATCGCTCATTGATTCCAGACAGCAATCGCCTTCCGTTCATTAATTACGTTCGTAGATATTGTAAAGTAACCACCATAAGAGAATCTGCATGAATGCAACTATCGACATTGCCCAATATCAAGCGAGGCGTTCTCGTCTGCTAAGCATGGTCAATGTAAATGCCATTGTCATAATACCCAGCGCACAAGAAGTTACGCGCAGCAACGATACCGAATATCCGTTCAGGCAAAACAGTGATTTTTATTATTTAACTGGATTTAATGAGCCGGATTGCTTTTTGCTATTATCAAGTAAAGGGCCCTCAAATAAAGGGTCTTCAAATAAAGCGCTGTCATCAAATTCAGAACAAACAGCTAGCCAATCAACGCTCTTGTTGCGCCCCAAAGATGATCTTGCCGAAATATGGCATGGTCGCAGATTAGGCATAACAGACGCACCAAAACATCTTTTAGTAGATGTCGCATATTCAGTAGATGATATAGACGAAATTTTGCCTGACATGTTAGATGGTCACGACTACTTATACTATTCATTAGGCGATAACCTACAGGCGGATGATCTTGTGCAATGCGCAATGGCTATGTGTAAACAAGCGCCTAAGCAGTCAAAGCAAGCGCCTTCGTCAATTGTAGACGTGAGTCATATTATTCATAATATGCGCTTGATAAAATCGGCTGAAGAAATTGCAGTAATGCAACAAAGCGCAGATATATCATGTAAGGCACACAAATCCGCAATGGCAGCGTGTAAACCAGGCGTTTATGAGTATCAGTTAGAGGCAATAATACTGCATAGTTTTGCAATGCAAGGTGCCCGCTACGCTGCTTACAATACCATTGTGGGTGGCGGTGAAAATGGCTGTATTTTACATTATGTCGAAAATAAGGACGCCTTGGTTGACGGCGAGGTAGTATTAATTGATGCCGGCAGCGAATACCAAGGTTATGCCGCCGATATTACTCGAACGTTTCCCGTAAATGGCCGTTTCAGTCCTGCGCAAAAAGAGATATATAACTTAGTATTAAGCACTCAGTTAGCGTGTATAAATCAACTTAAGCCTGGGCGCACTATTGCTGAGGCAATGCAAACCGCGATTTGTATGATCACCCAAGGTTTATTAGATTTAGGCATATTAAGTGGCGAGCTACAAAGCTGCATAGATGAAGACGCACACAAAGCCTTCTTTATGCATGGTTTAGGGCATTACTTAGGATTAGACGTGCACGATGTAGGGATCTACAAAGATAATGGTCACGACAAAGCGTTGGAAAGTGGCATGGTTATGACGGTAGAGCCGGGCATTTATATTAGCAAAAAAGCCAATGTGCCTGAAAAGTACAAAGGCATAGGCGTTAGAATTGAAGATAATATAGTCATTACTACCAAAGGTAACGAAGTGTTGACGCGCCATGCGCCTAAAACGGTTGAAGACATTGAAGCGCTTATGGCAACCAGCTAATGTTTAGTCAATAAAACCAGTATCTAATAAAGGTAAGTAGCTTAGTTGTGAGTAAAAAATCGCTTTCAAGCAAAACCAAAGAAGTGCCAAAAGGCCCATTAAAAGACGCCGAAGTAGACGTGCCATTTTACGACATAGTTATAAGCGGCGGTGGTGTGGTGGGTTGTTTGATGGCGCTAGCCTTGGCCAAACACTCACAGTACAAAGTACTCTTGCTTGAAGCTAATTTGCCGACACCCACCTTGGATTCGTCTTCAAGTGCTTCATCCGAGCACCTAAGTGCTAGGTTTGACGCCCGTGTTATTGCGCTGGCAAGTGAATCTCTTCATCTACTGTCGTCATTAGGTGTTGATATTAATCAAGTACCCTACCAAGCTATTACGCAAATCCATGTCTCTGACAAAGGCCACTTAGGGCAAGTACGACTCCATGCAAACGACTACGATTTAGACGCGTTAGGTAAAGTGGTGGCAATCGATGCTTTGGGCGAATATTTACTTACTAGGGTAAAAGTAAATAGTCAGCAAATTACGTATGCAGCGCCGTTAAAAGTTGAACAAGTAGAGCAAACACCTGAGTATGCCAATATTGTTTTATCGAACAGCACATTGTTGTCTAGTAAGCGCGTCAAAACAAAACTATTGATTGTTAGCGATGGCGGTCAATCTACCACTGCTAGTTTGGCCGGAATGAAAAGTCGAGTCGAAGAATATGGGCAAACCGCTATTATAACTAACGTTAAAACGCAGCTTGCTCACAATAACATAGCTTACGAAAGATTCACTAGCCAGGGACCAATTGCATTTTTACCTATGAATACTTGCGGTGCATTAAAGCAATCAAAGCAGCACAGTATGTCGGTAGTATGGTGTATGCATGAGCAAGGTGTTCAAAGTACCTTAGCCTTAAGCGAGGGGGGTTTTCTACAAAGGCTTGGCACTTTATTTGGCGACAAATTGGGCAAATTGACCTCGTGCAGTCAGCGCTATACCTATCCTCTTAGGCTGGTGCAAAGTGAACCGTTTGTTATGCATAGAGCAATTGCTATTGGGAACGCATCACAAAGCTTACACCCTATTGCGGGTCAGGGCTTTAACCTTGGCATTCGTGATGTAGAAGGTTTACTTAGCGCTTTGAAAGATGCAGCTGATCCTGGTAGTTTTGAAGTAGTCAATCAATACAAAAAAGCCCGCCAAAGTGATAAGCAAGCAACTATTGCTGCGACCGACGCATTGGTAAGCATATTTTCAAATCAGTATTTTCCCTTAGTCGCAGGTCGTAATCTTGCGTTACTGGGGATGAATAAAAGCGGCATACTTAAACAACAATTTGCGAAATTTGCTATGGGGTTACGAAAAACGCATGACTAAAGCATACGACATTATTATTGTAGGCGCAGGCATTGTAGGGCAAACATTGGCTATTGGCTTGGCCAAAAAAGACTTACGTGTTGCGCTTATAGATGCGGCGAACGAACCCAAACAGCCCGTCGTTCAAAATAATGAGCAACCGCCAATATTTAACGCTAGAGTAAGTGCCATTAGTTCTGCTAGCGAGGCTTTGCTTAAGCGTTTAGGTGCGTGGAATAAAATTGCCCGAATGCAGCCTTATAAACATATGCATGTTTGGGATACCGATGGTTTTGGCGATATTGCTTTTGATACAAATTCAGTCCCCAGTATAGGAAAACCAAAGGAAGCCTTAGGGCATATAATTGAGAACGAAATAATAAATGCCGCTTTGTATGAAACGCTCAAACCTTACTCGAATGTAGACTGCTATTTTAATGCTAGTGTAAGTGATTTACACACCATTGAGGATGCCGCTCTGGTAAAGGTCGCGCTAAACGACGATACATCATTCAATGCGAGAGCTAAGCTGCTAATAGGCGCCGACGGTGCAAACAGTAAAGTAAGAACCAGCTTTGGCTTTACCCATACGTTTTGGGATTATGATCATCATGCCATTGTGGCTAACATTACGGCCGAGCTTCCACATAACAATACTGCCCGACAGGCGTTCACGCCATTTGGTCCGCTTGCCTTTTTACCACTGCCTGATGCGCATCAATCTTCAATTGTACTTTCGCAGCAAAGTAATCAAGCCTCCAAGCTAATGGCCTTAAATGACAACGATTTCGAAAAAGCGCTGCAAGTAGCCATTAACAATCAATATGGCAAAGTTCATTTAAATACCAAGCGCGTTAGTTTTCCTCTTCGCATGCGCTATGCGAACCAATGGACCTGTAAACATGTTGCGATAATGGGCGACGCTGCCCACACTATTCATCCACTAGCGGGGCAAGGAGCTAACTTAGGCTTAGCCGACGTACAAACCATGCTCGATGTTATTGCACAGCATAAAGCTTCATTGGGTGAGATGGGTATGTTGCGTAAATATGAGCGCTGTCGCAAAGCCGAAGCGGTAAAAGTGATTGCGACTATGGAAGGGTTTAAGCAGTTGTTTGACGGACAACAGCCACTTAAAAAGCTTGTGAGAAATTTGGGCTTGTTGGGTGCAAATAAATTACCGGGCGTAAAGGCCTTCTTCATAGCCAAAGCTATGGGGTAAAGTCAGCACTAGCTATAGTTTATTAGTAGACTGTGGATAGCAAGCGTACACTTATCAAACTCTCCACTTTATTAAAAATATAAAATAACAATATTGAAAGGTAAAAAATGAAAATTAGTCGTACAGGGCATAGATATACAGATTCGGTAAGTGGAAAAACCATCGATGTTTGGTTTCCTCGCAATGATAAGAAATTGCAACGAAGCTGCCTCGCCGTAAAGGTGGGTGTTATCAAAAGCGATTTTGTTACCGTTGAAATTGAATCATTAGATTCACCTGCACAAACTGCGGAAGAAGCCTATTTACGCCTGCATTTGCTGTCGGAATGTGAAGTAAAGCCCAATGGACAAAATTTAGACGGCATATTTGGACTATTGAACAATGTTGCGTGGACATCAGCGGGCCCAGTGTTACCGGGAAGAGTTGATGAACTTCGCAGCTTAATTGCCAATGAGCATCATCAGCTGTCTGTTACCTCTATTGATAAATTCCCTCGTATGACCGATTACGTTATTCCGCCAGGCGTTAGAATTGGGGATGCTGACAGGGTGAGATTGGGCGCACATTTGTCCTCAGGCACAACCGTGATGCACGAAGGTTTTGTCAATTTCAATGCAGGTACGCTAGGTGATTCTATGGTTGAAGGTAGAGTTACCCCTGGAGTCGTTGTCGGTAAAAATTCTGACATCGGTGCGGGCGCTTCTATTATGGGTACGCTTTCGGGCGGCGGTAAACAAGTTAATTCAATTGGTGAAAGAAGCCTTGTAGGTGCAAACGCTGGTATTGGCATATCACTTGGTGACGAATGTATCGTTGAAGCGGGTTTATATGTAACGGCTGGTACTAAAGTGAAAACACCTGATGGTAAGGTAGTCGCAGCGAGAGAGTTGTCGGGAATGTCTGGTTTGTTATTTCGCAGAAATAGTCAGTCTGGAGCGGTAGAAACTATTGTTACTGATGCATCGAAATGGGGCGGATTAAACGATAGTTTACATAGTAATGACTAATTGTTAATCGTCTGCTAAACGAGTGTAAAAAAATAATTATTACTGTTGGGGCAAAGCCATTAAACACAAAAGTGGTTGTTTTTAGCAATCCTAAGCTCTACAGATATAAATTTTTGACATAAAAAAGCCCAGCTATACTGGGCTTTACGACGCTTGTATCTAAAAGTTGCTCGCTATTATGGAGCTGCTGGAGTAGTAGTAGTACAGAACGTGTCTGGATTACATGCTTGAGTCCACGTTATAGCACCGTTTTCCAAAGTAGGCGTAAGTACCATAGATGCACCAGTAGTACCGTTAAGTCTAGCGCTACCGCTAGAAAGTGCAGTAATCACGCCTGCACCAGTTACCGTTAAGCCAACTATTTTACTTGTAGCAGTTGCAGGTGCAGCCGTAGTTGTTCCTGTTATTCCGTTTGTGCCAGAAGTACAACCAGTTAAAGTTCCATTTACTTGGCCACATACTTCAACGCCGGCTTTAACACCAGCAGTTGCGTTGATTACTTCAGTGAATTTTGCTTTGTCTGTATAGCCCTGGTATGCAGGCAATGCGATTGCAGCAAGAATACCGATGATTGCAACCACAATCATTAATTCGATTAATGTAAAACCTTTTTGAGTAGCTTTATTCATGTTAGTCATGTTCATGTTGTTTCTCCGAGCGCCGTATAACGCGATTTAGTGCATAGTTAATAAAGTTGATAAAAGTGGTTGTAGCAACCAGATTGTTTTAATCTGCCTTGCCTCAACCTCGAAATGATTATATGACGGAAAATAACTTTGTGAAGTATTCAAACGCATACCTTAGTGTTGTTTTTAACACAAAAGCATGATTTTTTTTAACAGTGCTGAAGTTTAAGTGTTTGAATTAAAACACTTAAAGTGTTTTGTGACACTCAGGAAACTTCGTTAATCTACTTGGGTTTTGCCCCGTTTGAAGCTTAATAAACCCCTTTTTCGCTACTTTTGTCGGTTTTTCTTCCGTGATATTACCTGACACTTTTAGCTTACACTGTTGACTATTTAAGGTAACTGCCTGTTGGAACAGTTTGCTTGGAAATTACCAAAATCTTATTTTTTAAAGGCCTGCAGCTATGGTTCGTGAGAGTTTTGGAGGGTTTTAGGTGCTATTTTTGCTGTCTTTTTACAGATGCAAACTTTTTGCTTAGCTCACTGCATTATAAATTCATTCACAATTTGTTATGTGATTTACCTTAATAAGGTATGTGTTAAAAAAGCCTATGCTTTGTTTGGTGGGGGTGCCATAAACAGCTGGAAATTTTTAAGCTTGCCGAAATCCTGAAGTGGTTTTTAGCAAGTCAAATGAATACAGTGTGTAGTGAAAATATATCATCGGTCAAATTAAACAGTAAAGTATTAGTTGTCATTTCATCGCGGCCTTTTGTATAACAATTTAAGTTTTTTATTCGACTATTAAAGAAAAAAGAGCATCAATAAAGATGCTCTTTGCACTTGACGACACAGCGTAAAACCTTGTTTTAGAGGAGGTCGGAACCCTAAAGAACCGCGCAGCCTATACGTCCGCCAGCAGCGCCTGTTGGCTGGGTCATGTAATCATCTGCCTTTTCGTGAATGATAAGCGCTGTGCCGTCATCATCAAGCAGGGCAGGTAGTCCGTGGTCACCGTTAATTGAAACGAGCTCATTAATAAGCGTTAGCGTACCTTTACCGTCACTGCCAACTTCCATATTCATCATATCGCCAGCATGGGGGCCATCTGCTGATAATTTACCATGAGCCATGTTCATTGGGTTTTTATGACCACCTGAAGAGGTGAAACTAGGCGCTTCACAAAGACCAAATTCGTGGAAGTGCATGGCGTGTGTACCAGCGCTATCGAGACCACTAACACTAACAGTTACTTCTGTACCGCCTTCACCAAGATCTTTTAAAGTAAGCGTTCCTAGTGTATCGCCTGTTGCTGTGAGAATAGTGCGTTCAAACACGCTTGTATCAGGTGCTGTTGTTGGCGAACAAGCTGCTAAAACGCAAACAGACGTTAACAATAATACGGTTTTAAAATTAGTCATAAAAGATCTCCATTGGAATAATTGTGAGCACAAAATGATGTGTTGAAGTGTTAGTTGATGTTAGTACGCAATTCCCGCTAAGAGTGTTCAAAATGAAGTGGTCAAATCAAAAAATATCAATTGCTCAATATTCATCGCCTGACATAATTTCCAGTGGGCTTAGCAAAGCCAATATTTGATCTCCATCTTCGTTAAGCTTACCCGTGTCTTTCCAGCCGAGAAATCTATAAAATCCATATGCTCTAACGATTGGATCAGGGGATGCCGCCAGCCATAATTTATCTGAACCTGACTGCAATAACTTTTTACTTACACCACCGAGTAACTTCGCCCCAATACCCATGCCTTCATATTCAGGAAGTACAGCCAAGACGAGTATTTCGCCAGAATTAACTTCGCCGAAGCAAAAACCAATGACGATATTATTTAATTGGCAAACTTTTCCTAAAAATGCACCTGATTCAATTAAAGGGCACCAGTTTGAAGAATTCACCCCAATACTATCCAATTCATTAATCGTCATCGGATTGTCATTTGTCATTCCTCGAACCTCCACACATCTTTCCATGTCAAAAGATTCGGCATTTCGATAACTCAAAATCATTTAGTTACGCTCATTAATTAAGTTTGTTAAGTTAACACATTAGATCTAAAAAATTCAAAGGGAACCCCTTCGGGTTGCAAGTATTGCTAATTAAGCGAAAGCTTAAAAATTAACCTCAAAACTTTACATTAACTATTTTAGCTTTTTTACTAAAGAAAACTAGTAATAGGCCGATACGACTTATGGGCTAGAGTATTTTACATTATCACTGTAAACATTAATTGAGAAAACAGGAGGGGAGATATGCTTATTCCAACACAGTTTCTTCCAATCAATACTAATAGACCGAAACCAGTGAAGCGAGGCGAAGTAACGCTCGAAAAGTCTGAAAGTAATCCAGATAACGCAAAACAAGCGTTAAATTCGCATGTACTACTTTATGATAAACGAGAAGGCGAAGAGCGCCGTAAACGTAAAATTAAACCATTGCTGGATACGCGCATGGGCAGAGACCGACGCTACGATAAAGAAAATCCAGCAATTGACACTAAAGCGTAAGTAAAAAAGCAGTTGTTTTTGTTTTTCAGACTTTATTTTTTTGCTTTTGCTTTGTTCGGTTTACGGCTCTTAGTCGTGTTACCTGTAATGTCGGTATTGGTGACCTTGTTAGTTTTACTAGGGCGGCGGTTTTTTGAAATGCTTTTTAGTAAACTTTGGCGGTCGCTAACTTCATAGCCCTTTTTAACAACTCGCTTAATAGTAGCGCCGATAAGTGCTTCAATACGATTGACAGTGCGCTCTTCTTCACGACTCACAAATGAAATTGCATTGCCTGAACTACCCGCACGGCCTGTGCGCCCAATTCGGTGAACATAGTCTTCTGGCAGGTAAGGCAGGTTATAGTTGACCACATAATCTAGTCCTTGAATGTCGATGCCGCGAGCGGCGACTTCCGTAGCGATAAGCACCTGCAACTTAGCTGATTTGAAATCTGCTAACGCACGACGTCGAGAACCCTGACTTTTATCACCGTGACAAACAGCGGCATCAATTTTACTTTGTTTAAGGGCGCCCATTAGTTGGTCGGCCTGTTCCTTGGTGCTGGTAAAAACTAATACTTGAAACCAGTTTTGTTCTTTTAATAAGGTTTTAAATAAATCGATTTTTTTCGACTCTTCAACCGGATACATAATGTGATTGACTGTTTCAGCCGCGGTATTTATTTTACTAGCCCGCACTTCTTTATGATTTTTCAGTATTTTGTGGCACAGCTCATTAACAGCAGGAGAGCTAGTTGCTGAATACAGTAAGGTTTGACGCTTTTTAGCAGTGTGCTGCATAATATTACTGACATCAGCAATAAACCCCATATCTAACATACGGTCTGCTTCATCGAGTACAACGAATTCCGCGTTAGCCAAAGTGACAGTATTTAGCGCCATATGCTCTAGTAAGCGACCAGGCGTAGCAATAAGAATATCGGTGCCTACTTTGAGCTTACTCGTTTGTCCGCCCATTTTTACGCCACCGTATAATGCAGTAATACTGATAGTCGTAAACTGCGCATAGAGACTAAATGCACCCGCCAACTGTTCAGCTAGTTCTCTGGTGGGCGTTAAAATAAGTGCTCGTGGACTGCATGAAATAGTATCTTTAGGCGTATCTAGCATTTGCTGCAAAATAGGCAAGGCAAATGCGGCTGTTTTACCAGTGCCGGTTTGGGCATGGACCAACAAGTCTTGACCGCGGCGAGCCGCCGGTATGGTTTTTTCCTGCACACCAGTCATATCGCTATATCCGCAGGCGGCAAGTGCTTTTTGTAGAGGCTCGGCTAAATCTAAAGTTGAAAATTTCATGTGGTGTCCTGTGCAGCTGTGTTGTAGCAATTCGGTAGAAATTTAGGTTTTTGATGACCTAAACACTAACTACACTCTAGCTACACTAAAAAAGTGAGTGCGGAATATACAGCATTTTAACCGTTTTGGTTAGCATAAGTGAGTTTTTCTGATAGGCCGAGAATAATATAGCGCATATTTATTTTTAAATTATACAATTGCATGCACCTGAAAATGTAATTAGGTAACTTTATACTTCAATACATTAGTGTCTGGTCAAGACACCTCGTTACATTAGCGCACGCTTTACATCTGATTTTCTGCTGCTTCTAGCTCTTTGTTCAGTTGATTCGCTTCGTCGGCTTTCGGTGTACTTAAGCGGGCGAAAGCGTAATAAAACACAGGCGTTAAAAACAGCGTAAACACAACTGCTAAACCGAGTCCGCCGAATACTACCCAACCAATTGCATTTCGCGCTTCAGCGCCAGCGCCGGTTGACAATATTAGCGGCAACCCCCCTAAGATTGTCGACACCAAGGTCATCATAATCGGGCGAAGCCTGACTTTACCGGCTTCTATTATGGCTTCTTTTACCTGCATGCCTTGATCGCGCAATTGGTTAGCGAACTCTACCAGTAAGATCGCGTTTTTCGCCAATAATCCTATCAGCATTACCAAGCCAATCTGTGAATATATATTTACTGATGTACCCGTTAAATATAAGGCGTATATTGCCGCGGCTATCCCAAACGGAACGGTTAGCATTACCACAAAAGCGCTATTGAAACTCTCAAATTGAGCTGCTAACACCAACAGCACAATTAAGAATGCGAGTATGTAGGTGAGCATGACTTCTTGATTAGTTTCTTGGAAGGTTAAGGCTTCTCCTAAAAAGACCACGCCAATGCCGGCGGGTAAGGTGTCGTTTGCTAACTCTCTAATACTGGTTACAGCCTCTTCAATGCTTACTTCTGCTGGTAAATCCATTTCTAGTTCAATGGCGCGGCGTTGTGCATGCCGCTCTAGCTCTGCCGCGACCCCTTCTTCAGTGACATAGGCAACACTGGAAAGTGGCACAAGGCTGCCAGTTCTGGAGCTTACATATAAATTTAGCAGACTGGCGGGGTCGAGCGAGTTGCGGGTGTCGGTTTGTAATATTATAGGAACAGCTTGGTCGCCTACATTTAAATCGACTATGTCGTCGCCATTAATGGCGGCGCGCAAGCTGCGCGATATGTCGCTAAAATTCACGCCCAGCTCTTCGGCTCTGCTTCTGTCGATATTAACGCGTAGCTGGGGTTGGTTAGGTTCATACGACACTTCAACTCGGCCAAGCTCTGGCATGGTGTCTTCAATGTTTTTAGCAAAATCCAGCGCGGCTTGATAAATTTCTGAATAGTTGTCTCCGGTAAGGGCCATTTCAAACCCGCCCCCAAAGCCACGTAAATTTAAGCTGTTCGCCCCAAAGGCTCTTCCTGGCGCACCGGCCACTTGCGAGAGCATAGGCCTTAATTCATTTATAATTTCTTGCTGTGAGCGCTCTCTGTCTGCCCAGTTTACCAAAGGTACGGTAATAAAGAGAATATTAGGATCCCATCTGCCTACTACCGTATAAATAGAAGCAATTTCGCCTTGGTCAATATTCGGTAATAATAGTTCTTCTGTTTTTAAGGCTTGACGGTCCATAAAATTAACACCAGTGCCGTCGGGTCCGCGTGCAAATATTCTCACTACGCCTCTGTCTTCGGTAGGCAGTAACTGGTTTTCTAAAGTGTTAAATACGAAGTAAGAACCGGTCGCGATAAGTAAACACAACACGACTACTGGCACCGAAAAGCGCAGCACAAAATGCAACGAACGTTCGTAGCCATTCACACAAGCAGTGCCAAAACGGCTCAATAGGTTCAGTTTGTTTTGTTTTGACATATCAATAGCGGGTATTTTTGCGGTGAGTGCGGGTACCAATGACAAGGCAACAAACGAAGAAATAATAACGCTTCCCGCTAATATACCGCCAAATTCTCTAAACAAACGCCCTGCGGTAGAGGGTAAAAAAGCAATCGGCACAAATACCGCGACCAACACTGCGGTAGTGGCTACCACGGCGAAGAATACTTCTCGTGTACCAATTACGGCGGCAGCTCGAGCACCCATGCCGGCGGCGCGTCTGCGCTGAATATTTTCAGATACCACGATTGCGTCGTCGACTATAAGGCCGGTGGCTAGCACGAGTGCCAACAAGGTCAGAATATTAATTGAGAAACCAAATGCCCACAGTAATGCCAATGAACCGATTAATGAAACCGGAATGGCCAGAGCCGGAATTAGGGTGGCCCTGAACTTGCCAATGAACACCCAAAGAGTGAGGATAACCAAACCAATAGTAAATAATAAGGACTGTAATACTTCATCTACAGAATCTCTAATAAACTCAGCGTCGTCGGAGGTAACGGTCATCTCTAGGTCGGGGAATCTATCGCGTAAGCCCTCAACCATTTTCAGTACTTCATCTGAAATTTCTATGGTATTTGAGCGAGCTTGTCTGATAATGCCTAAGCCGATAACAGGTGTGCCATCCAAGCGCACAATACTGCGCAAATCGGCGGGTCCAAAATATACATTGGCCACATCGCCAATTTTTACGTCGCCTTGAATAACAATTTCACGCACATCTTGTTCGTTTACAGATGTTGCATCGGCGCGCACAATAAGTTCTTGGTCGGTAGATCGAATACTGCCCGCGGGTACATCAAACGGGGCCGTAGCAAGCGCGTCGGCTACATCTGAAATTGATAATTGAAAACTGGTTAAACGCAAGTTATCCACGCTGACTCTAAGTACGCGCTGACGGTCGCCATCAAGACTTACATCGGCCACCCCAGGAATATTTAAAAACAATGGTGCGAGGTCTGTTTCTACAATGTCAGTTAGGGTTTCTAAATCATATTTACTGCTTGAAATCGCTATGTTGACAACGCCTTGGGCATCGTTATCGGCCTTTATAATAGATACTTGTTCAACTTCATTGGGCAGCCTTCGCTGAATGCGAGACACCGATTCGCGTGTTTCGTTAGCCGCATCTTCAATATTAATTCCAGGGCGAAATTCGACCCTAATTCTGCTACTGCCTTCTTCACTGCTTGCGCGGATAGCTTTTACGCCACTCACTCTTGCAACAGCGCCTTCTAATCGACTAGTTACCTCAGAGTCGACAGTTTCAGGTGCTGCGCCTGGATAACTAGCCGACACAGTAATAATGGGACGGTCAACGTCGGGTAATTCACGTACTTCCAAACCGTAAAGCGCTGCAATACCGGCGATTACAATTAGTAAGTTCAGGACTAATATTAATACCGGACGTCTAATTGAAAGTGAGGGCAAGTCGTCTTTGAATAAGGTCTTTTTAAACATTACCCCGCTACCTCTTGCGTACTTTTGGTTTTGCTTACTCTCGTTTCAGGTAACCCTACCTCACTTGCATTTTGAATATTTAGTACTTGGCCATCGCGTAGGCTTTGAATGCCTTCAACAATTAATATCTCGCCGTCACTTAAGGCGCCCGAGACGAGTATTCTGCCGCGAAGGCGTTGTTCAACGTTTACTTGCACTCGTGTTGCCTTGTTTTCGCTTGCTAGCCATACGAACGCGCCGTTTGCTCCCCAAGACAAGGCTGCTTCAGGAATGGCGACATAGCGTTCACCCTGCACACTTATCGTGACCCTAAAACTCATACCCGGCAGGTATTGGTCAAATTCATTTTCAAGTAACGCACGAACTCTTATAGTTCGGTCTTGTATGTTTACGCGTGAATCTAACTCTGCAATTTTGGCGGTTAAGCTAATGTTCCGGTCGGTCCATGGCTGCAGGCGAACATCAGGCTTTTTCATCAAATATGCAACAGCAAGCTCAGGTGCCGTAAAGTTTACAAACAACGACTCGCGATCATCTATAGTGGTTATTTCAGTTTGCGGTGAAATCCGGTCGCCAACTTCAACATCGCTTAAGCCAACTACACCGCTAAACGGAGCACGTACTAACCGGTCTTCTTTGTTTTTTTGTGCTTCTTGATGGGCAACTTCTGCAAGTTTTACTGCAGTTTCGACATCGTCTAATTCACGTTCGGTAACCGCACCTTTTGCAACGCTTTGTTGCACGCGCTTGAAGGTTCGTTGGGCATCTTGTAACTGAATGAGGGTGCGTTTTAAGTTTATATCTTGAAGGCGGCTGTCTAGAGAAATTAATACATCGTTTGCGTTTACTGATTGCCCGGGTCTGAATCGAACACTAGTAACTTCATCAGACACGCTTGGGAAAAGGGTAACAGAACGCTTGGCTTGCGCCGTGCCTACGGCTTCTATAACTGTTGATTCATATTCAAAACTTAACCTTTCGACTACAACAAGTTTAGGACGATCGGCCCCGCGCCACTGCGCTGTTGCAAGCGACGAGAAGAGAACTAATACCAAAAGCCAGGGTATGCTAAACCTTGATAAAAAAAAAGTTGTTGTAGACATGCCACTTCCAATCAGATGGCCGACTATACTTCACTACGGCGCTATTATATTCGATTATGTTACTTGTAACTGTTTGATGTACCAAAATGATCACTTTTTTAGCCTAAAGAGCATGCCATTTCGATTACATTATTTTAATCTTTTGTTTGCTTTGCTGTTTCAACCATTTCCCGCACGTCTTTTAGTAGTGCCTTTGCGTCGTAAACAATACCATCTTTGACGGTGTACTTAACGCCGCCCATACGCACTGCTTCGTTTTTTTCGTTAAGTCGGTAATGGCCGGTGCCATACAGCAGCTTGAAGTTTTGTAGAGGGTTGTGTTCGAGTATAACGAGGTCGGCCATTTTACCAATGGTAATAGAACCTAAGTCCTTTTCCATACCCAGCGCTTGTGCACCGTTTAATGTAGCCGATTGAATGACTTCATATGGGGTAAAGCCGGCTTCTTGCAATAACTCTAGTTCGTTAATAAACCCAAAACCATATATTTTATAAATGTAGCCTGCGTCTGAGCCCGTGGTAACCCGACCACCATGGTTTTTAAAGTCGTTTAAAAAGTCCATCCAAATAGCGTAGTTTTGTTTCCAATCTATTTCATTTTGAGTTGTCCAGTCAAACCAGTATGAACCATGCGCATAGCGGCTTGGGGTGAAAAAATCCGTTAGCGTTGGCAGTGTGTAATCTTTGTGCCATACCGCGTTGCGTTCGCGCATTAAGTCACGGCTGGCTTGATAAATAGTCATGGTAGGGTTAATGGTAAAGTCGAGCTCGATAAGTTCATCGCGCACCGCGTTCCACTTTTTACTATCTTTTGGCGCTGCTTGTTTCCATAAACGGCCGGCTTCTTCAAAGCGGTGTTGCTCGTCATTATAGTTGTAGTTCATAGGATAGCGCTGAATGGCTTGCTGGGTAAACAATGCTTCGGGCAAGCCATACCAATGTTCCATGGTAGTTAAGCCTAGGCGGGCGGAGTCGAGCGCATTCATGCTCATTACAGTTAATTGTGCGTGATGCATCATGGTGCCTAAGCCTTGTTTCTTGGCCTCAGCAAAAGCAGCCTTCATTATTTCGGGGCTACTGCCAAAAAACTTGACACCTTTGGCGCCATTTTTGGCTGCCTTTTTTACCCACGCTACGGCTTGCTTAGGAGTTGAAATTGGTTTGTCGCTGCCCATACCAAAACCCAAATAAGGGATAATGCGAGGAGCGACAATGGTGTTCTTATTACTGCGTTCAACGTGGTCTAGTACCCAGTCTAAGCCATTGAAACTACCTGGCTCACGCACAGTGGTAATGCCATGGGCTAACCATAACTTGAATACATATTCTGCAGGAATGTTGTCGGCCGACCCGCCAATATGCCCGTGCATATCAATAAAACCTGGCAACACATAATGGCCGGTTAAATCCATTTCAGTAGTATTTGGGCCCGCTTCTGGACGAGTTCCTTTTATCGGCACTTGCGGATAGCCCACGCTTACAATATTAGTAATGCGTTTGTTGTTAATAACAATATCTACCGGTCCTCTGACGGGAGCACCTTCTCCAGTAATTACATTCACGCCGCGCAGAATCAATTCAGCGAAAGGGCCTTTGCCTTCATCGCTTTGCCGAGGCGGAGCCTTGTCGCCAGGTGCTGCTGTGGCGCAGGGCAGTAAAAATAAAGCGCAAGCTAAAATAAATAATAAATGTTTTAAGCTGAGCGAAATTTTAGCGTGAATAGACATAATGTTTGTGACTAAATACATGGTATTGTTCTTATTATATGTGACTAATTTCTAAGGTGTAAATTTAGCACACAGTATGGCTAAAATCACTAGGGGCTTAATTCTGGGGATAGGGCGTTTGTAAACTTCCCCTCATTGTAAAGACGTTTACATTAGCCTTAGTGTCCAATCCGCGCTTTAATATAAGTGGACAGCGTTTGACTTACCTGAGGATGCTGAGTGTCTTGATTTATTAAGCAAATATTAATGCGTCCGAGTTTTGGTAAGCGTTTGTCGCGAATAATTTCGAGTTCATCGGGAACAATTGAGCGTGCAAGGGCGGTTATACCTAAACCTTGTTTAATGGCAGCCATGAGCCCATAGAAGTCGGGGTTGGTGTAGGTGATTTTCCAGGGCTGGGTTTGTTGTTTTAGCTCTGCTATTACGCGGCTTCGGTATACACAGCCGTCTGGCGCCAGCACTAGTGGTAAAGAATCCCTTGGTAAGCTTCTATTGGGATCGCCAACCCAAATAAGATCGTCCTCGCGGATTATTTCTACATTAGTGTGTTCGTTTGAGCCATCGACGTTGCTGTTGCGTAAATTGTTAGGCGGCACATGTGATTGCATCAGCGCTAAAATAAGGTCAAATTGCTTTGTTTGGCTGCTAGCGAGCAAATGCTTACTCAAAGCAGAAGTCACATCTAAGCTTACGTCGGGATAACGCTGGGAAAATTCGCCCACAATACTCGGTAATAAAGCAGAGGCAAATTCACTGGGGATACCAAGACGCATACGCCCACGAAGAGTTTCATTGCTGAGTTCGCGAAAAATATCATCATTTATAGCTAGCATTTGTTTTGCTTTATTATATAACCACTTCCCCTCGTTATTGATTTGATAACTTTGCCCAACCTTTGTAAACAGCCTACGGTTTACTTGTCCTTCTAATTTTTTTATCTGCAAACTAATAGCGGGCTGCGAGCGTCCGAGTAATTCGCCCGCTCGGTTAAAATTACCAACTTCAACAATGGTCACTAAGGTGCGCAGAACGGCTAACGAAAGTTGTTTCACGAAATGATTTGCCTTGTATTTTCGAGCTTAGGCACACGCAGATAGTCGGTACCAATTAAACGAATAAATTAAACGAATAAATTAACCTCATAAAAATATATTAGTTTAGTTAATCAGTAAAGGTTAATACATTTAAAAAACTAATGTAAGCATTAACTCTTTTAATTTGTTTGCTCCCCTTTGTGTATTTATAATCACAAAATAAAGTTTAAGGGGTAAATTATATGAACACTACTGCACTACATACTGCACACACTGCTGCGGGCGCGAAAATGGTCGAATTTTTTGGCTGGGATATGCCAATAAACTATGGCTCGCAAATAGAAGAACATCATAAAGTACGCCGCGATGCCGGTATGTTTGATGTGTCGCATATGACGATCGTAGATGTAACAGGCCCCCAAGCAAAAGATTATTTACGCTTTTTGCTCGCTAACGATGTGGCTAAACTAGCTGAAAAAGGCAAAGCACTTTACAGTGGCATGATGAATGAAGAGGGTGGTGTAGTAGACGACCTAATTGTGTACCATTTTGATGCTACCAACTACCGATTAGTGGTAAATTCGGCGACCAAAGAAAAAGATTTGAACTGGCTAAACAAGGTCGCAGCGCCATTTGATGTTGCAGTGAATGAGCAAACTGCGTTTGCTATGATTGCGGTTCAAGGACCCAATGCAAAAGAAAAAGCGGCTTCTTTATTTACCGAAGCGCAAAAAGAAGCTGTAGCCGGGATGAAGGCTTTTTATGGCGTACAGGCTGAAGATTTATTTATCGCTACTACAGGCTATACCGGCGAAACCGGCTACGAAATAATGGTGCCTAAAGCGCGTGCCGTAGAGTTTTGGGATGGCCTTTTAGCAGCCGGTGTTGCTCCTTGTGGGCTTGGCGCTCGTGATACTTTGCGCTTAGAAGCCGGTATGAATTTATACGGCCAAGATATGGACGAGACGGTTTCGCCCTTAGCGGCTAACATGGGCTGGACTATAACGTGGGAGCCCAGCGACCGTGACTTTATGGGTCGTGCAGCCTTAGAAACGCAAAAAGCGCAAGGCACTCAGAAAGTTGTTGGCTTAGTTTTTAAAGATAAAGGTGTATTGCGTGCGGGTCTTGCTGTTAAAACAGCAGATGGCGAAGGCAAAATAACATCTGGCACATTCTCACCTACCTTAGGTCACAGCATTGCTATGGCAAGAGTGCCGGCCGGTGCAGGAGCCGCAATTGGTAATATTGTACAAGTTGAAATGCGTAAAAAATGGGTAGATGTAGAAATTGTGAAACCTAGCTTTGTACGCAATGGAAAAAGTGTACTGTAAAATTATATAACGCTATTTATCGATACACATTTGGTAATAAAATGTAGCGATATATAAACAAGAAATGATAAAAAACATAGTCAACAACAACCACAACTTTTAGGAAAGATTATGAGCAATGTTCCAAACGATTTACGTTACGTTACTACCCATGAATGGGTTCGTTCAGATGGCAACGGTATTTTCACAGTGGGTATTTCTGAACACGCGCAAGACTTACTGGGTGATATGGTATTTTTAGATTTACCCGACGTAGGAGACGGTGTTACTACTGGCGAAGATTGTGCTGTAGCAGAGTCGGTTAAAGCTGCATCTGATGTTTATGCACCTCTTACAGGCGAGATTGTTGCAGTAAACCAAGAGCTAGAAAACTCTCCTGAATTGGTCAACACTGACCCATTTGGCGAAGGCTGGTTGTTTAAAATAAAAGCTGAAGACCCAGATGAAGTTGAAGGCTTGCTAGACGCTGAAGCATACGCCGGCGTAATTGCAGACGAATAATACGTCACTAATATAAGGTGGATCTAAGGTAGGCACTATTTTCTAAATTAGTGTCGCAGTAGGTATTATTTGAGAAACTTACAGTACCAGATTTTGTCGCATCCCTTTTGGCTCGCGGTAGGGTTTGTTTTCTTTATAAAAGGTTAATGGTCATGAATATTGATGCTAAAGTAGTTGCTCCGGCAACGTTGTCGGAACTTGAAAATCAAAACGAATTTGTTCGTCGTCACATAGGCCCAGGCCAGCAAGAAATTGCAGATATGCTAGATGTGGTGGGTGCAGATTCGTTAGACGATTTGATGCAGCAAACTGTACCAGCAGGCATTCGCTCTAAAGGGCTAAACGTTGGCGAAGCCCAGCGTGAAGATGTTGCATTAGCTGAACTGAAAGCCCTAGCTCAAGAAAACAAAATTTTCCGCACATATATTGGAATGGGTTATTCAAATACCTTCACGCCTAATGTGATTTTACGCAACGTTCTTGAAAATCCGGGATGGTATACGGCTTATACGCCATACCAGCCAGAAATTGCGCAAGGTCGTTTGCAGGCGATATTAAATTTCCAACAAACCACGATTGATTTGACCGGCTTACCGCTAGCGTCTGCATCTTTACTTGATGAAGCAACTGCTGCTGCCGAAGCCATGGCATTGGCCAAACGCGTGTCTAAAAATAAAGGGGCAAATGCGTTTTTTGTTGCAAACGATGTGCACCCACAAACAAAAGACGTACTTAAAACGCGCGCTGACATGTTTGGTTTTGACATTATTTATGGTGATGTAAGCGAAGCCCCTCAAGCGGATGTATTTGGCGCCTTGTTGCAATACCCAACCAGCACCGGCGAACTTATCGATATTCGTGAAGTAATAGCCGGCGTGCAGGCCAACAAAGGGATAGTGGCCGTAGCAACAGATTTATTGTCATTAACCCTAATTACACCTCCGGGTGAATTAGGTGCCGATGTTGCTTTAGGAAGCGCACAGCGTTTTGGTGTACCCATGGGATATGGTGGTCCACACGCCGCATTTTTTGCAACACGTGACGCATACAAGCGCTCATTACCTGGCCGGATTATTGGAGTGTCGAAAGATTCTCGCGGTAAAGTAGCACTGCGTATGGCGCTGCAAACACGCGAGCAACATATTCGTCGTGAAAAAGCCAACTCAAACATTTGTACTGCGCAGGTATTGCTTGCCAATATGGCTAGTTTTTATGCGGTTTATCATGGTCCAGAAGGCTTAAAAGCTATTGCCGGACGCATTCATCGCTTCGCCGATATTTTGGCTGAAGGCCTTACCCAAAAGGGCATAGAATTAGCACACACGACGTTCTTTGATACATTATGCGTGAAGCTTTCGAACAAAGAAGCGGTTGTAGCCGCTGCTATTGAAAAGCAAATGAACTTGCGTACCGATTTAGCAGGCAAAGTAGGTATTTCATTAGACGAAACCACTACCCGCCAGGACGTAGCTGATTTATTCGACGTGCTTTTAGGTGAAGGGCATGGCTTAAATGTTGCTGCCTTAGACGCGCATATTATTGCAAAGGGAAGTACTTCAATTCCCGATTCACTTATACGTACTTCTAACTTTATGACGCACCCAGTATTTAACAGCTACCATTCTGAAACAGAAATGTTGCGCTATATTAAAAGCTTAGAAAATAAAGATCTTGCGCTTAATCATTCCATGATTTCATTAGGCTCTTGTACCATGAAGTTAAACGCAACGGCGGAAATGATACCTGTAACATGGCCGGAGTTTGGTCAAATTCATCCGTTTGCACCGCTTGATCAGGCGAAAGGTTATACCAAAATGCTTGACGAGTTAAGCGATTGGTTAATCGACATTACCGGTTACGATGCGCTTTCGATGCAACCAAACTCAGGTGCTCAGGGCGAATATGCTGGTTTGTTAGCAATTCAGCGCTACCATGCTAGCCGTGGTGAAAGCCATAGAAACATCTGTTTAATTCCGCAATCTGCTCATGGGACTAATCCTGCGTCTGCGCAAATGGTAAGTTTAAAAGTAGTGGTGGTGAACTGCGATGCAAAAGGAAATGTTGATTTAGACGATTTGCGCGCTAAAGCAGAAGAAGTAAAAGACAATTTAGCCTGCGCCATGATCACCTACCCATCAACCCACGGCGTATATGAAGAAGCGGTGCGTGAAATTTGTGACATTGTTCACGAATATGGTGGCCAAGTGTATATGGACGGCGCCAACATGAACGCACAAGTGGGGATTACTTCACCGGGTCTTATAGGCAGTGATGTATCACATCTTAACTTACATAAAACGTTTTGTATTCCTCATGGCGGCGGTGGACCAGGAATGGGTCCAATAGGTGTTAAGTCGCACCTTGCACCTTTCTTACCCAGCCATAGTTTGATTAAATTAAAAGCAGCGGGCACCAATGATGATTTAGGCAGCAATAGTGCTGTTTCAGCTGCGCCTTGGGGCAGTGCTTCTATTTTACCTATCAGCTATATGTATATAAAAATGATGGGTAGCGACGGCCTTAAAAAAGCCACTGAAGTAGCTATTTTGACAGCCAACTACGTTGCGAAAAAGCTAGAAGGGCATTATCCAATACTCTATACCGGACGTAACGATCGCATAGCTCACGAATGTATTGTTGACTTACGCCCATTAAAAGAAGCGAGTGGCGTGACCGAAGTGGATATAGCTAAACGCTTAAACGACTATGGTTTTCATGCCCCTACCATGAGTTTCCCAGTTGCGGGAACGCTTATGATAGAGCCAACAGAGTCGGAAGCAAAAGTTGAGCTAGACAGATTCGTTGAAGCCATGGTGTGTATTCGTCAAGAAATTGCAAAAGTAGAAAGCGGCGAGTGGGATGCAATCGACAACCCACTAAACAATGCTCCACATACTCTTGCAGACATGATTGACGAAAATTGGAACCGCAGCTATTCGCGTCAGGTAGGAGCTTACCCAGTGCCAGCGGTTGCCGCTGATAAGTTTTGGCCAACGGTTAATCGTATTGACGATGTGTTTGGAGATAGAAATCTTATTTGTAGTTGTCCTGACTTGGATAGTTATAGAGATTTTGCTGAATAGTGATCAGCGACATTATAGATTGGGAATAATAGTTATAGTTTGGGAATTCTATTAAAGATTGGGAATTCCAATATTTAATACCGATTGAATTTAGGTGTGCCGAGAAAGTAAGATCTTTAATTGATGCTAAAAGCCCGTTTTGAAACGGGCTTTTTTTTGAGTCCATAAAAGCGGAATCTGCAATTAGATAAAAAATCACCTTCGCTAAAGACTCATCCCTGCACCATTAAATTTCAACCAATTTTTCGGTTCTTCAAAATTTGGCATTACCTTTTCGACAGATCGCCAAAAAGCTGGGTGGTTTGGATGTTCGAGATGCGCTAGTTCATGGACGACTACATAGTCGAGCACGCTCATTGGCAGCATTGCACATTTCCAGTGGAAGTTGAGAGTTACGTAAGTTGAAGGGTTATTCTAATGCCATTATTGCAGTGGCTGTTAATTTGCACACGTGATTGACCCACAAGTGCATTGAAAAAGTGAACCATATAATTTGCTTTAATAGCTATAATATTCAATGCATTGTCAATTGATAACAGGGTCAACATTTAGTGCAAATCGAACCAAAATTGGTTCAAGTTGTGTTGCAAATTAACAACTAGAACCTTATGTCGGCTTTTAGCACAAAGCGCCAATTGGCTGAAGAGCCATGACAGTCGGCTTAGAGCGATCAGGAGACAGTCGACTATAGATGTTTGTTGGCTTTTATTTTTACCATCTTTGTTTAATGAGGAAGAAAACTATACGGGTAAAACTGGCCGTCTAGGTCACGTTGCAGATTATTGACAAGTGATTTCATAGCGTGGTATCGTCAGATTAACAGAGTCGGGAATTTATGCTGGTATCGGTTCGGTAGTAAAAGGATTTAGTGCTTTAAAAAGCGTCTTTAGTAAACGGACTTTTCAATTCTCATGTTCCTTTCTATAGCCCCATTTTTAATCTCATTATTTTAATCCAAACGTTATGCTTTGAAATTCACTTCGATAGCTCTAGAAGTGAGTTTACTATTTTGAGCTGTTAAGGATAAGTTATGAAATTCAAATTATTAATAATTACAGCATGCATTGCGTTATTAAGTGGTTGCGCAGCCCAGACATTTACTATTAATGGTGAAAATGGT
Organism: Acidiferrobacterales bacterium; assembly: GCA_964195425.1. Taxonomy (GTDB): domain Bacteria; phylum Pseudomonadota; class Gammaproteobacteria; order Enterobacterales; family Alteromonadaceae; genus Glaciecola. The sequence continues at coordinate 102,600 of CAXMOM010000055.1, forward strand.
GAAATTCCAACTTCACAAAAATCGCAGACTTTCTTTATTAGTGGTCTAGGCCAAGAGCAAGTTACCGACGCAGCTAAAGTTTGTGGTGGTGCTGAAAATGTAATAAAAGTTGAGGCGCAACACACTTTTGTTAATGGTCTTTTAGGTTTTGTTACGTTTGGTATTTATACGCCGAGAGATGCAAAAGTTTACTGTAGTAATTAGCACAATAGGGTGGCCGGAGGTCTCTAACCTCCAGCCTCACAAAACCTTGCAGGCGACTCCGTACGGGGCGCATGAGACGTCTGCTTTGAGCGAATTGCAGACGATGGGAGGATTAGCTTCTCTAACCGTTTAAATACCAAGTACGCGTTGAAAGTTGCTATCTAACTGCGAAAATCGAGCACCGCCTCAGATAGGTCTGTTTGAACAAAAGCCGTTCATCATCATAAACAAAAGCAATATTCAAAACTGGTTCGCACAACAGCGGGATGCGCTTTTTTTAAATTCCGCATTATGTTACAACAGTTGAGTAATAGGCGAGAAATCGCCAATTTTCACTCCCTTAAGGATATAAAAGAGATGTCAATATGGAAAATATGAGGCTATATGTATTGTGATTTTTTGAAAAATGACGTTTAATTATATACACAGGTACCGGACGAAGTAGTCAGGTGGTTTTCTACCGCTATTTATAACAAATTGAATACAATCGTCTTAACTAGTTACTTCACTAAGAATAACAATAATAGGGTTTGATGGAGATATTCACCACCATAGGAAATTGGATTACCGAGCATGAGGTTATACTCAGCGGCGCGGTTGCCATATGCGCTTTGATCGGTTTAGTGTGGACGGCTTTAAGTAGATTGAAGCGGCAAATGACTGATAGCCGCAATAATGCTACAGATATA
>CAXMOM010000056.1:0-35131 GCA_964195425.1 Acidiferrobacterales bacterium
TAATTAAATTTTTCAAAATTCATACTCCAAATTAACGACGAAAAATGTCACTTGGGATATTGCGATTTCTGTGCCAATTTCCGTAACTTATTGTTCTTATTGATTTTACTGTAAACACGCGCTGCTCAAAAAACATACATGCAAAAAATGCTGACAAGCCTTTAGGTATATAAAAGACGACGTGTTTGATTATTTCTTGTACAGGCATTTGTCCAGCAGAATATGGGGAATGTTGTGGGCATAGCACTACTTCAGTAGTTCACCGTATTCCGAATTCAGTTTAAATTCATCAGCGCGTTGAGGGTCATCTCGTTTAAGGGCTTTGTAAATACGCCTAGCAGTGTTTCGTCGAGCCTTATCGCTGCTTATTCTGTCAATATTGGCAATTGCAAAATCGACGTTTCGGCTACTTGCTCCTTCTATTAAGTTATCAATTGCTGTAGATGTGTCTACACCTTCCATTTGATCAAGCCAATTCAAAGTTTTATTAGGGCTGCCCCTTGATTGGAAACGATCGGCAATCATGTTGATCGCTTTACGTTTTTCAGATGCAGGCACAGTATTGACATACCAGTTAGCGGCCTTTTCTGGTTGTGTGGAAGACCATCTACTCAATAGTAACCTGTGTTCTGGTCCAGTCTTGCCCATTGGATATTTTAAGGCTAGGTAGGCCGCCATATCCTCCGGCTGAGTGTGTGCCCAATTAGCCATTACTGGTTTTACTAAAAAAGGCTTATTGAAACCCTCGAGGTAATCAAGGTAAGCGCTATACTGCTGGGGATCACTGAATACTTTACTTACTCCGTATAATCCGCTCTGCGCCTGTTTTTGAGACATCAACAATATAACGTCGGTTGCGCCATATAAGTCATTTTCAGCAAAGGACTCAAATATACGCGCCAACCCCATATTGCGCGGATCTAAATTGCTATCGGCAATATTTTCTCGATACCACAAAAGCGCTTGTTCGGGATCGGTCTTAGCCAAACGCATTAAAGCTTCTGATGCTTTGCGTGTGATATTCTTTTCCTGTGTATTTTCAGCTAAGTAGTTAAGCGACAAGATTGGGTCAAGCTCTATCAGTCTTGAATAAAGCAAGTTCGCCATGCTTTCGGTCTCTGAGTCACTTATAAACGTAGACAAAAGGGCAAATACTTTTTCACTGTTAAGGTCTTTTATGACCTTATAAACTTCATTTTTTTCAGACATCGACAGCTGAGAATCGTGGCTAATTTGCAAGTTTTGTAATTGCTCCATAACCGATACTGTGCGCTTAGTGGAAGAGGACGATAATAAGTCTTGCGGTGGCAATGTGATAACAGGTTGCTTAGCCCTTGTGAGCGCCGCAGCGTCAATAGAGTTATTGCTAATTGCATCGATATGAGTAGATGGCTCTATTGCTGTAGATGAATTTGATAATTTGCCGAGCTGTTGTCCAACTAAGAAAGCCGCTATGACAGAAAGTATCCATGTTACTGTCCATTTCATTTTCACTTTTACACTGCTCCTACGTTAACATTTACATTGCCTTTAAGCTTAGTTAACAATCAAAAGTTTCGCCAACCCGCCAGGATAAAGCATTAGCAAAAAAATCAGGTTGTGCATAGTTTGTGTATAGGTGTACACATAAAGTACGCATCCAAAGGTAATGCTTTACCTCCACAAAATCTAGATGTTATCGGCTGACGATAACTACGCTATCACTGTATCCTCAAATGGCGAAGCGACCAGATATTGATAAATTCTCAATTACTTATAAAATGGTATACTTAATCTTATTGGCATTTTGCCGATTACTGTAAAGCCGATATGTACTGCTAATTTTTAATGGATACCAATGCGCATCTTTTTGTCACAAGTAATTTTATGCTTGGTTATTTTACTCATAAAAACGCCTACGACTTTCGCTCAAGAAGCGACAGTACAGGTGGTACTTGCGGCTGAAATGCCAGATATAGCGGATCCTAAACAAGGGAGCTATGCACAATTAAAGCGATTAATTGAAGATGAAAGAAAGCGAGTGCCCACTACTTTCTTCTTGTTCGGAGGCGGGTCAATTGGCCCGAGTGCACTATCTAATTTGGATCGTGGCTCGCATATTATTGATATATTGAACAGTCTTGAACCCGATGCCATGGGCGCTGCCAAACGCGAGTTTAGCTTCGGTGTCGACGAACTATCGCTGCGCTCGTATGAAGCAGCCTTTCCAATCGTAGCCAGTAATTTAATAGACAAACGACTTAATGCTGTTCCCGACGGCCTAGTCGATGGGGCATTAATTACACGTAATGACGTAACTCTTGGCTTTATATCCATATATGACAAGCGTCTACTCGAAGAATATTTATTAAGCGACATTATAATAGTTAAAGACAAAGAGACAAAAATTAGAGGCATTGCAAATGAATTACGTAAGGCAGGGGCCGACATAGTTATCCTGCAATATTTTAATGATTTCCCTGAGATTGTTAAATTGCTCGACGACCAAGCCATAGACTATGCTTTTGTCTCAGTTACACGCACAACAGATGAATATAAAAAACAACTTGGTAAAGACAATCGTATTTTTGTAGCTGATAAACCAGGCCAGGCTATAATTGCGAGCTTTGAAGCAAATACAAACTTTCCGTTAGTGTCGCTAAAAAAAGTAGATTTAATCAACTTATCTGTAGACCCCTTGGTTGAAAATCAAGTGAACTCCTACTTACTTCGACTAAATAGATTGCTCAACGATAATATAGCGTATTGGGACGGTTTTTATTCAACAAGCAGAGATGAAGTGCGTGGCAAGGAAAATGCCTTCGCCAATTTTGTAGTGGACGCTATGCGAGATTTTGGTAAAGCTGATATTGCTCTCATCAATGGCGGCAGTATTCGTGGTGATACCACTTACAAACAAAATACTCAAATTACTCGCAGAACAATTGCAACTGAATTGCCGTACAGATCAACATTAAGCGTTATTTCAGTCTCTGGGCAACAATTAACCGACGCATTAGAAGTAGGTTTCGCGGGTCTAGACATCCTAAAAGGTACTTTCCCACAAATTTCTGGCATGCAGGTTGAATTTGATTCTTCAGCTCCTCACGGGGAGCGTGTTTTATCCGTTTTAATTAATGGTCAGCAACTAGATACGAATAAGCAGTATCGTTTGGCTACAACAAACTATTTAGCCGCGGGTGGCGACGGCTATGCATCGCTTTCCATTGCGAGCAAACAAACCACATCGGCATTCGACAAAACGATATTAATTGCAGACCTTGTTTTGCAAACCCTGCGCATTAAAGGAAAATTGGATAGCAAAATTGAGCAACGTATTGTTGATAAAGCGAGTCAACCCTAATATGTCTGGTCAAAAGCAAAGAACCGTCAGACTTTTTACACTTGCTCAGTTTGGCATTATCTTTTTGTTTACTATCTTGACAATATTCTCGTTAATACGCCTAACAGATGTTCGCGACCTATTATTGTCATTAACGCAAGAGTCGGTCCCTGTCATTGCCCAAACGTCTTTATTAAATAATCAAATTCAGTCTCTTGCCACGCTTACAAATTTTTTAGCTGAATCCAATTCTGAACCCGAGAAGCGCTTAGCAAAGCGTAAAATTGACGACGTTATATCTAATATCAATCTTAATTTGACTGATAGCAAAACTGAGAGCCAATACTTAACTAAGCAACTCAACACAGTTTACAATGAAATTGACGAGTTGGAGGATTTAGTAGGAAAAAGAATAGTACAAGAAAAAGCATTAATAATTAATTTTAACAGCTTCTATGACATTGTATTTACATTATTTGCTGATGTTGGACTGAGTCGCGAAGACAATAACATCGAGAACAACTTACTAAAAATTCTGTTGCTTTCTATTCAAATTGACCACCAAACACGTCTACATGAACTACGCAAAATTGAACAAGATTTAAAAATCCAAATAAAGTTAACTGATGATAACCTCGTTCCATCGCAAAGTGATATGCGCCAGACGATTAATTCACTTCAATTACTGGTTATTGGTAATGATGGTCTCGTTAATCAAAAAATTGAATCGTTGCGCGTGACCGGCAGAACAAGAGGCCGTGACAGCTTTGTACGCAATCTTATTGCTGATGTTGCCAGTAACTTGCAATATCAGTCGCAAGCAGTTAATCGAACGGTCAGTACTGAGGCCTTTGACGCTGCAAAAAAAGTTTCTGAACAAACGACTTTTGCAATTTGGGCAGGCCTTACGGCGGTCCTCATTACACTAGGCATTATTTACTTTTTATATCAAAGAATTGTGGTACGGCTGCTATCATTGGCAACACAAGTTAGCGACGCATCCCAAAATAGCGATACACTAGTACGCATTGATGGCAACGATGAAATAGCTGATCTTGCACAATCCTTTTCGGTTTACCTTAAGCGTGTAAGAGATCAAGAAAAAGCATTGCTTTATATGACACTCACAGACCCCTTAACAACAATTCCCAATAGACGAGCCTTTGATGAGCAAATAAAAAAGATGATTGCACTGTCGCTCAGAAACGAATGGGATTTAACTATTCTGCTAATTGATATCGATTTTTTCAAACCATACAACGACCATTATGGCCATAGCGATGGCGATGCCTGCCTTAGGTTAGTAGCCAGCCAATTAAATAACGTTGTGTTAAGAAACACTGACTTTTGCGCCCGCTACGGTGGCGAAGAATTTGTTTGCCTGCTGCCCAATACCGGTGCCGATGGAGCAAAGGTAAAAGCCGAAGCGCTTAGAGTTGCGATTGAGAACATGCAAATTCCTCATACCGGCAGCAAAGTCAGTTCTGTTATAACCGTAAGTGTTGGTGCGGCAACTTTTCCGTTTAGTACCAACAGAAACTGGACTGCAGACATTGTCGTTCAGCAGGCCGATAAGGCCTTGTATCAAGCGAAAGCAGATGGTAGAAACCGCTGTAGTTATTTCTCCGTTAGCTAAATTGTCCAAAAGCGCTTGAAAGAGTTTTAGACGCTTAGCGGTCTTTACCTTTAATATAACTAAAAAACTATGGGAAAACCCGGATGGAAATTGGGATATTGGTAATTCTGTTTTGCGTCAGCACTTACAGTATGTTGGCCAAACGATTGTCTTCGACGGTGATTACCGCTCCTATACTTTTTTTAGGTATAGGCTTGTCTATGTCTTACTTTGGCATACTAGATGTGCACGATTCTGAAGAGGTATTGCACCTAGTTGCTGAAATTGCACTTATAGTATTACTCTTTCTTGATGCATCACAAATTAGTTTGAAACAGCTAAAAAGTCAAAATGCATGGCCAACACGAATGTTGTTAATAGGCTTACCTCTAGGAATTATCTTTGGCTCATTAGTGGGGATGGTATTTTTCCCAGAATGGCCATTGGCATTAGTGTTACTAGTTGCTGCGATTATGGCACCTACCGATGCCGCGCTTGGACAAGCTGTAATAAGTAATCAACAAGTGCCCCTTAATGAACGCCAAACACTTACCGTTGAAAGTGGCTTAAACGACGGCTTTGCGCTGCCTATTATTTTATTTTTCGCAAGTCTTGTTGCAATGGCGGGGGGTTCGCAAAGTGACGAAGTTGATTGGTTATTATTCGGCGCGGGCCAAGTGTTAATTGGTATTACGGCAGGATTAGCCATGGGCTGGACTAGCGGCAAGATGTTTCTGTTTGGTGAGTCTCGAAAACTAACCTCCAACATATATGAAGGCATAGGTGTTTTAGCGCTAACGGGTACTTCATATTTAGTAGCTGAGCTTTTGGGCGGAAACGGGTTTATATCCGCTTTTGTTTCAGGATTAGCCTTTGGCAACTTAGTCAAAGGGCACTGCCGTTTCATTTACGAATTTACCGAAAGTGAAGGCCAAATGTTGATATGGGCATCGTTCTTAATTATTGGTCTTGGCTTACTACCTCAAGCCATTGAGCATCTTACATGGCAGGTTGCTGGGTATATATTGGTCAGCCTTTTTCTTGTTCGTCCCCTCGCTATTTATATTTCCTTAATAGGCACTACGGCAAAGCCAATAACAAGACTCTTTTTTGGCTGGTTTGGTCCTCGTGGTTTAGCAACAGCGCTTTTTGCATTATTAGTTTCCAAAGAAATCCTGAGTGAGTATAGTCATTCTGTTCTAGTAATAGCGATTAATGCAGTGTGGATAAGCGCACTTTTACACGGTATTACTGCAGCACCCGGTGCCAGTTGGTATGGCAAAATAGCGAGTCGATTTTCAAACGAAAAGCCCATAGAAGAAACAGAAAAAAATACCGGTGATGCGCCTTGAATTTTTAAAACTGATAGTCATAAACCACCTCTCTATGAAAGGTGGTTTTTTTTAACGGACTCTTCAACAAGTAGCCAGCCATTTTAGTTAAGCCTTCAGTCTTGCAACACTCTTTCTAATGTCGCTAAAATTAGCGCTATATCTGCATTTGGATTTGCTGCCACAGAACGTAGATACCTCTTATTGTTTATTTTACATGTACTGAACATGCCTTCAGGTAACTTGAGCAATAATTCAGCTACTGGTATCTGTGTTGGCGCAAACACTGTTACTCCCGTAACGGGCTTTTGCCATAACGTAAGATGCGGATGAGATACTACAAAACTGGCAAGTTTATCCGCCATTTCCATATTTCTGTTTATACGTTGACTAAACCCTTCTTCGCCCCATGCCAAAATAGTCGCTAACAAAGAGATGGCAGCGGCGCCTCGGGATCCTTGAACTCCGATATTTGGGGCAACCAAATAATCAGAGCCCATGCTAATGGCTTCGTTTGCAGGGGCTAATTCTTTAAATAAAACAATAGCGCTGTCTTTGGGTTGGAATAGCCATTTATGGGCTGATATTGCGACTGAGTCGGCGGCTTCTATGCCGTCTAATAGGTATTTATGCGCAGCACTTAGTCGAAGTGGTCCTGCCCAAGCGGCGTCTACATGCACCCACTTAGCGTTTGTTCGCTTAGCTATGTCAAGTTTGTCAACAGCGCCTGTTGAAGTAGTGCCGGCTGTAAGCACTAAACAAGCGTTGCTTACGTCACCTATACTCTTATGATCAAGCTGACCTTTATCATTTACCTCAATCGACTCGTAGGCTAAACCTAGTATTTTAGCGGCTTTGGCTATGCTTATATGAGCGTCGGACGAGGCAACTACTTTAGTGATTCCTCTTTCGTCTCGCGCAGCCCAAAGTGCAGTTAAGTTAGCCAAGGTGGAGCCAGAACAAAAATGTCCTCCTTGCATACCAAAATACGGCACTAAGTAGTCAATCACTATTTGTTCGGATTGACGAGCAAAAGGAGCTGTCGCAGGATGCAACAAATTCTGATTGAGCCTAGCATTAAACATGGCCGTTGCCCATGTTATCCAGGGCGTAGGAGGGTCCATGTGAGCCAAGGCGTGTGGGCTGTCTAAATTGGCTGCTTGTTCGAATATAAAAGGACCAAGGAAGGCTAACGATTCATCTTCACCTATTCCTTTTAAAGGGAAAGCGCTTGGGATAGTATTTTGAATAGCATCAGCAATGGCTTTGGGGCTATTAGCAACAGTTGAAGCTAAGCGAAGCATATCGAAGGCTTTTAACAAACCATCGCCAAGCATAAAACTCATATCTTTTTTAGAACCACTCATCACAAATTGCATCTTAGTACTCTTAATACCAAGACTATAACGCAGGTATAGCAATAAACCAATTTCACTAACACGCTTAAAACTAAAGTAAATTCACCTTAGTCTCTATTTTGCTTTGTGTTTTTCACCATTAAACGATAGGCTACCAAAAGACCTAAATAGCTACTCGCAGTTGTAAAACAATAAAAAGAGAAAAGCATGCCATTTACTAAAGAACTCACTGACGAACTCAATCTTATCTTAAAATTTCCACACAAAAGCTCAATGCAAGGCCTTAAAATTCATAACGATGCCGACCCCATACTGGTTGAAGCAGCCCAGCGCTTATTCGAAAAAGGTATTGTTGATCAGCACGATGGAGGTTATTTAACAAACTTAGGCCATGACCTTGCTGAACATGCAAGTGTTATACAGTCTGCGCTTACTACAAAACCTTAATTACAGAAACTACGCTAGGTCGTCCCTGAGTCAGGGCGACGTATCATTTTTCTAAGAGCTCTAATTCAAGAGCCCTTGCAAGAAGCGTTTCAGGTGAGCGGTTCATTACTATCAACACAAATTTGATTGCAAGCTCTGCGCTTTGCTGAATATAAATTGGCATCCGCTTTGTTAATTGCGGCTTCAGCTTCAGTCGCTCGTTCGGCAACAGCGATGCCAAAGCTAGCGGTTATGTTAAGCGAACTGCCGTCAGATACATTAAACGAGGCTTGTTCTATTTTTTCTCTTATTGAATTAGTAATTTGATTGGCTTCATCAATGTGCGTATTAGGGAAAATAATTAAAAATTCCTCACCGCCCATCCGGGCGACTAAATCAGAATTTCTGACGCTATTTTGCAAGATGTTGCCAAATTGAATCAGCACCTTATCTCCTGCATCATGACCATAATTGTCATTCACTTCCTTAAAATGATCGATATCGACCATGATTATGCTCAGGGGTAATAAACCATGCTTCTTACTATTCAGTTGTTCTAAAAAAAACGATGTAATATAGCGACGATTAGGCAAATTAGTCAGTACATCATTATTCGCTTCAATTTCTTTTTCTGAATTGAGGAGCATCATAGCTTGATGGTTCTTATATCGAGTATATTCACTGGTAAAAATAAATATATTGATCACCGCTAAAGAAGCCAAAAACCGGCTACTTTCTACAAATGAATATTCGGCAATAGTATAATGAGGGTTAAATAACATAATTGCGGCAAGTATGAAGATAACAATACTACTTATCATACCCAAGCGATAACCCAGTAAAATAAACATGGCAAACTCGAAAGGAAATATCCAATATAAGCCAGTGTTTTCGTAACCGCCGGTGAAGACCTAGCCCAGCATTAAGCAACCAACAGTAAATCCGGTGAACTTAATAAAGTATTTTTTTTAAAATTTCTGGGAAAGTAATACACTTCCAACGATCAAAAAGCTACCTATGGAATAGAGAATTTGTAAGCCGGTGTATTCAGTATTGAAATATTTATAGGCGAAATAAAAAAGAATAACAGAGCCCAAATAGCTAGTCACATAAAATATGAATAGACGCCTTGTTAACTCTACATCAGACAGCCCAATAGATTCGGTCGTTTTCTTTATGTGTTTTTACTCTGTATCGTTAAAAGAACGCCACTGTCAACGGCAGTCCAATAGCAAAAGGGAACGGTGAAGCTAACGCAGGTCTACAATAACGGCTCTAAGAGCAACAAGATTTTTCAATGATTACCCTAATGACAGGCTTTCCGACATACTGTGTAAAAAACCTGCTTAATAGTACGACACTATTTTGTAAAATATATTAAATTATTGTTGATCTGCGCCTGCGGGTTTGTCAGTTTCGCGCGTTAGCCCGCGCGCCAAAGCCGCGAAGTAACCATATAGATAGTATTGAATATTTTCTAAAGCCGCTGAATGAGGGTATAGACCAATTTGGGCTTCTTTGCTTTGTATAGTGCCTTTTACCAAGAAGCTATTTTTGAGAGGATTCTCTTGAATCATTCTTTCAAACGCTCTAGCAGCAACTTCTTGGGGCCGCGCGTAATAAAACATATCATGGGATTTATCAGCCAAAATGCTTTGTTGCATTAGCTCACTTGGCCCTGTTTTATCCGTACTTAAAAACATCGCGGCAAAGGCTTTTGATAACTCTTGATTAAGTGGATGGCTTTTTAGTGGTGCTATGTCATTAAGCCAAACTTCACTGGCATATAACCTGGGATTGCTAGTGTCGAATTGGCGAGTACAAATATAGTGGTCGTAAGCATGAAACCATTCGTGAGCAAGCGCTCCTCCACCGGCATTTTTAGCCAAGGCCAATGTATGGGTAGCCCCATTATAGTGAGCGTAAGCACCTTTACGTCCGCCTATACCAAAGTTTATGGCTAGTGTGCCGTTCAGCGCAATAACCTTTTCTGGCACCGCTAATATATCCATTAGGTCACACAGCGCATCAAAGAATAAATTAGCCGCTAGCTGCTGCTCATCTTTAGTCACCCAACGACCAATTTCAACACCTCTAAAACCGAACACCTTCACAATATCTCTGAAGCTAACGTCGGCCCCAGCGCGGTGATTTTCGCCGTTTCGATAGTAGCCTTGATGCAATCGGCCTTTTTTTTCTTCAATCATAAATCTATAGGGTACGCATTAGGTCAGGTAAACCGATGATGGCTCTTGCCCGTTCTTATTCTAGTAGTATAAAACGAAATATCGATTGTTCCTAACTCGTCGTATATAAACTTACTTTACTAACGCGTAATTAAATGTACGCATTCGCCATTTACGCATTCGCAATTAGCAGTAACGAAGCCAAATTAAACACACGTCATAATGTAAATATAAAAGCCTATCTTATCTGAGCTTTTACACCTTGCATTTAGGGCAATAAGGTTAACAGAACGTTACAAAAGGTCAATTTCCTTCGCTAATTTGGCCCAAATCCCTATTTTCTTACCTAACAACCAATCATAGGTTTATTGAATTTGGCTTTTGGGGTACACTGCGCGCGCAATTTTTGCACAACCGTACATGCCTGTTTGTCATTATCCATGCATTTTATATCGTCAAAGGAAATACCAGTTTGATCACTACCGCAAACATCACTATGCAATTTGGCGCTAAGCCCTTATTTGAAAACATTTCGGCTAAATTCGGCAACGGCAATCGCTATGGTTTGATTGGCGCAAACGGTTGTGGCAAATCGACGTTTATGAAAATCCTCAGTGGCGAACTAGCACCCTCTTCTGGCAACGTGTCGGTATTGCCGGGCGAGCGCATTGGTACCTTAAACCAGAACCAATTTGCTTTTGAAGAGTTCTCGGTAGTCGACGCAGTAATAATGGGCGACCCCCACCTTTGGAAAGTAAAAAAGGAACGCGATCGTATTTACTCATTGCCGGAAATGTCTGAAGCAGACGGCATGAAAGTAGCAGATTTAGAATCTGAATTTGCTGAAATGGACGGTTATACCGCTGAATCTCGTGCAATTGAGTTACTAATTGAAGCCGGTATTAGCGAATCGTATCACTTCGGTTTAATGTCGGAAGTGGCACCAGGTTTAAAATTACGCGTATTGATTGCCCAAGCCTTGTTTTCAAACCCAGATATTTTGTTACTCGACGAACCGACTAACAACCTCGACATTTTTACCATCAAATGGTTAGAAGATGTGCTTAACCAGCGTAAATGCACCATGATTATAGTGTCGCACGATCGCCACTTTCTAAATGCAGTATGCACGCACATGGCCGACATCGATTACGGCGAATTACGAATTTATGTAGGCAACTACGAGTCATATATGGCTTCAGCAAGCTTAGTGCAAGAACAACTACTTACCGAAAATGCCAAAAAATCAGCTGAAATTGTAGAACTAAAAAGCTTTGTAGCACGCTTTTCAGCAAATGCTTCAAAAGCTAAGCAAGCCACCTCACGTGCCAAGCGTATGGATAAAATACAGCTAGACGAAGTGGTAGCATCAAGTCGTCAAACGCCTTATATCACCTACAAGCAACACAAGAAATTACATCGCTTAGCACTGCAGTTACATGATGTATCCCACGGATTTGACGGCAACACTTTGTTTACCGGCAAAGATATTTTGCTAGAGGCTGGCGCAAAGCTAGCGGTAATAGGCGCAAACGGTGCGGGTAAAACAACGTTCTTACGTTGCCTAGTCAAAGAGCTTGAAGCAAACGAAGGTACTATTAAATGGTCTGAAAACGCGTCTATCGGCTACCTAGCCCAAGACGTAAGCAGTGATTTTGACAAATCATCAACTGTATTTGATTGGATGTCGCGATGGCGCACACCCAAGCATGACGATCTAGCCGTACGCGCTATATTGGGTCGCTTGTTATTCAGCGCAGACGATATCGAAAAAGACGTTAAAGTGTGTTCAGGAGGTGAGAAAAACCGCCTTTTATTTGGCAAGCTTATGATGCAAGAAATAAACGTCATTATAATGGATGAGCCAACTAACCACATGGACATGGAAGCGATTGAAGCGCTTAACAATGCGCTTAAAGCGTTTGATGGCACACTCATTTTTGTAAGCCACGATCGCGAATTTGTATCTACCTTGGCAAGCTCTATTATTGAAATAAAAGATAATACCTTGAATTATTTCCAAGGGACTTACGATGAATACGTAAGTAACCGCGACTAAGGTAAACCGGCTGCTGCAAAATGACCAGTTTCACTTACGAACTGGTCAAGCACTACCCGCCTGTTACAGGTGGGAAAAAAGCAAGCTCATCCCCATCTTTAATCATTTCGTCTTTACCGCATAAAGTATGATTAACCGCGCAAAGCACGTCTTGTTCAGACAACAATCTATATTGCTCATCACTTTCAATGAGTTTTTCAATTACCGCATCAACGTTTTGCTGATTATCAAAGCTTAGTTCGACTTTACCTGTCCCTAAACGCTCACGTAAACTTGCAAAAAATACTATCGTAATCATATTGCTCTTTGCCAATGTCCTGTTTTTCCACCTACTTTTTCAAGCACACGAATTGAATGAATAGTCATGCCAGGGTCAAGCGCTTTGCACATATCGAATAAGGTTAAGGCGGCTACTGAAACGCCAGTTAGGGCCTCCATTTCGACCCCTGTGGTGCCATTTAATTTGCACATACTGATAATGCGAATTTGACTTTGAGCGGCATCGATTTCAAAATCAATCTGTATTTTTGTGAGCATTAAAGGGTGACAAAGCGGAATTAAATTCGCGCAGTTTTTACTTGCTTGAATACCCGCGACACGCGCCACGCTAAACACATCACCCTTTGCAATTTGGTTTTGCTGTATTTGCTCAATGACCTTAGGAAGCATAGACACGAATCCTTCTGCTCGCGCAATACGCTGGGTAATTTCTTTATTAGACACATCGACCATATTCGCTTGACCATTTTCATCTATATGGCTAAGTATGTTGAGTGTGTCAGGTGTTTTGCTTTTTGAATGCATACTTTACTACTTATCGCTTAAGGTTAATATTAAAACGGATTGACTGAATACCCTTGCTGCATAAGCAGCGCATGTGCAGTCATGGCCGACAACTCTATTTGACTTCCCTTTATTAATTGAGGGAGTGTTATCTCGTATGCGGCGGCTGTTTGACCGCACAAAATAACTCGAACATTATTTTTTAGTAGCGCCTCTATTAGTGGCTTATTGGCATTATCCACGTTATAAGCCTTTTGGTAAGTCTTATTGTCAAGCAAATCTAGACTGGCTTTCCCGTGAACGACCAATGCTAATTCGATATTTTCTAGCGGGACACCTGAAGCTACATGCATGTTTATAAAACGCGCTAAGCTGTCAAATCTACGATTTACTTCACCGGTCTTAGCTGCTTTGCCTACATCAAAAGCCACTTTTAAAATGGTACTTACCCCCACAGAACTTGACTCTACCGGTGCGTATTTTCCAAACCCGGAAATGATAGATCCCTCTTTATAATCGCTCATTTTGGATTGCAATGTTGAACAAGCAAAAAACAATGAAGAAATGGCTAACAGTTTGCTTAAAAAACTCATTGAGGTTTTCCTAATATTCTTTAGTGAAGAGGCCTAATAATGAAAATACCACAAGTGGGGGTATAAACTGAACACAAAAAATAGAGTATTGTGAATTGTTTACCAACTGATTATGGTTGTATTTAGATTTTTAAAGGTGTATGTTTTTATCACACTTAATTAGGCTTTATACGTTGTTTTTATTGCCGAATACCGTATAAGGTATTGCGATGCAACACAAGACAAGTCGACTCAAAGCAATGATGATTACTTTTTTAAGTATCTCTCTTGCGATCATTCTGTGTATTGCTTTTTATTACTTCAAAATACAGCAGAACGAAAAATATCAAAACCAACTTCATTTCCGTGAACTCAACAATATTACGGTTTCCCTAAACAATGGGATTTCTGCGTTTAGTGAATTTATAAATCAACAAAACAAAAACGAAAATAGCATTGAGCAAAGCGACTTAATCGTTAATTTTGATAAGCAAAAGCGAATCTTTGTGCAGTCGCGTCAAGTCATTCAGGAAAAAAGAGAACAACAAGCAAAAGCAAACGTAAACGCAAAAACCATGATAATTCCCGTTAACGCTTTTCAATCAAAAACAGGTGCATTATTAAGCACCGCTATTAATAAACTCAAGCGTGATAAAGAAAAGTCATACTCAGAAGTATCCACAGCAATGAGAGCACTCCAAAATGAGATGATCAGCTTCTTGTCCACGCAAGTTAATAAAGTAGAAGTCCTCGCCTCTGTAGACGGCGGATTAATTAGAGAAAATAGTGAAGAGTTGCGGTCATTCATTGCACAAAACAAAAACACCAAAAATTGCATAAACAGATTAAGCTTAGCTGACAATAAAACAGGCGAATTTAAAACGTGCTTAACGGGCGCCTATCGCGACCAACTTAACAAAATAGTTGATGTTATTAATGCAACAAAGACAAGCAACAATGAAGCTTCCGCACAGAAAGTATATAGCCAAAACTCACCATTAAGAAACATAGCCAACAGGAGTTCAAGTACAGTCGGCCTTGCCAAGTTGCAAACTGGGAAGCAAACAACAAGTTGGTTTGTCCCAATAGATGATTGGCTTGGTGGTAGCAATAATTTATATCCGCTAGTTTTGTTAGTCGATAGCAAGGGGACAACGGTAGCCCGAAAGCAACTTTCAGAATTAAATTCTGCGCTGGTAGGCATCGCTTTTAACGACGTTACCGCATTTTTGGATGAAGATTCAAATTCAAATTCCCGTTCCCAAAGCAACAGCCTATCTAAAACGCTCATTCATTCAACATCAAAAGGAGTATCGAAGTTCCTCGACATAGTTATTTCGGGTAATGAGTATCGATTATTTATGTCTCCGTTCCCAAATGAATCGTTGCAAAAAATGACCTCTGATTGTGTTGATTCGTCAAAAGGCTGTAAAGCCACGTTTTACATAATTGGTCTACGAGAAAAAGACAAGTTCAATTCCACCAACCAAACTATTTCCAGAAGCATTGTCGCTGCCGCTATTTTATTTACACTCGCTTTAGTGGCTTTCATCCCTCTATTGAAAATTCGCCTAAGCTCAGTTACGCAGGCCTTTTCAGCTTGGGATCGTCATACATTAGCGATTGGTTGTGTACTGCTAATAACCGTCGCGAGCGTGGGTTTATATGATTTTAGGTATTATGGAAAAATAAAAAATGAACAAGATAAATTAAGTAAGTCGCTGTTTATGCAAATGCGTAATACTTTCAGCCATGAAGTCACCACCATTATCGATTTGGCCTTTACCAATATACATGACTCCTCAATAAAAAATGAGCGCCTTAAAGTTGATACTAACAAGGCCAAAGCGCAAGCCACTATTAACAAACGGTTTAAAGACTATCTACTAAAGAATGACACCACCACACCTTATTTTTTGGAGAACTTATTTATTTTGAATGCTAGAGAAACATTAGCAGAATCAGTAAAAATGGATGGTTTAGCAATGTGGGCAACAAAAAGTCGCTACCGCGGTTTAAATAACAATATTTCATTAGAATCTAGAGAATATGCCTTACGCGGAGTACGCAAGCAATTATGGCCCGTTGCTATAGACAAAAGCATACTTGAGAATAAAGATGATGAATTAATACAGAATATAACAAAGTGTGACAATGGCGTGTTTATGGAGCGATTATTCAATTTGCGAGATGGCGGTAAATCAACGCAGTTCTCAATGTCATGTGAAAAAAATGCACAATCTGGATTTTATGACTCACTTTCATTTGGTACCCAAATCCAAAGCTTTACAAATACCGTTATGCCCGCAAACTTCGGATTTGTAGTTTTTGACAACATCACGGGTAAAGCGCTCTATCATAGCGAAGATGATTCACGAAGTTTAGTTGAAAATGTGTTTGTGGAGACCGATAACAGT
The DNA here is from genome assembly GCA_964195425.1 of Acidiferrobacterales bacterium. Lineage (GTDB taxonomy): Bacteria > Pseudomonadota > Gammaproteobacteria > Enterobacterales > Alteromonadaceae > Glaciecola. The sequence continues at coordinate 16,070 of CAXMOM010000056.1, forward strand.
AGCTTATTAAAAGCCTACATGAACACACCTTATTTCTATAATCAGCCTACGTCGTTCGCAATCGACTACAACGGCAAAGTACATGATTTTACGCTTGGCGCATTAAAGGATGGGGTGCCATGGACCTTAGTTGTTTATTACGACAAAGAGAACAGCCGCGCACTTAACTTAATGTCGGTTTTAGTGACGCTTACCATTTGTTTTGTCGTATTTGTATTGACTTACTATTTTGTGATTATGATTGTGCCTAAAGGTAGTAGAAGAGGTATTTTTTGGCCTACGCCTGCTCAAAGCAACAAAAAGAAAAACATCACCATAATTTCGATTCTGGCAGTTGCAGGATTGTTGTTCGGCGGAATATCACTTTTAATTGCTGATTATGTATTTGAGCATCATCAGCTGAAGTATCAACAAATTAACAATGCACAATTGGGACAAAACATAAAAGTAGCCGGTGATTCCATCAAAAGTTACCGTAACGAAGTGTTAGATAATGAATCGGTTGTTGGCAAGCCAATTGAAGGTGTCTTGTGCTTTTTAGGAAGCAAAGCAGTCGAAGATCCATCAACATCTAACAACCAACTGACGAAGCGAAGCCAAACATGCTCAATAACGCCGTCACAAGACGCGCTTGATGTTAAGTTGACAAACCTAGTGAGTTACTTTGATTTGCTTATTGAATCGTTCTGGCGTTTTTCAGTGCTAGACGGCAATATTGACGAAAAATTAGTAGTTACATCTCAGCTAAGTCAAACTTTAGCCGCATCGCAAACCTCGGAAACGTTAATTGATACTAGTTTGAACCGTTACCCGTTTAAAAGAAGCCAGCAGTCGGAGCTTATGTTTAATCAGTCGACATCATCCACCGCAACCATGTTCCTAGTGAATGGATTATTGTCTCTAGTCGCTGCCGCGGTATTCCTATTGCTACTTTTCAAAATAGCGAAAGGGTGGATATTCGAACGTTTCTTTGGTTTTAATATACCGCCATTCTTCCGCTTAAATGAGAAGACCCGATACAATGTCAATCAAGCCTTGTACGATGGCTTTTTTGATACAAATAAGCATATGATTATTGTTCGGCCTAAATTACTCACTCAGCAGTATTTGAGCAGCCCTAGTGAATTTCCTGACAACCCGTTTGCAGCATTATTTGCTAACGCGCCTCTAATAGAAAAAAGCGTGGTTAATTTGCAGACTATTCTGGCAAAAGGAGAGCCCGCAGAGCTGGCGATAGACCACTTAATTGCAGGTGCAAAAAAATCGAATCCGATGGCTAAAAAACTGACCATTGCTTTTTCTGATTTAGAAAACACCGCATTTGATGAAACATCTCGAAGCTTTACCCTAAATGCGATGGAGCATTTACTAACGCTGCCTAACATTAATGTTATTTTACTGTGTGAAGTCGCCCCGCTATATCGACTTACGCAAAGCGAATTATATCCATCTAAACAGGGCACTAACGCGCCTTCAAGCGCAAGTGACATGGTGCGCTGGTCAAACGTATTGAAAGACTTTATTAAAGTCTATGACTGGTGTCCGAATAAAAAACTAAGACTGTCAGAAGATGCCGATGCCGCAGCAACGCTTATTCAAGAAGCACTTGCCTGGCCTGAGCTGCTTGGCGTATTGAAGCAGTTTGTTATATTCAACAAGTCTACCCACCCAGAAAACGCAGAGGCCTATCAAAAACTGCTAGTAAATGTTGAATCACAAAAAGCGAGAGTGTCAGAAAAGCTGGAGCGAACTACACTTCATATAAATTCAAATACAGTCAATGACACCGGCATAAATGACGATTGGATCCCTGAACAAATTATTGAGTTTTTTGGCGCAAACGCCGGTGCCTTATATCGCTTTAAGTGGGAACAGTGCACCAAAACCGAACGCACCATATTATTCCAAATTGCCAGCGGTTTAGAGCCAAACCCTCTTAATAGAGGGCCGCTGGAACACCTAGTTCGCCGCGGATATATTTGTCGTGACAGAGGCTGGTTTTTAGTTAATGTAAGCTTTAAAGACTTTGTACTAATAGCTGAACCTGCAGAAACAATAGAGCGATGGTTAGCCCATGCTAATGAGAGTGTTTGGCAATATCTGCGCATACCCTTTTTTGCTATAGTGATTGCACTCATCGCTATTATGGCTTACACCGCGACCGATGCTGTTGAAACCGCTATTGGCGTATTATCAGCGGTATTTGCTTTAATTCCGTTGGCGATCAAAAATTTTGCCACTGTAAAACCTGGCGGTAATTAGCTAGGGTGACTCAACATTTGCTTATTTACCGATTACGATATTGACCTAATAAGAATACGCTTTAAAGGAAAGGAATATGACCCAAAGTTACTTCAAATCAGTCGAAGAGCGAGAAGATGCACTCAATATATTGGGCCTAAGTTTACCGACTTACCGACAAGCGTACAGCGATAGAACGGCATGGGTTATGGCGGTCATGTCAGAAATCGCATATGTTAAATTCAATCCGCTATTTGCAGTAAACCCAAGCATTAAAGGAAACGATGGCGCGAACCAATTCAAGTCTGAATACATAAAAAAATACTTAATAAACGCCTTTGCTGAGATGGAAAAAAACGACGGCTTTGGTTTGTTAAATATGCTGCGAGACAAACTTTCCCATGACCCAAGTCAAGCAAAAGAAACACTCGACTATCAGCTTGGAGAGCTTGAATTCAAGGTGATTGATACTTTCGACAGTGAAGGTTCGCAAGCAATATTAGTAGAGCACAAAGATTATTTGGTGCTCGCCTTTCGCGGCACCGAGAGCGACAGCTTACGAGATATAAAGGCCGATGCCGACGCTCGCATTATAAAATGCGAGACCCAAGGCATGATCCACAAAGGTTTTTATGAGGCATACAACCTAATTCGCCAAGATATTGAAATAGCGATTAACAAACCAAGATTGAATAAAAAGCCTCTTTATATAACGGGGCACAGTTTAGGCGGCGCACTAGCAACCGTGGCAACTAAGTTTACCAAGCATAAAGGCGGATTGGCCGCTTGCTACACATTCGGCTCTCCGCGAGTAGGTAACGATGATTGGATTAACAATATAAAAACCCCTATTCATCGTTTAGTTAATGCCGCAGACTGTGTCACTATGCTCCCCCCAGGCGATGTTCCAGTTACCATAGCAACATTTCTCTTTAAATTTTTGCCGGGTCCAGGATATAGAATTGCCATCTGGTTGAAACTTAGATTTGGAGGCTACATTCATGCCGGAAATATGCGCTATTTAAGCAATTGTCATCCTGGCGACTATAGCAATGTAAAAGTTTTGTACACCGTTAGCTTTCTTTATCGCATGTTTGCACTTAAAGACAAGCTGTTGCCGTGGGCAACTTTGCTTACAGACCATTCGATATCGGTTTATAGTAAAAAATTAATGATTATAGCGTTTAAACGAAACCGCAAAAAAATGGATGAAAGCACGGCTTCACCCAAAGCTTCCGCTGCAGCAAAACCAGTACGCAAGAAGCCTGCGATACCCAAAAAGGCAGCCGCACAACGCGATGTAAAGTAAGAATATAGAGATGGGGTGAGTTACCGCAAAGCATTGTTGCTTCATACTCATAAAGCGTGAAGCAACATAGTTGCGGTTTTTTAATTACACAGTGAAAAGCTTAGCCGCCAAACAATCCTTTTAGCTTATCTCCAGCTTTTTCTAACAACTTATCTTTTTCTTCTTCTACTTTTTCTTTAAGCTTTCTTTTCGCTTCTTCCTCTAGACGCTTTTTAGCCTCGGATTTAGCCTGAGCAATAACGTTATCTAGCATAGCATTCGCAATAGCAGCGCCTACTTTATCCGCAGGGATACCGTTGGGCTTGCCAATAGATCCGGCACTAAAGGTAGGAAGCGTGATTTCATACACCTTTGTCTCAATGTTTAAATCGCCAGTAGGTAACTTTTCAAAATCAAGCTTAAGGCGCACATTGCTAACCGTTACATTTTCAACAATCACTAGTGGGTTAGCGCCGGTTGGATCTGGCTCAGCTTGTGTATCGCTTTTTGGTAAGTTAGCCATTAAGTTATTTTTTAACACAATCAAGTTGCCCTGACCCGAAGCGTCTACTTCATACAGTACTTCTGGTGCGTTTAGGGTAACCGTTTGCACTGTGTAAGGTTCGTTAAGAACATCGCCTAAATCTAAGGTAATAGACTCAAGGCTTAAGGCATTAGACTTGCTGTACCCTTCTGGATTTTCAACAATAACACTGCTAATCGTCATACGCCCATCTGTATAAGCAACATCTACTGCTAACACAGACACTGAGGTCCCCAAAAACTTCGACCCTTGTTCTTCTATTTGTGCGCGAATAAAGTCCCCAGCTCCGCTGAGAAAATACCATGCACCACCAGCAATTATTAGCACGAGTAATACAATAACGACTAAAAACTTTTTCATCACTTTCTCCATTATTTGTTAAACCCTACTTTAATTAACCTGACTGTAGCACTAGGTTTAGGGTTATCTTGTTATTGCTAAATAGTGTTCGCACATGAGATCTTATCACTGCAGCAACGTTCTTCTAGTCTCATATAAAGAATACAGCATCGTTAATAGAGATACTATGAAGAATATAATTGTATTAAGCATTGAACATTACCTAAATAAAGCATCCCATTTTGCATCAAGTTCTTTTTGAGCAATAGATATCGGGTTCGCACTATACTGCTGGTTTGCGCAAGTAATAATGCCAAAGCGCGTTAATTTAGCTAAGGCACCTTCAATCTCAAAGTCAATTTGGAAGTCGAACTTAGCAGCAAACCATTCCTCTATTTTACTCTCGAGCTGTTCTTTTGATAATGGCGCTGGGCTGATCAATAGACTGTAATACGCCAATATTGCTTCTTTGCATTCTTCCTCTTCAGCAGCATCAATTAAATGATGAAAAACGCCGGCGTTATTATCGAGATTTTTAAAGTATAAATTATCTGCCAAGGCTTTCATAAACTTAAGCTTGCGGTTTTTAAACTTTCTCCACTCTTTGAAAACAAATCCGCCCAACACACCTGTTCCGCCCCCTAAAGCTAAAAGTTCTTGAGTACCAATGGTAAGCTCTTTGTAAGACAAGCCAACCCTGTAGGAGAATAGTCCACCAACAAGCAACAACGAAGCGCCTAGCTTGGTTACCAACACAACGTGCCTCCCACCAAGGCAGAGCCGCCAATAATAGCTTTGTCGAGCGCACGCATGCGCACTTCACTATTGGGGAATAGCATTTCTAAGTCTGCTTTGGGCACGTTTTGAAACAGCTTAATAATGGTAAAATTTGGCTCAAAATTGGCGGTGCTTCGTTTACTATTGTGAAAATAGTCAGCGTCTTTAAAGTTAATATACACCGCGACTTTATCGTAATTAGTGAATGAGATGGCTTGCTTCTGCAAACCCCGTAATTTGGTGATAGTTTCGGTTTTCTGATATTCGCCGCGACGATAAAACACCATTTCTGCAAAATCGTCAAACTCCACCGCCAGCCTAACGTTGAACAAAGACTCTTCTTGCAGTGCGTCTTGTAAATCTTGCTCGGTAACCTTTTCAAAGTTGGCCGCGTTTAGCACATGCGAGAATGCATCGGAAAATGCTTTTTGTTTATTAATTAATGCTTCTTTTGTTGCACCTTGTGAGACTTCTTTTAACACAGCGTCAACCGCCAGGGTGTCAGCATTAGGATCAAATAGTGCATAACTATCTTTTAGTATCTCGAGAGCTTGATGATACTAAAAATGCAGGGTGCTTGTCATAAGCTTACCAAGTGATTCAAACGCCTGTTTGCCTTGCTCTACAAGCTCATTTTCGTCTAAGCAAACCTTCAGTAAATCGGTTTTTCTAAAGGGTATAAACCTATCTTTTTTATGCTTTGTTGCATGGATAATTTATGTCCCTGTTGCATAACGGGCATACGCCGATAGTTGGCTTGAGCCCAATGTTACTCACGTAATTTAAGTGATAAATGAAAATGATTGTTATGGGGTGAGCTTACAGGTTGTCGTAACATAGACTGTGCTTGCTCAATGACGGCATCAAGTTTTTCTGCATTATCAGTGGCATTTGAATTGAGCATCGAGCGCTTGCGTTTTGCAAAACTAAGTAAGCGTGCTTTGAGTTGGTTAGACACAAGAGTTGATCGAATAGATCGAAAATATTGATTACCAATCATTTCCTCAACTAGTACCCAATTTCGCTGGGTATCAAATAATCGTTTGCCATCTGCAGACCGACCGTCTTCATCGTACGCCAACCAAACAGAATTAATAGGCTTACCTTCTAAACTAGTTGCATAAAAAGCAATGTCTACGTCTAATCCTAGCTGATGATTAATATGCCTCGATAGTTTTCCGCCATGAGGATTAGATATATCGTGGACGCGCATACTATTATGCATTTGCTCACCAAAATGATTTACCATTTCGGCACCCATAGACATGATCCCAAATATTAATCTATCATGTCCATAACGGCTGCCTCGTTTAGGGTGAGCTAAATAATAACCGGTTCCTCTTGCAGGCGACAAGGCCGCGGCATTTTTGAGTTCACCATTTCTTAGTGTTCCATTTGCGGTACTTGGCGGCTTGGTGGTTTTAATATTGTTTATTTTTTCAGTAGCCTGTGTCGAGAAGCCAAAGAGCAAAGGGCTGTATTGCGCTGTTGTATTTGTGCAACTTATCATTAGAAAAATTACAGACAAGGTCAAGATACAAAAAATAGATCTGTTGTTCATTAAGCATTATCCTTATTGTCTGAAATATAGAATACTATTATTGCTGCCGGTAAAAAACCAAAGTGATTTGATTAAGGCTATACAAATACATCTTGTGGCTACTACGATTGAGTATTGGCGAGCAACAACAATTAAATTTTAAGTAAGCACCAAAGCGGAGAAAAAATAATGACGAGTAGCTGTGATACACCAGGTTTAATGCCCATAGAACAAGCTATTCAGCTAATTATGGCCTCTATTAAGCCTTTGTCTGAGATTACAACTTGTACTCTAAATGAAGCCTTAGACAGAGTGATTACACAAGATATTGTTTCGCCTATCAACGTACCCGCATACGACAATTCGGCAATGGATGGTTACGCACTTAACTATGCAGACTATTTAGTCTCAAACACCCTTGTTCAAGTGGGTAAAAGCTTCGCTGGGAATAGCTTTGAAGGAGAATTGAAAGAAGGCGAATGCGTTAGAATTATGACAGGCGCCGAAATTCCCAAAGGTGCAAACACCGTTGTCATGCAAGAGAATACAGCGGCCAATGAAAACCACATTACGTTTCATGAAGCAAAGCAAGGAGATGCTATTCGCCCCGCAGGTGATGACATCAAACAAGGAACTATTGTGCTTAAAGCTGGCTCACGAATATCGCCTATAGATATTGGTTTACTGGCGTCTTTAGGATTCGCGACTGTGCCAGTGTATAGGCGTTTAAAAGTCGCGGTATTCTCTACCGGAGACGAGCTTCTTGTGGCTGGCAGCCCTCCTCAAAACAATAGAATATTTGATAGCAACAGACCCATGCTGGTGGCTATGCTATCTCGGCTTGGCGCCGAAGTCTTAGATTTAGGGAATATTGCCGACAATAAAGAAAAAATAAAAATGGCCTTTGAACACGCTAATCAAAATGCCGATTGCGTTGTAACAAGCGGAGGAGTTTCGGTAGGAGAAGCCGACTATACCAGAGAAGTACTAGACGAATATGGCACTATAGAGTTTTGGAAACTAGCCATTAAACCAGGTAAACCATTAGCCTTCGGTAAACTTTCAAATAGTATTTTCTTTGGTTTGCCCGGCAATCCAGTGTCGGCAGCGGTTACTTTTGACCAAATTGCAGCACCTGCCTTAGCTTACTTAGCAGGGTGTAATATAGCAAAATCCGAGTTATTACCTGCCATAGCGACTACCGCCTTCAAGAAGCGGCCCGGCAGAACCGATTATCAAAGAGCTCATTATTATATAAGTGATGAAGGTGCTTTATGTGTTGAAACAGCTGGGTCTCAAAGTTCAGGCGTACTTTCATGTTTTAGGCAAAGTAATTGCTATGCAGTATTAGAAAGTGAAAGGGGCCATGCATTGGAAGGTGAAACATTACAAATACTGCCGTTTACAAACCTTATTCACAGTTCAAACTGAACTGTGAATAAGACCTTAGTTTAGGAGTGATCAATCTTCTATTTACACACGACATTCATGCTAGTTACAGGTGGTTTACTTCTTTTGCCACCGCGTAGCTGCTTTTTCGTCTGATTCTTTGGCCTTTACCCATTCCATGCCATTGGCAGTGTCCTCTTTTTTCCAGAAAGGTGCATTGGTCTTTAAATAATCCATTATAAATTGACACGCCTCAAATGCATTTTTGCGATGTTTTGAGCTTACACCAACAAATACAATTTGTTCACAAGGCGCAATAACGCCCACTCTATGAATAAGTCGCACATAACCTAAGTCCCAGCGTTGTTTCGCTTGGGACACTATGTCGCTTAGCGACTTTTCTGTCATGCCTGGGTAATGCTCTATTAACATACCCGATACCGAACCATCGACATTAAAATCTCTCACCAAGCCGGTAAAGGTCACAATGGCACCGTCGCTATCTGCTTTTTCTCTTAGCAGATTGTACTCAGCGCTATGGTCGAAGTCTGCTAACTGAACTGAAATCATATGAATCACCTGTTTCGAGAAACAAATATCTACTGCGTAGAAGCATTGTATTAGTATTGTCCAAGTGTTACAAAACATAACATGGAATAGTGCCAATGCATCAAAGGGCTATATTTTAACAATGAGAGATGGCTACCTTCAGCATTCACGCATAAAAAGCCACCGGATAAGTAAATGAAAAACAAAACACTAACCACACCACAGGCACTGCGTTATAGCAGGCAGATTCTACTATCAGGCTTTGATTTAGAAAAACAAGAAATGCTTATTAGCAGTAGTGTTTTAGTTATAGGTATAGGCGGTTTAGGCTGCGCTGCCTCACAATACATAGTGGCTAGCGGTATAGGTAAAATTACCCTTGTTGATGACGACATTGTCGAAACAACTAATTTACAGCGCCAAGTCTTACATTTTGAAAATAGTATAGGCGACAAAAAAGTTGATTCCGCCGCGCGCACTTTACGTAGCATTAACCACTTTGTTGAAGTGCTTTCCATCGACAAAAGACTACCACCAAATGAATTGGCAAAAATGATAGACGCACACGATTTAGTGTTGGATTGTAGTGATAATTTGGACACCAGAAACGTGCTTAACAGGCTGTGCTATAAGCAAAATACGCCACTAGTTTCAGGCGCAGCAATACGCATGGAAGGACAAGTGTTTTGCGTGATCCCGCAGCTAAAAACTGCGTGCTATGAATGTATAAGCCATTTCTTTAGCGAACAAAATTTAAGCTGTGTAGAAGCAGGGATAATGTCACCGGTGGTAGGTATTATAGGTGCAACGCAAGCAAACGAAGCGATTAAAATACTCACGCAATATGGCACTCCAGCGGTGAACACCTTGCAAATATTTGATGCCATGCAATCCAACTGGGAAAGCATTAATGTTAAGCCTTTAGCTGATTGCGAATGCTGCTCAGTAAGGTAATTAGGAGTAAATGATGGCTAATCTGATTAGTATTCAAATAAATAGCACTGCAAATGTAGAGAATAATCTTGCCACAATTGAAGCTATCATCAAACAAGCTTGCGAAAAAGACAAGAACGAACAGCATAAACTAGTCGTACTCCCGGAATGTTTTTCGATATTTGGTGTGACGGGATCTGAAATGATTCAACATGCTGAAACACAGGGTAAAGGTACTATTCAGCACAAATTAAGTGAAATAGCGGTACGTTTTCAATGTTATCTTGTGGCAGGTACTACACCTATTGTTAATACCAATAAGCTCAGCACCATTGGAAAATACTACGCCGCCAGTTTAGTCTTTAGCCCATCGGGTAAATGCATTGCCCGCTACAACAAGATTCACCTTTTTGATGTTGAAGTAGAAGACGCGACCAAATCATATAAAGAGTCTCGTTATACCCTTGCGGGTGGGCATTTATCATTATTCAAAACCCCCTTTGCCCAAGTGGCTCAAAGTGTTTGTTATGATTTACGCTTTCCAGATATGTTTTCGGCTTATTCACGCTATACGCAAACAAAGCAAGCGCCAGATATCATTGTTGTGCCTAGCGCATTTACCCACAAAACAGGCAGTGCACACTGGCATACATTACTCAAAGCACGAAGTATCGAAAATCAATGTTATATAGTTGCGTCTAACCAAGTAGGCACGCATTCAGATAACAGAAAAACCTACGGGAATAGCTGTATTTATTCACCCTGGGGAGAATGCTTGAGCATAATTGAAAACGACGAAGGCTTCGCAATGGCCACTTACCGTAAAACAGATATAGACACGATTAGAGCAAAAATGCCAATCGTGTCTCACAAGAAAGATATATATACAATTGAGCGTTAATGTTGTGAACAACCCTCTTTTTCTATTCCTATTTCACAAACCCATCCCAACCTTTCATATAGGTCACAAATTTATCGCTTAGGCCTTCTTTTGCTAAATGGGTTTCGCTTACGGGAAGTTTTATAGGCTCAAAATGAGGGTTAGCCATGACGAGTTTTGGGAAGTCGTGGTGTAAAATAGCAGAGCGTCCAATGGTAACAAAATCAACACCAGCATCTAGAACCGTTTGTACATCTTCGCCTGTGTTAATTCTTCCGGCAACGGTCAATTTTACATCTTTATAGTCTATTTCTGTAAAATGTTGCAGCAGACTTTTGTTTCGGTATGCTTCATCTTCGGGTTGTTTAAAAGTATCCCAAAGTGACATATCTATAAAATCTATATCATGTTCGTTAATCAACAACTCACAAACGGTTTTCACCTCTTCTAGTTGCATACCAAAACGTTCGGGAGACAAACGCACGCCCAACAAAAAATCCTCTCCGCAGGTGGCTCTAATACCATCAATAATTTCCATCAATAATCGTGCACGATTTTGTAAGTTGCCACCGTATTGGTCATCACGCTTATTAGTATCGGCGCTTAAAAACTGAGTTAGTATATAACTATGCGCACCATGCACTTCGGCACCATCGTAACCACACTTTTGCGAGCGCACAGCGGCGGCTATAAAATCGTCGCGCAACTCTTGCACTTCATTTAACGACAAACCTCGTGCATTATATTTTTTAATAGGTGATGGGCAAACCGGTTGCTGATTAATCTCATCTTCTGGAGAACGCATTCCTGCATGATGCAGTTGTATGATGGCTAAACTATTGTTGGCCTTAATGGTCGCTGCCAAACGTTGATGCCCTGCAATGTGTGCATCATCATAAATACCCAATTGCCCAGGAAACCCTTTACCCACAAATTGTACGTGCGAAGCACAAGTCATAGTTAATCCAAAGCCACCTTTGGCGCGCATAGTTAGCCAATGATATTCTTCATCAGATAGTTTTCCGTCGTCATGACTTTGGGTATTGGTCATGGGAGACAGCATAAATCTATTGCGCATACTAAGACCGTTTTTAAACCTGACTGGTGTGTTGGGTGTGGGCATATTTTCATTTTCTTTTTAGTGGTTAAATCAACAAATACTAAATTTTAGCTCTGATCCTTAAGCCTAGACTTGACTATAAGTTTCATAGCTATAGCTATAGCTATAGCTGTGAGCATATCATTATTTTTATTCAAAACCGATTTACACGGCACTCTTTTAAGAGAGTCGAGTTTTACTGTAAACATATAGGTTACATGAATAAAAATCTGTGAAATTTTCTGTCAGGTTTTTTTACACTTTTTCTATTAACAAACTCGGTAAAGCTACCCTTGATATTAGGCGAAGAAAGTATTAAAAAAGATACCTATTGTAAAACAACAACCTACCTTTAGCTGCTTGTTTTATGACCTTATTTGGTGCATTTATTGCACATTTATGTTGAGCCTAATATTGAGTAATCTCTTTTGCAGTATTGGCTTCTGTGCTTTAACTAAAAATATTTCACAAATTTTAAGGAAAGAAATATGAAACATTTATTGAACACACGTTCACAATGGAAGCGTATAATTCTGCTAGTTACTACCATATTTGGTTTCAACTTTACTGCTAATTCTGCAATTCTTGAGGTCGCCTACGATAGTTTAGGTGGTGTGGCAGGCGCTAATTTTGAAGATTTAGGATTGGCCGATAATGAACAAATTACTTACGATGCAATTTTCGAATCTGGCAACACCTCTTTTGCCGAATCATTCGTTGGTCAAACAGTTGACGCCGTCGGCAATTTCGATTTACTTACCGGCAACCCTGTGGGTCCTTTGCGATTATTAGCAGGTGATGCAGCAACCAACGTGACTGCTATTGATGGCGGTGCTGGAGATGTCGGCAACACGGCAATTGCTGGTAGCGGTCCTGCTGGATTCCCAAGTCCCGACGCTGTGGGTGAAGGTTCTATTGCTATCTTATTTGACTTTGACCAATCTGAATTCGGATTTGATATTGTTGGCGGTAATGGCGGCACAGCTACCGCTCAGTTCTGGGCTAGAGACGGCATTTTGCTAGGAGAAATATTATTCAATTTAAATAGTGCCACTTTCCAATCTTACGGCTTCATTACTGATAATGGCGAAAGGACCGTCGCTGGTGTATCAATAACAAATTCTGACTTAGGCGGTATTGGCTTTGATAATTTTATTTTTGACGTAGCAGGAGTTCCAGGAACACCGGGCGAACAAGTATCGGCACCCGCATCTTTTGGTCTATTATTGATATCATTTTTCGTATTGTATGCACGAAAAAAAGTACGTAAACTTTAGTCTTGCTAAACTTGCCTACGCTAGTCCTTATAAAATTGACACATGTCATCGGTATGAATAATATACTCTAAAGCTTACCCTGTGGCACAGCAACAATAGCTTGTTGCTGTAGCTGCTGTTCATTCACAGTTAACGTCTTCTCCCCGTTTGAAATAGACCAACACCAAAATTGTTCCTTACCTACCTGCTCTGTCTGAGGCGATAGGGTAATGGTCAACTCACGTGAAGGATCAACGGCAAAGGGCTCGGGGAGCGGGAACAAAATTTGATCCCAATGGGTAGGTATATCATTGGGGCCAGTACCAAATTGCACACCAGGGCTGAGTTGAGCGCTAAACCAGCCACACAGCGCAAATATCTTAGTTTTTTCACTGGGTATTAGCGCAGAGGTGAATACTCTTGGCGTATCTGTTTTGGTTATAGTGTGCATATCAATTGCACCCATATCTGCAATACTGTCTAACAAGCTTTCGGGCTCGAGTGCGACCAAATCTGACTGGTGAAAGGGCACCTTGGCTATGGGAGAAAAATCGAGACCGTAGGGGCTATTTTGCAAAAAACATAAATCATCCAATACATCTTCATCGTTAACCAAACCCACATGCAAGCTCAATTGCGCGGGTATCATTACTCCTCCCTTAGCCAAATAACGATCTCTTATCGCTAGTAAGGGTTCTAGCATAGCCTCATAAAACAAGCAGTGGCCCATCCATTCCGACACAATAACATCGACCTTCTCGTCTAATTTTAGCGACTGGTGATCGTCATGATAAAAAGTAATATTCTCAAAGCCATTCGCAAGAGCAATGTCTTTTGCGTTCTTAATAAAAGGTGAGCGGTCTACCGCAATCACTTTGTTGGCCTTCGCACGTGCCGCAAACATCGATAGCACACCACTACCGCAGCCAAAATCGAGAACACTGTGACTAGGCTTTACGACTGCCTTTATAGATTTCTCGTAAGCCTCGGTGCGAATAAGATCTTGAAGCATGACTTTGTGCATAGCGACATCGCGATAAGACATGCGGTGAAGCCCTCCGCTGCCATCGGTTTCATTGGCACTTATATCACCGCCGGTAATGTCGTCATTAGTCTTAATCATAGTATTCTCATGTTGGTATTTGCGCCATATTCTATCAGGCTGCTGGTTAAGCAGATACTCATTAAATAGGCATCGCACGCATTCTCATAAATCTGCTTTGATAAGCACCGCCATAGTACAAAAAAAAGGCAAAATCAGCGAATATTGAATAGATAAGGTACATCGTTTACTCTAAGGAGCTCGTAACTGCGCCACAGGCGCCTTTTTTGAGGCCTGAATATAGGTCAAACTATTTGGAGAAACATTAATGCGATTCACCATTTCCAGCCGTAAATTAATCCTGGGCGTTTCCAGTGCTGCACTTTTGGGCATAAGCGCCACACCAGCAATGGCTGACAATCATGGCAAAAAAGTGACTGCAGCCGAATTAACTGAAGCTAGCGTAATGCAAGCTGAAAACGATGCAACAACAAGCAATAGCGTACTGCAGACATGGACTGGACCTTATGACGGAGTACCGGCATGGGACAAGGTTGAAGTTTCTGATTTTCCGGGGGCTTTTCAAGCGGTCATGGACGAGGTCGAGTTGGAAGTTAACGCGATACGCGACAATCCAGCGCCTGCAACGTTCGAAAACTTTACTATTCCAATGGAACTCGCTGGCAATTCCGCAGACGAGCTGTTCTCCATATGGGGCGTGCATTCCAGTAACCTATCAAATGAAAAAATACGCACAATTCAAGGTGAATGGTTGCCGAAAATTTCTGCTTTCTTTAATCAACTAACGCTCGATCCCAAACTACTTGTAAAAACTAAAGCGGTTTATGATGGGCGAGTAGCCGCCGGCTTGAATGCACAACAACTGCGTTTAGTAGAACGCAATTACGAGCAACTCGTTCGCAACGGTGCGCTACTAGATGGTGCTGAAAAAGAAAAACTCATCGCGCTCAATACCGAATTGTCGAAAGCCTTCAATGAGTTTTCCAACAAAGTGCTGGCAGATGAAGAAACATATATATATTTAACCGATGCAGCCGATTTAGCCGGATTACCTGACAGCTTTATTGCGTCTATTAAAGACGCAGCACAGGCACAAGACAAAGAAGGCTGGGCGCTGAAAAACACACGATCAGTGATGCAACCGTTTCTGCAAAACTCTACCCGACGTGACCTACGTGAAACCGTTTATAACGCTTATATCAACCGCGGCGACAACGGTGACCAAAATGACACAAATGCGACCATTACTGCAATCTTAAAGCTACGCGCTGACCGTGCAAAGGTGCTGGGTTTCAAAACACATGCTCACTACCGCATGGCCGACACAATGGCGAAAGAGCCAGAAGCGGCGATGGAGCTTATGATGAAAGTTTGGCCCGCAGCAATTGGTCGAGTGACTGAAGAAGTAGCCGACATGCAGGAAGTTGCCGACGCTGAAAATGCAGGTATTACGATAGCTCCGTGGGATTATCGCTACTATTCAGAGAAGGTCCGCAAGGTAAAGTATGATCTAGACGAAGCCGAGATAAAGCCTTACTTCAAGCTCGACAACATGGTTGATGCAATGTTTGATGCGGCTGGCAAACTGTATGGCATGGAGTTTAACGACAACACCGGCACCGTTCCGGTGTTTGACCCAGAAGTTAGAACGTTTGAGGTTAAGCGTGGCGACAAGGTAATTGGACTGTTTTATCTAGACAACTTTGCTCGTGAAGGCAAACGCTCTGGTGCATGGATGACAACCTATCGTAGTCAATATGATTTAGGCGGCAAGAATAATTATGTGTTGGCGTCAAACAACAACAACTTCGTTAAGGGAGGCGACGGGCAACCTACGCTTATTAGCCTAGATGATGCCACAACACTATTCCACGAATTTGGACATGCGCTGCATTATCTAAACTATGATATCACTTACCCTGGCCTAGCCGGAACGCCGCGCGACTTCGTAGAATACCCAAGTCAGGTGAACGAGAATTGGTTGTTGACCCGTTATATTCTTGATACTTACGCAATACACGCTGAAACTGGTAAACCTATGCCACAAGAACTAGTAGACAAAATCAACAAATCGAAAACCTTCAACGAAGGCTTTTCGACTGTCGAATATTTGTCCTCAGCAATTGTCGACATGATGCTGCATAACCGCGAAAAACCGGTTACCGATCCGGACGCATTTGAACGCGAAACGCTGGCGAAAATAGGCATGCCAAAAGAAATAGTGATGCGTCACCGCCTGCCTCAGTTTAATCATCTGTTCTCGTCTGATGCTTATTCGGCCGGCTATTATAGTTATTTGTGGTCGGAAACGATGGGTGCAGACACTTGGGCAGCGTTTGAAGAAGCAGGCGATGTGTGGGACAAAGATACAGCAGAGGGTTTCCGTTCAATCATTATGGCCACCGGCAATGAAACCGATCGCAAAGAAGCTTACCGCAAGTTCCGTGGCAATGATCCGCAGGTGAAATATATCCTTAAGACACGCGGTTTTCCGGTACCAAGCGAAAGCGCGGATGCAGGTAAAGTGAGCCAGGACGACACAGGTATGTAAACTGATGGTTCGTTGATGACATGTAGAAAGGGGAGCACAATTTTGCTCCCCTTTTTTTTGATAACGTAATAATTATCGCTCTCTATGTACCTTTTGGATAAGCATACGTCGTCATTTCAACTGGGACACACAGTACCTATTTTTTATCTTCACCTTACGTTTTTATTATTATACTATTCGAGTATCGAAAGGTTTGTCTTAAAACGGAAATAACACAGTAAGACTGTTAAATTAAACGCCCTTAATACTACTGAGCGTTGTACTTCTAGCTAATACGAATATGTCTATTTCACAAGACCAGCTAAACACTGAATTTTTGGGTCTAGGCGACCACCAGAAGGTATGTAAAATCCTGATGGTCGCCTTTTCGACGAGATACTAATTTTACCAAGGTATTAAAATAGTAAGTAATGAAAAAGATAAAAAATGAAAGTGCGCTTCTACAAAAAGCTATTGCGGTTGCAGAAAGCTATGCTAAAAAACGTGGCTATAATGCGTTTTCACCTACAGATTCGTCAAAACAAAAAGTTGAAAGTTTGTATCGACTTTTAGTGCATGACAAATTGATCACTCCACTACCGGAAAACAAAGAAGATTTGGCCAGTTTAAAACACCGCTTAGTTATGTGGATTATGAAACAATTACCCGCTGATCATGAATTATTAAAATAGTTAAAAGAACCCAACAAGAATAATTTACGGGGGGTAAACAACGCGGCCCGTAAGTTTTCTATTTATAATTATCCACACTTATACACTTCCATGAAAATAAAATATTTCCACATTCAGACTAAAGCCCCTATGGTGCTGTGTCTTGCATCTATTTAGGGTAAAGCGTTGAATAATTTTAATAATAAAGTAGTGTTAATTACGGGTGCTGGCAACGGAATTGGTCGCGCAACTGCATTAGCGTTCGCACAGCAGGGTGCCAGGGTAATGGTGTCTGATATTAATCAAACAGATGGTGAAGAAACGGCTTCTAAAATCACTCAAGCGGGAGGCATCGCTACGTATATTCATTGCGACGTAACAAAAGACCAAGATGTTCAAGCTCTTGTTGATGACACCTTAGAAACCTATGGGAAGTTAGACATCTCTTTTAATAATGCCGGTATCGAAATTGAACAAAGTAAATTGGCAGATTCAGAAGAAGCAGTTTACGACAATATAATGGAGGTAAACGTTAAAGGTGTTTGGCGCTGCATGAAATATCAAATTCCCGCTATGCTTTTACAAGCTACATCGGTCATAGTAAATACCGCGTCTGTTGCGGGTTTGGGTGCGGCTCCCAAAATGGCTATTTACAGTGCCAGCAAGCACGCTGTGATTGGGCTAACTAAATCAGCTGCAGTCGAATACGGTAAAAAAGGCCTGCGTGTTAATGCTGTTTGTCCGGCCGTTATTGATACGCTAATGTATAAACGGGCAACACAGAACGATCCTCAAAAAGAACAGTTCATAAAAAATCTTCATCCCGTTGGCCGTATTGGGCAGCCTGAAGAAGTAGCTGCAGCCGTGTTGTATTTATGTTCGGATTTGGCACGCTTTACTACAGGAGTCGCGCTGCCTGTAGACGGTGGATCAACCGCTATTTAGCGCTGCACTTTGTTTTAAATCACAGTAGTTCTTTTAGGCAGAACAATTTTAAGATTGCTCTGCCTTTATCCTAAAACGTTGTCTAACTTGACAGCAACCTTTCTCGCGCTGCGTCATACTCAGACTTCAACTTAAGCACTAGATCCCCTGCAGATTGTACTTCCTTAATGGCGTTAATGCCCTGACCACAGCCCCAAATATCTTTCCAAGCTTTGGCTTTTGAAGTACTGCCAGAGCCAAAGTCCATTTTCGTAACATCACTTTCAGGTAGATTATCAGGGTCCATTCCTGCCGCTGTAATTGAAGGTTTTAGGTAGTTACCATGAACACCAGTAAACAAATTGGTATAAACGATGTCGCTAGCCGCGTAATCGACCAAAGCCTGCTTATAGGCTGGATCTGCGTTAGCTTCCTTAGTGGCGATAAAGGCCGACCCTATATAGCCTAAATCTGCCCCCATCGCTTGAGCAGCCAGTACACTTTGACCGGTAGAAATAGCGCCAGAAAGTAAGATAGGTCCATCGAACCATTCACGCACTTCTTGCACAAAAGCCATAGGAGAAAGCGTTCCTGCATGACCACCGGCACCTGCGGCTACGCATATCAGACCATCAGCACCCTTTTCGATAGCTTTCTTTGCAAAGCGATTATCAATTACGTCATGCAAACAAATCCCACCATAAGAATGGATGGCGTCGAACACCTCTGGCCTTGCTCCTAATGATGTAATGACAATCGGCACTTTGTGTTTTACACACATTTCTACATCATGCATTAAACGATCGTTGGAGTTGTGAACTATCTGATTGACGGCAAAGGGCGCCGCTGGCGAGTCTGGGTTAGCTTTGTTATAAGCATCTAACTCCTCATTTATTTGAGTGAGCCAGGTATCTAGCATTTCCGCTGGGCGAGCATTTAGCGCCGGAAATGAACCAACGATTCCAGCCTTACATTGGCTGATAACTAGTTCGGGACCTGAAATAATAAACAGGGGCGCTCCAACAACGGGGATGGAGAG
>CAXMOM010000057.1:0-7512 GCA_964195425.1 Acidiferrobacterales bacterium
CACCAATGAACTGTCTAAGCATGAGTTTGAGGGCAAGCATGTTATGTAATACAACCATAATTCGGTACTTAAACAAACCAACCCAGTCCAAAACACAGCTGACACAGGAGGTAGTAAATAGCTTTAATACTTACTATACTCGAAATTTAGTTTTTTTATCTTTTATTAAAACTAGCTAAAGCAATACCCGCACCAATTGAAATCCCAATACCTACACCATCAAAGAGAAACAGATCAAAAATAAGACCTATTCCGCCACCCATCGCAATTGCTAACCCCATATTGTTTTTTTGAGGTGTTTTCTCTTTATCACCTTCGCTCATTTGCGTATCCCTTAAAGTCAGTTTGACACTAATAAATAAAACCATATAACGCCTCAAGAAGGTGCGCCGATCGAGGCGCCCCGCTTGCTTGATTTGTTATGCCCATCTATGTGCAGTCTCTCATCAACTATCTCAAATCACTCTGCCGGCAATCGAACGGATATGCATCAGCCAACCAAATAACCCTCCAGCATATCCAGTAAATTTTCAGTGAACCTATCATTTAGATGCTCTGGAGCATAAAGGGCATATTCACTAATCGTTCCTCTAACAACACGGATTATAAATTCGGTCGCAAATGAGGGCGATCGGTTTTTGCGAAGTTGCTGCTTGCGTTCCTTTAGCTCTTTTGTAGACAGCGGCAAATAGATCCGCAGAAGCTCGGCTTCGGCATTTGCGACTGCAAATTGAGGTACCTCGCGTATAAGAGCCACATGCAAGTCTAAGTTTGAGCGCACAAAATCAACATAGGCAGTGATATGCAATCGAAGCATATCGCTAATGGTGTCGGGAACAGCACTCTGAGCGCTCGCGCGGTATATCTTAGCGTCTTCTCTACGCCTAATTTCTGCAAATATCGCCTCCTTCCCAGGAAAATACTCATACAGAGATCCTATACTCGCACCCGCTCGCCCCGCGATCCGATTAGTGCTAGTTTTGTCATAACCAATCTCAAGTAATAACTGAGTAGCTGCTTCCAGAATGGCCTCAACAGTTGCTTTTGAGCGACGCTGTTTAGGAAGTTTCTTAAGCTCAAACAATGACTTAGGTTTTATCCCTGGCATAAGCGTTCAATCCGAGTATTTAAACTGAGTGATAGCTCATATTATAGGGAGCACTACTTAATAGCAATTCACTTCACCAACGGAGAACCTATGCCAAAAGTAAAGCTTTTTGGATATGCCACTAGCCCTTACGTTCGAAAAACTGCGTGTTTTCTATACTACAAGGGGATTGATTTCTCCCACGTTCCGGTTAACCCAATCAAACCCAAGGCCACCATTGGTCACACCAACGGCACACAGGTACCTGTGCTGGAAGTGGATGGTGAATGGAAACGCGAGTCCTCTGATCATGCCCTTTGGTTGGATGAACTCTTTCCAGAAAAACCGCTTTACCCCTTGGAGCATCGGGCAAAAATAGACGAAATTGATCGTTGGATAAGCGATACGTTCCTCATAAGTCTTTTCAGGCGCGCGATTGATGGCAACATTACCACTCAGTTTTTGCGCAGAGCATGGCGTCTGGCAGCGTTAGTGAGCGCGGATACACCCCTGCCTTGGCCGGTACGCCTTATTTGGCCAGTGGGGCTTCGGAAAGCGCCTTTCATACAGCACATGGGCCAACATATGGATCTCACTGAGAGCCATGAGGACATGCAAGTTCGCATTCTTTCAGAACTCGTTGAGCACATTGGTGAAGGTCCCTATATGGGCGAGCTAAATCAGCCAACCATGCTTGATTTTGCTGTCTTTCCACAACTCGTATTTAACTACATGTTTGGGTTGGAGGAAGAGTTAAGCGCGGCGAAGCACCCGGTTATCAAGGGCTGGTTGAAGCGCGTTTCTCAACATTTACCGAATAACCCAGCACTGGCAGCTGACAAAATGCAGGTCAATTCTCTCTCTGAGGCTCTGACCTAATTTCTAGTATTAACCTTTTGAATGAATCCGTGGATCAAACTGAGTAGCGACTGTTCGTAGGTAATTTGGAAGCATAACGCCCAATTAACGGGCAAAAAATTGTTTGCTATAATGTTGAAGAACGAACACAGCAAACTGTTTTTTGTCCCTGTTTAATTACTTGTTAGTTGGCAAACTACTACAACTCTTTGAAGTTACTATAATTCGCTATGCTTTTTAAATGCCAATTCATAAATAACATACCAATTTCACCTTCTATTATGGTTTTTACAGGGAGTAATTTTCCTTTTTGATATAGAAAATAGGAGGTGTAACTTTTGTCGTGTCGAACAAAGTTAATGATAACCTTTTCATTCTCAACTTTAATGTTCTCGCATGTGAAATCAGATCTTAGGAAGTGTTCTGTATTATCTTCTTTATATTTAAAATCTTTAGCGATAAACGACACATATTCCTTTGAATGAGTTAATGAACCGTTATTATATTTAATGAAATTTGTAAGTTTGATTTTACTTTCATTATCCATACTGAAAGCAAAGTTTTTATTTACGGAAAAATTAGATTTTAATAATTTGTCATGTGCTATTTTAATTTTTTCACACGCGAAACTACTAAATGAAAAAGTTAGTAACGTAATTAATACTAGATACTTCACCCTGACCTCCTTGTTGCCAACTAACGCCTACATAAGCGGAAAATTATAGTTGGCTAAAATTTTGAGGAACGAAAAAAGCCAACTGTAAATTTACCGTTTGATGTTCTTGTTAGCCGTTTTTACAGCAAACTAATTTATTAATAAAGTCCTGATATGCTTTTATTGCTTTGTCTTTTCTCATTGTTTCGCCATGCTCAGTATTGGGTATGATAGCCAAAACCTTAATCTGACTTGAAGAAATATTGTAAAGTTCTTTCGAGTTTTCCACTGGAGTAGTTGAATCATCTTCACCAATTAAGAACAGTAATGGTTCTCTATATTCTTTAATGAAATCACCATTATTTATTTCTGCTAATTCAGGTGATAAATTAACTGAATAAAATAGTTTTGACCAGCTAGGCATCAAATTATCAACTAACACCGGAACTGTGCTAATGGCACCATCAAGAATTAACGCATCTATTTCTTTATTAGCTGCAACATAACTTGCAACTACAGATCCCATTGATAAACCATGGATGGTTGTTGGTAAATTAGTAGGGAATTCACTTTTTGAAAAATCAAAAATTCTTAATGCATCAGCTCGTAAGCTAATAAGAGATAAGTTCTCTTTTTTATCACTTACTCCCATACCTCTATAATCAAACCAAATCACATTTGCAGGTAATAACGAAAACTTATTTAATATTTTTGATGAAGTGCTAATTTTCATGCCGTTGGCACTGAAAAAGACAATGTTCACCAAAGCATCCTTGTTTATTAATTTCACACCTCTAAGCGTAATACCATCCTCAGTAGTTAAACTCACAGCTGACGCAACCCCCGATATCTTGGCTTCAGTTAGGTCTGTTTGAATTTTAGTGATATTGAGTTGTTTTTCTGGTTGCTCATCTTGGTAAACAAATGATTCAGTTGTATAGTTTGCTGAACATCCTGAAAGTAGTAAAAATAATAATATTGTGATTGTTTTCATATCGAACGACACTCCTTGTTGATTTAACGGCTAACGCCCTAATAACGGGCAAAAAATTGTTTGCTAAAATGTTGAGGAACGAAAACAGCAAACTGTTTTTTGTCCTTGTTAATTAGCTTGTTATATTTTGATTCTTTCGTTAAAGCTGATTTTACAATAGCAAAACCAATAAGCCCTAATATAGCACCTGTAACTTTATCAATGTAATAAGCTAGTTTGGTAAATTTACTTCGAATTTTCGGTGTTGAAAGGAGAAAGATAACAGATAGATCCCATAAGAAAACAATACCAGTCATCCAAAGACCTAAGCCTAACTTAAAAGCAAAACCGACTTCAGGGGTTAGCACAACAGTAAATAAACTAAGATAAAACAATAAGTTTTTTGGATTCAATACGCCAGACATAAACCCAGTAATTAACTCCTTAAAGAAAGTAGTTTTAACCTCATTTGAATGAGAATTATCAGCTATATCTAAGTTGCTATACGAGCTTTTATTCGCACGTAAAGCCTGTACAGCAAGATAAATTAGAAATAGTCCTCCGATAACTTTAAGTATAATCATAACGGTAACAGAAGCAGCTAGAATAGAACCCACCCCAATCAAACACAATCCAATATACAAAGCGTTTGCTGATGCAATACCTAAAGCAACACCAATAGCATTTTTACCTTCATTACGTATTGCGCTTTTTACAACTAATACAAAGTCTGGGCCCGGACTTAACAACGCAAGAAAATGTGCTATTGCAACTGTTACGAAGATACCAAATAAATTTACATCCATATGAAAATCCTTTTATTAATTGAGTAATGCCTGAAGCATAGATTAAAAATATAACGCCCAATTAACAGGCAAAAAATAGTGCGCTTAAATAGTAACGAAATGACAAAAGCCCGCTGTTTTTGTCCTTGTTGAATTTCTTGTTAGGTTTTGGTTAACACCAAAGATTCCTTTTTTATAAGAGATGGGCTTTCATGTGTTATTGGATCACTCATTCGAACTTTATACCCCTTATTTAAATGCGTAATAATTTCTTCGTAGGTATTTACATAAATATAGTCAGCAACAAATCTAGTTTTACTTACCGCAAATTTTCCATTTTTGTGTTTATGCGGTTCAAACAAATTATTTGCATTTTTACCTTTTATAACTTTATATGTGATTTTCATAGTTTAGCCCTTTAGCTACAAAGTGGTTTGCCCCACCAGTCGCCTTTAGATACAAATTGAATAACTGTGTCGTTTCGGATTAGAAGAGCATCTGTACTATAACCTGTATATGCACCAAAAGAATTTTTTGCGTTTGAAGTTGCGCAAACTAGATATCCATATTTAGCACCATCAATCCGATTACCTAACCACCATTTCTTCGGTGAAGTAATGCCTCGATATTGCACTGAATCTGGATCTTTGAGCGTATATTCAAAATATTTTTTAACAACACTTTCATAACTTGATGGATAACTACCATAATCAGCTCTTGCAGCTTCTTCTTGGCTTGGTAAGCCTGCACATCCTGATAAAGTAAAAGCGAGTAAAGCTCCATATTTTATTTTCATTTTGATTTCCCTAATTAAGACTAAATGATGAAACAGAGTTCAATTAAAAACCTAACGTTTCAAATATGGGGCGCAGCTTTTTCGCGTCCCTGCCATGATTTGTTTGTTATATTTTGAACGCATAAGGATAATTTATGCATTTTTCCCACAACATTTCTTATATTTACGCCCGTTACCACAAATACAAGGATCGTTACGCCCAACTTTTGGAGTCGCCCTTACAATAGGACTTTTAGGTGGGCAACAACTTGTGTTATTGCAACTAGGCTCATTACCTTCAAGTAATTCATCGGATAATTTTGTACTGTTTTCATTCATATTCACTTCAACTCTCTTTCAAAATTTTTACGTTGACCCTAAAAAATAAATATAACGCTTTAAACAGCGGAAAGACCGAGCGCTTTGGCCGTTGTTTGGCCTGCGAGGGATTTTCCGTTGATTTAACTTGTTAGTGCCCACGATACACGCAAGCACTTGATTAATTTTTATAACTGACACGCTACTACATAATCTGCTGAAGTTAAATATTGAATTTACCAGCGGTAGTGAAGTTGAAATGTGTGATGTAAATGTGATGACCAACTTCCTTTTAATGGTGTGACTAATTGCCCCACACTGCCGAGCTAAAAACTTACCAGTTTGCGTACCCAATTACCAGTAGCCACATTGAATAACGGATAGGGCTACTAACGTCTTGCTAAGCGGAAAATAATGGTTGGTAATAATCGCGAAGCGATGGCCAACTGTTATTTTTCCGTTTGAGCAACTTGTTATGTAACATTTTATAAATACTGTTAATTTACTTCTAAATAAACATCTAGCTCAAGTGTTTCATGGGAACACTTGGTTGCTATAGGTAAAACAGCTTTAAACTCTTGGTTGAGGAAACCTGCTTTTTCAATAAGTACATCATGCTCTACTAAATCAGATCCACCTTCCAAGCTAAAACGATCTTCACAATTGTTAAACGCTGAACCATAAATCGTTTGATAGTTATCAGGATTATCAATGGTTAAAATTGCATCACAAACGTTTATCGGGGCTTTATTAACATCGAAGAGGTTTATACGTACTGCTGATATTATTACTGGTACCATGATTGTCGGGCATTCAAAAGCTTCTTCCTTATTATCATCGCAAGAAGTAAGAAAAATCGTGGATATTATTAAAAGGGGTAAACGATACATTAAACTCTCCATGTTACATAACGCCCCAAGCAGGGGATTTTATGAGTGTTTTCAGCGAGTGAAATTCCCGCTGACTTGGCTTGTTAGGTGTTAATTACACCATTGTATTTTGTACATAAATAATAGATTAACCCAATATTTATGCCGCCAAAGATACCCAACAATTTGATTAGTAACTCTATCTCTGGTGCTTGAGCATATAGAAAACCAACAGCAAAAAAAGATATAGCAACCAAAACGAAAGCTAATACCATTACTAATTTAAAACTGGATTTCTTATCTTGAATTTGAATTTTATCCATCATATTTGACATATTCATCCTTAGTTTGAAAAACACCTAACGCCCTAATAACAGGCAAAAAATTGTTTGCTAAAATGTTGAGGGACGAAAACAGCAAACAGTTTTTTGTCCTTGTTAATTAGCTTGTTATGTGGATTTTGTTAAACTTCCAAATTTGGTATCTAGCTTTTTATCAAATACGAAAACAGGTATTAATAAGAATAAAGATACAGAACCAACTAAGCCAAATTTTTGAATAAGGTGATAACAAATAACAAACACTGTTAATTGTAATGCCCAAGATGAAAACTGAATCCATCGTGGCGTAGTGCTAAATTTCAACTTGGTATCGCAATCAGGACAGTAATAAAACCCAAAACCTGAACGCCAATAACGTGACCATGTTACAGCAATTTTATTGTTACAATTTGAGCAATCTAAACCTTCCATGAACTCCACTCCTTAAAGACACATAACGCAGCGTTAAGCGGACAAAAATTTTGGGTTATAATGTGTAGCGAAGCGAAACGTAACCCACTGTTTTTTTGTTCCGTTTAAACGCCTTGTTATATTTCTATATCCAGTCACCTATTTTGCGCTTACTACATGCTATATTCTTTCGGAATAGATTTAATAAACCTTGATATAACATTCTCAATTGGACTTATTACAAGTACCAATCCAATGCCTAGTGGAAGAGTGATGCCGAAAAACAATTTATCAATAGGCGGTAGTTCAGAAAAATTAGCAGTGCGAGAAATGTCAAAACCATAACGTTACTATAATTGCTTGCATCATAGACCCTCTGGTCATTCAAAAGATATTGGTTCATTTAGATCTTACCTATCCAAACTCAGAAAAATTAACACAATTGCCTGACCTACGAGCCC
>CAXMOM010000058.1:0-99990 GCA_964195425.1 Acidiferrobacterales bacterium
ACATTCTACAGGGATCATACTTAACTTTTTTACGACGCTTTCATTATCATTTATGAGCGATTCAAGCTGAGTTTGAATGCCAGCGGCTTCTAATTTCTGCATAATGAAGTGGTTGAATTTATTGTTCACCTCACCTTTTCGGCTAAGTTGTTCTATCTTCTCACCGTCAAAAGCAGATGTATCATCCCTAAACTCCAATATAAGTTTATTGGGATCATCGGTAACAAAAACCGTTTTCGCTTTTCCGCGATACAACTCAGAAACTTTGTGCATGACTACTCCACTAGTAAATTTAACTTTTTGGCCTATAAATCTAGGTTGTCAGAGGCCATTTGTTGTTGAAATACAGGGAAAATATCGCTTGTTTGCTTAGCATCAAACGCAACGTTCTCATTGTTTTTAAATGTAACGCTAGAGTTTTCACCAGCACGCTCAACAAAAATGCGATAGTCATCTTTCTCTAGCGGTAATTCATCTTCCGCAAATAGGCCTGACCAAAAACCATCTTCAGTGCCATTATATACAACAAACATAATACCAGATGATTGGTCCAAATCGATAACATCAAAGCCCATCGTTCTTAATACCAATAGTAATCTGGGCCATGCATTGTTGTAGCTAGCATTAACCAGCATGGCTGAATCGCCATCGGCATTGAAACCTAGTTCAGACGTAAATCCATCTCTTATTTTTGCATACCGTTCAGACCTAGCTAAGCGAACACCAAAATCATATTCCTCAATAATATAGTTTAGAAACTCGACTTCATTTGTACGCTGTGTAATGGGGTCCATTTCTGTTATCGCCGCATTACCATCTTCATCTATATAATCGACAATCTCATTGGTCAAAGATGCGGTTCTTCCATGGGGCGCTAAATTGAGTGACAATTTGAATTTTTTGGCTTGTTCAACATACTCGTTCGAAAATTCATACCAACTGGTATCTAGTTCAGTGACAGAAATAACCCAATCGGTAACGAGAGTATTATTCTCTCTATCAAAGTCTGCTACACCAATGTTATTTTGTTCTAAATAAGACAACACCTTATCCCATATAGTTTTATCAAGGGTACGATTATCGTCTATTTGATCAAACATGACGATAGCGCCGTCACTGCCCTCTTCAACATGTGAACCATCTACCAGCGGCAATACCAAACGAGGTGAGCTAATTCTAATGGTTTCACCTAAAAGCGCTTTAGTACTAATTGAAGACTCTAAAATAGGCAGATCGTAGCGGTTGGAACGTTGAGGCCTTTCTAGGTCGTCAGGAACTTTCAATTCAACACTTTGTTGTTTAGCCTCCATATATTCATAATCACCAGACGTACGCTCTCGAGAGCCTGGACTTGAGCATGCGCTTACCACTAATGCCGCGCAAATGGTGAAGATAAGGTTATTTTTCATTTGGTTTTATATTAATCCTAGTTCTTTTAACTCTTGTTCGATACTTATTTGCTGATTAAGTTCAGGCAAAACCATAGGTAATCGTAAAAATGGAGATGTCATCTTTGTCATTTTATATAGCGCCCATTTAGGTAAAACAGGATTAGGCTCTAAAAATAGCGTGCGATGCAGCCGCTGCAATTTATTATCAATTGCAATAGCCTCGTTATATTGTTTAGCTAAGGAATGTTCACACATGGCAGACATTTGTGCCGGAGCGATATTAGCTGTTACTGATATTACCCCATGCCCGCCCTTATTTATAAATGCACACCCAGTAGCATCATCACCGCTGAACAATAAGAAATCTTTTGGTAATACCGATTGTAGTTCGGCTAAACGATTTAAATCACCCGTTGCATCTTTAATACCCACAATGTTTGGGTGAGAGGATAAAATAGCCACCGTACTCGTTTTCATGTCTACAACTGTTCGAGACGGCACATTGTAAAGCATAAGCGGTAATTCAGACGCACTTGCAATTGCAGTAAAGTGGGCAACAAGTCCAGCCTGCTGAGGTTTGTTATAGTAAGGCACAACACTTAAAAATCCGTCCACGCCTAATTTCTCGACTTGCTTAGTAAGAAATACCGCTTCATCGGTAGAGTTTGCACCCGTACCTGCGAGTACCGGAATTTTACCTGCTACACATTCAACTATAAATTGAATGACCTTTATGTGTTCTTCAAAGGGCAGTGTAGCCGACTCTCCAGTAGTGCCAACTGCAACTATTCCATGGGTCTTATTTTGTATATGAAAATCGACTAACTGTGCCAGACTCGCGTAATCAACTTCGCCTGAATCAAACATAGGCGTAACTAGCGCTACAAAACTACCTTGGAACATCTTAACTCCCCTTTTTTTAGATGCGCAATAGTAGTGTGCTAAAGTCCTAAAAACAAGCGTTTCACTCGTAATTAATTAATAAACTGGCGAAAAAAGGGATTCAAAAAAAATATTAGATCGGTATTTCGCCAATCACATTATTACTGATACCATGTACGCCTTGAATGATAATACTCATCAGCTGTTTAATTTTGGAATAGAGAAACATGCAAGAACAACTCATTATAAATATTTTAGGAAAGAGTTCATTGCTTGCACTAAGCAATATAACCGCTTGCATTAGTAAATATAATTGTAATATTTTAGACAGTCGTCATGCTCAATACGGCACAGATTTTTCGTTAACAATGATCGTAAGCGGCGCACAATCGGCGGTAACATTACTTGAAATTGAGTTGTCTACGCTATGCGTCACTGATGATCTTCTTTGTATGATGAAGCGTACCACTGGTCATCGAAAGCAAAACATTGAACAAGTTATTAATTTGGCTTTCTCAGGTAACGATGCAAGTGGTGTTATGCACAATGTTACCCAAGGATTAGCGACATATGGTGTATCCGTTAGTGCGGTTCGACAAAAAACATATGCCAAAGAAGGTCAGAATATTCTTGAATGTAAAATGATTTTAACGACCCCAAAAACCACTGACTTACCCACGTTTGATACAAATATTAAGTCTCTTCTTCACGGAATGGGACTACATGGTAAAATTAGCCACAATCCAATTAAGGAAAATGATGAATACACTGAAAGCTGGTGATGCTGCCCCACAATTTACACTTCAAAACCAACGTGGCCAAGATATTGATATTGCGACGCTTCAAGGTGGAAAAGTGTTGGTCTACTTTTATCCTAAAGCTTCTACACCAGGCTGCACGGTTCAGGCAAAGGGCCTACGCGACAGTACCAAAAAGCTCGATGCGAAAGATGTAACCGTATTAGGTATTAGCCCAGACCCGGTAAGCCGCCTTGCAAAGTTTGTCGAGAAAGAGTCATTGAATTTTGATTTGTTGTCCGATGAAGATCATGCCATTGCCAATGCTTTTGGCGTGTGGGGCTTAAAGAAGTTTATGGGTAAAGAGTATGATGGAATTCATAGACTTAGTTTCTTGATAGATGAAACGGGTGTAATTAGCCACGTGTTTGATAAATTCAAAACCAAAGACCATCATGAAGTTGTGCTAGCTGCATTATAATTTTAAGTGTTTATTAAGTAAAAAAGCCTGCTCTTAGCAGGCTTTTTTAGTAGTTGATTTAACGTAGATTGTTTAGCCGTAGATCGTTAATATATCGCTTCTACTCAGCCCGCCAATATAGAACTAAAAAGCAATCACCTATAGCTTCACGCTATCTTTTATAGCCTGCTCTGCAATGATATTGGGTGAAGACCAAGCGGTTATCAAAGCCTTGACCAGTGTGGCTAAGGGAATCGCAAAAAACACTCCCCAAAAACCCCATAAGCCACCAAACAAGAGTACCGCCACAATAATGTACAGTGGATGTAAACTCACGGCTTCGGAAAACAAAATAGGCACTAATAAATTCCCATCCAATGCTTGAATGATAAAATAGACAATCATGAGATAGCCGAAGGCAGACGTAAATCCAAATTGAAACAAGCCCACTACCGCAACGGGAATTGTAATTACTGCGGCGCCAATGTAAGGAATAAGTACTGAAAACCCTACAAGTACTCCAAGTAGGACGGCAAAACGTAAATCGAGAATACTAAAGGCAATACTGCTAACTGCACCAACAATGACTATTTCAATCACTTTACCACGAATATAATTAGCAATTTGTAGGTTCATCTCCTCCCCAACCTGCGTGATTAAGCGCCTTTCATTGGGTAGAATTGCTGAAATACTATGCATAAATGCTTTTTTATCGTTTAGCATGAAAAAGACCATAAGAGGCACCAATATTATATAAATTAATATTGCAGCTATATCTCCAATAGAACTAAAAGAAGCAGACAAAATTTGCTCACCAAACGAAACCAATCGTTCGTTAACACCTTCCATTGCGGTTTGTATGTAACCCACTTCAATCAAAGATGGGTATTTGGCAGGTAAGCTTGTTATCCAGGTTTGCGCAGATGCCCATATGAGTGGGATGTCTTTGACCAGATTAATACTTTGTTTGGTAATGACAGGAATTAAGCTAATCGCTAGAATAAAACTAAGCAAGAAAAACACAACCAATGTGGAGCTGGTCGCTAACCACCGCCTTACGCCCATTTTTTCCATTTTGGTTACTGGTACATCAAGTAAGTATGCAATCACAATGGCGACCAATACGGGCATTAAAATGCCACCAAACACATAAAGCGCAATCGCAGTTATGAGAAGAAACAACAGAAGCATAAGTGCATTTGGGTCTGAAAACTTGCGCTTATACCAATTTCCGAAAACACCTAACATGTGAGCTATCCTTTATTTAGTAGAGATATTTTATCTTGTTATATATGGTGATGATTTGTTTTTCACGCTATATTACAGGCTATGTCGTGTGTTCTTGAACAATATTGTCAATCGCTGAAACTTAGCTGACCGTTATAGGTCTATACATAGTATAAATTATATAGTCAAAGATGGAAGTAGCTAATTTAGATGAAGTTATTGTATAAAAAGTTTATCGCTTATAACAAACTTATCGTGTTTTTGTTGTTGTGTTTGTATGGGCAAAATACAATCGCTCAAACGATATCCCAATCAATAGAAAGCAATAGAAATCAGCTACCTGAGATTGGCGTTGTAGCTTCAGACGCACTTACTATCGATAAAGAAAAGATAGTTGGCGATATTATTATGCGCCAGATGCGCGGGCAAGCCCCTCTTGTTCAAGATCCAGTATTGCAAGAATACATTCAGGGAATTGGCAATAGATTAGTTATCCATGCCGATAATACGAAGTTTCCATTCCGATTTTTCATGATTAATAACCCCGTCCTTAACGCATTTGCATTCTATGGCGGCCATATTGGTATCCATACCGGTTTATTAACCGCCGCGTCTACGGAAAGTGAGTTAGCGTCTGTATTGGCCCACGAAGTAGCTCACGTAACTCAGCGACATTTAGCTCGGCGAGTACAAATGCAAAAGCGCAATTCTCCACTCCAAATAGCCAGTATGATAGGCGGATTACTACTCGCTATTGCTGACCCTGAGGCGGGCATAGCTGCGGTACAAGCTAGCTCTGCGGCAGGCCAACAAGCAAATATTAACTTTACTCGAAATAACGAGCAAGAAGCTGACAATATAGGCATTAGCATATTGTATCGAGCAGGCTTTGACCCTCAAGGTGCCCCTGGTTTTTTCGAAAAAATGCTTGCGCAGTCTCGCGGACGCTCTACTCAGTTAGCATTTCTGCAAACCCACCCACTACCTGCTGACCGAGTGGCACAAACCATTACACGTGCACGCAGTTACGGTGTGCGCAATTTATCTCCCAAACTAGATTTCCATCTGGCAAAAGCCAGAATTCAAGGTCGCTATATGAGTACTCCTGAGCGCAACATTAACCTTTTTCACAGCCAACTTAAAAGTGGTAATAGTGTTGAGCAAAAGGCAGCACACTATGGATTAGCGATTAGTTTGTTTGAAGTTGAACGACTCGATGATGCAAAAGAAGTCCTAGATGAATTAATAAAAGCAGATGCAGAAAATTTATTTTATCTTGACCTAATGACCGACATTCACATTAAGCAAGAAGAGCCTGGCAAAGCGATTTCCCTACTAACACCCTTGTGGAGAAATAAACCACAAAACTCTGTACTAACACTTAATTTGGCTAACGCTTACATTAGCGCACAAAATTACGAACCAGCTATTCAAATGCTTAGGGATTTACTTCTTGTAAATAAAGAAAACATCCTGGCATACCAATTGTTAAATGATGCCTATAATCGTAATCAAATGAAAAAAGAAGCACATATGACACAAGCAGAAATTTACGCGCTAATATCGGCTTACCCATTAGCCATTGATGAGCTGCAATTTGCGTATAATCAAGTAGGCGCCGACACATTAGAAAAACAGCGAATTAAAGGGCGTATTGCGCAATTTCGTCAAGCACAAGCTTCGATGATGAGCCTTAGTATTTAATTAGTTCAAGCTTAACTAGGCATGTAAATTACAAAGCTGAAATAACTTCGTTTAAAGTAGCGGTGGTTTGTTCCCCTAAGAGTTGCCCTGCTAACTCGCCGTTTGGCTTTATAATGAATGTGGCAGGCAAGTATTGAGGCTTTTCAAATGAAAAATCATTCATAACTTCAGATACTAGGGGAAATTCAATGTTATATTTTGTTTGGATTGCTTTTAGTTTTTCATTGCTCAGATTGTCAAAGCTGACTGCAAATAGTTTCACGTTATCAGGTGCTTGATGATAAAATTCATTGAGCTCAGGTATTTCGCGTAAACACGGTGCGCACCACTCGGCGAAATAGTTGACTACAACAATAGAGCCTTCTAAATCAGAATGTTTATACGTTTTTTCATCTAAGGTTTTAAAATCATATGACAATAAATTGTACGAAAACAAACCTCCCGCAAAAGCACATGCTGCTAAAATGAACCAAACTAGTGTGCTGCGTATTTTATTATGAGAAGCCATTAAACCTGTAATCAATTATTTTATTATCAAGGAGCGTAATAATGCCTAATCCCGTTTTATATCACAACCCTAGATGTTCCAAAAGTCGCCAAGCGCTAGCTTTCTTAGAAGCTCAGAATATTAATGTAGTCGTAGTGGAATATCTTAAAACACCTTTATCTAGCAGTGATATTACTCAATTGTATACCTCGTTAAAATCAGCAAGCGCCGTTACTAAAGCCTTGGATATGGTTCGTATAAAAGAGTCTGAATTCACCTTGGCGGGCTTATCTAAAGTGTCTACCGATTCTGAAGTTATAAATGCAATTGCGCTATTTCCTAGACTACTTGAGCGTCCGATTTTTCAAAAAGATGGCTTGGCGGCCGTTGGCAGACCACTGTACAATATTGAGGCCATGTTTAATGACTAAAGTGTTAGTGCTTTACTATTCAAAAAACGGGCGAACTAAAAATCTTGCAAAAAAAATTGCTGCAGGTATAGAACAGGCCGGCGCTATTGCCGTGCTACGAACCGTTCCTGGCATAACCGCCAGAACAAACATTAAGCCTGAACCTGCTGTACCGATTGATGGCGATATTTATGTCAGTAAACGTGATTTAATTGAGTGTGATGGATTAGCAATGGGCAGTCCAACTCACTTTGGCAATATGGCGTCACCTTTAAAATATTTTATAGATTCGTTAACTGATATCTGGCTAAAAGGTGCATTAGTTGATAAACCTTGCTGTGTTTTTACGTCTAGTTCAAGCATGCATGGAGGTCAGGAAAGTACCCTAGTATCTATGATGCTACCTTTATTTCATCATGGTATGTGTATACTAGGCTTGCCATATTCCGAACCTGAATTACACACAACGTTAAGTGGCTGTAGTCCTTATGGTGTGTCGAGTGTACAAATAGGTGATAACGATGAACTCAGTGACGATGAAGCTGTGTTAAGTGTTAAGATGGGCTTTCGATTAGCACAACACGCAATAAAGTTAGCAAAATAAGCTCAATTACCCTTTTTACGAGATGATTACATGCCACAAAGCAATGACTCCAAAAGCGCTACAACAAACGATTCTCCCATTGATAGTTCTTCGGTAACGGTAACGGTAACTGCCGACGATGACATAGCGTCAACAACAAATTTAAAAAACGTTCCTATGTCCCCCAAGGTCAAAGCTTATCGCTATATGGCCCTCATAGGTCATTTAGGTTTATTGGCATGGATGTCAATTTGGTATTTAGGCTTATCAGGAGCCCGAGATTACTCAATAACTTTTATCTTTATTGTATACCTGCTGCCTTTACTCTTCCCGCTTTACGGTATTGTAAAAGCTAAGCCATATACCCATGCTTGGTCGTGCTTTGTTGTACTTTGGTATTTCATGCACAGCGCTACCACTATGTATGTTGAACCAACGTATATTATTCATGCCGTTATCGAAATGGTATTCGTAATTATGATGTTTGTAGGGTGTGCTATGTTTGCTCGTTTACGCGGCCAAGAGTTAGGTACCGGATTGCCTAAGTTAAGCAAAGTCATGGAACAGGAAAAAGAATTATTTGAAGGTAAGTAGATAATGAAAGCTAAAGTAATTGGTTTATTAATAGTTAGTTTAGGTTTAAATGCATGTGGTGGTTCTGATTCTGGGAATACCAACAATAACCGTCCTAACCTTCCTCCCACTACAATAGCGCCTTCTACTGGTAATATAACTCCCTTAATAGACAATCAAACGGTTCAAATATATGGCGAGTCGCAAACATTAGCTGGCGGCGCAATAGGGTTTGCTCTTGTACCAAAAGGAACGAGACAAGTAGATTCAATCAGTTGGCAACAAACGAGTGGGCCAACGCTAACATTTTTAGCGAATAACAGCCAAACCGTTGGCTTTGATGTGCCGACAAGTGGTAATTATAGTTTGAACGTTAATGTTAAAATGATAGGAGAAAGTCAATCCAGTAGCTTTACTGTGGATTTTTCGGCTGCAGCAGGACAACAAAAAGCAGCTGTACGACTTGACCATACCGCTACCGAACTTTCAAAAGTATCATTGCATGTTGGCGTCCCAGATGGCAAAACAATGCAAAACGTCGTCTGGACACAGCTAGGTGGGCCACAGGCTCAGAATGTCACACCTCAAGATGCGTTTTTATTTTTCGATGCGCCCTCGGTAATTGCTGATTCTGTTCTTAAATATAGGGCTAATGTAAGCTATACCGACGGTGGTAGCGGTGAAGATGAAGTATTGGTAACGATTAAAGACGTAGATTTCGACACTAATGGCCTGTTTTATGGAAACAATAATATTATTAGTGAAGATATGTATGCATATCGTGCAAACAGTCCTTTCAAAAACGCATTAGAACGCTGCGTTTACAATAACTATATACCCAATCCACCAGCCTGTACTTTCCAAGATTTACCTTTGATTGGTATGCAAACAAGAACACCTTCTGTGGAAGATGTGTTAAACAGGACCTTAGTATCACACGCGTGGATGGGCGATAGGTTTGCTGATTATTTGCAAAATTCAGCGGCAGGTCTCGACATGTTAAATTTGTTACGAGGCGTAACCGCAGTAATTATTTCATACGATGTGCGCCCTTCGTTCTACTGGGTAGCGACCGGTGCAATTTATTTAGATGCCAATAGTTTTTGGCAGTCCCCTGCCGAAAGAGATACCTTAAACGACCAACCCGACTTTAGGTCCGATTTTGGTAGTGACTTACAATTCAGTGTTTTTTGGCGATACACCAAGGACAATGACTACTACCCAAAACCTCGTATAGACAAACAAGGGCGTGCACAACGAGACTTCTCTGATGTGGAAGCGAGTATCTCGTGGCTTATGTATCATGAACTCGCGCATGCAAATGATTTTTTCTCGCCTGATTCATGGTCGGCTATAAACACAAATACTACACCTCTTGCGTACTTCCAAAATAACGGAACAAGTTCTGA
This sequence comes from Acidiferrobacterales bacterium, assembly GCA_964195425.1. Taxonomy (GTDB): domain Bacteria; phylum Pseudomonadota; class Gammaproteobacteria; order Enterobacterales; family Alteromonadaceae; genus Glaciecola. The sequence continues at coordinate 9,864 of CAXMOM010000058.1, forward strand.
CATATTGTCGGTTACCTTGCCATTACGATCGAGTGAAATGCACTCACTTGCACAAGTCAGGTTTGATAACCAAACACCAACGACAATCGAGCGTAACTATGCAGGAACAGACGTAGAGGGCTTCTTTACGCCAGATATTGCGGCATCTTTTTATTCATATTTCACCGAGCGTGAAGACTTTGCTACTTTAGTTGAACGATATATGATGCTTTATAGACTAGACGCCGAGGCCGATTTAGCCATTATTGATGGACGTACATCCAGCGATGAACCGCTAGTGGTTTGGGGGCAGCGCAATCGTATTAGCGAAAGTAGTTTAGAAGACAGAACTGTTTATGCGCTTAGCCGAGTATATCCTGAACTTGATGATGTACGCGTAGTTTTACGATCACTGCCCGTCCCTGTTTTAATGGCGCCAAATCTAGGCTGGTTTGAAAATTTGGAAATTTCGCCTGAAGATACTAATCCTTTTGGAAACAGTGCGCTTAATAGGCTGATTAATCGTGAGGTCGTGTTACGAAAAAAATTAACTCCTGCGCAGCGAAATGCTTTAGAACGAGACGCCGACACAGACATACACAAAGGTAGATTTCATATTTCAAACTAGCATAAAGTAAATACCTAAGATTGCTTAATTACAAACCTAGCGTTGATTTTATAAATGGGATTGTTATTTTGCGTTTGCTTTCAAGTGATGCCTTGTCTAAAGCGTCGATTACCAACCTGAGATCGCGCATATTACGCGACGTACGGTTGAGTAAAAACCCTATCGCGTCCTCTGTGTACCCTATCCTTATTGCTTTTAAATGGTTTTCTAGTGCTTCACATTTGTCTGCATCGTTAAGCGGGTGAAGAGCATAGTTTGTGCCCCACGACAGGCGAGTACGTAAGTCTGCCAAAGTGTATTCTATTTCGTCAATTGGCTTGCTGGTGGCAATTAGCAATAACTTGCCCTGTGCTTCAGTAAATTGATTTATCGTGTCAAAAATTGCTGTTTGCCAGCTAGAAATTGCATTGATCGATTGCAGGTTATCTATACATAGAACATCTTTATTTATGAGTCCCAATAGCATTTCAGGGGGCATATTAATAATTTGGGCTAGGTCGACATATTGTTGCGTTAACCCATTTAACGAAGCCTGTTCGCTAATGGCGAGCAATAAGTGAGATTTTCCTGCGCCTACGCTACCTGTTACCACACAAATTCGTTGAGATGCATGTGGATAATTTACCTGATTGGCGAGTACATCTTGAACGTGGCTAAGAAGTTGACTGTTTTCACCTTCCACAAAGTTTTCTAGGCTATCCTGCTTACGAAAAGAAACCGGTAATATTAGCTGCATCTATTCGCCTTGCCACCTAAACGATACTGCAGCTAGTTCTGATCTTGAGTCATAACTGAGTCGGTTATCAAGCAGTAGTATAGATTTGAGTTGTGTTATAGATATTTTTTGATCAACTTCGATTAATGCAACATCATTCAATTGTTTGATTAAACGTACATTTTCTACCGACGGAATAGATTTGATTAAGGCAATCATATTTACGTAATCTTCTAAAGAATCTATACCACTAACCGTTGCCTTGATAGATTGGCTAGGGGTCTGTGATTGCGTATTGAGTGCAAATTCTTTTGCTAACATATTTGCATATACATCGACTAAAGCTAAAATAACACCGTATTCACTTTCACCGAATAAACGGCCAGTCTCTACCTTTTTTGAACGTGTAAAATCAACATATGTAATGATATAGTCAAGTTTATGCGTGGTGCCTTGCGGTATAGGTATGTTTGCCAGAAGCCTTTGCTCTCTGGGCTTGTTTAATCTTTGCTGTTGATTCTCGTCAACATAAACGTCAGTTGCTGCTTGTGGATCGTCTATTGCGGATAAATCTGTCTCAGAATCTGTTTGATCATCTAGAGGGCTTTGTGTTTGAGTGTTAAAGAATTGAGCGCTGTCGTTTTTATACAAAATTGCTGAAGCTTGATTATAGGGTTGAACCGTCGCACTAATCAGATAATCTGTATTATAACGCACACTTTGATCTTGTAGTTTCGATATGAACTGATTCCACACATCATAAACAGACACGTTAATGGTATCTTGCAGATCACCTAATGGTGTAACTACTTCAACGCCCCTTGCAAAAGCTTTTAAACTTACTTTTTGTGCCACTTCACTGTTAGAGTATTGAGAGAATACTACCTTTTGCTTGTTACTATTCTCTAATGCTAACCAGACAACGGCGGAAGGACGCAAGCTTGCCCATACACTTAGTCCACTTGCTAATAATAAATTTTCTACTTTAGCTTGATTAAATGTTGCTTCAAATACTAAACTTTGACCTTGCTGTATAAAACTGCTTGCGGTAAGAAATTGTTCGTAATTATCGATCGCTCGGGATATTTCCGGTTCTTTAATCACTTCAATATTGCCGCTTAGTTTTACAAAAACTTGCTGAAGTGCCAACTCTCCCGCCTTTTGCTGGCTTTCAACAGATTGGTCATCCACAGCGATACGCCCAATGTTAACGTGGTCGATGTTGCTCGCTAAACTCGTAAAACTACTTGTGAATAGCAGATACCCGAACAGCATTAAATATAGACAAGGTGAATCTTTGGTCCGCTGTTGGCCAGTCAAGTCGCCATTTGAACAATTAGTTCTATTTGTACATGACCACTGCAATAGGCAATCAATCAACAATTTTTTTAGCAAATTATTCTCTTTCGCTGTTAAGGTGAATAAATGCCTATTGTCGAACATTTATTCAGGTTTTGCATTAAAATTTTAGTTAAGTTTTTAATACCCTTTAATTCGTCATACTGGTAACATATGGCGCGATTTAAATAGCCAAATCAAGAGAGGAATATAAGTGTCAGATTCAAGCCATTCATTGACTTATAAAGATGCAGGCGTCGATATAGACGCGGGCAATGAACTAGTAGAACGTATCAAGTCTGTTTCAAAAGCAACTCATCGGCCAGAAGTTAAAGGCGGTTTGGGTGGCTTTGGTGCGCTTTGCTCCTTACCTCAAAAATATAAGAATCCTCTTTTGGTATCAGGTACCGATGGCGTTGGCACAAAATTGCGCTTGGCTATGGACCATAATAGACATGACGGAATTGGTATTGATTTGGTAGCAATGTGTGTAAACGACCTGATTGTTCAGGGTGCTGAGCCTTTATTTTTCCTCGATTACTATGCGACAGGAAAACTTGATGTTGATACCGCAGCTGCCGTTGTTACTAGTATTGGTAAAGGGTGTGAATTATCGAACTGTGCGCTTATTGGCGGTGAAACTGCCGAAATGCCAGGGATGTATCACGGCAATGATTACGATGTGGCTGGATTTTGTGTCGGTGTTGTAGAAGCTAGCGAAGTTATTGACGGTACAAAAGTAAAAGCTGGCGACACGCTTATTGCTCTGGGGTCATCTGGTCCGCACTCAAATGGTTACTCATTGGTCAGAAAAATAATCGAAGTTGCCAAGGTAGATGTAAATGAATCTTTGGATGGAAAGCCAGTTATCGATCATTTGTTAGAACCCACCAGAATTTATGTTAAAAATACATTAGCCCTACTTGCAGAGCATAATGTGAATGCTATTTCTCATATTACGGGCGGTGGATTTTGGGAGAATATTCCAAGAGTGTTACCCGATAACGTTACCGCGCAAATTGACGCGTCATCGTGGGAGTGGCCAGCAATTTTTTCTTTCTTGCAAGAAAAGGGCAACGTAAGCACCCATGAGATGTATCGGACATTTAACTGTGGCGTAGGCCTTTTATTAGCCGTAAACAATGAAGACGCTAGTGATATTGTGGCTTTTTTATCTGCCGCAGGTGAAAACGCTTGGATAATAGGTGAGTTAACCAGTAAAACAGGCGAAGAAGCCGTTATTATAAAGTAATTATTGTGCTTTCATCTCCCACATCAAAACGTATCCTTGTGCTTGTATCTGGTTCAGGCAGTAACCTACAGGCTATTATTGATGAGTGCGCAGCCGGTTTTATCAATGGTAAAATAGTGGGGGTCATTTCTAATGTCCCTAAGGTATTTGCCCTACAAAGGGCAACTGCGCATAATATTCCTAATGTGGTTGTTGACCATACATCTTTCGAAAATAGAATGCTTTTTGATCACGCTTTAGCCGAGACAGTTAATGAGTTTGCACCTGATTTGATTGTTTTGGCTGGGTTTATGCGTATATTAAGTGAAAGTTTCGTTTCACAATTCTCAGGGAGAATGCTGAATATACACCCCTCACTTTTGCCCAAATATCCAGGTTTGCACACACACAAGAAAGTTATCGAAAATGGAGATGCTCATCATGGTGCCTCTGTACATTTTGTTACCGCTGAACTAGATGGCGGCCCTGTAGTCTTACAGTCAGTTGTTGATGTTAATAATGCCGATTCAATTGTGAGTTTGCAGACAAAGTTAGCACACACCGAATGGCTTATATACCCGTTAGCTGTGAAGTGGTTTTGCCAAGAGACTTTACGATTGAAGCAAGACAAAGTATGGTTTAGTGAAGATTTAGACTTTTTGCTCTCAATAGACAAGGAGTCTGCTCACTGCAAGTTAAAAATAACTAAAGGACTGCAAAATGACGAGGATAAACGCTAGCTTTATATTAATAAGCGCATTAGCAAGTAGCGTCTTTTTTTCATCACCGACCTTCGCGTTGGTAAATAAAAGCGCCGGCGTTCCCTCTATAGCATCAGTGCAGTTGGCTTCTATCGCTTATAAAAATTTGAAACCTTTCAGCGCTAATTATGTGACTTTTCGCTCCGGTAACGATGTAGGCAGCGCTATACTCGAGCTAAAACCTATTGACAACAACCAATATGAACTGACTTACCAATCTAAAGTGTCACGATTTTTCTTGTCTGACAGACGTTACGAAAAAACCACATTTTCTAATAAGTCAGGTAGCTTAATACCACTTCATTACGATTATAAACGCACTGGCACGGGCCCCAATAAAGCACTCTCGGTCAAATTCGACCAAGAAAATCAAAAAATTCAGATTGTTGATGGAGAAGAGTTAACGTGGAATGGTGAGTTTGACAATCAACTATTCAGAGTGGATTTTCCTCAAAAACTTGCACAAGGTGCTACGAGTACTCAATATGATTTTATTAATTACAGGGGTGAAAAACGTAAATATACCCTAGAGGTTATTGAAACCGACAACTTGTCCCTCCCCTACGGCAACATTACCGCTATTAAAGTGCTAATTGGTCGTGAATCCTCCAAGAGAGTCACCTACGCTTGGTTCGCTCCAAGTCTCAATTTTAATCTTGTCCGCCTACAGCAATTCAAAAACGACAAAGAACAAGGTGACATGCAGTTAGATACGTTTGACTATTTATAGTAATAGATTTTTGTATCAGCCTTTTCGTATACGCTAACACTGTACATTTTTGTTAATATTGTTAACGAATGTTTAACATTGTTTACTTGATTTTCTAGTCATTTCTGGTTACCTTTCACTTATCTGGTCAGACCTTGGGGAATATATGTCCGATTTTACATGGTTTTTAATTTTAATGGCGGTCTTTGGTGTTGTTGCTTATCAGCGATATACACTCACTACGTCAGTTGCGGTGTTAACTGCAACAATGGTAATAGGTACTATTTTTGGAAGCATAGGTTTACTAGGTTGGTTACTGTTTGCCCTAGTTACCGTGCCCCTTGCGTATAAACCTTTTCGTGTTGATTTTATATCAACAAGGCTGCTCGCATTTTACAAGTCGGTCACGCCTGAATTGTCGGACACCGAACAAGAGGCTATTGATGCAGGCACGGTTTGGTGGGACGGTGATTTATTTAGCGGTAAGCCAGATTGGCAAAAATTGCATGCTATCGCGCGCCCGCAATTAACAAGTGATGAACAGGCCTTTCTAGACGGCCCCTGCGAAGAAGTTTGTGGAATGGTTAACGAATGGGAAATCAACCATGTTGACGCTGATTTACCTGATGAAATTTGGGCATTCTTAAAAGAACATAAGTTTTTCGCCATGATCATTGAAAAGCAATATGGCGGTTTGGAGTATTCAGCTTATGCACAATCACGGGTTCTACAAAAATTAGCAGGCGTGAATGCGGTATTGTCATCTACCGTAGGTGTGCCTAACTCTTTAGGCCCAGGTGAGCTACTTCAACACTATGGAACAAAAGAACAGCAAGAATATTACCTACCTCGTCTTGCACAAGGTTTAGAAGTCCCCTGTTTTGCACTTACTGGCCCTGAGGCTGGTTCAGATGCAGGCTCCATTCCTGATAAAGGCATAGTGTGCAAGGGTAAATTTGAAGGTAAAGAAATACTGGGAATGAACCTTACCTTCTCAAAACGCTACATAACCCTTGCTCCGGTCGCAACCGTTGTTGGTTTAGCGTTTAAATTAGAAGACCCCGATGGCCTTTTAGGCGTCCAAAAGGATTTAGGTATTACCTGCGCACTTATTCCTCGAGATACAGTTGGTTTAGAGATTGGCCGAAGGCATTTTCCTTTAAATGTGCCCTTTCATAATGGTCCAGTTAAAGGCACCAATATGTTTGTGCCGTTAAGCTATATTATTGGGGGTGAACAAATGGCCGGCAAAGGCTGGCGTATGCTTATGGAATGTTTATCGGTAGGCAGATGTATTACTTTGCCATCTTCAGCCGCAGGTGGTGCTAAGCAGTTAGCCCTAGGCACAGGTGCATATGCGCGTATACGCCGTCAATTTCGTATACCGATAGGGCAAATGGAAGGCGTTGAAGAAATGCTAGCGCGCATTGGCGGTAATGCTTACCTAATGGATGCAGTTACGTCATTCTCAACGGCTGGTGTCGATTTAGGCCAAAAGCCTTCGGTTATATCAGCTATTTGTAAATACCACTTGACCGAAAAGATGCGTCAAGTCGTTAACGATTCAATGGATGTTCATGGCGGTAAAGGCATTTGCTTGGGCCCAACTAACTATTTGGGACGAGCCTATCAGGGCGTACCCATTTCTATTACCGTTGAAGGTGCAAACATTCTCACGCGTAATATGATGATTTTTGGTCAAGGCGCTATGCGTTGCCACCCATATGTATTAAAAGAGCTTTATGCTGCGCAACTTGAAGATAAGCAAGAACAGCTAGATACCTTTGATGACGTTGTTTTCGGCCACATTGGATTTGCAGTAAGTAACACGGTACGGTCGTTGTGGTTTTCCTTATCGCGTAATTGGTTCAGCGGTACACCGTTTAAAGACGAAACCTCTACGTACTATAGGAGCCTGCAGGGGTATTCATCAAATCTTGCAATATTAACCGATGTTTCTATGGCGGTTCTTGGTGGCTCTTTAAAAAGAAGAGAGCGTCTATCTGCACGTTTAGGCGATGTACTTAGCTATTTGTACTTGGCTTCTGCCACGCTTAAAAGGTATGACGAACAGGGGCGTAATAAAGAAGACCTACCCTTTTTACATTGGGCAATGCAAGACTGCTTAAGTAAAATAGACATCGCTATTGACGATTTTATTCGTAACTTTCCCTCTTTACCTGTGTCGGCTTTCTTGCGTTTAATGGTACAGCCGTATGGCAAAGTGAACGACAAACCTAGCGACAAAATAGAACATAAAATTGCGCATATATTGCAAAATCCTGGTTCAGCGCGTGACCGCCTGGGTCATGGTCAATACTTAACAAGAAGAAAAGGAAGTTTGTTTGGTGACTTAGAACAGACACTGGAAAACATTGTAAAAGTAGAGCCTATTTTCGATAAAATTTGTGCTTCGTTAGGTAAAAAGTTACCTATGACCCAACTAGATAAACTCGCTCAGCAAGCCTTAGTAGCGAACATAATAAGCGATCAGGAAGCAGAACTTCTTATAGAAACTGAAGCTGGGCGTTTACGTACAATAAATGTTGATGATTTCGATCCGCAAGAATTGATTGCTGCGAATAGTAATAAAGTGGTTAAGTCTGTACGCAAGCCAGCTGCTAAACCTGCACGCAAGGCTGCTGCTAAACCAGCACGTAAGCCAGTTGCCAACCCTGCGGGTAAACAAGCGGCTAAGCCTGCACCCAAAGGTAAGACTAAAGTGGCTTAATGATTGCTGTTTTATGTGTTATCTAGATAAATAGATGTATGTAAAAACTAAGCGCCATTAAATTTCGATCTAATGACGTTTTTTTCTGCAAGCGTTAAAAATGCCTGCGATAGAGAATTGTCCTTCAACTTTACAAGGGTTTTATCATCTAATTGTAGAACCGATTCTGCAAGCAAGTATTCGCTTATTAAAGTATTGTTTGAAACACCAGGGTCGTCGGTATTTAAGCAAACTTCAATGCCGTGCAATAAGAATGTTTTAACCGGGTGAGTAGCCATATTGGTCCAAGTACCCGTTTGGTAGTTTGATAGTATGCAAGTTTCAACACCAATTTTGTGTGTGGCCATATACGACATTAGGCTTTCATCGCGAATAGCGGCAACACCATGCCCTATCCGCGTAGCTCCAAGCAATTTAATAGCATCCCAAATGCTAGATGCACCATCTGCTTCACCGGCGTGAACCGTAATATCCAAACCCTGTTCTCGAGCAAGTTTGAAATGGTCTACAAAAAGACGGGCTGGAAAGTTTTTCTCATCACCGGCTAAATCGAGCGCCACTAAATTTGATCTAGTGGTATTTGATCTAACGCTGAGAATTGCGTTAAGTTCTTCAAAACAAGCTTCAACGCCAAAGGTTCTGCTTAATATCCCAATTAATTTGGCGTTATAATATTTTTCCTTGTTGGCCCGATTAACACCAGATACCACCGCTTCAACAACGCCTGCGAGCGGCAAACCATGAGCTTGTGCCATGTAATAAGGTGAAAATCTAAGTTCCACATGATCTAGGCCCTCTTGAATAGCATCGATCACATTTTCATAAGCAATTTGTTCGCAGTCTTCTACATCTGCTAAAACAGAAACACCTACATCTAATTTGTGTAAGAAGGCGATTAAATCGGTGGTTTTGTCTTGAATGAAAACATGTTTAGCTAATGATTTTTCATCATTAAAGGGAAGTTTAATACCATGTTTGGCCGCCAATGTTAATATTGTCGAAATTCGAACGTTACCGTCCAAATGTCTGTGTAGATCGATTAAGGGCTCATTTTTTTTGGGCATAAGATTTTCGGATACAATATTTTTAGACAAATTGTTCAGCAATAAATTTTAGCATAATGCGAAAGTATGCCTTTGTTGGAGGTACACTACTCTAGTTTCAACTTTTCAATAACCACTAAAATTTGAGTGCGCGATTTAACACCCAATCGTTTAAATAACATACTTACATGAGCCTTGACCGTAGCTTCAGTCACATTCAACTGCGCGGCAATTTCTTTGTTCATTAGGCCTTTTTTGACTAGCCGTAACACCATGAATTGTTTAGTCGTAAGTTCACTTACTTTTTCTGCAATCTCAACTTTCTCGCTGCTGACCTCTTTTATAGCATCCCGAATTGATGGGGGTACCCAAGAGCCGCCTGATAAAACTATTTTTAGCGCTGTTACCATCTCAGATGTGGCTGTCGTTTTAGGGATAAACGCGTTTGCACCAAACTCCATCGATTCGGCAATGGTCTCTAAGTCGTCGCTGGCCGAAACAACTGCGATAGGTAAATTTGGAAAAGTTTGTCTTATTTTTAACAATCCATAATAATTGTCGCAACCAGGCATATTTAAATCTAACAATAATAAGCTTACGGTACGCTGGCGACGCAATGAATTAATGGTTGTAGTAAAAGAATCTGATTCTAAATAATTGACGCCTGCAAAGGCAGTTTGCAAAGCAGATTTGAGTGCTTCACGAAACAGTGGATGATCATCGGCGATTAAAAACTTATCCATGCGTAACTATTTTCCTTCTCGTACTTTTTCTTATTATTTTGGATTTGCTGTCTTTCTACTTGTCTAAATCTTACATTTTAGCTAAATAATACCCTACCAAAGCATTCTGTTTATACTAAATAGTACACATAAGCCTGCTAACTGCGCTACCATACTAACTTATTTAAGTGCTTATGTAAGACCTTAAATAGCAAATCAATTTTTGTTTCATCCTAAGTAGCACCTATATTTATAATGCTATCAGTGAAATCGATTTTTCTTACATCTATTAAAGTTATTTTTTTAACATGAAAAAAAGCAAAAAAACATCTTCACAAGACACAATATACGCCGCTCAGCAAGGTGCTGTTGGGAAATTCAGCTTCAACCAGCAAGTGGTAGATGTTTTCCCTGATATGATAAACCGATCGGTCCCTAGTTATCAAAATATAATTGAGGGGATTGGAAAAATTGCCAATTTATTGTGTTCATCAAGCCCCGTCATTTATGATTTAGGATGTTCTTTAGGAAATGTCAGCTTATCTATCGCTAAGCATGCTCTATCTAAACAACCTAAGATCATGGGCATAGATAACTCGCTAGCTATGATTGAACGATGTCAGCAACACATTGACGCGTTTAGTTTTGGCAATAGCATTAGTCTTCAGCAAGGTGATTTGGTAAAAATAACACTAGAGCCTTGCAATATGGCAGTGGTCAACTTCACCCTGCAATTTATTGAATCGGCACAACGCCAAGGTATTATTAACAATATTTATAATGCCCTAGCGCCAAACGGTATTTTTGTATTAAGTGAAAAAATAAAATCTGTTGAGAATGATCTAGATTGTGTGTTAATTGACCTTCATCACGACTTTAAAAGAGAGAATGGATATTCTGACTTAGAAATAAGTCAAAAACGTTCTGCACTTGAAGACGTAATGAAACTAGACACAATTGAAACACATAGTGAAAGACTACGCCAAGCTGGTTTTTCTAAAATGTGCGTGTGGTATCAGCATTTTAATTTCGTGTCTATTTTAGCTATCAAATAGCAAAGGGGAACGCATGCAGTCTACATCTTGGCGAAGTGCCTTTTTTGAAAGTATCTTACAAACAGAACTCGAATCTCATATAGGTGAGTTTGCAACTATCCTAAAAGATTGGGAGTCTAGTTTACCCGCAAAGGACTTAAATCGTTGGCAACGACAACTCATGCAACTTCCTGAGCTTGAAGGACTTAGTTTGTTGGTTGACGATTCCATTCACCTCAAATCAGACAATCCCTTGTCAAGCGCACAAATTGCCAAAACAACGGCTGTGCTTAAAAACTTTATGCCGTGGCGAAAAGGCCCGTTTGATTTTCTATCTATTGGTATTGATACAGAATGGCGTTCAGATTGGAAATGGAACAGAGTAGTTCCCCATATCAATAGTCTTGAGAATAAAAAGGTATTAGATGTAGGCTGTGGCAGCGGCTACCATTTGTTTAGAATGCATGCGGCGGGCGCTTCACAGGTATTGGGTATTGATCCTACCGCCCTATTCTTTTTTCAGTTTCATTGCTTTAAACGTTATGTTGAAAGCGTAAATATCCATTATCTACCCCTTGGAATAGAAGCGATGCCAAGGACAGACTATTTTGATACGGTATTTTCTATGGGTGTATTGTATCACCGTCATGATCCTATAAAGTTTCTTCGCGAGCTTAAAGATCAATTATGCCCTGGCGGCCAATTAGTCCTTGAAACACTCGTGGTTGAGGGTGACGAAAATACCGTATTAATGCCCACCAACCGTTATGCACAGATGCGCAACGTATGGTATTTACCCTCCGTAGACGCACTTAAAATTTGGATGCAGCGCGTTGGATTTAAAGATATCAAATGCGTAGATATAGATATTACCAGCACAAAAGAGCAACGTGCTACTGAATGGATGCAAAGTCATTCATTGGTCGATTTTCTTGACCCACAGGATAATAGCAAAACGATTGAAGGGCATCCTGCACCAAAACGAGCAGTTCTTATTGCCTCAATAAATTAGCAACGATGTTGTGGGGTCCGCTTCTCCACAATATCGAAGCAGCGTAAGGTATAGCAAAAGCCTTAAATTAGTGCCCTTTCAATCTACTTATCCTTTATTGGCATTAAATTTGAATACTGACACGTAATATAGCTTTTTATTTTTATGCTTGCACTACTGCAATTCTTAGAAATAATGTATTACTAGAGGTACTAGTGACAAACCTTGAGACCCAGAACAAACATTTACACAGTGCTCTAGAACGCTTCATAAGTGAGCGTAAACTACCCCGTGGGTATGTAAAGACTGCACAGATGTGGTTCATTCCATTAGCGAACAAACTAATCCAGCACCAAAACAGTGCGGGCCGTCCAATTGTAGTGGGCATAAATGGTTGCCAAGGATCAGGCAAATCCACTTTATCTGCATTACTTATTACTTTTTTAAATGACATTTTTAATGTGCCGACCATTGGCTTTTCTATAGATGACTTTTACTTATCTAAACAATCTCGAAATTCGCTTTCCAAAACAATTAATCCGCTTCTAGCGACACGTGGCGTTCCAGGTACTCACGATATTTCGCTACTAGAGACGGTACTCAAAACGCTAGTCGAAGGAAAACCCGCTAACATTCCTGTATTCGACAAATCGACTGATGACTTAAAACCTGTTAACGAATGGATAAACATTACACAGGCTAACAAGATAATTATACTTGAAGGCTGGTGTGTTGGTTTAGACAGTCAGCATCCATCAGAACTTACAGAACACGTAAATGAATTAGAGGCTATCGAAGACGTATCATGCGAGTGGCGACAATACGTTAATGATGTTTTATCGGTTGATTATAAACGCGTGTTTTCTTCAATTGATTATTTAATTATGTTCCAAGCACCTTCTTTTGATCACGTTTATGCTTGGCGCTGTGAACAAGAACATAAACTAATAGCTTCTATTAAAAGCAGGAGTATTTTGAAGGCTGGCGTTGCTCAAAGTAAGCCGGCGACAGTAGATAGCGACATTAGTAATACCATGAACGACCAAGAAATATTACGCTTTGTTCAATTTTATCAACGCCTAACGCAACACGCCTTGACGAGCATGCCAGCAAAATGCGACAGTCTTTTTATCTTAGATGCAAACCGTAGTATTGAACAATGTCGCTAGAATTAACACCCAATAGAAGGATTCTTGTATTCACCGATTTTGATGGAACCTTGCTCGATCATTATTCTTATAGCTTTGAAGCTGCGAAACCCTGCATTAAAAGGCTGTCAGCCATAGGGATACCTATTATCCCTAATACGAGTAAAACGCTTGCTGAGGTAAGCGCGTTGCAACAGATAATGGGCTTGCATACGCCGCTAATTGTGGAAAACGGTGCAGCTATTTATATGCCGCGACAGTTTTTACCGCAAAACCCTAGGGGCGCGGTGTGGAAGAATGGCTATTGGATAAAGTCATTTGCGCAAAAACGTCAATATTGGCAAGGAATCGTTAAAAAAATTCAAGCTGAACACGAGGGGGAATTTGAAACTTTCGGGAACATGGATATTGAACGAATTTCTGAAGTTACGGGTTTAGATGCTCAAAGCGCATTGTTAGCTTCACAGCGTCAATTTGGTGAACCTATCCTATGGAAAGGCAGTGATAAGCAACGGACACGTTTTATTGAAAAGGCAAAAAAGCTAGGTGCTTACCCGCTATTGGGCGGCCGCTTTCTTCACATTTGTGGCAATAGTAACAAGGGTAAAGCGCTGTTGTGGCTGTTAAATGAATATAAACGGCAACACCCAAACCATGTGGTGTCGAGTGTTGCTATAGGTGACGGGAAAAACGACATCGATATGTTAGAAGTGGCAGATACAGCTGTACGTATTACATCGCCAGCCCATAAACCCCCAAAACTTGAACGTACCCATAAAGTGTATACAAGTGTGGCTACAGGACCACAGGGGTGGAGCGAAGTAATGGACCAACTTATTCCTGATATATAACAATAGGATTATTAATGGCTGATTTTTATCAAAATGGCATCGTAACTACGCTACACAATTTAGTAGATAGACCCGTTGAAGACTTAGAAAAGGAATTAATGGCCTTTTCAAAGAGCAGGCCAATGGGTCTTATTTTGCCAAGTTTGTTTTCAGAATTAGAGGGTAAAGCACTTCCTGCAACTATTGAGCATATAAAAAAGGTGCCTTATTTAAACCAAATTGTCATTGGACTTGATAGAGCTGACCAATCTCAGTTTGAGCATGCTTTAGAGTTTTTCTCGGGTTTACCGCAAAATCACCGAGTACTTTGGAATGACGGTCCAAGATTAAAAGCTTTGGATAACGAGCTTCAAGCATTAGGCTTAGCACCTAAGGAAATGGGTAAAGGCCGCAATGTATGGTATTGCATGGGATTTGTATTAGCGTCGAATAAAGTAGAAAGTGTTGCCTTACACGACTGTGACATTCTCACTTATGACAGGTCGCTGCTTGCAAGACTAATTTATCCAGTCGCTAATCCGCAATTTAACTACGAGTTTTGTAAAGGGTTTTATGCCCGTGTAGCCGACGGAAAAATCAATGGCAGGGTCTCAAGACTGTTGGTAACTCCCCTTCTAAGAGCTTTAAAAAACACCTTAGGGCCGAATGAATATTTAGATTTTATGGATAGTTTTAGATATCCACTTGCAGGCGAATTCTCGTTTAGAAGAGACGTACTAAACGATATCCGCATTCCAAGTGATTGGGGCTTAGAAATAGGCGTATTGTCTGAAATGCATCGTAACTATTCACATAATAGGTTGTGTCAATCAGATATAGCCCATACATACGATCATAAACACCAAGATTTGTCGTTAAACAACGATCAAGGTGGTTTGTCTAAAATGTCGATTGATATAACCAAAGCGTTGTTTAGAAAGCTAGCCACCCAAGGCACCGTTTTTAGCAATGAAACTTTTCGTACAATCAAGGCGACTTACTTTAGGATCGCTTTAGATTTTGTGGAGACTTATCATAATGACGCGATTATGAATGGTTTGAAGTTAGATATTCATACAGAAGAAAAAGCGGTTGAATTGTTTGCGCATAATATTATGAAAGCCGGCACCAGTTTTTTAGATAACCCTATGGAAACGCCATTCATTCCTAGTTGGAACCGTGTAGTCAGTGCAAAACCAGATGTGTTGGAATGTCTACAAGCGGCTGTTGAAGACGACTTTGCAGAATATTCGAGGTAATACATGAATAAAGTTAACTTAGTCGCCGATAAAGTACATCATCATTTAGAAACTATTTATAAAGACCTTTCTTTAACCGTAGAATTAAGTGACATAAGCGCAGACCTGCTCAAACGGATGCGTATTAGCAATGAGCATGACATTCATACACCCAAACCACACAGTAATTTATGGACTGAAAAAGATATCGTATTAATTGCCTATGGTGATTCCATTATTGAGCCATCTAGTGAATTGTCAGAAGGGATGCGTAAACCGCCTCTTCAGACACTGCATGCTTTTTTGCAAAAATATTGTTCACACGCGATTAATCATGTGCATATTCTACCTTTTTTTCCTTATAGCTCTGATGATGGGTTTTCGGTAATTGATTACTCTGCGGTTAATCAAGCCCTGGGCAGTTGGGATGATGTTACAAAAATAGCTAACGAATTTGGCCTAATGGTTGATTTGGTTGTCAATCATTGTAGCTCACGCAGTTTATGGTTCGAAAACTTCACTAAACAAAAATCACCAGGTAAAGGCTTTTTTTTTACTGTAGACAAAGACACCGATACCTCAGCGGTTACAAGGCCGCGCACCAACGATTTATTACGCGAAACCCAAACTGCCGAAGGCACGAAGCACGTGTGGTGTACGTTTAGCCATGACCAAGTAGACTTTGATTTTCGCAACCCGGAAGTATTACTCGCCTTCGTCGATATTATTCGTTTGTACCTAGACAAAGGCACTCGGATTTTTAGATTGGATGCTATTGCATTTTTATGGAAAGAATTAGGCACAAACTGCATAAACCTGCCGCAAACCCATGAAGTAGTAAGATTAATGAGGACCTTAATTGAACATGCCTCCCCTAATACTATAATTATTACCGAAACAAATATTCCAAATAGGGAAAATTTAACTTATTTAGGTAATGCTAATGAAGCACATGCAATTTATAACTTTTCATTACCCCCTCTATTATTAAACACTCTAATTACAGGTGATTGTGGCTACTTAAAGAATTGGTTAATGAGTATGCCACCCGCCCAAAATGGTACGTTTTATTTCAACTTCATTGCATCACATGATGGTATTGGCCTGCGTCCAGCAGAAGGCCTGCTGAGTGACGATGAAATAAAAGACTTAGCCGATTGTATGCAAAAATTTGGGGGTAAAGTCTCTTGGCGCACAGGTGATAAAGGACAGCAAAAACCGTATGAGCTAAACATAGCGTTAATCGACGCACTTCAAGGCGACCTGCATGGACCTGACGAGTTTCAAATTCAGAGGTTTTTGTGTGCACATACTATAATGCTTGGGCTTGAAGGTGTACCTGGTGTTTATATCCACTCATTACTAGGCACCACAAACGACTATGAAAAAGTAACAAATACAGGACAAAGTCGTTCAATCAATCGGCATCGGTGGGATTATGATGCATTAAGCCGCGAGTTAGATGATGCATATTCATTGCACCATCAAGTACTCACGCAAATGACGCAGTTGATTGCTATTCGTAATGCCCAAAGCGCATTCCATCCAAATGCAACCCAGTTTACTTTGCAGTTAGGTAATCAAGTATTTGGATATTGGCGTCAAAGTATTGATAGAAAACAAAGTGTTTTTTGTATCTCAAATGTATCAAAAGGAGCGCAAATTATTCGTCTTTCGGATATCAATCTTATTGGTACCGACGAATGGGTAGATTTGTTGACCCAAACCTCGCTGCATACTCAAATGCAAGACATTACCTTAGCGCCGTATGAAAGCGCGTGGATTACGAATAGATTTTAGGCATTATTAATTAGAAATTTGTTGCAAAAAAAGGGCGCTTTTAAAGCGCCCTTTTTCATTTTTTACTCTTTAATTATACAAACTTACGTTCACGTTTTGTTTCAATTGCTTCTATATAACCGTGCCAAGTCGCATAACCCAAAATTGGCATTATCACGATAAATGCAGCAAAGAAAGTAACGAATCCTAAAAACACTGCTAGTAAAATGACGCAAGCCCACACAAACATCGGTAATTTATTTCGCCATACCGCATTCATACTCGTAAGTACTGCGGTAGCTAGGTCAACTTTACGCTCTAACAATATAGGTTGTGTAAATGCGCTTATGAAAAACACTAATGTGGCAAAGCCAGCGCCTACGATGGTTCCCAATGTAAGAAAAGGCCATATATTGAAGAACGTAGGGTCAAGGTATGAAGGATATAGTGCATGAATTAAACTTGCTACCCGTAACCAAAATATCATGAGTACCATTAGCATAATGCCAAACGCCCATTCATTTACGGCGTTTCTCGACATTGCTTTGAGTGAATGGCGTAAAGAAGGCTTACGCTGTTTTTCAAATTGCCATGACACATCATATAAACCGGCTGCTAAGTATGGCCCTAGTAACATGAAGCAAATCATTGCCGGAAAAATAACTAAGTAAAAGCCCGATGCTTGCACTAAGAAACTAATACCAATAGGAATAAGGGTGAAAATAATGCCATACACAATGCTAATCTTCTTAGCGCGTTTAAAATCTTTAATGGCGAGTGCAATCCAATTAAAGCATGCAAATTTATCAAGTGTAGCGCTAGGTATTACACGCGCAATACCGCTATTTTCAATGGCGTTTTCTTTTGGTGTTTTAATTTTAGTATCGGAAGCTTGTTCAGCGTTCTGAGACATGCTTATCTCCCTAAGGGTAACTTGACTACAATATTCGGTAGGTCATGAACAAAGGACGTATATAAATAAAAACGCCACCGTATAATAAGCGTCAAAAATCGCTCTATTAGGCGTGTATACTATGCAACTTATTCGGCAAGGTCAAAAGAATCTCAGCGAAAGTTGATTTCGGTCAAGTTCCAACGGATTGATGAACTAAAAAAATCATTTAGAAAAGTATTTAAGTCACTAAAACTCGTAATATCAACGCTTTGATTAGCTAATACTTCAGCAACAAATTTATGACAATTCTCGTTTAGCAAATGATAATCGAGATTTGAAAATAATAAACTTTGCGCTTTTTTGGCGGCATTTATATCGAATAAGGCGTTATTAGAGCTGTCACAAGCGATATATACATGGCGGCCTGACCTTTCACCAACAAAGCGTTCTGGAGATACACATCGCACTAAACCGCTCCCAGCAAGTTCATATACATTGCCATCGACCCAAATGCCAGTATGGTCGAGCACGCCATAAATACCGCATGTTATTATGCTACCGTTAACAGGTACTGTGTAGTGTGGACTTTCTCCAGGCATTGCATCAATAATCATTTTGCGCTTTAAGTAAGCTGTATTGGCTTCGTTAGCGGTGTACAATCCAAGTGCAGCAGCACCTAACCAAATTAGTGGAACAGGCATAGTTTTTCCTTCTGTTACGGTGACTATACAATAGAATAAAAAGTTCGAGTATCATTAAAATGTTTCAAAACTTTACTTAACACAAGATAAGCATTAATTTACTCTTAGCATCCCAAATAATTGGTCACTGTAATAATAGCTGTAGATTCGATTAAACGTAGCAATAACAAGGCGCTGATAACAAGCATGCAAAGAATCAAACAATCAAAAAAGTTGGAAAATGTTTGTTACGACATTCGCGGTCCTATTTTAGCGCAGGCAAATAAAATGGAAGAAGCCGGAGATCGTATTTTAAAGTTAAATATAGGCAATCCTGCACCCTTTGGTTTTGAGGCACCTGACGATATTCTAAAAGATGTGATAAGACAGTTGCCAAATGCTCAAGGATATTCAGACGCACAGGGTATTCACAGCGCCCGCGTAGCGGTTATGCAGTATTACCAGCAAAAGGGAATAGACAACATCCACATTAATGATGTCTATTTGGGTAATGGTGTAAGTGAAATGATCACGTTATCTATGCAAGCGCTTTTAGATACAGGTGATGAAGTTCTTATTCCTGCACCAGATTATCCGCTTTGGACGGCTGCAGTTAACTTGTCATCAGGTAATGCAGTGCATTATCGATGCGACGAACAAGCTGACTGGTTTCCAGATATTAATGATATTACTTCAAAAATAAGTCCTCGTACCAAAGCCATTGTGTTAATTAATCCAAATAACCCTACCGGCGCAGTATATTCTGTAGCGCTATTACAGCAAATAGTGGATCTTGCGCGCAAATATAAACTCATTATTTTTAGCGATGAAATATACGATAAAGTATTGTATGACCAAAGCGAACACACCTGTATTGCTGCTTTGGCACCGGATTTATTCTGTGTGACTTTTAGTGGCTTATCTAAAAACTATCGCGTGGCTGGTTTTCGAGCTGGCTGGCTATTAGTGAGTGGAAATAAAGCCATTGCCTCTAGCTACATTGAAGGTTTGACCATACTCTCATCTATGCGAATGTGCTCTAATGTACCGTCTCAAAATGCTATTCAAACAGCTTTGGGTGGGTATCAAAGTATAAACGATTTGGTGAATGGAAGCGGTCGATTAGTAGCCCAGCGAAATGTAGCGGTTGAAGGCTTAAATAATATTCCGGGCATATCTTGCGTAACACCCAAAGGGGCTATGTATTGTTTTGCTAAAGTAGACGCAAAGCGGTTTAACATTTCAAATGATGTAAATTTAGTATTAGATTTATTAAAAGAAAAGAAAATACTGTTGGTTCACGGCAGTGCATTTAATTTATCCGACGGCTGTTATTTCAGATTGGTATTCCTTCCTCATAAAGAGGTATTGAAACCCGCCCTTTCAGATATGTATGATTTTTTTCAAGGATATAAGCAAGTATGAAAAGTAAATTTATGGCTTGGGTTATTAGAATGCCATTGTTAAAGCGTTGGGCCTTGATGCATTGTTTTCAGGAAGAGAATGTATCGGAACACTGTCATCAAGTAGCCGTTATTGCACATATTTTAACGCTTATTAAAAACACGAGATTTGGTGGGAATTTAAGTCCAGAGCGAGCAGCTACAATAGCGCTCTACCACGAAGTAAGCGAGACCAAACTACAAGACTTAAACAGCAATACCAAGTATCACAACCCTGAATTTACTAAAGCATTTAAGAAACTTGAAGAAATAGCTGAACAAGAATGCCTACATACTCTGCCTGCAGATCTGCAAGAAGCTATGAGGCCTTTAATAGTGCAATCTGAAGTTGATTTACAATACAAACAAATAGTAAAAGCAGCCGATATAATTCAAGCGCTCGTAAAAACTGAAAATGAGTTACGTTTTCACAATAACGAGTTTTCACACGTAAAAGAGAAGTTGGATATTAAATTGAATGAGCTATGCGAAAAAATGCCAGAGGTTGAATGTTTTAAAGATATATTTCTAGATGACTGTACATCCACTCTGGATGCTCTATTAACAGATTAGTCATTCAATGTGTTTTTATTCTAAAGGCCCTTTAATCTGGCAACGACTGTGAATTTGTAAGATGAAATTTTTCGAGGATATTTATTTTCTAATTTTTACGATATAGATTACGCAATTTTAGATATAATTTCCTATACTTAGTATTCAGCATAAGCTTTGAAATAAAAAGTTAAGAAGATAGGAGTTGAAATGGCTGTTTATCATCGTACTTACACCCGCGCACCCTTAGCGCTAGACGTCGAACTTCAGTTTAAGGGTGAAAAAATGTGCCATACCTTCACACGAAACATTAATCGTTTTGGTGCATTCATAGAATTATCCAAGCCTAACCTGGTCACTAATGATTTTGTTAAAATTTATTTTACCAGTAAAGATGATAACCATACTTGTGTAACACAAAAAGGTATGGTCATGCATCGTTGCAAAGAAGGTGTGGGCATCTTGTTCGCTTCCGACACCAAAGAGTTTCGAACGATGTTAGATCTAGAAATGACGACTGTAGGAAAAATGAACCACGTCCCTGAGTTATTCAAAAACCATTGATATTGGATAGTTTAAGAACGTTCATCTGACGGCGGCAATAGTTATAAAACATGTTCGACTGTCTACCATCTAAGTTGGCCTTTCTACAATTGCCGGCCAAGGTAATCCTTTACCTATAATTCAAATGACCTTAAATTAAATATATTAGACTAATCAACGTCGCTTCTGTGTGGGTTGTTAAAAGCGTTAATTGCAAATGGAACCGTGAGTATAATGAGTAATGATTTAATGTAATGGGGTGCAATTATAGTTGGGTTTATGGGCTTAGCACTGGTTGCCATTGAACTTTACTTGCCTAAGTCATCAGACAATTTAAAGGTGTTTTTTAACAGACTAAGCCTAAATTCATGAAAAGCCTTAAGATACGGATCGCCAGCTACATTCTTATTTGGGTTGTTGCCGTTCTCGGATTATCTATTTGGGATCAAGCCATGAGCCTTTTTGCTAATATCCTATTTACCGTATTAGTTTTTCTCATAGTAGGGATCAATAAAATACTTGTTCGCCTTGGTGTTGTTCTCGGTAGCGGTAATTCCGTCGGCGGCGTCGGCTTAGTGCTGGCACTTATTGGTTTTTTAATTGAGATAGTGCAATTGACGCTATCATAGAGAACGGCTCTGGTTCCGCATGTAATCGCTGTGTTTAGTATGCTTTCTTATAAAAATACAGCATTTTTAACAAGTACTTAGCTTTAAGCTTGTCAGTCACAGCTTAATTCTATATGGTCAATCTACAATATCGTGAAAACGATCAACACCGATGATAAATCTGACGATAACGTGATTGATTTTAAAGAAACAGCAAGGGATTGAAATTTCAATCAAGCCCTACTCGATTGGAAATGACAATCAAGGCGGAGTCCGTTCAATACGAGAGAAAAACGGCTAATGAAAATGCAATGGTCCGATAGAATTGGCGTACGCGCAATAAAACGCGATGGCGATCATAGAACGGCGTATCAACGTGATAAAGCCAGAATTATGCATAGCGCTGCATTTAGAAGATTGCAGTCTAAAACACAGGTGATGGGCGTTGGCATTAGCGATTTTTATCGCACCCGCCTCACGCATTCCTTAGAAGCTGCGCAAATTGGTACTGGTATTGCGGCGCAGCTTTCACAAAAACACCCTGACTTAGCGAAGCTCCTTGAACTAGATGAACATCTTATTGAAACTATTTGTTTAGCGCACGATATTGGGCATCCTCCTTTTGGTCATGGCGGTGAAATAGCTTTAAATTATATGATGCATGAACATGGCGGATTTGAAGGCAATGGTCAGACTTTTCGCATATTGACAAAACTTGAAGCCTATACCGAAAACGACGGAATGAATTTAGCAAGACGCAGTCTTTTAGGTGTTATTAAATATCCTAATTTTATGTCTGTTTTAACTAAGCCTTTACGTTCTGCTGAAAAAAGCAAACGCTTTTCCAATGTTAAAGCAAGTGAATGGCATCCTGCGAAGTCGCTTTTTGACTGCGACAGAGATATTTTTGACTGGGTGCTTACCCCACTTTCAGTGAGTGATAAAACTAACTTTATGATTTATAACTCATTTGAAGATAAGCACTCAAAAACGGTAAATAAATCCTTCGATTGTTCCATTATGGAACTAGCCGACGATATCGCCTATGCCATCCATGACTTAGAAGACGCGATAGTAATGAACTCCGTAACGTCAACAAGCTTTCATGATGAAGTGAGTGTTCCGCTAATGGCATTAAACGTCCCTTGGCTCTCAGACAATATAATCCAATTACAGACTTCTTTGTTCAGCAACAAAGCTTTTGCCCGTAAAAATGCAATTGGGGCATTGGTGAATAGTTTTATTACTGCCATTTATATTGCTAAGAAAGATATTTTTGAATCAAACGTGCTCGATTACGTTGCTTGCTTACCTATAGGAGATGAAAGCGGACTTAACCTCTTTAAACATTATGTATTCAAACACGTTATTAAAAAACCAGAGATTCAGTTAATCGAATACAAAGGCCAGCAAATTGTTATGGCACTCTTTGATGCCTTTTCCAGCGACCCACTACGACTGTTGCCTATTAATACTGGTCAACGGTGGCTTCACGCAGAAGATGAAAGTGCTAAATTTCGGGTAATTGCAGATTATATATCAGGCATGACCGATGATTTTGCAAACAGAATGTATGCGACTTTATACCTACCTAAAGCGAATAGTATGAGCGAAAACAAATAACAAATGCCTTTGGCTGCATTACTTTTATATAAGCCCACCACGAATTGTCTAAATTGGTCTAAATTTGGGTGTCAGCGTAATAATTAGTTGCTTGTGCCGGTCATATAAAAAAATTAAGGCTATTTTATAATGTTAATTAAAACACCAAGGGCTTCTGATGCCCAAGAAAACCAAGTGACCGACGAAAATGTATATCATTCGCGTAGAAGTTTATTAAAAAAACTAGGCTTTATTGGTGCCTCAGGATTACTCAGTTCCACCGCTAGCGCAGGACCCTTTGATTGGTTTTCGTCTGACGAAAAAAAATTATTTGAACAAAGAAAATTGGACTTTCAAAAACAGAGTTCCTCAAACCTACAGATAAACACGCCAGAATCTGTCGCCAGCAGCTATAATAATTTTTATGAATTTGGTACCGGTAAGTCAGATCCAAAAGACCATGGTCAATCCTTTAAAGTTGAACCTTGGAAACTACAGATTAATGGTCTTGTTGAAAATCCAATTACCTTAGATTACGACGATTTATTTTCAAGCTTTCAATTAGAAGAGCGTATTTATAGGCTTAGATGTGTAGAAGCATGGTCTATGGTGATCCCTTGGATAGGTTTTGAACTGGGTAAAATTATCGCTAAAGCAAAGCCTTTAAGTAGTGCTAAATATGTTGCCTTTGCAACCATTGAAGACCCTGAACAAATGCGAGGACAACGCAGCCGATTTTTGGGCGGCGGTGTTGATTACCCATACGTAGAAGGATTAAGGTTAGACGAAGCTATGCATCCTCTTACACTGCTAGGCGTCGGTATGTATGGTAAAACCTTGCCACCACAAAATGGCGCGCCTATTCGATTGATTACACCTTGGAAGTACGGTTTTAAAAGCATCAAGTCCTTAGTGTCTATTACGCTTACTGATAAAAAGCCACCCACGAGCTGGAATATCCTTATTCCCGGTGAGTACGGTTTTTACGCCAACGTTAACCCCAAAGTTGACCATCCTAGATGGTCTCAGGCTAGAGAACGAAGAATAATGGGAAGCAGTGTGTTTGATCAAGACCGCATAGATACCCAAATGTATAACGGCTATGACGAGGTTGCCCAATTATATAAGGGCATGGATTTACGTAAAAACTATTAGGCAACGGTAATATTATGAAGTTTTTTATACCAAGTAGCCCTACCCGCGTAAAGCCTGTGTATTTATTAGTAGCCAGACTGCTTGTCCATGCAACTTCAGTGGTATGGCTGCTCTATATTTTGTTTCAAGGATTTACCGGCGCTCTAAGCGGCGATCCTGTTCAATACCTGCTGGATTTTACTGGGATTGGCACTCTAAATTTATTATTACTATCACTAACAATAAGCCCGCTTGCAGAATATCTTAAATTCGGACAAATTATTCGTCTTCGCAAAACCCTGGGCGTGTATGCTGCTACTTATGCGCTGTCGCATTTAGGCGTTTTTATTGCATTTGAACTACAGTTTGAATGGGCTTTGATTGTGAGTGAAATAATAGAGCGACCTTATATTACTGTAGGATTTGCTGCACTGCTAATTCTTACATCACTACTAGTAACTTCTCTTACTTCCATTAAAGTTCGTATGGGGAAAGCTTGGCAACGATTGCATAAATGGGTCTACGTGGCTTTAGGGTTAGGCCTACTTCATTTTCTGTGGTCAATCAAAGCTAATGAGTTGCAGCCCTATATCTATATAATGATTGGGCTTGTTTTATTAATAGCGAGAAAACGAAAACTTAAAAACTTCTTCAAATAATAGTTGCAATTCAATTCATACAGTACTACTGTATATGCATACACTGTATATACATACTGTATACACCTAAATAAAGTAATAACGGCTTATAGGTTTTGAATATGAATACTACTAACATATCGCAAGCAGCAAATAATGCTAACAACTTCAATAGTATCAATGCCGGTATTATTCAATTTCCTATTCAAAGCAAAGCGAATCAAATGGCCCAAAAGGGCTGGATATGTAACCTGAGTGAGCATTATGTCTTTTCTCAACAGCATCATGAGTATTTACAAATTCAACCTTCTAAGCAGCACACACAGTTTAATTTGATTTGTAGGCTACTTGAAGCTGACACCTGCAGAGTAATATACTTTGATGACCAATTAACAAAAGGTCAACTGGCCTTATTAAGAGATCGGCACATTGGCAGTCGGACTGAACTTTTACATGCAAAGGTTGCACATTTGTTTGCCAAAGAAGTATCAACATTATACGCGTAATAGACTTCATCCCAACTGCTAAAAGCCCTATGGATTAACTGCTTCGTATACCCATTTAGTTTCGTTAAACTCATGAATTTCACGTGTTTGTGGGTCAGTAGTTAAATTCAAATAATCCACATAAAATGGTTGAAAACAAACCACTACAAAGCTATCAGGTATTTCTGATGTAACTTCATTATTAAGGTCTGCGATATGAACGGGCTCTTTAGGTGCAGGCCAATAGAATTGAGCTTTAGCTTTATCAGATAGGTTTGACCAAAGGATTGCCCTGCTTGCTTGTAAGCTAGTATCTTTAGTCAAAGTCCTATAAAACTCGTCGTTTTGGCTATCCATATTGTCAAAATACAATCCATTTTTGTCAATCAAAGATACCTTAGCACTAATACGATATTGTTCGCGGGTTTTAGTGAAATACCAACAAAGCTGCGCGTTTTGCGTTTGTTGCCACTGCGTAATTTTGTCACTTCTATCATCGGTTATAGCAAGCAATGTATGGCTGTTCTCGCCAAACCCTCTAAAGACCATAGTACGGTTTTCTACCACAATATCGCCGGCATGTTGTGACTTAGTCGACAAATAAGCATTTGCAACTTGAAAAAACTTTGATTCAGGCCTACTGCGTTGTACATGTAAACTGCGGGCTAAAGATTGTCGCCATCTAGGAAAGGTCATAATTATTAAGAGGCTCTATTTACTAAACTAAATAAACGATAGAAGTTGTTGGTGGTATGTTCAGCCAGTTCTTCTACAGAGATCCCTTTTAGATTTGCAATAAATTTTGCTACTTCAACCACATGCTTAGGCTCATTCTTTTTGCCTCTAAACGGCACTGGGGCTAACCAAGGAGAGTCAGTTTCAATTAGCAGTTTGTCTAAAGGAATTTGTTTAACGGTTTCTTGTAACTCTTTTGCTGAACTAAAGGTCACTATGCCTGATATAGAGATGTAAATTCCCATTTTTATCGCTGCTTGCGCCATTTCAAGACTTTCAGTGAAACAATGCAACACGGCGCCTGTATTTATGTCGTAATGAGCATCTAAGGCCTGTAAGGTGTCTTCTTGAGCACTTCTTGTATGAATGATTAGTGGTTTTTTTACGGCATTGGCAATTTTAATGTGATCAACAAAAGACTTCATTTGTACGCTAGCAGTTTCTTTACTATAAAAATAATCTAGTCCCGTTTCACCTACCGCGACAACATCGCATGGCTTTGCATGCGCGAGTAAAGTATCATAATCACATACGTCTTCGTTGTGTAAAGGGTGCACACCACAAGACATCGACACATGCGGATAATGACTAACCATCGACTTCATTTGAGCAAACTCTTTGACCGACACCGCAACACAGAGCATATGCTCTACTTTTGCCATCAAGGCTTGCTCTACAACCTGATCTAAATCAGGACCGCTTTTGTCTAATCTATCTAAATGACAGTGTGAATCTACAAACACAATTACCTCTTTTTATTTGTTTAAACATCAGGTGCTGAGCTACTTTAAAATACGCTTAACGAATAAGCGATGCTACTTTAAATTTGTGGAGTATCTGTTGCAGAATAAGGCTTTTATTTATACCCGCTTGAGATATTTTTTTATTTGCTTGCTGACAATCGACTACTAAATTTTCAGCATGTTGGGTTTTTTTCAATAAAACTAGGGATTTGTCTTTTTGCGCTATAAAGGCATCTTCCATACAGCTTTTATAAAATAAGACCGCCTTTTGATACGTCCACAAAAGTACTAAGCTGGCCTCTGTTTTACATTTTTCAGCTAGCAAAAGTTCACTGGTACGCCCATGTAATAAATGTTCGATGTCTTCACAAAAAGCCGCATAATTTGCCGTGTCGTTATTTAAAGCTGATAAATAATCAATAGGTGATCCTGAAAATGCCATCAGTCCTTCTTCACTTACCGGCACATTAGTTTGGGACGCTAACCAAGCTAAGCTGTTATCAATGCTTGGCAATGATAGCCTAATCTTTTCACAGCGGCTTGTTATAGTTGCTAGAAGCGAATTGGGTTTAGTACTAGTAAGCAGTAAATAAGTATTTTTATTAGGTTCTTCAAGGGTTTTTAACAAAGAATTACTCGCAGCCTCGGTCATACTTTCGATATTCTCGATAATAACTACTTTGTTGCCCAACATTTGCGATGTTGTTGTCACATATTCAGATACTTGTCTTATTAAATCGACCCCTATACTCGGTTTGTCAGACACCACATACATCATATCTGGATGAGATTTAGCTTCAAATAATTTGCAGGCTTTACAGGTACCACAAGCTTTTTTGGTAGAGCAAAGGAGTGATTTAACCATTTTTTCAATCATTTGCCCCTCACCTACGCCCTGATCCGCAACAAACAATAAGCCATGATGTAATTGCTGAGTACTCGCTCGTTGCTGCAATTGTTCAAAAACAGGTACTAACCAAGGATACATTTACTGTTCACCTTTTGTTGCGTAATACCAACTTTTAAGAGCATACAGTGCATCTTCTTTTACTTTATTTGCGTTATTCCCTGCATCAATAATTGCCACATTATCAAGTAAAGCAACCTGCTCTAAATAGGTTTCCCTAGCGCGTTCAAAAAAAGCCAAACCAGCTAGTTCTATACGATCTAGTGCGCCTCGGCCTTTTGCTCGGGCTAAACCAACACTAGGCTCAATGTCCAAATAAAGCGTAAAGTCTGGCGTAAAATCGCCTAAGGTTAACTGTTTTAGCTGCTGTAAATTCTCTAATGGGACCTGCCTGCCGCCGCCTTGGTATGCGACTGAAGATAAATCATGCCTGTCACCAATCACAAATGTATTATTAGCCAGTGCGGGTAAAATAATATTATGAACAAGTTGACTCCTAGCCGCATACATAAGCAACAATTCAGTTTCTTGGGTAACTGTTTCATTCTCCCAAGTATGTTTTACACAATCTCTAATTGCCTCTGCCATGGGCGTGCCGCCTGGTTCCCGCGTACAAATCACATTATGACCTAAATCGGTGAAAAAGTTTTCAAGCGCATTGATGACTGTACTTTTACCAGCACCTTCCAAACCTTCTATTACAACAAATGCTGCTTTCATTGCGTCCCTTTGTCATTTTTATCTACATTATTACGTTGTCGTTGAACCAAATATTCTCTAACCGCTCTGTTATGGTCTTTTAAGTTCGTCGAAAATTGATGACCGCCATTGCCAGTTGCTACAAAATAGACAGAATCGGTTAAGGCCGGAAATAAGGCCGCTTGAATAGACGCTTTATTTGGCATTGCGATGGGTGTAATTGGCAAGCCCTTAATAACATACGTATTGTAGGGCGTAGGCGTACGTAAGTGCTTGGCCGTAATATTACCATCATAACTATCTCCAATGCCGTATATTACGGTTGGGTCTGTTTGCAGACGCATGTTATTGTTCAGGCGGTTCACAAATACGCCGGCTATTTCTGTGCGCTCAGACTCCACAGCCGTTTCTTTTTCTATTATAGAGGCAAGTATTAACGCTTCATACTGCGAATTTATGGGTATATCAGCAAAGCGCGAAGGCCATACATCTTGTAAATAAGTTTGCATGGCAAGTAAAGCGCGTTTTAAAATATCGACACTACTAGTACCGTACGTATAAAAATAAGTATCGGGCAACAAACATCCTTCGATACTAGAATATTTATTAGTGCAAAATTCATAGTCAATAGCGGCCAATGTTCCATATAACTCATCTTTATTAGCGATGTTGTGGAAAACGCCTTGCGCTTGAGACAGTGCTTTAATCCACTGCCCGATAGTTTGTCCTTCAATGAGTGCCACACTAAATTGCTTAACTTGTCCCTTAGTCAGTAAACTTAAGACTTCGACTAATCTAACATTTGCAGGTAACTCATAGACACCAGATTGAATTCTTCGGAATTCAGGATTAAACTGTAACCAGATCTTAAAGCTGAAGCGGTCAATTTTTCCAAATTGCGCTAAGTTGTCTATGACTTGATATAAACTTGTACCTTTTGCCACTTCAAACTCAATCGCACTGTTTGTATCTAGGCTTAACGTTTCAATGTTATTGATTTTGTTCCATATAAGTGCCCCAGAAGCGGCCAAGACCAACAGCGAAAACATCAGCAATACTAGGATTACTTTTTGCATATTACTCCTCTAGCCTTACACTTTGTTGCATGCTGACCCAATCATAAAGACTGCCAGCCAATGTGCTTGCGTGTGATATATCAAAACGATAAGTTTTATGATTTACCGATATAATCGATACTGGAATAATAAACTTAATAGCGTTACAAAGGAAAATGGTATCGGCATTAAGCAGTTCAGTAAAAGGCGACTGCTTAATTTCGTACGAAAGGCCTTCATTTTCAAAAAAAGTGAGGATTGCGTTGCGCATAACACCACGAACCCCGCAGTTAATAATTTCGGGAGTAAACCAAACACCATCTTTTTGATAAAAAATATTCGCTGCCGTGGCCTCAATTATCAGCCCCTTTTGGTCACACAATATTAAATCATCACATTCATATTGCATTAACTCCCGTTTAGCTAGCACTTGCTCTAAACGGTTTAGATGTTTAATACCTGCCAAAAGAGGTTGCGAAGACAAACTCATGTTGGCCCGCTTAACACTATAATGATAGTCGTCGTTTTGAACTTTTCTAGAATCAATGGCATTGCTTTCAAATATACTAACAACAACCGACGTACTTGGATGCTGGGGAAGCTCATAACCGCGACCACCGACGCCTCTTGAGACAACAACTTTAACTGCATAGGCGGTATGATATTTTGTGATCATGATGCTAAGACCCAGTAATAACCATTGCTTGACGGTTTCTAAACATACATTGATACTGAGTTTTTGACAGTCTCTTGCTAGCCTTTGAAAATGCTCCTCAAATAAAAATATAGTATCAGATTCGCCATACATAGTGGTAAAACAGCCGTCTCCATAATTGAGTGCCCTATCTTTTAGACAATCTTTAGTAAACAGTCCCTGCTGTGGTGCTACGTAGAAATCAACAATGCTCTTAAGGGCTGCTTGCAAATCATGTTCAGCATCTAAGGTACAAATGCTATGAGCTGATTCTGACAAATAACTGGCAATAACAATATTCATACTTAGGCGACTTACGCTTATCCTTGAGCTGTTTGTGAAGGCATAAAAAAAGTGAAGAAAATCGAATTGACTTCTTCACTTAATTTAACAAATTTACGCAATAAAAACGAGCTAATAGCGTTTATTCTTCTTTCACGGATGACTCATTGGCAAGTAATTCTCTTGCAAACAACAAAGAACCGTTTGTTCCACCAAAACCAAATGAGTTACATAAGGCATAGTCGGCGCTAAATGGTGATGCGCCCTGTGCAACAAAATCTAGGTCACACCCTTCACCAGGGTTATCTAGATTAATTGTAGGTGGTGCGATTTGGTCGCGTAAGGCTAATATTGTAAATATAGCTTCTACAGAACCTGCAGCACCCAGTAGATGACCAATCATGGATTTTGTTGAGCTTACTTTGAGTTTGGCTGCGTTTGCACCAAATACGCTTTTAATAGCCGCAACTTCTGCAATATCGCCAGCGTGTGTTGAAGTACCGTGCGCATTTATGTAGCCAATAAGTGATTCTTGAATGTGTGCATCATTTATAGCGTTTTTCATCGCTAAGGCCGCGCCTGCACCATCAGGTGGTGGGGACGTCATATGATAAGCATCGCCGCTCATACCAAAGCCTGCTACTTCTGCATAAATTTTAGCGCCACGAGCTTTCGCATACTCATATTCTTCTAACATTATTACGCCAGCACCCTCACCCATTACAAAGCCATCTCTGTCTTTGTCCCATGGACGACTCGCTGCCTGTGGAGAATCGTTATTAGTTGAAAGCGCTCTTGCTGAACCGAAACCAGCAAATGCTAATGGAGTAATTGTTGCTTCTGCTCCGCCCGCTAGCATGGCATCTGCATCGTTATATGCAATTGTTCGCGCCGCTATACCAATATTATGAACGCCCGTTGTACAAGCTGTCACCACATTCAAATTGGGGCCTTTAAGGCCTTCCATAATAGATAAGAAACCAGAAATCATATTGGTTATGGTAGAGGGAACAAAAAACGGCGACACTCTTCTAGGGCCACCGCTTAGTAATTTTTTGTGATTTTCTTCAATCAGCGGTAGTCCACCAATTCCGGAACCAACAGCAATGCCCACACGGCCTGCGTTTTCATCGGTAACCGTTAGGCCAGAGTCGCGCAAAGCTTGGATGCCTGCGGCAATTCCTAATTGAATGAAGCGGTCCATCTTTTTCGCTTCTTTTTTTGGAATGTAGTCTTCAACATTAAAGTCTTTAACTTCACCCGCAATTTTGGTGTTGTATTCTTGTGTATCAAAAAGCGTTACTTTGTCTATACCGCTTTTTCCGGCGAGAATATTTGACCATGTAGAATCAACGTCATTTCCCAACGGCGTAAGCATGCCAACACCGGTAACAACTACGCGACGTTTCGTCAAAATAGCCTCCTAATACAAATATAATCTAAAGCAACAAAAAAAAACGGCCCACGAAGAGCCGTTTTCTCGAAAACTGTCTTACGCGTCGTTATTAGCGTTGATGTAATCGATAGCAGATTGAACTGTTGTAATTTTTTCTGCTTCTTCATCAGGGATTTCAGTATCGAACTCTTCTTCAAGAGCCATTACCAATTCCACTGTATCTAGCGAATCTGCACCTAAATCATCAACAAATGAGGCTTCTGATTTCACTTCATCTTCTTTGACGCCTAATTGCTCAATAATTATTTTTCTTACGCGTTCTTCTATGTTACTCATATTACAGGATTCCTTTATATACCTTAAAAAATTAGCGTGGATAGTTTATTGACCTTATCCCTGCCATGCAAGCTTAACCGGCTAATTAATGCGTGGTCAAACCACATACACATTTATTATTGGCTAAAAATTCGTTTGTATCAACTGTATTTTGGGACTTTTTTACTATTAATCAATCATACATTGATCTAGCCCATGTGCATACCACCATTCACATGAATGGTCTCTCCGGTGATATATGCGGCAGAGTCAGAACATAAAAACGCCACCGTGGCTGCAATTTCTTTAGGATCACCTAGTCTATTTGCAGGAATATCTTTAAAAATTACGGTTTTTTGTTCATCAGTTAAGCCGCGGGTCATATCGGTGTCAATAAAGCCAGGAGCAACTACATTAACCGTAATGCCCCTTGAGGCTATTTCTCGAGCCATTGATTTACTAAAACCAATAACTGCTGCCTTTGCTGCTGCATAATTAGCCTGGCCACCGTTACCGGTCGAACCAACTACCGAACCAATCGATACTATACGTCCATTTTTCTTTTTCATCATGCCGCGCATAACTGCTTTTGACAGTTTAAAAACAGAGGTCAAATTCGTATGCAGAATATCGTTCCACTCGTCGTCTTTCATACGCATGATAAGATTATCGCGGGTAATTCCCGCGTTATTTATGAGTAAATCAATACTCCCAAACTTTTCAGTGATGGCAGCGATAGTTGCGGTTAATTCTTCATCAATAGTTACGTTTAAGCGCATACCAATACCCGAATCACCTAAGTAGTCAGAAATAGCATCAGCACCATTATCGCTGGTAGCGGTTCCTACTACGGTCGCGCCTAAACTCGCAAGCTGTTGTGCGATAGCTTTACCAATACCACGACTCGCTCCAGTTACTAGCGCGACTTTTCCAGTTAATTCAAACATAGTTTTCCTTTATACTAATTCTATATTTACATAAATAGTAAACGCGCTATTGAATATCCTCAGGACTATTCATTTTTCGCGTCGCTACACTTTTATCTATGCGCCTTGTTAAACCCGTTAGTACTTTACCAGGACCTACTTCTACAATTTCAGTTACGCCTTGTGCAATTAAATATTGCACACTTTCAGACCATCGAACAGGTAAGTAGATTTGACGTACTAAGGCTTCTTTTATTTTATCAACATTGTCATTAACGACTACATCAACATTATTAACAATAGGCGCAGTGGCTGGTTTAAATTGAATAGCGCTTAATAAGGTTTCTAGCTTTTCACCAGCGCCTTTCATTAACGCACAATGGCACGGTACACTTATTGGTAAAGGCAACGCTCGCTTTGCGCCGGCTTCTTTTAGCGCAACGGCTGCGGCATCTGTTGCGGCTTTACTACCTGCAATAACCACTTGACCCGGCGAATTATAGTTAACAGGAGAAACAACTTGCTTAGTTTGGGCTGCGATTTTCGCGCAAACAGTAGCAATGGTATCGTCATCTAAGCCAATAATCGCATACATTGCACCATCACTTGGCGCAACCGCCTGTTGCATAAACTGTCCACGAGCTTGGACTA
This sequence comes from Acidiferrobacterales bacterium, assembly GCA_964195425.1. GTDB lineage: Bacteria > Pseudomonadota > Gammaproteobacteria > Enterobacterales > Alteromonadaceae > Glaciecola. The sequence goes on from CAXMOM010000058.1 coordinate 43,723, forward strand.
ACTTTACCCCAGCACCTAATCCAATAACATTTGTCGCAACTAGGGCGGTATATTCGCCTAGGCTATGCCCTGCATAAAAGTCTGGTGTGAATTCAGTTTCAGCTCTTAGCACACTTAAACAAGCAATGCCCGCAGTTAGCAATACTGGTTGCGTAATTTCGGTTTGATTAAGTCGTCCGTCATCAGATTGAGTGACGTTCCATACGTCATATCCAAGGGCGTCTGAGGCCTCTTCGAATACAGTTTTCACCAAACTAAAATCTTTGGCTAGTTCGGCTAACATACCCACCGATTGACTTCCCTGACCTGGGAACACACATGCTAATTTACTCATTATTAGTTCTCGTTTTTGATTATTATTTTACTAATATTTTACTAACGCCGATGCCCAGGCAAAGCCGCCGCCAAAAGCCTCTAGTAGTAAATTTTGGCCTCGTTTGATGCGTCCATCTCTAATGGCAATGTCTAAGGCCGTTGGTACAGTTGCGGCTGATGTATTACCGTATTTTTCCAAAATCAATACTACTTGATCAAGTGACATATCTAATTTTTTTGCAGTCGCTTTAATAATCCGAAAGTTTGCTTGATGAGGCACAAGCCAATCTAAGTCAGATTTCACCATGTCATTAGCATGAAGCGTTTGTTCAACAATTTCACTAAGCTTATTAACTGCGACTTTAAACACTTCATTACCTTTCATAGCTCCCCAATTTTCGTGGACAGAAGCTTCATCGCCACGCGTTGGGTTACCCACACGCAATAAATCCGAATATGAACCTGCCGCATTAATGTGGGTAGATAATATACCGGGTTCTTCACTGGCTTCTATAATAGTAGCGCCTGCACCATCGCCGAATAAAATGATCATAGAACGATCTTTCGGGTCTATTAAGCGACTTAAACAATCGGTGCCAATAACTAAAATTCGCTTCGCCATGCCGCTTTTGATGTATTGGTCTGCAACACTTAGCGCGTAGCAGTAACCTGCACAGGCAGCTGCTATATCAAAGGCTGGAATATTATCAACTTTGAGAATTTTTTGAATTTCACAGGCCGTACTTGGTAACGCATAACGCCCGCTTGTTGTAGCACATACGATCATGTCTAAATCACTGGGTAGTAATTCTGCTGCTTCCAAGGCTTTTATTGAAGCTTCAGCACCCATTGTAGCGGAGGTTTCATCAGCGCCAATAAGTCTACGTTCTTTAATACCAGTACGATCGGTAATCCATTGATCAGACGTATCAATCATTAATTCTAGGTCAGCGTTGCTGCGAACGTCTTTTGGAAAATAGCTACCCGTGCCAATTATTCGGGAATACATATTGACTAGTGCTCCATTAACTCTTGTTCTATTTTAGTTTTTATTTTATCAGGAACCGCTTGCTGTGCTTCTTTAATTGCTTGCACAATTGCGTAATAGCAAGCTTCCGTAGATGCGTTTCCATGACTCTTAATCACAGTGGACCGCAATCCTAACAGACTCGCTCCATTATACTGGTCGGGGTTCATACGTTGATACAAGCTTTTGAGAATAGGAAGTGCAAGTTTGCTTAAAATTCGAGCAATTAACGTTTCTTTGGTAAGTGTCTTTATTTCTTCGACTAAGAATTTTGCAATACCTTCACTGGCTTTAAGCGCAACATTACCCGTAAATCCGTCGGTAACGACTACATCAGTTTCGCCGGCAAAAATATCATCGCCTTCAACATAGCCAACGTAGTTTATGGCTTCGCAGTCTTTTATTAGGCTATCTGCATGCTTAACTAAGCTATTACCTTTTATATCTTCTTCGCCAACGTTTAAAAGGGCGACGGCTGGTGATTCGATACCTTGCGTCTGTTGCATTAAGACCGAGCCCATTACCGCATATTGAAAAAGGTTTTCAGCATTGTAGTTAATTGATGCACCTAAATCTAACAATAAGACTTTTCGACGGTTTTGAGTGGGTAGTAAGGTACATAGCGCGGGTCTTGAGATACCAGGAATAGTCTTAATTACATAGTAAGCCATGGCCATTAATGCGCCTGTATTGCCAGCGCTAACGCAAGATTGCGCAATACCTTGCTGAGTTAAGTCTAGCGCTTTGCGCATACTTGATAATTTTTTTTGCCGAATGGCTAGAGCGGGTTTGTCGGTCATTTCGACAATTTGTTTACAAACTTCAAAAGTAACGCGTTGTGAATACGGCGCTAGTGTTGAAGTAAATGATGATAGTGTTGTCTCGTCGCCACACAGCATTATTGAAACAGCGTCGAAATCACAAAGAATTTTCTTTATAGCGCCCAAAAAAACATGGGGGCCGCGATCGCCCCCCATGATATCAATTGCTATTGTGACATTCACAAATATAAGCCTAAATGCTTACTTTGCCGTCACTTTTTCACCTTTGTAAAAGCCATCGTTTGTCACATGGTGACGACGATGAGTTTCGCCAGAGGTCGCATCTACCGACAAAGTCGCGCCTGGTAATGAGTCATGTGAACGACGCATTCCACGCGTAGAGCGTGTTCTTCTACTTTTCTGTACCGCCATGGGTTACTCCTAATCTCGCTTAAGTTCTTTTAAAACCGCAAATGGGTTTTCACGCATTGGTCCCGGTTCGATTTCTCCAAATTGCATACTTTCAGCTTTTACCGAACACTCTTGTTGTGAGTGTAAAGGAACTAAAGGCAAAGACAAAATCAATTCATCTTCTAGCAACTCAAATAAATCGACCTCTCCTTGGTCATCGACCTGTACCGGTTCGTATGCGTCTGGTAATAAGTCTGTTTGTTCCTTCCCCTGCACGGGTGTGAAACAAAACTCAGTATGCACTGAGTGGTCAAACACTTGATTACACCGCTGACAAATAAGCTGAACTTGTGAATGCATTTCGCCGCTAAAATAAGTAAGACTCTGCGCGTCTTTTAAAAACTCAACTTTAACAAGCACTTCAGCCTTAACTGCCGCTACCGCTGAACTGTATCGTAACATTTCGTTAGCAAGATAAACGCCGTCATACTTCGACCGCAATTGTGCACTCTTGTTAGGATCTAGTTTTTTTGGTAGTTTCACATTTGTCATAGCGCGCGCATGATATAGATTTACGCGCCTTTAGTCAAAGGTTTTCATTAGTTTAGACCCTATTCACTGAATATAAAGACCTTATATAGACTGGTTTTGAAAATTTAAAACAAAGATCTATTTTTCCTTTACGCAATGGGGCCGCTAGTGTGTAAAATACATAATAGTAATTACCAGCTAATAATATGAGCCTATGACATTTCCCCAACAGTCGTGCCACCCTATTTTACTTGCCTCTTCATCGACGTACCGCGCTAGTCTATTGGCACAATTGAGTGTAGATTTTATTCAAGCATCTCCCAACATAGATGAATCCCATATTAGTAGCGAAACACCGCATGCGATGGTAAGCAGGCTAAGTGAACAAAAAGCAATGGCATTGCGCAAGCAGTACCCTTCCCACGTCATTATAGCATCAGACCAAATAGCCTTAACTCACAATAATGAAATTTTAGGTAAACCTCATAATCATGAAACTGCGGTAAAGCAACTTATGCAGGCAAGCGGCCAGAGAGTCGCTTTTTTAACTGGCTTATGTGTATTGTCACCGCAGGCTAATAATGACGGAACTTGGCATAAACAGTTAGTAGTAGAGCCCTACATTGTATACTTCAGAAAACTGACGGTTTCACAAGTGATTGACTACGTAACACGAGAAAAGCCCTTTGACTGCGCCGGCAGTTTTAAATCTGAAGGCTTGGGCATTAGTTTATTTGAAAAACTAGAAGGCGATGATCCTAACGCCTTAATTGGTTTACCGCTTATACAGTTGTGTAGCATGTTAGAAAATATTGGAATGCCAATTCTAGCGAAAAACTAAGCCTGTATTGGTAAGGTAGTAAATAACTAGCGCTTACAGATTTGCTACTTTCGCAAAGCTTGAAAGCCAAACCAACCTGCAACGGCAGAGCAACTTGTCAAAAAAGTGCCCCATGTCCAATCAATCAGCATAATCTTTAGGGTAAAACCTTCTATTATACTATAGCAAGTAAGATTGTAGGCACCATAGCTAGCTAAACCAAGTAATGCGCCGTCTATAGCTGCGTAGGTCCATGGTTTATCTCTATTTGGAACAACAGCCAATACGAAGGTAACACTGCCATACATAAGATAAAACACTAACCAGGGCCAAGTTATATATTCACTTCGTAGCAGTCCCTGCATTTCTGTCTGGTACCAGTGAGTAGCAAAATAGCCAAGCCAAAAAGCATCTAAGACAGCGAAAGCGATAAATATGCTTAACAAAGACAAGGCAATATTACTTAAAAATTGTTTAATTTTGGCAAGCATAATTTTCATCATTCCTTATTTAATAGACACTATTGATATGCGTCATTGGTATGCACTCTGTTATTTACAGGTGTTATCCAAAAAACCAGTAAGAAACCGCTATCGCCGCGGTTATGCCAGCTAAGTCGGCCGCTAAACAACAACCCACAGCATAGCGACTATGCTTTATACCTACCGCACCCAAGTAAACTGCGAGTACATAAAAGGTGGTTTCAGTTGACCCTTGCATAACCGAAGCTAGTCTTCCTACAAATGAGTCTGCGCCGTGAAACTGCATAGTTTCGATCATCAGCGCTCGCGCACCCGAGCCACTTAGCGGTTTCATCATTGCGGTAGGCAATGCATCAACAAATCGTGTGTCCATGCCGACCAATCCAACTAAATAAGCGACTTGATCGGTAACAAACCCCATAACGCCGCTTGCTCGCAACATACCAATTGCAAACAACATAGCCAGTAAGAATGGAATAATGGAAATGGCGACATCAAAGCCCTGTTTAGCGCCATCTACAAATTGTTCGTAAGTATCTTGGCCTTTGCGCCAGCCTATCACCAGCACTGCAACAATAAAGGTCATTAAGGCAAAGTTAGCGATTAAGCTCGATTGGCTCGCGAGTTGGTCTGCCGCTAGTCTAGAAAAATAAAGCATAACTGCAGCTAAAAGACTGAACGCGCCTACCAAATAAATCAGCACCACCTTATTGAATAAATTCACCCGCTGCACAGCACACGTTACCATTAAGCCAACTAGAGTAGATGCACTGGTCGCTAATAGAATAGGAATGAACACATCGGTTGGCTGCGCTGCGCCTTGTTCTGCCCTATATAAGAACACGGCTATAGGAAATAGAGTCACAGAAGAAGTGTTAAGCACCAAGAATAGTATTTGCGAATTGGTTAAGGTGTCTTTGACTGGCGATAAGGTTTGCATATCTTGCATCGCTTTTATCCCAAAAGGGGTAGCCGCGTTGTCTAGACCTAATATGTTAGCCGACATATTCATAGTAATACTACCAAGCGCTGGGTGGTCCCTTGGTATGTCTGGCATAATTCGGCATAACAAAGGTGCAAGTAACTTTGAAAACTTGGCAATGAGCCCAGAGTTTTCAGCCACTTTAAAAATTCCTAACCAAAAGGCTAATAAACCAATTAGTCCAAGTGCTATATCTACACTGGTTCTTGCCATGCTGGTAACGGCGGTCATAACTTGTTCAAAGCTACCCATGTCACCGGTAACGACAACTTTAATGCAGGTAGCGATGAATGAACTAACAATAAAGGCCAACCAAATTTTGTGCAGCATAATTGCCCTCTTTTTATTATATTTTGGTGTGTAACATTCTTACGCTTATGCAGTTGCTGTATTTACCTTACTGCATTAGCAACAAAGCAAAAATCGTCACAATAGAAATGATAGCATCAAAACTAAATAATTAAAGATAACAATGTGTTTAGCAGTAATTGATTTATTATTTGGTATTGGTTTAATTGCTCAGTAATAGCTCATGTTATTTCGTAAGCGCTGTGGTTTATTATAATTAGTGGGATAAACATGTGGATAAGGTGTGCAAACCTTGTACACATCTAAATATATATTCGTAGGCGCCATGCGTCTTAATTAAGCTATAAAACATTGAATTCAGTAAAATATTTATGTATTCGTTCAATATAGAACCCTCTAAAGAACGTTAAGCAATACATTTTTATTAGAAAGCACTTTATTTTTGATTTAAAAATACGGTATAGTGTCTAACCGACGACGTTTTTGTAGATGGCATCTCCCGAAATACTAGTGTTTTTGCGGATGATTGTTGTTCCAAGTGGCTTTTGTGGAAGCCCCCTTGTAGATATCGGAAGTACAAGTTAGCGCAAGGCTCTTAAATGAGCCAACCCCCTAAGCCTGGAACTTTTGTTCCAGGCCTTTTTATTTCTGGGGTTTGTGTTATTTGGGCGTCCATAATTTAACAGCGCTTAATATTACTTAGTCGATACTTGTTTTCATTTGTCTAAGCAAGCCCTCTTGCACAGACGAAGCTACTAACAAGCCTTCCTTATTATAAATTTTACCTTGTACCAAAGCCCTCCCATTGCCGCTAAAGGGACTTTCCATTTCATACATTAGCCAATCATCAAAACGAAATGAATGATGAAACCACATAGCGTGATCTATCGTCGCCATACGCAAGCTCTTGTCTTGTATGGCAATACCATGTGCCTGCAGCGCGGTACTTAGAAACTGAAAGTCAGAAGCATATGCCAATGAAGCTTGATTCAAAGCAACGTCTGAAGAAGTTGTATCGGTGCCTTTAAACCAGAGTTGACGTTTAGGCTCACGTTTGACTGCATCAAATGCATGGGAAGCATTAATAGTACGGATATCAACCGGACGATGAAACGGCAAAGCCTCTTTCATTTTCGACGATAACTTATCGAAATTATCATCTTGAAACTTGATGTCTTTGTCGACCGTTTCAGGATCAGGTGCTTCTGGCATAACACTAAATTGATGTGTTAAGCCTTCTTCGACTTTTTGAAAAGAGGCTGTCATATCAAAAATTGTACGTCCATTTTGAATCGCTTTTACACGTCGCGCTGAAAAGCTCCTTCCATCGCGCACATTTTCTACTTCATACACTACTGGCTTAGTTGCGTCACCTGGCAATAAGAAGTAGCTATGAAAAGAATGAATTCGGCGATCGTCGGGTAAACTTCTATAAGCGGCCATAACAGACTGCCCTAACACTTGACCACCGTATAAGACACGATAACCCAAATCCCAACTTTTGCCTCTGTACAATCCTTTCTCAAGTTCTTCTAACTCAAATAATTCCTGTAGACGAGCATTGCTCATGTAATCTCCAGTTAATAGTAACGACTGCTAAAAGGCTATAAGTATAGTGATTAACTGGCAAATTAGAAACAGATTTTATGGCCGTGAATAACAGCCATAAGCTTTCAGCTGGTAGAGACCAAGCTTGCTACCGTTAAAGCCTTAGCACCTGCAATGGCTGTCCTATTTGGCTTAGGTTTAGGTTTAGCCAGTTTAGCTTTTCGTCGTAAAAAGTAACTACTACTGATAACACAAAAAAACCAGCTTATAGCTGGTTTTTTTGTGCGTGGTGCTATTTACTCGCTATCAAAAAGTGCTGACGCATCAAAATCAACCACAATTCTATTGATACTCCCGGTCCGCTTAAACAAGGCGCTGGCTTGCTCAGCATCTATATTTAGGGCATCAATACAACAGTCTTCACCTTCATTATAAATAATCGTAACCGTATTTAGACTTGAACTATTTACCTTATATACAACTGGCACTTGGCACCATGTAAAGGCCAGTTGATTAGGCTTAATGGGCAATATTTGCCAATTTCCCGAAGTATCTAAGTATCTAAAATCGATCGCATGCGTCAAAAACTCTTGCTTTCTTAGCAATGCTGGGGCGAACGAAACCGCACCCTTATTGACAATAAGGCCTAACTCTATAAAGCGTGCTATCAATTCTTCTTTTACTTGTCCTGTCATACCTGGTTGTTGTGCACCAGCATGCTTAGGCGTATGAGAATATGGGTCTGCAGGGAAAGCACCATATTCTTCTGGCGTTTTATTAAACCCAATTCCGTCTCTTACTTTGTAGTAGAGATGACCAAGCTGTTGAACTGAGCTAGGGCTTGTATCATTTAACAAAGCAACCTGGAAGTTTTCGCCCACAGCCAGTAAGAGTTTTGAGACCATATGCCAATAAACACAGCCAAGCCCTTCAAACCCAAACATGCCGCCAGAGCGACCAGTAAACGCTAAATGATTGAAAGTAGCTTCATACAAATCAAAAATAAGTGCTTGGTCTTTTATTAAGGCGGGGTATTTCTGGATTTGGGCTTCTATTCTAGTGCCTAAATCGCCTTTATTGCCAATATCAGCATGAAATCTGATATTGGACTCAGCATCTATACTCACAATACTATCTTCTTCATCAGATAGCATACGTTTAAGGCTATCTATGCCATCAATCTGTTGACTCGACAAACAATTCTTTTCCATAAAGGCAGTTTGCTTTCTATCTGGATACAGCATAAACGTGTTTTGATCTGCCCTGTAAACATCACTCTTAAACAAAGCATTTATCACCTCAATAACTTCTTCTGGGTTCATTTTACCAGACGTTAACGCAGCAACCTGACCTTCTAGCATCGGATACAAATAGTTAATGTTTGCACCGTGTGCACTTAAGTCTAATAAGTTGTAAGCATGATACAGACCATCTTCACGTTTATTAGTAGAAATGGTGTGGTCAATGGCAACTAAAGCCTGTTCAAACAAAGCCAAAATAGAGTCCATATTGCAGCTAGATTGTCCACTGAAGCCTTCTTGCTCATAAACTTTCACACGAAATTTACTTGAGGCCTGACCCAAAGATGTTAACGAGGCTAGGCGAAGCTCGGCCGATACTTTTTCACCATCTAATTGAGGCGTTAATTCGTTTAAAGCATCTACAGTTTCTGTTAACCAAGTAGCAACTTCACTTGAAAGGTTAACCTTGCCATCATGACTAGCAAAAAGGTCTTGCACAAATAACACATAGCGACGCATATAGTTTAGTGTGACCATAGAAAGGCCTTGGCCAACTAATGCGTTGTTCGCGTCGTTCCATTCGGGCCGCTGCGTGTTTAGCCAAATACCGCCATCTATAACTAAGTTGCCTAATTTAGCTAATAAAGGTACTAGTAATTTTTCAAGCAGGCTAACCTGATAAACCTCATCGTTACCATTTAGCATTAACTTGCCATCGGCGCCCATTTTAGCTACCCGATTTTCTATTTTTTCCGACAAGGCTTCATCATAATCAACCGTGCTTTTCGCGTCTTTTACTACATCTTCGAAAGGTTTGATTTTGTATGGCACGTTGGCATAACAATAACTTTCGCTTAGGAGTAGCTGTGATAGTTTTTGCGGATGAAATTGCTTTGACACCTCTAGTAGCTTAAGCAAGTAAATAATTTGATGATCGCCCCAATACCCGATGTAACTCCATGGGTCGTCGGGCTCTTCTACTTCCCAATCAATACCGTCTTTGGTAATTCTATAAGGGTTGTAACCATCAAATGTAGAGGCGTTTACAAATTTTGCAATCATGCCTTCAATAAATTCAGGATAACTGTAGGCCAATGCCTCCCAGTTTTGGAAGATGTCGCGCCAATTCCCTTGATAAGTTAACAATGGCTGGTTTTGTTCGTCTTTTAGCTTTATTACAAACTGATTCCAAGGACGGCTAGGATCGCCATGACGACGGCCAAAATAAATCGGTAAATATTCTTGTGCTAAACGGGCAAATTGTGGATCGTTTAAACCCTCAACTTGCGTCATCAATTCAGACAATAAAAATTGGTCAGGCAGGCCACTCATAAAGGTGCTGTTTCGTTCATAAACCTTGGCATTAAATTGCTTAACGCTGGCCATAAAATCTTGTTTGTTAATACGATATTGATCACTGAAAATACCGCCTCTTAGCACGTTAAACAGAGTGTTGGCATAATGATGCACACCAACAGACTCCTCATTTACAAGCTGGAAACCGTCTGCACTTGCCAGAATAGCCGCTAGCTCATCGTCACCTTCTGAGATAGAGTGTTGAATATTGCTTAATAACTCACTTTTTGCCTCAAGTGCTTTACTCAATTCAGTAATGTCAGACTGGGTTTTTTCAAGATCAGCGACTATGTACCAAACCTGCGTTTGTTGCGCCGCCAGATGCAAAGAGGTTTTAAGTAGATAAGCACCTCTTACACCGCGGGTTGTGCTTTGTATTGCGACTTCTCTGCCTTGCTTAAACTGACTCAGGACTTTACTTGATAAAATAACTTCAGGGCTATCTAGTCCTATCGAAAATACGGTTGTAGCACGCAATGATTCACAAGGCTCGGCACGATCCGTAATAGCTGAATATAGTGTATAAAGCGCTAGCCCATTTGCCGAATCAACTTCTGTCCATTTGTAGGCATCAACTAAGTTACTTGACACCGTTTGGGTAAACTTCGGCGTACCTGCGGGCAATACATTTTGAATACCATCTATCAATTCTATATCCACTTGCGCATCAGAATGATTGATAATTTCGCTGCTACGAACAAAGCCATATTTGTCGCTAGACTGCCAAGAATATCTATATGTCAGGCCTAAACTTTTGTTTACTTCTTCGAAGTAAACTTTGTTACCCAAGGTATTCTTATAAACATTGCACTCAATGATGTAAATTCCAACATGTTCGAGGTTAAAGGGTTCCCAATTAACAATCTTATCGCCGTAGGTAGTGCGTATAATTGTTTTGCTGCCGGTATTTAGTGCATCATCGTAAATTTTATCTACACACTCATAGGGGAAAAGAGCCGTATCAGGCGAAACTCTTCCCGCGGTTAGTGCACCGTTTGAAGAAATAAATAGCCAGTGATCGCTATTTGATATGACACTTATAAAAAACGGGTCCATTCGGTCGACATTTTTAATCGCATAATATCGCTCGTTGTTAATAGTGACGAACTCACCAGTAATCATTGGCTCAGGCTGTGCCTGTTTAGATGTCTGTGTTTGCATATAAAATTCTCTTTAGTGTGCTTTTATTGAGACCTGCACGACAGGTTATTATACTCACCTGTTTACGCTTTATTTTATTTTTTATTGTCCCTTCTAACCAGTCACTTTAGAACACAGCCAAACATACGCAATTAAAAGTCGATTAAGTGGACTATTAATACGACCAGTTAGGCGAATATGTTGTTCTATAAGAATATTAACTGTATAAAATTCTTATCAAAAAAGTCGATGGCAAACTGAATTTGTCGCTACACAAGTGCAAGTAAAAATGAGCTTACCTAAACTACGTAGGGGTTTCTTGGATAAAAACGAGTAGGTAAGGCATGTTGTAATTTAAAAAATCGTGTGTCTTTATAGGGCAGTTTCATAAAGCCAGAAATACCTAAGCCAGCAATAGTGGGAATAAAAGTGATTATTTCTTCAAGCAATGCTCTAAATGCCTGTTCTTTAGAGTGGTCAAGAAGCGTACAGTAGCTATGGATTTTCAAATGCATTGGCAATGCCTCAAATATTATACAACCGGTATGATGGATATCGTTTAGCAAGCGAAGTCTTACCAAAAGACCACTGGGAAGTTTTAAAAGTTCATCCGGATCTTCGCCATCTTCAAAGTAAGAGTGCATACGTGACTGGTCCTCACTTATAGACACTTTACTCAATTCATAAGGAATCAGCATATCTTGTTTGGGAATAAACTTGGCTTTTTCATTGCGACGTTCAACATGTAAGGTATTTTTGGCATTAAACATACACGATTTAAACACACCTTGACCGTCAATCGCTCGGGCGAGATTTATCATGTTGTCTACACTGCGGTCGAATGAGTATTGCATAGTCGGGTCGTAAAGCTTTAACGATGAATCGACATATATGCCCTCTTGTTGCCATCGAATCGCTAAGCCGCCTACCACAGGGTACTTTCCTAAACGGCTCACCGCCGATATAAAGGCTTTTTCAGTCTCGCCCATACCGTGTAAATAGTTTTTGTAATAACGCTCAAATTGGGCATCGTCAATATAATTTAAATTAGCATTGTCGAAACCTGCCTGATCCCGTAAAAATGATTTACGTGAACTATAAACAACGGTTTCAATGTCTTTCGTAGTTTGACTAATCCATGTTGGCAATAAACAAATGCTGTTGTCTTTTACATCTTTTACAACAAGTCGCTTAAAGTGGTGATAATTCTTGAACAAATAGTCGCCGCCCGTTAAGCGGGTTTTATGATCGTCGCTTAATAGCGCTTCTAAGCATTCAGCTAGTGCTTGGGGTAAGCCCAAAGAGGTCGGTTTAATAACATGACGACCAAAGCGCGATGACTGACCCGAAGCTAAGGCGTAAATAGTAGAGGCTAAACCTTGTTCATCAAAACGAGGAGAAGATAACTTTCCGTTTAACTGGTCTTCGCCTATAAAATATACGTCGCCTAAACGGGCGTTAGTCTGCTGCATGTCGCCCGACATTAGGTCCATCACATTATTACCAACATGCTGGCCCTGATTATCAAGCTGTGCAAATACAGACGAACCCCAGTCAATCAACATTAAGGTTTGCGCGTCGTTGTCCCACACTACATTAGAAGGTTTTACGTCGCCATGTACTATCGGCTTCAATACCGGCTCATTTCCGCCGTTTACAGAAAAACCGCGCAGGCTTACCAACACATCACATAAACAAGTTAAAATATGTATTATGGTAGAAATAGGAAGTGGCCCTTGCTTTAAAGAAAACTGTTCTAAATCTTCACCTGGCGCACGCTTCATGGCTAAAATAGATTGACGTTTAATTTTTTGAAAGGCGATAACTTCGGGAATATTCGGATGAATCAAGAGACCTTGCATATATGCCTCTTCTTCAAATCTATCTTGCACATGCTGGGGTAAGGTTACTTTAGAGAATTTAAATACCCGCTCTTCCCCTAACGCTGACTTCCCCGCAAACGCAAAGCCGAATGCGCCCTTGCCAATTAACTCAACGTTGTAGTAGCCCAATTTTTCGAGCTGTCTTTCGCATAAAGCAAACCAGTTCTTTAATTTTTTAGCATCTTTATGCGAGAGCAAATATACCGATTGGTCATCGGGAATATAAAAATGCTTAAGCGTGAGTTCTTTCATTTCGTAAGTGGCCTCGCATTAAGTGCAACTCGTTAACCCAAGCATATATTTCGCGGTTTCCATCATAGAAAAGGCATTAAATAAGCGACATTATGGCGGCGGCACTAACATAGACACACGCGACAGGTCATTAACATTGCCTTGCATATTATTTTGCAAATATTCTAGCGCTGTTTTTAAGCTCTCATCTAGTTGCCAGGGCGGATTAAATATCACCATGCCAGAGCCATACATGCCGATGTCTTGGGAAGGCGCTTGATGAGCAAAATGAATATCTAGAAGCCCTACTTTGTGTTTGCTGGCAAGTGCTGTAAACGAGTCAAGCATATCTTCACTTAAACCATGCTTTGGACTCGGGACTATCTCACCGCTTATTCTGTCAATTCGCTGCGGCGATAACAGTGGATACCATATGCAGTATATTCCATTTTGCCACTTTGTTAGTGCTTTAGTCATCGATTCTACAAGCTGCTCATACTCCGAAGCTTTTTCATATGGCGGGTCTATTAGCACAAGCCCTCGGTTTGGCTTTGGTGGAGTAATTGCTTTTAGTAGTTCAAGGCCATCTCTATGGTGACAATGAAAATCTGTATGCCTTGTCCACTGTTTTAAGTCATCAAATGCACCAGGATGAAGCTCACTCAGCTGCAAATTAGCCGAAGAGAAAAAATCCACCTCATAGCCCTTTTCTTTTACTAATAACTCGAGCATATCCCACACAACTAGTGGGGAACCTGGATAAATCGATTTAGCAATATAAGGCTCGATAACACGTATGTAATCGGCAATTTCAGGAGGTGTTTGTGCTGTTATATGTAAAGACAATGCGGCCACTTCGTCGTGATGGCTCTGACCTTCAATTTCATAACAACCATTGCCCGCATGTGTATCTAAGTAAAAAAACGGCTTTGCTTTTAACGTTAAAGCTCGAATAAGTAAGCAAAGGGTTGCATGCTTAAGTACGTCGGCATGATTACCTGCATGAAATGCGTGTTGATAACTTAGCAATGGTTACTCCATAAATAAAACCTAAACAAACTACCGCAAGTGTACTAACATTATTTCAGGATGACATAAATAATCCATCCACAAATTATTGAATTTCACCATGGTAGCGCCATCAATTACGCGATGGTCTCCTGACCAATTTACCATCATAATGCTGCTTGCGAATACTTCGCCATTTTCAGTAAACCTAGGTAACTTTTGAGTTTTGCCCAAAGCAACTATTGCAACATCGGGTTTATTAATCACAGGCGTGGCGGTAATTCCGCCTAGAGCGCCAATATTTGAAACACTAATAGACCCGTTTGAAAGCTCTGCGTTTGTTAATTTACCTACGCGTGCTCTTTCAATAATACCATTAAGCTGCTGGGCAATATCGAACAACGATAGTGTTTCTACATTTTTGATATTGGGCACTAGCAAACCTATTTTTGAATCGACCGCAATGCCAATATTGTGCGCACTCAAATACGTGAGTTCAGTTCCCGCTTCGTTTAATCGGCTGTTTAATACCGGAAAGGTCTTCATAGCTAAAGACAATGCCTTAATGAAAAATGGTAAGAAACTTAGTTTTACCGACTCAAGCTCAAAAACAGGTTTAAGCTTATTTCGCAGTTCAATTAGCTTGTCCATGCAAAGCTCATCAGACACCGTAAAATGCGGTATGGTGCTAACACTTGCCATCATTTGCTTGGCCATAGCAGCACTAATCCCTTTAATGCTTTCTACTCGGTCGCTGCCATGTATTGGCTGCGACGCCACTGGGGCTTGAACCAGTGCAGACGAAGTTTCAGTTTTTATAAGCCCTTGCTGAGTACCTTTACTACCAGCAATGGTCTGAATAACGTCTTGTTTTAGAACTCTGCCTTTGGGACCGGTTGCCCTAATATCGTTGAGGGAAATGCCATTTTCTTTGGCTAAACGCCTAACTGCAGGGCTAGCGATAGCTCGGCTAACCTCTATTGGCGCTTCATAATTTCCACCCTGCTTGTCACTGGATGATGAATTGTTGAGTTGCGAAGTAACGTTTTTATTGACTGGGGTTTGCTCAGAAAATTTGTCAGAGAACGACGTAGACGCATTATTGACCATGTCTTCTTCGCCCGTTTCATCTATTGCTTGATCGAACAAAGGAGTGTGTACACCCGCAATATCGCCTTTTTGATAGTGTAACTTTACAATTTTACCGTTGTATTTAGCCGGTATTTCTACTACGGCTTTGTCGGTCATTACTTCAACAACTACTTGATCCTCAGCAACTACATCTCCTTGAGATACGAGCCACTGCATAATTTCGCATTCAACAATACCTTCGCCAATATCGGGCAAAATAAATGATTCAATTTGTTGCATGTTTGCGGTCATTGCAGTCACTTGTGTAAGCGAGGCCGAGGGTATATTGGTTTGTAGCGAAGCAATTTCACTTGATGCTTCAGGCGCTTTAAACGACTCATCGTACGTTTGCATTGCGAATAATGGTTCGTGTACCTTCGCAATATCGCCTTCTTTATAATATAATTTACTCACTATACCATTGTGCATAGCCGGTATTTCAACCGTTGCTTTGTCGGTCATTACTTCAGCAATGGGTTGGTCTTCTATTACAGTGTCACCTTCCGCGACTAACCATTTAAGTAACTCGCACTCAACAATGCCTTCGCCAATATCAGGTAATATAAAATCGTTCATGTGCGTGGGCCTCAGTAATCTAATGTGCGCTTAATGGCTTCGTAAGTCTTTAGATGATCAGGCATGTATTCTTTTTCATGCGCTAATGGATATGGTGTGTCTAGTCCACACACCCGTGCAATGGGTGCTTCTAAATATAAAAAGCATTCTTGCTGGACGGTAGCGGCTATTTCACTAGCGAATCCGCCCGTTAAGGGAGCTTCATGGTTAATCAGCAATCTACCTGTTTTATAAACCGACTGGCAGATTGTTTCAGCATCCCAAGGCAAAATACTTTGTAAATCTATAATTTCACACGATATACCGTCTTTTTTAGCCATTTCT
Source organism: Acidiferrobacterales bacterium (assembly GCA_964195425.1). GTDB lineage: Bacteria > Pseudomonadota > Gammaproteobacteria > Enterobacterales > Alteromonadaceae > Glaciecola. Next base: position 59,799 of record CAXMOM010000058.1, read on the forward strand.
GCAGCTTTTTCAATTACTTCTACCTGTGCACCCCAAGCTAGTAGGGTTATATCACTGCCATGAGCAACAATATCGGCTTTTCCCAAAGGTAACTCGTAATCAGTCTCAGGCACTTCGCCTACAGAAGCCCTATAAATCTTCTTAGGCTCCATAAACAAGACCGGATTATCGTCACGAATACTCGCAATTAACAATCCTTTGGCTTGACGTGGATTACGTGGGATAACAATTTTCATACCCGGAATATGCGCGAAAAAAGCTTCAGGAGATTGCGAGTGATAATGACCACCCGCAATACCGCCGCCATATGGCGTGCGAATAGTTAAGGTACCACAGCTAAATTGTCCACCCGAGCGATATCGCCATTTTGCAGTTTCATTCAAAATTTGGTCAAAAGCAGGGAAAATATAATCACTAAATTGGATCTCGGCAACAGGCACCGAACCTTGAGACGCTAAGCCGTTTGCAAAGCCAATGATACCCTGTTCGGTAAGCGGTGTATTAAAACATCGCGATTTTCCAAATTTCTCTTGTAAGTTTGAGGTGGCCCTAAACACACCGCCAAAGTGACCTACATCCTCACCAAACACCATTACTTTTTCGTCGGCTTCCATTGTAGTAATAAGCGCGTTGTTAATAGCCTGTAGTAAATTCATTTTAGCCATTGACTTATCTCCCTGCCGTTTTTGGATAATCTTTCGGGTATTTAGCAATATGCGACTCTAATTCTTTTAGTTGTTTTTGCAGATGCCAAGGGGGAGTATCGTAGACATCTTCTATAATATCTTTTAGCGGATTAATAGGTACTTTTTCTGCGCGTTTTAAAGATGCCAAAATATCTTCACGACTTTTTTCTAGATATTCATCCATCGACTTTTTGTTATACCAACCTTTACTATCTAACCAGCGTTGGAAACGTAAAACAGGATCTTTCAAATGCCATTTAGCCTCTTCATCTTTACTTCTGTACCCGCTTGGGTCATCAGAGGTACTGTGCGCAGCGAGCCTATAGGTCATTGCCTCAATTAATACGGGCGTATTTTCGGCTAAGGCTAATTCCCGAGCGGTTTGAGTGGCTGCGTAGACTGCCAAAACATCGTTACCATCAACTCTAATAGTGGGTACACCATACCCTATTCCTCTTGATGCTATGCCGTCACCCACAAACTGCTCTTGTGATGGCGTTGATATCGCATAGCCATTATTTCGACAGAAAAAGATGGTTGGACACTTAAGTACCGCGGCCATATTTAATCCGGCGTGAAAATCGCCTTCAGATGCAGCACCCTCACCAAAGTAGCATATGGTAATAGCTGGTTTACCCGCCATCTTTTGACCATATGCATAACCAGCGGCTTGCGGAATTTGTGTACCGAGGGGCGAAGATATGGTCATAAAATTAAGTGCTTTATCGCCATAATGAATAGGCATTTGACGACCCTTATTAGGATCAAGATGATTACTAAACATCTGGTTCATGAATTGGTCGGTGGTATATCCTCTATAGACTAATGACCCTTGCTCTCGATATTGCGACATAATCATGTCGTCATCAGACAATGCCGCTGTAGAAGCAACAATAGAGGCCTCTTCTCCGGTGCAGGCCAAATAAAAACTAATACGGCCTTGGCGCTGAGCACCAACCATGCGGTCGTCTAACAGGCGCGTAAACGCCATACTTTTATATATTTTAAGAGCTTCTTGCTTACTAAGTTTTGGTATTTGTTGTTTATTTTTTTCTACACCGTCCTCGTCAAGCAATTGCAACATAGGTATATCAAGCAAACCATTTTTAATTACGGTTACTTCGTGTGTCGGCTTAATGCCGTACAAATGATTTCTTTCTTGTATAGTAGGTATTGTTGACATAGCACCTTCCAAAAATATAAACCTTTGCGGACAAATTATGCACATTCATAAGCAAACGTTTTGGGTAATACTCTTAGCGAGTTAATACCCTCTATACTAGTTTAGCTTTGGTTTGTCTGTATTGCTAAATAGAAAGAATGACCAATTTTTAGCATGAGACATTTCATTTTTTTGAACAAAAACTAGGATGATCATCCTATTTGTAACAAATTTGTTTAATTTTCGCTACAAATGATTAGAAACATTTAATAGAACTATACTTTCAAAATATATAACCGATATATACTATTTACGGGTTAGTATTTCCCGATTTTTTTAATGTAAAAAACCATACGAACTTTTTACACCTAATTAGATTCTTATTTATGTGTATGAGTGACACTAAGTTTGTGCAAATGCTAAGACCATTTAGTAAGTACGCAGCTTTTGGTCAATAAATGTAGGTGAGGAAATTAATGAATTTAAGTAGATTAGTTATTATGGCCTTTTGTGTCGTTGCATATTCCGTGTCTTCAATTGCGGCAGACAACGAAGTAGCAAAGTCGGGCATTGCCGCTATTTCAAATAACCTGTCGTCTAGCCAGGTCGTGAAAAGCAATAATAACCCATCGAAAGGCCGCTTTCTTGGACATCGAAAGTTTACCTACGAGCCTGATTTACAAAAAAACACCCTACATACGTACATTGTTGAACTCAACGAACTTGCGGTAGCCCAAGAGCCACAAGCGATTGCCGAAATGGTGTTTCAAAAACAACGAGCAAATGCGAATGCAAACAACAGGCAGGCAAATAGCCTAACCAGCAAAGACTATTCGCAAAACTATGCGGTTAACAGACAAATAGACAAAATTGTTCGCCAACAACAAGCATTTTTAGACCAAAGTGCAGCTCAACTTATTAATTTTAAAATATTAACAAGTTATAAGTATGGCATTAATGGAATGGCAATTCGCGTAACCCAACTACAAGCACAAGCATTATCTCAACTGTCTCAGGTTAAACGTATTCAAAGAGAACAAACTCGCACGCTTAATACAGATAGAGGACCAGTTTTGATTGGTGCCCCTAAAGTGTGGGATGGCACGGCTTTTAGTGGAGTAGCGCAAACATTTGGCGAAGGTATTATAATTGGTATTATTGATTCAGGTGTTAACACCGATCATCTTTCATTCGCAGAAATTGCAGGTGACGGATATGTGCATACTAATCCGCGTGGCGACGGCAATTACTTAGGTGATTGCGCGAGTATTTTTGCAGAACTGTGCAACAACAAGCTCATTGGCGTTTATAGTTACACTGACATTACCGACGATTACACCGACACTAGTATTTTTCCACCTAACTTACCGCGAAATGGCGAAGACTATGGTGGACATGGTAGCCATGTTGCTAGCATTGCCGCGGGTAATATACTCATAAACGTAGATGAGGTTTTTCCTACGGTAGGAGAAGAACGTAGTTCTGGGACACCCACGGGTTTTACCTTTGACAAAATATCTGGCGTTGCTCCACGCGCTAATATTATTTCATATCAAGTTTGTTATGGCGGCACCAACGAACGCGAAGATACCTATGCGGATTGTTTAGATAGCCCTATTTTAAAAGCGATAGACGACGCTATTAGAGATAATGTCGATGTTATTAACTTCTCAATTAGTGGTGGCGGCAATCCTTGGCTCAACCCAACAGAGCAGGCTTTTTTATCTGCCCGTAATGCCGGAATATTTGTGGCGGTTTCTGCAGATAATTCTGGTCCAGAACCTATTACGTCAGAAAAAACAGCGCCATGGTATACCGCAGTGGCTGCCAGTGAACACGGTCGTGAAAACGTTTTTTCTAAGCAGCTAAACGGATTTACTGGCGGTGCTAGTACCCTAAATGCCATGGTGGGGCAAAGCAATACTGGCTCTTTCACTGCTCCAATTGTGTATGCTGGCGATTTTGGTAATACGAATGATCCAGGAGGTGACTCAGCACAATGTTTAGAGCCCTTCCCTGAAGGTACATTTAGTGGCCAAATAGTAGTGTGTGACAGAGGCGAGATTGCACGTATTCAAAAAGCAGTTAATGTGCGCGATGGCGGCGCTGGCGGTTATGTTTTAGTCAACGTAGATGGAAGCGAGACATTTTTAGCCAACGACCAATACGTGATACCCGGCATACATATTGATGCAAGCAACGGTAATAACTTAAAAGCATGGCTACGGACAGGCCAAAATCACCGCGCAAATATAACGGGTGGTGTACCAACACAGACGGTAGATGCAAGCCGCGTAGATGTGTTGGCCGATTATTCGTCACGGGGGCCAAACGACGACATTAGCACTTTGTTACCTACTATGGCTGCACCCGGCAGTAATATTTTTGCGGCTTATGCCGACGAACAACTAGGCCACGATGGACATGAACCAGCGGCCAGTGATTTTACCACTTTAAGCGGTACATCTATGTCTAGTCCGCATGTGGCTGGCGCAGCTGCTTTAATAAAAGCTGCTAACCCAACATGGGGACCTGACGAAATAAGGTCCGCCCTTGCCCTTACGGCGACCACTGCTATGCAGAAAGAAGACGGTACTACCCAGGCTGATTTTTTTGATATGGGTTCAGGTAGAATTCAAGTCGACAAGGCGATTGCTAGCCCTCTTATAATGACGGAAACGTCGGCTAACTATGCCAACGCAAACCCATCTAGCGGTGGAGAACCAAGAAACCTTAATCTACCTTCAATCACTGATAATCAATGCGCTGGAATTTGCAGTTGGTCACGTTCCTTCACCGCCACAACAGACGCCACGTTTACCTATGCACCTATAACTATTTCAACGGGTCTAACGGTTACCGCAACGCCATCAAGTTTCACATTGTTAGCGGGTCAATCTCAAAAGGTAAGCTTTACTATTGATAGCTTGCAAGCCTCTAAAGTCGACTACTCATTTGCCTTAGCAATGTTTACCTCTCCAGGTTTACCCGATGTTGCGTTGCCGGTGAGTGTACTTTCTTCTATTGGCAATTTTCCACTGAGCGTTGAGATTGAAGGTCGTCGTGAAAAAGATTCAATTCTAGTTAAAGATATTGAAGCCATAAGCATCGACATTTTTGAACTTACGGCTTATAAGCCGGTTAAATCGACTGTTTTAAACGCAACGATTACCCAAGACACTAACACCAATAATTATGTAGACAATGTAAATGATGGTGTAAGCATTACCACAATTACTGTGCCCGAAGATGCAAAACGCCTAATAGCAGAAATTAAGCAATCTAGTGCACCTGATTTAGATTTGTTTGTGTTATTTGACGCAGATGACAACGGCATACCAACACTTGATGAAGAAATCGCAATAAGTCGCTCCGGCTCATCCTTAGAGGAAGTGCAAATAAACTATCCGCAAGCCGGTACATATTTTATTGCTATTCAAAGTTTCTTGGGAACTCCAAACCAAACAGATACTTTTGACATGCGGTTCGCAGTGGTTATCGACGAATTGGCTGGCGATAGCCTTAGAGCCGATGCACCTAGTACTATAGAACCAAATATTCCATTTGATTTAAGGGTTATTTATGATTTACCACAATCAACAAGCGACGATAATTATTATGCGGCATTTGGCATAGGCAGCTCGGTAGGAGAAGAAAACATAGAGTTAATAACTATTGATATTGAGCGCGTAGACAACGATGTATTTGTTGACGGCACCGCTACACGCTTGAATGCAGGTGAAAGCGCACCTTTAAATGTAACGGTTAAGAGTAACCCAAGCAATGAGGCGCGCAATTACCGCGTAGTATTACCATTACCTGTAGGAACGAGTTTTACTAACTTTGCTACGACGAATAATGGACAACTAATCAATAACGAAATTGTATGGCTGGTAGACAAACCTGCCGGTTCTGCGTTTGACACTATTTTAAACTTTACAATTGAAGCCATAGCCGGCGTTCCAGCAGGCCCAATAATAGTAAATGCAAAAAGTGAATTGCTGTCACTGTCTTTTGCCGGTACTGAAACTAGCGAAGACTTTACCTCTGTTCAAGTTGAAGGGGTTCCTGTAATAAGTTTTGATGGCAGCAGCACGGTTAGCTTAACGGTTACCGAAACTAAAAACTTGGTAATACCACTTACAATCTCAGAACCTAACAATGACGACGTTACTGTTAGTTTCATACAGATATCAGGCCCAACTTCGGATATTACTGGTGTCCAAGGCAACTATACATTGCTTGCGCCTTTAGTAGATGCTGATACACAGCTAATTTATGACTTAACAGTTACTGACACAAATGGCAATTCCAGTGTTGGGTTAATAACAGTAAACGTGTTAAACAATGGCTCGCCTATCATTAATTCAATTATCGCACCGACCAATGCCAATGGTGGCCAGCCAATTACAATAAGCGTTTCAGCAAGTGACCCAGAAAACGATACCTTGTTATTACAAATAAATGGTAGAGACTTTAGTGGCACTAGTGCCACCTTAAACACGCCCACAAGTGGTGCGAGTATAAGATACGTTGTATCTGTGGGTGATGGCGTTACGCAAACTGAACAAATAGTTACCGTAATTTTGACGCAAGTTGTATTACCCGAACCAAGTTCTGGAGGCGGAGGTAGTATATCGTGGATAGTTTTATGCTTATTGCCGTTTGGAATATCGAGAAGGCTACGTAAGCCAAAATCAGGCGCTTATAGCATTAGACCAAGTAGATAGGTTTACTGTTTGTATTTACCAAAAAAAAGGCCCTAAGGCCTTTTTTTGTGATTTCAAATATTCTGACCAACAATTGTAGCTGCCGGTAATTAGCAACCTTCAGAATTTAGCAATCGTCAGCGCTTTGACCTAGCGCCTTCTTAGCGGCGATACAGGCTTCTTTCGCTTTTTGTGCTGCGTCATCCTTCATTTCGCTTGCAGTTTCTTTGGCGTCGTCAATCTTGTCACCAGCAGCGTCTTTAACGTCATCATAAGCGGCAACAGCGTCGTCTTTCATTTCTCCAGCGCTGTCTTTTGCGCTATCAAGCATGTCGCCCGACTCATCTTCTACTTCAACAACCACTTCCATTGCTTCTTCTTTAACATCTTCAGCAGGCTCTTTTTGAGGTTCAGAGCAAGCAGCTAGACCAATCGTTGATGCAATTAAAGCAATCAATAGTTTGTTTTTTGATAACATTAGTTTGTTCCTTTTTTGTTATGAAGCCGCTAAGATAGCGTCATTCAGTCTATAAAGCCAATATTGTTTCACCTTTTGAGCTAAGTTTAAGGAATGAATACTTCTTTTTCTTAAAAAAATGAAGAATAATTAAACGAACACTATTGGGCTAATACAAACTATATTCTAACTAAGCTGAGCTATCGTTTAAAATTCTCTTTTGTATTACCTTAACTCTCATAAATAAAAGAACAGCAGCTACACTTAAACCTGTAATAAATCCAATCCAAAATCCAGCGGCAGCTAATCTAGGCACAACTAAGTCGCTTAAACCCAATATCACCCCTACCGGGAATCCTACCAGCCAATACGATATAAAACTGATAATAAACATGGCTTTGGTATCTTTATATCCACGAAGAGCGTTTGCTGAAACCACCTGAATTGCATCTGAGAACTGAAATAAAGCGGCCAAAATAAGCAAAGATGCGGCAGCGGTAATAACTGCCGTTTCGTTACTGTAAATACTCGCAATCTGGTCATTGAAAAACAAAATAGTCGAAGCGGTTACTACCACTGTACTTACGGCGAGCAACATGCCTGCCCAGTATGCTTTTTTAGTATGATGGTTACGGCCTTCCCCAATTAAAAAACCGATCCTAATAGCAAGGGCCAAACCAATACTAAGTGGAAACATAAATATTAAAGAAGAAACATTAAGCGCTATCTGATGGGCGGCTACCGTTAATGCACCTAAAGGCGCCAATAAAACAGCAACAACCGCAAACAGCGTTACTTCAAACACTAAGGTAAAGGCAATGGGCAAGCCAAGCCGTAATAAATATTCAATGTCAGGCTTAGACGCGGGTATGATCCGCTCATAAAGTTTATATTTTTTAAGTTTGGTCGCAAAGAAGGTATAGGCAAAGGTCACAATTGCCATGGTATAGAAAACTAACATGGTGGCTAAACCGCAGCCCGCACCACCCATTTCTGGCATACCAAACAAACCATTTATAAAAATATAATTTACCGGAATATTAACTAACAAACCTGCACCCATTATCATCATAGTGGGCAGGGTAATAGATAAACCTTCACAATAATTACGCAGTGTTTGATAAATCCCAAACGCGGGTGCAGACAACAACACATAAAACAAGTAATCGCTGGTTTTTTGCGTTAGCTCGCTAGGCATGTCAATAGCACCAACGGCGCTTGGAATTGCAAACAGCAGGAGCAACACTGGCACTGAGAGACCAAGCGATATATATAACATTTGTTGAACCGAATTGGCAACATCACTGGTGTTTTTAGCGCCATCAAAACGAGAAATGATAGGCGACAAACCTAAGGTGATTCCCTGCATAAAAATAAGCACAGGCAAACTCATTCCAAAGCCAATGGCAACCGCCGCCATGTCTGTCGAATTATATCGACCTGCCATAATGGTATCAGACACACCCATTAATGTTTGCGTGACTTGGGCTATAAGCAAAGGCCAAGCAAGAGATGCAAGTACTTTAAATTCTTTGAAGAAACTATTGTCAACGACGGCAGTTGTCATATATCGGTAGCTGGAGGCAAGTCAGGCGCAACCTTAGTCGATTCCATTAATGCACTGTTCATAATCTGCATTTCTTGCTCGGTTAAATGCCTATACTGTGCACAAGGAAGGCCCTTTAAGTCAATATGCATAATCCGTTTTCTGACTAATTTAGTGACCCCGAACGTCAGGTACTCGCACATTCGGCGAATTTGGCGATTTAAACCCTGTTGCAGGACAATTTCAAAGCTTTGTTTGCCTATTTGCTTTACTTCGCAGGGCAATGTAACCGTATTGAGAATAGGTACACCTTTGGCCATTAATTCAATAAACTGAGGAGTAATGGCTCTGTCGACAGTGACACGATAGAGTTTTTCATGAGCATTTTCCGCTCGTAATATTTTATTGACGATATCGCCATCGTTGGTAAGTAATATTAATCCCTCTGATGGTTTATCAAGACGACCAATCGGGAAAATTCGCTGCTTATAGCCAATAGCATCTATAATATTACCGCTAATTTTGCGCTCGGTAGTACAGGTAATTCCAACAGGCTTGTTGTAAGCAATGTACACACGATCACTTTTGTTTTGAGCTACGGGCTCTATGAGCTGACCATTTATGGTCACCCTATCACCCTCACCTATTTTTGTGCCAAGCTCTGGTTGTGCACCATTTACTCGCACTTGCTTTGTTTCAATCAAGGCATCGGCCGCTCGACGAGAACAAAAGCCGGTATCACTAATATATTTATTAAGTCTTTTCACAGTATTCTTTGCGCAAGGACGGCATTTGCAAAGGTTATTTTTTCAATAACGCTTTCATACCATCGGTTAATCCTTCTAGGGTTAAAGGATACATCTTATCATTCAATAGTTCTTTCATTATTTGAATAGATGCATGATAAAGCCAGTATTCTTTGGGCTGTGGGTTTAGCCATATAGCATATTCAAAGTGATTCATTAAACGTTGCATCCACGCGCTACCTGGCTCTTCATTCCAAAATTCAACGCTACCACCTGGATACGTTATCTCGTACGGCCCCATGGTAGCATCGCCAATAATAATTACTTTATAGTCGCGAGGATATTTGTGAATAATGCTATATACGTCGGTTCCAGCGTCGTCTCGACGCTTATTGTCTTTCCATACGCTGTCATAAATACAATTATGAAAATAAAAGAACTCAATATGTTTAAATTCTGCGTGCGCGGCTGAGAATAACTCTTCGCACTGTTGGATATGCGGGTCCATAGAGCCTCCCACATCAAAAAACAGTAGTAGCTTAATTGCATTGTGTCGCAGCGGCGCCATTTTTATCTCTAAATAACCTGCGTTTCGTGCGGTAGAGCTTATCGTGTCGCTTACATCAAGCTCTTCGCTTGCGCCGGTCCGTGCAAATTTGCGAAGCCTTCGTAACGCAATTTTAATGTTTCGCGTACCCAGTTCAACATCATTAGACAAGTTCTTATAAGTACGTTTATCCCATACTTTTACGGCTGAATTATTCCGGTTTTGCTTTTGACCAATCCTTACGCCCTCGGGATTATAACCATTGGCTCCAAACGGTGAGGTACCGCCCGTACCTATCCATTTGTTGCCTCCCTGGTGACGTTTTTCCTGCTCGTCTAGCCTTTCTTGCAATGTTTCCATTAACTTGTCGAGGCCTCCAAGAGCCTCTACTTTTTTCTTTTCTTCGTCACTTAAAAACTTTTCCAAAGCGTTTTTAAGCCACTCATCGGGAATGTCTTGGTCAAACAAATTAATCGCTTGAACGCCTTTGAAATATTCACCAAAGGCTTGATCAAACTTATCAAATTGACTTTCATCCTTTATTAACACTGTACGACTTAGTAGATAAAAATCGTTCATATCGCCGTAAACCAAGTTGGCTTTTAATACCGCCATTAGGTCCAAAAACTCGGTGATAGTGGTTTTTAATTTGTGCTTTCGAAGTGTAAAGAAGAAATCAATTAGCATTAGCGACGAGCCATAAACATGAGTTTTTCGAATAAATGAATATCTTGTTCATTCTTCAGTAAAGCACCGTACAATGGGGGCAATGCATTTTTGGCATCTTTATCATGAAGTACACTGGCAGGAATTTCGTCTGCAACAAGCAGCTTTAACCAATCAATTAGCTCAGACGTTGATGGACGCTTTTTCAACCCCCCTACATCTCTTATCTGAAAAAACGAAGAGAGCGCTTGATCAAGTAACTCTTTCTTAATATCCGGAAAATGTACATTTACAATTTGTCGCATTTGCTCGGCATCAGGGAATTCTATGTAGTGGAAAAAACATCTTCTGAGAAAGGCGTCTGGCAGTTCTTTTTCGTTATTAGAAGTAATTATCACGATGGGACGTTGTTTGGCCACAATACGTTCTTGTGTTTCATAAACAAAAAATTCCATTTTGTCGAGTTCCAACAATAGGTCGTTTGGAAATTCTATATCAGCTTTGTCTATTTCATCTATCAACAAAATAGGACGTTCGCCGGCGGTAAATGCTTCCCAAAGCTTACCTTTTACAATGTAGTTACTTATGTCTTTTACTTTTTCATCGCCAAGCTGTGAGTCTCTTAAACGAGAGACTGCATCATATTCGTATAAGCCCTGCTGCGCTTTGGTCGTTGATTTTATATGCCACTGAAGTAGGTTGGCATCAAGCGCCAGCGCCAGTTGTTCGGCAAGCATCGTTTTACCAGTGCCTGGCTCACCTTTTATCAGTAAGGGTTTTTCTAATGTTATGGCTGCATTCACAGCTAGTTGTAACTGTTTGCTGGCGATATAATCGCTAGTACCTGTAAAACCCATAGTATTCCCATTTAGTTTATTTGAATTATTATCAATATGAGGCTATGTTTTATTATGTTCTCACTACAAAACATAGCCTTTGCTATAAAAAACGTTATTATTCCTAATAAGATATAGCAAAATAACTGTTTGAATTTTTCTAATTAAGCATAATCTTACTACTGTACGAAGTTTACGTGGTGAACGACAGTAAAGATTATTAATAAACACCAGTAAAAATCAGTGATATATATATTTTAAAATAAGGGATAAACACCAATGAATGTATTTGAAGACAGTTCATTAGCCATCGGCAACACGCCGCTAGTGAAACTTAATCGGGTTGTGTCGGGCAATGTCTACGCCAAAATAGAGTCGCGTAATCCAAGTTTCAGCGTAAAGTGCCGCATTGGCGCTAACATGATTTGGGAGGCTGAAAAAAACGGCACCTTAACCAAAGATAAAGAAATCATTGAAGCTACTAGTGGAAACACCGGTATTGCTTTGGCTTTCGTCGCGGCATCTCGTGGTTATAAAATCACACTAACCATGCCAAGCAGCATGAGTTTAGAGCGCAGAAAGCTATTAAAGGCATTAGGTGCGACACTTGTACTAACAGAACCCCCAAAAGGCATGAAAGGAGCCATAGGGAAGGTAGAAGAGTTGATGGCTGCGAATCCAGATAAATATGTGGCTATGAATCAGTTTGATAACCCCGCCAATCCGGCAATTCACGAACAAACCACAGGACCTGAAATTTGGGCAGCGACCGACGGTAAAGTAGACGTATTTATTGCAGGTGTAGGCACCGGTGGTACTATTAGCGGTACGTCTAAATACCTTAAAAGCAAAGGCAAACCTATTACAGCGGTAGCGGTTGAACCACTCGATTCACCCGTTATTACACAAGCTCTGGCAGGTGAACCATTAACACCAGCACCACATAAGATTCAAGGTATTGGTGCAGGCTTTATTCCTGGCAACTTAGACTTAAGCATCATTGACGAAGTTGAACTGGTAAGCAATGAAGATTGTATGAAAATGGCCCAACGCCTTATGCGAGAAGAAGGCATTTTAGCGGGCATTTCGTCAGGTGCTGCGGTTGTTGCTGCTGACCGCTTTTCACAACGTCCAGAAAACAAAGACAAAATAATAGTAGTACTGCTCGCTTCAGGCACTGAGCGCTACTTAAGTAGTCCACTTTTTGCGGGTGAATTTTCAGAACTTGAAGAAGTACAATAGCCACATCTAGCGCTTATTTTTTCACGTAAAGAGCGCTTAATTAGCGCTCTTTTTTTGCTTAAGTTTTTTGTTTATATTCCGATACTGAATAGTGGTTATGAATTTATGGAATGTGTATGAAATATGTAGCAAGCTTATTCGTTGTATTGTTCTTATTGAATGGCTGTAGTGATGGCAAAGAGGTTGTTAATGCAGGCAAATACGGAATGATGGGCAATGATACACCGCAATATAACGCGGTGTTGTTCTTACGCGCCATCTATAACGAAAAAAGTTTAGACAAAGCGATATCCTTAAGCACAGAACGATACGGACGCATCCTCAGAGGCTATCACACAAATAAAAGTGTGCAGCGCCAGGCATTCAGCTTGCGGCTAGACAGTATGGTCGCAGAGCCTGTTTCAGGAGGTTCGCTAATACTAAATGAGCGAATTAAAGAGGCAGAGATCGAAATGAAAATTACTGGCCAATATAATAACGATAAAATATATGAACTAAAAACCCTCTCTATGGTAAAGGTAAGCGGAAACTGGAAAGTCAAAGGTGTATCAAACACAGTCCCCTAATAGTTTTTTATTGTTGTTAGTCGCTTATTGACCTGCCGCTATTCCTTCACGTCTTGGATCTGCCCCGCCTAATAGTTTGCCATCCTTGATTTGTATACCGTGCAAACCACTATTCAAATCAACCACGCGAACCGTATGACCCAAATTTTCTAAACCGCTTTCCAGCGTCGATAAATGCGTCCCTTTTTCAAGCGATGTCACATCGTTTCTGTTTGTAATGCGCGGAAAGTCGATAGCGTCTTGAACATCTAAATTGAAGTCGAGTACATTTATAATCGTTTGCGCCACATAATTAATAATACGACTACCACCGGGTGAGCCAATAACTAAGCTTAACTGATTGTCTTTTGTGAACACCATTGTAGGACTCATTGCGCTGCGCGGACGTTTTCCTGGGGCGGCTGCATTCAGCACTTTTATATCGTCTTTAATTGGATTAATGGCAAAGTCAGTCAGTTGATTGTTGAGCAAAAAACCATCAACCATAATTCCCGACCCAAACATAAACTCAATACTAGAGGTCATAGAAACGGCGTTGCCGTCTATATCAACAATCGCAATATGACTGGTACTGTCTAGCTCGTATGCATTGTCGCTTGCATAACTTAAGTCACCATAAGGTTTGCCTGAAAGGGCTTCGCTATATGGCTTATCAATACCTAACTGAGATGCTCTTGTTTTTAAATAACTGGCGTCTACTAATGGCGCGGCATCAATTCCCATAAAATCCAAATCGGCAACGTAGTCTGCTCTATCAGCAAAAGCTAAGGCGCTTGCTTGCGCAAAAAGGTGAGCAAATTCTAAGCTTCCTGGGGCATACTCAGATAACGGAAAACCTTCCAATAATTTGAGGATTTGAAACGTAGTAACCCCACCAGAACTTGGCGGTGCCATACTACAAATCTTGTGTTCGCGATAGCTATTACACATTGGCTTACGCTCAACTACGGTGTATTGGGCTAAATCTTGTGCACTCAAACTGCCAGGATTAATAGATACTTGATTCACTGCATTTACAATATTACGGGCTATCTCGCCCTTATAAAATACGTCTGTGCCTTTTTGCGCAAGTTGACTAAGGGTATTAGCTAGTTTTTTATTTTGTTTTAGCTCGCCTTGTTTAAGCGGCACACCATTGGGCTTAAAGTAATCTTTTGATTCTGAAAATACATTGAGGCCTGGATGATAATCTAGCTCAATCAATTTTGCTAAACGAGGAGACACTACAAACCCCTTATTTGACAAATTTATCGTATCTGAAAATAATCCTTTCCAGGGTAATTTACCAAATTGTTTATGCGCATCTTCTAACGCTTTTAATACGCCAGGCACGCCAACAGATTTACCGCCTACAACAGCATCGCGCCATTCCATGGGTTTGCCGTCTTTAAAAAATACATCTGGGGTTATTGTTTGAGGCGCTACCTCGCGGCCATCAAAGGTATAAAGTTGTTTAGCGGTATTGTCCCAATACAATATAAATGCACCGCCACCAATGCCCGATGATTGAGGTTCTACCAAGGTAAGCATAGCTTGTACGGCAACAGCAGCATCTATTGCGCTACCTCCGCGCTCAAGTATACGTTTGCCTGCATTGGCTGCATGTGGGTTTGCAGCCGCCACCATGAATCGTTTTGCTGTGGTAACGCTTTTATTTGTGACACCGGTGGCTGCTTCTGGTTCGCGATCTTCTAACACTACCTGTTGGGCATTGGCAATACTTATAGGACCTGCCATAAGTAACGAAATAAAACAAAAAGGTAATGTAAACCCACGAGTTAAGCCTTTATTGTTGGCAATATTAAACATATTGATAAATACCATTCCTTATTTAAACTTATCGTAATTAACCGCTCGTTTTTCAACAAAGGCAGTAAAGGCTTCATTGGCGGCGTCACTTTGCATCGCTTCAACAAATATTTTCAACTCATCGTCGATATGCTGAGCTACAGCTGCCTGATCTAGTTTCAATAAGGCTTTAGTTTGCTGTAGTGCTAAAACTGGCTTTTTCGCTAACGCTTCTGCTACGTCAACAACGGCGGCATCTAAGTCAACGCTATGTATAGACGTAACAAAACCACAGTCTTTTGCTTGTTTTGCATTAAACGGGTTTCCCAACATCAAAAGCTCCGCGGCTTTTAAATGGCCTGCAACTCTGGGAACAATGTAACTAGAGGCATATTCTGGCACTAGGCCTAAATTAATAAACGGCATTGAAAATCTTGTGTTTTCATGACACAAAACGAAATCACAATGCAGCAGCAAGGTCGAACCAATACCTATCGCTAAGCCTTCTACTTGCGCCACAACGGGCAAGGGACATTTCAAGAGAGCACGCATGAACTGATAAGTTTCGTTCACATCTCCAGCGCCCTCTTCCACTGAACGCAAAAATTCAGTGACGTCATTGCCGGCCGTAAAACAGCCGCCTGCGCCTTTAATTACGATGACTCGTACATTCGACAATGGCGCATTTTCAATGGCAATCGCCATGTCACTATACATTTTAGGTACTAATGCATTCTTCTTATCTGCGCGATCCATTACTATGGTCAGTATATTGTTTTCAAGCAATTCATGTATCATTGGTATGGTCTCATTGATTAATTGAGGCTTAAAGTAAGCTTGAGTGTACTTAAGCATTCACTTTTTATAAAGTTAAAATAGCAAATAGTCTATTATTAATGCGACTTACTGCGTGCATAGCCATTGGCCAATAAACGCGGGAAATCATTTGTTAATGAATACAAATATATGATAATAGTAACGTTAGATAACTGCGCTTCAGTTTACCAGCAAGTCCCATTAATTTGATATCAATAGGAATACCTCAGTTGTTCAAGATTACATCTTCACAAAACCTTCCATATGCATTGGCATTGCTGATTAGTACGCTGTTGTATTTGTGGTATGGATTTTTGAGCGATGTTAGCGTAAATGATTCAGTTCTAGCTTTTCATCGAGAACAAGCAATTCATGGTAACTGGTGGCAGTGGGTAAGCGCCCATTTTATGCACAACAATTTCATCCACTACTTAGTCAATATGGTTGGGCTTGTTTTACTATGGTTACTCCATGGTGAATATGCGAGTGTAAAATCGTTTTCACTTAATTTTTTATTAACGTCACTAGGTATATCTTTGTGTATTTACTTCTTTTCGCCCACCCTAATTTGGTATGTGGGAATGTCGGGGGTTCTGCATGGATTATTCGCATGGGGTGTGGCTATCGATATACATCTAAAACGCAAAACCGGCTATTTACTGCTTATTGGGCTTATTATTAAGTTAGTAGACGAACAATTCTTTGCTTCTTCAAGCTTTATGGCCAACCTTATTGAAGTGGGTGTGGCAATAGATGCTCATCTTTATGGTGCAATTATTGGTCTGATTTTAGGCGTGATAAGTATTTTATTTAAAAGAGCTAATGCCGCTAAACCGCAGCCATAATTACGTATATTGTTGATTGTTTTAGTTTGCTAAGATAATCAAAAAAAAAGCAGCTTCGCAGCTGCTTTTATATGTTTATACCAAACTATCTATTGTTATAAATTAGTTTCAAATAGCTTATGAATGCGTCTATATTCGTCAAGCCACGAACTAGGCTGCACAAAGCCATGGGGCTCTACTGGGTAAATAGCCGTTTCAAAGTTTTCCTTTTCCAACTCAATAAGCCTCTGTACTAACCTAACCACGTCCACAAAAAACACGTTATTGTCCACCATAGGCGCGTTCATTAATAGTGGTTTAGTCAGCCCTTCTGCAAAATATATAGGTGAGCTTCGTTCATATGCAATAGGGTCTATATCAGGTGTGTTAAGAATGTTTGCGGTATAAGGTAAGTTATAATGAGCCCAATCAGACACTGGTCTTAACGCGGCTCCTGCTTGGAATAGGTCTGGCTCGTTAAACAAGGCCATAAAGGTTAAGAAACCGCCATACGACCCACCGTATGTCCCTACTCTTTGTACATCAACATTTGCGTTGTCGACTAACCAATTTACGCCGTCTTTTAAATCCTGGACCTCGGGTGTACCCATGTTGCGATATATGGCGGTACGCCAATCTCTTCCGTAACCAGCTGAGGCTCTGAAGTCCATATCTAAGACTACGTAGCCTTCAGATACCAATAAGCTATGAAACATAAACTCTCTAAAATAGCCTGACCAACCTAAATGGGAATTCTGTAAATAGCCGGCACCGTGGTTGAATACTACGGCACGGCGCTTCGTTGCATCATCGTTCTGTTTAGGTGTATAGACTCTTGAATACACTGGTTGTTCGGTATGACTAGACTCTATTGCAACAATTGCAGGCACCGACCAATCTATAGATAAAAAAGCATCACTAACCGTATTGGTAAGTTTAGTTGCCGTTTTGGGAGCTTGGGTAGACATAACATAAAGCTCTGGCGGCATAGCCAAGGTAGAGTGAGTGAGTAACAATCTGTCTTCGCTAGGGCTTAACACAAAATCGGTCATACCATTTAAATTAGTAAGTGCTTCTGGCTCACCGCCGTTAGCAGCGATACGATAAATTTCGTAAATACCCGGATGCTTTTTGTTGGCTTTATAGTAAAAATAGCTGTCGTCTTGGGTTAGCACAACATCATCAACTACAAATCGACCTTCAGTAAGCGCATTGAGCTTCCCGTCTAGGGGCTTGGTATACAGCTGAGAATAACCACTTTCTTCACTCAGTAAGTAAAGAGTGCTAGCTTCATCAAACCAACCAAATTGATTAAAGCGATAGTTAACCCATGCTTTATCGTGCATTCTATGTTGGGTGGTAAAGGTAGGTTTTGTTACATCTACTGTGACTATCCAGCGGTCTTTGTTATCCCAAGCCTCAAGCATTAGTGCTACCTGTGAGCTTGAATCATGCCACTTAACCGGCATCTCTGTAGCGTACCAATCAAATAATAAACCAATATCTCGAGGTAACCTGTTGTTAGTGTAAGTTTCACCTTTGGCTTCAGCATTTTCACGCTTAACATCGGCCAATACATCTTCGTTGTAGCCTGGCAAGCCGACGTAACTAAGTTCTTTTTGCGTGTTATTCTCAATATCCAAAAAGAAAATAGAATGAGATTCAGATTTAGCATCGGCTATACGCTGACGAACAGGCTGTGCTTTTATACGCCCATTTTCTTCTATGTAGTCAGGCATAATATCAGTATCGTTGCGTCGCGGTGTGCCGGTCCGAGTTACTACTATTGCGTATTTACCATTTGGTGACATACTCGCTAATACAGTGCTTTGCTCTTTGTCAAAATAAAAGGTATTTGACATAACACTTGTATTTTGTTGCTCAAGGCGGTCTTGTTTAGCACGTCTATCTACTCTATTTTTACGTTGCACCTGTATGTACTTAATTAACTTTTGCTGTTCTTCTGCAATATAATCTTCAGGCGGTTTTACAGCGGGTTCGTTTTCTTCAAATTTCCATTCAAAGACCTGAGAACTAATTCCAGAATCGATATCTATCGCATGAAACCCATTATCTTTTCGAAACGACACGCCATTATCTTCAAAATAGCGCAGGCCGCTTACAATGTCGGAGTCTTTAGTCAGTTGAACTATTTCATTAGCGCCGCGCTTTTGTGCAAACACATTACCCTCAAATATCCATGCGATAAAAGTGTAATCATTGTCATCAATAATTTCATCAAACTCGTGGTGATGCAGTTCACTCATAGCGACTAGCTGACCGTTAGCGAGCCCTTCATTCGTTTCAAATAAATCTTGTACTATTGAACCTTCGCGTTTGCGGTAATAAAGAATCCTCTCGCCCATAGGCGAAAAATAAGCAGACTGTGGTTGGCGACCTAACCAATCTGGGTCCGCCATTATTTGCTCCATAGTTAGCGCTACGGCTGCGGCACTATTTACAGGAGAGCTAACAGCACTAGATGGTGACTGATGAACGGTGGCGGTGGGAAACGGATCATCTAAGTTCGGGCTATTTGATGTGTTTGTATTGTTGGAAGTCGCGTTACACCCTAAAACAACGCTGACACATAAAAAAATGGAAACCTTCTGAAATATTTTTATCATATTCTCTGTCTTTATTATGTTATTTGAGTCGAAATTCGTTTTTATTATATCGAAAACACTTTTATACTGGCTGTATTATTAATACGTAGCTTTGAAGACGTCGCAACAGTACGAGTACTTCACAAGCTCCACTGTGTTAACATTCGCCAATCTTTTGTTATGTTAACGCAGAATCTCACGCATAGTAAATGTTGATTCACGCATGCTTACGTGAATCGTACGTAATATATGCCCACTATGATCTAAAAATAGCCTGAGGCATTATCTATTTCATATAACTATCTACCAAATAATCCAGAGGTTACATCATGAAGACATTACTAATTGCGAGCTTATTACTCACCTCAGTTGCTACACAGGCAAATGATTGCCCAGACGTACTTAAGCACGTTAAGCGTAAATTAAACTCTCAAGAAACCGTTAATATGTGTGAAGCTTATGCTGGTAAAGCCGTCTTGTTTGTAAATACAGCGAGTGAATGTGGCTATACGCCTCAATTTAAAGGTTTAGAAAAACTCTATTCAGACTTTAAAGAAGATGGCTTAGTAGTCGTGGGATTCCCATCAAACGACTTTAAACAAGAGCATGCTGATGAAAGTGAAGTCGCTAAAGTTTGCAAACTTACCTATGGTGTAAACTTCCCTATGTTTGAACTTACTTCGGTACGCGGAGAAGATGTAGATCCTCTTTTCGCAAAACTGGCACAAGAAGCTGGCGGCAAAGCACCAAAATGGAACTTTAACAAATATCTTATGAATAAAGACGGAACCGTAGTAACCCATTACGTTAGTAGAGTTGATCCCTTAGATAGTGTCTTCTTAGAAGATATAGCAACGGCATTAAAATAAGATTTGTGCAGGGCACACTGCGATGCACAAAAAAAGCATGGCAATGCGTGGGCTGATGCGGAATAAGGGTTCTCTACGATCCCCTTTACTTGTTTTAAAACATACAAATCAACAATTTTTCATTGGGGCACGGGCCAAATTTTGACAGATTGAGAGTCAAGCTGTCAGCACCATCTAACGTGTGTTTTTATGTATTGAAAGTATATCTTCAATAACAGCGTAGCCGGTTTCCATGCGACCTGCCCCCGGACCAATTAATGTAATGTCCCCTAGTAATCCTGTTGAATAAGTGATCGCATTCGTTGCACCTTTTATTGATGCGAGCGGATGGTCATCTGTCACCATTTCAGGTTTAACTGATGCAATAAACCCGTTGTCGCTCTTTTGAACAGAACCAATTAACTTCCAGTGTTTACCGATATTGGCTGCATTAGAAATATCTACGCTTGTTATCTGACTAATGCCCTTACGTTCTATATCATCTAATGTGAGAGATAAATCCATCAAAAGATTACCAAGAATAACTACCTTTGCCGCAGCGTCGTGCCCTTCAACGTCTCCCGTAGGATCCGCTTCAGCATACCCAAGCTCTTGAGCTTGTTTTAAGGCAACATCATAGTCAGCGCCTGAGGACATCTCTCCTAATATGTAATTTGTTGTTCCATTTAGAATTCCTTGGATTTTGGTTATTCCTGCTGCTAACAACATTTCTTTACCCAAGTTTATTGAAGGAGTTCCGCTCATTACTGTCCCTTCAATGCCTATTTGAACATTTTTACTCAGCGCCAATTTATGTAACTCAGGAAAATGCAGCGCGACAGGTCCCTTGTTCGTCATGGAAACATGCATACCATTATTTAGTGCCTGCTTAACATGGCTTAGCGCAGGCTCTCCTGTTTTAAGATCCGTAAACGCAAGCTCTACCAATATATCAGCTCCGCTATTATTGATTGTCTCGATGGCATTCCATCCAGAGAAAGGAGCATAGGTACTTTTTAGATCCCCATACTCTTTTATGTCGGATAACAGAACCTCAGGATCTAGACCGTTAACGTCTGCAATACTACCTTTATATAGGTCACATACTGCTACAATACTTAATTCGATGCCAAATTTGTTACCTAACAATTCATTTTTTTCACTAATGATTTTACTTAGCCCTTGGCCAACATTACCAAAACCGATTATTGCCAATTTGTATTTTTTCACTACATATATTCCCTAAGCTTTGTATTTTTTAAGTTACTAAATATTTTATGAACAACCTTATTTTCATAAATTAAAACAGTATGTTTTTACATCGGTCATTTCTTTAATCGCACTCATAACACCCTCTCTCCCAACACCCGATCCTTTTACTCCTCCAAATGGCATTGCATCAATTCGATAATCACTACTGTCATTTATCATCACTCCGCCACAATCCAATGCATCTGCGAGCTCAAAAGCAACATCAAGGCTGTTAGTAAATACTCCTGCCTGTAAGCCAAAATCTACATCATTCGCTCGTGCAATCGCTTCTTTCTTATCAGAAAATCGATATAAAATAGTAACCGGACCAAACACTTCTTCTTTGGCTATCACGCATTCATTACTAACATCTGACAAAACCGTAGGCTGGAAAAAATTCCCCACTCTTTTTCCACCACTCAGCAAAGTCGCGTTTTTCTCAATAGCATCCTGTACCATTGCCTCTACTTTACGCGCCGCAGCGAGGTTAATCATCGGGCCCATTTGCGTATGCTCAGAAAGCTTATTCCCCATGGAAATATCCTCTGCACGTTTACAAAACTCTGTTGAAAATGTTTCATATAAATCATCTTGAATATAAATTCTTTGAACATGTAAACAGTTTTGACCGGCAGCCGAAAAAGCACCACCGACACATGCCTCCATAGCCATTTCTAAATTTGCATCATTCATGACTATTACAGGACAATTACTGCCAAGCTCCATTGACATTTTCTTCAGACCAGCGAGGCCTAAAATTCTTTCACCTACAGTTTTTCCTCCCGTAAACGAAATCATATTAATGCGGGGATCTGAAACAATAGTGTCACCTATATCAGCTCCATAGCCTGTAACCAGGTTCAAAACACCTTTTGGTAAAGTGGTTTTATTAAATAGCTCTACAAGCATTTTGGCCACAAGAGGTGTTTCATGATGAGGCAGCAGTATCACTGAATTTCCTGCGGCTATTGCAGGACCTACTTTATGCGCAACTAAGTTTAATGGATCATTAAACGGGGTAATTGCAGCAACAATACCTAGGGGTATTCTGCGATAATAGCCAAACCTCGTTTCCGAACCGGAAGCTTGATCAAAAGCAATTGTTTCGCCAGTTAACCTACGCGCTTCTTCAGCGCTAATGCGTATAGTATTTACACATCGAGAAACTTCTTTTCTAGCCTCACTTATTGTTTTAATACCTTCGCGTGAAATCATTTGAGCGAACAGCTCTTTTTCATTTTGTAAATTATCAGCAACTTCATTAAGTACTGACATTCGCATGTTGGCAGAAAGTTTCTTGGCTTTTTGGGCCCCAAATACCGCTGTCTCAATAACTAATTTCACGTCACCCAATGAGTTATTGGCCACTATTCCAACCAAGCTATCATCCTGTGGGTTTAATACTTTTATTTGTGACTGCACGCTTTCTATATTTAATTTAGGGGTCGGTGTTTGGCTATGTATGATGCGCATGGAGAAATCTCTCAATTAGTATTACAATAAATTAAGAGTATTTTATCCAGATAAACTGATTTATATAAATCTATTTATGGACATTTGATTTCTTTTTAGCGCAGAATTCCATTATTAACGATACAATAATATCAGCATGAGGTTAAGGGGAATTTATTAATGAAATTAAGTAAGCACGATCTGAAAATACTGGAATTGCTGCAAATGGATGCAAAAACCAGCATAGAAAGACTTTCTGAAGAGGCGGGATTATCAACAGCCAGTATACAACGTCGATTAAAGGCGCTAAGGGATAACAAAGTGATCTCGGAGGAAGTCGCGGTGATCTCACCTATTTCTGTCAATCAATCAATGACCTTCATTATTTCAGTACAGCTTGATAGAAATTACAGTGATTGTTTTAATTACTTTAAGACCAAAGTAAAAAACAATATGAATATACAACAATGTTATTACATTACAGGCGAAGCAGATTTCGTGCTAATAGTCACGGCAAAAGACATGGATAACTTTGAAGAATTCACGCAATTATTTTTTTTCGGTGATAGCGCCGTAAGACATTTTAAAACGTCTGTTGTTATGGGAAGAACGAAGGTTAGTTTAGCAGTGCCTCTTAACTGTGTAGATGTAATATAGAACTTTATATTAGAGGGGTCTAAAGGTACTGGCAAACTAACTATTTCCAATCGAAAACTCACTGATTAACTGTCCCTAAATCAGCACTACTCTTCGCCCAAGACGCAAGAACACGCAGGTGAAAATATCGATATCATTCCGCTTAGACCCGATATCGTAACACATAGAGTCGATGTTGGAACCACACGGCGTACTGGAGGGCTGTTATGACCTTTCAAAGCATTTGTGAACTGTATGGCATGTTCATAGCTTTACAGTCAAATAAAGTGTCAAGATCATGCCCCCTGTCACCGGCAATGTATTTAATGGTCATAAATGGCTGTGAGTTCAATAGGGAACCACTAATATCGCCTATGGACTTTAAGAAGACGTTAATTCGAGCTTTTTATAATGACATGAAGTTACTAAAAACACCGCCAAAGTCACTGCATCATAAACGTTATTTTTTTAAAGTGGGGGTTAGGCTGATCTGCCGACATTGTTTTCATTTCGCTTAACACCACTACGGTGCTCTCGCCCGCGCTAGTAAGCAGTTTTATACACTCTTTACGCTTACTGTCTATAAGTGTCGTCATCGCCTTACCGCTAATTATTCCCCCGTTTTTGGCAGTAAAGGTTACCGACATCTTATACATACAAGCTAATTCTATGTAGTCATAAGCATTACAATCTAGCATGACGGTTCCTCTCATTTTAATTGACTCGTAAATTTCCTTCGCCACCTCAGGCAAGCAACTAGCTAAAGCTCTGTAGGCTATTTTTCCTCGTTAAGAAATGAGATCTTGTCTTGATCAACATGTCCCTTGAAACGAGCTAAAAGTAGCATTAGCTTAGGTTGAATGTAGGTCTCACAAAACGGTCTGTTAGGCCCTGAATAATAGTAGTCTTTAAATTCAATTTTATTTTCTTTGAATTGTTCAAAAGGATAAATTTTGGTCACTAAACGTTTATCAAAATTGACTTTAAGCGCATTTAAAATATCGGTTGATTGTGCAGATTGTTTGTCAGTATATGTGTAGATTGCGGAACGATATTTACCCCGCATAGAATGATTTGAGGTGCTTGCATGGGTATAAAGGTGAATTTCAATCAAGTCTGCCAATGTAATCACTCCCGGATCATAAATCACTTCGATTGCTTCTGAGAAGTCATCATTAGTGCCGTTTGATGCAATCCAACCTTGATCCACATGACTAACGCCAAGAAGTGAATTAAAAACACCCTCCGTACACCAATGGCAGCCGCCGCCTAAACCTATTTTATTTAGTGACGTTGTCATGTCTATATCATCAAATTCATTGGTATCCATATTCGTTCACCATAGGTACTGTGCGCTTAGCGGCAGGAAACACCGAAGCCTTTTCATTGTCTATTCGTCGTTCTCAAATCATGTATCTGAAAGTAAATGCGTAACTTTGTTGATAGATAGCAAGAGCTTTAAGCCTCAAGGTGATTATCAGACCCTATAAGGGACTACTTTCTTTCAAATATAACGCTAATGTAAGTAGCCCTCATTACTAAAATGCTACAGGCGGAGAAGACAACGTTTTTGATATCGCTATTAAACGATATCGCATCGACTATAATTGATAGGCCTAAACCCATTTAGCTACTGCTTCGGTGTTAATTTGCATCCAAAACTGCAAATTAACACAAGACCATCGAATGGATCATCAGCACCGCTTTGCATACCTTGTCTTAGCTGTTCAAGATAAAGTCTAATGTGTACTTCACCAAACTTTTTAAAAGATTAGTATTTTATATTTTTTAAGCTTTTCTGTGCCTGAGGTGAAAAAACATATTTACCCATTTATCAGTCCATTCATAAACTGTTCGCCGTCAAGACTTTGACCATTATCTAACTCAGTCTCTCCCAAAGCCAACACAAATTTCAATCTATCTAACTTGATCGCGTTTTCTTCTAAGAGTCTCAAACCTGCTCTAATCGCTTCACTAGTTGACTCGTATCGACCTTGGGTTATTTTTTCACTGACAAAGCCTTCAAAATGCTCACCCAACACAACACTTATATTTCTCACCATCGTTAAATCCAAATCATTGGTGTATTATTTAAAAATACAGTTAATCTTATGAAGCCGTCAAGTCCAAGAAAATAGAAATTTGTTGTACGAAAAACATTTGCTAACGTCTCATAAGGACCTATTGTGATCACTAGCCACTGCTCAGGTCATTACTGGTTAATAGCTTGTATTTAAAGATATTAGAATCGTCACTAGGCATTGAAACGCTGAGGCCTCTTTGAACTCAGGGTAATGCCGCTCGACCAGTTGAACTAACAAACCAAAGAGGACGTTAATTCGACTTATTAACAATGCCTCGAAGGTACTAAAAATGCTTTCATAAATTACTATTAGCTACGCCGGGAATGTTTTCGAATTTGTCTTTTTGGAAGTGAAATAAAATCAAACCTTCGTGGAAAAATTTAAGGTTATTAATACGTTGTTTCATGGGGATAATGAAAAGAGATTTAGTTAATCTAGGTCACTTATTCTGTATCAGCACATGCAATGCGGTTTTTTGAGGATCTGTGACAAACTATTTAAAACACTGCTTAGTTCAACTATTCTCAATTATGCTGAACTGCGCCCAACTATGTTAGACAATGATTAAATACGTTTTATTATGGCTAGCTATGCGGGATGTACAAAACCACAAGAAACTTTTGTAAATTACGCTACTATTTACTTTGAAAACGCATAACTATGCCGGACTATGCGAAACTGCGACTAACGATACTAAACTATGAATAAATCATTACTTCTTACACTTTAGGTAAGGCATTACGGATATCAGTAATAATATCATTTGCATCTTCTATTCCTACCGACAAACGAATCATGGTGTCCGAAATTCCCATTTGAGCTCTTTTTTGCGGACCATTTTCGTGGAAGATGGTGGTGGCAACTGGCAACGCAAGTGTGCGCGTATCGCCTAAATGCGTCGCAATTAGGATTAACTCAAATCGATTTAAAAATGCTCGCATATCTATGTTTGAACTTATCTCGAAACTGAGTATACCGCCAAACCCGGCCTTATTGGCGAACAACGTTTTAGCTAGACTATGTTGCGGATGATTGGCTAAACCTGGGTAATTGACCTTCGTTATATAGTCGTTATGCGATAAATAATTAGCGATCGCCAATGCATTCCCACTGGTTTTTTGCATCCGCATAGACAATGTTTCAAGGCCAATTGAGACCAGATGTGCAGACTGAGGCGCTAGCGTCGCGCCGATATCACGCAGGCCTTTTTTGCGAATTTGCACAGTTCCCCACATCTCAGGATCCGCATTTTTATAAAAATCATCTATATTGGAGTAAGTTGACCAATCAAAATTACCTAAATCAATGACGGCGCCGCCCAATACGTTACCATGCCCTGCCACATACTTTGTCAGTGATGTAGTGAGTAAACTTGCCTTAACTGAATTTCCGTCAAACATCACGCAAGGTGACATTGTATTATCAACCACAAAAAGGAGATTGTGTTTTTCACAACAATCACCTATGACATACAGATCGGCTATTTGTGTGCCAGGGTTGGCGATGGTTTCACAAAAGACTATTTTTGTATTGCCCTTAATTGCACCGACCACATTGCTTGCATCGCTTATATCGACATACTCTACGTCTATTGAAAACAGCTGTAGATTGTCAAAAAAACTGCGGGTATTGCCAAACAAATATTGGCTTACAATAATGTGGTCCCCTGCCCGCAATAGTGAGAAAAACGTTGCACTAATTGCAGCCATACCTGTTGCAAAAACAGTAGCTGCGATACCACCGTCGAGTTCACTCAAAATGTTTTGCAGCGAAACCGCAGAGCTCGAAGAACTTCTTGAATACACATGGCCTGCTTTTTTACCCTGAAAAACAGCTTCTAAATCGGCGACATCTTCAAAATCAAATAACACTGAATTATTTGTTGCTTCATGCACAGCGCCAAATTGGGGCGCATTCAATTTACGATCGGCATGCACCAGCTTAGTGGCTTGTTGAATTTTTTTCACGTATGGAGTCCTGTGTTCTTAGCCATGTGTTCTTTATCATGTGCTCTGGGTTATTTGCAGTGGCTGTGGCAACCTTTTCCCAATATTAACATATAAAAGTGGTTTATTTATTTGATGTTACGATAACAAATCACTATGGTATAGACCGAATTTGTGTCGAAGAACTCGATACATAAGATGTAAAGGTATTTAGCTAGCCCTATATGTGTATTTTATTTATTGCTGTAAAACAGCATCCCTTATATCCCCTCATCATAGCGGCAAACCGCGATGAGTTTCATCTGCGCCCAACGCAAACCTCACACTTTTGGCCTAAACAAGACGATATTCTTGCTGGCAAGGATTTGCTCGCTGGTGGTACTTGGATGGGAATTAACAAAAAAGGTGATTTAGCAGCGCTTACAAATATTCGAGCGCCTGGTAAAGAACGAGAAAATGCCCTTAGCCGCGGCGAGTTAGTCACTAATTTTTTATTGCCTTCTACTAATAAGGGCGACTATTTAAATAATCTCAAAAATTCTCATTTTGATTATAACGGCTATAACTTATTGTTTGGTAACATTACGCAGTTGCAAGTATACAATAGCTTCGACAATACCTCTTTTGAACTCGAAGAAGGCGTATATGGATTGTCAAATGCCAGTTTAGACAGTCCTTGGCCCAAGCTAGATGTGGGTAAAAGTGCCCTTGCACACTACTGTCAACATGCTGGAAAAGTAAGCTTTGAACATCTATTTGAGCTGCTTGGCAACAGTTCACCCGCTAATGACGAAGACCTGCCCGATACAGGTATTCCCATCGAATGGGAAAAAATGCTGTCCTCCATTTTCATTCAAAGCCCCGATTACGGCACCCGCTCAAGTACGGTGTTATTGATTGATAATGATCAGCAAGTTTATTGGGAAGAAAGAACGTTTTCAGTAGCCGGCGAATGCACCGATACAACTGTGCATAAGTTTGCAATACAACCATAAGCAGTAACAATAAGCGTTTTATTTATCGAATACCGATTTTTTACTCGAAATCTGGGTAAATATTGGCATAATGACAGCCACTAATTTGTTATTGTCAATTTAAGGATTTTTCTTCGTGTTTGAAACTCTAACTGCTCTTTCTCCAGACCCTATTCTTGGTCTGTCAGCTGCGTTTAAAAAAGACCCAAACCCTCACAAAATAGACCTAGGCGTTGGCGTATACAAAGATGAGCAAGGTAACACGCCTATTTTAGATTCAGTAGCAGCAGCGCAGCAGTTGCTTTTGGCCACTGAAACATCAAAAGTATACATTACGCCTCAAGGAAATCAGGGCTACATCGATGGCATGCTTAATTTACTGCTGGGTAAAAACTCCCCTATTGTAACTAAGCACAGAGTCGCAGCCGTGCAAGCGCCTGGTGGCTGTGGTGCATTGCGTATTTTAGCTGAACTGCTAATGCGCATAGATGAAGACACAACCGTTTGGGTGAGCGATCCTACTTGGGCAAACCACATGCCTTTGCTTGGCGATGCCGGACTCACACTTAAGACTTACCCCTATTTTGATAAAGACAATGCCAGCATAAAGTTTGATGAGATGATGGATTGTTTATCTAAAGTAAGCTCAAGAGATGTTGTGTTGCTACACGGATGCTGCCATAACCCAACTGGCGCCGACTTAACAAAGGAACAATGGCAGGAAGTAGCTGCTTTGGCCTCAAAAGTAGGTTTTCTTCCCTTTATCGATATAGCTTACCAAGGATTTGGCGATGGCATTGAAGACGACGCTTATGGGCTAAGAATTTTAGCAGAAAACGTTGAAGAAGTTATTGTTGCTGCTTCTTGTTCAAAAAACTTTGGCTTATATCGTGAACGTGTTGGCCTAGCCGCGATTATTTGTAAAGATGAAAAAACCAAAGATATCGCACAGTCGCAAATTCAGTCAGTTGCCCGCGGTATTTATTCCATGCCTCCGTCTTATGGTGGAGCATTGGTCGATATTATTTTACATAATAAAGAGTTATATACAATGTGGACACACGAGGTAAACGCCATGCGAGTAAGAATGGCTGACCTTCGTCAACTGCTAGTAACAAACCTCAATCAACAGAACATTGATAAAGATTTTAGCTTTATTAATACGCAAAAAGGAATGTTCTCATTTTTATGCATACCGCCGCAGCAAGTGCAGCTTCTACGAGATGAACATAGCGTATACTTTGTAGATTCAAGCCGCGTAAATATTGCTGGCATTAATCATAGTAACGTAGAAGCCTTAGCAAAAGCGATTGCACAAACCCTTTAGGCTTTCGCAAGCATAAAAAAACCAGCTTTTGTTTAATCCAAAACAGGCTGGTTTTTTATTGTCTTGTTGTTATTAGGTTAACATACCGCCATCTACAATTATACTAGCGCCTGTAGTATAGCTTGATGCATCAGACACCAAATATAAAACAGTGCCCGCCATTTCATCTGGGTTGGCCACGCGGCCAAGTGGAATCTCTTTAAGCGCCATTTTCAAAATATTATCGTTGGTGGTTAACGCCGACGCAAACTTAGTATCGGTTAAACCCGGTAATAAAGCATTTACACGAACATTTAAGCTACCACACTCTTTAGCGAATGACTGCGTCATGCTGATCACAGCGGCTTTAGTAATAGAATAGATACCTTGCATATTGCCAGGGCGAATTCCGTTTACCGATGCTGTATTTAAAATAACTCCGCCACCTTGAGTTTTCATCATATTGCCCGCAGCGATAGACATAAAAAAGTAACCACGAATATTAACATCAACCGTTTTGGTGTAAGCAGCTAAATCGGTATCTAGTATATGACCAAAGTATGGGTTGGCTGCTGCGTTGTTGACCAAAATATCTAAGCGACCAAATTGCTCCTTAATGTGAGCAAAAGCGGCGTCTATTTGCGCCATTTCACCTACGTGACAGGCTATTGCACTGGCTTTACCACCATTAGCTACGATGCTATCGGCAACGGCTTGGCAAGCATCAATCTTGCGGCTAGACACAATGACATGTGCGCCTTTAGACGCCAGAAGTCTAGCAATTGATTCTCCAATACCGCGACTAGCACCTGTTACTAGCGCAATTTTACCCGTTAAATCAAATAAATCGTTCATACATCCTCTCAGACGGCTTACACCGTATATAACATATTGTTAGCCTAACACGCGGGCGAATTGTGCATAAACTACTCGCCTACCTTCATCACCAGTTTGCCAAAGTTTTCGCCTTTAAACAGCATCATCAGTGTGTCGGGGAACGTTTCTATTCCTTCTACAACATGGTCTTTCACCTTCATTTCGCCGCTCTTAATCCAACCCGCAATATCTTTCATGGCCACTGGATATTCTTTTACATTATCAAACACAACTATACCTTCCATACGTGCCCGGTTTACTAACAATGACAAATAGTTAGAAGGACCTTTTATTGCTGTTGTATTATTGTATTGGCTTATAGCGCCACAAATCACGATACGTGCGCGCATGTTAATTTGGGTTAGGACATCATCAAGAATATCTCCACCAACATTATCAAAATATACGTCGACGCCATTAGGGCATGTTTTTTTAAGGGCTTTTTTCACATTTTCATTTTTGTAATCAATCGCCGCATCAAAGCCTAGCTCGTCTATCAAAAACTGACATTTTTCTTTACCGCCTGCAATACCCACAACGCGGCAGCCTTTAATTCTGGCAATTTGACCTACCAAGCCACCTACTGCGCCTGCTGCACCCGATACCACAACGGTTTCTCCTGCTTTTGGCGCGCCAGTATTTAACAGACCAAAGTATCCAGTCATGCCCGGCATGCCTAGCACGCCTAAATAGTAAGATAGGGGTGCAAGAGACGGGTCTACTTTATACAAGCCTGTGCCATCGCTAACGGCATATGTTTGCACGCCATTGTGACCACAAACATAATCGCCTTTCACATATTTGTCATGTTGACTCTCTACAACCACGCCTACCGTACCTGCGCGCATAACGTCACCAATTTGTACCGGCTCGATATACGATTTTGCATCGTTTAACCATCCACGCATGGCAGGGTCAAGTGATACATACTCGATTTTAATTAATAGCTCGCCTTTCGCAATGCTAGGTAGTTCCGTTTCAGTATAATCCCAAGTATCTGCCGAAGGTTCGCCAAAAGGACGGGTTTTTAAACGCCATTGTTTATTGATCATTATTATATTCTCCTTAAAACCAAGTAGGTTGGACGCTTGTAACCACGTCGTCGTTGTCTTTTAATAATTGAATGTCACGTGAAATAGTAGGTAATTCCCAAGCAATAAAGTATTTGGCTGCCTGAATTTTACCTTTGTAATAATCTTGCTTTTGCGTATCGTTGCTCTGCTCAAGAAGTTTTTCCGCTGCGCTTGCTTGGCGAATCCATATCCAGCTCACCACAATGGTGGCAAAAATATTCATTATTGCTTGTGCGTTGCCACTTAAGGTAACTGCCTTTTCGGTTTGCATGACTTCGCTTAAGTGCAATACTACATCGTGTAAATGACCCAAATATGGCGTAAGTTTCTTCGCCATTTCTGCGGTTTGTGGGGTAGTAATAGCATGTAAATCTTTTTCTACTTCCCGCTTTAGAACGCTAAGCCCATGGCTCTTATTTTGCCATAGCTTTCTGAAGGTTAAATCTAAGGCTTGTATACCGTTAGTCCCTTCATGAATTGGGTTAAGACGGTTGTCGCGCCAAAACTGCTCTGAATAATATTCTCTGGTATAGCCCGAACCGCCCAGCACCTGTATGCCTAAGTCGTTTGCCTTAGGACCATATTCTGAAGGCCATGCCTTTAATACCGGTGTTAGTAAGTCGAGAAGCTCGGTAAGCGCTTGTTTTTCCGTGCTGTCTATGCACGTATTAATGCGGTCTATTAAGTTTGAACCATACATACAAAGCGACATACCGCCCTCAGTGTAGGCTTTTTGGGCTAATAGCATGCGCTTTACATCGCCGTGTAAAATAATGGGAGCAGTTGCATCTTCAGGCTTATTGTTTGGGGCTACTCTGCCTTGGGTTCGATCCTTAGCAAAATCGAGTGAATATTGATAACCCCTATACCCAATCATAGCGGCGCCAAAGCCTACGCCTATTCGAGCTTCATTCATCATCATAAACATGTAGCGCATGCCAAAATGCGGTTCACCTATTATATAACCGTGGCAGTTATCATTTTCGCCAAACGTTAATGCGGTAGATGTAGTCCCCCTGTAACCAAGCTTATGCAGTAAACCAGCTAATTGCACATCATTGCGTTCACCCACTGAATGATCGTCGTTGAGTCTATATTTTGGCACTACAAACAGCGAAATACCCTTAACACCAGCCGGACCACCCGGAATTTTTGCCAATACAAGATGCACAATATTGTCTGACAACTCGTGGTCACCGCCCGATATATAAATCTTACTGCCTTTTACTCTGTAGCTACCGTCATCCTGCAGTGTTGCAGTAGTATGTATATCGGCTAAAGACGAACCGGCATGGGGTTCTGTTAAGGCCATGGTGCCGGTAAAATCTCCGCTTAGCATTCTAGGCATAAATGCACCTTTAATACTGTCATTGGCAAAGTGAGATATAACATTGATTGCCGCTGATGTTAGAAAAGGATATGCGGTAGTAGAAGGATTTGCTGCCATAAAGTAGCCCGACACCGCCGTCATGACAGTTTCTGGTAACTGCATGCCGCCATCTTCAAAATTATAACGACCGGCAATAAAGCCCGACTCTCGAAAGGCATCAAATGCGATTTTAACGTCGTCAATCATACTCACCTTTTTACCGTCAAACGTAGGCTCATTTTTATCCGCAATATGGTTATGCGGTAAAAACAAATTAGTGGCCATCTTGTTTGCGGTGGCTATAACGGCATCAAACGTTTCTCTGCTATGCTCGGAGAACTTTTCATGATCACATAGCGATTCAGTATTAAGCACATCATATAGTTGAAACGGCAATTCAAAATCGTGTATTAAAGTATCAGCAGCCATAATTTATCTCTTTTAGTGATCAATAGACATTGTGCGACAGCAATGAAAACAACAAACAGTGCCTAGTTAGGTCTTCTTATATATGCTCGCAACATTTATTTAACACTATGTTAGTCTAATTTATTACTAGCATACATTGTCATATATGACATAATAACAGTCATAAGTGACAACTATTATCCCTAATTATGGATATATAAAATACTCGCGAATACTTAAGTAGATTCACTATTAATGGAATGTAATGCATGCCCTACTTTAAACCACTGCAGGTTGTTATTGTTGGCTTCGACGGCGTACTAGGAAGTGCACTTACTGGCGCGCTTGATTTATTTTCATTTACTGGCGTAAGTTGGCAGCGTTTCGTAAATGAGCCCGTAGAGCCACGCTTTACGGTACGCATAGCCACCTTGTATAAACAAAATATCATGTGTAGCAATAGACTGAAAATTTCAGCTCATTGCGATCTTGCTAAAGTAAGCCAGTGTGATTTATTGATGATCCCTACTATTGGTGACTCTATCGACAAAGTATTAGGTAATACGAAAGCGTTATTGCCGCATATTATTAGATTATCAAAGCAAGGCGTAGATATTGCCAGTAATTGCAGCGGTGCATTTTTAGTTGCCAGCGCTGGGCTGCTTGATAACAAAGAAGCCACTACTCACTGGGGTTACGCCGACAAGTTCAAACAAGACTTCCCAAAGGTTAAGCTAGCAGAGGCCAAACTAATTACTCAACAAGATAATATATTTTGCGCTGCAGGCGGCAGTGCTTTTTATGACTTAGGTTTGTTGTTAATTGAGCGCTATTGCGGGCGAGATATTGCTGGTCAAGTCGCAAAAACACAGGTAATTGATTCACGCCGGCGAAAGCAAAATTTATATGCAAACGTTAATTTGTATAAAAGTCATCGCGATGCCTTGGTGAGAGAAGTACAAGATTATATAGAGGACAACTTCGCAAGCGCCATTAGCGTGTCGAATTTATGCAGCCATTTCAATCTTATACCGCGCACATTGAATAGACGTTTTCAAGCCAGTGTTCACATGCGTCCCCTAGCCTATATTCAGGCGGTGCGGATTGAACAAGCAAAACGTCTTTTAGAATTAGGCGAAACCAACATAAAATCGCTCGCCAGCGCCGTAGGTTACGATGACAACAGCTCTTTTGGCCGCTTGTTTAAAAGAACGACATCACTCACGCCAAAAGAATACAAAGACAAGAGTTACAAAACATCATCGAATTGACTTTTCATTCGTCATTTAACGTGTATGTCTGTTATGATCTGCAACATACTCCTAGTGGTTAACCCGAATGAAGATTAGCTGAGCCTAGCTTGTACTATCTTTTTTGCTAGCTAATACCTATAAGTGTCAAGCGAAAGTCAGCAAGCTGACATTTGATGCTTTGAGAGCCTTTAATAAATATTTCATTACAATCAATACCTTACTTTTGATATAAATAGTTTATTACAGGGTAAAAAATACACACTCACACTTTTTGGAACAACAATATGACAAATTTTAAGCAATCACTGATTGCCCTTTCTATAGCTAGCGTACTAAGCGCAGGTGCTTTAGCACAAGAAGTAACACAAGCTAAAGCCGAAGAAAAAAGTGGTTTAGAGACCATTACTGTTACTGCCCAAAAGCGTTCAGAGTCAATACAAGATGTCCCACTTTCAATTGCTACCCTTAGCGGCGAAAGCTTTGAAAACATTTTTTCAGGCGGTGACGATATTCTAGCATTGTCTACACGAATCCCCGGCTTATATGCGGAATCGTCGAATGGCCGTGTTGCCCCCCGTTTTTATATACGTGGACTGGGTAATACCGATTTTGATTTAGCAGCATCGCAGCCTGTCTCCATCATTATGGATGACGTAGTAATGGAGAACGTTACACTCAAAAGTTTTCCTTTATTTGATATTCAGCAAGTTGAAGTTATTCGCGGTCCTCAAGGCACCTTGTTTGGCCGTAACACCACAGCCGGTATTATTAAATTTGAATCGGTTAAGCCATCAGACGACTTTGACGCCTATGTAAAAACATCTGTAGGCAGTTATCAAACGTTTAATGTTGAAGCTGCTCTTGGTGGTCAAATTAGTTCAGACTTATCTGGTCGAATTTCTGTTTTATCACAAAACAGAGACGACTATATTGATAACATAGCGTCACCTGCAAGTTCAAAAGACATAGGCGGGTTTCGCGAGTTAGCCTATCGCGGACAGTTACTGTATACCCCAAGCGACGATTTATCGATATTGTTGCAAGTGCAAGGCCGTGACCTAGACGGCACCGCTTCTATTTTTAGAGCAAACGTGTTTACACGCGGTTCAAACGACCTTAACGAAAACTATGACCGCACTACTGTAAACTACGATGGTAATCTCTTAGGACAAGGTTTTGATAACAACCCACAGGAATATAACGGGCAAGGCACAACCTTAAAAGTCGATTATGACTTAGGTGATGTATTATTTACGTCGGTTTCTTCATTGCAAACTGCAGAAGGCTTTAGCCTCGGTGATATTGATGGTGGTTTTGGCAGCGGTGATACTTCAAACCCTGGCTTTATTCCTTTTGGTGCAGTAACACGGGACAACCTAGATAACCTTGATCAACTGACGCAAGAATTTAGATTAGCTAGCGATACCGACGGTGCCAGCAGTTGGCAAGTTGGTTTTTTCTACTTTGATTCATCGTTTGACATTACTTCTACCGATGGCACTTTTGGTGCCTCTACCGTATTTCATGAGAATACTACCTGGGCATTATTTGGCCAGCAGTCTTATCAGATAAATGACAAGTTATCGCTTACCGGCGGCTTACGCTACACAGATGATGATAAATCACTCAATGTTGGCCAACAGAACGTCGGTGGTTTTTGTCTACTCGTCGATTTTATAGACTGTGATACTGATCCATATGCGCCTATTAATGCTTCAGACGGCCAGTGGAGCTATGAGTTTAACGCAAACTATAAAGTGAACGAGCAATCTTCTATGTATGCTCGTTATTCAAATGGTTTTCGTGCACAAAGTATCCAAGGTCGTGATGTTGCCTTTGAGGGCGCGCCTACTGTTGCCGATGCAGAAACTATTAATTCATACGAATTTGGTATTAAATCTGATTTATTAGATAATACATTCCGTATTAACGCCGCTATTTTCTATTACACCATTGACGATATGCAACTAACCGCAATTGGTGGCGAAACCAACAGAACTGCATTACTTAATGCAGACAAAGGCAGAGCATACGGTTTAGAGATAGACACCCAGTATATAGCGTCCGATAACCTTATGTTTACGCTAGGGTATAGCTATAACGATACAGAAATCCAAGATGAGAGTTTGTCAATTTCACCTTGTGGCGCTAACGCTACTTTTGCTGGCAATTGTACTGTGCTTGACCAAACTGTAGGCGACAATAGAGTATCTATTGATAACAACAGCTTTCCGCAAGCGCCCGAAAGCATAGTATCGTTTACCGCTCGTTACAGCATGCCTATAGGAAGTGATGGCGAACTTTTCGCATATACTGATTGGGCCTACCAAGGCGAAACAAACTTGTTCTTGTACGAAGCGGTAGAGTTTCAAGTTGACAGTCAGTTTGAAGGAGGCCTGCGCATTGGTTACGAAAACTTTGCCAATAACTACAGCATTGCTTTATTTGGACGTAACATAACCAATGAAGATAATGTAAAAGGCGCTATTGATTTCAATAACCTTACGGGAATAGTCAATGAACCTCGTATTTTTGGCATTGAAGCAAAAATTTCTTTTTACTAAGATATTTGCCAATTTTGTACTAATAGGTAATTTTATGGCTAGTTAAAATAGCCCTTTCTTAATCGCCTAGTATTTTGGGGTTGTTAGTATAAAAGTCAAAGAAGCCAGTCATAATGACTGGCTTCTTTTTTTTAGCTTGTTAACGTGTCATAAGTTAGCGTTCATTTGGTACATCTTATTTTGTTTTCATCAAACACCTTTTTGTTTTCAATTTGTACCCTAGTATGGGGTTCTACTTGGATTGCTATTACTTACCAAGTAGGTGAAATGCACCTTATGCTTTCAGTCGCGCTAAGATTCACTTTAGCTGCGCTCATTATAGCCTGTATAAGTTTATATAGGGGCATTACCCTTAAGGTAGAAGCGCGTCAGCACAAGTGGTTTTTACTCGCAGGCGTTTTGCTTTATACACTCGACTATTCACTTTTATATGCGGCAAAGCAGCACATGATAAGCGCCCTTTTGGCGGTGTTAAGCAGTAGCGTAATTTATTTTAATGTAGTGCTTAGACGGCTCGTTATGGGCATTCCAATGCGTCTTGAAGTAGTGCTAGGAGCAACGGTAGGTTTGCTTGGCATTGTGCTTATATTTTTGCCGGAATTTAAAGCTTTTAGTTTACAACAAGGCATTGTAGTGGGATTAATGTTTGCTACAGCTTCATTTTTGTCTGCCGCTTGTGGCAACGTTGTATCAGAAAAAATACTGAGGGGGCGTGTACGCGTCTTGCAAATGAACTTTTGATCTATGACTTACGGCGTTTCTATTACCACTACTATTGCGTTTTTAAGCGGAGCAACAATTAGCATTCCAAGCGAACCTTCCTATTACCTGTCTTTGTTATACCTGAGTGTGTTGGGTTCAGTAATTGCGTTTGGTGCTTATATGCGCCTACTCAAACAAATAGGTTCTGACAGATCAGCATATGTTGTTTTAATGTGCCCCATTATTGCGCTTATTATTTCGACCTTTTTTGAAGCTTATGAGTGGACAGGAATGGCAGTTATTGGTGTGCTGATAGTACTAGCTGGAAATGCCATTGCCATGGGTAAACTCAATAAAATTTTGGGCATTGTTCAACACACTTCATAAGTGTGTCAAAGGTAAACGGCAGCAATGGGATGTGTGTTCAATCAAAAAATGACTACTCAAAGCAGAGTTGCAATTATAATTAGATGGTCTGCATTACGGCGAATTGCAGACCAAGTAAAACCGCTTGCTCATTGCTTAAATAAAGGAGAGCGTTTATTCTTCCAACCAGGGTAAATAGCATGTAGATTGGGTTCGGTGGTATGACTCATTCCTTTATAGGCAAAAAGGGTCGATGCACCTGCACCCCGCGAAAGTGGAAATATTAGAATAATATCTGTGGCCGCTAAGCGCCCTGCTAAAGGAAGTTGGAATTGATATATGAATGAGAAACGAACGTTTACCAAGCAAGCCGGAACATTGCTGGTTTTGTTATTCGCAGTCGCAGCACCCTCTTTGTCGAACGCCCAAGAGTCTGCAAAAGATGGCTTACAACGTTGCGGTCTGATCGATGATGCGTCAGCGCGACTCACTTGTTACGACAAGCTTGGTGGTCGCAAAAACGCTGCTGCATTGCAAGTTATAGAACAACCTGCTTTAGCAAAAGATGATTTGAGTTTAGAGCCGTTAAAGGCTCGGAGCGAGCAAAAGACTAAGCCTGATTCGGAAATTGTGAAAGTCACGAAGTGCATCAGGAGTGGCGGCAACAAGAAGTACACCTTTTATCTTGAGGGTGGCCAGGTATGGAAACAAGTTAGCGACAAACGCCTAGATTTTAATGACTGCAATTTCAGCGCCTCTATTCGCAAGGATTTCTTTGGATTCAAAATGCAGTTAGAGGGCAGTAAAAAGAGATTCAGAGTCTCACGTATCCGCTAGGAATCCTTCGCGCTAGCGTCGTATTCTGCCGACCTCAAAACAATATTTTTAAGGTGTACCCACTAAATAACAGTTATTCAAATTGTCTACAATCATTGTTCTGGAAAAATGCAAATGAAAGCATTGCTAGAACGCCACCAGATATATAGAAAATTGGAACTCCACTCGTAACTAGGAGTCAAATTAGTGTACGCGGTTCTTTTGTTACACATGTACTAAAAGCAAGAGTACAATTAGATGATAGTAGCAAAACATCTTATTAATTATATGCTGATATCGGAGGTAGTTTTGATGAAAGCTAAATGTTTAATATTAAGTGCCTTTATTTTAATTTTAATGGCGTGTACAGATGGGCGTTTGGAAAAACCAAGCTATAGCAATACCCACTCTTATGGCTCGACTTATGCTCTTCAATTTATTAGCAAAACCGAAGATGTAACCGTGGCGTTTGATTTGCAACGTAAGCAGATTGTAATCAAGGGCTTGGAGAACGAGTTTTTAATTAAATTCACTGATGTTAAAACTATAAGCTTTATAGCGACTCAAGATAAAGGGATGTTCATAATTCAAACCTTAGATGAAAGCCATAAGATAGGCCTCATGGATAGGGTTGACTTTAATGTCTTTGCCGAAGAAATGAAATCCAGCATTCCTAGTTTGAAGCTTGAAAGTATCTAGTATTTGCAGTGACAATTATCAAAGGCCTGCTGGTATTCAATATTTAAGGGTGGCTTTGAAAGCGAAGGTTCATCACCTGTAATATGCCTGTTGCATACACCGTAAAACAAAGTATTAAAACACATAGTTGGCCTGCCCCACCTTCGTCATGACATGGTTTAAGTTGCCTCAAGGATCGTGTTGATCATTACATCGCTTTTTATGATTAGTTAATGCTCAAATGCATTAACTAATTGTTTTACGACGACCATAAAGTGCAGCCATTGCTAAGGTAAATATAGCAAGTGTTGCTGGTGCCGATACCGGCTTTGGTAAATCTGACAATTGTGCTTGACCTAAGCTGATAGAATCAAAAAACACTACGTCGCCAGC
>CAXMOM010000059.1:0-23862 GCA_964195425.1 Acidiferrobacterales bacterium
CCTAACAATGGCGGCAGTGCTCAAAAGTGGCTGTTATTAACACTGAAAGCAGACTACAATTTTTCAAGGGTCCGAATGTCGGCGAAGCCTTCGATTAGCCGACGTTTCAGAATTTTTGAGTTGTTGGTCCAAACAGCGGTCATTCGAAGCAGAGGCATTGACTATTGGGTCTACTTTTATACGCAGTTTTAGGTGAAACTCACCATCAAGCTATACATGGGTTTCGGCACTGATGGTAAAAATACTTTTCGCACTATTTTTATCTCAGAAAAATAAAAAACAGATTAGTTGAACTATTCGCCAGAACCACGATCAGAGCAAAATAGTAAACCTAATTATTTTGGTAACCCTCTGGTTTCATTGCAAAGATCTAAAAAGCACCTACACTTTACAGCCCTCAGAAATGAAATGGCGAGTTGTTTTTCTGCCATCCCTGATAGCCGTCAGCAGAGCAAGTGTAGCGCCACTCAGCATGACAGCTTGATGAGCGCGTTTGCGTACATGTTTTTTCAAGATCCTTCTTTACTGCATTTTCAAAAACGTTTGGAGCAACATCAACAGCGCAACAACCTGAGAAATTGGCCGCACCCTCCGTGGTTCCGTTTTACCTGCAAATTAACAGTGGTGTATATAACTAGTCGTAAATCAAACTCGTTAAAAACCGCACAATTGTTGGTGTATTCACCACGAGGGCGAGTGAAAAATTTATCAAGACATAGGCATTTTTTTTTGCAATACTTGGATAAGTTTGTAAAAACCTCCCTAACTTTTTTATAGTCAGTGTCGATAACATAATTCACTAAAACACAAGGAATGAAAATGCGTCTTCTTTTAACCACAATTCTAGTAACACTAACTCTCGGTCTTTTAACACCAGTGCAAGCTGCAGATAACCCTAATTTATTAGTAATGGGTGAAGATGCCGACAAAGACACTGTGCCTCGTAACAGCCGAGTATTCAACCGAGTAATTACGGCTTTACAAAGTCAAATGAGCAATGAGTCTTTTAATGTTTATGACGAAACTGTCATTACTCTCGATTCATTTACGCAAGGCAGAGTGCGCCGCACCGACGCTGAACTTTTTGACATTGCCCGCTCCATCAAACGTCCTCCTATTGATGTTGTAATAGGCTTCAGTATTTATGCAAGCGCGCAGAAAAAAAGCTACACCACAAAAGTAAGCGCCAGAATTGAAGGCAGGATGATCAATGCTAAAACAGGTCAGTTCTTAGATTCCTTCGAAGTAGACAGCGGCCAATTTTGGAATGCTCCAACCAATTGTAACCGTGAATGCATACTTGAAGTAGTGGGCGGCAAAGCCAAGGTGCTTGCGAACGATTTAGGTGCAGTTTTAGCTGAAAAACTAGCTTGGATGGTAGACGGAGGAAGCAGTGTAGGTTCAGACCGTCCTGGCACTAACGGCATGCTTACTGATTATTATTTAGTGTTCGACGGCTTCAGCGCTGAAGATTTTATGGACATCGAAGAGTACTTAGTCATTTTCTCTGGCTATGATATTCATCGCCCAGTAGAGCAGCGTCACACCCGCACTGAAGTTCAGTATAAATCAAGCATTGGTACTGCTAAATTGAGCAGAAACTTGAAAAAAATGTTAGGCGAGTTAGATATGCGTGCCACGGTTAACTTTGAAGGTAACACTTATACAATTAAGCGTATTTCCCTTCGCGGTGAGCGCAGAACGCCAAAAGCAAATGACGGCTGGTAATTGGTAAATACAACTGATGAAGTTATATCAAGTTCCAATATCGGTGCTACTATTTAGTAGCGCCTTTTGTGTAACAGCGGTGAATGCTAATTATTTACCTGCTAACACAATAACAAACGCGCACATTCAAGGTGAAACACAAAACGGTTTTAAGTCGCTAAACGATATTGAAAAGCAGTTAGCGGCGACCGACATCAGTGTAAATTATGGTGGTGTGAAAGTGAGCGTCGATTTGAATATTGAGTTTGCCTTTGGCAAAGCAGATTTAATGCCTTCTGCAAAATCTCAAATTGAAGTACTAGCACAAGCCTTAAATAACGAATCTCTGAAGTCGTGTAATATTGCCTTAACTGGGCATACCGACGCCGTAGGCTCAGCGGCAAAAAACTTGGCGCTTTCACAAGCTCGTGCAAACAGTTTAAAACAAGAGTTGGTCATTCAGTATGGCTATGCGCCTGAAAGGTTAATAGCCCAAGGCGAAGGAGAAACCAAATTGTTGGATGGCTTAGCTCTCGACGATGGCCGTCACCGCAGGGTAGAAGTCTCTCTCATTGAGCCTGAATCGTGCAGAAAAGAAGCAGAATCAAACGGAAGTATAGAGTGGTAGCTCAATTTTGGCTCTGAGTTTTTCATAGCCAAAAACAACAAGAAAACCGACTCAAGGAATTAACATGAAAAACCTATTATATTTAAGCCTCATTATCAGCATTTTGATGATCAGTGGTTGCGCTAACAACAATAAGCAGGCACCAGTTAACGTGATGATAATGGTGCAAGACGACACCGCCGACGCGATACCTTATAACCATAGATCGATGAAAAGGCTCATTAATAAAGTATCTTCAGACCTTAGCCGAAATAGCGTTAATGTTTATGATTGGCCTCAAAACAACCGCTACAATGGCCCGCGCAGTGAAGCTATGTTAGTTGACGTCGCCAGATCTTATTCTAAAACCACCATTGATTACTTGATAGTGCTTTCAGCAGAAGCAAACGTGAAACGAAACGACTATTCAACGCGAATTTCAGGTAGTGTTTATGGTAAAACACTTGCCTTGCATTCGGGGCGCGTTAAAGGGGCTTATAACGCTCAGGGCCGCTCAATAAATAAAGATAGCGACTGTAATGACTTCTGCGTAAATTCTGAATTAGGCGATTCTTTACAATCTGCGGCTTCAGAACTTAGCGCTGAAATTTTAAATTCTATTCACAATATTAGCTACTCGCAAAACAAAAACCGTGGCAGCCAACGCGATACAAAAGCGCCTGCTAACAATTCGCCTAATGTAGTCGATTATACGCTTGTTTTCGAAGGCTTTACGAAGCAAGATATTGCCGATATTGAAGAATATTTGCCTATATTCTCGGGTTATCAACGCATGCGTTTTTATGCTAATCGCCATCAATATGCAGAAATAGCATACGACTCGTCGATTAGCCGCAATAAGCTTGATCAAAACTTAAACCGTATGCTCAGTGAAATCAACGTTAGCGGGGCAGTTAAGATTACCGGTAACACGGCAACGGTTGTTAAAAAATCTGACCAATCTAGCACTAAATTCGATTTGGATGGCTGGGAATAGAACTTAAATAAGATAAAAGCGGGCCATTAGGCCCGCAAGTCTTTAGTGGTAATAACGCTCAAACAAAATAATAAGCCCGAAACTGAACAATGAAAAAATACGCGCTCGCAATATTCGTTTTACTCGCTTTTTTACAAGTACACACAGCTTTAGCAACTGAGCGTTGGCGTATAGTGGTTATGCAAGATCCTTCTGCCCAATCAAATACTGAGATGCAAGAAATTCACACCGTTTTAAGCCAACGTTTGAGCAGTATGCTGACCATTGCCGATTTTGATGTGATTAGTCGCCAAAGCCTAGGTTTGCCCGATTGCGTTACCGAAGATTGCAACAAATTAAGCGACGCAGCCATCAAAAGTATGGCGAATAAATCGGGTAAAGATGTGAGTTTAGCCGTTTTGTATTATGTCAATATAAGCGACCAATCTAGCAGAAGTGTCAACAGACACCGGTTTACATTAAATGGCCGTATGGTCGATTTAGAAACTGAATTTCAGTTAGATAGCTTTACAACAGATGGCAGTTTTACAGAGCTTAGCGCTTCATGTACAGATGCATGTTTTGCCCAGTGGGTAGCGGATAACGCCAATATTCTAGCGCAAGATTTAGGCAGTGTATTGAGCGAGAAGCTGGCTAGTATTCCACGCCGTACGCATTACAAAATGACCATTAATGCCTTTACCCCAACAGAAATAACACGTATCGACAGCTATTTGAAAAGCCTCG
The DNA here is from genome assembly GCA_964195425.1 of Acidiferrobacterales bacterium. Taxonomy (GTDB): domain Bacteria; phylum Pseudomonadota; class Gammaproteobacteria; order Enterobacterales; family Alteromonadaceae; genus Glaciecola. Next base: position 4,038 of record CAXMOM010000059.1, read on the forward strand.
AGAGCTACGTCACCGACACTCTGCACAAAGACTTCGGATCGAAACAGCAATTAATACACACAATAGCCGACCGCGAAATTACTTATGTATCAACACAGTCAGGCTCTGACTTAAGAAATACAATTGAAAAGTTCGTTTCTCAACAGGGTATTCCTATTAATGTTAGCTACAACGAATCAAGCCGAGCAGTCATGCTAAAAAGGTCGAGCATGCCCTTTTTAGCGGGCTACATATCGTCGCTGCTTACGATAATTTTATTGTCATTTATCACTTACTTTTTCATGCAGCAACAAAAGCACCAGCGCTTATTAAGTAAGTTAGCTAGCGGCAACCAAGCGCAACAATGGCTCAAGTATTTTAAAACGGCGCATTCTCCACTAGTGCCCCGCAAAAAATCTTGGTTTGAGCAAGAGCAGTTTTGGTTGTCAAAAGTAAAAGAAGCCAAAGATCTTAGTGAGCAAGCGTGGCTATTGGCCGATCAACACAGTTACGACGCGGCCCAGTCAAAAATAGAACAGGCGCTTTCACTGAACCAAGACGACGCTGATGCCCTTAAACTTAAAACCAGTATTGTCGATTACAAGCGCGGTTTTGAACGTTTAAAATTAGCCGAGTCAGAAATTGAAACGCACCCTTCATCGGCCCTGTCTATTTTGCAAGAAGCCAAAGCACTCAACCCTAGATTGCAGGAGAAAATTACGCCACTTGAGCAGCAGTGCACGCAGCTCATCCATAAAGATTTGAGTGAAAACGCACTTACCGATGCGCAACTCGCCATAAACGACGGTAACTTGTATCGAGCTTATAGCATAATAGACAAGACCCTTAGCAGCATTTCTGATGACACTACGTTTAAACAAGCGCAGTTCACTCTGTATCAATTGCGTAAACAAATAGATGAGCAAATCTCCCCCTTAAATGGCAATTTAGAGGGTGGTGATATGGCCAGTGGTTTCCATATTTATCAACAATCTTCTGTGTCGTTAGCGCGCAGTACCGACAGCCCAAGCGACACCATTGTGATCAACTACAAACGCATTTCCAGAAACGGAAAACAAACACTTATCATGCATCAGTCGGGTAATTATTTTATTCAAGATTTAGGCAGTTCAAATGGCACTATGCTCGACGGCGTGCAACAAATGAGTGGCCAAAATGGCAAAATAAAGCCCAATAGTACTATCGCGCTGGGTAGTGGAAAAGCGGCAAGCTCAGCTGGTGCGTGTCAGCTAGACGCATTCTTACCTAAAGATTCGCCTGGTACGCTCATTCTTAAGCTCTCTAAAACAGCATTAAAATTTATCGACGACACCAACATGGGTCAAGCGTGGGCCTCGCTCGACGAAGACATCGCTAAGCGTTGGGTAATGATGAACGGTAAACTGGCAATTGGCTTATGCGACAACGGCGATCTTGATATTGCTTGTCTTAAAGGAGGCAAGGCAGTGGCGTATTTATACAACAACAATGGCTATGCTATTGAGCCTGCTGGCCACCAAGCTAGCACTGAGCTTGTTATTAATAATCACACCATGCATGCTGGGGTGCCACTTACTAATAAGGCAAGCATTACTATTGGCAAGCATCAAATACGTTTTAAGGAGAGTGTTTAATGCCCATTCATGTATACGGTGCTAGCCACGTAGGTAAAGTGCGCAAAAATAACGAAGACACCTTTTGGTATGCAAAGTTACCCAGTGCTGAACATTGCCAATTTGCCATGGTAAGCGATGGTGTGGGCGGAAAAGACTACGGCGAAATTGCCAGCGACACAGCAAAACAAGTGTTTCAAGAAATCGTCAACGACAACAAGCTCGCCCATGCAGTCGACGAAACAACGCGCACCGCCATGCTCGATATGAGCGCCCGCCGCGCACATCAAGAAATTGCCAAACTTGGCCAACAAAACAAAGACTATGCAGGTATGGCCTGCACCTTAATTGCTGTGCTTGCCGATCCTAATTGCGTGGGTTGGGTCAATGTGGGCGACAGCCGCTTGTACCATTATTCACAATCAAGCTTAACGCAAGTCAGTGCTGATCAAACTATTGCGCAAACCATGCTCAATGATGGCCGTATTAAAAAAGAAGACTTAGCCACTCATCCCGACCGAAATACGCTACTTTATTGTTTAGGGGTAGAAGCCATTAACCAACCCATTGCCCCTGACAGCAACTTGTTAAATTGGCAAGTTGGCGACAAGCTTTTGCTTTGCAGCGACGGCTTAAGCGATATGGTCAACAGTGAAGGCATTGCGAGATTCTTAGAAAACAACCCTCAAAATGCTACCGAGCGACTTATAGAGGCCGCCTTAGAAGCAGGTGGGAAAGACAATATTACCGTGATAATACTCGAGAATAGTGCTTAATAAGGTGAATAGCTAACATATGATCACCAAAATTGGGAAATACAATATACGCAAACGCCTTGGGGAAGGCGGTTTTGGTGAAGTATATCTTGCCGACGATGACAGCATTGGGCGCTTAGTCGCTATAAAGGTATTTAAACCTAAAGATGAAAACGTCGTTTCTTTAGCCACGTCTGCTACATCCGAGGGTTTAGAGAATTTACGCCAGCGTTTTATTAACGAAGCTAAAATACTTGCGAGCCTAGAGCACGAAGACGCTGTAGTGAACATTATTGAATTTGGCGTGTTGCCCGACGGTGCGCCGTGGTATTCCATGCCTTACCTGCCAAAGTCACTGTCGGAACTGCTAGGCAAAGACGTATTTGACAAACGCGCACTCGAAGAACTCGACACAAGCGATCACCCAAAAGCCTTGCCATTAAATCAATGCCTAGAGATATTAGAACAAATACTGCAGGGCTTGTCGGCGGCGCATGAAAAAGGCTTGATCCATCGCGACATTAAACCGGCTAACATATTGCTTGCCGACAATGGCAAAATTCGCATTGCCGATTTTGGCATTGCTAAAGCGCCAGACTCGGGCAACAGCACGGTATCGCAATTGGGTATGGGTTCGCGCAACTATATGGCGCCGGAACAGCGCGAAAGCGCCAAACACGTCGATGCCCGCGCCGACGTATACAGCCTAGGTGTATTTGCTTATCGCATGCTCACTGGGCTATTACCGAAAGGCCGCTTTGCCGACCCTAATGTACATGTCCCCGCCTTAAGTGACGACTTTAACGCGCTTATTCTTAAAGCCATGCAAGAAGATGCAGACGATCGTTACGAAAATGCTCAAACCATGTTGCAAAGTTTTACGCGAGCAAAATTAAAAGCGGCGAGTGCTAGTAACAACACAGAACAAAGCGAACATACCGGGACATGGATAGGGGCTAGTGATGCACAAATTAAAGCCGAGCTAAAACCGCTTGAGCAAAAAATCATCGCGCTGCTACAAAGCCAAGGTGAAGTGAAAGACAGTGACATGCCGGTGCTTAATGCCTTGGCTGATTTGGGCAACTTGAGCAATGGTGAGTTAACGGCGTTAATACAACAAATTGCAGAGAGTCAAAACCAAAGCTCACCAGAACAAAAAGCCTTTCAGCAGTGGGTGCAAACCCTTAATGCAAAGCAAGCAAACGGTGGCAGTTTATCTGATGAGGCGCTAAGTGCACTGGTAGCGGCGGGTGTTATCAGCACGGGTAAAACGAAGGAAGCGCTTGAAGCCATCATTCAGGCCAAACACGCAACGCCACAGGCACAAAGGCATAAAGAAACCGTTGCTGATGAAACACAGGTAAGGTCTGAAAAGCCAAGTAAATCATCCTCACGTGAATCATCAAGTAAGAAAACGGCTATCGCATTAGGCTTATTCATTGCATTAAGCGCAGGCAGTTACTTTGCTTATGATTACTATCAAAGTGAGCAATTGCGTATTGCGCAAGAAGCTAAAAATAAGCAACAGGCAAAACAACAACGCATAGCAAAAGCGGCCGAGGAGAAAACACAAGCTGAGCAAGTCACTCAAGCTCAACAATATTTAAATAAATTAGGCTTTGTACTAAGCGAAACTGGCCAATTCGATACTCGCACAAAATCAGCCATAGAGGTCTTTGAGCAAAGCCGCAACTTATTGGTGACCGGCGAGGTCGACAGTGCACTGTTAACCGCGCTTGAAAGTGCGTTAATAGAAAAAGAAGACGCTGCTTGGGCGCAGGCAAAGAAAATCAATAGCAGCAAAAGCTATACTGACTTTTTAGCCGCACATGCTAACAGTCGATATGAAACACAAGCCACTGAGGCTAAACAAAACACCTTAAACCGCGAGGCAAGTGCTCAAGCAAAAAGTGCGGCCATAAAGTTTGACAATGTCGCGTGGGACAAGGCTAAGCGCGCCAATACAATAAGCGCTTACCAAGCGTATTTGAGCGCACAAAGCCAAGGTCAATATCGCGCATCTGCACAACAGCGTATTAACGAAATTAACATAGAAAATAGCAAAGTAGCACTTACCATCAATACCACACCCGCAGATGCAACCGTGCAAATACTCAACATTGAGCCTAGCTACCAGCGCGGCATTCAATTAGAGATGGGGCAGTACAATATAAGGGTAAGCAAAACTGGCTATGTTACACAAAATCACACCATTAGCTTAAGTAGTCAACAGTCATCGTTTTCTTATAACCTTGAGAGCGAGCAACCCCAAGACAGCACCTTTCGGGTTAGCGGTCAGACGTATACTATGAAAGCCATACCCGCAGGCAGCTTTATGATGGGCTGTTCGCCAGAAGATTATGAATGCCAGGATGGTGAAAGACCTCGCCACCGCGTTACTATAGAATCCTTTACACTCATGGAAACTGAAGTAACCTGGGCAATGTATCAACCGTGTATTGATGCAGGTGCGTGCCCTAACAATGATAGCGATGATGGAGATAATGGTTGGGGTAAAGGTAATCGTCCTGTAATCAACGTAAGTCACTACGACATTACCACGCATTTTATCCCATGGCTGAATAAAACCACCGGACAAACCTTCCGTTTGCCGAGTGAGGCCGAATGGGAGTATGCAGCGCGCGGCAACACGACTACAAAATACAGTTGGGGAAATGCCATTAGTTGTGACCAAGCGCGTTATGGCCGTCGTGAGAATGGCGAATGCAGCAATAGCAAAGATGGGACAGTACCAGTCAAATCATTTTCGCCTAACCCTTATGGCTTATTCGATATGCACGGTAATGTGTGGGAATTGACAGCGGATTGTAAGAACGAAACTTATGCTGGTGCACCCAATGATGGCCGTGCATGGGCCCAAGGCGACTGCAGTCGTCGTGTTACGCGCGGTGGGTCTTGGGACCTTTACCCGTTGTACTTGCGCACTTCTAGCCGCTTTTGGTTTGAAGCTACTACTCGCTTCCTCACTATCGGTTTTCGGCTTGCCCAGGACGAGACTATAAGCCCCAAAAATCAAAATAGCTCAGTTTCCAATAATCTAGAACGCGATGAAGCAGCTTTAATAGTAGCGGATATTAATCGTTTATTATCAAAACCCAGTTTAGGTAACAAAGAAGATAGTTTTTCACTTGCGGTGAGCACTCGTCAGTTATTTACATTGTATAAAGAACTTTATACACAGCAAGGCATGCCAGATGCGTCAGTAAAGGCAAAAAAAGACACCTTTTCTACGTTTGAACAGCACCCCAAGTTTGCGTTTCATTATTACGATATTGAATTGTTTTTTACTGAATTAAATGCTAATCAAATTCATGCGGAAATGGAAACTACTGATGCAATGAAACGCTTATCCAAGCTATTTAAAAACGCTAATGCACCCTCTCGCCCAAGCCAGTAGTTGAACCCGAGAGAAGCAGCACTGATTAAAACAATAGGCATATCCTTTTAAGCGTTAAAGAACTGCTTATTGTAAATAGCTTCAAATATTTACATAATGCATTTTAGCGATACAATAAAATAATCGAATTCTAGGACATTTAAGCAATATGGATCGTATTGGCAAATACAAAGTCATCAAAGAACTAGGCGCAGGCGGGTTTGGCGCGGTGTATTTGGCTGAAGATCCTAGGCTTGGCACGCAAGTGGCGATTAAGGTCTTTCAGGTTAAAGACAGTAATTTAGCGGGCATGGCCACCAGTGCCACGTCTGATGCCTCAACTGTATTAACCGCTCGCTTTTTATCTGAAGCCCGTACTTTGGAAAGCTTGTCGCATAATCCGTTTATTGTGAACTTAAAAGAGTTTGATGAGCTTGAAGACGGAACGCCCTATTATGTGATGCCGTATTTACCGCAATCGCTAGAAAATGAAATAGGCAAAGATGCCTTTACGAAAGGTAAGTTAGAAGAAACCCCGAAATCACTTCATCCTAGAAAACTAGCTAGCAGTCGCGCACTAGCCATCGTTGAACAAATACTCGAAGGCATGAGTGCGGTGCATCAAGCAGGTTTAGTACACAGAGATATTAAACCCGCTAACATTCTCTTCGACAGCCAAGGCACTGTGCAAATATGTGACTTTGGTATTGCCAAGCTACCCGACGCTGACCATAGCCAAAGTGGTGTGGGCATGGGCTCACGCAATTATATGAGCCCAGAGCAGCGTGAAAGTGCCAAGCATGTGTTACCCAGCTCCGATGTGTATAGCATAGGCATACTGACTTATCGTATGTTGACGGGTCAACTCCCCCTTGGCCGTTTTCAAGATGCGATTAGCTATGCCCCAGAGATTGGGCAAGCCGTAAACGATTTAATTGACCAAGCCATATCCCAAGACGAAAGTGAACGCCCTAAAGACGCAGCAGCCTTTTTACTGCAATTCAAACGCGCCCTCAAAGACAGCGATGAGGCGCCCAGCGAAGACGAATATACTGGCACGTGGGTAGATGAAGACAACACAGCTAACATCAAAGCCGAGCTTAAGCCCCTTGAGCAAGAGATTATCTCCTTGCTACAAAGCCAAGGGGAAGTGAATTATACAGATATGCCCGTGCTTCATGCTTTCGCTGAAATAGGCAACTTAAGCCAAAATGAATTGCTGGCACTTATTGACCAAATCAAAAATCAACAAGAGAGCGATAATCCTCAACAAAAAGCTTTTCAACAATGGGTGATAAAACTCAATGCTCGTCAAGCAACGAAACAAACAACCAGCCCCAGCGAGCGCGAAGCGTTATTAGAAGTGGCAATGGCGGCTACGAGTAAAAGTGAAAATACTCTACGAGAAATCCTAGAGAATAAATTACCGCTGGCAGTGAGAAAAACGATAAGCAGCACCAAAAGTGCAGACACCTCAAGCGATGATGATGCATCAAAAAGCAACACTACTAACCAACAAAATGCCACAAGCAAGCAAAAGGCGGCGCCAGAGTTTGATAAAAAGCCAGCAGGGCCAGTTTTACAGCGTAAAAAAGGTATTATCGCGAGCGTAGTAATGCTCTGTATTATTACGGTTAGTGTTTATAGTTATTGGTCACATCAAGAATCAGAAAAAGTAGCCGCGGCACAGGCTTTTCAACAACAAGTCGCTAGCGATAAGAGGGAAGCCGAAGATAATTGGCAAAGTGCGTTAAGCGCTAACACTCGCAAAGCCTATGCAGATTATGTAGACGCATGGCCTAGAGGTGAGCATATTGAACAAGCAAGGCAGCGCATAAAACAATTCGAATCAGATGAGCAAGGCGCGACGAGACATGCTCGGTTTTATATTGACGCAAGCCCTAGTGATGCACGTGTCCGAATACTCAATATACAAACCACATACCAGTATGGTATGAGCTTAGATAGCGGGCGTTACCAAGTGGAAGTGAGTAAGGCTGGTTATACTACTGCGACTCAATGGTTTGATTTAAGTAACACTAATAATAGGTTATCAGCGACTTTAAACAAAGTTGCAATATCCGGAGGTCAAACACACCGTATTGGTAACACCTCGTTCAAAATGAACGAGATACCCTCTGGAAGTTTCATGATGGGCTGCTCAGCGGATGATAGCGAATGCTTTAAGTATGAAAAGCCTCGCCATCGGGTAAGTATCAATGCATTTACACTCATGGAGAGTGAAGTGACTTGGGTAATGTATCAGCCTTGCATTGATGCAGGTGCGTGCCCCAATAATGACAGTGATGGTGGAGATAGTAATTGGGGCAAAGACAATCGTCCTGTGATAGAGGTGAGTTACGATGATATTATTAAGCATTACATCCCTTGGTTAAATAAAACCACAGCGCAAACCTTTCGCCTGCCCAGTGAAGCAGAATGGGAATATGCAGCGCGCGGCGGCACTACTACAAAATACAGTTGGGGTAATGCCATTAATTGTGACCAAGCGCGCTATGGCCGGCGTAAAAATGGCGAATGCAGTAATAGTTTAGACGGAACTGTACCAATAAAATCATTTTTAGCTAACTCTTACGGCTTATACGATATGCACGGTAATGTGTATGAATGGACAGCGGATTGCTGGAATGAATCTTATGCTGGTGCACCCAATGATGGCCGTGCCTGGACCCAAGGCGACTGCAGTCGTCGTGCTGTGCGCGGTGGGTCTTGGAACCCTGATCCGAGGTACTTGCGCGCTTCTTACCGCCTTGGGGGTGGGGCTACTAATCGCAGGTACAGTATCGGTTTTCGGCTTGCCCAGGACTAAGCCCCTGCGCAGCAGGTGCGTTTCCCTTTAGTGCCGAAGGCACCTTTATGCTTCGTCATCTTTGCAAAAGATGACGAAGTCGATTTGTTGAAATGATTCTTTTCGTCTTGCTAAGCTTAATTTTAACAAATAATTTCTTAAGCATTGCCAATCAAAACTATTTTCGCTATCTTTGAAGTCCAACAAAAATATTCGCCTAAGTTTTTTATAGCCAACGAAAAGAACTCGTTAGGCATTGATAATGGATAAAATAAAAAGTACAAGAGGCAGGGACGTCATGCGTGTGTTTGCAATTTTTGGAATGCTTCTTTTGGTTGCTTGCAGCACGACTAATGCTAGTCAATCATCGTCCTCCAGTTCTAAATATACTTTTAAAGAAAAAGTCGCGTTTGCGGGTATCACTTTTCAAGGGGGCAAAGCAGAATTAGCCGCGCGCTATCCTTATACCTCAGGCATCGTTTCTGATAAAAAATTAAACCGCGCCTTATACAAAGCGCTTAGCCAACAAACATTTCAGCATATAGAAATCACCCCCAGTTTATTGGATAAAACCGAAGGGCATAAGTACGCATTAAGCTTGGTAATAGATAACGAGCTTGTGAGTCTCAAAAAGGGCCGCCTAAATAAAAGAAATGTGTATGTTTGGTTAGCACTGGTATCTGCACAGTTAGTTATGTTCGACGTAGAGTCATCTCAATTAGTTATGTCGCAAGCGCTACCATCCTTGCAGTTTACCGATACAGTATTTACACAACCTACCAAACAAGATATTCGAAAACGTATTGAAACAATGCTAGGCGGCATCGAAAACGCATCTGAGAAAGGCTTAATAGAACATTTTGTAAGCCAGTTGGGGCAAACCGCAGCACCCGCGCAAGCAAACTTGACGCAGTTTAGTGTAGGTAAGGTCACCATTGACGATAAATCCTTGCCGTTTATTCCAGAAGAGTTACAAGTCAACAATATGGCAGTTATGCAGCGCTATATAGCGCACCGAGTGCTCAAATCTTTGGCGCAGCATCAAAATGTGGCCATACAACCCTATGTGGCAGACGGCTCAATTTTAGCGATACAAGGGCGGTTTTCTGGTGGAGAACAAATCTATACATTACATATGCCCGAACCGCTATATAGCATCGACTTCACCCTAAGGGGCTTCAAAAAGTCGCTAATTGAACGTAAAAAAGCAGGTGAAGTCAATTATTATGCGGCGTTTACTAATGTGGCGGTGCAGCAGAATTCAGGGCGCACCACGAGGGAAATATTCAGTAATCAATTAAAATCAGCGGTTGCAGAAACCCAAGCGGCAAGTTTTACTCAGTCTCAAGAGTGGGTATTGTTTAATAAGGCACTAACAGAACATATCGATTTGACGTTTTCAGAATTACAAAACCCGAAATCAAATTTTTTCAAGGCTCAGGGCTTTTCTAGCCAACAAAAGAAAACAGTCAGTAAACAACTTGCATTTTTAGAGAAGGCCTATCAGCTATGCAAAATATAAAGCATCTAATATCTATTAGCACTTTATTAGTATTGTTAGCTATGCAAACACTAGTGGTAACTTATGCGTCGGTTACCATTAATGGTGTGTCAAAACTGAGCTTAAGTGGCAAAGCTAGCGAAGCACAAAAGCAGCAGCAAATCGATTTAGCCTTGTACGATGGAATTGTGTATTACTATCAAAAAAATAACCCAGAGTATCTTGAGTTTGTATTATCAGAAATACCCAAAGATATTATCGTGTCTAAGGTGCATCAATTTATTGAGAGCTACAAGCTATTACCATCGACAGGCTCTAAGCAAACTCTAAGCACAGAGGTGAGAGCACGTTTTGATAAGGACAACTTTGAAAATCGTGTCGAAGCCTTTAGCCCAACAAGTAATAATGAGGGGCTATCTTCATCTACCATTGTCGCAGTTGAATTTGTGCGTTTGCACTCAGAAAGCAAACAAAAAATTGATATTCAAGGTCTAACATCAGCTCTGCCGGTAGCTTCTGAACTAAGCGCAGCGAATTATCGCGTCCTAACAAATTATGCCGAATTGTCAAAATATACTAATGGGCGTTTTAATGCAGAGTCGTTGGCAAGAGAGTATGCAAGCACTAGTCAGGTAAATGCAAACGCTATCAACACCGCAGCAGAATCGCGTGCCGGTTTTGCCGATGCATTTAGCGTGGTGGTATTGCATGAAGTGTCACTTGTGGATGTGCAAGAAATGCTCGACATCGAATATATTGTTAATACAAACAGCAAAGTACTGGTATACAACGCCATTTCATCAGAATTAGTCGAGACAATAAATATCAACAACACGCGTGAAATTGCAAAAAATTTAAAAACGGCGGCTCAGTTGGGTATCAATAAAAACAGCAAGCGTATAGCACAACAAATCAAAGGGTATTTATTTAAGAACAATGTTAAATGATTTTCAAAACTAAGGAAGCAAAATGAAAGTAAAAATATTATCGGCCATGGTAGCAATGGTTTTATTGTCGGGTTGTGAAATGACAGCTGAATCAATAGCAGACACGGCAAAAAATACGTATAGACAAGCAGCAGATACCGTTAGCAAGGCTATTGGCAGCAACGGTGATGTTTCGCCAAATGCAGTACGTGAAAAATTTGATATTAACCCCGTGTTTGCCGCTTACGATCCCTTGCTAGGGGCATATGCGACTTCTATGATTTCAATACTAATTGCCCAAGAAATTTGGTTAAAAGCACTAGGTAAAGCCGAACTCGCTGCCGAGCTAGAAGCGCAAAGAAAAGAGCTAGAAACGGGTAAAGATTTAAGTGACGACAGTTTCAAGAAAATTGCCAAGCTGAGTGAGCAAACTCAAGCGCTTATTGAAGAAACTCAAGCGGAAGAAAAACAACTCAGCAATGAAAATGGCTTGTTGTTTGCAACGGGTTTTGTGCCTTATGCAGTTGGCGTTAAACAAGCCAGAGAAATTGGTCGTATTTATCCTGACTATGTCGATGCCTTAAAAACAGATATAACAGATGTAAACAAAGTGGCAATGAATATGGTTAAGTCGCAGTCATTGTATTATGTTGGTGCTTCTTCACCCGGTTTATTAAATACTCTATATAAGACCACTATATTGGTATTTAAATATGCCGACGACCAAGGCTTAGAGATACCATCAGAAGGACAGCAAGTAAGAGACATTGCCGAAATGGAACTGTAAACCGTTATGAATGTATTAAAACCCGGGCTCCTATTTATATTACTTGTACTTAGTGGTTTGAGTAATGCACAACTACAAATAGAGAATTACCCGAGTTTAGTGATTATGGGTGTGAGTGCAGACGAAGGTACATTACCTTCGTCTGACCCTATTTATAAGCGCGTTGCCGACCAGTTAGCGCAACAAATGAGTATGTTGGATTTTTCGACTTATTTAGAAAATGCTAAAACAAGAGGCGAGTTTGCTTACCTCACTACACGAACGGAAAGTGATATTGCAATGATTGCGAGTTCAATGCCCGCTGTCGACATACTAGTGCAGTTTACTATTTACTTGTATGTAGAGGATACGATTCAGCAAGGCATGCAATCGCTTAAAGCGCGCATAGCGGGTAAGCTTCAAATGGTCGGAAGCGGAGAGTTTTTAGATACTTTTGAAACAAAATCATCTCAAGCTTGGCGATTAAAAAAATCGTGTGTATCAGTTTGCCTAACTGAATCGGTGGGTGAATATGCTAGTTTAATGGCGCAAGATTTGGGTAATGTATTAGCTGAAAAGCTTGATTACATAGTCAATTTAGAGTCGTTTGACTATACCTATCGGATCACCACAGAGCACGTTGAAAAGGCAGAAATAGACCAGTTAATGCAGTTTTTGAGTCAACGTCAGATAAGTAATTTGGCGCGTGATAAAACAAGCATTGTGTTTGACAGCATATTGCCGCGCCGGCATATGGCAGGGAGGTTAAGCAACTATTTTAATAAATGGTCATTGCCAACGAAACTAATTGTAAATGGCAATATTTTTAATTTGTCGGTTGATTACCGAAGTGAACAAAAACCAAAGACAAAAACTAAAAAAGACCCTGCTTCATTTTAAGGTCTAAAACAGCCCTAATATTTTTATATTCAAGGTATAGACAAAAACAGGATATTCTTTATGCCAAACAAACGAGTCGTTACACATACTTTTTATACTTGTATTTTGAGTATTTTTTGTGTTTTTGTCAATGCACAACAATTGAATGGGACAGCATTTGATCAGCTATTAGGTGTTAGCGACGACACACCCGTAATCATTATGCTCAAATCAGATGCGGCCCAATCAAGCCGCGAATCAAACAGAAGATCTGGCGCGAGAAATGGCGGCTGGATGAACTTAAACGATTACATTGATTATGTGCAAAATGAAGTCTCAGACGAAATGGGATGGGTTAATTTCAATGAAATAGTGAAATATGAAAACGTCCCTGCCATGGCGAAAACAATCACTAAAGAAGAATTTCAAAGATTGTCTTCTTCGAACCTTGTTCAAGCCATTTATGAAGATAGTTTTTATGAGCGCATATTGTCAAAAAATATCGAGTCGATTGGTTTGCCCAATATACCTAGCGCACCCAACGGCCAAAATAGTGGTGAAGGTGTGAGCGTTGCGGTAATAGATTCTGGTGTTGAGTATGATCATCCTTATTTTGAAAATAGAGTGGTAGATGGTGCTTGTTTTTCAAAATTAAAATCGTGCCATAATAATCAAATGAAAGACTTTAGCCCAAAGGCAGGTAGACCCTGCTCTGGTGTTTCAGGTTGTTATCATGGCTCGCATGTAGCGGGCATAGTTGCTGGTAAAAATGCAAGCAGTTCGGGCGTTGCGCCAAAGGCCAATATATTGGCTTTAAACGCCTATTCAATTCAAGGTAACAGGCAGGGCTTTACCGTTTCAGATCAAATGAGCGCGTTAGACTGGGTCCTTAAAAATAAGACTAAACACAATATTGTTGCCGTTAATATGAGTTTAGGAGGAAGCTTTTCGCAAACCACATGCAACGACAACCCACTAAAACGCTTTGTCGATACTTTGCTTCAGCGTGGCGTGATTACCGTTATTTCGTCGGGTAACGAAAGTAAAACCAATGGTGTTTCAAAACCAGGTTGTATCGAAACGGCTGTAACGGTTGGCTCACTTGAGCCCGATGGTAGTATTTCTCGTTTTTCTAACAGTTACGCAGCATTAGATATTGTCGCGCCGGGCGGTAAAATTTATTCAGCAGATTTAAATGGCGAATATAAAGTTGCTTCTGGTACCTCAATGTCGGCACCGCATGTAGCGGGCGCCGTTGCATTGTTAGCAAGCCGCTACCCGCAAGCGAGCGCTGCACAAATTATTGAGTCTTTGCAACAAGGCCCTATGTTTCGCGACCCTCGCAATGGGCTGAGTCATCCACGTTTATTTTTACCTAATTCAATTAAATGGCTGAATGATAAATTGGGCGCGTCTGTCGATACGCCAAAACCTTCAAAACCAGAGCCGCCAAAGCAAACTCCACCAAAACAAAAAAAAGCTAATTGTGAAGCAAAACGAATAGACGGTATCTTAATTGAAAATACCAGTGCGGAATGTAAAAACGAATCGGAGGAAATACAATGGTAAAGATTAAACACATCATCGCGGTAGTGTGCGTCATTTTGAGTGCAAGTTTTATAAGCGCATGTTCGAACTCCACGAAAAAGGTATGTGAAAGCTATGTCGAAGTGTGTGAAGCACTTGAAAGCGAAGAACAGGTAGATGTCATTATATCGTTAAAACTGGCCACCGATATGGAACAATTTAAGGCTTTTTTAGATGAAAATGAAATGGCGCATAGCACCGATTTTGAAGTCACGAATCAAATTTTGGTCACTATAAATGAACAAGATTTACTTACCTTGAGCGAGTCAAAGTTAATTAGCAATATTGGGGTGGATAGTTTTTATCCACGTTAGTTAATACAATAGATTAAAAGAATGTGAATGCTCGCTTATATAATGACGGGTTGAGTGCCTAAAGGGATAGAAATATGAAAAATAACAAGTATTTGATAGCGTGTACTACTGTGTTAGTGATCTTGCTTGCGGCATGCTCTAGCGAAAAAGAAAAGTCACTAGAAGACTTAGACGCGCAACTCAACGCACCAGTTTCGACCAACCTAGTGTTTGTAAACGACGGCGAGTATTGGCGGCCGGCTAAAAAAACAGATAATAAAGTACTAGAAAGTAATCCGCCACAAATCAATATTAGGTATGAGCATAATCAGGCAGTCGACACCGTTGCCTTGAGCACAGTTGCCGATGCGCCATTGTTAAATTCAAGCGCATATATTGCCGAATATAAGGTAGGGGATGAATGGCAATCTGTCGCCAATTTTAAATTTGAAAGTTCGCAATTTCTTGTGCAGCAAACGCCCGATAGTAATTGGCAAGAAGTTGCTAGTAACAATATTCGTCTTCGTAATAAATAGGCAAATAATGTCAGCGTTGTTTGTAAACACATTTTGCAAGTACATTTTAAAAAGGAAATAAAATGAAATTTTTAGGGTCAGTATTGTTAGTACTGCAAATCCCATTGGCGGCTATTGCCCAAGATTTCTCAGAATATATACCAAAAGACGTAAGCAATAATGAGTTTATTGTAGCGCCCAACTTAGACGATATTCCAAGTGCTCAAATTCAAAAAATTGTAGGCACCAATGATCTACAAAAACTAAGCGAGTTTTCACCAAGTCACCCTCACTTTGCTTTAAGTCAAAAAATAGCAGTTGTCTTTTTTGTCAGCGGTGGGTCTTGCTCAGGTTCGCTTGTTGGGCCCGATTTATTATTAACGAATGAGCATTGCGCTTTCAGAAAAGGTAAACCCACTCCTCTAAAAGATATAGTCGTGAGTTTTGAATATTATGGGAAAGACTACGATATTAAAAAGGTACTAAAGAAGCCGGTATATTTTGCAACTGAATTACTAAAATATAATAAAAAACTAGATTACGCTTTATACCGTTTGAACAAAGATGCCGGCAATCAGCGAGGGTGGTTGCGTTTAGAATCAAATAACCAACTGATTAATAGGTCATCAGCGGTCAAAATTATTCAGCATCCAGCGGGTCGTTCAAAAGAAATTGCACTTAAAAACACCGGTTTATATAAGAAATTCATGTCTAAAGGAGTCGTGCACTATTTTGCCGATACCGAGCCAGGCTCAAGTGGTTCGCCGGTGTTTTCCGCCAATGGCGATTCCATAGTCGCGCTGCATCACGCAGGGTATAATGACAAAAAAGGCAATGGACTAATTAACGAAGGTATTTTAGCAGCCAATATATATCAAGAAATAGGACACTTGCTGCCAAGTAGCACAAAACCCGCCCCTGCACCTAAACCGGCAAAACCAGCGCCGGCGCCCAAACCTGAAGAATGCGATGGCTTGCAGGTCACCAACGAAGATGGCACCGTGGAATGTGTTAAATGGTAACAATGCACACTCCGGGAAATTAACCTGAAGCGTTTTAACCCCATTTGCCTTCTCAGCGGAGGCTGAGATCTCCTAAAATACCCTTTATTTATGGGATGAAAGAGGTAGTATCAAGCATATTCCTGCCTTCGCAGGAAAGACGTAGATAGTGCTTAAACAATGGGATGGACTCCCCCTCAACCTCACTAATTGGCTTTTTTAAGCCACAATGGTAATTGACAGTAACCATTAATATTCAAACGAGGAGAAGCCGCATGGCTAACATTACTAGAGTCGGTGCTGATATTGCAAAGTCTATTTTTCATGTACATGGTGTAGATAGGTTTGAAAAAACACAATGGAAGGGCAAGTATAGTCGAACAAAGTGGATTGAAGCCCTAGTTAAGAAAGTGCCAGCAGGTGCGGAAATAGCCATTGAGGCATGTGGCTCGGCTCACCATTGGGGTCGTGAATTAAGTAAGAAAGGGTTTAAGGTCAAACTTATCCACCCTAAATTTGTAAAGCCATATGTAAAAAGTAATAAGAATGATTCGGTTGATGCTGAAGCAATATGCGAGGCAATGGCCCGCCCGAATATGCGATTTGTACAAATCAAAACAGTCAAACAACAAGATGTGCAATCAGCACATAGAGTAAGAGAAAAACTCATGCAGCAACGAACGGCTAAAGTGAATCATATTCGAGGGTTAGTCAGTGAATACGGCGTCATTGCGCCAGTTGGCATTGAGAAGTTAAGAAAAGCAATACCACAATGGTTGGAAGATGCCGACAACCACTTATCTGTCTTGTTTCGCAAACTATTAAGTGGGTTAGCCGATGATTTACTTTACGTAGACAACAGGATTGATGAGTTAAACTTGGTAATTAAAGAGCACGTTGAAACAGATCCAGTTGCATCTCAACTTCTCGCGGTTCGCGGGGTTGGAGTCTTATGCGCCAGTGCATTATCAAGTGCTATTGGTGATGGTAAAGCGTACCGAAAAGGAAGAGACTTTGCTGCATCTTTAGGCTAAGTACCACGCCAACATAGTACAGGTGGCAAAGACAGGCTACTGGGGATAAGTAAGCGCGGCGATGGTTACTTAATAAAGATATTAGTGCATGGCGCAAGAGCCGTCATAAGACACGCCAAAGATAAAGACGACCATCTAAGCAGATGGTTAAATAAATTGCTTATCACAAAGCATGTTAATATCGTGACGGTTGCTTTAGCTAATAAGATTGCCAGAATAGCCTGGGCAATGGTGGCAGGCGACTAGCAATATAATCCGAACTTAGCGGCTCAATTGACAGATTGAAGAATAAAAACAAGGTTAAATAATAAGTTTCAAGCAAGTTGCAAAGTATAGTGTGAGATGGCAAACAGGTAAGACCGACACTTGAGAAACCCAAGCTGTTCGATGAGCCTAAGGAGCTCGTTTAAGCGATAGGGATCAGGTGTGCGAATAGCCCATAGAGGTTCGATGCGCAATTATTAAAGCATCATTTAGAAACCGAATACACGTAGGCAGTTATACCAAAATGTTATCGAACAAAATACTTGCAAATGAGGGGGAGTCCATACACGAACATTATTAGGCGCTAGCTAGAACATTATCAGTACCGTTAATTACAGCAGATGAAAAATTTTGAATTATCCGCATGTAAATGCAATATGTTAACGCCAAGAATATTCACAATTAAATCTCAAAGCTCGTAAAATATGCCTAACATTTTTATAAACCATGCTGTATAAACATTGAATTAATCCCCATTATTCGCGATACTTTAAATGCGAATAGTGAATGCGCAACTTTACCAGTGCAAGTTGCAAGCACAATAACAAGAACGAACAATAAGAACAAAACATATGAAACGCATCGGCAAATACAAAGTGATTAAAGAACTAGGCGCAGGCGGTTTTGGCGCAGTGTATTTAGCCAAAGACCCACGTTTAGATGAGTTAGTGGCGATAAAGGTCTTTCATATTCGCGATGCCAGCTTAGCGCAGCAGGCAACCTCGGCAACCTCTGATGCAGGGGAAGTATTAAGAACTCGCTTTTTAAACGAAGCGCGCACTTTGCGGCAACTCAATCGCAATGCCCACATTGTGGATGTGTTCGAGTTTGATGAGCTTGAAGATGGTAGGCCTTATTATGTAATGCCGTATTTACCCAAATCCCTCAAAGATGAATTAGGCAGTGATGCCACGGATGCTGCGTTAATTGCCGAACTGGATGCAGAAGACCGGCCCAAACGTTTACCCATTGCCAAAGCCCTTATCTATTTAGAGCAATGCCTGATTGCCTTAAAAGCGGTACATAAGGCAGGCTTAGTCCACAGAGACATTAAACCCGCTAACTTATTGCTTGACGAGCATGATGAAGTAAAGCTATGTGACTTTGGTATTGCTAAAGTACCCGACAGTGACAACAGTCAAAGCGGCATTGGCATGGGCTCTCGAAACTACATGGCGCCCGAGCAGCGCCAAAGCGCTAAACATGTAGATGCCAGCAGTGATATTTACAGCGTAGGCGTACTGGCTTACCGCATGCTCACCGGCACGCTACCGGAAGGACGCTTTGGTGACCCTAAAGATTACCAACCGGGCATAAGCGAGGCATTAAACGAGTGGGTATTAACCGCCCTTGCCCAACAAAAGACCGACCGTTTTAGTGATGGCGGAGTTATGCTTAGTGCGTTAAAGCAAATCACCAATACACAGAATATAAAGACCGAAGATGAACACACCGGCACGTGGGTCGAAGACAATACATCTAACATCAAAGCGGAGCTAAAACCCCTAGAGCAAAAAATCATCGCGCTGCTACAAAGCCAAGGTGAAGTAAAAGATAGCGACATGCCAGTGCTTAATGCCTTGGCTGATTTGGGTGGCTTAACTCATGATGAGCTAGCGGCACTCATACAACAAATTGCAGAGAGCCAAAGCAAACAATCTCTCGAGCAAAAAGCCTTTCAGCAGTGGGTGCAAACCCTTAATACTAAGCAAGGAAAAGGTGGCAGTTTATCTGATGAGGAACTAAGTGCACTTATAGCGGCGGGTATTACAAGCACTGGCAAAGCGAAGGAAGCGCTAGAAGCCATCATTCAGGCCAAACATTTAAGCCTACAGGCGCAAAGGCAGAGTAAAACCGTTGCTGATGAAACACAAATAACGACTGCAAAGCCAAATAAGTCATCCTCAAGTAAAAAAGCGGCTATCGTATTAGGTTTACTCATTGTAATAAGTACAGGTAGTTACTTTGCTTATGACTATTATCAAAGTGAGCAATTGAGCATTGCGCAAGAAGCCGAAAATAAAAAACAGGCAAAACAACAACGCATAGCACAAGCTGCCGAGGAAAAAACACAAGCTGAGCAAATCACTCAAGCCCAATCTTACTTAATCAAACTGGAGTATGCGGTGAGTGAAACAGGCCGCTTAGATACGCGTACTAAAAGAGCCGTCGAGGCTTTTGAAGAAAGCCGTCAATTACTAGTGACGGGTGAAGTGGATACAGTATTGCTAAATGCGCTTGAGTTAGCTTGGAAAGAAAGTGTTGACGCTGCATGGCAACAAGCAAAGACAATTAATAGCAGTAAAAGTTACGAAGACTTTATTGATGCTTATGCTAACAACCGCTATACAACACAGGCCGAAAAAGCAAAACAACAACGCATAGCGCAAGCTGCCGAGGAAAAAACACAAGCTGAGCAAATCACTCAAGCCCAATCTTACTTAATCAAACTGGAGTATGCGGTGAGTGAAACAGGCCGCTTAGATACGCGTACTAAAAGAGCCGT
>CAXMOM010000060.1:0-107193 GCA_964195425.1 Acidiferrobacterales bacterium
TTTGTGTCGCTAACTTACGTGTCATTCTTCCAAAAGCGTGGCGAATCCGTGCCGAAAATGTGGCGAATCTGTGCATCAATTTGCCCGGAGCTCTTTATTCTCATGGGCTGCGAGACTTTTTATTTTGCGCGCTATTTTACACGCAAATTTAACAATACGTGTAAATAGTACACAGGTAAGCTCATCGAGTTTGAGCGATTACTCACTCTATTTGGTAAGCAGTTCTCTCTAATTAGTAAGCATTTTCTTTGAATGAAATGTCTGTCGCAAATTAGTTTCTTAACAGACGTTCACACTAGGGTCTAATTGAATAGAAAAGGTGAAGTTTTGTTCATGGTTGTTGTTTTGAGTGGCTCAAAATGGCTGTTTGCCGTCATAGATATTTTCAGTAAATTAATCTTGTTTTAGCGATTTTTAGTAGACCAACCTAACATTAATGTTTTTGAATTTTATTGTAACCTTGGCGTTGAATAGCAAAAGGCTAGTTAGACGTTATTTTCACGCTGGCGCCAGCGCCCCGGGCTTATGTTGTACATTTGCTTGAATCTATGCGCAAAACCAGCACTGTCAGCATACCCTACCGTGTCAGCTATTTGTTCTAAATTATAGTTTGTGTACCTTAGCAAGTAACATGCATACTCCATTCGGCTGTGCGTCAGTAATTTTATAGGGGTTTTGCCAGTTTCCTTTTTACATAGGCGATAAAATTGTGCTTCTGACATATGTAATTCGGCTGCTAGAGCGCTTACGTTCCAAGGTATTTTTAACTGTTTGTTGACGCTACGTAGTAAGGTGTGAAATCGTTGCTGCTGGGTAGTTTGTTGTGGCGTTTTATTCAGCGTTTGTTCAATTTGATATAGCAATACTTCAATCAGTCGTAATTGAATGTCTGCTTGATAGTATGTATTGTTATGATCGAAGTCTCTGAGTAATGCCATAGTTTGATATATTAAAGATGCATTTTTACTTTGCCATATGCCCGCATCTAACTGTCGAATAAATTGATACTCTGGGCAGTCATGCAGCAATAACCAACACATGTCCCAATGCTCGTGGTCAAGTTCATACAAAAAAGGAGTACCCGCGGGCAATAGCATGATTGTGTTAGGTAAAACAGGATATTGCCCTGTTTTTAGACTCAGTTTTGCCCCGCCTGACTTAGTGGCGATTAAGTAATGGACATGAACGCGATCGGTTTTGGTGTTATCCAAAACCTCACCTTTCCCGGTCTTTCCTATTTGATACTCGGTTTGTAAATGCGACACCCCCGCACAAGCAATAAAAGACTTTCCTTTGCCTGGAAGCGATTCGAAGTTAAAGAAATCTTCTCTACAACTAGGATCAATATTAAGAATTTCATGCCACAATTTTTTATTCACAGTGATAGTTTTAGACATGATACATGATATTCATAACAATGTTTATTTGTTCAAACTCTTATAAAATGTGTCGCATGAATATTCTTATTTTTTATATGACTTGTAGTTAACATGCACAACAACACATCAATACTTAGGCAAAGCCTAAAGCTTGCCTGGCCTATTTCTTTGCAAAGTATCTTAGTCACAATGCTAGGCATGAGCGACATTATGATGGTGGGTCATTTAGGTGATACGGCTGTTGCATCGGTAGGATTAGGCAATCGTATTCAGTTTGTTGTACTCATCATTCTATCTGGTCTTGCGGCTGGTGTTGGCGTGCTCTCGGCCCAGTATTATGGTGCAGGCAAAAGTGACCGCATTAGCCCCATTATTATTAAGACTTTAGCAATTGGTGCAGGGGTTTTATTGCCGGTGGTGTTAATCACCTTTGCCTTTGGCGACCTTATTGTTGGGCTGGGCACTACAGATAACACCATTATCAATACCGGCAAAAAGTATTTGTGGGTAACCATGCCAAGCTTAGCCTTTGTGGTGGTGGTCATGATTTTTGAAAATGCGCTGCGTGGTTTTGGGCAAGTGCGACTACCTATGGCGCTTGGCAGTATTGCCATTATTATCAACATCGCTTTAAATTTCTGGTTAATCAATGGCGGATTAGGCATTGACGCCCTTGGTGTGGCAGGGGCCGCATGGGCAACCTTTATCGCCAGAGGAATTCACGCCTTATTAATCGTATTATGTTTGGCGAAAGCGAAACATGCTGTTTTTCCAAGTCAAGTTTCAAAAGAGCATTTTTACGATAAAGCACAATGGCTTCATCTGATTAAACTGGTGTGGCCGATGATGGTGAGTTTTGGCGTGTGGTCTTTAGGCACATTTATGTACCAGCTTATATTTGGTCGTATTGGTACTCAAGAACTGGCGGTTATGAGCCTTCTTGCCCCGCTTGAAGGTATTCTAGTGTCTTTCTTTTTTGGCTTCGCTTCAGCATGTTCAATAATGGTGGGGCAACGATTGGGACAAAATGCGTTTACAGCAGCTTGGTCTGTGGCTCGAGGCTTTGTTATTAGCGCACCTATTGTTACCTTATGTTTGGGCTTAATAATGCTGAGTTTGAAATCGTTAGTGTTTATGCCATATGCCAATTTAAATCAAGAAACCTTGGCTGTTGCACATAATATTTTTCTGCTAATCACGTTTGGCACATGTATTAAAGTGTTTAATTTAACTGCTTCAATGGGTATTTTGAGAGCAGGGGGTGATAACAAACACTGCATGCTTATAGATATCACGGGCATGTGGTTAGTGGGCATACCCTTAACTTTCGTTGCCGCCTTTTATTTTGATTTACCTCTTTATTGGGTAGTGTTGGCAACCTATTCTGAAGAAATCGTCAAATCTATTTTGTTTGTGTACAGGCTGAAAGCTAAGCATTGGCTGCGTAACTTAACTGAACATCAATTGCCTTTGGTTTGTAAATCGTAATATTATATTTCAGCAATATTAAAAAACCCCGCTCAATCAGCGGGGTCATTCAATTTACTTACCTTTACTGCTGCTAAGAGCACTGTCAACTTATCGAATTAAGAATATTTGAATCAGCTTTCAGTAGTTTATGCCAAATTCTGGACACAAATAGCCCTGCTCCACTCAGCAAACGCTCGTTCACGGAGTATTCTGTAATTACTGGCTTTGATATGATGTCGGCCAAGTCTAAACAGGTTATTGACAATGCCGTGGCACAATAGAAATCGCTGAGCCTGCCCTCTAGATTTAAACCGCCGCATTTGACGTTCTTGTTGCCTCCCTGGCTGATGAGACAATTCACAGCGGTTGTTTTCGTATTGTTAGGTAGAATGCTCAACACTGGGCATGATGTTCCTTTTTGCCGCCGAATAACTGCGCAATTTATCGGTGACGATCTTCAACGGTGTTGTCTGCTGACCCTTCAATAACTTCTTGAAGAACTTCATGGCAGCCTTTTTGTTGCGACATTTTTGAACCAAAATGTCCAACTCATCCCCGTCTTTGTTAGTTTGCAGCTCAATTTGAACCAGTGAGGGTGGGGTTTTGCACCAAATACTGACCCAAATATGAATTGGTAAAACTTTGACTCTTCTCTGCAAACAAGAGGGTTGTATGGTTCACCTATTCAATGCAAATCTGGTTCATTTAACACTGCAAATTAACAATGCCAGGCTTAAAATGATGCGAGTTGTTGATCGCTTACCATTGACCAAGACGTCACAGTCGCGTGCTCAAATTTTGTTAATATTGTTTTTTCATGGCCGAAATATAAATAGTTATGCTCTTTGCCATAGTTTGGCCATGCTTGGCATGTTTGTGTTGGTCGACCGGTATGCGCAAAGTGGCTCCAACACCCTTGAATTTCTGTTATCAAGGCCCTCACTCGGTCTGCATAGCCATGAAATGTTAAGTTGGTAGTATCAAATACAAAACCGATTTCTGCCACATGTGTACAGCCTAGTTTTTCGACAGGAGAACGGCGGCCTAACTTATATGCATAGCCTTGTCCGCCGGCATCGGTCTGCGCGAAGTTTTGTCGGAGAATGCAACTGTGGAGGACTCTCGATTGGTTTTGCGCGGGGATGGGAGCTTTTCAAATATTTTTGCCAGCGACCGAGGGTGAAAATTGACATTCTGAAAAGGTGGTTAACTGTTATCGGTAAGCTGCCACTTGGCGAAAATGCAATTTTGCTGCGCTGTCGATTGTGAATATTGCGTAGCGGTGCTTTTTTATTTAGTCTCGAAACTTACAAAATTTTTTGCCTTGTATATTGCGTTTGTAGTTCTAACGTTTGAAGTAACATTGTAATGTAATGATGCAAGCTCGCGCTATTATAGTGCAAAAATTCATTACTTCCTGACAACAATAAAATGTAAGACACTGTATTTTAAGTTAATTTATCATTGGCACTAAACTTGTATTAAAAATAGCAAATAGACATTACGTCAACTACGCATACACGTAGTTGATTGCCCGGCAATGAAGCCCACTTTTGATATCGCATCAAAGTTGGGTTTTTTTTTGCGCGTAAAATAGGAATTAGTCATGAATACTCATCAAAACATGCCCACTAAGCACATTGATGTATTAGTCGTCGGCAACGGCATGGTAGGCCATCATTTTGCCGAGAAGCTGCGTGAACTAGACAGTAAAAGCACTATTCATGTGCTCTGTGGAGAGTCAAGACTCGCATATGATCGTGTACATTTGTCAGAATTCTTTAGTGGTAAAACGGCCGAAGATTTAGCCATGACGACTGAATCCCACTATATCAGTCTGAATATCAGTTTTGACTTAAATGCATGGGTCAATAATATTGATAGAGACGCAAAAATAGTAATAACCGAAAGCGGTAAGCGCTACTCCTACACTAAGTTAGTGTTAGCCACTGGCTCATATCCCTTCGTTCCCCCAATTCCGGGCAATAATCAAGAACACTGTTTGGTTTATCGCACAATAGAAGACTTAAATAATATTCAAGCATCGGCAAACGTCAGCAAAATTGGTGTAGTCGTTGGTGGTGGTTTACTTGGGCTAGAGGCCGCAAATGCGCTCAAGGAGGCTGGCTTAACTACACATGTTGTAGAATTTGCACCACAGCTTATGGCAGTGCAACTCGACCCAAGCGGCGGGCGGGTATTACGCGACAAAATCACTGAACTTGGCGTTACCGTGCATACCCAAAAAGCGACACAAACCATAGACGCCGGTGAAGAATGTCGTTATCGCATGTGCTTTGCCGACGGTAGTTTCCTAGAGACTGACATGATCTTATTTTCTGCCGGTATTCGCCCAAGCGATTCGCTAGCCAAGAAGTTTGGCCTTAAGGTAGGTGAGCGTGGCGGAATAAAAATAAACGACAGTTGCCTAACGTCCGACCCAAGCATATATGCGATTGGTGAGTGCGCTTTATGGCAACAGCGGATTTTTGGCTTAGTAGCACCGGGCTATACCATGGCGCGAGTAGTAGCTGATCAAATAGCCAATGGTGAGCAAGCTAGCCAAACGTTCACTGGTGCAGATATGAGCACTAAGTTAAAACTAATGGGCGTTGAAGTAGGCTCTATTGGCGACGCCCATGCCAAACAATCTGGCGTACAAAGCTACACTTATGAAGACCAACCAAAAGGTGTTTACAAAAAAATAGTGGTAGAGCCCCAGCAAAATCTTTTAGTTGGGGCGGTATTAGTAGGTGACACCTCAGATTTCGACACCCTATTACAATATGCTTTAAATGGCATAGAGCTACCCGAATTCCCTGAAACCTTGATATTACCCAGTGTGGGTGATAGTAAACCTGCCCTTGGTGCAGATGCATTGCCCGCCAGCGCGGTGATTTGCTCATGCCATAACGTAAGTAAACAAGACATTGTTACCTCAATTGACAGTGGCAGTAACGACCTTGCTGCCGTGAAAACCTGTACTAAAGCAAGTAGTGGGTGTGGTGGTTGTGCGGCACTGCTAAAAAGTGTCGTGGACCTTGAATTAGAAAAACGAGGCGTTGAAGTCAAAAAGGACATTTGTGAGCATTTCTCCTATTCACGCCAAGAACTTTTCCACCTGGTGCAAGTGTCGAAAATCAGTGACTTTGAGACCTTGGTTCACACCCATGGACAAGGCCTTGGGTGTGATGTTTGTAAACCCGCTGCGGCTTCCATTTTTGCATCTATTCACAATGAATTTGTATTGAACGTCGCTCATGTGGGTTTACAAGATACTAACGACACCTACTTGGGCAACATGCAAAAAAATGGCACCTATTCGATTGTGCCACGTGTACCCGGTGGAGAAATTACTCCTGATAAACTCATACTGCTAGGGCAAGTTGCAAAAGATTACAAACTTTATACCAAAATTACCGGTGGCCAGCGTATCGATTTGTTTGGCGCGCGAGTAGAACAATTACCTGATATTTGGCAAATACTCATCGATGGAGGCTTTGAAACAGGCCATGCCTATGCCAAAGCTTTACGAACCGTGAAGTCTTGCGTAGGCAGCACATGGTGTCGCTACGGAGTACAAGATTCTGTTGGTTTAGCGATTGATCTTGAAAACCGTTACAAAGGTCTACGCGGACCCCACAAGATTAAGTTTGCAGTATCGGGTTGTACCCGCGAATGCGCTGAAGCACAAAGTAAAGACATAGGTATTATCGCCACCGAAAATGGTTGGAATTTATATGTATGTGGTAATGGCGGCATGAAACCTCGTCATGGCGACTTGTTTGCTACCGATTTAGACACGCCCACATTAGTCAAATACATCGATTTAATTTTATCCTTCTATGTAAAAACCGCAGACCGTTT
Source organism: Acidiferrobacterales bacterium (assembly GCA_964195425.1). GTDB lineage: Bacteria > Pseudomonadota > Gammaproteobacteria > Enterobacterales > Alteromonadaceae > Glaciecola. The sequence goes on from CAXMOM010000060.1 coordinate 6,717, forward strand.
ACAGCGAACCTCTGTATGGATGGACAACATGGAAGGCGGTTTAGCGTATCTCCAAAATGTGATTATTGACGATGCACTAGGCATCAACGATACCCTTGAGGCGCAAATGAAACAGGTAATCGATACCTACCAATGTGAATGGAAAACGACCCTAGAAAACCCAGAAAGTCGTAAGCGTTTTCGCCAATTTGTAAATAGCAAAGCCAGTGATGACAACGTGATATTTGTGCAAGAACGTGGGCAAATTCGCCCAGCATCGGAGGCAGAAAAAGCCCAGTTAGATAAACGTTCTGAGTTGCCTTCAGATACCGATGATCTGGCCATTGATATTATTGAACTGGTATAAAAAGGAAGTACTTATGCAAGCGACACAATTGACAAAAAGTAATCTAAGCTCATTATCAGCCCCACAAAAATCCACTTGGCTCAAGGTCTGTGAGCTAGATGATTTGGTGATCAATTCGGGTATTTGTGCACTTATACCTAGCCAGCAGGGTAATCAGCAGCAGATCGCTATTTTCACTTTACAAACTGCCCCAAGTGATCTTGCTGGCACAACACCTGCTGCGTTGCAAATTCATGCGCTTAGTAATTGGGATCCTATTGGCAAAGCCAATGTGATGTCGCGGGGTATTATTGGCTCAATTAAGCACGAAGCAGTGGTCAATTCGCCTATGTATAAGCAACATTTTTCACTCACAAGTGGTTTATGTATTGAAGACCCTACCATTGCCTTAACTGTATACGACTGCCAAATAATAGATGCTAATGTATGCATAAAGTTGTCGTCAGATTGAGCAATTAATGGCTACTCCAGCAAACACCAATCGCTTAGTACAATCCACATGCCCCTACTGTGGAGTGGGTTGCGGCATTGATGTCATTGCAGCGACGGCAAACACTATTGATAAGGTTGCCTCAGAGCAGGCCAATAGCGCCCTAAGTGACTTAACCGGAACGGCTGAACATCCAGCTAACTTTGGACGTTTATGCATTAAAGGTAGTCACTTGTTGGAAACCACACAGTTGGCTGGCAGAATGACGTCGCCTAGCATAGAAGGTGAAAACGCAACATGGGATGAAGCCACTGATGCCATTTCAAATAAAATAAAATTATTACTAGCCGAACACGGGCCTAAGTCGATTGCCTTATATGTATCAGGACAGCTATTAACCGAAGATTATTATGTGGCAAATAAACTGATGAAAGGGTTTATTGGTAGCGCGAATATCGACACTAACTCAAGGTTGTGTATGTCGTCTGCAGTAGCAGCATACAAACGTGCCTTTGGCGAAGATATAGTGCCCACTTGCTATGACGATATAGACAAAACCGACTTATTAGTATTAGTGGGCTCAAACGCAGCATGGACACATCCTGTATTATTCCAACGGATGGAGCGCGCCAAGCAAATAAACCCTGCGTTAAAAATCATACAAATTGATACCAGACGCACGGCAAGCTCTTCTATTGCCGACCTACACTTGCAATTAAAACCCAGCAGCGATGCAGTGTTGTTTAATGGCTTATTGCGATATATAGATGAACAACAAGCCAACACCGACTTTATTGACCAAGCTACGTGTGGGTATTTAGCAGCGCTTGCGGCGGCTATGCCATATAACACGGCAAATGTAGCCGCCTTGTGTGATTTGGAAGAGGCCAAGGTAGTCGAATTTTATGAACTGTTTGTGCAGCAAGCAAGTGCCATTACTTTCTACTCGATGGGGATTAACCAGTCAAGCTCGGGCGTAGATAAAGCCAATGCCATTATTAACTGTCATCTTGCTACCGGCAAAATAGGCGTAGAAGGCAGCGGGCCATTCTCAATAACGGGGCAACCCAATGCGATGGGTGGCCGCGAGGTGGGTGGTTTAGCCAACATGTTAGCCGCACATATGGACATAGAAAACAGTGCACATAGAAAAATAGTACAAGACTTTTGGCAAGCCCCAAATATTGTCACTCAAAACGGCCTAAAAGCGGTAGATATGTTTGATGCGATGCTGTCAGGAGAGATAAAATTTGTATGGATAATGGGGACTAACCCTGTTGTTAGTATGCCTAACCGAAGTAAAATAGAGAAAGCCCTTAAGCGCTGCGAAATGGTAGTGGTCTCAGACGTTGTTCAAAAAAATGATACCTTAACACTTGCCAATATTGCCTTGCCCGCTACACCTTGGTCAGAAAAAGATGGTACGGTTACCAATTCAGAACGGTGTATCTCTCGCCAACGCAGCATGTTACCACCAACAGGCGATGCTAAGCACGACTGGCAAATTATAAGTGAGGTAGCGAAAAAACTAGGCTTTGCTGAGGCTTTTGACTATAAACAACCCTGCGATATCTTTAAAGAACATGCCAGTTTGTCGGGCGCAGGCAATCATGGCACTAGAGCCTTTGATATATCAGCCTTGGCCAATATTACACAAACACAATACGAAAAACTCGTCCCTATTCAATGGCCAGTAAACAAAACACAGCCCTTAGGGACAAAACGTCTTTTTACCGACGGTGTATTTTTTACTGCCAATCAAAAAGCTAACTTCATCGCAATAGTGCCTAGATTGCCTGAGCAAATTACCACACTAGATTACCCCTTTATACTCAATACCGGGCGTACCCGAGACCAATGGCATACCATGACCCGCACAGGCAATGCCGCGCGTTTACACCAACATACCGAGCAAGCACTATTAAGTATTCACCCTATTGACGCTAAGCGCCTCATTATTAATAACAACGATATAATCGAACTAAAGTCTTCACAAGGACTACCTGTACTATTGCCTGCATTGATTGATGATTCAATTAGGCAAGGCGAACTTTTTGTGCCTATTCATTGGTCAAAAAGCAGTTCATCACATGTGGCGATTACTGAGCTATTCAGCGACGCTAACGACCCTATTTCTGGACAACCTGAATTGAAACATGCCGCAGTGTCGGCGCAAAAGGTGAATATTCAGCAATTCGCACATATATCCTCAAGGCAGCCAATACCAGCAACATTGCTAGAAGAATTCAGTGATTATTGGACATCAACCAAGCTGCATGATTGCATTTTGTATCGGCTTGCTTTGTTTACCAATAACCCGCTTTGGCTAAGTGATATTCAGCACAAATTCAATTCATCTGAAACAGTGCTTAGTGCAAACTTAGATAATATTGCAGCCACGTTGGTTGCGCTTAATAACCAGCGCGTTTCATTGGTAGTGCATATAGGCAAGGTAAATACGGTTGCCAATAGCCAATGGTTAGACTACTTATTTGCACTGCCTGAAATTGAAGCTCAGCAACTTCATAGCATTATTCGCTATTCTCCCGACGCTAGCTTTACGCAAGGCAAACTCATTTGCAGTTGTCATACTGTGCGAAGTAAAACAATTGAAGAGGCCATTTTAAATGGTTCTGACACAGTAGAATTATTAGGCGCAGAATTAAAATGCGGGACAAACTGTGGTTCTTGTAAAGGTGAGTTGGCTAGTATTATTGCCGACACAAAATCAAGTGTAACTAGCCACGAAACAAGACCCCGTTCAGCTATGCCGCTTTCAACTATTCCAGCGACTACCATTCCCATTATAACAATAGAGACCAGCAAATGAGCACTTTCCTGCATTCCACCGCGCGCACCATGTTGGGCTTTTTTGGAGTACATACGCCTGCTTACTTAAAGCAGACGAAAGACGATGAGTTTGTATCCTGTAAGCATACCAAAGGTAAGTCTGGTGGTGGTTCAGTTTGGTTAGTGGGAGCTGGGCCAGGAGACGTGGAATTGCTGACTATTAAAGCATATAAGGCGATACAACAAGCCGATGTTATATTGTTTGATTGGTTAGTGGACGAGTCTGTACTGGCTATTATTCCCCAAGGTTGTGAAACAGAGTTTGTGGGCAAACGCAGCGGACAACATAGCCTTACTCAAGACTTTATTACTCAACGGATCCTTTATCATGCCAAACAAGGCAAACGCGTAGTAAGACTAAAAGGAGGCGACCCGGCTATTTTTGCGCGTACCGTGGAAGAAACAATAGTTTTGCAGGCAAATGATATTCCATTTGTTATTGTGCCAGGCATAACCTCGGCGTCTGGCGCATCTGCTTATACCGGTATTCCGTTAACGCATCGAGGGTGTGCGCAATCGGTCATGTTTGCTACTGCCAGCTTTCAATCACCTGACAAAGAGCCTGATTGGAAAAGTTTAGCCAATGCCAGTAAGCAACAAACTATGGTTTTCTATATGGGTCTAAAAAAGGTAAACTTAATTGGTCAGCGCTTAATTGAACATGGTGTAGACCCAAGTTTTCCAATTGCCGTTATTGACCAAGCTTGTACATCTAGGCAACAGCTATGCAAAGGCACACTGGGTGATATTCATAAGCAAGTGAACGCTGCTAATTTTACAGGGCCAGCCCTAATCATTTGTGGACAGGTTATTAAACATCAACAATTAGTCGATACCGCAAGCTTATTTGCTGAGCAAGCCCTATCAAAAACCATGTAAAAGCCATGATTAACTCACCAATAATACATAGGAAAGCACAATGAACTCAGACTTTGTGCCCTTCATTCAAGCCATTGGCAGGGGCCAAAATAGTGGACGCTACTTAAGCCAAGATGAAGCCTACTTCGCAATGAAAATGGTACTCAATAACGAAGTAAGTGAGCTTCAAAAGGGCGCTTTTTTAATGTTACTGAGAGTGCGTGAAGAAAGCACAGATGAGCTCATTGGTTTTGTAAAAGCCTGTCGCGACACAATGCCTAAAGAAAAAAGCTTAGAAAACAGCCAAACCTTAACGACAACTGCTAGCAAAATACCTACAGACAAACTAATCGATTGGGGATGTTATGCCGGCAAACGTAGGCAACTTCCGTGGTTTTTATCAGCCATCAGTATACTGGTTGAACAAGGTTATAAAGTCCTTATACACGGTGCACAAGAGCCAGCATCAAAAAGACTTTATGTTGAAACTGCCCTTAAACGTTTAGGATTATACGAAACGCTTGGTGCCTACTCGCAAGCCGACGCAATATCAAAAACCATCAACAGTGGACTTGCATACATTAATTTGGAAAATTTGCACCCCAATTTGCACGCATTAATCCAATTGCGCTCTAGCTTAGGCTTGCGTTCATGTGCAAATACATTGGCCCGATTACTTAATCCTAGCAACGCAGCCTACTCAATTCAAGGCGTGCATCACAGAGACGTAGATGTAAAACATCAACAGATTTCACATGCCCTTGGTGACACAAATAGCATGTGTTTTCGCGGCGAAGGTGGCGAGCCAGAAGTGTCGCCAAGTAAAATAACTGACTTGCGTATAAATCGGGGGGCCTTATTGGAAACATACTCGCTTAATGCGCAGCAGACATGGGAAATAAAACCAAAGGAATTAGATCTTCACACTTTACTAGAGACCCATCAAGATGAGCAAATGCACTCATATGGTGAAAACACGGTGCTTAGCACCCTTACTGCAGCATTAATATTAATTGAAAAATTATCCGTAAAAGAGGCAAGTCAAAAGGCGCTTGTTCATTGGAAACAAAGAGATAAGGACTTTTTTTTAGGCGTACCTATTCAGCAAGTAATAGAAAATTACCGCATTGGCAACACGCTTGCATAAGGAATATAAGCGCTAGTTGTATTAACCCCATTATTAGATAGAAGTTGTACATGCCTGTTGGTAACACCGAAGACTTAACTATTTTATTGATAGACGATAACGAGTCGCGCGCAAATGCGGTAAAAGACGCACTCAGTGAGTCACGATATAAAATAAAGCACTTGCGCAGTTCAGGTGTTTCTTTGCTAAAACAAGTCGATGAGTTGCAACCCGACATGGTCGTTATCGACATTGAATCTCCTGACAGAGATATTCTTGATAGCTTACATATGTTAAGCAGTTTTAATCCAAAACCCATTGTGATGTTTTCAGAAACCGAAGATAGCGATTTCATTACTGAATCGGTACGCTGTGGTGTGAGTGCTTATGTGGTGGGCGATACCGACCCAAAACGAGTTCGCCCTATTCTAGATGCAGCCCTTGCCCGCTTCAAAGAATTCCATGATATGAAAAAAGCCCTAGAAGAAACGCGCTCAGAACTGGCGGCTCGTAAAGCAGTTGATCAGGCCAAACGTTTGTTGATGCAGAAAAAACAAATGAGTGAACCGGATGCCTTTCACGCTATGCGTAAAATGGCCATGGATTCAGGGCAAAAACTCGAAGATGTGGCGAAAAGCCTATTAGCAATGTTAAAGGTATTGCCATGAATTACTTTGTACGCAATAAGGAACACTCCTAATGTTTTCTATGTCCATTGGGTTTGTCCCCTTAACCGATTCTGCTCCACTAGTAGTAGCGCAACACAAAGGCTTGTTTACGCGCTATGGCTTAGATGTAAGGCTGGAAAAGCAAAATTCTTGGGCTACCCTGCGTGATAAGCTCCAAGCAGGTTTATTAAATTCAGCACAATTGCTCGCACCAATGCCATTGGCCAGTTCACTGGGCTTAGGCAGTAAACAAGTCCCTATAATAGTCCCTATGGTGTTAAGCCAAAATGGCAATGCGTTTACGGTATCTAAAAGTTTGTATCACGCATTATTAGCGCACAATCAACTGAGCGAACTACCCTTTCCGCTCGACGCTTCTAGCCTATTACCGCTAATAAAACACAGGCAGGTTAATGGCTTACCTAAACTGCGCTTTGCCACCGTATTTCCTTATAGTGGACATCAATATCAATTATTGGATTGGTTAAATACCGCTAGCATTGCTCAAGATGTAGAATTGCTTGTTATTCCTCCGAGCAATATGGCAGAAAGTTTAGAAAGTGGTTTTATTGATGGGTTTTGCGTAGGCGGCCCTTGGAATGCGAAAACGGTACGCAACAGCAGCGGAGTAAGCTTATTTACCTCCTACCATGTATGGAAAGACAAGCCTGAAAAAGTATTGGGCGTGACCCAATCCTTCTTTCAAGAATACCCACAACATGTGATTGCCCTAGGTGCAGCCTTACTAGACGCTTGCCATTGGTTACATTCAATTCCTAACCGATTTGAAGCGGCCAAATGGTTAAGTCATCCAGATTACTTGAATGAGCCTATTGAAGTTATTGCCCCCTCACTCATTGGTAGTTGTTTAGTGGGGGCTGATCAAGACCCAATATATATACCCCACTACAATCGATTCACCAGCAACTACGAAGATGCAAATTGCCCTAAGCTCCAACACGCAACTTGGTTACTTGAAAAGATGCGTTGTGCGAATCAAATTAATACCTTGAGCTCAGCGCAAATAGAGAAGGTAAAAAATACGACTTTCAGACCTGATATTTTTAGGCGAATTCAAGCCTTGAGAGAAGGTCAGTAAGCACAGCTTTAGTGCGCTGTGCACTACCTTGAAACAGATTGCAGATGAATCGCATTGTAAATAGAAAGTTAAGGCACTGTTTTTAATGAATATTAAATGTGGCATTAAATATGCAAAGTATCTGGTGACGCTGTTAAGTTAAGCACTTAGCATGGTATCTCAATAATAAAAAAACGCTAGTTAGTTAATCCGATTGCTTAACTAGTAAAAATTGTAAAAAGTTTATATATAAGTGCACAGATGCACTTATATATATTGGCAATGTAGCCCGCGTGTATCATCTTGAAAATAGATGAGCACGTGGGTTTTTTTTTGGCTTGAAGGAAACAGCATGATTAACAAAAGCAGCGCACTAAAAAATCCTAAAACGTTAAAGAACTTAACGACACAGATAGTAAAAAGAACACATACACTTGTTGCTATTAGCATGATGTCAACAATAGCATTAATAGCACCAACTATTGGGGCTGATGTAAGTGCAGCAATTGCTGAACCTAAGGTTGCCCCTGTTGGTTATGCTGAAAAAGAAGAATTAAAATTTGGCTTCATCAAACTAACCGATATGGCGCCTTTAGCGATCGCTTACGAAAGAGGTTATTTTGAGGACGAAGGACTTTATGTAACCTTGGAAGCACAAGCTAATTGGAAGGTATTGCTTGATCGCGTAATAGACGGTCAACTCGATGGCGCACATATGTTAGCAGGACAACCGCTAGGAGCAACCATAGGTTACGGCACCAAAGCACATATTGTAACGGCCTTAAGTATGGACTTAAACGGCAATGGCATTACCGTTTCAAATGAAGTTTGGGCGCAAATGAAAGCAAACATTCCGCATGAAAATGGCCTTCCAGTGCACCCTATCAAAGCCGATGCCTTAAAGCCTGTGGTCGAAAAATTTGCCAGTGAAGGCAAAGCGTTCAAAATGGGCATGGTGTTTCCTGTTTCTACACATAACTACGAATTGCGCTATTGGTTAGCCGCCGGTGGTATCCACCCTGGTTATTATGCACCGCATAAAGGCGATACCAGCGGGCAAATAAGTGCGCAAGCACAGTTGTCGGTGACACCACCACCACAAATGCCTTCGACCATGGAAGCCGGCACAATAAACGGTTACTGCGTTGGCGAACCTTGGAATCAACAAGCTGTTTTTAAAGGGATTGGTGTGCCGGTTATTACTGACTATGAAATTTGGAAAAACAACCCTGAAAAAGTATTCGGCGTAAGTGCCAAATGGGCTGAAGAGAACCCTAATACACACATTCGTGTTGTTAAAGCGATGATACGCGCGGCCATGTGGCTTGATGCAAACGATAATGCAAATCGCCCAGAAGCGGTGAAAATTCTAGCTAAACCAAGCTATGTAGGCGCCGACGAAGAAGTCATTGCCAATAGTATGACCGGCACCTTTGAGTACGAAAAAGGTGATGTTCGAGACATTCCTGATTTCAACGTATTTTTCCGTCATAACGCCACTTACCCTTATTACAGCGATGCAATTTGGTACTTAACGCAAATGCGCCGTTGGGGACAAATTTCAGAACAAAAAACTGACCAGTGGTATATGGATATTGCTAAGAAAGTATATCGTCCAGATATATATGCCCAAGCAGCATTGTCTCTTATTGCAGAAGGCAAAGCGAAAGCGGTCGACTTTCCTAATTTCGCTAGCGAAAGTGGATTTAAACCTCCGCAAACAGAGTTTATTGACAATATTACCTACGACGGTACTCAACCAAATGCCTATTTGTCGAAATTCGATATTGGCTTGAAAGGCAATACCAAGCTGTAGTGTTTTTATACGGCCGGAGTTATCTAGGCGTACTTTTAACTTTACTTAACGGGAGCAAGCAAGATGATCCAGAATATAGTAAGCCCAATAGACTTACAAAAAATGAAGGGCAATGTGATGAGAGATAAATTCTCTAGTGCTATCTTCAAAGCAATGAATGCGATGCTTTTGCCGGCTATTGGATTGCTATTATTTCTTGGTTTCTGGGCGGCAACGGCAAGCACAGTTGATACGTCACTGGGTGCATTTCCGGGGCCAAAACAAGTATGGCAACAAACATGGGTCTTAGTTGACGAGCACCAAGCACAAGCTGTTAAGGCAGACGCATTCTATGAACGCCAAGAAATACGTAATGCCCAGCGAATTGCTTCCGATCCTACTTATGTGGCAAAAATTAGAGACTTCACTGGCGCTCCAACCTTCTTTGAACAAATATGGACAAGTTTGTATACTGTGTCGGTTGGTTTTTTGATTGCCTCCGTTATTGCTATTCCCATTGGTATTATATGCGGCTTAAGCAAAAATGCATATGCAGCAATTAACCCGCTCATTCAATTGTTCAAACCGGTTTCGCCACTCGCGTGGCTGCCTTTGGTCACCATGGTTGTCAGTTCTGCCTATGTTAGTGATGATCCGATGTTTTCGAAATCATTCATAACCTCAGCCGTTACCGTATCGTTGTGCTGCTTATGGCCTACGTTAATCAACACGGCCGTTGGTGTTTCGAGTATCGATTCTGATTTGATAAATGTGAGTAAAGTACTGCGTTTAAATGCGTTTAATCACATTTTAAAAATAGTCCTCCCCTCTTCAATTCCGATGATTTTTACCGGCCTTCGATTAAGCTTGGGCATTGGCTGGATGGTGCTAATTGCTGCGGAAATGCTGGCACAAAACCCGGGCTTGGGAAAATTTGTGTGGGATGAGTTTCAAAACGGTAGCTCAGAATCATTAGCGCGAATTATGGTGGCCGTACTAACCATTGGCATCATTGGCTTTGCCCTCGACCGACTTATGCTGTTAGTGCAGCGTTATGTAAGTTGGGACAAATCTGCAACCTTAAGGTAAGAAAAATATTATGACGAACATCCCTGGAAAACATTTAGAGCTTACTCAAGTTGGCATCGATTTCCCTACATCCAAAGGACCGTTTACTGCGCTTAAAGATGTTAATTTGAAGATTGCCAAAAGCGAATTTGTATCTTTAATCGGCCATTCAGGTTGTGGCAAGTCGACCGTACTGAACATTGTTGCCGGCTTATATCAAGCCACCAATGGTGGCGTTATTCTAGATCAGCAAGAGGTTAATGAACCGGGGCCAGAGCGCGCAGTAGTGTTTCAGAATCATTCTTTGTTACCTTGGCTGTCTGTTTATAAAAACGTGGAGCTAGCCGTTAAACAAACCCGTAAAGGTCGCAGCAAGCAAGAAATTAAAGACTGGGTTCAACACAATTTGGAGCTGGTACACATGTCCCATGCTGCAGAAAAATTGCCATCTGAAATTTCAGGCGGCATGAAACAGCGTGTGGGTATTGCCCGCGCCTTATCTATGGAGCCTAAAGTACTCTTAATGGACGAACCTTTTGGCGCGCTAGATGCCCTAACTCGGGCACACTTGCAAGATTCAGTGATGGAAATCCATGCCGCACTTGGCAACACCGTCATTATGATTACCCACGATGTTGACGAAGCCGTTTTGTTATCAGACCGCATTGTAATGATGACCAATGGCCCAGAGGCCACTATTGGTCAAATATTGGATATTAATTTAGAGCGGCCTCGCAATCGAATCGCTTTGGCCGATAACAAGCAATATAACCATTATCGCCACGAAGTACTCCAATTTTTGTATGAAAAACAGCGCAAAGTTGAACCCGTACATCTGTCATCAGGCAGCAAGACGGCTTTTGTCAGAAAAAGTGCCTAAATTACACAATCCAGCTTAAAATTTTTCCCAATTAAGGAATTTACATGACAACACACCCCAAATTTATACTTGGCTATACAGCAGCAGTCGTTATATCAGCCCTTTCTTCAGGTACTGTATTTGCCAATACAGTTTATGACTCTATCAGCCAAGGTAAGGTTAACGCCGACTTTAATTTGCGCTATGAAGGCGTGCAGCAAGACAATGCGGTAGGTGATGCTAGCGCACTTACTTTTAGGACCCGAATTGGCTATACCTCGGCAGATTACGAGGGCTGGTCGTTCAAAATAGAAATGGAAGACAACCGTATTGTACTTGGCCAAGGAGATTACACCGTTGGTCCTACTGGCTACAATTTAGGTCAATATTCCGTAATAGCCGACCCAGAATTCACTGAGCTTGACCAAGGCTTTATCCAATATAAAAGCGACAATCTAACCTTAAAAGTGGGTCGTCAAGTAATAACACTTGATGGCCACAGATTTGTAGGCCATGTAGGCTGGCGTCAAGACCGTCAAACCTTCGATGCAGCTACGGTAATATTCAGCCCCATAAAAGACCTAAAAATTCAGTATAGCCATGTTACTGACCGTAACCGAATTTTCGCTGAAATCGCTGATCAAGACTCAAAAGACCATCTCTTTAATGCAAGTTATGTGACCAGTTTGGGCAAGTTAGTCGCCTATGGCTATTTATTAGAACGAGAGCTTCCTGTTTCTAATTCCCTCGATACTTATGGTGTTAGTTTTAGTGGCAAAAAAGTAAGTGATGACCTTACTTGGTTATATCATGCAGAAGTAGCTTCGCAGAAATCTGATGTTGACGCAGTGTCTTTTAGTGCTAACTATTTGTTTGCAGAATTAGGCGCCCAGTATAGCGGCGTAACCGCGAAATTAGGGTATGAAGTACTTGGCTCAGACAATGGTAGCTATGGGTTTGCTACGCCTTTAGCCACCTTGCATAAATTTAACGGTTGGAGTGATCAGTTTTTGGCAACGCCTCAACAAGGTTTAACCGATATTTATCTAAGCGCATCAACCAAGGCCTTAGGGGGTAACCTACTAGCGGTGTATCATAAGTTTGATGCCGATGACGCCAGCGAAACAGTTGACGACCTTGGCTCAGAAATTAATTTACAGTACACCACTAAAATTGCTTCTCATTATACAGCCGCAATTAAATACGCTAAGTACAATGGTGAGAGTGGGCGTGTTGATGCAGATAAAATTTGGGTGTGGTTAAGCACCAAATTCTGATATTTATGTGAAAGCTGTCCGATTATAACAATGTTAGATCTTTTTAAATCTAGTTTGATATTTTTAAGCTGCTGCAAAGCATCGATATAGAACTCGACATCTACAGGCGGTTCTATATCAATTTCGCCTAGTCTATTTATAAATACTAAATAAGCGCATTTATACGCGCTATTTAAATTTAAGCCTTGCTTTTTCTACGACAATGGCAGCGTGCACATCACTTCGTTCAGCACCAATGTAGTCGTGACCACCAGGTGTACTTACCGGTGCATTGTCAAGCGTATTGCTTATGCGTAAAACACCTACCAATCGACCCGACGCGCCCGCGGCAGCATATGGCCCTTCGGCACAACCATTTTCTTTGCACACTCCATTGGGTGTTAGATCTGAAAAGCCTTGCTGAGTGTACGCGCCGGTTAGACCGCCTATCATTTTGCGATTATGGGCGTTGAGGCCTTTAAAAACAGTTGCTTCAAATTCAGGATTAAGTCCTTTGCCCACAATTAATGCGGCCGTTTTATTGAAGTTAATTGTGTTGATCGTGCCGGAACTATTACGCTCAACATCAATACGCTCAAGCAACTTACCTGCTAAATTTGCGATGATAATTTGTGAACCATCCTCATTCCAAAGAGAAATGTGATCATTGCAATTAACATTTGTACCATTGACTGCTACGGTTACTCTAAATAGGGCTACGGCCTGTTTAAACTTAGTATCGATAACACCTATATATCTGCCTGATGGAGCAAAAATATTAGCCCTATCGTGACGGACGCCGATTACCGGCTAGCACACGTATTTTTTGATCCCCTCTATTTCATAGGCAAGTTAGCCGCTCTTTTTCCGCCACCAAGACTCAACCTCACTAGCCAGATTACCTGCTAGTCGGATTACCCGCTAGTTTGGCGTATTAGCCCCTAATAGTAATCTTCGCGCACAAGTGACGGCTTCACAGCGATAGAGAAAACAGTCCTAAACTAGTCAATCAAGAAAACTATCAATCTGATAACTAGCAGGTAATCTGCCATATCACGCAAGAGCTATGAGTTGGCTAGCAGGGACTGCACAAAGGCCGGTAACCGGCTAGTTAGAACGGGTGTTTAACATCGACATTACCGAGTGTGAACAATGTCAAAAGCATAATGTGACTATCATTGCTTGCATAATAGACGCTGTCATCATTCAAAAAATACTGGTCTCTTTGATAAAAAGCACCCTCCATCGGCGCAGATAAAGACTATACTGCCGCCTATACGAGCGCCTCCACAACCAAATTTCGACTGGGGGGCTTAGCACCCAAACTCTTTGTCATGATGAACATACTTTCAGCTAAGGTAGGAGCACCTCTGCTCGCTGATGCAAAAATCTGCAATATCGTGGTTCAGAACAGGCCGATATTTTATCGCAATGTAATTTTGGCATACATAAACCTCCTCCGCACGCCAGTTAGTAGGATCTAAAGTCAAGAAAAGTGACCCCTACTGCATAGATCAAGGTGATGTATTATTCTTCCTATACTTTAATTTAAAGTGATTTAATAATATTTAGTATTATGAGAAATATCGGAGCCTTAGCAGGCGAGGTCACCGGTTCAAGCCCAGTAGCGTCCACCACTTTTTATCTAATAAAACATATAGACTGGACACTTAGCTTAGTTGGGGCAGCATCGACTTTGCAAGGCGTGAGTCACTGGTTTAATTACATTAGTAACGAGCAAACACCCGGACTTTTTTTAATGTCAGAACCGACTATTCACTAGGCACTGAATCGTTGCCAGTAAAAGTGGTCTGAACGCCAGCAGCCTCACGTCGACCATCGCTGTATATCGCCATGACCAGTGCAAAGCACATCAAAACCATTACGATTGAAAACGGTAGCGCGCCAATTACCATTGCCGTCTTAATGGCCGCTGTACCTCCAGAAATCAGCAGGCCCGCCACTACAAGCCCAAGGGCTGCGCCCCAGAACAGAATATGTGGTCGAGCTTTAGGACCTTCATCGCCTCCCGCGTTGATGGTGTTCACTATCAACACAGCCGAGTCAGCGGATGTGACAAGGAAGGTCATCAACAGAACAACAATTAGTAGTGCCATGCCCCATGCTAACCATTCGCTGATTGGCGCTAGCATGAATTGTGTCATAGCAAAGATCTTGTCAGCATTGGCCGCATCAAAGATCACACCGTTGGCGCCACCATTTAGTTCCAGATCAATTGCAGTTCCGCCGGTCCAAGCGAACCAAACAAAGCACATAAGTGATGGTACAAACATCGCACCAAGTACAAATTCACGGATCGAGCGCCCACGCGAAATACGCGCAAGGAACAATCCTACAAATGGTGCAAACGCTATCCACCACGCCCAATAAAAAACTGGCCACCAGCCCTGCCACTGTGTCAGTAAGAAAGCCTCTGAACCATCCACGCCATCTGTCGCCCAGACATTAATGCTCAACTCTGGCAGTGCTATCAGGTAATCCCAAATACCAAAGAGCATCGCAGATCCACCAAAAAATGTAGCACCAAAGATAATAAAGAATCCAAGTAGCATGATCGACAGAACCATGTTGATATTGGACAGCCACTTAATGCCTTTTCCCACCCCCGACAGCGCCGACAAAGTCGATGCCCCCATGATTATCATCAAAGCGACAATAATGCCGAAATTGCTTGCAGTACCTTCTGCATTTACCAGACCGTTGATACCGATCCGGGTCAGTCCAGCAATAAACTGTTCCACACCAAACCCAAGTGTCTGTGCCACACCCAAAATGGTCGCAACAACAGCCACAATGTCGATAAAGTGCCCCAATGGCCCAGACAGCGACTTGCCAAACAACGGTGTCAACGATGACCGAATGGTCAATGGCAATGCTCGGCGATAGCTAAAAAACGCCATCGACAGGCCCGCAATCGCGTAGCATGCCCATGCGCCCAAGCCCCAGTGCAGGAACGACCACTTGTAGGCCATGCGCACATTGTCCGCAGAACCACCTGTGGTAAGTCCTTGAATGACCTCTGGGTTATTGGTGAAATGAGTAACAGGTTCGGCCACTGCCCATGTCAACATGCCGACACCAATCCCGGCACTGAACATCATAGAAAACCATGAAAAATTCGAAAACTCGGGTTTTTCGCCCGGTTGCCCCAAATTAAGCCGCCCCGCCGCCGGCCAAAGTGCCAAACCGATACATACAATGACAAAAAGTGCGACAACCCAGATGTACCAAGCTGCGAAATTGGCCAGAATAAGAGTGTTCCAATCCCCAAGCATCTTGCCCGCCTGAACTGGCCAAAAGATTGCCCAAACAACAAGTGCACTAATAATAATTTTACTGACGACGGTCACATCGATGCTGAATCCGCGATAAAAACCCGACGTCGCGAGTTTAATCGGAAGTTTCGTTAAAGCTGGTTTTGGTGCCAAAATTGTTTTCCCGTTTGCTATATTTATTGGAATAAACTAGACATCCAAACGAATTAATTAGATGAGTAAGATAACACGCTTGTTCAATTCATGAAAATTTACGGGACACTCACGTCAACATTAGAGGCAATAATGTATAATACTTTAGCGCTGGAACGGGCTGATTTTAGTCGCAGTCTGCAAGACCTAAATATTGCGCAAGAAAGGTCTGAATTGTTGTGCTTGTTAAGCTCAACATCGCTATATTGCTAGTTGCGTTATCGCCTTCGCACCGTTTTCTTTTCTAGCTTCTAATGATAGTTTTTCACCATGCTTTTCAACTATATTTCGACAGAATAAAAGACCAATACCTTGTCCATCTGCTTTGGTTGTGTAAAAGGGTTTTAACACCCATGTGTGCAGCTGCCAATGGCTTATATGCTAGGCGCAGATAAGTATATTGTGGGACATTTTTGGGACTATTGGACACACCTACTTTCCTGTTTCACTGGTCATATAAGGCCTTCTTCCCACCTCTAGTGGGACAAAGCTATTTTGACGCGCATCATTGCTTTTAATGACATTTGCTGATAAAAGACATCTACTGAGTCCGGTCAAAATAACTTGACCACATTACTGCCACAATCTAATAGCGCAATAGCAAATAAAGCGCTTTAGGCTGCATTAAACCTTAATTTTATTGAGGTGAAATCAGACCATGTATTCACTAACAATATAGCCATCATGGTCGTTGTATTGATGGTTGTTGCATAAGATTGGGAACATTCATTGTAAACAATTGGCATACGGCAGGCTAAGACTAACCTTAGGAAGCATAAACAAAGATGGCTAAAAAATTACCGCCTCTGCACCTGCTGCACCTATTTGAAGCCGCCGGTCGTAATTTGAGTTTTAAAAAGGCTGCAGAAGAACTGTTTCTGACGCCTTCGGCGATCAGTCATCAGATCAAGGCCTTAGAAGCTTACCTAGAGATCACACTATTTACACGCCAGGCTCGTGGAGTAAAGCTCACACAAGCAGGAACGAGTTATTTGGCTGTGATTCAAGAGGTATTCGAGAAGCTTGCTCAAGGTACTGTGCAACTTAAACATACGTATTCCTCACAATCCTTGCGTATCGCCACGTTTTCGAGCTTAGCCAGCAATATCATTATTCCGCGTTTAGGTTTATTTCAGCGCGCCTTTCCTGAGATTGAATTAAATATTGAAACGAGTACTGAGCTGCTTGATCTGCGTTACGATGAGTTTGATATTGCATTACGCCTTGGCAAAGGTGTCTGGCCAGGAGTGATATCTGAAAAAATATTTGATTTGCACGTCAGTCCTATGTGCTCTCCCGCATTTGCACAAAAACACAAACTCACCAATGTTAGTCAAATACCGCGTGTACCGCTAATCAAGCTATCTACTATTGAAGATGCTTGGTCTACGTGGGCAAAAATTGTTGGGCTAACTGGGCTTGAATTGCATTCAAGTTTGAGTTTAGGCTCATACGATGCTGTCATCCAGGCCGCTCAACAAGGCCTTGGCTTAGCACTTGGTGCCTTGCCCCTTGAAAACCCAGCCTTGAGCAATGGACAACTCGTTAAACCCTTTAAAGAACAAATACAGTTCGAACAATCTTGTTATGCCGTTTATCTACCTCAGGATAAACAACGCCAAGATATAAGCGTATTTCTGCGCTGGTTTAAACAACAGGTTGAGAGTCCCGCAGCTTTATAGATGAAAGTTATTCACCTATAAGACGAATATTTTACGTTTGTAAGTAATCTAAGCCTTCACTATAGTGTGTACTCAAACAACCGAGGAATTAATATTATGAACATCAACTTTATAACATTTGAAACCATTCGTTGGGCAAGTTTTCCGGCAATATTAGCAATTGTAAGTTATGGATTTTTCACGCCCATTTCTGTTGTTCAGGCATTGCTTTATAACCCCCTCCTGATAGTTGGCTTATTGGGAATTCTAGCCTATGTTAGTGACAGGCTTGGAGGCATGAAGAAAACGGCTGAAATTCATCACTTAGCGATTAACAAGAAGCAAGAGCAGCATTCAATATGCCGGGCAGCCTAAATGGGAATTGACGAGTCGCAGCTTGTTATGAAAGATGGCAGGGATGCCCCAGCGGGTAGGTAAATTAAGAGGTAATGCACCCAATAGAACTTTATCTTACTTATCTTTAAGTTCACTGCTTACCGGCGCTAATAGTTACAGGGACTCCGTTGTTCGAAATACCTAGTTATTAACTATTTTTACTATACGAGCATTGTTACTTCCCTTCAAGCATAGTGATTTCTCTTTGAGGGAAAGGAATAACCACACCGGCTTGTATAATCGCATCGTGAATGAGTTTGTTTGCCGCGTAACGTAACTCGAAGAGTTTAGCCGTCGGAGCCCAGAAGCGAACACCAAAATTAATGCTGCTATCGCCAAAATTATCAATACCCACGATGGGGTCACTGCCTGATTTAAGGTCTTCTATATTGGTTAAGGCGGTGCGAATGAGATCTATTACCTGTTGCGTGTCACTGTCATAGGCGACCCCAATAGCCAGTTCGACTAAACTATTGTTATTTGAATTGTGCAATATTTCCCCTACC
The DNA here is from genome assembly GCA_964195425.1 of Acidiferrobacterales bacterium. Classification (GTDB taxonomy): domain Bacteria; phylum Pseudomonadota; class Gammaproteobacteria; order Enterobacterales; family Alteromonadaceae; genus Glaciecola. The sequence goes on from CAXMOM010000060.1 coordinate 25,102, forward strand.
ACTAGTCTGTTAGGGATTTGTATTCTAACGCTATCTTCGTTTATTAATATAGTATAACCCAGTTGCACTTCGTCAACGAGTCCAGAAACCCCGCGTACTTGTATAGTGTCGCCTACCACAAATGGGCGGGTAATAATGATGGTAAAACCTGCAGCATAATTGGATAACATTCCTTGAATCGCGAGACCAAAACCTAAGCCTAATGCGCCCATTGCGGCAAGTAGTGGCGTTACACTAACCCCTAAATTACCCAACACAATGACTACCACCATAACCATAATAATGATTTTAATGAGGCTACCGGTAAAAGCACTTAAAGTGATGTCTATTTTACGGCCGCGCATTATTCGCTCTACTTTCTTACCTATTTTCCCGGCAATCCATGCGCCTATTATGAAGAGAAAAATAGCGCCAACTATCTGAAAACTATAGTTTACTAAAAATTCGGTTGCAGTATCGGTGAGTTTTTGGATTTGCGCTAAATCTACGTTCATGTTGTTCTCTGAGCTGTTATCTTGCTTTATTTACTATGTTTGCTAGTTTAATGATAAACCATGAATATAAAAAGAATAATCTAAATACCCGCCAAAATAATAATTCAAAGTAGTGATAACTCTTTAAGCTCAGCGCTGGATACGAAATTGTGGTGAACGCTATTTAAGATTTATTCTGAACGGTTTTACTATTTATCTGAACGAAAAAACGTGACGTTTGCCATTATTAGAGTTTACTTCAATTAAGCTGAACTTGACTGTTTAACAATTTATTAAACTTGGTCTTCACATCTCCAGTTCGAGGGTATGGAGGAAATTATTTAGCGGGTCTTTTATGGTGACGTAAGCTCTAAAAGCATCGCAATTTTTTACAGACAATTAATAAATCTGCACTCTCGTTATTTTTTATCTCCGTTGACTTTACAAAATAGTTGTATTATTTTTAAGAAATGGCAAGTGTATTAAACAACATCATGCCAAATTCACAATAAAAATAAAGACATGAGCCTATGCTGGCAGTGACAGAAAATAAAAAATTTGTACAAAAATTATTACTCATGGAATTTATTTTACTTATTTCGGCTTGTGTCAATCATGAAGATACTGCTTATCAAAATACGCTCATTAACATGATATGTCCGGGTGAAGTAAACGACGATATTGACTGCAGCGTTCACCTAGCACAATCAGAATATAAACGAAGTGTTCATGCCGAGTACTATCAACAGCTTCTTCCCACACATGAACGCAGTGAAGTAATCGAACAAGAGATTGAGGATGCAAGAAATAAAAATTGAAGTCTAAGGAATAACCGATTGTCTTATTGCAGCTAAGCATCATTACTCATCAGTAATGCTACGATGTGTTAAGGGCTAGGCTCTCTTGATAGCCAAAAAAGACTGACTCCATTACCGTAACTTTTTTTAGAGAATTTCCCGGCATCACAAGAATACCCGCGCGCTTGCCTGCACCTAATTCACCTCTGTCATCCACACCCAATAGTTCAGCAGCGTTCATTGTGGACCATGACCATTTGGCTGTGGATGTATATCACCCGTATTCCGGCGATGAAAAAGCCAATATTGATATTCCCAATATGACCGATGGCAAGGCGTCAGACTTAGGTGAGAAACTTACCCCAGAAGTGCAGTGGAAGGCGCACAACTATAATCACCTGCTTACCGAACCAACGCTCTTTTATGTGGTTTGTGTGGTTTTGGCGATGCTTGGAATAGGAGATGGACTGAATTTAACAATAGCTTGGCTGTATGTTGCTTTGCGCGTTTTGCACAGCTTGGTCCAAGTAACTATCAACCGGATTATGGTTCGGTTTTCGCTATTTATGCTTTCCAGTCTGTGCATCATTGCTTTAGCAATCCATGCGGCCATTGCTGTATTTCATTAGGTACAGCAATACCATTAACCGACATAGGATCATATTCAAATGCGCGTATAAATATTAAGTAATAAAATACTGTATGAGGCGATTAGGAGAGCCGTACCTCAAGAGGCAACGCTATCTCTCAATTCAGCCATTAAACGTAAACTTGTTAACCGTGCATCAAAGTCATGAATTGGAAATGAAAAAGTCAATTCATTCACTCCTGTTGTTTCAATAAAACGCAGTAACTTCGGTTTAACAGATTCTTTTGTGCCCACTAATGCATATTTCAAAACATGACCTATCATTTGTTTTTCATCCTGATCCCAGCGGCCATCCATGGTATCGACGGGTCTTGGAAATGGCTTATTTTCACCTGTTCGCATTTGTTGAAATTTTTGCTGCACCGACGTAAACAAGTATTTCGCTTCAGCGTCTGTTTCGGCTAAAACAACCATCACAACAGCCATTGAATATGGGTTTGGGTTTTCGCTGTTCGCTTTGAAATTTTGACGATAGATGCTTAGCGCATCAATCAATTGGTCTGGCGCGAAGTGTGATGCAAAGGCAAAGGGTAGTCCAAATTCAGCAGCAAGTTGCGCACTGTATAAACTAGAGCCCAGTAACCACAAGGGAATTTGCGTATTTTGACCCGGCACCGCCAATATTGATTGCGCCTGAGGACCTAAGTAGTTCTGTAACTCACGGATGTCCTGCGGATATTGGTCTACCGACGTGTGACTGTTACGGCGAAGCGCAGCGGATGTCTGCATGTCGGTACCTGGCGCTCGTCCCAGGCCAAGATCAATACGATTACCATAAAGCTCTGCCAGCGTGCCAAACTGCTCGGCAATCACCAGTGGAGAATGATTGGGTAGCATTACCCCACCGCTACCAATTCGAATAGTAGTAGTAGCGGCACCAATATTAGACAACAAGACAGCTGTGGCAGAACTCGCCACACTTTTCATGCCGTGATGTTCCGCCAACCAGTAGCGTTTATATCCGTGACTTTCTGCTGCTACTGCGGTAGTTCTGGTCATATTTAAGGCATCAGCAACGCTACGCCCGTCTGCAATAGTCGCTAAGTCGAGAATAGATATCGGTATCATGGGCAATTCGTTTGAATGGTATCTATATCGCAGGTAATCACACTAACTTTTTGATAGCCTACCCTTGCTAGCTGTTCAGCGCTAAGAATTGCTCTTGCTGAGGTAGCGCAATGCAAATAGATGGCGCGAAGAGGATCCTTTTCAATCTCCATTAGTTTCATTTCCAAAAGGCCTCTTGGAATATTAATCGCACCTACTGCCCCTTTTGCTAAGTGCTCTGAAGGTTCGCGTACGTCAATCAGCAAGCCGTGATTTTCTGTTAACTCACTCGCGGCAATGCTGGCACTGATACATCGTACATTTGTCGCAGCTTCATGCAACAATTCAGGGATAGTCTTTAACATCATTAGCTCCTTTAGCTTGATCAACTCTTCGTTTTTAAATCAGACTGTATTTGTAAATCACCTAATACAAAACTTATGCGTTCATGCTGTTTTTGACCAAGACCATAGGCAACAAACTCTATCGTTGACTTCAGTATATCTTCTTCATGCCAGCGCACATTCACAAGGCCGTAATTGTTATCTCTTACTACCTTGCCAATTCTAAAGCTGTTATCTTCATTTACTTCTCGATAGTCTTGATTTAAGCCACTAGAAGTGAAGTCCCACATAGGATATGGCACGCTATGTCCTAACTGCCCTTCGTCTTTAGATATTTCCATGAGGTGTCTGTCGCCGCTTAAAAAGACAACTCCATTAGCTTTTGTTTCCCCAATTAAGGCATACAAAGCGTCTCGTTGCCTTGGCATCATTCCCCATCCTTCCCAACTATGTTCATAAGCAACCACCTGTACTGAACTTACTATTATACGTAAGTCAGCACGTTGCTGCAGCTCATTTTTAAGCCATGCCCATTGTTCACTACCTAGCATACTTGCCTGTTCATTTAGAGTAGGAATATATGGCCCTTTACCCTCAGGACGCCCAAGTGGATTCTTCGTTAACAGATCACGATGGTAGCGAGTATCGAGCATAATTATTTGAATCTTTTTACCCTCCTCTTCCATTACTTTTGAATGATAAATACCGGCTTGCTCATGAATAGGGTGGTTTGGATTAAATTCAAAAAAGTCGACAAAAGCAGCTTGGCTTTGGGCTTTTAATGGATATTCTTTACCAGCATCATTTGAGCCATAATCATGGTCATCCCAAGTGCCCAGCATAATAGGCACTTGCTTACGAAATTGTGCAAACTCTTCAATTGCATTTACTGCATTGTACGCTTGGGAAAATCGCTTAGGGTCGGTCACTGGGCCATAGACTATTTCACCGTTTATTTCTTGTACATCGGCGTAATTGTTGTCGCCAATAAATAAAAAAGCATCTGGTTTATGTTTGGCAATATCAAGCCAAACAGGTTGTGCTTCCCTTTCCTTAGCACAACTGCCAAAGGCAATGGTAAGGTCAGCATTTTTGGCGCTTGCTTGCGGTACTACAGCAAACAAACACAAAAAACTAAATAGCAAAGAATGTTTGATAATTTGACCTTGTTTCGTAAATGTAGACTTACCATTATTCATATTATTTATTTCTTAATATAGTTGCGAGCTTAACAGATAATTGATATCTCGATAATTGACAGCGTATGCTAATAATTACGCATAGTATCAAAGCTTAGACCAAAGCTGTTATATTTGTATGAACATTTTTTAATGTATAAACGAAGAGTAAACAGATATTATACAAGGATATCGGTTTAATACTCTTTTTGTATTTCCTCAGCTTTATCTAATAGGTCGTATCTGTGCGTTCACCTCACTTTTCTGCAAACCAAGAAGTAAACTTTAACTGGCGTGTGTTAAAAAAGCTGTGGCCTTTTTTAACTGAATTTAAAACCCGTGTGTGGCTCGCTATAAGCTGCTTGGTTGGGGCGAAAATAGCCAGTGTGACACTCCCATTCATTCTTAAGGAAATTGTAGATAACCTCAATTTAGATACGCCTATCGCTACCATAATGTCGGTAATTCTATCGCTTATTGTGGCTTATGGTGCATTGCGTTTAGCAAACGTATTGTTTGGTGAAATTCGCGATACGCTTTTTGGGCGTGTTACAGAACGAGCAATGCGGCGAATAGGCCTGAAAGTATTTAAACACTTGCATCAGCTCGATCTAAATTTCCATTTATCGCGCCAAACCGGCGGCTTATCGCGAGATATTGAACGCGGTACCAGCGGAGTCAGCTTTTTAATGCGCTTTATGGTGTTTAACATTGTGCCTACCCTGCTCGAAATATCCATGGTAGTGGGCATATTATTTTATAACTATGGATTTACCTTTGCTGTCGTGATTGTTGTAGCTGTAGTTACGTACGTGACCTTTTCCATAAAAGCCACAGACTGGCGCACAAAGTATGTAAAAGAGCTTAATCAGGCGGATAACACCTCTTCTACTCGCGCCGTCGACAGTTTGTTAAACTTTGAAACAGTCAAATACTTTAATAACGAAACGTACGAAGCAGACCGCTACGATGTAGGATTGGCTGATTGGGAAAACGCGAGACGCAAAAACCGGCTATCGTTGTTCGCTTTAAATGGCGGCCAAGCGTTTATCATTGCCATTGCTATGACGAGCATGTTGGCATTGGCATCAATAGAGGTTAGTAGAGGCAACATGACCATTGGTGATTTTGTATTGGTAAATGCTTTTACTATGCAAATTTTTATGCCATTAAACTTTTTAGGCTTTGTATATCGGGAAATTAGAGGGTCGTTAACCAACATTGAAAATTTGTTCACCCTGCTTGAACAAGCGCCCTTAATTGTTGATGCCGATGACGCCAATCGTTTAGTAGTGACACGCGGTGAAATTAAATTTCAAAATGTAGGTTTTTCGTATCATCCCGAGCGCACTATTATTGAAGACGTTTCATTTACCATAAAGCCTGGCTCAAAAGTCGCTGTTGTGGGTGAAAGCGGTGCCGGAAAATCCACATTGGTCAAACTCTTATTTCGCTTTTACGATCCAACCAAAGGCGCAATTTATATTGATGGACAACAAATTAGCGAAGTTACGCAAGACTCTTTGCGCAAACACATTGGCATAGTACCTCAAGACACCGTTTTATTTAATGACACCTTATATGAAAATATTAAATATGGTCGGCCAGATGCTACCGAGGCAGAAATAACGCAGGCGATTAAACTCGCTCACCTGCACGATTTTATTGCAAGATTGCCAGACAAAGAGAAAACGCAAGTAGGTGAACGCGGTCTAAAACTAAGCGGCGGCGAAAAACAAAGAGTAGCGATTGCCCGTACAATTTTAAAACGCCCACCCATTATGGTATTTGATGAAGCAACATCTTCTTTAGACTCACAGTCTGAACAAGCTATTTTGAGCGCCTTACAAGAAATTTCAAAAGGTCATACAAGCTTTGTAGTTGCACATAGATTATCGACAATTATGGACGCAGACAACATTTTGGTGATGTCTGAGGGTCGTATTCATGAACAAGGTAATCACGCTGAGTTACTTGCTAAGGATGGGCTTTATAAGCGTTTATGGACTGCCCAACAGCAGTCGAAATCGCAGAAGAAAGAAAATACTGAGCAACAGGCAATGGCCGAACAGCAAGCAAAAGAGCAGCCACATTGACGATCGATCCAAGCCTAATTGCACCCACTAACGAAAATCAAGCGTATCTAATAGAAACCGTCAACACCGCCATGCCCTTTGGTAAATATGCAGGTACCCCGCTGTTGCACTTACCTGAGCCTTATTTAGTCTGGTTTCACAAAAAGGGCTTCCCACACGGCAAGCTTGGTGAACAGTTAGCATTAATGTATGAAATTAAGCTCAATGGCCTAGAAAAAATGCTTTCTCCTTTACTAAAATATTAAATAAGTAGTACTCGAAAACAATAAAAAAGGGGAAGTGCCGGTTAGTTTTAACAAAACTAACCGGCACTTCCCCTTTTTTATATTACGGCCTTATTTCTTCAAATGGTCTGCCACTAAAAACGCCATCTCGAGCACCTGATCTGCATTTAAGCGCGGATCACACTGAGTTTGATAAGCTTGCGCTAAATCATCATCGCTAATTTGATAAGCGCCACCGGTACATTCAGTAACATGTTGACCAGTCATCTCTAAGTGAATCCCGCCAGCGTGAGTGCCTTCGGCTTGGTGTGCGTCGAAGAACTGTCTTATTTCGCTTAAAATCGCATCAAAGTTACGCGTTTTATATCCGCTAGAAGCCTTAATAGTATTGCCATGCATAGGGTCTGAACTCCATACCACGTGGCGTCCTTCCTGTTTTACTCGGCGTAACAAACGTGGTAAATTTTTACCCAGTTTATCGGCGCCCATGCGCGTAATTAAGGTTAAACGACCGGGAATGTTGTTTGGATTGAGCGCATCAATGAGTCTAATTAACTCATCTTCTTGCATAGTCGGCCCAATTTTCACGCCAATAGGATTATTTATACCGCGGAAAAATTCTACATGGGCATGATCTAACTGACGCGTTCTTTCGCCAATCCACAGCATATGCGCTGAACAATTATATGGCTTACCAGTAAGCGTATCTATGCGCGTTAGGGCTTGCTCGTAGTTCAATAGCAAAGCTTCATGGGAAGTATATAAACTGGTTTCGTGCAATGCGGTATTGGATTCATTATTAATACCAATAACATCCATAAACGCAAGTGTATCTTCAATGCGATTGGCAATATCTTGGTATCGGCTCTTCAAGGGGTTATTTTCCAAAAAGGCCATGTTCCAACGATTGACTTGGTGCAGATCGGCTAAGCCACCTTGGGCAAAAGCACGCAACAAGTTAAGGGTAGAAGCGCTTCTAAAGTAAGCCTCGGTTAATCGATTCGGATCGGGTTTACGTGCTTCAGGTGTGAATGCGATGCCATTCACTATATCACCGCGGTAACTAGGCAGCTCAATTCCGTTTATCACTTCGGTATCGGTAGAACGTGGCTTAGCGTATTGTCCCGCCATTCTGGCCACTTTAGTTACTGGACAACGACCGGCAAAAGTAAGCACAATGGCCATCTGTAAGATAACTTTGAAAGTGTCACGGATTTTAGGAGCATTAAATTCATCAAACGACTCGGCGCAATCGCCACCTTGTAGCAAAAAACCTTTGCCTTGCGACACGTCACCCAGCTGTTTATACAACTGGCGGGTTTCTTCAGCAAAAACTAAGGGCGGATAACTTGCTAGTTTCTGCTCGACGTCTTTAACTAATGCTGCATCTTGATAATTCGGTTGCTGTAATATTGGCTTGCTGCGCCAACTATCAATACTCCACTGACTCACGGTAATGTCTTCCTTCATAGGGTAAGGTGCAAGTAGCAGCAACCTTATCGATTAATATTCTGTTATTTACTACCATAAATGGTATCACATTCATTCACTAAATGGATTAATTTGACGCACTAACAATATATTTTTGCGAATGATGTTCACTATCAATTTGTACAAATTGATGTTCAAAAATTGCCTGCATATTGTTTAAGTTCAACACATCGTTTGTACAGCCTTGGAAAACAAGCTTTTGATTTTTCAGCAAACCAACATGGCTGGCATATTGTTGGCTAACATTGATGTCGTGGCTGGTCATAATAACGGTATTGCCTAACTCACACACATGTTGCAATAGTGTCATGATGGCACTCTGATAATTTACATCTAAATGACTAATAGGTTCGTCGAACAATATAAGTCCCTGCCCCTTCATAATAGCGGGCCAAATTTGACACAAATTACGGGCTATGTGAAAACGCTGCTGCTGACCGCCTGAAAGCTCAGACAGGGGTTTGTGAAGCAAGGGGCCAATGTGCAAACACTTGTCTATTTTATCGGGCACTACTGAAGATTGTGTGTAAAACCGCAATAGCTGAGATAAGGGTATATCAAACTCACTGTGCTGTTGTTGATGTAAAAAGCAGCGCGTTTTGGCCAATTGTATTAATGAATGTTTACTCAACTCAATATTGTCTAGTTTCAAAACACCTTGTGAAGGAGTTTCAATACCAGCCAAAAGCAAAACTAAACTTGATTTACCAGCGCCATTTGGGCCTAGAAAATGCCAACATTGGCCTTTGTTAATGTGTAAATCTACTGCTTTCACTCGTGCATGCAGGCTCACGTTATCAAGAAAATACAAAGCGCTTGCAGATGAGCTTACAAGCACATTAACTTACCATCGATTTTTGCAGGTTTGCGTTGCTAATATATTCGTCTAACTTTTCTTGCGCTTTTTCACCAAACAATATTTCGCAGGCCTCTACAATGCCTTTTGTGTGAATAATATCGGTTTTACGTAACACCATTTCTATTTTTGAGCGGCGACGTAAAAAGTCTTCTAGGTTGGTTATCATTTCGCGCCGCGAAGCGTAATGGAGCTCTGCGCGAAGATATTCTGCGTTTTCTAAGAGTTGTTCAGCTTGGGCTGGATCGCGCTGAATTTCATCCAAAATTTGCAAAGCGTGAATATCGTAGCGGCGCCACAATCGCGTGGTAAGTTTCTCGGATGAATATGCTGGGGTCATGCTGTCAAGGTCTATAAGCTTGGCTCTATATTCAAACTCCTGTTTGATTTTAACACCTGACTCACCATACCAAATAGCATCTTCAAGCGGCAAGTCAATACCCAGCGATTTTACAATTTGGCTAATTTCTTCGCCCACATTAATACAATCGGTTAACTTCCCGCCAAAGATACTAATATATTTGTCTGCTTTATTTACATCTACCGCATGCTTACGCGACAGTGCTACCCAGTCGCCATCGCCATCTTGACCTTTTACAGCAAGGGGACGAACGCCCCAGCGTTCTGAAATTATATCGGCATGAGTGAGTTTGTTAGGCAAATCTAATAATCCATTCACGTTATCTAATATGAAGTTTCGGTCTTCGTCAGTTACAAAAGTGTCGGGGTTTTCGACTTTATCATCGGTAGTGCCTATGCATGTTTTTTGACCCATCGGGATAACAAAAAACAAACGTCCGTCAGAAGCAAAGAATGCGAGAACTTTGTCGACTTTGGTTAGTTTATTCACAATTAAGTGAACACCCTTGGAGAATAAGTGTTGGTGCTCGGTAGTTTGATTGTTGGCGGCATTATATTCATCTACTTTAGGGCCACAGGCATTCACTATTGCTTTGGAAGTAATGGTAAACGTTTCGCCGGTGGTCGCGTCTTTGACTTGGGTAAGCCACTTGAGGGCGTCACCCTCGCCTACCTTTTGGCTATTCTCTGCATTTACATAGTTAGCAATTACGGCGCCGTTATCCATAGAGTTACGAATAAAGTTAAATACAAATCGTGCGTCGTTGTCATGTAAAAAGGCGTCTGAATACTCAAAGCCACCTTGCGCATTACTTACATCAATCACCGGTTCGAGTGATTTGATTTTGGCAGTCGACAAAAACTTGGGCGCTTGGGTAAAAAATCGCCCCATAAGCCAGTATGTTAGGGTCCCTAAATAAACAAACCATGCAGGAAACCTGAAGCCATTTTGCAGCGTGGTTAAAAATCGAATTTCCTGCACAGTAGAAGGATAACTACGCATTAGATGGTTGCGACTTTTGCACAATTTATTGACTAAAAAATATTCATGGTTTTCTAAGTATTTTATTCCACCCCAGGCTAAATTAGAGGAATTTGAAGAAGTTTCGCCCGCAAAGTCACCTTTATCAATAAGCGCGACTTTAAGACCTTTGCGTGCAAGACTAGCGGCCGACACGGCGCCATTTATACCCGCACCTAAAATAAGCACATCAAATTCTTGCCCAGCTAATTTTTTAATATTTGTTTCACGCAGTAGCATTAAAAAATGGAACCTCTTCTATTTATATGATAAATACTATTATAATCAAGATTGTAACTAATTTGTGATACCACATGCAACTTGTCACAATATAAAGTGTATCATTTGTCTCACCATATTTTCACTGGTTTTTATGTTATGCCCTTGTGATTGAGCAAGTGCATTAAAAACGAAGCCTATTTGACCGGCTTATAGCCATCGCAAAGCAGGCGAACAGCCGTTAACTAACAACACAATATACATAAGAGAATGCGTATGAGTAATATCGGTATTTTATCAATAGACCAAGGCACTACATCGAGTCGTGCCATTGTGTTTGCGTTAAATGGCCAGCAAATAGCTAATGCGCAACAAGAGTTCACTCAGCATTATCCTGCTAATGGCTGGGTAGAGCACGACGTAGAGGAAATTTGGTCAACCACTCTAGACAGCTGCAAAACCGCTATTGCGCAAGCTAAAACTAAGAACGTAGATATTGCTTGTATCGGCATTACGAATCAGCGTGAAACCACCTTGGTATGGAATAGAGAAACCGGAAAAGCCATATATCCCGCGATTGTGTGGCAAGACAGACGAACCGCTCAATATTGTGAATCTATAAAAGATAAAGAGGCCATGCTTAGGTCCAAAACAGGTTTATTATTAGATCCCTACTTTTCAGCCAGTAAAGTTAGGTGGATATTAGATGAAGTAGAAGGCGCGAGACATTTAGCCAACAAAGGCAAGCTTGCCTTTGGTACCGTAGACAGCTTTTTAATTTGGCGCTTAACCGCAGGTAAGTCGCACGTTACTGATGCTACCAACGCCAGCAGAACCAACCTATTCAATATTCATACCCAACAATGGGACAATGAGCTGCTTGCTTTATTTGATATTCCTTCCTCTATGCTGCCAGAAGTGCTTGACTGCGCAGCTGAGTTCGGCACCTGTGACCCAGATATATTGGGTAAAGATTATCGTATAACCGGTGTGGCGGGCGACCAGCAAGCAGCGCTTATTGGGCAATCGTGCTTTGCACCTGGCGACTTAAAAAGCACCTATGGTACAGGCTGTTTTGCCTTATTAAATACCGGTGAGAAACCCGTTATGTCGAAGCATCAATTACTCACCACCGTGGGTTACAGACTAAATGGCAAAACCACGTATGCATTGGAAGGCGCTATTTTTACAGCCGGTGCAAACATTCAGTGGTTACGCGATGGAATTGGCGTGTTACAACATGCTAAACAAAGCCAAGTGTTAGCTGAATCTCTCGATTACGACCATGGCGTATTTTTGGTCCCTGGCTTTGCTGGATTAGGTGCGCCCCATTGGAACCCTAACGCAAGAGCAAGCTTGTTTGGCATGACGCGTGGCACAGGCCCAGCGCACTTTGCTCGGGCAGCACTTGAAGCCGTATGCTACCAAACTCACGAATTGCTAACGGCCATGAAGAATGACGGTATACCCTCTACTAACGTGTGGGTTGATGGCGGCATGGTTGGCAACGATTGGCTGTGTCAGTTCTTAAGCGATATATTACAAGTTGAAGTGCAAAGGCCCAAAATAATGGAGTCGACAGCACTAGGCGCTGCATTTTTAGCTGGCTTGCAGGCTGGTCTATATAAAACCTTGGACGATATATCGTCGGTAAAAACCGTTGATAGGGTCTTTTCCCCAGAGCTGGGTAACAAAACCCGCGACCGTCTATTAAATAAATGGGCACTGGCAGTTAAAGCGACCTTAGCATTCGCAGAATAATTCAATGTCAAGATAAGCACTAAACAGCCGCAGCACTAATAAGCTGCGGTGAGCCATTTTTAACAATAAATTTATGACGAGAATTTGCGTTTACTAAACAAAACATAAATAAACACAGGCGCCCCGATGCTGGCGGTAAGCATTGACAACGGCACAGCAGTATTAAACAAATATTCGTTTAGCAAAGCACATAGCGTAATCACAATTGCGCCTAGTAAACCCGAATATAAGAAGACATCAGTATTGTCATAGCCATGTAGTTTACGTACAGCATGGGGCACGAGTAAACCCAAAAATGCAATCGAGCCAGCAATCGACACACTCAAACCAACTAACAGCGCAACATAAACGAAGACCTTCGTTTGCAAAGCCTTAGCGTTTACGCCCGAAGTAAGCGCCGCATGTTCGCCTAAGTAAAGTGTATTTAGCTGTGTTGCACTTTTCGCCAACATGAATAAACCAAACATCATAGTAGGCAATGCTACGCTCAAACTTTGGTAATTGGTGTATTGAAGGCTGCCCATTAGCCAAAACGTTAAGCTTTGTAAAGCCTGAGGTGGTGCTACTAGGTAAATCCAACCTACTAGCGCACTAAAAGCTGTTGAAATAGCAATTCCTGCCAAAATAAAACTTGCCACTGAATGACCAATTTTTTTAGCGACTGAATAAATAAGCGCTCCGCTTAAACAGGCGCCTATAAAGCATAAAATAGGTAACAAATAGATGCTATGGGTATACAGTATTTGAGTTGGCATAACACCTAAGCTACTGACAAACACAAGAAACAGAGCCGCCATCAAGCTAGCGCCGCTAGAAATGCCAATAATACCGGGGTCGGCTAAGGGATTGTTTAAGTTAACTTGTAAAGCGGCTGAAGCAACGGAAATTGAAGCACCTACAGCAATAGCTGTAAGCAATATAGGTAATTTAATATGTAAAAAGATATACCACTCGAGTTGCGCCTCTCCTTGCAGTAGGGCCGGCACAAAATATAAGGCGACTAACACTATTAGCGCAAAGCAGTACTTGAACCAAGCAGGCAAAAAGCTATGCTTCTTTTATGTGTTGAGTGAGCTTTAGCAAGAAACCATCGGATGCTTGTTCAATAAAATCCAGGACCAATTCAAAGCCTTTACCGCCGCCATAATATGGGTCTGGGACTTCTTCAAAATGCGATTCGCTATACGCCATCAGTAAGCTGATTTTATGCTGAAATTTTTCAGGGCATTTGCGCTTCAGATCTTTTACGTTAGCGTTGTCCATAGCAATGATGTAGTCAAAATTTTCATAGTCTTCATCAGTTACTCGACGGCATTTCAAAGCTCTTAAATCGTAACCGCGATGCTGAGCCACAAGCTGAGATCGCTTATCAGGCGCCGCGCCTTTATGAAAACCGGCAGTGCCAGCAGAATCTGTATGTACATCAAAACCTTGTCGACTAGCTTTGTGCGCAAACACACCTTCGGCTGTGGGCGAACGACAAATATTACCCAAACAAACAAATAAAACTGAAGGAGAAGAGTGAGCCACGAGGTAAGGTCCATGCATACAATAATTGAGTGCATAAAAGTATACTAGAGATTACCAAGGCTTGCATTAGTCTCTATGTTGTTATTTTGTTTATCGATGCTTCTTTTAAACGCTTTGCTTGCGTTAATTGTTGCTCGCGATTTACCAATACAAACGTAATATACATTTTAGTAGGCAGCGACATAATCATACCAATCGCAACGCAGCAGGAACTAATCACCATGCCTGTAACACCCATTGTTTTAATAGTATCGCTGTACATGTGAAAATAAATGCCCAACAAAATTAAGAATAAACCTGATACCATGACAATCTGAAGTATCCTAATTAGGATGTCGTCAGCCCTATTTTTATCTTTTTTTTTGTTAATAATGTCGCTCATGTCTGATAGCCTTTACTTAAAAGTAGTCTTTAATTAATAGTGGCTAACACTTGGCAGCAGCCAATAAGAAACAGCAAGCCTCAATTAACAATTGAAAAAGCATTTTCAATCAACTTATACCAATATAACGGTATTTTCGGTAAAGCCGGTTGATGTAAATCATTATTTGGAGAGTTTTATTACATGAATGTGTTAATGCTAAGTAGTTCCCGATATGGCGATTTCGATTACCTCGCTTACGCAGACAGCTGGATAAGTGAACATTTAGGCGATATTACTAATGTTCTTTTTGTGCCTTATGCTGGCGTGACGGTAGACTGGGATGCCTATACTGACAAATTGCGTGCTGCCCTGCCCAAAATTAAGGTTACGGGCATTCATGAAAGCGACGATCCTAAGGCTGCTGTGCAAAATGCTCAAGCAATATTGATAGGCGGCGGAAATACATTCAACTTGCTGCATCTGCTGTACAAACATGATTTAATTGATCTCATAAAGCACAAAGTCGAGCAAGGAACGCCATATATTGGATGGAGCGCAGGCAGCAACATATGTGGTTTAAGCATACGCACCACAAATGATATGCCTATTATTGAGCCTCATTCGTTCAAGGCACTACATTTAGTAAATGCGCAATTAAACCCGCACTACACAGACTATGTTGCGCCTAACTTTCATGGTGAAACTCGTGACCAACGTTTAGCTGAATTTTGCGCCTTAAATCCAGCCGTAGCTGTGATAGCTATACCTGAGGGCAGCGCGTTATTAATTAGGAACAATAAGCTGAGCCTACTAGGCGAGTTAAATGGCTTTGTGTTTACTTCACAGGAAAAAATTCCGTTTGATAACACACAAGATCTAACGGAATACCTCTAAAAAAGCCTCACTCAACTTTATCGTGTCGATAGGCGCTTTTTGATAAGGTATCTCCGCAATTAGCGGGCATGGCAAAAGTGCCCGTAGCGTGTCTAGGTTTTCTGCGTAACATGGCATATCATCACTTAATTGATTCGCTACCCATCCTACACATGTTAAGCCGTCGCTCACTACTGCTTCATGCGTCAGCACAGCATGGTTCAAACAACCCAGTTTCATACCCACCACCAATATAACTTTACAGTGATTTTGAAGCGCAAAATCTGAATAAAAAAGACCTTCGTTGTTTAAAGGTAAACGCCAGCCACCAGCCCCTTCGACTAATAACCATTTGGGCTTTAACATTCTTGCTTTATCTAAACAATCTTGGAGCTGACCAAGTGTTAGCGAGTCGCCTTGTTGTTGGGCAGCAATATGTGGGGCAATAAAAGGAGCATATGCGATGGGGTTAATTGTTTCATAGTCGACTTTTATGCCGCTTGCAGCTTGCAGCTTAAGCGCGTCTTCATTACGCAAACCAAAAGGCGTTATTTCGCAGCCTGCCGAAATAGGTTTAATACCCAGAGTACGCTCGCTAATTTTTGTTAACGATTTAAGCAAAAGTACACTAGCTACCGTCTTACCTACATCGGTATCGGTACCGCTTACAAAATAAGTACGCATATTAGAATTTGCTCCTTAACTAAAACGCGCAAGTTTACGATATGTAATCAGATAATAATACATTATACTTTCTCATTACCCAGCTCCAATATAAACTACATGTACCATAAAAATTACAAAGTTAACGCTTGGTGAATAAATCTGGTACATCGTTTATTCTTTTCATATTAAGTCAATTCGGGCATAGTATATCGCAAAATCCGTATTGTTCGCCTTATGTGCCTAACTTTAAGCTTCGACAGTGCGTGAAAATGCACAAAAAGTGCTTAAATAGCAAATCAAATGTCCCAAAAGCATTGCGAATACAGATACAGAAAAGTTAACAACACAACGAATATAATTTCGCGCGTAGCGCCACTAACTGCTCGCTTTTATTGTTTGTAATTCATTCCATTGGAGAAACCCATGTATAAAAAAAATATCGTTATAATAGTTACATTTGCTGGTTTATTTTTTTCTTTAAATGTTAATGCACAAGAGGTCTCTACTGCCGGTTACCAAAAGGGTTTAGAAACAAATGTATATAATATGACAGGTGCGAGACCTTATTCTTCTGCGCCTCAATCTAATATACCAAGTCGTTCTTTTGTGGACGGCGTCCCGCCCTTTACATCTAGCCCTTTCCATCTTGATTCTGAACTTTCTGATGCTCGTAATACAAATACTACGGCAAAAGGATGGAACGGATTTATAAGAACAAATACTGCTGGCATTCATCTCTTCGTTTTAAAAGCCAGTGGGCTATCTGAAACGTCCCGTTGTCTCGCGACCATAGAAATTGATGGAAGAGCGCAATCAACCACAAAATTTGACCAAAACACTTCAGAATCAGCTAAGTTTAGAGTTAATTTAAAGCGAGGAATGAGACCCGTTAATATGTGGCTTCATTGTGATGAAGGTGAAGTTAGCTCAGCACTGAATATCGTGAATTTGGAACTTAAACGCAGTGTGCCTGGAAGAAATAGAGATTTAGTCGCTATCGACGCTGATGATTTTTATTCTGAAATACCAGACAATAACTCGTAACATAGGCAGTTGTCTCGTGCTCTTAGTAATATTCGCAACGCATAAACGTGGGGGGCTTGTTACTGAGAGATTAAAAAAAGGTTTTATTGCTAGCAGTAAGGAAATGCGTTGACCATTTTTACCGAGTTGAAACGCCGCAATGTTTTTAGAGTAGCCAGTGTTTATTTGATAACCTGCTGGCTTATTTTGCAAATTATTTCGGTAATTGCGCCAGCGCTTCATATTCCCCCACTTTTCGGCACTATCGTTACCGTGGTATTAGCCATTGGGTTTCCTGTGGCGTGTATTTTTGCCTGGGCTTTTGAACTAACCCCTGATGGCTTGAAATTGACTTATGATGTCGATTTAGCAGAATCGGCTCGCGAACAAACCGGCGATACAATTAATTACCTGCTAGCTGGTGCGCTGGTAATTGCCTTAGGATTTATAGCCTATGAAAAATTGTTTGTGGTTTCGGTTGACGACGATTTAGAGCGATCCATCGCTGTTTTACCCTTTGAAGATATGAGCCAGAACAAGTCGCAGGGATATTTTGGTGACGGTATTGCAGAAGAAATTCTTAATACCTTGGCGCGCCTTGATAAGCTGGTAGTTATTTCTCGTACTTCCTCATTTGGATTTAAAGACAAAAATTTAGATATTCGCGAAATAGGCCGTTTACTGAATGTTAACTATGTACTTGAAGGTAGTGTTCGCAAAGACAAAGAGAAGTTGCGTATAACAGCCCAGTTAATAGACGTACAAAGCGGCAGACATATATGGGCGCAAACCTACGATCGCACTTTAGATAACGTTTTTGCGGTGCAGGATGAATTAACGTTTGCCATTACTCAAGCTCTGAAACTCAATTTGTTACCCGAACAAGTTGAGCATGAGGCAGGCATGACAACCAACCCACGGGCGTATGAGTTATTTATACAAGCCAGGGAGTTGGGATATAAACGAACAGCCGATGCCCTGCAACAAGCAGCAATGCTACTCAACCAAGCCATTGCCATTGATGAAGAATTTTATCTTGCTAGAGCACAGCTTTATACTGTTTATCAACTGGCTGGTGACTATGGTGGTTTTACTCCGCAAAAACGCAAATCTGAAAAAAAGCGTTTATTTTGGAAGTTACTCAATGGCCCTGACTTTCCGCTAAAACAATTGGTACTTGGCCTGTATGCCCAAGACAGCAATAAACCCGATGTGGCTACACATTTTTTTGAACTAGCTTACAAAAACGCACCTAACGAAACTCTCATCCAAAACTTTCATTTACTTAATATGTCTGATTTTGACGCGGTAATAGCAGCCCGTAAAAATGTAATGAGAACTAATCCTGAAAGCCAAGTTAATTATGCCAATCTGATCTATCTGTACGACTATGCCGATCAAGCCCAAGAAGCAAAAGAAATTAGGTCCGCAATGAATAAAAAGTTTCCTGATTCACCAAGAATAATAAGAGGCAATATGTTCTCACTTTATTCAAATGAACAGGACATTGATAAAGCCTTAGCTTTTTTGAATAATTATACTGGGGAAGCCAGCTCATACTATAGACGCTTCAAAGCGGGTATCAATTTACTTTCAGGCAATACCGATACTACCTTAGACTATTTGTCTGAGATGCTGAGTGAGTCACCAGAATATGAAGAGTCTTATAACAATTCATTAGTTTTGTTATACGAATTAAGCGACAAAGGGAAATTAAGCACGCAGCAACAGGCAAAGCTGACGGGATTGCCTATTACCAACAACACTGCTTTTGATGCAAAAGCATTCCTCAGCTTGTTACAAGGTAACAGTTTGCCCTACGCTGAAGTGAATCAGTTGCAAGGCCTTAGTCCAAAAGAATTTATTAAAAAGATAGTTCCCGGTGACATCGCACCTTATTATTACGCTGCCATAAAAAAGTACCAGGGTGATAGTCGCTATGCTGAAATACTGCCTCAATATCAAGCTGGATATCTTGAAGCATGTGAACAAAGCAAGGGAAAATTTCCATCGTGCTTACTATTTATGTATTTAGATGGAAGTTTTTCACAACAACAGCAGCTCGAAGCGTTTGAAAATTCTTTTCAATTTCTCAATGAGGTATTCATAGGTGACGAATATTTCATACACACTTCACCTACCTATTATGGCGTTAATCAGGATCCAGAGTTTGAGCAAGTAGCGAATGAATTTCTTGATAAGACCTTCAGAAAATGGAATCCACAATTGCAGCCTGCTGTTCAATAGTATGTTGTGCTTATTTAAACCAAGCTAGGAAGGCTGACTTAAGAAGCGCTGTTTTCTATCTCTAAAAACAATAGTTGGTAGCAAAGTGGGAATTTATGATTGTTACCTAACTGTTGATTCATGTAGCCTGTTAAGCCTGCTATTTCTTGCCTACTGATATAATTACTCGCTTTCGTTGAGTTAACGATGCGCGTGTTAGCGCCAATACACTTAATAGAAGACAACATATCTAACACCGTTGAATGATGACTAGTAAAGTGATTTACAGAGTGTGTAACGTCAGCCTGTATGCTTTGCGCTGCGTTTAACCATTGCTGCTTGCTATGAAACTGGTTTATCCTGCTAGGTAGGCTCATATGCTGCCATGCACATTGCAAATCATTAAACGATTCGCCGGTTAAAATGCACAATAGCGCCTTACCCTTGGGTTTTAAAACTCGCTTAACTTCATCAAGCACTAATTGAGGCGATTCGCACCACTGCAAGGCCATTGATGAATACACCACGTCTACGCTAGAAGATCGTATGGGAAGCACTTCAGCATCTCCATTTATAGCCGTAAACATACCTTGTTTATGTTGAGTAGCGTCTTGTGTTGCTTGGCGCAGCATATTTAATGAAATATCGAGCCCAACAACTTGATTAGCTAGCTTAGTTAATCTACTAACCGAACTGCCAGTGCCACATCCTAAATCAAGCAAGTATTGAGCAGAGTTGATACCCATTTTTTCAAGCAGCGACAATCCATAGCCCGCAATCTCTTGCTGCACTTTTGCTAATGAGTTATAACGATTGGCCGCCTTATCAAAACCGTTGGCAACTTTTCGTTTATTAACAAGCTGGCGCTCGCTTATTATTAATGGCGTAGTCGTTTGTTTTGGGGGTGCTTGCAAAACGCTATCTACTAAAACGCTATTGGGTGCACTCACGTATCCTTCACCTCAATTGCGACCTTGTTGCTCGATGATGATAATAGTGTTAATGCAAGACCGTCTATTAGTGCGTCAATATCACGCGTACTGTGTATTGCGCTTAACGTAATGCGTAACCTATCGGTATTTTTTGGCACGGTAGGTGTGCGAATGGCTGGCACCCACAAACCCAAATCGGCCAGATGTTGAGAGCACGTTAACGCACGTGTAGGATCGCCAATTATAATAGCCTGAATGGCACTATTTGAAGCCAACAAAGGAATGCTTTTTTGTTTAGCAGCTTGGGTGAAGTAAGCAATGTTTTGCTGTAGCTTGTGGCGTTCTTCTCCCTGCTCTATAAGCGCTAACGACGCGCGGGTTGCTCGCGCCTGTGCGCCGCTTATGGCAGTGCTGTATACGTAGTGTTTGCTCATGTTTACCATGTATTCTATGAGGTCGGTGCTACCGGCAACAAATGCACCGGATGTTCCAAATGCTTTTCCAAAGGTTCCCATAAGCACATCGACATGCTTTGCATTCACATTTTCACAGTCTAAGCTGCCAAAACCACTCTTTCCGATCACACCAAAGCCATGTGCGTCATCCACGTATAACCAAGGTCTTTGCGCAGGCGATTGATGGACAGATTGTAATAGCTGCTGCAATTGTTCTACGTTGCCTAAATCACCATCCATACTAAATACGCCTTCGGTGGCGACGAGTGAATTGGGTGTCGCTTGGCTGATCAGTTTTTGCGCATGCTCCATATCGTTGTGTTTAAAACGCGCAAGTTTTGCAGACGTGTCGAGTGCTCCCTGAATAAAAGAAGCATGCATGTATTTGTCGGCAATTACATGCGGCTGTTCAGCGTTTTTTATTCCAAAGAGGGCATGACAAATAGCTTGATTAGCCGCAAAGCCACTGCTGAATAACATGGAAGCAGGTTTATTTACGGCTTCACATAAGTCTTCTTCTAAGGCTTGATGTTCTACGCTATAACCAGTAACCACCGACGAAGCGCCGCTGCCGCTGCCATATATGGCTAATCCCTCAACATAGCTTTGTAATACTTGCTCATGTTGGCTTAAGCCTAAATAATCGTTACTCGCAAAATTCAGGTAGTGCCTACCGTTAATTTGAATTATACCATCTTTGTTACTTACAACGGGATAGCGCACTCTGCGTAAAGATGAGGCTTCACGCTGATGTACGGTTTTAGCTAAAAATTCAAATGCCATATTCAATCGCCATATTCAAAAGTCATAGAGAAGAGCAATTACGCACTAAAAGACTTATTCAATGACGTTTTGGTTGCATCTACAAACAAGTCACTCGGTTCATTTTGTTCAATTTCTTCATGCAACGCAGCCTCGTAAGCTTCATCTGAATAAGCACGAGTATGCTCTGAATTAATCCCTAATTTATTGAATAGCTGCACGTCTTCATGAGTTTCAGGGTTTGAAGTCGTTAACAGTTTGCATCCGTAGAAAATTGAGTTTGCACCGGCCATAAAGCACATGGCCTGCATTTGTTCATTCATTGACTCACGCCCTGCCGACAGTCTCACAAAAGATTTGGGCATAAGAATTCTCGCAATAGCGATGGTGCGAATAAATTCAAAAGGTTCTAAGTTATCGACACTGTCCAGAGGCGTACCTTTTACTTTTACCAACATATTAATAGGAACACTTTCGGGATGGCGCGGTAAGTTAGCTAATTGTCGCAGCAAACCAGAACGATCATCTGCGGTTTCGCCCATGCCTACTATTCCTCCAGAGCAAACATGCATTCCGGAATCACGCACATTTTCTAAAGTTGTTAGACGGTCTTGGTATGTGCGCGTAGTAATAACATCGCCATAATATTCAGGGGATGTGTCTAAGTTGTGGTTGTAATAATCTAAACCCGCTTGTTTTAGTGCCAAAGCTTGCTCACGCGACAACATACCTAAAGTCATGCACGTCTCAAGGCCTAACTTTTTCACTTCTTTAACCATGTCAATTACGTAAGGCATGTCACGCTCTTTTGGATTTCGCCAAGCAGCACCCATACAAAAACGTGTCGAGCCTGTGGCCCTTGCCTCTTTTGCTCGCTCTATTACTTTACTTATTTCTAACAAGCGCTCTTTCTCGAGACCAGTATCGTAGCGAGCGCTTTGAGGGCAATATGCACAGTCTTCAGGGCACGCTCCAGTTTTAATCGATAGTAGCGTGCTAACCTGTACATAGTTAGGGTTAAAGTATTCTCGATGAATGGTTTGTGCTTTAAACATCAAATCGTTTAAAGGCATCGCATATAGCCCATTTATTTCGTCTATAGACCAGTCGTGACGAACAGGCCCAGTGGTGCTTTGTGGATTATGTGCAGACTCAGTAGCCATGCTGTTTATTGCGCTGTTATTATTATTTTGATGAACGGTAGCAGTCATAAAAAGGTTTACTCTGAACTAAATTGTAACTAGTCTATGGCCCACGTAATATTTGTCAATGTAAATTATCATACACCCTAAACTACAGGTTAAATATTGAACAACTCAAAATATAATGATGGCGCCTCTGGAATACCCAAAGACCCTTTCCTCTCTACCATAGAGTTTGATAAACGCCATATTTGGCATCCTTACACATCGTCGGTCAATCCTTTACCTTGTTACGAAGTGGTAGGGGCACAAGGTGTACAAATTGAACTCAGCACTGGTGAAAAAATAGTAGACGGCATGTCATCGTGGTGGGCGGCTATTCATGGCTATAATCATCCTGTATTAAATGAAGCCGCTAAAACACAGCTCGACAAATTTTCTCACGTAATGTTTGGTGGGCTGACCCACAAGCCTGCGGTAGATTTGTGTAAAACACTGATTGATATAACACCTCACGGCCTAAACCGTGTGTTTTTAGCTGATTCTGGTTCAGTAGCCGTTGAAGTAGCCATTAAAATGGCCATGCAGTATTGGGCCTGCCAGGGACGTTTGGACAAGAATAAGTTATTGACACCGCGCAATGGATACCATGGTGACACCTTTGCGGCTATGTCAGTTTGCGATCCTGTAAATGGCATGCATTCTTTATTTAAAAGCAGTCTTATTGAGCATTATTTTGCACCCGCACCACAAACCCGCTTTGACCAAAGTTGGAATCCTGATGATATTGGCCCGCTGCAAGATATATTAGCGCAAGAACATGCCAATATAGCGGCCCTTATTTTAGAGCCTGTTGTGCAGGGAGCAGGCGGTATGCGCCTTTACCACCCTGAATATTTGAAAGCCTGTCGCCAGTTGTGCGACCAGTACGATGTATTGCTTATCTGCGATGAAATTGCCACCGGGTTTGGCCGCACGGGCAAATTATTTGCCTGTAATCATGTTGATGTAACGCCAGATATTATGTGTTTAGGAAAAGCCATCACCGGTGGCTACATGACATTGGCCGCTACATTATGCACCGACGATGTTGCCCAAGGTGTTTGTGAAGGCAGTCCGGGAGTGTTTATGCACGGGCCTACTTTCATGGGCAACCCTTTAGCTTGTTCAGTCGCAAATGCGAGTATAGAACTATTGTTATCTTCAAATTGGGAAAGTCGTGTAAACGATATATATGAGCAACTTACGCAAGAATTGATGCCACTTAAGCAACATCCGGCAGTAGCCGATGTAAGAACTTTAGGGGCAATAGGCGTAGTTGAAATGAAACAAGCGGTAGATGTTGCGACGATTCAAAAAGTTTTTATAAAACATGGTGCTTGGATAAGGCCTTTTGGTAAGCTGGTGTATGTAATGCCTCCTTTTATTTGCTCTCAAGAAGATATTACTACACTCACCCATGCAATAAGCAAAGGCATTGAAGCTACTTGCTAAATAGCTTCAATCTTTGTACTTAGTTTATAGTTCTATGCCCCAGTCAACTGGGCCGCTCTGAAGTCGGCCGCCACAAGCCCGTGCTTTTTCATAAGCTTGTGCATATCGGTTCTGTTTCTACCGGCTAAGTCAGATGCTCTAGTTACATTGCCTTCAGTCAACTGCAACAACCTACACAAATATTCATATTCAAAAGAATCTCGCGCTTCAGTTAAGGTTGGCCAATATTTGTTTTCTTGAGATAAGGCTTGCTCGACCAAACTCGCAGGAATAATTTGCGAATGAGTTAGCGCAACGCATCGTTCTACCACATTAACAAGTTGCCTTACATTGCCCGGCCAGTCTGACTTGGTCATTAAGGTGAGTGCATCGTCGGCAAACTTTAACACTTCAATACCATGCTTTTCGGCACTTTGGCGAAGCAAGTGTTCAGCCAAAATAGGAATATCCTCAAATCTGTCTTTAAGTGGGGGAATTTCCAAATTAACCACATTCAATCGATAAAATAAATCTTCCCTAAACTCACTCACCTTCATTGCTTCTTGCAAGTCTTTATGAGTAGCAGAAATGATTCGTACATCAATTTCAATACTTTGACTCGAACCAACAGGTCGTACTGTGCGCTCTTGCAGTGCCCGCAGTAATTTAACCTGCAGCGAAAGCGGCATATCACCAATTTCATCTAAAAATAAGGTGCCGCCATCAGCCTCCCTAAATAAGCCAGTGGTATTTTGAAATGCACCCGTATACGAGCCTTTTACGTGACCAAATAATTCTGATTCGAGTAAATCTTCAGGTAAAGCGCCACAATTAATGGCAACAAACGGTTTATCTTTTCGATCACTGGCATTGTGAATTGCTTTTGCAAGTAATTCTTTACCCGTTCCACTTGCCCCCGATATCAAGACGCTCACATTTTTGTCAGCGACCTTTTCGGCTTGTTTTAACAATCTAATCATATCAGGAGAGCGCGTTACAATTTCAGCACACCATTCACCCATACTACTTTCACGGCTGCTTTGCGATACCGCTTTTAATAAAGTTTTTCGCAGTTCTTTGTGATCAACCGGTTTGGTAATGAAACTATAAACTCCGCGTTGAGTTGCGGCCACAGCATCTTTTATAGTGCCATGTGCAGTCATCAAGATAACTGGCAGGTCGCTGTGTTTTTGTAAAATTTCATCAAACAAACTCAGGCCGTCCATTCCCGGCATACGCAAGTCGCTTAGCACTACGTCATATTTATTATTATAGGTAAGGCGAAGTGCGTGCGTTGCGTTATTTACACTAGTAACATCAAAGCCTTCCCCCTCCAATCGGATGGACATTAATCGCAGTAAACATTCATCGTCGTCAATTAATAATAACTTGGGTTTTACTTCTTGCACTATGTCTGCTCTCACCGTTTTTCATTCCTATTCTGTTCTATAAGATCAGTCTCGATTTTCAATAACTGTTCGACCTGTCCCTGTTGCTTTTGTATTTGTAGTTCTCGCTCTGAAAGCGATAATTGAAGTTCTGTTATCGTTTTTTCTTGTCTGACATTAACTCTACTTAAAATGGTGATGGCTGATTCGAATTCAAGCAGTTGCTTGCTGTTATCGTATATTAGGTCGTTCACTAGATTGCTCATTAATTCAGGTGCGTCGGTATTTAATTTTATTATCCAATTTTGCGCTCTCAAGCGATGTTGATAAGGAGTATCGACGCCTTGGCTTAGTAATATTTTTTGTACTAGCTGCGTAGCTGTAGGCTCTTCGCCTAAATCCCGAATCAATTCCACTTTGCTTGACCAATCCATTTGTTGCACCGCAAGAATGTAATCAACCCAATGAGGTATATAGCAAAAATCACCAAAGGATTCTTGATGTGCCTGCGTCGCGCACAAGCCAGTATCAGATGTAGTAATGGGTGCACTATGTGGCTTATACTGCTTTCCTTTTTTTACTTTCTCGAGTAACTCACATCCACCCAAAAGCCATACCGCAGATATGACCACTACCACTTTGAATACTTTATTACTACTAAAGTTCATTTTGAATATCCTGTTGTGGTGAAAAATACTATTAATTTATGCCTCGCTTCTTTGCGCCAACAACTCTCGTTTAGGTAAACGTATCCTGAAACAAACGTCGGCGTGAACATCGTCGATAATTGTGACGTCACCCCCTAAAAGTCGAGCGCAATCACTTACAATAGAAAGTCCTAAGCCTGCACCAATCACTTTGTCGTTGCGCGGTCCTTGACCGCGCTTAAAGGGCTCAAATATTTCGCCTCGCGAAGCCAAAGAAATAGACTTGCCTGAGTTAAGTACGTCTATATTGCTAAAACTACCCATATCACCCGAACGAATAATTATCTGAGAATCAATCTTGCCATGAGCAATAGCATTAGAAACTAAGTTGTCTAGCGCTCTGCGCAACAGTTCAGGGTCGCTAACAATAGAATGAACAGGTTCAATACGAATAACAACAGACTGGTGGTTTTGTGCAAGTAAAAGTCCATATTGACCCACACAAGCTTTTGCCATTTCGTGTAATTCAATTTTCTCAAATTTTGGCTCAGCTTGCTGCAACAAAGCGTTGTAGTCGAGTAACTTTACAATTAGTAGGTTTAATCTTTCTGTTGAAATGGTGAGCAAAGATACCACTTCTTTTTGTGCCTTAGTTAATTCACCAACCATGCCTTGATCAAGAATTTCACAGCCTTCTTTTATGCTTGCCATTGGCGTTTTCAATTCGTGTGATGCATGGCGAAGCAGCGCTGTACGCACCTTCTCTAATTGCTGAATGCGGTCATTTAGCCAATAGAGGTCTCGCTCTACGGCTACCAACTCCCTTGGCCCTTCACGTGTTTGTTCCGGCAATTTAGGTTCGTTGTTAGCAATTTTTCGGATAATCATCTGAAGCTTGCGCACCGGCTTAATAATAAGCTGAGCAGCAAGTATGGTTAGTCCTAAAGACATCAGCACTAAAACCCCAGTTGACCAGCCTTGCCTGCTTTGTACCTCTTCCAAAAAAACTTGCTGCGATACAATGCGTTGGTTAATCAATTGCTGCACTTGCCGGCGCAATACCTGTTGCGACTGACGTAAATCTGCAAGCTGGGCATCGAGTAATAAGTTGTCATTGAATGTGGGGTATTCTGCTAACTGGGACAAGGTTAAGTTTAAATCGCTACATTCGGTAACATCTGAGAACTGGTCGCATAAAAAGGAGAGTTTACTGGAGTAACCCGAAATGGCAGTATCGGCGAGTTCTTGCAATTGATTTTTGGGAAAGACTTGATATTGACGTACTAAGCGTTCTACATCGTCACCTAGTGCTTCAAGTTCTCGCATTTCGCTGGTCATAAACACAAAGAAAGCAGTATTGTTAGCCGTTAATTGACTCATAGAGTCAAAGTCACGCTGGCTCTGCCAAAGCAAGGCGATAAGAGGCACTAGCGCAACAAAAAAGCTGCCTAGTATTAATTGTCGTAATGAACGTACTTGCAAAATATGGCCAGTTTTGTAGTTATTTGGGTCTAGCTTTGCAAATAAACCATTGTGGTTCAAGCGGTAATTAATAATTCTGTATATTCAAAACGATGGCTACTCGATGTGCGTCAAGTAACCACCTAAGAACGCTACGTTATTTTGCTAACTTATCCTTTTGTAAGATCGCTAGCGACTAGCTCATCCATGCTGATATATCCGTCTTCATTGACGTCAATTACGTTAAAGTTATCAATAAGCTTTTGATGGCCAGCCGCTTCTTTAAGTGAAATCAACCCATCTTGATCTTTATCAAGTGTGGTTAGCAAGCTTTCTTGAGCGCTAACATTTGCCAAAGAAGTGATGGCCTGCAATGCAATTACACTCAATCCGATAATAGCTGTTTTTCTATATGTATTCATAACCTTGTCCTTTTGATTAAAGAAGTAATGATATGTTGGTCCAGCATCAAAGCTAAATATTGTTAGCGCTGTGTTTTAAAAGCCACCAACATATCGGGTGTTCACTGAATACACTACAATTTGCATGCCAACTGTTAATTTACTTTAAAATACAATGACTTAATGTTTTAGTAGAGGAGTTTGTGGAAGAAAGTCGTCTCTAATTAAAGACAGCGCAAAATCAGTCTGTTTTTTAATTCAGCACATTAATCAGTATAGCTTATTATTTTCAATGGCTTAGCTCATGTATCTGTTTTGACACATAACTTATGAATACTAGATTGCCATATAAAGGGTAACTAAACTTGTTGTTGAGATAACTAGTAAACCCAACACATTAACGCCAAACCTATCGGTTTTTCTGCGATTTCTGCGGCTTCGCAACACAACGGTGACGACAGTGGCAAATAAGCATATTTGTAGCAGCGTTAACAAATCGCCCACATGAGCTGTTGACCAAAAATCGCGGCCTTCTATGCCCCAGTAGTTTTGCACACCCGTAATAAACTCAGGACGCGCGTAATGCAATAAAATAAGTGAACCTGTTAACAGTACCCAAGCAAGAATATTAATACCCACCACAACTTGGTAAAAAGCATCTTTTCTACGGCTTATTTTGCGCCTTTCAGCAAAGCTATCGGGCATACGCAAAGTGGTTTCATCAAAAGGCTCAGGTGAATTTTTTTTATTTGGCATATTTATTCAGCATATTTTTTATACGGTAGTGTCAACAACGTTTGAGTACAGTATACTATTAGGAATTAGTAAAACAATTGCAACTATATTACTCACTATGTTTGTCGTTTTTACAAATCATGTCTTTTTTTCGGCAAATAAAACAATAGCTTGAGTAAATCTATGGAGAATAATATGAGTGAAGCCCCAGTCGCCGACGTATTGGCTGGTAAATTTGAGGAAGGTAGTACGGTAAGCGTGCAAGGATGGGTGCGTACCAAACGTGATTCTAAAGCCGGTTTATCATTTGTGGCCGTGCATGATGGTAGCTGTTTCGACCCTGTACAAGTGGTCGTACTAAATACCCTTGGTAACTATCAAGATATACTTAAGTTAACCACTGGATGCTCACTTATTGCCACAGGTGTTGTCAAACAATCTGAAGGTAAAGGGCAGTCAGTCGAAATTGAAGCCAGCGAAATCAATATTGTAGGGTGGGTAGAAAACCCAGACACCTATCCTATGGCAGCCAAACGTCACAGTATTGAATATCTGCGAGAGCATGCGCATTTGCGTGCACGTACAAATTTAATCGGCGCGGTTACTAGAGTAAGAAACTCATTGTCTCATGCCGTGCATCGCTTTTTCCATGAACGCGGCTACATGTGGATTAGCACGCCTATCCTTACTGGGTCAGACACTGAAGGCGCTGGCGAAATGTTTAGAGTGTCTACACTCGACATGCAAAACTTGCCACTTACCGATAAAGGGCAAGTAGATTACGCCCAAGACTTCTTTGGTAAAGAAACCTTTTTAACGGTATCGGGTCAACTAAATGTTGAAACGTACTGCACTGCAATGTCGAAAGTATATACATTTGGTCCTACTTTTAGAGCTGAGAATTCAAACACTAGTCGTCACTTAGCTGAATTTTGGATGATAGAGCCTGAAGTCGCATTTGCTGACTTAGCTGATATTGCGCAACTTGCCGAAGATTTATTAAAGTACGTGGTAAGCGCCGTACTAGAAGAACGTGCCGACGACATGGCGTTTTTCCAGCAACGTGTAGATAAAGATGTGATTAAGCGCCTAACTGCCCTTACAGCCTCTGAATTTGTGCGCATGGATTATACTGACGCCATCGAGATTCTACAAACATGCGGTAAAAAATTCGAGTACCCTGTGCAATGGGGTGTTGATTTGCAATCTGAGCACGAGCGCTACTTGGCTGAAGAGCATATTGGTGCCCCTATCATTATGCAAAATTATCCAAAAGATATTAAAGCCTTTTATATGCGCATAAATGACGATGGCAAAACCGTTGCGGCTATGGACGTACTTGCTCCTGGCATTGGCGAAATTATTGGGGGCTCGCAGCGTGAGGAGCGCCTTGATGTTTTTGACAGGCGCCTTAAAGAGATGAACCTAAATGCCGATGATTATGCATGGTACAGAGACTTACGCCGTTACGGAACAGTACCGCATTCGGGCTTTGGTTTAGGATTTGAACGTTTAGTTGCCTATGTTACGGGTGTACAAAATGTTCGCGATGTTATTCCTTTCCCAAGAACGCCAGGAAACGCTAGCTATTAAGTTGTTATTATTTAGTCCTAATTAACAAGAACATATTAAAGAAATTTAATGTAAAGGCGTAGATATTATCTACGCCTTTTTCGTGTGTATAGCATACGATTAAATATAATAAATATTTCGTTACATTTGGCACATATATTAAACATACATTGTGCGTACAATTGTCACCATTATTAAATAATCTTAATTGCGCAGCTGTGCAACCACGCACCTAAAGGGAACGACCGAAATGAAATCAGTGTTTATTAAAATATTAATACTTATTGCCATGCTAACAGTCGGGTTTGGTATTATGGGAATAATACATGCTGTAGCTGAAGAGACTGAAGAAAAGAAACCAGTAGATGCTCGGCCTGTTATTAGCGTGGAGGCATTAGTGGCAATTGATCATCAAATTGAAATAACAAGTTTTGGTGAATTGATGCCTCTTGAAAGCACAGAGCTTTCTGCACAAGTGAGCGGCGAAGTGCTCAGCTGGAATAAGAACTTTGTAGCGGGCGGTGTCGTTAAAAGAGATGAGGTCTTGTTTACTATAGAATCCGACACATATGAAGCCGCAGTATTACAAGCTGAAGCACAAATTTCTCTTGCGAAAGCCACGCTAATTGAAGAACAAGCTCGTCAACAGGTTGCTAAACGTGAAGCGCGTAATTTACCGCAAAGCCAAGTTAGTGATTTGTACTTGCGCAAGCCCCAAGTGATAAGCGCACAAGCTCAGTTAAAATCTGCTGAGGCTTCACTTCGCATCGCCAACCGTAACTTAGCAAAAACTGAAGTACGCGCCCCATACGATGCCTTAATAATTTCTAGAGATGTAGGCACTGGTCAATTTGTTAGCACTGGTATGAAGGTAGCTCATTTAAATAATATAGAGACCGCCGAAATTACCATTCCTATAGCGGGCTTTGACAGTGGCTTTATACAAGACAGCTTACAAAACATTGTTGCCAACGTAAGCACCATAGGCAAAATAAATATCACTCGTGAGGGTATGGTAAATAGAAACTTAGGGGTAGTTGATCAAAATACCCGTATGCAACATTTAGTTGTTCGCGTAGAAGATCCTTACGGCATAGAAAACGGTTTACCCAGCATTAAATTTGGTACCTATGTACAGGTGAAATTTGCAGGGAAAGTAATCGAAAACGTATTCAAAGTGCCTCAGTCTTTAGTTAACAATCGTAAAATATGGTTGGTAGATAGCGATAATTTACTTGAATCTCATGAGGTAGTAGTTGTGCGCGAAGAAGGGACTTTCTTCTACATCAGCAGCGGTTTAAGTGAACGTGACCGATTAGTGAAAAACTTACCTGAATACCCGCAAAATGGAATGGAAGTTAACATTCATGAAGAGCCTACGGAATTAACATCTGACATTAACTCGGCTGATGGCAGTTCACAAACTGCCGTGTCAGTATTATAAGGAGCGAGATAATGAATTCAGAATCCCAGCTACCTAAAGTCGATTACTCAGTAAGTGGCGGTGGCATAATAGGCTACTTCGCGCGCAATCCTGTGGCATCAAACTTAATGATGTTTATGATTATGTTGTTAGGAACGTTTAGTTATTTCACCATTCAAAAACAAATGTTCCCTAGCATTGAAATTAACTATATAAACGCGTTTATAAGCTACCCAGGTGCATCTCCGAAAGAAATAGAAGAATCTATTACTATAAAAATCGAAGAAGCCACAAAAGATTTGCCTGAAATCAAAACAAGCATTGGTCGTTCATTTCGTGGCGGCGGCCGGGTCACAATGGAGATTCAACTAGACGAAAATTTACCCGATGTGCTCGACAAAATAAAAGCGAGAATTGACGGCATTGCCACATTCCCAGCGGCCATGGAGCCTATTACCGTATCACAAATACAGTTTGAACAGCCTGTTATGGAGCTGTCGCTTGTAGGGGATATTCCACTTACCGATTTAAAACCCTTAGCAAAACAAGTTGAAGATGAGTTGTTGGCTTTGGCGAATGTACAGCTAGCGAGTGCAAATGCTCCAAATGATGAAATTGCAGTAGAAATAAAACCTGAAATGCTACGTAAATATGACTTAACCATTAACGATATTACGCAAGCAATACGTCGCTATTCAGCAAATTATTCAGCCGGTCAAATAAAGACTGACGCGGGCACCATTGCGGTTCGCATTGAAAATCAATTTTACAATGGAGAGGAGTTTGCCGATATCCCCGTTAAGTTAGGCTCAGGTGGTTCGCGGGTGCTGCTTAAAGACGTTGCGACTATTTATGATGGATTTGAAGAAGGCGAACGCTACTTCAAGTTTAATGGTATGAACGCTATGTCTATTCAGGTGAATGCTACTCGCGCGCAAAACATTATTCCAGTATCAAACTCAGTCCAAGCTTACATTGAAAAGCGCAATAAAACCTTACCAAGCGGTGTGCAGATAAAAACGGTTGTAGATTTTACTTACTACCTAAATGGTCGTTTAGACATGATGCTGAACAACTTAACGCAAGGTGCATTTTTAGTCTTTATCATGCTGGCTATTTTCTTACGCTTTAAACTCGCTTTTTGGGTGATGATTGGTTTACCTGTTTGCTTTTTAGGTGCTATGGCGTTAATGCCACTGGTAGGCGTGACCATTAATATTTTATCTCTTTTTGCATTTATTATGGTGCTAGGGATAGTGGTGGACGATGCCATTGTTATAGGCGAGAGCGCCTACACAGAAATAGAAAACAAAGGTAATAGTGTTCACAACGTTATTATGGGCGCTAAACGCGTTGCTACACCGGCTACCTTTGGGGTGTTAACCACCATGGCTGTATTTGTGCCGGTGTTATTTAGCGCTGGGCCCTCTGCTGACTTTTTCTATAATATTTCAGCGGTGGTTATTTTATGTTTAGCGTTTTCCTTGGTTGAGTCGAAGCTTATTCTGCCTGCTCATATTGCAGCTTCAACCTTTAAACCACTGCCAGAAAATAGCTGGCGTACCCGATTCAATAAACGATTTTTTGGTTTTGTAAATGGGCCTTACAAAAACTTTATTAAATTTTGCACTAAAAACCGATGGTTCACTTTGTTGTTTTTCGTCCTTATGTTGGCCATTGCTGCACAGTTAATTACTACAAATGTTGTACGCGTAGTGCCTGAACCTAGCGTACCTCATGATTTCCCAAGTATTAGTATAGAAATGAGTGAGACTATTTCTGACATAGAAACCATTCAGGCGCTACAAACCATAGAACGGGTTATTTTAGAAGTTGAGGAAGAAATAATTGAAGAGTACGGTAGCCCCATGGTGCGTGACATTATGGTGTTTAACCGAGGACGTAATGAAGGACGCATAATGGCGCCGTTAGTGGACGAAGAGCTACGTCACTTCAATACGTTTGAGCTAGCTCGTAGGTGGCGCGAACGTATTCCTGAAATTTCAGGTATGAAATCATTTACCATTCAAGACGATTTAAATGGTGGCGGTGACGACGGCGAATTCGGATATTTAATATTTGGCTCTGATATAGCTACGTTAAATAAAGCGGGACGCTACTTGATTGAAAAATTACAAGGCCAAAAAGGCGTCTTTGATGTTAGTTCAACGATAGATCCTGACAGCAAAGAAGTGCAGATGTCGCTTAAACCAGTCGCTTACGATTTGGGTTTAGATTTGGCCACTATTGCCGGCCAAGTAGGCGCCAGTTTCTATGGCGGAGAAGCACAACGCGTGCTGCGTAATGGTGAGGAAGTTAGAGTAATGGTACGTTACCCTAGACTTACCAGAGAACGCTTTGCTGACTTGAAATACACCGTTATTAGAACCCCTTCTGGTCAAGAGGTAATGTTAGGTGATGTTGCGGATTTGAGCGAATCACCTGGTATTAGTTATATTCGTCGCGAAGGTGGCTTTAGAAGCGTATATGTTTGGGGCTCTATAGATGAAGAAGTTATTGAGCCAAGCGAAGTAGTGGAAAACATAAAGGATAACTTACTTCCCGATATGCAAAAAGCCTTCCCGAGCATAAAGACAGAGCTAGGGGGTAAAATCGAAGAGCAGCAAACTCAAAACCTTGAACAAATATCGTTTTTTATTACGGGCTTAGCGTTTGTATATTTGTTACTTGCGATTCCTTTAAAAAGCTATGCGCAACCGCTCATTATTATGTCGGTTATTCCGTTTAGTTTTACCGGTGCAATTTGGGGCCATGCCTTATTTGGCCTCGACTTAAGTCTATTTTCATTTTTTGGTCTCATCGCCGCAGCAGGGGTAGTAGTTAACGACTCCTTGGTAATGACCGATTATGTAAATACTCGATGCAAAGAAGGCTACAGTATAAAAGAAGCGGTAATTGAGGCAGGCTGTGCGCGCTTCAGAGCCATCACGCTTACCTCAATCACTACCTTTGTAGGCGTGTTACCAATAATGTTTGAAACCAGCCTGCAAGCAGGTTTCGTTATTCCAATGGCAGTTGGCTTAGGGTTTGCAGTAATGTATGCAACCTTAGTTACGCTTATTTTGGTGCCTAGTTTATACATTATTGGCAATGACATTGGCCGTTTCTTTAGATTCCTTGGTCGTTGTTTTCTATCGATGTTGAAATGGCTATTTGGCACTTTCAAACGTAAAAAAGGACCAAACGGCCCTATTTCGACGGCATCTAAATAGCGCTAGTCGTTTGAGTTAACATATGCAAAAGGAGCTTCGGCTCCTTTTTTTGTTTTACGACATTTTTGCATTTCTTTTACCTCGCCACTCTTTACTTTTATTGTCGCTAAGTAGCGGTTAAGTAGTTAGCGTATTTGACGATATATAGTAAACCAGCATTTTCTAAATGCGATAACCTCGTGTCTATTTGGCAGCCAAGGAAAAAAAAGTATAATGAGTCAAAAAGTGTTGATAGTCGACGATTCTGCGCTTATGAGAAAGTTTCATAAACAAGTGTTAGAACACGCTGGATTTGTAACTCAAATGGCGAGTAATGGCCAAGAGTGTTTGACGCTATTGGCTGATTTTGCACCTAACGTTATAGTACTCGATATAAACATGCCAGTTATGGATGGCCTAAGCTGTTTGAAAGAGATTATGGCGAAACAGCCTACGCCAGTAGTAATTGTGTCTTCGCTTACTGAAAAAGGCGCGCAAACGTCTTTTGATGCATTGGCATTAGGTGCAGTCGATTATATTCAGAAACCAAGTGGCACATACTCGTTTAATATGGGTGAACTGTCGGGTCTTATGGTTGAAAAAGTGCTTGCGGCTGCGAATGTAAAACCTAGCCTGTTGTCGATACGAAGAAATCAGCGTAAACAGCAAGAAGACTGCACTCGTAAAAATATAGAGCAAGTCATACAAACACCTATATCAAGAGGGAGTTTCGATCTCATCGTGGTGGGCGTATCAACAGGCGGGCCAAACTGTTTGCAAACGATTTTACCAGCCTTACCCGCAAACTATCCTACCCCGATTATCGTTGCGCAACATATGCCCGGACGATTTACAAAAGTATTCTCAGAACGTTTGAATGCTATGTGTGCACTTGAGGTGGTAGAAGTAACGCAAAAACAAGCAATCATAAAAGGACACATCTATATTGCGCAAGGAGACGGCGATATTGTTGTGGAGAAGTTAGGCAGTGGGCTGTATGTGAAACCCATTGAAACTGACGAAAGTTACCTATGGCATCCAAGCGTGTCAAAATTAGTCGACAGCGCAGTAGCATGCATAACACCTAGAAAACTATGCTGCATTCAGCTTACTGGCATGGGAAACGATGGTGCTCAAGAAATGCATAATGCGTATAGTCTTGGCGCGACTACTATTGCAGAATCACAAGAAACCGCAGTCGTATTCGGCATGCCGGGGCAATTGGTTAAAAAAAATGGAGCAACGCATGTTGCTCCTAATTACCAAATAGCTTCCTTGCTGACATAAGTTAAACACGGTTGATGATATCGAGTTCAACTTACTTAGGATTGGTATCAAACATCTCTTTCATTTGATTCGCAAATGCTATAAATTTTTCTTTTATAGTGACTTTTATTTTGATATCTAAACTACTGAATAAAATTAAGCCTTCTATAGTAATAGTAGGTGCTTGACGCGACGCGATTGAAGGCGCTTTGTTGTCAATGCTGCCTAATACACAAAATGCTTTGGATACGATGTTTACATTTTCAGGTACGTAAATCTTGTCGCCGCCTAACACACTAATAATTTGAACCTTAACATTCGGCGAGTTGAAGCGCGCATCTGTAAAATCGATGGTAGCCCCGCCCAAAATGCTGTAAACCTTAATGACACGAGGTACTACCCATTGACCACTTCTATCGCTACTGCCTAAAATGTTAACGATAGTTTCAGATTCTTCGCTTACTTCATTATTATAATTAACGCTAAACTGCTGTTCCTTTTGCTGCTTAATTTCTTCGTTAGGGGTAGCGTCTAAGTCGGCAATTTGGTCCATCATTGCTTGATGTGAAGTAGTTTCTATAACCTTATCTAACCTGCGCTCAAACGCTTCGTTTGAAATAAAACCATGGCTATAGTTATGCACTAATACATCAATAACTTCTTCTTTTACAGTTTCAATAGGTCGGTCTTCTAATTTAACTGGCATCCGGTTTTCCTGATAATTAAATAAAACGAAGTGGGTATAGTTATTAGTGTAAGCACAGACCATACCAAATATTTATTTTCATAAATATCATGCACTTAAAATTTCATGGAAAGTTTGTATTGGCGAGTTTTACTAACAGTTGGCAAAAGCACTAACTTATTAGTAAGTTAGTTAAGTCGACTTTTAAAAATAAACTACAGAAAAAAGTGAAAGCAAACATCACATTAATATGTGATGTTTGTAGTGATAGCAAAGAAGTCTTAAAAGGCCATTTCTGGCACATGATCTGGGACCACTAAACTGCCCGCAGTTAAGCTTTTAATTTCGTCAATGCTTACGCCCGGTGCGCGCTCTCGTAAAATAAATGTACCGTCTTTAATATCCATTAGGGCTAGGTCGGTGAGTACACGTTTAATACAGCCTTTACCAGTGAGTGGTAAAGTACATTCGTCCAATAGTTTTGATTGGCCCGTTTTAGAAGCATGGGTCATGGTCACAATAATGTTGTCGGCGCCGGCGACTAAGTCCATAGCTCCGCCCATACCTTTAATTAACTTACCTGGTATCATATACGAGGCAATATTACCTTGGCAGTCCACTTCAAATGCGCCTAATACCGTTAGGTCAACATGACCGCCTCTGATCATGGCAAACGACTCGGCCGACGAGAATATAGAAGCACCACTCACCATGGTGACCGTTTGTTTGCCTGCATTAATAAGATCTGCATCTACCTCATCTTCGGTAGGGAATTGTCCCATACCCAGCAAACCATTTTCAGACTGCAGCATTACCTGCATACCTTCAGGAATAAAGTTAGCCGCTAACGTGGGTATTCCAATACCAAGATTTACGTAAAAGCCATCTTGAAATTCTTGGGCAACACGTTGGGCAAGTTGTTCGCGAGTTAAAGCCATATTTAATTCTCCTAAGCGTTGCGCACAGTGCGCTGTTCTATTCTTTTTTCGAAAGTGCCTTGAATAAGACGATTCACATAAATACCCGGTAAATGTATTTCATCAGGGTCGAGCTGCCCTACTTCCACAATTTCTTCTACTTCAACCACCGCAATTTTACCCGCAGTAATGGCCATTGGGTTAAAATTACGTGCAGTTTTACGGAACACTAAATTACCGTAACGGTCGGCTTTCCAAGCTTTTGCAATTGAAAAATCCCCCACTATGGCTTCTTCTAAAATATAGTGACGACCATTAAATTCGCGTACTTCTTTGCCTTCGCCTACTGGCGTACCATAGCCCGTAGCGGTGAAAAATGCAGGTATACCGGCACCACCGGCACGCATTTTTTCTGCGAGGGTGCCTTGAGGCGTAAGTTCTACTTCAAGCTCACCGCTCATCATTTGCTTTTCAAACAAAGCATTTTCGCCAACATAAGATGCAATCATCTTTTGAATTTGCTTGTCTTCTAAAAGCAATCCTAAACCAGCGCCGTCGACCCCTGCGTTATTTGAGGCAATCGTAAGACCTTTCGTGCCTTTTCGTTTAATTTCTTTAATTAAATTTTCAGGAATACCACACAATCCAAAGCCACCGGCGACTATGGTCATGTTGTCTTCTAAACCCTCTAGGGCTTGGGCATAACTCGATACTACTTTGTCAAATCCAGACACAATGCTCACCTTTATGTTGTTCATAATATATGATTTGTAATTGCTCAGCATGCAAGAAGCCGTTATATTAATCAAATTGTATTTTTTAATTGATTGATTAATAATTTTTATTAATCAATCAATGCCTTTTGCATAGTTCAAAGCGATCAATACAAAACAAGTTGCTCAAGGCAAACCAACGCAGCATAAATAACGCCAAATAGAGAATAAATGAATATTCCCATCAATCAAGTTGTCGCATTCACTGCCATTGCCCGCACCGGGAGTTTTGCAGAAGCAGCAGTTCAACTTCATTTATCGCAGCCAGCATTAAGCATTCAGATCAAAAACTTGGAAGAGAGCTTAGGCGGTAAACTACTACTACGCACTACGCGCGCCGTATCGTTAACGCCCGAAGGTAAAGCCTTTTTTCCCGTAGCAAGGCGACTACTGTCTGATTGGGAGCAATCGTTACAAGACGTCCGCAACCATTTTGCGCTACTACGCGGTAAACTCGATGTGGCGGCAATGCCAACTTATGCCACTAATCTATTGCCTATTATATTGGCTAATTTTCATAAACAATATCCAGATATAAACGTGACGATGCACGATGTAATTGCCGAAAGCGTAATAGAAATGGTGCGAGAAAATCGCTGTGAATTAGGCATAACTTTCGACCCAGGCGATGTGCCCGAACTGGATTTCGAACCACTTTATGAAGATAGGTTTGTTGCCATTCTTCCCAGCATTCATCCCTTACTGGATAAATCGACCTTACAATGGCAAGACATTTTGCAGTATCCGCATATTAGCTTACAACGTCCTGCAGGCACTCGCGCGTTGATCGATAAAGCGCTAGCCACAGAAAACCTTTTACTCACGCCAGTATTTGAGTCTCACCAGTTAGTGAGCATTGGCCGAATGGTCACGCAAGGACTAGGCTTAAGTGTTGTGCCCAGTACTAGCAGGGCCCATATGGTTGAAATGGGTCTGCATTGCCGCGAACTCTGCGCGCCCCAAATCATTCATAAAGTAGGTGTAGTAACGCGTCGTCAAGGCGCTTTATCGGCTGCTGCGCAAGCATTACTTAGCTTAATTCGCAAACAAGTCTAGTCGTCATTTTTACAGATAAACGGACCTACAACAGAATTTTTGATTGCCTTTTTTTTGGCCAATTCAGGATACTGAGAGAGCAATTATTTTGTGGCTATCACCGTATTATCTTCAATATTAAGTATTCGCAATAATGAATCTTCTAAACTGGCCGATAACGTCCTCTATGTTTACCGCAGTTGGGCTCCTATGATTAGGATTATTTTGTTAGCCATTAGCGTTATTTTTTGTTCGTATTGTGCGTCTGCTGAAATGTTGATTACAGTGTTTGATAAAGACTATAAACGCTTGTCGAATGTAGTTGTGGAACTATTTCCTGAAACACCCCTTACCGTGTCGCATGCATCTACACAAACAAAAATAATGAAACAGCTTGATAAGCAATTTGTGCCACATATTCTGGCCGTTTAAGAAGGAAGCGTTGTCGCATTTCCAGATACCGATACCGTGCAGCATCATGTGTTTTCATTTTCTGAAGCAAAAACCTTTGAAGTACGGATTTATAAAGAAGAGATAGCACGACGTATTATCTTCGATAAAGCCGGTTTAGCAGCGCTTGGTTGCAACATTCATGATTGGATGCTTGGCAATGTATACATTGCCAACTCCGCGCTATTTACACAAACGGACGAAAATGGCGAGGCTAGCTTTACCAATATCCCAAAAAGAGAATACACAGTCAAAGTGTGGCACCCAATAATTAATGATAAAGATATCGAACAAATACACGTAGCCACTTCTAGTGCAAAAAACGTAGATACCAAATCCTTAGATATAGTATTACTCCACCCAATATTGCCTAGCTATCATGAATTTGATGACGTCCACTCTTTACAGCATTACGACTAGTTTTATGCGAACCGCGACCCTTATAAACATAGTAACGTTTGTATGCATTTTTTTAGGAATACACTCGGCGTTCGCACAAAATATTACCGCTAGAGTAGCAACCGCAATAGTCATTGCAGACTCAATACCGTCTTGGCAAAACAAAGGCACTGGGTTAATACGCGGCGAAAAAAATGGTGTGCAATGGCTACAAGGCTTTGTAGCAGGTAGCTACTCTATCTCACCAAACTGGCAGGACAAAGCGGTGATTAACGCCTATGCTGATGGTGAAAAAAAACTTGGTTTCACACAAGCCTATCTACAGTATAAGCCACTGAGTCCTAACAACATAAAATTCAAGTCAAGAATTGGTACATTTTACCCTGAAATGTCAGTTGAAAATATCAGCGAAGGCTGGTTATCGCCATATACATATAAGCAGTCTGCAATTAATAGCTGGATAGGAAAAGAACTGCGCACCTTAGGCGCTGAGGCAACTTGGTTTTCAAATGGTAGAAAACGTCGCAGTCCCTGATCTTGGGAAGCGAACATTGGCTTATTTAAAGGCAACGACCCTTTAGGGACCTTACGTTGGCATGCATCTAAGCTACTTACGTAAAAGTAACGCAATATATTATTATGATAACCGCGCCAACCCCAATGCAATCAATACCGACCGTTTATATGGCTGGCATACAAAATTCCACAGCTTAGCCTTGCAGCATCAGCTTAGTTCAACATGGCGTTTGATGGTTCAGCTTTTACAAGGCAATACATTGATGGGAAAGCAAAGTGTTTATGCCGACTTTCGCGCAGCATATGTTGCCGCTAGCTATGCATCGGGCAAGCATAGAACAACATTTCGGCTGGATTATCATTGGGTCTCCGAAGATGATGACAAACCTCAAGACCCAAACGATAGTAATGGAAACGGGATTACATTGCCTGGCGATATCAACTAAGCCCAACAATTGACCTTAGCGCTGAGTTGCATCAGCACAGCACTGAAGTCGCCAACAGGGCCTTAGTTAACGTAGCAACAAACCAGGCCCAGTCGCAGGCTCTTTTTGTACTTGCTTTCACCTTTTAGTATAAATATTGGGTAAGCATCAAGTGATTTCCCGTTTTTTCCACAGCAAGTAAATTGCCGGTAAAATTAGCAGTGTGAGCAACAGCGCGCTCACCATGCCGCCTACCATGGGCGCGGCAATGCGGCTCATTACTTCGCTGCCGGTTCCGGTGCCATATAACACCGGCAGTAGACCCAAAATAATGGAAGCCGATGTCATCATTACTGGGCGCACACGCATGACCGCTCCTTCTAACACAGCTTGTTGTAAAGCATGCAGGTTAACTTGCGTATTTTGGCTATGGTGACTTTCAAGCATCCGCTTGTATTCTTGATTAAGGTAAACAAGCATAATCACGCCAATTTCAACAGCCACACCGGCAAGCGCAATAAACCCAACGCCTACCGCTACTGAAAAATTAAAACCTTCTAAGTACAGCAGCCATATTCCCCCTATCATCGCAAAAGGTAAGGTACCCATAATAATGCCAACCTCAACCATATTGCGAAAATTCAAGTAAAGTAAAATAATAATAATGGCTATAGTAAGTGGCACTAAATACGTCAGTTTTTCTTTTGCCCGCTGCATATATTCATATTGTCCCGACCACGTAATTGAATAACCTGCTGGCAATACGAGCTGGTCTGATACTGCTAGCATCGCGCCGCTTACATAATGACCAATATCGATATTTTCAATATCGATATACACCCAACCATTTGGCCGCGCATTTTCACTTTTAATCCCGGGTGGGCCATCTTCAATACTTAGGTTTGCTACGTCACCTAAGGCTATATGTTCACCTTGTGGTGTAATGATGGTTAGCAATAACAAAGCTTCGGGCGACGAACGATAATCTTGTAAATAGCGCACAT
The DNA here is from genome assembly GCA_964195425.1 of Acidiferrobacterales bacterium. Lineage (GTDB taxonomy): Bacteria > Pseudomonadota > Gammaproteobacteria > Enterobacterales > Alteromonadaceae > Glaciecola. The sequence continues at coordinate 67,373 of CAXMOM010000060.1, forward strand.
TAATGGGGAATCGTTTTCGCCCTTCTATGCTTTGCGATACATTCATACCGCCTATGGCACCGGCTAAGGTTTCCTGAATATCAGCAATATTAAGTCCATATCGCGCTGCCTGTTCGCGCTTAATATCTATTTTAATATAGCGTCCGCCCGCCACTCGCTCTGAATAAACAGACGCGGTGCCCTCTACCGCCGCTAAAATAGTTTCAAGCTGCTGACCAATTTGCTGTATGTGAAGCAAATCGGGACCACCAATCTTAATTCCCACAGGCGTCTTAATACCGGTTGCGAGCATATCTATTCTGGTTTTAATTGGCATTACCCATGCATTGGTTACACCGGGGAAATCCACTAACTGGTCAAGTTCTTTAATCAGCGCTTGTGAAGTTAATCCTGCACGCCACTGCTCTTTAGGCTTTAGCTGAATAAAGGTTTCAATCATAGTTAATGGCGCAGGATCGGTAGCGGTTTCGGCTCGGCCTACTTTGCCAAAAACAGTCTCTACCTCGGGGACTGTTTTTATTAGCTTGTTGGTTTGCTGTAATAACTCCCTTGCTTTACCGATCGAAATTCCCGCATAAGTAGTCGGCATATACATAAGGTCGCCTTCATCGAGCGGCGGGATAAATTCACTGCCAATTTTGTTAAGGGGTAAAAAACCAATGACCAATACGATTAGCGATACAAAAATGGCTGACTTAGGAAATGCTAATACCATTGTTAACACAGGTTTATATACATTGGTTATCGCTCTATTCACTGGATTTTTCTGCTCGCTAAGTACCTTACCTCTTACAAAGTAACCCATTAATACAGGCACTAAGGTAATCGCAAGCACGGCGGCGGCGGCCATGGCATAGGTTTTAGTATAGGCTAGGGGCGAAAACATACGCCCTTCTTGCGCTTCAAGGGTAAATACAGGAATAAAACTAACGGTAATAATCAGCAAACTAAAAAATAGTGCAGGCCCCACTTCTGTGGCTGAATCAATCACTATTTGCCAACGATTTTCTTTGGTAAGCTTGGTTTTCTCCATGTGCTTGTGCATATTTTCAGTCATGACTATAGCACCGTCAACCATGGCACCAATGGCAATAGCAATGCCACCAAGCGACATGATGTTTGCGTTTATGCCTTGGGCGTACATTATAATAAAGGCAATTAACATCCCTACTGGTAAGCTAATAATAGCCACTAAAGACGAGCGTATATGAAACAAAAACGCCATACACACCAGTGCCACAATAATAAACTCAGCCAATAACTTATAACGTAAATTATCCACCGCATTTTTGATTAAGGCCGAGCGATCGTAAACAGTGACAACTTCAACGCCATCGGGCAGTCCTTTTTTCAATGTCTCAAGCTTAGCTTTAACACCGGCTATGGTTTGCTGAGCATTTTCACCGACTCGCATAACCACTATACCGCCAACGGTTTCACCTTCGCCATTTAGCTCGCCAATACCCCTGCGCATTTGTGGTCCCACAGTTACTGTGGCAATATCGCGTATTAACAAGGGCGTACCTTGATTATTAACGCCCAGTGGAATTGTTTCAATATCCTGAATGCTTTGAATATAACCTGTCGTGCGCAGCATATACTCGGCTTCGGCCATTTCTATGACCGATGCACCTACTTCTTGATTACCACGTTTAATGGCCATTTGAACCGCTGAAATAGGAATGTTGAAGGCACGTAATTTAAGCGGATCTAGCTGCACTTGGTACTGCTTGACCATACCTCCAATAGCCGCCACTTCTGATACACCCGGCACGGTTTGTAATTCAAACTTTAGAAACCAGTCTTGGATAGTGCGTAGCTCACTAATATCATGCTGACCGGTTTTATCAACAAGCGCATATAAATACACCCAGCCTACACCTGTCGCATCAGGTCCAAGTTGCGGTCTAACGTTGTCAGGCAAAGTCGGCGCAACCTGCGAGAGGTATTCTAAGACACGGCTTCTCGCCCAATACAAATCGGTGCCGTCATCAAAAATAATGTACACATAGGAATCACCAAAAAAGGAAAAACCACTTACAGTTTTGGCACCAGGAACCGACAACATTGCCGTGGTTAATGGATACGTAACTTGATTCTCTACTACCTGCGGCGCTTGCCCTGGGTAGCTCGTTTTAATAATTACCTGTACATCTGACAAGTCAGGAATTGCGTCTATTGGAGTATTCTTTAGGGTATAAATTCCAGCACCCACTATAATAAGAGTACTGAGCACCACAAAGAATCGGTTGTATACAGACCATCTAATAATTGCATTAATCATTGTGAGTGACCATTTTGATCAGACGCCTTAGGCAATGACATATCATCATTACTAGCACTTGTCTTATTTTCAGACATCACATGAATGGTATTAACGGTAAACATAGGCATATCGGTTTTAATGATTTCAACGTGGATTTCCATGTCTTTGCTTAAGCCCGACATATCGACGTGACTGGCTACTATAAAGTCCATAGTCATGCTGGGCATACCCCATTCACTTAATTCCCCGTGATCTAAGGTGATTTTTCGTTCATCGCTCATTACTTCAATTATTGTTGCGTGGGTCCATGCGCTTCGTGACATATCCATTCCCATATCCATGCTCTTATCCATAGACGTTTTTTCATCTTGTCGGGCCTTACCATCTTGAACACCACCAATTCGAATGAAGTCAGAATTCACACTACTTTCGGAATCAAGCAGAAATTGGGCTGACACAACCACTTCATCAAACTCTTGAAGCCCTTGCGTAATTTCAATATATTCAGAAAATATTTGACCCAATTTCACCTCAACAGATTTGAACTTACCTTCACCTAAGGCAAGCACCACACGATTTTGCGTACCCGTACGAATAACCGCTTGAGCAGGAACAATAAGCAAATCACTTTGGCTTGTAGACGCTGTGGTATCAATATTCACCCTTGCATACATATTGGGTTTGAGAAGGTAATTAGGGTTGTCCACCCGCACCCTTGCGCGCAAAGTCCGCTTACTTGCGTCTAATGTAGGATAGATATAGTCAATTTTTCCGTTAAACACCTCAAGTGGTAAATATTCAAGGCTAATACTAACCGGCATATCTAATTTCACTTTACTCGACTGCCTTGCCATTACTTCGGTATTTACCCACACCTCGTCTAAGGCCCCAATAGACATTAAGGTTTTGCTCGGAGTAACGAAAAAACCTTCACGAATATTTAAGTTATCAATAAAACCGGTTTGAGGTGTATAAAACACCACACGATGCTGAATTTTACGCGTTTTTGTTAATTCCGTAATCGCCTGCATGGGCATTTGCAGAGCGGAAAGGCGCGACTTAGCGGCTTCAACAAAGCTTTTATTAGTTCGCGTTAATGCCAACAAATACTCCTCTTGGGCATTCACTAACTCTGGTGAATATAGGGCATATAACGGTTCACCCTTTTCAACATACTCGCCTTCTGCCTTTACAAATAATGATTCAATCCAGCCCTCTACCCTTGGGTGAATATGTACCATTGTGTCTTGATTATATTCAACAAAACCTAGTGCAATAATTGGCTCGCTAATAGCCTTCATTTGAGCCTTCGCTGTGCGTACCCCTAAGTTGTTAATCACGCGAGGATTTATGGTGACAGTGCCCGCTGAGTCGTTTTCTTGATTGCTCGCATACACGGGTACTAATTGCATACCCATTGGCGATTTACCGGGCTTGTCGCGTTGAAAATTAGCATCCATAGGAGCAACCCAATAGAGTACTTGTGTGCTGTCGGCGCCTTTATCGCTTGGTTCATTGCCTTGCGTTTTTGCTAAATTAAAATAAAGAGTGGCCGCCAAAATACCGACTAGCATACTCATAACAGCGGTAATAAATGTCGTTTTTGTAGTCATCTTATAACGCCTTTTGAGTAGTGGTGGTTGTAGTCATGTAATAAGTAAGTTGGCTATGTACTTTGTGTTGCTCAACCTCTATATCTAAGAGGCTTAACTGGGCGTTTAACTGTGTAATTTGCGCTTGTACCACCTCGTCAAAATCTCCGTCGTTATTGGTAAATGCGTTTAACACAGTTTCTGCTTGCTCTATGGTTTGTGGCAATATTTGCATCTTATATAGGTTTAGCCTTTCTTGTAATTGCTTATGTAAGGTATAGGTAGCAGCAAGTTGCGATATTAATTGGCGTAAGGCTAATCGCTTATCGGTTTTTATAGATTCTGACTTATACACACTTGCCGACACTTCGTTGTCTTGTTTTTGGCTGGTATACAATGGCACATCAAAGCTAATACCTACCGATAAGAAATCGGCGCGACTAGCGCCTAGTTGGTCATCGTCTCTATATGCATAGCTTGCATTTAGGCCCCATTGTGGATTATATTTTTGCTTGGCTAAATCAATTGCGGTTTTACTCGCGCTTATGCGCTGATCTATCGCTTGAATAGTAGGATGGCTACTTAGAATGTTGGCAAGGGTTTGGCGCTTATTACTGTTTAGTGCAGCAAGCGTTGTTACCGGAAAAGATGCAGGTGCAGGCAATGTTTTGGGTAGGGTAATAGCGTGTAAATAGCCAATGCTAGACCGCCCCCCTGGTGATTGTTCGGTCCATGTTTGGGAAAGGTTATCAAGCTGCAACCATTCATTTAATCGCTCAATGGATGCGATTTTTTGCGCCTTAAGCTGAATTAATCTATCCTTAATTTTATTCACTTCAAGGTCGGCACTTATTACATCTTGTTGACGTGTGTTGCCAATGGCCGAGGCATAATTTGCCTTTGCAATATCACCTAATTGTATAAGCAATACTTGATTTTCTTCAACCAATATAATTTTAGCCTGTGCCTTATAGGCTTCTAACCACAAGGCCGTTACCATTACTGTAGACTTGGCTATCCTTTCCATTCTTAAAAATGGCTGCTCTAATGCTAAGGCTTCTTGATACTGACTTTGAATATGTCTTGAATTGCCACGGGGCAGCATTTGGCTCACTCCCGCTTTAAGCTGCGTCATGGGCTCTTGGTTAAAGCTAAAACCATCTGTAGGCACGTTAGCAATAGACAAAGACACCACGGGATCGGGCAATGCCAAAGACGCTTCGCTTTGCGCCATCATTGAACGTTCTTTATATTTACTACTGGCCAACCATGGGTCACGTTCATGTGCCAATGTTATTGCCTTATCTAGCAAGAACAGGTCATTTTGCGACGATAGCATTTGTTGAGTTGCCCCAACACTTCCTGCACCCAAAATACTAATAACAATGGCAGCGAGCATCTGCAAACTTGGAAAAGGTTTACATTTATTTACGACAAACATAAGGCCACAAACATGCGATTTAGCGAAAGCAGACCCACGCTTTGTTGAATAACTCATGATATAAATCTCTAGTTTTACGCTATGGCCATGTTTACGAAAGGCAAGCATAAGATAGTAGCGGTATAAATACAGCGCGCATATAAATAAGATATGGAGCACATTTGTATTTACATTATAAATTTAAAGCAATACTAGACTGCTAGAGAGATTTAGTGTTTTGGTGGGCGTTGTGGCTGCGCCAGCACAATATTTATATCGCCAAAGCCATTATTGTTTATTCGCAGTGGATTACGAATGAGGTCGTTAAAAGACGTTACGTTAACTGCCATCACTAAGCTTAACACGCCCATAGAACAGCCGCATTCGTGTTCACAGCAGTCTGTTGACAAACTATCATTTGCTTGCATAGAAGACATCATAACGGCGTGAGAGGCCGTATCGGCTTTAGTCATATTCATTCCAGCCATATGTTCGCTGCCCATTTGCGCACATGGCAATTCAGGCACAGCAAATGCACTGGCAACCTGAACTGTCAGTATACAAAGAACAAGAATGAGCTGAAAAATCGTTTTGACCAAAAGTACCTTAAAAATTAAACATTGTTTGTTTTGACGCTATGTAAAGGGTTAATAATAGGTATACACATCGTATACAAGATCTTGCGCCATACTTAAATACCTAAACTAATAATAACGTATCAATCATGAACTGCAAGTCTTAATGAATATGAAAACATTAAGATTTTAGCCGATGATGATTATTTTGCAGATTACAAAACGTAAAATATATACCTCGTTGTTTATTATCGAGTTACTCTTTGTTGTCTTCTATTTGAACAGAAACAATCTTTGCTTTACCGTCTATTATGTTGTTTTTCAACAACAATGCGTTAAGTTGATATACGGAAATGAGTAGCGCATAAATAGGCTTTAAATAGCCTATTTTGCTGAGCTGCTCTAACTGCTGTGCATCCAATTTGGCCAGGTTTTCTTCGTTTATGGTGAGCAAGCCTTTTATGACATTTACAGTACTGTCTTGGTATTGCACCTTAATATCGATCGCTTTTAGCAATTGCAAACTCTCAAGAGTGCTTCCAAACTCAAATGATTGGCGCAAGTTATCAAGCTCGGCTTCAAGCAGTGAAGTAACTTCACTTAGCATGTCAGTGGCTTTACCCGCTTTATCAAACAACAAAGTGCCGTCAGTTTTTGAAAGCGCTGGACTTTCTTCATCAATACCAACAGTAAACTGTTTTTTGTCACCGCTTAATTGCATTAATACTAATGGGTAGGTGCGCAGATTTGTCGGTAAATAGCTACCTTCCCACATATGATTATTCACAAATAAATTTTGCCCCATTTCAAAGCTCGTCATAGCTGAAAAAACTAAGCTATTGTTAGAACTTCTGCGCGTTATGAAAATAGGAAAACAAGTGGCGGCTTTCGCCAATTCTGCTGCCATTAAGCTAAGGACATGTCGCTTGGCAGCGTTATCCATAATTGCATTTGGAAGCACTCTTAAATCGGTATGTAATGTGCTGGTTAATTCAGTTAACTTTGCCATGGTGAGTTTATTTACTTTCCTGTTTTGGTATTCGGGTTTGCGGGCATGTTTGCTTTGTTACACCTCGCTGCCAATGTTCTCTTTAGACTGAGTTTATTGTATCCAAATTAGTGCGGGCTTGCCATTAAACAAAAGCAGTTTTGACTTTATATTTTGGCTTGTTACTAAGCTATGAATAAAGATCTATGTGACTAGAAAAAAATTATTAATCGTTTTGTGCATAAACTAATTGCTAGCTTGCCGCTATATTGCGATTATTACATATTAATATTATAAATGACTTTGCATTGTGCTTATGAATAAGCACAATGCTCATACTATCAATTTGGGAAACATATGCCTTCACTTCAACACATTATTGAGCGCCGCGATTGGGAAACACAATTATCGGTGCAAACTAATCAAGTAAAGGCGCATAGCCCACTTAATGCTTATAAAACAAGTGCCGACGCACTCAACAAGCAACACCCACAAAAGACACTATTAAATGGACAATGGGCTTTTAAGTTGTTTGAACGCCCTGAACACGTAAATGAATCGCTACTAAGTGAACAATTGCATGATGATTGGGACACCATTGACGTGCCTTCAAATTGGCAGTTAAAGGGTTTCGACAAACCTATTTACTGCAATGTAAAGTATCCCTTTACGGTTAATCCGCCTTTTGTACCAAAGGACAACCCTACTGGATGTTATCGCACAGAATTTGATATTAGCCTAGCGCAATTACAACAGCGTAATCATATTGTTTTTGAAGGCGTAAACTCTGCATTTCACCTATGGTGTAACGGACAGTGGGTAGGTTATTCTCAAGATAGCCGTTTGCCAAGCGAATTCGATCTATCACCTTTCTTAGTTGCAGGTAAAAACAGTATTGCCGCAATGGTAATACGCTGGAGCGATGGCAGCTATTTAGAAGACCAAGACATGTGGTGGCTAAGCGGTATATTTCGCGATGTAGTATTAATCAGCAAGCCCCAAGCACACATTCGAGATGTGTTTATTACTCCGCATTTAGACAAGTGTTACCGCGACGCTGAATTAAGCCTTACAACCATCATTGACGCACCTGCAAATTATAAGGTTAGCATACAAGTGTTTGACGGCGCACAAGCCATTTGCGAGCCACAAATCCAAGGTGCCAATAACAAGCGTATAGATGAAAAAGGCGGTTTACACGATACTATATTTCATACGATTGCCATTGAGAATCCTAAAAAATGGTCGGCCGAAACACCGCATTTATATCGCTGCGTTATTAGCCTTTTAGACAGCGAAAACAAAGTTATCGTGGCGGAAGCTTACGACATAGGCTTCAGAAAGGTTGAGATTATAACGGGGCAATTGTGCCTAAATGGCAAGCCCTTGCTAATAAGAGGCGTTAACCGTCATGAACATCATCCTGAACATGGCCATGTAATATCAGAAGCCGATATGATTCAAGACATCAAGTTAATGAAACAAAACAACTTCAACTCAGTAAGAACTGCTCATTACCCTAATAATCCGCGCTGGTATGAACTATGCGACGAGTTGGGTTTGTATGTGGTAGATGAAGCAAACATTGAAACGCACGGCATGTTCCCAATGGGCAAACTCGCAGCCGATCCCCAATGGGCTGGTGCCTTTATGTCGCGCTATACACAAATGGTAGAGCGCGATAAAAACCATGCTTCTATTATTATTTGGTCATTAGGAAACGAGTGTGGCTATGGTGCAAATCACGACGCCATGTATAGTTGGTCAAAAAGCTATGATTCTTCAAGACCCGTGCAATATGAAGGCGGCGGCTCTGCTACTTCTGCAACCGATATTCTTTGCCCAATGTATTCACGCGTCGACAGCGACCTTGAAGATGAAGCAGTGCCCAAATTCTCGATTAAAAAATGGGTAAGTATGCCAGGCGAAACACGCCCGCTTATTCTGTGTGAATATGCTCATGCTATGGGCAACAGCCTAGGCAATTTTAATGATTATTGGAACGCATTCAGAGAATACCCTCGCCTGCAGGGCGGATTCATTTGGGATTGGGTAGACCAAGGACTCACCAAAATAGATGAAAATGGCACTCCATACTGGGCCTATGGAGGCGACTTTGGCGATAAAATTAACGATAGACAGTTCTGTATTAACGGCCTGCTGTTTCCAGACAGAACGCCCCACCCCAGTTTGTTTGAAGCAAAGTATAGCCAACAGCATATGCAGTTTACTTTGGCGCAACTAGATTCCAACATTGACACTAAAAGCGGCTATAAAGGCGACAATAATAGCTATGCACTAAGCGTCTTTAGTGATTATCTATTTAGACACACCGATAACGAAAAGTTAGTGTGGCGTTTACTGCAAAACGGTGTGGAAGTTGAACAAGGGATCAACACGCTTAATATTGCCCCCCAAAGCACGTCGTTCATAATGCTAAAACCTAATACCGTATTTGAACAAGGCGCTCAGTATCACCTTAATATAGACGTGGTGCTTATAAATGACTGCAGTTTTGCCCAAGCCAATCATGTAATGGCGACCGAGCAATTTTCACTGGCGAATCAGCAAAGTTTGTGTGCTAGTAATGTTGCTAAAGCCCCCCAATTATCGCCGCTTACTGTTATTGACAATGCAGAAAACCTTACTATTAAAGGCTCAAATTTTGATATTATTTTCAGCCGTCAATCGGGGTTAATTGAACAGTGGCAACATACGAACAAAGCCGTTATTGAAAGCGCACTTGTCGATAATTTTTACCGGGCACCACTGGACAACGATATTGGCGTAAGTGAGGTCGATAATATTGACCCGAGCACATGGCAATCACGCTGGTCTGCGGCTGGTATTGGCAGTTGGCAGCGAGAATGTCGTCAAATAACGCTAGTGCAATCTGGCGACGATGTTCGTGTTACCTGTCTGTTTGACTATGAGTTTAATGGCGCACTACAAGCCAAAACAAAGTGGTTATATAACATTGATGATACGGGTAAAATAAGAATTGATGTTGAAGTAGAGCTTAATGAAACCTTACCGCCACTTCCGCGGGTTGGCTTAAGCTTAACGCTGGCAAAAACCGAAAGTACGCAGGTGAATTGGACAGGCTTAGGGCCATTTGAAAACTATCCAGATCGTAAAGCAGCCGCTCGCTTTGGCCAATATGAACAGAGCATTGTTGAGCTTCATACTCCCTATATATTCCCCACAGATAGTGGCTTACGAAGCGATTGCCTTACCCTAACTATTGGTAATCTGCTGGTGAACGGACAGTTTTCATTTGCAGCAAGTACCTATTCACAAGACATGCTAACAGATGCTAAGCATACCAATGAGTTAGTAGCTGACGATGTAATACATGTACATGTGGATCATAGGCATATGGGCGTGGGTGGCGATGACTCATGGAGCCCAAGCACGCATAAAGAATACTTATTGGAAAATAAGCGCTATGCCTATTCTTTATTGTTAATCGGTAAGCCTTAATTTTTCATAATTACTGCTTTTTGACCCAATATCAAGCAAGGCACAATCAAGCAAAGCGATATATTGCTTTGCTTGATTGCTTTGCTAAGCCGTCACTAGCGCTGGCAATTTAGAAGCCGTGGTAGGTAACAAACTCTTCATTGTCGGCGCGCACTGAACGTACATTATTCGCGTCAAATTTTTCATCTGGATAACCCAGCGCAATACAAATCATAATGGCTTCATCCTCAGGTATTTGTGCATGTTCATGCACAACGTCCGACTGCATTATGCCCTGACCATTAATTACGCAACCTAAGCCTAGATCCCAAGCCGCCAAAACAATACCATAAGCCAACGACCCTAAGCCAAACTGAGTAATGCCTGCTGGCTCTAAGGATTTATCATAAGTCAGTACAAGTGATACTGGCGCGTCGAATTGGCGAAAACCTCGCATCATCCATTCCATGCGCTTCTCTTTGTCTTCGCGGGCTATACCCATTACTTCAAACAGTTGAATAGCCACATCTATTTGTCGTCTACGGTGAATACCTTCGTAGTCTTCCTTATATGGAAAATCGCGCACATGGGGCTTGCCCGCTAGGGTGTCTTTAGTATTGCCTTCACGTATTTTATCGAGAACTTCACCGGTAACGGCATGTATGCGCCATGTTTGGGTATTATAGGAAGAAGGTGCCCACTTGGCGGTATCAATTATGGTGTCAACAAGCTCTTTAGAAACGGGCTTATTTGAAAAACCTCGAACACTTTTGCGAGATGCAGCGAATTCTGCAAAATTCATAGTAACCTTACGTTTTTATTATTAGTACAGTAAGAGTAAACACTATGACAATTTGATGCAATAAACTATGTTGAGGTTTATGGATTTTTTGAGGAAATAAACTATAGTAATGTTTATGGATATATTGAGGTAACAAGAATATGAGAACCCTAGATTTATTCGATACTGAAAGCCTTGATCAGCTTGTATGGCCCGACGATGAACAAGCGCTTTCTATGACATCGTCGGCTTTGCTGGTGTTTACAGATTTTAAGATGTATCGACCATTAATCATAGACCATTCTTTGAAGGCTATACTACTTGAAGAGCTTATGAAAAAAGCGCAAGTACGCATGAAATTAGTACTAAATAAAGAGCGAAAATTTATTGGTGTGGTTGGGTATAACGACTTAAGTGAGCAGCAAGTTCTCAAAAAAGCGACTAATGGGATAACGCGCGAAGAACTGCTAGTAAGCGATTTTATGACGCCAAAAGCGAAACTCAAATCGTTTGATTACCAGCAACTTAGTGAAGCAACGGTAGGTGATGTTGTTCGCACTTTGCAAAATAATGGCCAACAACATTGCTTGGTGATCGATCACCAAGCTCACGAAATCCGAGGGCTAATATCATCAACTGAAATAGCGCGTAAACTCCGCATATCACTAAAAATAAATACACAGCCTTCGTTTATGCAATTATTTAACGAAATAGAAGCCTAAGCTGAATGGCAAATTTTGAATTTGAGTAAAAAGCGTAAGCCGCCTAGCGAATTTCAATCAACACTTCATTGCGTCGAAACATAGGTAAAGTAAGCGGGCCGTTATAGCCTGCTTTTACCGGTGCACTAATTGCGGTGTAGCCGTTTTCAGCCATCCAAACTAATAATATTTCGCTATGCTCTTCTACATTACTATCGCTTAGCGTTCCGGTGAATTGAATCGTCGCCACGCGATAGTCTTTGAGCTCACTAACTATCACTTCAGGGTTAGTTGGCTTTGGTGTGGTCTCTAAGGTGAAGTCTTTGGGCATAACAAATGACATAACCTGCTTGCTTGCGCTCTCATTCATAAATACTGGCGCGGTCATCGCAATTTCAGCGCCACTTTTGTCTTCTTCATTATCCATTATTACAGGCGCGGTCATCGCAATTTCGTTAGCGCCCTCGTTTGCGCCGGTGATGTATTTAAATAACTTCCTAAACGCGCTATTTCCGCTGTTACTCGACATACTAGCCGATACTAGTATCATTGGGTCGTATAAACGCACTTCAATTTGTTCTTCAACATCCGATTTTAAGACGGTATACGGGGCTGTTTCAACACCGTTTTGACCAACGACGGAACATCCTGCCACAAAAATTGATGTAAATATTGCTAGAAGTGTTTTCACTTTAATTCCTTAAATAGGGCTTTTTATGAAGCCAATTATTAGCAACCGGTCTGCTGTATTTGGAGTAGAACAGGCTGTTGTTCTGAATATTGGTGTTTGTACGAAGATATCTAAAGTAAAGTTCTAAATTCAGGCCTATACTCGAGCAATGGCCTAAATATAGCGGGTTTAGCGTTTATTTTGGTTTTTTACTATAAAGCATCGACGCTAACACACGGTCTTGCCGAAAAAGTCCATGATATAACGCGGCTAATACATGCGTGACAATCATCACTATTAACAACCACGCCATCCATGCATGAAACTCTCTGAAAAAAGCGTAGGCTTTTATATTAGCGTCAATAAGATGCGGTAAGGTGAAGGTGCTAAATACCGTTATCGCACGACCGTCAGCGCTTTGCATAAGCCAGCCAGATAATGGCATTAGCAACATAGCGGCGTATAGCCCGAAGTGGGTAAGTTTGCCTGCCATCACTTGTAAGTTTGAAAGCTTTTTAGGAAGCTTGGGGCGCGGCGTTATAAACGTGTTGATAAGTCTTATTATGATCATAAGCAACAGCAACACACCAAAGGATTTATGCAGGTTAATGGCGACTGGCTGCCACACAGCTAAACTTCCTACCATTGATAAGCCAATTAACAACATTGATATTATCAGTACGGCCATTGACCAGTGTATCAAACGGCTTCGCGCCGGATAGTACTTTATTGATTTGCGATTATTCATTAGCAAAGCCTCCACTTGTAAATAAACACATTATTCATTCTCTCCCAATAATACTTCTTTCGCTCTTCGTCTAAATGACTCAGCATAAGCAGAAGATCGAGCTCTTAGTATTGGGTCGGCCGAAGGTTTTATGCCCTTTGGTAATACAAGCGGATCAAAATTAATATTTGCACACTCGCCGCCATCTTGCACAGAGTATTGCTGGATACTGAGCGTACCGGCATTTATAGTTTTGCGCTGTGTAGGCCAAAGAATTGTTGGATTTGCCTCGTCATCTTCTGGCGTTGCTAAGGTAAATACCAAATCAAATTTTACAGGGGCTATTTTCAGCATCTGCGCGAGCTGTTCTTGCAATGCATCTGGGTTTTGGTCATCAACATTCAATACTTTTGCCGCTTCGACTAAAGGAACAGCCTGCCAGCGAACGGCTTGCTGAGTATGGCTTTCATCAACTAAATAAAAAGCATTAATACTATTGTAAATCTCGCCGGCAAAACTCGTGGCCGGAATGTAAGTATCCTTCCACTCTAAAAAGGCCTTACTTTCAGGATGGTCAGCAAAAAATGCACTGATTTTACTTGGGTCGCGCTGCTTAGTTTCGGGATTTGGCGCTAGGGCTTTAAGCTGCGCATAAAACGCTTCAGGCGTGGCAACGGCCATTACCGGGGGCGTGTTCATAGCAATCCGCCACTCGCTACCATGAACACTTGTGTCTTTAATAGACAAAGCAAGGCTGCGCACCGGGGCCTTTAAATCAGGTGCGGTTGGATTGTTTCCTGCTATTGAGAAGCGACCAACAAATGGAAAGCTACCGGCTTGCAATACACTTGCCGTAGAATATTTATTGAGTGCCCCATTAGATTCAAACACACCCCCAACGCAGCTACCTTTGGCATGTGTTCTGCGAAAACCAGCATGTACTTGTTCACCTTGCTGCAAATCAACAAACTGTTGTGCAGTAACTGTATCTTTATTAACAAATGCAGATACTTTGTAAAACAGTACGAAAGCCACCGGTAAAATAATGATGAAACCGATTAAGCTTGCCTGTTTTTCAGATATTTTACTTTTCATTCGCTGTTTTAAGCGTTTATATTTTGAATCCTTTATCAACCCTACTGTCCTCGTTGTTAGTTAATTGTTTGTTTGTTTGTTTGTTTTCAAACCCAGCTTACTATTAGGGTATTATACAATACAACTACTCTAGCCCTTTGTGCGCCGGCATACTCAAATTTCGCGTAATGGCTAATGCTCTAATAATAAATGCAACTGCACCGCCCATTATAAGGGCAATCCCTTCGCCAATAGGCGTATAGACATGAATAGCAGAATAAGTCGACGCACCTAGCAAAGAGGCCGTAATATAAATTTCTCTTTGGAATACCACTGGCACATCATTCACAATAACGTCTCGTATAATGCCACCAAGGCAAGCACTAAATACGCCCATAATAATCGCTACGGGGATATTCATTCCAAGGGAGAGTGCTTTTTGCGCACCAAGAGTAGTAAACAAAGCCATGCCTAGCGCATCAGCCCACAATAGAGCTTTTGAACGTTTAGAAATATGTCGTGTGGCAAAATAAGTGACTATGGCTGTCACACTGCACACAATAATAGTGTGGTAATCATCTAACCAAAATACAGGCACATCTAGAATAGTGTCGCGTAATGTACCTCCTCCAATGCCGGTAATGCAGGCCATGAAAACAAAGCCAACCCAGTCGAGACGATGGCGAGCTGCCACCAAAGCACCCGAAATTGCAAAAGCAATAGTGGCGGCAACGTTGGTAATAAATAAGAGGGTTAACAAATGATTAAGGGCTTATGTATATGGATAAAACAGCTCTATAGTATGCGTCAAATCTATTCAAAACCCAATCAATAATGAGGAAAACTGAAGATAAAATAGCCATTGGTATTTTTCTGCGCAGTGCCTGCGCTAAATAGGTGTCAAATTGAATGGCGGTTTTAGCGGTTACATCGTATAGCAGTAGATGAACCGCGAAATATAACTAGAAATGTTAGAGAGACTTAACTATATCGACTTCTCTCATCAATTTTTTTACCTCCAGTATTCGTGTTTTACCCAATCAACTTCCATAACCCATTCGCGTACTTCCATCGGAGAATCAGTAATTTTAGCGTAATTCAAGATAGCAAACATTGCTTCAGGATATATATCGCCTTCACCTACATTACGATACACTTCTTTACCATCAACGCGATAAATCAGATCGTTTCCCGACCACTCAACAGAAAAGTCGTGATACTCATCTAAATCTGCTTCTATTGCCGTTCTTAATGTCCGCCAGTCTCCTTTGTCACATTGACCAAGACTTTTTATTGCGCCGGTAGTAAATTTGTCTGCATGATGATCGCCGTGATGCTCAAAAATATCAATTTCTCCTGAACCGGTTAATGGCCAGCACACATATTCATCTTGCTCTTGCACAGGTGCTTCATTGTTTTGCGCGCCTAATAACCACCAAGCGGGAAACATGCTTTTTTGACCATTACCTGGAACTTTTAATCTAGCCGTCCATTTACCCTTAACGAACTCCTTAAGATTCTTAGACGCAATCCGACCCGCTAAATACTGAGTGTCTGGTTGTTGTGTACCAAACTTATCTACATTAGGACAGGTACGCTTTTCGCCCATATCTATAAGCTTTATCTTTAACGTTCCATCACTAACTACCCGAGTCCCATATTCCCCGTCGGGTACATAACACTGATGTTCATTATTCACCCAAATCATTTGGTCTTGCCAGTTATCGGCGTTAAAAGTGTCAAAGTCATCAAAAAAACTAATGTTCCAACCGGGTGTTTCGGTAGGCGATTTGGTCGTTTCATTCTTTGTAATACCACCAGTACAGGCAGACAATAACGAAACCGAAGCCATTGCAATAATGGGTAAAATAAATTTCATATGTTCTCCAAAAGACATGAGTTTACCTGTTTTTAACTATTCCTAACTAGGCTTAGGTTCTTTGACTAATTCTTTAGCTAATTCTTCAAGAGATTTACCTTTTGTTTCAGGTAGCAGCTTGACAATGATTACCAGCCCAATAAGTGCAAACACACCATACAAACCGAAGGTCACGGTTGTGCCAAAGTTGGAGACTTCCCATGGGAAGATGAACTGCACACCAAAACTAACCCCCGAATTAATAAGCCCTACAAATGATATTGCAATCCCACGAATTTGATTCGGAAAGAGCTCAGAGAACAACACCCACATAACCGGCCCTAAAGACATTGCAAAACACGCGACAAAGCCCAATATACTGACCAAAATGAGCGTTTGATTTAACTCAATAGAGGCTGAAATAATGCTTGATTCATGTTCACTTGCTGCACTGTCCCCAAGCAAGGTCTTGAGCTCAGCTTTAAACTCAAGCTCATCTTCAAAGGTCACGTCCATAATGGGCGCAAGTGC
Organism: Acidiferrobacterales bacterium; assembly: GCA_964195425.1. GTDB lineage: Bacteria > Pseudomonadota > Gammaproteobacteria > Enterobacterales > Alteromonadaceae > Glaciecola. The sequence goes on from CAXMOM010000060.1 coordinate 84,018, forward strand.
AGCTTGAGAGACACCAATTTCAGTCCATGCTATGGAGTCATTTTTAATAGTGTAAGTTGCCGAATTAAAACCAGAGGCCAAACTGAACATACATATTGCAATGCCAGTAACACCCACCGTTAATAAGCTTTTCCTACCTACTTTGTCTATCAATAGAATCGCCACAATGGTGAACGCAAGGTTGGTCACCCCTACTAGGATAGCCTGCATGAATGCAGCGTCGGTGCCTAAACCAGATAGCTCAAAAATCATAGGCGCATAGAAGAAAACAGCATTAATGCCGGTAATTTGTTGCAAAATAGCAATCGAAATACCAATAATCATCACCAAACGCATAGGAGGCTGACGCAAAACGCTCAACTTTGTCCATATCGTTTGCTCAGGCTTATCGCGGTTTTTGATATTATCTTCTTTAATAGCCTGCAGTATAAGGTCAACGTCTATGGCCGCTTGGGCTGGGCTGGTGGTCTTACTTAATATTTGTAGCGCTTCATCTTCACGTCCACGCATGGCCAACCATCTAGGGCTTTCTGGTACCCAAAATAGACCCAGTAAATAAACCAAAGCAGGAATCATTTCAAGTCCCAACATCCAGCGCCAATTCCACTGTGAAAACCCTGCACTAATCGCCCATGGACTGTCAGAAGCAGCGAGTTGTAAAATAAGGTAGTTGGTGAAAAATGCAACTGAAATACCTAATACAATATTCAACTGGTTCATTGACACCATGCGCCCACGCAAATGCGCGGGAGAAATTTCTGCAATATAAACGGGGGCAATAATAAGCGCGGCACCGACACCAAATCCGCCCAACATTCTAGCGATAACTAAGGTAATAAAATCGGGGGCTAAGGCAGAGGCTAAGGCAGAGATAAAAAAGAGCGTCGCTGCCACCCTCAATATTAGCTTACGACCAAATCTGTCACTTAAGGGGCCTGTCACCATCATCGCAAAGGTTGCGGTTAAAGATAAAGAAGCAACAGCCCAGCCTAACTCTAATTTACTTAAGGCAAATTCAGGCTCAATGAACTTAACGACTCCAGAGATGACAGAAGCGTCAAAGCCCATTAGGAATCCACCTAAAGCGGCAATTAAACTAATTTTTAACGTATATAAGGTAGAAGATGTTGAAGTGTTCAAAGGAGCCTTTGGGTGTTTTTACAAAAATGTTAACATTAGTTTTACAAAGTTTTCCTAATTATAGCAAGCAATATTTGGATAAGACGACCAAGTGGACTTTGAACGCTATACAATGCCCTATCCTCAGCCGGCAGCCAACTCAAAATCCAAGAGTGATCTTAGTATTTGCTTAATCCAAAGCCAAACGGATAAAGGGCTTTATCTGAATTTTCATCAAGCGGTAAGTCTTCATATTTGTTGGGCCATGAAGTCGGTAATTTGCCCACCGGCACAAAGCCATCTGCCGCAAACAGGAAATCGGCCACGCCTGCCCCTTCTGAGCCTGGCAGCCAAGCTGCTATAAACGCATCACTGGTGTCGATGACATCTGTGACCGTAAGCGCCCTGCCAGAAATTAGAACAACAATCACCTGTTTCCCTAGCGCTTTACACTGCTCAATCATGGCATGTTGTTCTGGCTTAAGATTAAGATTGTCAGAATCGCCCATGAACTCGGCATACGGTAACTCACCTACCACGGCAACGACTTTTTTAGCTGTCATGCTTGGCGTGCATTGCGTAGGGTTATATTCCACGTTAGCAGCAAAACCTTCTATACCATCTAAAATAGTAGTGGCCGAAGCGTAACTATGGGTTTGTCCTTGCCAGTGAATTGACCACCCACCGCTTTGTAAGCCACTGTTATTGGCATGCTTGCCAACCACGGCAATGGTTTCTTGAGCGCTAAGCGGCAAAGCTTGAGACTCCGATTTCAACAATACCAGTGATTCTCTCACAGCTTGACGGGCTACCTCTCTATGCTGTGTTGATCCTACTAAGGCTGAGTATTCTCGTTTAGCAAACGGGTCTTTAAATAGTCCTAAGTCAAATTTTAGCCCCACAATACGGCTTACCGCATCATTTATGCGCTGCATACTTACGGTACCATCTAGCACAGTGGCTTTTAGCTTTGCCATGAATTCATCGTGATTGCCAGGCTGCATTGCTATATCGATGCCGGCATTAATAACGGTATACGGTTCGCCCCAGCGCGTTCCGCCTAGCCAATCGGTTACTACTACCCCATTAAAGCCAAGCTGCTGTTTAAGCACATCTTGCACAAGATATTCATGCTGATGCATATTAATGCCGTTTACCGAATTAAAGCCTACCATTATCGATGCTACGCCCGCATCGACGGCAGCTTTGTAAGGCGGTAAAAAGCGATTGTTTAAGGCGGCATCGTCTATAATGGAATCACCACCTTCTTTCCCGCCAGAAGTGGCACCGTCTCCCAAATAGTGTTTCGCGGTAGCGGCTATTGTGTTGCGATCACCCAAGCTACTGCCTTGGTGACCTTGCACGGAAGCAATCACGGCTTTAGTCGTTAACTCTGCATTTTCTGAAAATGCTTCGTAAACGCGACCCCAATGCTCATGATCGGGCATGGCTATAACGGGTGAAAAGGTCCAATTGAATCCAGTACCCGCCGCTTCAATTGCGGTAATTTCGGCGGCACGTTTAATAAGGTCGAAATTACGGGTTGCCCCCATTCCTATATTATGTGGAAAAATAACCGCGCCTTCGAAGGTATTTTGTCCATGAATAGCATCTACCCCAATAAGTAGCGGAACGCCCAGCCGAGTTTGTAAAGCATGTTGTTGAAAAGTATCAAATTTGTCGACCCAATCAATTACATTAGGCCCAGGTGTAGCCCCTTCAGTATGTATAATTGAACCGAGTGTTTTGGCCTGAATAATTGCGGGAGTCACGCTATTGTGCCAAACAGACTGCGTCATTTGGCCTATTTTTTCATCTAGGGACATTTCATTAATAAAAGCCCTTACAATTTCTTCTTTGGAATCGAAACCACAAATATCAAATTGTGCGCTTCCCCACAAACACTCCACATCAATAGCGTTTTTTACAGCACGTGGGCTCGGTTCTACAGTTTGTTTTGTTGCGCAAGCATTAAGGATAGTCAACGCAATTGCTATTGACGTAAGATTGAAAAATTTGTTCTGATTCACGATGAGATATACTTATAATAATACTAAGTAGTACAGAGTAACTGATATTTTTCATACGTTAAAGTAGTAAGGTAGTAAGACTGTCAAATACCCTTGGTACTAGTATGCAAGCACTAGGGTATTTTCATCACATTAGTAACGCCCATATGCTGTGTATTCATATGGTTTTACTTTGTAATGTGGTTGTAAGTAAGTAACCAAATCGACAAGCTCAGTTACCGTCATAACATCATTATAGTTACGCATTTTCGACTTACCTGATTCATCTATTGTATTTAATTTATAACTTCTAGCAATTTTGTGAGAGGGATTAATTACGCTTGTCACCAAATCAGCATAAGTAGTCACCTTGGTTGATTCACCGCCCAATTGAACCGCTCGATCCAATTGAAGTTTTACGGCCTCATCCGATACACCAGGAAGCGTGTGGCAAGCAAGACATTGGTGTTTAATAAATACTTGTTGTCCCTTAACTTCGTCGCCCTTGGGTAAACTAAAACCTCTTGGCGAATCTGGACCATAATTACAAGCAGTAAGAGAAATAATTCCACTTGCTATAAGTAAAATAGAATATTTGTTCATTATATTTCCTTTTTCATCTAATTAAATATCAACAGAAGAATTGTCTAAACCCTGCTTAATTCAAAATAGCGCTTAGCACTATTTTAACATTGACGAAGATCAAACTACGGCTTGCTGACGGCTAGAAAGGCAAAAAAATTAACAACAATTAGGTTAAGAAAGTCTTGTCGCACACTTTGCCGACAAAACAATGCTGAAGATTAATAAGCGTTGTATCTATTATTTGCACCATAGATTCATGTGTAAAAAAGCCTTGATGGTAAGTAATTAATACATTTGGAAAAGTCGCTAATCTTCGATATGTAGTATCTGGAATACGCTCGCAAATAATGTTTTCGGTCGATAAGGCAGACTCCATTTCATGCATGTCTATGCCCAAGTATCCAATTTTACCACTTTTAAGACCACTAATAATGGCTTGTGTATTCATAACGCCGCCGCGAGAAGTATTAATTATCATAACGTTACCTTTCATATGACTAATTTCGGTATGGCCAATCATATGCTGAGATTGCGCGGTTAACGGACAATGTAGGCTAATGATATCTGACTCTCTAATTAGCTCTGGCAAATCTACATATACAATGCCCTTCTTTTTAAGGAGTTTTGAAGGTGATGGGTCATAACAAAGAATACGGCAGCCAAACCCAGACAATATGTTTATTAAAGCCCTTCCAATTGCACCCGTTCCAATTATCCCTACGGTTTTACAACGTAAATTAAAACCTAACAGCCCGTCTAAATCGAAACTATCGCTAAGTATTCGATTATTAGATTTCAACAATTTTCGATTTAACGCCAAAATAAGGGCCACTGTATGTTCAGCAACGGAGTCAGCAGAATAATTGCTTACGCGAGACACACTAATACCCAAGCTCTGGGCTTTTTCTAAGTCAATATTGTTAAAGCCCACGCACCTTAGTGCAATATGCGTAATTCCAAATTTTTGCAGTGCTTCTAGAACGGGCGAACTAATATCGTCGTCTACAAAAACACAAATCATATCAAAGGGTTTAGCAAGCGCTACGGTTTCTATGTTTAGAGAGGTTTCGATAAAGAATAGATCAAATCCGTAGTGAACACCGCGGGATTCAAAGATTTTGCGCTCATATGGCTTGCAACTAAAAACCCCGACTTTCATATTAACCATCCTTAAAAAGCAAATTGTTTAGCCTTACTAAACTAATGTAGGAATTATTTTCAATGAATGCGAATTTCGTTTTATAAAAAAATGCATATTGTAATTTTGCACTTAATTACTTGCAGCACCTTGATGAATGTCAAAGTATGTAGTGATAAATAGTAAACGCTTCGCTCACTATCAGTTGCAAATTCTCCGTGGGATCATTAATTAGCCAAAGGAGCTATTTTTAAAATTTAAGAAGATAGATAAGAAAATGTATAACCTCGTTATAAGGCATCTAGTACTATTTTAACCAATTCAGCGAGTGATTTTACAGCCATTTTTTCCATCACATGTGCTCTATGAATTTCGATGGTTCTTTGACTCAGGGATAACTCTATTGCAATTACTTTATTAGCTTTTCCGTCAAGAATAGCCTCCAGTATTTGTGCTTCTCTATTCGACAAGGTTTCCAACTTAGCCTTAGTATCGATTACTTTTTTCATCTGCGATTGCTCGTTCGCATTTTTTTGTAGGGCTTTTTGAATCGCATCAATAAGGGCTTGTTCGCGATAAGGCTTTTGAATAAAGTCAAAAGCGCCATGTTTCATCGTTTCAACAGCGGCCTGCACGTCGCCATGACCCGTTACAAAAATAATAGGTAAATTGCAGCCTAATTTTTCTAATCTATATTGACACTCTATACCACTCATCACGGGCATTCGAATATCCATTAAAATGCACCCGTACTGCCTGTCAAAATCAGGGTTATTGTAAGCGTCTATGAACGCTTGCGCGTCGCTATAGGTGCAATTATTTATGCCAATACTGGTTAATAGTAATCCAAGAGAATCCAATACAGCATCGTCATCATCCACTACGTGTACAATAGCATCGGACTTCGATTGGGTAACAAGGATGTTTTCCATTTATTTCTCAACTCCGTTTTTGTTTTCATTGAACACCGGTAGGCTAAAGGTGAACACTGTCCCCTTGGGTTCTCTCGAACTATAGTATATTCTGCCTCCGTGCGCGTGGATTATAGTTTGACAGACAGACAAACCCATTCCCATACCGCTGTCTTTAGTTGTAAAAAATGGTGCGAAAATACTGATACTCGCTGCTGCATCTATGCCTTTGCCAAAATCGAGAACCGAAACTTCAATTTCTTTTGCAGAAATCCACCGACAGTGTATCTGTAATGGCATTCCTTTTACTTGTTCCATTGCGTCCACGGCGTTTCGAATTAAGTTGAGTAACACTTGTTGTATTTGAATAGGATCAACGAACAATTCAATAGGGTGACTTTCTTCTAAGTCTAGTTCAATTTCGTGTTCTAACATCCGCGTGTCTATCTTGGCAAGATTCACTGTATCGTGAATAAGTGGATAAAGGTCGACTTTTTGACGCTGAGCCGCATGCCTTTTGACCAATGATCTAAGACGGTTAATAACTTCATTAGCCCGTAAAGCTTGCTCACAAATTTTATCTAGCGTTTCAGTTATCGTTTTTGTATGGTCAATTTCAGGTGAGTTAATCATTCGCATTGAAGCTTGTGCGTAGCTTGATATAGCCGCTAAAGGCTGATTGATTTCATGTGCAATGCCTGCTGCCAACTCACCCATTGAGCTTAATCTAGTCGCTTGTTCTAGCTTTTCTTGGCTTTGCGCTAATGCTGCTTGGTATTTCACTTGCTCTGAAATGTCACTAATCATTCCAACAAACTGCGTGTGGCTAGAATGCTTAACTTCGCCAACACTCAAAAATATCGGAAACTCTTGTCCGTTAGATTTAACAGCTTGAAGTTTTCTGCCCTTACCAATAATGTTAGTTTTGCCTGTTTTGATGTATGCAGCAAGGTATCCATTGTGCGCACTTTTTATCGTTTTAGGCATTAGCATGCTGATATTTTTGCCTAACAACTCTTGTGAGCTGTAAAGAAACATAGATTCGGTCGCTGCATTTACAAGCTCTATTGTGCCGGATTGGTCAATAATTATGAAGGCATCAGGCGTTGCATTGAGCATAGCAATTAGTTGGGCACTGGCATCTTTAAATACTTGCTCATTACTATCTTTATTTGATAGTAATTGCGCTAGTGTCAGTTTTTTCGATTGATCCATTTACAATATCCCTATTGGTCATCATATAGGTATTTACCGCAATTAATTAGGTAATCGCTCTGATAGTAACACCCCAAATCTTAGGATAATATTTATCATATACTTACCACTTTGACTGCCAGCTACCTTTTTGCTGCTATCTTGCGTCAATGGTCTAAACTCAACGATAGGTTCAAAAATATGAATATTTCATCGCTACATTCCAGTCGCACCAGACCAGCCGGTATTGAATTAGAATTATGCTTAGAAAATGCTGAAAAATCAAACCATTTAAAACTAAGTAATTCACATCGTATTTTTCATGCCCGACAGTCGTTATTCTGCGCTGGAGATCAATTCGAAGGTTTATATATATTGCGCTCTGGCTCTGCTAAATCTTTTATTACATCTATAGATGGTGAAGAACATATTACCAAATTCTATTATCCAGGAGATTTACTGGGTGTAGATGGTTTTGATAAACATATTTATATGGAGAATGTTTTTTTTCTAGAAACTAGCAGTGTCTGTTTAGTAAAAGAATCAGAGCTAAATAACTTAGTTAAGTCTAGCGATGATTTTCGAAATTGTTTGTTACGTTCAATGAGTCATGCATTGGTTAGTGATAGTTCAATGATGATGTGTCTAAGTTCGTGTTCAAGTGAACAGAAGTTGGCGCGATTTGTCTTGGATTTATCTGAACAGTTTAGAAGTTTAAGACTCTCTGGAACGGAGTTTAGACTCAGCATGACCCGAACAGATATTGCAAATTACATGGGCATGGCGCTTGAAACGGTAAGTCGAGTATTCGCGAGTTTTCAACTGAAGCAAATAATTCGTGTACAAAACCGTCAATTGACTATTTTAGATTTTGACGCATTAAATCGCATCGTATTAAAAGACCAGTGTCTTAATAAAGTGGCGAGTAATTTACCCACTGAAAAGTGTATTAGTGCATTTTGTTAATCGCTAATACCGTAATTGATAAAGACAATTCTTGTTATTTACTAAATGTGACTGAAAGTTTGATGTTAATCAAAAATTTATGTCCAAAAATTGATTCACTGAAGATATAAGGTCATCGACGATATTCAAATTTTAGCCTACAGGCAAATGATGTTCCGTTTACAGTAAACCAACTCGGCTTTTTTCTCTGAAGCCTTTGGAGCCAAGTATGAAAAAATATAAGCGTATTATTGCAGCAATTGATGTCTATTCAGAATATAACCAAGTTCTCCAAAGTGCCTTGTGTATTGCAAACGAGCCTAGCCAGTTGAGTTTAGTCTTTGTGACTTTACCCATTAGCCACTTTCAGCCTTATATTAGCGGGGTAGGCATTGAATATGTGACTGACATTACGCTACAAGCCAAAAGCCGATTATCCCAAATTGCCCGTAAATTCGATATTCCGCAAAACAATGTTTATGCACCTGTTGGAGAAATAGCGGGTGAAATTTATAAACTCGCAACTGACATTAAGGCAGATCTCATTGTATTAGGCGCCCATGGCAGCAGCGGGTACAAAGTTTTATTAGGATCAGTTGCGAATACCGTGCTTCATTGTGCAAAACAAGATGTACTTACGGTCAACAGTGACGATAGTAGATTAATTGCGTAGAAAAGACCTATATGAGTAAACAGTACTATTCAACGATATCCATAACACTTCATTGGCTCATGTTCTTCATGCTTATTGCGGTATACGCTTGTATAGAATTACGCGAACTTTACCCAAAAGGTAGTGATCCAAGAGAATTGTTAAAAACATGGCATTTTATGCTGGGTTTAAGCGTGTTTGTTTTAGTCTGGGTCAGAATTATCGCTAAGCGAATAAGTCGTGCGCCAGATAAACAAATTTCTATTGCTGCTTGGCAACATTGGCTTGCTAAATCGGTTCATTTTTTACTGTATGTATTTATGATTTGTATGCCTTTAGCTGGTTGGTTGATTTTGAGCGGTGAAGGCAAAAACATCCCATTTTTTGGCCTCAGTTTACCGGCTCTAATTCAAGAAAATAAAGATCTGGCAAATTCAATTGAAGAAATTCACGAAACAGCTGGTGGTATTGCTTACTTCGTTATTGCTTTGCATATTTGTGCTGGACTGTTTCACCATTATATTAAAGGTGACAATACACTTGTTAGTATACTGCCCAAATTTATATCCAAATTACTTAATCATACCGATATGAAAAAGTAAACAAACTAAGAAGGATGTCTGTGCACTATTGGTTTAGCTGCAATTAAACAATGTATTTTCAAGTTAACTCTTTAAACCTTGACGCGGGTCAAGTCGTTTATTTTGAACTAGTGTTTAATAAACAATAGATCACTGTGTGTACTTTGGCTAATTGGCCAATAATTACAGATAGACTAAAAATTACTACACGCCTAAAAAGCTAACTTTTTGTCGTTGCGTCTACATTTCAAAGCACCTAAACTTCTAAGGTTTTATATGGCTGACAAAGAGCGCACTAACACTAATCACCTTGCAAACGACACACTCGTTATTCTATTAGCAGGTGGACAAGGAAGCCGCCTACATGAATTAACCGAATCGCGTGCCAAGCCTTCTCTTGAGTTTGGTGGAGGGTGTCGAATAATAGACTTTCCCCTATCAAATTGTGTCAATTCAGGTTTCAAGCAGATTGGCGTAGTTACCCAGTATAAAGCGCAATGTCTAATTCGCCATTTGGTCACTACTTGGACCAAATTCAATCAAAATTTTGGCGAGTTTTTAGAGCTATTACCTGCTTCACAACAACACTCTGAACAATGGTACAAGGGCACCGCCGATTCTTTATTTCAGAACATTGATTTTATAAAATCGGTAATGCCTAAGTATGTGCTCGTTCTTGGAGGCGACCACATCTACAAAATGGACTATCGCGATATACTCGATAAACACATTAAAAGTGGTGCTGCAATGACGGTATCTTGTATCGAAACTCCCCTTCAAGACGCTGCAGGTCAATTTGGGATAGTAAACGTTGATAGCGATGATGTTGTGGTGGCCTTTGAAGAAAAACCTATCGCTCCGAGCGGTTTACCGGATAAGCCAAATCACGTACTAGCCTCAATGGGCAATTATGTCTTTAATACCAATTTCTTGATTGAGCAATTGCAAAAAGATGCTGTTGAGCAAAGTTCCTTTCACGATTTCGGAAAAGATATTATTCCAAGTATTTTGACTGAGCATAAAGTGCAGGCATTTCGTTTTCGTGAATCAAACAACAGTACGGCCGCTTATTGGCGAGATGTTGGTACCCTTGACGCTTATTGGGACGCCAACATGGCCTTGTTAGCAGACCAGCCTTCAATCGATTTGTGCGATACTAAATGGCCAATATGGAGCACTACAGCTTGCCTTCAACCAGCAAGATTTGTGGGAAGCCACTCAAACCCTGCTGGACAAGTTTCAAATTCGCTTATATCTGCTGGCTGCGTCATAAATCCATCAGAAATATCAAACTCATTGATCTTTGAGCATTCAATAATTGAAATAAACGCACATATTTCTCGTTCAGTTTTAATGCCTAACGTGCAGGTTGGGAAAAATGTCGTTATTAAAAGGGCAATTGTTGACCACAACTGCATCATCCCAGATGGTTTGCAAATTGGAGTAAACAGCAAAGATGACATCAGGCGAGGATTCCGTATCAGTGCTGGCGGAGTTGTGTTGGTAACACAAGAAATGCTGAAAAATTCACCTATACAAAAACCCAAGGATTTTCCAAAACAAAAACTTAGTGACACTGATTTATTAGAACGAAACAGTAAGCCAGTTAAATTGAAAGATGAGGAAGTAAAAATTTGGATGTAAGGAAAGTATTAATAATAGAAGGTAGTGTAAATCTAGCCGTTATGTTGAGCAAACTGAGCATCGGTTTAATGACTAATTCTACGGCTATTATTGCCGACGCGATTCATTCGCTGACAGACGTTGCAAACAACATTATTGCTTGGTTTGCTGTTAAAGTATCGCAGTCCCCCGCAGATTCAAATCATCAGTATGGTCATCAAAAATATGAACAAGTAGCGGTATTCGTATTAGCCTCTATGCTCACCATAGTCGCATTTGAAGTCATCACTCAAGCGTATAGTAGATTTGGCCAGCCTGTAGAACAAAGTATGCTCGGACTGGCTGTTCTTATAGGCACTATGGTCATAAATATTTGTTTAACTGTTTGGCAAAGGCGCTGGGCTAAACGACTACACTCTCCAATTTTACATGCCGATGCGAGTCATACCTTGTCTGACGCATTAACAACTCTTGTGGTAATTGTCGGCTGGCAGTTGGCAGCACAAGGCTACTATTGGTTAGATACCATTTTTGCGATCATCATATCGTGTATGATTTTCTTCCTAGCCTTCAAATTATTCAAAAGTGCAGTGCCTATTTTGGTCGATTATAGTGACATTGACTCGCAAAAACTCAACGAAGCCTTAAGCAAGATACCTGCGGTAAAACAGATAGTTCAAATCCGTGTGCGGCGAAGTAGCGAAGGTCGTGTGGCAGATGTAATTGCAAGGGTTGGTGCAGACCTAACAGTAAGAGAGTCACAGGCGATTACGAATAACATTAAAGCGCTTTTAGAACATCAATTCGCAATTAAGGAAGTAATCGTAAATTATGAACCCGATACTTCTTTGCTTGATTAGCACAGCTCACAAACGCAGCATTGCCACGCGCAATGAATACTACTTAGTCGCCAATTCTTTTTCCGTCTTAAAACCGAACACTTTACGAAGTATTATTGTAACTGGGCAAAAGCCAGTAAAACTCTGCTGAAACAAATTCGCACCAATAAATACTGTCAACCATATGAAATATGAATTAACCCAAATAGTGAGAGCTACCGATAGCAATATCATAAACCCAGCAAACGCTGTTAAAGCTCTTTCTGCAGACATTAGTAATCTCCTAAATTAAAAGATGAAATGCTCAATAAAAAAATCTAAACCTGACGAACACATTGCTAGCGTCCTCAAATTGATTGAAAAATGTATATTCTTGGTCACCATAAAAAACATTCACTCCACCAGAGATTCGCCAGTTATCTGTAGGACTGTAGTTAGCGCTAAATTTAAGATAACCATCACTATCGCTTGTAGAATAAAAATTGAATGCATTGAATGTTAGTGTTTGCTGTAAAGCTCTATACATAAGCCTTTGGGTAATGACTATACGACTGCGCTTAGTATCAAATTGTGGTGTTAATGAACTAGCCTTCAGCGACGTAAAGTCAGCGCTACGCTCCATATACCACTGGAAACTTCCCGTTAAGTTCTTAATTAATTCTTGTTCATATCCCACCAGCCATCGCGTCTGATTGTTGGGTATGAGTGGGTTTGTACCGTTAATATCTTCAGTTGAATCGTAAAAAGCCATTTCTACGTTCAGCAAGCCTTTCGCAAAAGGGGTAATTGCGCTTGCGCCAATAACGCGTAAGGCAGAAAAATAGGCCTGCCCTATTTCAGTAAAACTGGAGGGGGATTTATGAAATCCTTTGTATCCATATAAAGCCAGCTCTGAGGAGCCTATCGTTTTATAGATGCGAATGGCATATTCTGGTGAGCTTGGTAATTGCGGTGATTTCACATCAAACCCAGGCGAAATGTTGATAGCGGCGAGTGGTAAGAAAAAAGAAAAATAGTCACCGTTTATATAAATGTCTGGCGTAAACTCAGGTGTAAAAACAATGTCGATGTTAGCCCAATCGTAAAAACCAGAAAACTTAGCTGACATCGATGGCGCTTTTAAGTACTCGTCATCACGACCCGCAAAAAATGACTGAACATCTTTAGCAAACAGATCATTTAAAAATAAGTAATCCCCTGTTCCCCAGGTTAAAACCTGTTGCCCAAGCTTAGCATCAACTTGTTCACCCCATTTGCCGAAATATCCTAAGTTGCCCTGCCAAGCTAGCTCCCTTACTTGAGCCCTAGTTTGATCAAGAACGCCATCATAGTGAGTATCAACAGACAGCTTGAGTCTAGAGTTTTCGAAATCTTTATCCACTTGCAATTGAGCCCGCAGGTCTGACAAAGTGATGCGTCCATCTATAGCCTCATCAGAAGATAATCGATAACCAAGGGACCCTTCTACAAACCCCGTTATTCGATAATCATCCTTCTTTTCTTCTTCCCAACCTCCCATATCCCACTCATCATCTTGAGCGCTTGCCATCATAGCCGCGCCCGATAGCAAAACAAACAGAATGATATGAGCCAGGAAAAGAGCTCTCATATTACTTTAACCACTGCTGCGGTGGATTACGTAAACTTCGCTCTGTAAAAACATCATCATCTAAACCTAGATCATATCTAATGTTGCGAAACTCCATTAGTGTATAAGCGCCCGTTAGCAAATCGCTGACCTTGGAGCGAATGACCGTTGGTTTTCCGTCAATTGTATCGATTAGCACGGCTTCTACACGGCGATAGTTTTCATTATTATTTTTGAAAAAATCAAGTAAAGTAGGCAACTTTGTTTGTTTATTAATAGTCACAATATAATAACCGAACTCTACTGTATCAGGCCTTTTGGGAGTGCCCTTTAATAAATACGATTCTTCGTTTTCACTTTGCAATTCAAAAGCATCTTCTAAAATGGCGCGCCCAGAAACATCTTCATAAAAAAAATGTGAGCCAACAAAAGATGTACGTTTGTCACCCGCTGAAATACGTTTTACTAACTCTAACGCGGGTAAATACAACCAACGGTCATCATCAACGCCAACATCAACATGCTTTTCTACTCTAAACACGGTGCCTTTCACATCAGATGGCCGCGAAAAAAAGACCATCATCTGTTGGTCACCATTATCGCTAATATCTCGACGCAAAATCGTGAATTGGCGAACCTGCTTGCGTCCTTGATTGTCGACAATCATCATGCGCGCATCAGAGCGGCCATCTTTGCCACTATAATAGGCTGCGCGCTCTGCACTTTTGACCAAAGCATCGACATCTACCTCTGCAACAACGAATGTTGAGAAGCTAAGTGCGATTAATCCAAATAAATATTTTTCCATTATTAATTCCTCGTTAGCTTTTAAATACAATTCGCTTGGCCATTGTCATCACTGCAGGTAACACTAGCAGCGTGACTAAAGCTGAAATTGCCATGATGCTCGCCAAAAATATGCCAACAGTGATATAGGGAACCAATGGCGCAAATAATAATGGGGTAAAACCAAAGGCAATTACTAAGGCATTTCTTGTTATTGCCGTTGCTGGCCCATCAAACATCGTTGCAAACGTTTCTTGTAGATCTTTGGTTTGTTTATATACTTCACGTATTCGTTCTAAGAAATGAATCGCAAAATCAACGGACAAACCCAATGTTAAAGCAGATAACACCGCAATAGGCATATCATAGTCTTTACCAATAATACCGATTAAGCCGTAAATGAAGGTAATGGTAATAGTGAGTGGCAGCATTGCTAGAATGCCAAATACGAGTGAACGAAATAGTATTACCATCATAATAAATACAATGACAAAGGCACTTATTAAGCTATCAAGCATTCCTGCAACCATATTATCTTGCCACACTACGTTCAGGTAAGCTTTGCCAGCCCATCCCAATTTTAAATTTTGCGGCAAGGGATTTTTAACAACAAACTCGTCGACTAAAGCAATAACCTTACTCATATCTTGATTGTCTCCCGAGGTAAGTTGAAGCCAAACTAAGCTTTGTTGAAAATCCGGGGTGACAAAATGCCACAAGTCATTTGGACGATGCGAAGACTGATATTGCAGTAGGGTTTGTGCAACAGCTTGCGTAGACTTTGGAATTGAGTAATCAACTTGCTTACCAGAGCGTAGCTCTCGATTTACCACTTTGGCTACGTCGGTTAGTGAATTAGATTTCCCCACTAAACCTGAAGCTGTTAGTTCCACCTGTAATTGTTCAATGTAGGCTAACAATTCAGGAGACTGAAAAACTTTTGACTGACTTAGCGCATCTTCAACCCGCGTTAATAAACCGTTTAGGTAAATCTCATCTTGAGTACTCACCTCACTAAAAAGCTGATCTTCAATATCAATAATAAGTTGCTGATACTGCTCATTTAAAGGCTGCTTAGCAAGTGTGTCGATTCCCTCTTTGGCCCAGGCTGTTAGACTTTCTGGACGCTCATTATCAAGCATATTTTCAATAGGAAGCAGGCTAACTTTTGAGCTCATCACGATATAAGCATTGTACGTACCGGCAAAATTTTCATTGAGTACTTTGTCGGCAACCCTAATTTCATGGCTCGGTTTAAACCAACGAACCGGATTATCATTAATTTGAATTTGCGTAATACCCCATGCTGATATCCCGAATACCACCGCGAAACCGAATAAAAGCTGACCTTTAAATTTCAGAGCAAAGACGCCTAAACCTTTAGCGATCTTGGCAATACGATTCCCTCCATGTTCAGAGTGCATAACTTCTTGAAGTTTATTTAGTGCACTTTCGTCCATGCGCGATAAGTAAGCTGGCATGAAAATTATGGTAATAAGAAACGCAAGTAATATTCCACTGCCTACAAAGGCACCAAAAATTTGTACTGGTGGGATTGGCGTTAACATAAGGGAATAAAAGCCAACCGACGAAGTAATAGACGTATAGAGCATTGGTGTAAACAAGTGGCCAACGACTTCACCAATAGTCGCTTTGAGATTTTGACCCGGTCTATAACAGTCACTAAATTCAGACAGAATATGCACAGAATCAACTACCGCAATCGGCATTAAAAAGATGGCAATCATCGATGACATGATATGCACAGTGTAACCAAACCCTATTAATGCCCCCATCGTTATGAGTACCGTTGCCATCGCTACAATCATAGGCGCTATTATTAAAGGGATGTTGCGGAAAAATAAGAACAACAATATGAAAATAGTAAGTCCTGCCAATGGTGCAGATATTCCCATTTGGATAAACATTTCTACACCAAATTGATCTTCTGCAACAGGAAGGCCTGTGATATACCAATTCGACGTGCTGTTGAGTTTTGTAATTTCACCACGAATTTGCTGCGCTATATTGTAACTCTCGTTTTTGTCCTTAATTGGTACATAAATAGCTGCAGCCTTGCCATTTTGAGACGCCAAAGTATCCTGCAGTAAGGGTAAGCGACCTATATTTTGCTGAATTTGCCGACTTTGCGCTTCATTTTCCGGCGGCTTAGACATCATCCATTCAAACCTAATCGTACCAGGGAGTGTTTGAGTGATGTTATCAACCGTAGAGATTGACATAAGATCACTTGAAATGACCCCATCAATTGACATAATTGACTCGCTCATATCATAAATTTCAGTCAAGGATTGGGGTGTAAAAACCCCTAAGTCATCAGCTGTATTTACGACACCAACGACTATCGCATCGTACATCGCGAAGCGGGTTTTAATATCATTATGAAAAACCCTAGCAGGATGGTCTGCGTCAAGCATATTCTCTGGGTCTGTATCTATTTGTATGCGTGGAATTTGGGAACAAAAACCGATGGTCAACACAAGCAAAATCATGTAAACCACTTTGGGCCTATTAGTGCAAAAACTTACAAGCTTACTAACAATATTTTTCATCTATTTGGGTCTTTATTGGTTATAAATTAAAAACAATTAAAGCAGTCGGCTCAATCTAACTTTCAGCCGAATATTTTCCTGCACAAGCCTTTCTTTTTCTTTCATGAGATCTATCACCATGCTAATGGCTACCCAATCAAGTAAAAGTTGTTGGTTTAACTTAATCGCTTTTTTAATCCAATGGGCACTTTCCAAATCGAAGACCCATTCCGACAAATTAGTTCCACTGGAGGGTTTAGCAATGCCATATTCAACCACTTCTAAAATGACTTCTTTATTGAAGCTTTGATTTTCGCACAATTCATCTATTGCAATGTAAAGGGTAATATCAACCATATCTGCTAACTCCAGTCTGCTCTAGGATTGTATTTTTCGACCTCAGCCAACTGTGTCCATAAGCGCTTTGTTTCATTGGTAGTTGAGGGAGGAATATCGATTTTGATAACGGTAAGCAAATCGCCTTTTACCACCTTAGTTTTTAGCCCCTTACCTTTTACACGTAATTTTTGGCCTGAACGACTATTTGCCGGTATATTGAGCTTAATTTTGCCATCTAGCGTGGGGATTTCAAGTTTGATCCCTAGCGCCGCTTCCCATGGTGTAAGCGGTATACTCAATATCAAGTTAGCACCTTGGACGTCAAATAATGGGTGCGGTACTAAACGAATCAGTAAATATAAATCACCATTAAGCTTGTCATCTCTGCCAGGCGTACCTTGGCCTTTCAGTCTAATGCGTTCACCATCACAAACGCCTATAGGGACTTTTACTTTAAGCGATTTTTTAGTTTTATTGAGTTGTGTACCTGCATATATGGGAACATGATATTCGAGTGTTTTTGTTGCGCCCGACACGCTTTCTTCTAAAAACACGGGGAGTTCCATCTCAAGGTCTTGGCCTTTAAATAAATCAGGTCCATAGTCTTGTGAATGCCTTTGACCATTTGCTCGGTTAGCGAAATACGAATTGAAAAATTCAGAGAAATCATCATATTCGTTTGGCTGATACTGATTATTGGCTGTGGCAGATTGCCAACCAGGGGGTGCATCAAAACCTTCAGGTGCTCTTGAACCATATAACCTTAATTCGTCATATTCAGCTCTCTTTTTGGTGTTTTTTAATACTTCATAGGCTTCGACCACTTCTTTGAACTTTTCCTCTCCGTTAGGATCAGGGCTAGTATCTGGATGGTATTTAAGCGCTAATTTACGATAGACCTTTTTTATTTCGTTAAGATCTGCAGATTCATCTACGCCCAAGATTTTGTAGTAATCTTTAAATTCCATCGATTATTCCTTAGCGTGTTTAAACCCTGTGGCATTATTTATGCTGGTTGAATTCAGCACACAAAATTAACGGTAATTTTATCTAGCAACAATAAATATTCTGCGCTTTTTTAGTAGAGGTGTTTTGATACAAATCAACATAATGAAAGCCTGTTAAAAGTTGAAGAAACTATTTTCATACTGCATTTCGTATTAATGTGAATATTGATGCCTATCAACTTTTTTTAAATCCCCCTATTTACAATATACTTTCCAAGTTACCCGAGTTTTTAAGAGGTCTGTAATGTTTAGTCTAGTGAAAAGTAGTAAAACACCGTTATTTATATTTAGTGTCAGCATGCTGTTATCTTCCTGCGCCAGTTCTGGTGGTCAAAATGAAAACAGTGGAATGATTATTGGCGGCATTTTAGGTGGCATCGTCGGGCATGAGATTGGGGGTGGCCATGGCAGAACGATTGCGACGGTACTAGGCACTATGGTAGGCATGTCAATAGGCGGAAACATTGGACGATCGATGGATGATACGGATAGATTGAAAGTAGCCCATTCATTAGAAACTGTGCGAACAGGGGTAACCACTAGCTGGCAGAATCCTGATACGGGCAACCAATACAAAGTGGTACCCACTAACACTTTTGAGCGTGAAGATTCGCCATGCAGAGAGTACCAACTTGAAGGCACTATTGGTGGTAAACAAGAACTAATATTTGGCACTGCCTGTCGTCAGAAGGATGGCATTTGGAAAGCCATAAATTAATACAATAGTTTACCTAGAAAGCGTACCAACGATGTTTTGTTGTATCTTACGCCTTGTATAGCGCTTGCGTATGCATAAAAACAAACGATTATTGCATTTGACGGTGCGGGTTTTGCGACAAATTATCCAAAGTCTTTAATCAATCCTGTCTGTTTTAGTTTTGATACAGGTCAAATCTTAATCGCCTTATTTGATTAGACTACATTGGACATTTTGCCAATGGTTACTTTGGAGCCAACATGTACTATGTACCAATCCACAAAGACGTAAGCTCGACAACTAAACCGCCTAACATGCAAAGCTACCACCAAAGCTATAACAATTTTGAATGGTGCCAAGCTGAGCAACTGATAAAAGGCTACAAAAATGGCATAAACATGGGCTATGAAGCAGTTGACCGTCATGTTGAGGACGGTTT
Source organism: Acidiferrobacterales bacterium (assembly GCA_964195425.1). Taxonomy (GTDB): domain Bacteria; phylum Pseudomonadota; class Gammaproteobacteria; order Enterobacterales; family Alteromonadaceae; genus Glaciecola. Next base: position 103,022 of record CAXMOM010000060.1, read on the forward strand.
CGGCCATCAAACCGCCCTAATTATTTTAGGGAAAAAACAACAGCGCCAAGTATTTTCTTATGTTCAGTTGCAACAAATGAGTAATCGTTTTGCCAACCTCTTAAAAAGTCTAAATATTGAGACAGGGCAATTGCTTTGTAGCCTAACTGACCGTAGCGCCATTTTGTATACTGCGGTTATAGGTTGTTTGAAATATCAAGTGGTATTTAGCCCCTTATTTTCTGCCTTTGGGCCAGAACCAATAAAATCTAGAATGAATATAGGTGGCGCCACAGTTCTGCTCACTAGCGCCAAGCTTTACAAAAAAAAAATAGTAGCATGGCGCCACGAATGCCGAAGCCTTAAGACAGTATTGCTCTATGAATGCGAGGGCGAATGCCCAAGTGATTGCATCGATTTAGACCACGTTTTGAATAAGCAAAGTGATGAGTTCAATATCTGCCAAACCGCCGCCCAAAATGCAGCGCTAATACATTTCACTAGCGGCACCACTGGCAAACCTAAAGGTGTGTTGCATGTGCATGAAGCAGTCACATACCACAAATATTCGGGCTACTGTGCACTTGATATTCACCCTCAAGATGTGTACTGGTGTACCGCCGACCCAGGCTGGGTTACGGGTATATCCTATGGCGTAATTTCGCCACTATGTAACCGGGCAACCTTGGTCGTTGATAATGCTGATTTTGACGCAAATCGTTGGTATAGCATTTTAGAAAAAGAAAAAGTTAATATTTGGTATACCGCGCCAACGGCTATTCGCATGTTGATGAAAGCCGGCAACGAACTATTGCAACAATACGACCTTTCTCGCGTGCGTTTTTTAGCCAGTGTTGGAGAGCCGCTAAATCCTGAAGCTGTTATTTGGAGCAAGCAATACCTAGGAAGAGTATTCCATGACAACTGGTGGCAAACCGAGACAGGCGGGATTATGTTAGCTAATTTTATTAGCGAAAATGTGAAACCCGGTTCAATGGGTCAACCTTTACCTGGGATTCATGCGGGTATTATTAAAACCGATGTTCAAGGACGCCTAGTTGAGTTAGACACACGTAAAGAAATCGGAGAGTTAGCCTTTAAAAAAGGTTGGCCCTCGATGTTTAGGGGTTACTTGCATGAAACCAAGCGCTATCAAGATTGCTTTAACGATGACTGGTATCTAAGTGGCGATTTGGCATACAAAGATGAGGACGGATATTTTTGGTTTGTTGGCCGCCGCTCTGATTTGATTAAATCTGCGGGGCACTTAATAGGTCCATTTGAGATAGAAAGCATACTGGTAGAGCATCCTGCGGTGGTAGAGGCTGGCGTAATTGGAATACCAGATCCCATAGCAGGAGAATTAGTAAAAGCCTTTATATCACTCAAAACCGGCTACCAAGACAATACAGCCTTGCGCAAAAGCATAATGGCGCATGCGCGCAAGAAGTTGGGTCCAGCATTAGCCCCCAGAGAAATTTGCATCAAGCAAAACTTACCAAAAACACGCAGTGGAAAAATTATGCGACGTTTACTAAAGGCCCGCGAACTTGGCTTGCCTGATGGTGACGTATCAACATTAGAGAGTGACTAAACCGGCTGCAAATCAATCGCTTAGCAAAATGCTAGTCAAAGAGTACAAATACTATGCAATCTGATAACAACAAAATTCATATGGATATAGCGCATATTCAAATCCTATTTAAACAGATGTTGAGGATTAGACGTTTTGAAGAGAAGTGCGCCGAACTTTACACACAAGAAAAGATTCGCGGGTTTCTGCACTTATACATTGGAGAAGAAGCCGTTGCAGTAGGTGTTATGCAAGCGTTAAGCGCTGAGGATGCGGTATTTGCGACTTACCGTGAACATGGTCATGCCTTAGCTCGAGGCTTATGTATGGACAAAGTGATGTCAGAAATGTTTGGCAAGATAACGGGAAGTAGCCGAGGTCGCGGCGGGTCTATGCATATTTTTGATATTGAAAAGAAGTTTTACGGCGGTAATGCCATTGTTGCTGGTGCCTTGCCCTTGGCAGTTGGTTTAGCCTTAGCCAACAAAATGCAAAATAAACAAAGTGTTGTTGTGTGTTTTTTTGGCGAGGGAGCGGTTGCTGAAGGTGAGTTTCATGAAAGTCTTAATTTAGCAAAACTGTGGCATTTGCCCATTCTATTTGTGTGTGAAAACAACGGTTATGCTATGGGTACCGCGCTGGCTCTTTCAGAATCGGTACAGCATATTTTTCGCAAAGCCCAGAGTTATGGCTTAAAGGCACATGCGGTCGATGGAATGAATGTTGTAGAAGTTGAATCGGCTGCAAACCAATACTGTCAGAGTATTAGAAATGGTGATGGACCCTGTTTATTAGAATGTAATACCTACCGCTTTCGAGGCCACTCTATGTTTGACACTCAACTGTATCGTGATACTGAAGAAGTTGAACACTGGAAAAACAAAGGGCCCATTAAGAAATTAAGGCGTTGGCTTGAAGCTAATGGCAAGCTCACTGCCGAAGAATTAATAAAAATTGAAGATGAAGTAACGAACGAAATAGAGCATGCTATAGCTTACGCAGAACAGTCCCAACTAGAAGATGTATCAGATTTATACCTTGGCGTTTATGCTAAGGAACAGTCGTGAAAAATCAGAATATAAGCTATAGAGAAGCACTTAGAACTGCCATAGCCGAAGCAATGGAAGCCGATGAACGTGTGTTTTTATTGGGCGAAGACGTGGGTAACTACGGCGGTTGTTATGCTGTAACTAAAGGTTTATCAGAAACCTTTGGGGCAAATAGAATTGTTGACACCCCATTATCCGAATCTGGATTTGTTGGCGCCGGCATTGGAGCTGCCATGGGCGGAATGCGACCCATTGTAGAGGTTATGACGGTTAACTTTAGTTTATTGGCTCTTGACCAAATTGTTAATAATGCAGCAACAATACGTCATATGTCGGGCAACCAAGTAAGTATTCCCTTAGTCATTCGCATGGCTACTGGCGCAGGCAAACAACTTGCCGCGCAGCATTCTCATAGTCTTGAAAATTGGTACGCACATGTGCCGGGCATCAAAGTGCTAGCACCTGCGACAGTTGCTGACGCACGCTATATGCTAAGTATGGCGCTCAAAGACCCCAACCCTGTCATATTTTTCGAACATGTAATGCTTTACAACGAATCGGCCTTGATACCTGAGCCTGAAGATTGTCCAGATATGCACAGTGCGGTAATTAGGCAAACAGGCACTGATATTAGCCTTGTGACCTATGGCGGCTCGCTTCCCAAAACACTGGAAGCGGCGCGTATATTAGCGCAACAAGACATTAGCGTTGAAGTTGTTGACCTAAGGTGTTTAAGGCCTCTTGATACAAAAACGATATACCAGTCTGTTGAAAAAACCCATCGCTTACTCGTGGTTGATGAAGGTTGGCGCACCGGTAGTTTAGCTGGCGAAATATGTGCGTTAGTCGGTGAAAACTGTTTCTGGTCGCTTGATGCCCCGCCAGTCAGGGTGTGCAGCAAAGAGGTGCCGATCCCCTACCCCAAACACTTAGAGGACGCTGTTGTACCCCAAATAGCCGAAATTGTCGACACTGCACTGGGTTTATTTAACCGAGAAACGGCATCATGAAAACGCTTACCATGCCTTCTTTTGGCGCAGATATGGCGAAGGGAACCCTTGCAAAATGGAATGTTAAAGTGGGTGAAGCAGTTAATAAGGGAGATATTATAGCCAGCATTGAAACGATGAAAGGGCTAATAGATATGGAGGTATTTGACAATGGCGTAATACAATCGTTGCTAGCAGCCGAGGGCGAGGAACTTAGCATTGGAGATCCTATTGCAGAGCTGCGCTTAACGAGCGAAGACGACACAAGTAATATCGATATAAAAGAACCTAGTGATATCGATGTAAAAAGTGTAAACACTGTTATAGACGCATCTCAAAAGACCGACTCGTTGCTACCCGAGCATGAGGCGCACAAAAACCAAGAAAGAACTAAAACGGATACACCGCAAATCCAAAAAAGTCATATCACGCGAACAGATCAGCGCTTAGCGATATCTCCAGCAGCGCGAAAACGAGCGCTAGAACTAGGCGTTGATTGGCATCAACTGAGCCATGGACAAGGTCCAGCAGGTGCTCTCATTTTAAAAGATATTAATCATGCCTACAAAATGAATGCATCAT
>CAXMOM010000061.1:0-4597 GCA_964195425.1 Acidiferrobacterales bacterium
ATTCTTCGATGTCACGAAAGCTGAGTGTAAATCTATGATAAAGCCACACAGCGTGACTGATTATTTGGGGTGGATAGCGATAACCGGCATAAATATTCGTATTTTTCATTTCCAGATTATCGCATGTTTCTGAGTCTGCTCCTTAACTTGACAGTACCGTGTAAACTGTAAAGGGTTGCTCACTACTTTCGTTGAGTGTATTTCTAACTGTACTCAGAAGATCCGCCATGATTCCCTATATCTGTGAATAATACTCAAGCCCATCGATTGCAACGACACTAGGTTTCAGTATTTTTTGTCTTTTTCAAAATTAATGATAAATAGTAACGCGTTTGATTGATTGTTCTTGTTGTATTTTTTATCAGATAAGGGAGGAAAGAAGAGCTTCGGCAGCCATCCTCCCAAACTTATTAGCGGCATCTGGACTATCTCCTGTTATCAGTTTTCTATCTTGGTAACAGGTTCCATTAGCTTTTTTATTGATAATTTCAACTCCAAGCGCTTGTAGCTTTTCTCCAAAGTACCAAGGCATATGACCAGGCATATAGCCAAATAATGGTGTAATTTTATCTAGCCCGTCAGGAAATACCGCAACTTTATAACCTCGGTATACAAACGAGTCTTTGTCACCGTTAAGACTCCCTGCCAAAAGTGCTGCAGGACCATGACAAATAGCAAGCATGTATTTATCTTTTTCATGAACCCAGCGAATCACTTTTTCAAGATCCTTATTCTCAGGTAACCCAAGCATTGCACCATGGCCGCCAGGAATATAAACCGCAATGTAACAAGATTCGTCATCTATTGAATTTTGAACAAAGTCACTTAATGAACTAGGGCACTCAAAATTAGACTTATACTTCTGATAAATATTGTTTACAGCTTCATCCTTTTTTGGCATTGCCCACATTTCGATTTTCACAGGTTTTCCTGTAGGGGTATAAATATCAATATCAAAGCCTGCTTGTTCAAGATGTAGCATCGGAACCAACATTTCTACAGGGTGATTACCGGTGGAGAATTCTTTACCATTTTTCATCATCATATTGCTTTCTTCAGAGCAAACCATCATCACTTTACATTTACCACCTTTATAAGCACTGGAATAGGTCGTGTGATCATAATCGGTGTTACTTTTTGTCGCTAATTTCAATGCTAAAGGAGAAGGACTATACGAGCCATCGCTCTCTATTTTGGGGGCTATTCTCAACATTTTTTTGATAATTGACATGTTTTTCTCTCATTAATAATTTTCTGATTTCACACTTACATACGCATATAATGCCCCAATTAGCCAACGAAGCGTAGTAATTTAAAGACGGTTTGAATGGCGGACATAAATAATACAGCTGACTATTACACTCTTTTAAAACACTTCAAGATAAAGTGTGACTCAGGTTTTGTGTTGTCGTAGTTTGCTTGATGGCTCTTCGATTGAGAGACAGATAACAATTAGATTATGATGAAGACTAAAATTAATCAAAGCATTAAGATAAGTTTAGATACGGGTATATTCCAACTTGATATTTACACTCGTCATCTGGATATTTATTTCACTTTTTCGAACGATTGGAAAGGTATTTATGAGGCCATAAAAGCAATCAAAAAACATCAACCTGGGAGCATTGTTATTGAAGCGACTGGGTGCTTAGAAATGCATATTATCGTGACCTGTGCGAAGCACGTTTATCCCTCATAGTTGTAAACCCTACTCACATAAAACGTTGCGCAGATGCCATTACCAGCGCACTAAAACAAACAAACAAAATGTCAGTTAGTGGTTCATTTTTGTGAAGCCATTAAGTCGCATGGCGAAATTAACTATTTGCCATGCAAACATATCGCACCTAATAACTTAAAATTACTGGCAGGCCATACTTACCGGCACGAGTCAAAGCAAGAAAATTAGGATAGGTGCTTCTGACATCATAAAGTCAGCGTCTATGTAAGTATATTTATGTAATTATCAAAATATTAAAGACGTGTATGATTTTTGAAGAGTTACGTTTTTTAGAATATGGGAGGGTAACTAATTAAGGATTTAGTTGAGGACTTAGTGAGGACTTTAAAATATCAACTCATCCTTGAGTTTTTATCACATTTTTTTGACTGTGTGTTAAGGATTAAAAACGACTAGAATTTAGCCCCCACCCATAGCCATAACTTGTCGGCATCTACCCGGCCACTTGCGCCTGAATAAGCAGCATATTTAATCCCAGCTGAGTAGTGTTTGCCATATTTACGTGCGTAAGAGATATCAATTTCACTGCCCAGATCATCAATACTTTCACTGGCTTCATCCGCTTCGAAATCATGGTAAACCACCGTCCAGCCGCCGCCCGCCAATTTACCAGCCAAGGTAACACTGGTGTCTACCAAACCTTGAGCAGGTGTGCCTAAAAATTGATCCGCCCAGCCATTAAACTTATGCAAGGTAGCCAGAGGGGTAGAAAATCCGTAGGCGCTATTATCTGAGCCCAACACTTCATAACCCACCTTAGCGGTTACACCATTAAACACGGCCCCAGCTTCAAGCATCAAATAGTCAGCATCAAAATTACTGCTTACACTTTCACTGCTTTGGCTGGCAAATTCTGCCGAATACAATATCTTTGTATCCCCCGCTTGGGTGCTGCCGGTAAAGCGAATACCATAGGTATCCAAGGCGTTGTCCGTATTACTATCTACTTCCAGTAAATAACCGTAGCCGGTCAGTATGCCAATAGACGTCTTGTAAGACGCATTAAATAAATGGTCTTTTGCATCCACATCTGCCACTTCGGCAAAAATACGATTACGCTGAGTTATGTAGGCATATTTCACCGTCAAATCTTTAAGGAGTGAAAATTGCGTGCTCAAACCATCAAAGGTTTGTCTGTCCTGGCGCCAACCTACATGTCCAACAAATCGATGATTGTCCATGGTGATCACCTGGCGACCCAGCTTGGCAGAAAACCCGTCACCCTTATACTGAATAAACGCTTGCTCCAATTCAGTAAACTCCGGATCAGCAATCACAGAATAAATCCCTGGATTATAGCCCACAGGCCCAACTGTATAGTCGCCTTGGCCTAGCACAATCCGGTTATCTTCCATTTCTACCATGGCGGAGAACCCCTTAAACGACCCAGAAGTATATCCAAGTCGTGTACGCAAGGTTAAGGCACTGGCGTCTTGTGCCGCGTTATCTTGCTCAACATTTTCATAACGCAAACGAAAATCTGCACTAGCAGTGCCTGTGGTTAAGGCTTCAGTAAAGCTCTCTGCAAACGCATATTGACTAATGACACTGCCTATTAGTGCCGTTGCTAAAGCCATACTTAGGATATTATTTTTAGTTGTTTTCATAGTTTTCTCTTTAGTTTTAATTTAAGCACCGACATGTTGTAAGACTATTTATCTCCAACAAACTTGCGCTCAGTGCTCTTAATTGGAACGTCATTAATACTGGCCTGTCGGCTTTTCATTAAGCCATTCTCTGCAAATTCCCAGTTCTCGTTGCCATAAGACCGATACCATTGCCCAGATAAATCATGCCACTCGTACTCAAAACACACGGCGATACGGTTATCCGCAAAACACCACAGTGTTTTCTTTAAGTAATAACCATTTTCTTGTTGCCACTTCCTCGCCAAAAACGCCTTTATTGATTTTGTGCCACTAAACATTTCATCACGATTACGCCATATACAGTCCTGTGTATAAGCCAGTGATATACGTTCTGGATCTTTACTATTCCAGGCATCTTCTGCCGCTTGTACCTTGAGTAAAGCTGTTTCCAAGGTGAAAGGAGGAAAGGGGGGCTTGTTTTGCATGATGTCATTACCTTATTAAGTTCTTGATCACCGCGACTGCCTGTTGCCGTAATGCGAGTAATCGATATAAAAAATACGCAGCTTATTTTTACCAGGTTTGCCTAAGCTTCTACCTACCATTATTTTTTATTTGCTCGATTGTTGTGCATCAATAGTTAAATAAAGTGCACTCGCTAATAACAAACTCCAAGTGAACTTAAAATGTAAACAACATTGGCTAACAAAAATATTTACCCTGCATCTCCTTATTCCCATAGCGAAAGCTGTGCCACTTTAAATAAAAACATTAACTATATGTTTTTAAACAATTTTAAATTATTTAACAGTGTTCAATCAAGACGCGAACTTTCGTTGCACAACGAAAATTCGCGCCAAATAAGACGAAAGTTCGTTGTTGGCTTGTTAATTGAATACTGCTCTTTAAGGTAAATAAGTTTAAAAATAGGTAGAGCTATGCTGCAACACGATGCTTTTGAACACGGCCCTCAGGCACAACTGCTTGTCGACCCATTGGAAAACAGAGTACTGGCTGCAAATATTAAGGCTCGGCAGCTTTTCTTACTGGGAGATCTGAAAGAAAACAAAGTTACGGTTACCAGCCTCTTTGCAGAATGTTTGTCAGAGTTGTACACCCTAAGTAGCGATGCATTGCACCATCATTGGGCATGGAGCGAAAATTTGGTCTTTTCTGCACCAGGGGGCTCGCCACCTCTTGAAACCACTGTGTCGACGATCGAGCAAAACGGTAACACCCTCCTGATATTCAGTTGCAGCGATGGCAT
>CAXMOM010000062.1:0-70350 GCA_964195425.1 Acidiferrobacterales bacterium
CGACGCCTGACCCAGACCCGACGCCTGACCCAGACCCGACGCCTGACCCAGACCCGACGCCTGACCCAGACCCGACGCCTGACCCAGACCCGACGCCTGACCCAGACCCGACGCCTGACCCAGATCCAACGCCTGATCCAGACCCGACGCCTGGCCAAGGTCCTCAATTATTATTTGATGAAGACATTGCAAGAGACATAAGGCAGTCACTGCCTACAGACGTTAATGTGCCTATGGGTCTTGAGGCTAGTTTAGACCTTGAATATTTAGGTGCCTTTAGAGTTGTAGCTCGTGGTGAGTCGACGTCAAGTTATGCTGCTGGTGCTCTTGGCTACAATAGTACTAACAACAGTTTATATATGGCCGGTCATTCACATGATAATGCTATAGCAGAATTTCAAGTGCCAGATAGTTTTTCGAAAGAAGAATCAGCTTTAAATATAATTCAAGCTAACGTTTTACAAAGCTACACAACAATCTTAGATAAAAAGGAAGTTGGAAAAGATACAGATAAAATAACCGGTATCTTGTATTACAAAGATAACCTTATAGTCAATTCTGAAATATGGTACGACGGTAATGGTACTAACGTAGATAATCTTCAAGTGTTTACAAATGCACACGATTTACGGTCTTCTGCACATAAAGGTCTATTTCAATTAGAAGGTGCTGCATTATCAGCCGGTTATATGGGAGAAATACCTGAATCATTACAGCAAAAGCTGGGTGGTAAATTTTTCACTGGGTGGGCATCAAACTATGGCATTACTTCAAGGTACTCTCAAGGGCCCAGTTTGCATATTTTTGACCCACAAGATGCAATCGACGCTGATGTGAATGTAGATGTAGGTATTGAAACAACAGCCAAAATGGTTTTTCCTTTCAGAGATGGACATCCGATGGTTGTAGGCGGGGATGCATACAAGATGGATATTTCGCCTATGTGGGGACCACTTTCCAGAGGGTTTTATGGGTTTATTATTCCAAATACTGAAATATTTATGGTAGTCGGGTCAAATGGGGGCATTCACAGTGGTATAGGATATAAAATCACGCAGGACTCTGGCAGAGTTTGCGGGGGGCCATGTTCTTATGAAGCTGACGATAGGTACAATTATTTTTGGTTATTTAATATCAATGATATTGCTGAAGCAGACGAGCCTTGGCTAGCAAGACCAATTAGCTATGGAAAGTGGAGTCATCCATATGATAGTGATGGATCTAAAAGAATAATTGGTGGTGCTTATGATGCTGAAAATGAAAGATTGTTTTTAACATTGACTTCTGCGGGTAAGGTAGGTGCTTATGACAACCCACCGTTGATAATTACTTATAAAGTTAGTAGCAAACAGTAAAAATCAATGTAAGCAGTGGGTTGGGGTAAATTGAAATAACATTTTTACTCCCTCACTGCTTGCTTGAAAGCGATTTAGGGTTTATGATTTTGCTTCGCATATATCAAACGAATGATGAGTTGATTGCTGGGTCAAAAGGAGCCAGCTTCACATATGGTTAAATAGAATTAGGGTTACGACATCTGCCTGTTGGATTCTTAAAAATCTAATTAACATAAGGTCTCAAAGCAAAGTTTGTAAACCTGATTTCAGAGAATGACCAGTGAAAAAAAGAATAAAAAGATCACTTGTAGATATTTTCAATAAATTCCTCAGCCAGCCGCAAATTCAAAACACTTTAGTTTCTCAGCATTGCAATTATGGGCAAGATAAAGCCACTTTAGTCAATAATGATAGTCCTTATTATGAATATTCTAATAGCGAGTCTAAAAATGGCGATGGTGTTGTATTTATTACGGGTCGCTTCCGTTCAGGCTCAACGCTTTTATGGAACGTATTTCGACAAAGTGATGAGTTCACATCATTTTATGAGCCATTCAATGAGCGTCAATGGTTTAATTCTAAAATGCGTGGTAATCGGGTAGACAAGACCCATAGAGGCGTTGAAGACTACTGGAGAGAATATGAGGACTTAGAATCTTTGGGCGAATTCTATGATGAACGTTGGATAAATCAATCTCTATACATGAATTCAAGTGCCTATGAGCCGAATATGAGAGCATTTATTGACGATGTTATCCAAAAATCCTCAGCGCGCCCGGTGCTTCAATTCAATAGAATGGATTTTAGATTACCATGGTTAAAACAACAATATCCTGCCGCGAAGTTTGTTCACTTATATCGACATCCAAGAGACCAATGGTGTTCGTTCCTGACCAACAAACAAGTAATGAATAAAGACGATGTTCAAGATACCTATATAGATAGCTTTTATTTAGATGTTTGGTGCTATGATTTGTATAAACACTTCCCTTTTTTGCATCCAAGTGTTACGCCTCACCCTTACAACAGATTTTACTATTTATGGAAACTTTCGTATTTATTTGGCACTCAATATGCAGATACCAGCATATCTTACGAACATTTAGTTGAGAATCCGGTAATTACGGGACAAGAGCTCGGAACGCTAATAGACGCAAACTATTCGCTTGGTAAAATAGTGGAATCGTTAATAGAAGTGACGTCTTTAGGTACTTGGACTAATTATGCCGATGCAGAGTGGTTTTATGAAAAGGAAATTATATGCGAACGAACGTTAACTGAATTTCTAAATGTGACATGAAAGCACGATTATATTATTTTCCACGTTAACTTTTATCGCTACCCAATTAAAAAATATCCAAATATCACTCAGGTATTAAAATGCATTCAAGCGCACAAAATAAGAATATTTTGGTACTAACCGAAAATTTTCCTCCAATGTCAAATGGCAGTGGTCGGTGGTTTTGGGAACTTTACAGCCGACTGCCAGATAGAGACGTCCTTATTGTTGCCAATGATGATAAAACCGTCGATACCGCAGCATTCGATAGAACAGCATTGCTAAATATTAAAAGGATCCCGCTGGCCTCTCCAGAGTGGGGGATTAAAAGTATGGTGGGATTGAAGTTTTATGTTAAAAGTATAGTCGCCTTGCGTAAACTAATTAAATCTCACAATATTAAAGAAATACATTGCGGCAGGGTTATCCACGAAGGAGTAATTGCGTGGCTTTTAAGCTTGATAACAGATATTAGTTTTTGTTGCTATGTTCACGGAGAGGATGTAGAAGCAGCGTCAACGAGCCGTGAGCACAATCTTATGGTAAAGCGAGTATGCAGTAGAGCAGAATTTCTTATTTGTAACAGCCACAATAGCGCAAGTATTGTAAAGAGATTAAATTATTGTGATGAAAGTAAGGTGCATGTTTTACATCCAGGTGTTGACACGCAGCGCTTTACGCCGTCACCCCGTGACGTTCAATTTAGAGATAGGATGGGGTGGTCAAATAAGTTTGTCATCTTAACCGTAGGCAGATTACAAAAGCGGAAAGGTCAACACAAAATGATAGAGGCTATGCCTCTTTTACTTAAAGAACACCCGCAAGCACTGTACGTCATTTTAGGCTCGGGCGAGTGTGAGAATGAATTGCTTGAACTCACGCGAAGTTTAGGTATGACTGACAATGTGCAGATGCTTGCTGATGTAAGTGATAACGACATGATTATTTGCTACCAGCAGTGTGATTTATTTATTCTGCCCAATAGGACTATTGGAAATGATATTGAAGGATTTGGCATGGTATTGGTGGAGGCACAGTCATGCGCTAAGCCAGTTGTTGCCGGTAATTCAGGGGGAACAAGAGAAACTATGGTTGTAGGCGATAGCGGTGAGATTATTGATTGTAAAGACCCGACATTAATTGCTTTATTTTTATCTAACTTACTAAAAAATCCTGATAAGCTAAAAGAAATGGGAGGATATGGTCGGCGGCATGTGGTTAATACCTTAGATTGGTCTGCCCACGTGAAAAATGCAATATCAATATTTGAATCAAAAAATAAAGTAAAATAAGAACCTTCAAATCTGCATATATCACGCTATTAATATAAGATAGCATTTACCACTTTGATGTTTTGCCGAAGATAAAGTAGCACAGAGAATTAGTTATGACTAACAAGCTAAAATTAGCACCTTCTGATAGACATTTCATTGACATATTACGAGGCGCATCGGTTATCCGGGTGGTGTTAATGCACCTTGGGCTAGGGTGGTTTTTTATGCCGTATTCTGCTTATCTAGGTATATTATTCCCAATATTATTTTTTGTTTCAGGTGCTGTTTCCTTTTATTCATTTACTAATACTGAAGCCAAAAGTTCTTATTTATATAAACGATGTTTGGGTATCCTCATTCCGTTTTATGTTTTTATGATGCCTGTGGCTATAATATATTCAGGTGCAGAAGGCTTTAAGAGTTTTGATAGCCTTCTGCGGTGGCTATTTCTTTCACCAGATGAAGCACTATTTCCTTTCCCTATTGGTCAAATCTGGTTTATTAGTTGTTTACTATTGCTAGCGTTATTTTCTTTCCCTATATTCATTGTCGACAGTAAGGTAAAAAAAGTACTTGTTTGCTGTTTCATTTTAGCCTTACCAGTTGCCTCTTTAATAAAATATGATTGGTTACTTAATCTTCCGATGGAATTTCCGCGTTATTTTTCAAAATATATGATTTTCGAAACTATCTCTTTGGCGCCATTCTTCTTGTTTGGCGCAATTTACGTTAAACACACAACATTTTTTAAAGCCAAAGTATTGATGTTGGTTGGTTTGTTTCTTCTAGTTTCTTGGCTTATGCTTGATATTATTGATCGCCATTACAGTGTTTTCGGCTTCTCTGGGCAAAGATCTAATACTTACATTTATCAGGCGTTTGGTGTCTTGTTAATCGTTTTATCAGTTAAGAAGTACATACTCAGCTTTATTGGTGCATCTAAGTTTTTGGAACGTTTTTTGTTACATTGTAATACTCACGCTTTCTCAATTTTTATTCTGCATATACCAATATTAGCGTTTTGTGAATACTATTTTAAATTGGATAATCTGGGTGAAAATATATGGTTGGCACTTTTGAGGTTAATAGTTGTAGTGGTTCTAAGTCTATTGTTGGCAATTCCACTATCTTTTGTACATAAATTAGTGATAAAAAAAATGAAATTGCTGATTCATTAGGTAGTCTATTGGTATAGCGCAATGTCGATAATTTAGAGTAGACATAATGGTGTTTACACTAACATTTAGGTACTTCTATAGTCGAGCAAAGTCATTTTTCTCTTGATTGTGAGAACGTAAATTCACCTCTTTTGCGTATAAACGGTTGCTCTATATAGCGGAATAGAACTTCCGATAGAATCATTGTAATGACAAGCGTCAACGCAAAAAACACTAAGAAATATGAGTCAGGAACCAATCGTTTAGCGACGGATAATGCTTCCACATGCAGCAAGTACATCGCATAAGAACGAGTTGATACGTGCATGATTAGCTTATGGGCAAAAGGGAGCTTCTTGACAGGTCGATTGACAGCGTAAATTACCAAACCCGCAAAAACAAACGCTAAAATAAGTGGGCTTGGATCGCTCGAAATAGCATAGTCAGGAAACCATCTAGACCAAAAAAAACTGACGTAAAAAAAGATGCATATAGTTACTAAATGCGTACTGAAGGGCTTTATCTTTTTCCATATCTCTGGGTATTGATAATATATGTTTGCGAGTAAAACGCCCATTAAGCAGCAGTCCCATCTCACGTGTGTCTCATCTAATGAATCGTACCAGCCCAAATATCTGAATACACTCGGCCACGCAAGAATAAATAAAAGTAACCCCGTTTGCGTGCTCCTTTTAAAGCGCTGCAAAAACAATATTGTAGGTGCTATCACCAAGTAAAACTGTTCTTCTAATGCCAACGACCAGCTAATAGTAAAGTATGTGGAATCTGTATAGTTTTGGAAAAAGAATAAATGCGGTATTGGTGATGCCACATTGTCTTTGGTTAAATACAGCTGTGCTAGCGTTATAAATAAAACCACATAATAGGCCGGCAACGTTCGCATCCAGCGACGAATCCAAAATCTTTTTACATCTATGTTTCCAAAGCGTTGATGCTCTTTAAATAGTTGGGAACCAATAAGCCAGCCAGATAGCAAAAAGAAGAGGTCGACGCCTGTGCCGCCAAGTTGAAGCGGTGATAGTGACGGTGGAGCTCCATATGCAAATACCGCATGTCCTAACACTACCAGCATTATAGCTATGGCTCTAAGTAAATCTATGTAATAGATCCTATCTTTTTCTTGAACTAAAGGATTATTCTGCATCTAATTTATCTGATGAACCTAATTTTAATGTGTAAAAACTTCGAAGGTTATTATCACTGATGACAATAGTCAGAGCTAGTTGTTCTATAGACACCAGCCAGAAGTGTAGCGCTTACAAGGTAATAGAATCACAAAGCTAAGCGACAAAAACAACTAATACCATTTGTCATAATTCCTATCGAGTATTAAAGATGTCTTTTGTAAGTCATCCTTTATTCTTTGTCGAACTGAAGCACTGCAATGCACCGACTTTGGGTCTTTTTCCGCAGACTTTTCTAGTAACCAATTCTTTAATTTGACTATTACTTTTATTCTTTTTACCTTTAAAAGTTGGTGACCAATTCGATTCTCATTCATTGATTTTTGAATACTAGTCAAATTAAGTTTATTTTGGAATTTCGGAAGTCCAGATACATTATATTTCTCATCAAACCGCGCGGGTATAAACGAAGAATCTACGCCTAAAAATAAGAATACATCTCTTAACAGCCAAAGGGGTCTGTTTTTAATATCCTCAAAATCGTAGATTTTCACTTGGTCTTTACTAAAATACTTAAAAACAGACTCAAGTTGCTTTGAGTACATGCTTTGTTCCAATATCCAAGGATATGCTTCAATAGCTTGGTCAAAGGTCATGTCTTTAATTCTGCCATGTGATATTAAAAGATTAAATGCTGAGTATGCTCTATCAAAGGGCTCCCTTAGAATTATAATAAGTTTCGTATTGGGAAAGTAGTGTGCGATGTGGGAAATTGAGTTAGCGTCAAACATATAATCAGGTGTGATTTCGCCAGCGATCTTATGCATCTGATTTGAATCGAACAATTTCGTATACCATTCTATTCCTTTATCAAACTTTTGATCAAAAAAATGCACCTCTTTTTGTGGCATATATATTTCTTTGTGCTCGTTTAGACAGTTGTAAAGCCACGAGGTACCAGCCCTTTGAACTCCAACGCCAATGAAGTTTGGGCCTATTGTTTTTGAGTCATCATTTATCATGTTTTCTTCGCATTGGTGTTCGAGTTTTATTGTTATATTGTATCAGGTTTTTAGCCTGAATAAATTTGTTAAGCATATGATTCAACGAAGGCTCTTCATGAAAGATCTGAGACAATAACGAGCGCCATTATTTGGTAAAACCCGATTAGTTCTTAGATATTAAATGGATGGGCTGAAAACATATAATACACAGCTCTGTCATTTATCTGATAAATGAGATTGCAAATACTCTCTTGATTGAGTAATGAAGGCTTCGTCAATTGTAATTGGTTCAAAGAAAGCAGGGTCGTTTACTTTTTGCAATATTGCGGATTCATCCTTTATTATTCTATTTTCAAAGTCTGCGACTTTTAACAATGATAAAAACCTAGAAGCTCCTCTGCTTTCGTTTATAAATACTAAAAAGGGCTTTTTAAATATTATGGAAAAAATCACGCCGTGAAACGAATCAGTAATTACTACTTTTGCGTTTGCAAATGAGTTCAACCACTGTTCGATAGGTGGAAGAATATAATCATTTATATCGTCGCCCATAGTATCTAAGTAATACCTTTTGGGATAACACGTAAAGGTCTTCAAATCGAGCTGTGAGGCCACTTTATTTACTAACCCTTGTTTCGCTTCGCCTTTATCTAATAGATAGTAGAAAAGC
Source organism: Acidiferrobacterales bacterium (assembly GCA_964195425.1). GTDB lineage: Bacteria > Pseudomonadota > Gammaproteobacteria > Enterobacterales > Alteromonadaceae > Glaciecola. Next base: position 7,867 of record CAXMOM010000062.1, read on the forward strand.
TCGCCTGTAACTTTTGTGGTGTGCTCTGATAGTAACTTACGATAATGTTCTTCATTTAGTAGCAATGTAGGGTCGCAAACCCAGTGCGCATTGGTATTTAAATGTTTTTCACAAAGGGTAACGCCATCTTTTTCTCTAACAGAAACCGCATTAAATTTTTGCACCAATTCTCGGCATCTAGTCGTCTTATCTTCAGGCATGATCCACTTGCTTAATCCAAACGAAGCCGCATAAGACAAACGCTTAATATCCGTTCCTTCTAGAAAATCGAAAAAGAAGTTTTCAATTTCAGGCGACATATCAATTCGCCAAACTTGGTCGCTACCCACAATTACTGCATCAAACTGTTGTTTTTCGAAATAGTCTTTTAAACATTGCGTTGACGTAATGGTGTGTGAAACAGACATGCGTTGGGAAAGAAAGCGCAATGTTTCGCCGTAAATGATTTTATAACAGCGTTCGAAAAAAATGGGCGCTTTTCGTTTTCCGAGTATTGTCTTAAAAGTTCTACTTAGTACAAATAAGAAAAGGTCGAACTTGCTAGCATTAGGCTTTTTTCTGTCGATAGTAATTACATCGTGACCTTCATCTATAAGAACTTGTTGCAGTGCATAGGCTTGTATAATACCGCCATAATTTTTACTCAAAGGTTGTGTCAATATTGCTATTTTCATCTGGTTTGTGTTTCCTGTCAGAGCATCGTCATAAAATAAAGCGCCGCAATAGTCACATACATGAGACTTTAATAACAGCTTACATTGCACTCTTTTATTGCATAAGTCTTTGGGACCAGTGACGTTGCGAAACTATAACAATAAAGAATTCAAGCCTGTTGAATAGATAAGGTACATCGTTTATTCTTTCGCTATATCCTAAGAATTCTTCAAGTTTGTTTTTAACACACAATGAGGCTAGTTAATGCAGTCCGATGTTCCGTTAGTAATTACCGATATTGTCAATAACGATTTGTGCATTGGCTGCGGGATATGCGTCGCGGCATGCCCCTCTAAGGCCTTGGATATGGTGGAAAACAGTGCAGGGTTCTTAGTTGCCAACCAAGCCGCAGATTGCAATCAAGACTCGTTGTGCTTGGATGTGTGTCCATTTGATACTAGGTCGAAACTGGCCGCGGATGAAACGATAATAGCTGATCAGATTTTTGAGCAAGATAATAAAAAAAGCGAACGAATTGGTAGTTATAAAAATTTATATGCAGGGCATGCAAATGATTATAGAGAATCGTCTTCTTCAGGTGGTATAGCTAGCTACCTAATTTATCAAATATTGGACCAAGGAATAGTAAGTCATGTAGTTTCAGTTACACAAAACTCTGGAGATTCCTATTATCAGTACAAAGTCCTCTCAAGTAAAGATGACGTAATAGCGCAATCTAAAACCCGTTACTACCCGGTAACTATGGCTGAAGCTCTTAAACGTGTTAAAGAACTAAATGGCAATATAGCTGTGGTGGGTGTTGCTTGCTTTTTAAAAGGAATAAGAAAAGCAGAAACAGTTGAGAGTTTGTTAAAGGGAAGAGTTAAATTTACTATTGGAATAATTTGTGGCGGTGTAAAAGGAAAACCATTTACGGAATATCTGATATCAAAAGTAGGTGTTGAAAAAGCCCAGGCTAAAAGACCAGAGTACCGAGTTAAAAATAAAGAAAGCGACGCAGCGGATTATTCTTTTTCTTGCTCAACGGTCAATGAGACCCGTAGCATAGAAATGAGAACAGTTGGTGACATGTGGGGCACAGGCCTTTTCAAAGCTAATGCATGTGACTTTTGCCAAGATGTTACTACTGAACTAGCCGACATTTCGCTAGGTGATGCTTGGATGGATCCGTATAAAAATGATGGCTTAGGTACTAATATAATTATCACACGTAGCATATTGGCTGAAAAACTTATTGTTGAAGGAAGCAAAAATAATAAGTTGTCCCTTACTAATATTGAATTAGACGACGTGATTCAATCACAAAAAGGAAGCTTTAATCATCGCCAAGACGCTCTTTTTATAAGAACAATGTTTGCGAAGTTGTTTGGAAAAAAGGTACCAAAGTTTCGATTCAGATTCAAAACCTTAGCTCCAGATGTCATTGCACTGCAATTTTTGCGCAGAATTGTTAGGGCAAAGAGTATTGGTACTTGGGTAAAAGTAGGAGATGCTAAAGAATTTGATCAGAAGATGAGGCCATATTTGAAAATTTTGAGTTTAGCAGCAAGAGCGGTTAACAAAAGAAGAAAACTGTTTAAACGAAACGTTAGCTGAGTTAAAAAATGACTTAGCGTTATCTACCCAGCCATTGAGGTAAAACGGAGGTGCTTGTATCCAGGCGTAAGGTCTCAAACTCTTTGGTAGGCTATCATCTATGGGATCTCACTCATGTGAAGTGAAGACATCGCCATAAACTTCTCTCATTCTGTTTATGCAAATGTCATTCTTTCCCTGCTTTACGTTTTCAACAGCAAGTCCACTTGCGTCTGTGCCAGTCCAATTAATGGTATTTAGTTCATAACCACTCCATGAAACATATACGCCATTTTTTCGGGCCATCCAAAAAAACCATACGTCATCTGCGCTTGCGCATATTTTCATAAACTTTTCTTCATCTAAAACATCGTCAACAAAGGCATTTGGAGGATACAGAATGCCACCTATTCCTGTTGCGAATAATACCGCTCCATTACCTCGCGAATTATCATGCCATTTCACATACGGCAGCAGTTCTTTATTCGCAAATAAAGGCGTATGAACTCTATGAGCAATGATTTCTTTCTTATCTGAAATTTTCGACGTTAGCTTGTAAAGCCAATCGCATGGATAGAACAAATCATCGTCGGCCGTTACAATGTAATGTTCGGGGAACTCGACTAAGGCAGGTATTAGCTTTTTAAAGGATCTTGTGTCTTTGCACGTTCTTATTACAAACCAGTCACAGCTGTTTTCGAGGTCTAAAATGGCTGATGTTAGGTGCTTGTAGTCTGCATCGGCTACCCATAATATAAGATAATCAGGAGTTATTGATTGCAACAGTAGCCCTTTTAAAGTTAGGTGCAATTTATTAAATCTTGGCGGAAAACTAGTTAATGAGACGACCAGACCAGTGCCGATTTTGTGAGGGTTGTTTTTATACGACACTTTTTTTAACCGGACATACCCCTCAACAACGAAAGCTTCGAGTTTCCAATAAAGTAGTTTTATCCCTTGTAACATCTTAATAAGCACCAACGTTAACAATTTTAAATTAGTTTCAGCTATTCACATAATTATAAGTGTAAACACTAATTATAGCCGGTCAAATTACACGGCATAGCTATAGTTTTGAATCAGATGACGCAAAACTATCTTTTTATTTTTGAATTTAAGATAAATAAAGATGCAAGAATGATTCTTTTCTTTATGCTTAATTTCTTCCGCCACATTCTATTTAGCGTAGCTTTTTGTATGTCACCACCATCTAAAATAGCTACTTTAGCGGTGAAAACCACGTAGTCGTTCAAAATAGGGTCATCAATTTTATTTGATTCATAAAGGTCCATTAAATGATCAATTAAATAAATCTTTGATCTAAGCTTTTCAGGTGAAGGCGTATACATAATACTGCCAGCACGCTGTCGATAATAAATAACTTTTTCAGGCAAAAATTCAATTTGTAATTTAGATAGCAGAACATTGAAAGTGAATTCTACATCTTCGTGGAGAATATGGTCTATAAACTTAATTTGTAACTCTTCAAGTTTTGATTTCTTATAGATCTTATCCCATATAGTGACCACGTTAGTCATCTCAGAGTCGATCATTGTGCAAAGGTAATCGCTACTTACCTGGCTACCTTTATCTTGGAATGGATTTGGCTTTGAATAAAGTGGAAGTATTGCTTTTGTATCGTTAACAAATCTATAACCGTCAAAGGCAATTATATCTGAAGAGCAATTGCTAGCGAACTCTAAAACATTTTGGAAAGCCTTGAAGTTAATAAAATCGTCGCTATCTAAAAACGCAATCCATTTACCTGTCGCATGCTCTAAACCAACGTTACGTGCGTCTGCGACTCCACCATAATCTTTATTAACTAGCGTTGTCTTATGTGGATAAAGTGTATGAAACTTTTCAGCTATTTGGTATGAGTTATCTGTAGAACCGTCATTTACTAAAATAACCTCCACGTTGTCAGAGTCAACCTTATAGACACTTTCGAGGCATTCATTTAAATAGTCCTCAACATTGTATATAGGAACAATGATACTGACGAATTTTTTTTCCATACTCTTAGATTCTCAATTATTTAATACTGTCTTTATAGACAAGGTTCGTTGCATAAGCACTTGTAGTTGTTTTACAAAAAAATCATCGCAGAACCTTCATTTCCGTGTGAGTTTTAACTTACTTATTATAGGGTTTAAGCTTCTTGCTACTAAACTCTCCAAATATTGGTATTCAGTAAGGTTTTTAAAGCCTAGATAGTAGCTAGTTATCATACTGGCTATAAAGGTTATTACGAACATCGCTGATACAGCAACGAGTTCAAAAAAAGCACTCAACTCAGTAGATACAATTTGCTTGCTTATGTAATTCGATATAGCAATTGAATATAGTAAAGGAATAACGGCCACAAACATTTTTAACGTGCTCTTTACGCCTGTGTAGCGTAATAAAATAAACACCACGAAAAGAAAGGACACAATATTTTCCATTACGACTAGTAGGGTACTAAACTCTTTAATTTCTCTAACGCCACTTGCAATGACTACTCCATAAATAGCTAAAAAGGCAATTATTTCATAATAAAATATTTGCTTAGTTTTACCATAAACTAGTAAAACACGCCTGGCCTGATGGGCCATAATAAATGAGGGTAAAAGTAAGCCAAAGACGCCTAGCAGATAGCTGTACTCAAGCCAATTTTCACCTAGTAGAACGGCTGTTATATTTGAGTGATTAAAGTACATTAACGTAGAAATCGGTAATCCTACCATCAACAATATTAAAAACGATGCTTTAAATTGCTTCGCAAAATATGTTGCCGAACCTTTGGCATTCGTTAATTCTACGAGGAATGGTTCGCTTATTGGCCCTATCAGATGCGCGCTTGGAATAAAAGCAACATATTTCATTGTATGATAGAACCCTAGACCACTGGCACCGAAAGTTGAACTAACGATTAATGTATCTAGTTGGGTTCTAAAATAACCAAATATCGCCTGTGGAATCATCCAGCCAGAAAACTGCCATTGATCCTTAGCATTTTTCAGCATAAATTTAATTTTATGGCTACAAATTGAGTGTGTCCCAATAACCATCAATACTGCGTTGGTAAGCTTACCAATAACTAAGGCCCAATAACTTTCTAGCATTATTGCGACAGTTACAGCGGCAGCGGCTGATACAATTTTAACCACCACGCTTAACTTCACCAACTGGGTATAATTTTGAGATCTTTTAAGAAAACTGATGCCTGGATTTTGAAAACCATGAATAAAAAAAACTAATGTTAATGACCACAATACATTTATCAGTCTTGGGTCATCATAATATTCAGAAATAAAATATGAACCGACAAGCATCAATATAGACAACACTGTCTTGATAATAAAATTAATTGTCCATGCCGTATTCACTTTATCGCTATCTAGGTTATCAACACGCAGTAGATATTGACTTGACCCCGTATTGGATAAAATTTCAACAAATCCAATCATTAGCGTTGCGATTGCAATTATTCCGAAATCTTCCGGTAACAAAAGGCGCGCAAGGACTAGTGTGCTGGCTAGGCCAACAAGTTTTTTAGCTAGTGAATCGACAACTAATAAAGCGCTGCTCAATACACCTTTACGCAAGTTATTACTCACTTAGTAGTGAGTCTTTAGCGATTGTTTTGTTCAAACGTTGTTCAACTAAGCGTCTCTTAATAAACCCCAAATGAGATGCTTTATCCTTAAAATTTGCTAGAATTTGTCTATTAATCAATGCCATTCCTCTTGGCCAATCTTCAATCGCTAATTCATCTAAATATACCTCTTGAATTTTACCTAATTCGTAGCGGGCTATACGATTCTTATAAAGGATAATATCGTCAAGTTTAAATGGAGATAGACTTTCAAATTCAAATCCAACATCTTTTTGGTAAATGACCCTGTTGGGTAAATTATGGTCAATAAATTGTATGTCGGTGTTAGCTGCTTTAGTTAAAAATGAATCTATCCAATTAAGTCCAATCGGTAAATAAAATTCTTTTGCACGAACCATCTCTATATATTGTTGACTTGCTCCATAGAGGTTTCCAAAGAAACAGGCTCTGTCTTCTACTAACATTTGATAAAATTCTAAATTTCGTCCACTTAAGGGATAACCAGCAATTATATTAGGTGTTGGTGAGGTATTTATAATTTTATCGTAGAGGAGGGGAAAGCAGTTTTCAGAAAACAAAACGTCAGCATCTACAAAAAAATGACAGTCTGCGTTAGCCTTTATTTCATGAATATAATGATTCCAAGCGTTACACTTATCGCCTAGCGTAATTTCAATTATTTCTAGTTGCTTAAACGACAATGAATCTTTTAGTTCATAAGCTACTTTTATGGTGTTGTCGGTGCACCCGTTTGCTAGCAAGTAAACAGTTTGCACTCGCTCGTCTACGTTATTAAACATATTAGTAAGCGAAGCCTTCAAATTGGCAGCCTCATTATAAGCAAACATTACTATGTTATACACGTTTCATTCTCACTTTTGATTGTTGCGATATTTCTGCACCACTATCTGATTCGGTCACCTGATCTGAAGCGATAGCGCGTTCTCGAATTACAAAGTTGTTAGCAACTAAAATTAATAATAGTAGGTAGAAAGGTTCAAATATTATTAAGTCTAAGAATATAGCGCCTACAAAAAAACCAATGAGTGAACAAATACCAGCTTTGTTAACATAGGTATGGAACTTGTTTGGATTTTTTTCGAGAGCCTGTTTGTTGGATTTATACATTTTACGAGCAATCCAAAAAAATGACAAATAAGTGAAACCTGCAATAAGTCCTGTATTGGCCGCAAAATTTAAGAACGTATTATGAGCAACATGTCGCGACTTACCAGGAAAGTAAAATCCGGATGCTTGCAAAAATCGCTGAGGGCCTACGCCTAAAACAGGGTGCTTTTTAATTAATTCTAGGCCAACCGTCCAAGAAACAATTCTTGGATTAATGGGTGCATCTTGACTACTTTCTGCTCGCTGTACTGTTTCTACAGTGCGCGAAATAACCGCGCCACCTTGGTCTATAACAAATACTACGAACCCGAGTACTAATACTATGTTAAATGCCTTTGATCTTATCATGAGTGCCGCTACTATCGTGGAAACACCAGCACTTAGCATTGCGCCTCTAGATGCACACAATACCAGTGCGTGCCATATTAATGGTATTGCAATAATAAGAAGTAGCTTTTGCCACTTTTTATCCACTTGGTAAATCCCGAAGAGTATAAATGGTAATCCAATCACAAATAATATTGAGAATGCATTTCCATCTCTATATGGACTGCCGCTAGGACCCGCTAGCCTTCCAGACTCGAACAACTGCCATAGACCAGAAAAATATGCGTTGTTTGCCCAGTACGTATAGTAAATAGTTACTGCTACTACAACAGCAATAACGCTTTTTACGGCATTTTCGCTATTCATTAGTCCCAGGGTTATAAAAAACATAACAAAAATTGTACTATAAATATCTAAAACTAGAGTAGAACTAACTCTCGATACATATGTTGAGAACGGGCTAAGTAAATCCGATAACTGAAATACAATCAGCAGTATAAACATCCCATAAAAAATCCCGTTGTTATAAATTTGCCAATTGACCTTACCGCGAATCATTTGTATGAACCACGCTATTATAGCAATACCTGCAGAAATTTTGAATATTGAGATGCCAGTGAACGCCCAGAACCAAACATATTGAGGCTGTAGAATTGACACTCCCATATAAAATGCAGCGGCAATATAGGGGGCACTTGTTATGGTGAGCACGGCTAGTGCAATAAAGAGAAGCGTTAGTAGTTTTATCATTTAATTAACGTATAACCTTTGATATTTTTCTATCATGTGTTTTTGATCAAATTTTTCTGCAAACCGTGCGTTAGCATTAATCTTGAAATTCTTGCTTCTGGCTGGGTCTGAAACAGACGCAACCATTGCATCACAGAACTGTTCCATATCATCATTATCGGTTACCAACCCAGTTTCTCCATGCACAACTATTTCTTTATTCCCGCCAGCGTCAGTTACAACACACGGTTTACCTAAGGACTTAGCTTCTAGCAAAGTCATGGATGTTCCTTCGCTAAACGACGACAACAAAAACACGTCGAAAATAGCCAAATAATTTTTTGGATACGCAATATACCCTGTGAAAATTACGGAATTATTAATATTAAGATGTTTCGCTAAGTCTTTAAGCGTTTGCATCAACTCACCGTCACCCACAATAATTAACACCGCATTAGGTAAAGTTTCTTTAGCTTTGGCAAATGCATTTAGCATCAGGTCATGATTCTTTATTGGGTCTAGCCTAGCTATAGTGCCAAATACCATTGACGACGGTAAAATGTTTAATTCATCCTTAATTTTTAAAACTGCTTGCTCGTTTCGGTCTAGGCCTTTTATGCCATTATAAATAACTTCTATGCGAGAAGCAGATAAAAATTCATAGTCTACTAGTGCTTGCTTAGTTGCTTTTGAAATTGCGGTTATTTTATAGGTGAACATAGCAAGTAGAGGATTCACAAAGCGGCGCTTCCAACTGCTAAAGTCGGGATAAAAGCGCCCGTGCTCAGTGAAAATAACTTTCGCTGTTGTCCCTATCGAAGCCAATGTTCCATATATCCACGGCGTGTACTGGTGGCAGTGTAATATCTGTATATTGTGAAGCTTTATGTGCTTACGCAGCGCCTTAACAACTGAAGCGTCAAAACCATCTCTACGTGCCACGGAATTCACTTTTACGCCATTGGCCTGCATATCTAATCCCCACGGGCCAATCGGCTCTTCAATACAAAATATCGACATATTTAGGTTAGGGTTAGTATTGCCTTCAATAATGTTTTTAATAACCATTTCGGTGCCACCTATGCGCATATCGAAGGTCACGTGAAGAATATTTTTTGTCTTGGGTAATGTGCTCATACTAGTCCATATACCTTTGCCACCACATTTCAAACATCAACATTGACCACAAAAGCGTACTGTGATCGTGAGTGCTGCTTAAATGTTCTTGCCACATTAATGTGACTTTTTGGATATCAAATATAGCGTTTAAGCCTTTCACATCGTCTACCAAATAACGCTGGGCGATATCTTTTAATTCTACTCTTAGCCACTGTGCTAGAGGAACTGCAAATCCCATTTTTTTACGGTATAAAATATCGTCACTTAGGTCAGGTTTAAATGCTTCTTTTAGCACGTACTTTTTTTCCTTGTCTCTAAACTTAAGTGATGAAGGCAAAGTAGCCGCATATTCCAATATTTCTTTGTCGAGAATAGGGGCACGGACTTCCAATGAATTCGCCATGCTCATACGGTCTACCTTTACTAAAATATCACCGGTTAAGTAGGTTTTCATATCGGTATATAAAATCTTACTCAGGTGGTCTTTGCCGTCTGCTTCTTGGTATTTTTCTAAAGTATAGGCCGATGGATGATAATCGCCTAATGCCGATAAGGTTTCGGGAAGGGCAAGGTGCTGCCATTGTTCGTCGTTTATAAAACTATTGGTAATGTAAAACCCCATGTCTGCATCTACACTTAGGCTGGTGAGTAGGCTTTTAGCGCGTTTAAATGGTGTTAAATTTATTAAGCCACTTACCTTGGCAAGTGTTGGGAATAATTTTTCCCGTATCACTTTGGGGAATTTTTCACGCAGTTGGTTTTCAACAAAATCGTTTGTGTACTTTTCGTAGCCTGCAAATACTTCATCGCCTCCATCGCCGGCGATCGCCACAGTTACTTCTTTTCGGGCAAGTTCTGAGACAAAGAAGGTAGGTACCAAAGACGGGTCAGCAAAAGGTTCGTCAAAAAAGCCGACAATATGCTCAAGAGTGTCGGCCACGTTCTGATGTACCACTAATTCATGATGATCGGTTGCGTATTGCGTGGCTACAGATTGGGCAAATTTGGCTTCGTTAAACTTTTCGTTATCAAATGCAATAGTACAGGTTTTTACAGGTTTGTCGGTTAGTCCTGCCATTGTGGCTACAACGCCACTCGAATCTACACCGCCGCTTAAAAATGCGCCTAAAGGCACGTCGCTTATCATACGGCGCTTTGTGGTTTGTTTGATTAGCTCGCGCAAATGTTCAATAGCTTCTGGTTCGTTAAGCTGTGTTTGTTTGGCAAAGCTCAGCTTCCAGTATTCTGTAATCACGGTAGGTGGATTTTTTACACTCAAATCCATTGTTAAATAATGAGCAGGCGGCAACTTATGAATATGGGTGAAAATACTTTTAGGATCAGGCACATACTGGTAGGCAAAAAAGTCGTGTACAGCGTCTAGCCTTAGCTCTTTTTTAATATTGGGCAGGGCTAAAATGGCTTTGATTTCTGAGCCAAATGCAAATTGCTGAGTTTCTTCATCTTTGTAATAATATAAAGGCTTCTTGCCTAAACGGTCGCGGGCAATAAACAGTTGCTGCTTGGTTTTATCCCACAAAGCAAATGCAAACATACCATTTAGTTTGGCAAGACAGTTAAGGCCCTCGCGTTCGTAAAGCTTTATGATGACTTCGGTGTCGGTGCTTGATACAAAGCGGACGCCGTCTTCTTCGAGCTCTTTTCGTAAGTCTAAAAAGTTATAGATTTCACCGTTAAATACAATAACGATGTTGCCGTCGCCTGAAAACATAGGCTGATTGCCTGCAGGCGATAAATCCAAGATGCTTAAACGCCTGTGGCATAGGCCAACAAGTTCATCTAAATATTCGCCTTTTGCGTCGGGTCCGCGGTGCGCAATAGCATCGCCCATATCAACCAAATGTTGTTGGGGTAGTGCTTCGCCACCATTATTTACGTGATCGGTGAAGTGATTGTTTGCTATAAAACCTGCTATGCCGCACATATGTTTCCTACAAGCTTATAAATTTTCGGATTTGGGGACCAATTACTGTGGTTAACCCAAGGGGCAACTTTTGCCATATGTTTTCAACTTGCTTACGAACAGACGACTTCTCAGACGTTATTTCTTCACGAAGTTGACCATCGCTTAAGGATTGCCATTGCAACACCTCGGGTATGGCACCCCATTGTTTCTTAAATCTGAAGGTACCTTCGTTGTAACCCGAACGCCCAAAATCGAAATGAGGTAATCCGCGGCGAATTGTTTCACTTAACACTTCCCAATACATGAGCATATTAGGTGCCAACTTGTTGTAGTCACGTAATGTACTTGCCCAAGGAATTACGGCTTTGTTGCCAGTATGAATAACAACAGCTCCTCCTATGCATCGTTCTTCAAAATACACGAGGACTAAAAAGGCATTATGACCATATGTACCGAAAATAGATTCAAACCATTTTTTGCTGTGTACCGGCGAGCCTAAGTCGCGCATATTGGCGGCGAAGACTTGATAAAACGTATCGAAGTCGCTGGCGGTAGGCGTGGCTACAACCTTAGATAATACGCCATTTTTTATGGCTTTTTTGATTTGACTGCGCAGCTTCGGTTTAAAACTTGCCATGTGTGCATCAATATCCTCGTTAAGAGAATATAGCATGCGCACTTTTGTGCCATCGGGTATCTCGATATTATGGGGTGCTATAGCATCATTTTCTATTTGCTTGCTGTCGCTAAGCGCAGACACTGTGCCTCGGTACTCAAAACCCCAATTATTATCAAGCGCAAGTTGAGTAATTTGTTGTTTGAGTTCATTTGCACTTTCGCTATTGGTGGCTAACACGCCGCCTAAATCACAGTAAGGTAGTGAGCATAAATTTGTCTTGCCTTTAAGTGTTTTCATCAGAACGCAAGGCATTACCGCCACGATTTCGCCATTGCACTTCAAACCAAAGTATTTAGGCATAAATCCATAGGCACTTGCCACAGCTTCTCCCCAAGCTTTATTATGATATGCAGTTGCATGCTCGTGCTTGTCAACAAAACGTTGATAATCTGCTATATCGCTGGGCGTGAATTCGTGGGAAGTTGTCATTATAGTGCAATTTGCTGTTGATTATTTTTCAAGAAAACTTTGTACTCGCTTGGGGTCATAAAATTTACGTCATAGGTTTTATGTAAATGCGCTATTACTTCATTTATGCGTTCACATATAAGCTCAAAAGGTTTGTCTGATTTTAAAAAGCCCGTGCCATTGCTGATAAGATTTGAGCTATGAAAGTACATATGCAAGCACTGGTGTCCATTTTCAATGGCGCTTTCGGCTAAAGTAATCATGTCTTGACTACTGGCTACTTCCGGGCTGAAATAAATTTTCCGAAGAAGTTTGCTATGCCACAACATTGCGGTGGTTTTCATGACTTGCAGCAGTGATTTTTCAGAGACGTCGTGAACTTTGGCCGCCGTTTCAAATGGAGTTCGGTTAAAACCAACGGTTACCGGAACTTCTAGAATATTGCGTTGGGTACCGCTTTTAAGTACGTTGTCTGTAGAGGGCCAATAAGGCACCAGCGGCGCGCCATAACAATCGAAATATTCATTTTTATAAAAAGGATACACGCTTGAGTCAATATCGAAACCGCGTAGGTAAAGCAAATTCATAATATCTTCAGAAATTCCCCAGCGGCCAGTTCTAAACGCTTTAGGCGTATACGCGAGGCTTTTGCTGAATGTGTCGAGTAACACATCGAGTTTTTCTTCAACTTGCTTCAATGGAAGATTAACTACGTGTGAGCCTTCTTCTGTAGGTTTACCAAAAAACGGTGGGTTGGCCCAGGGGTGTAAATGCGCGCCCAATTCGCATTTGCCTTGTGCAACACGCGATAAAAACTCTGTTTGATGTACCATGCCTAATGCGGCAGCGTAATCGACAAAATAACATGGGCGAAGGCCTTTTTTTTCACAAAAAGCTTGAAAGGCAGGCAACATATGCAGGTTTTCCACCGAAAAGTCTGACTCAGGGAACGGACCGTCCCAATCCCATTCTTCTTCGGTATCAACGCTTAATAAAAATGTAATTTGTTGCCTTGTAGATACCATCAAACATTATCCTTATGTTTTGATTCAATTAATTGGCTAAATAATATCAGATATTCTTGTGCCATACGACTAGCAGCATAGTGCTTATTCACGTACTCAATGGCGTTTTTTCCAAGAGCTAATGCATGTTCAGGGCTGTCGTAAACCTGTAAAAACAGGGCTGTTAATGCAGGTTTATCTTTCAATGGTGCGAGCAATCCTGTTTCGTTGTGCGTTATCAACTGGTCTACCCCGTCAATATCGTAACTTACGACAGGCGTGCCCATTGCGCAGGCTTCCATTAAGCAGCGCGGTATTCCCTCTAGGGTAGAGGTCATGGCAAAAATATCGAAGCTTTTTAAGTAGGCTAGGCGATCGTCGCGGTAACCTAAAAAGTGAATGTCTGGGGCGCAGCTTAGGGTGTTTGCATATTCTTCAAGTTGCGCGCGTGCGTCGCCGTCGCCCAACATAACTAATTCTACATTGCTGCGTTCTTTGTGCAGGGTAGCAAATACATCGAGCAAGTCTTTTATATTTTTGCGGCTAATCATTTGGCCTATAAAGCCTACTCTAAATTTTTCTTTAGGCGCTGATGCGCAATTGTCTCGCGCATGTTCAACTTCGCTTAAATCGACGCCGTTTTGGATGTATTCGAGTTTCTCATTTTTAACGCCAAAGCCTTTAACATCTTGCATTAACGCAGGTGAAAGCGGCACTACTTTGTTGGCAAAGCGCATTGACTGACAGCCCAACCAAATAAAGACTTGAAGTTTGAAATCGGCTGCGTTTTCAAAACCGTGCGGAGTCACTACCACGGGGATACCCGCTTTTTTTGCGGCCAGTACGCCTAAAATGTCAGATTTATAGCCATGGGTATGAATAACATCAATCTTATTGTCACGAATATGCTGGGCAAGCTTCGATACAACTGAAAAGTCAAATTTGTTCGACATAGGCAAGGCTATTGCTTCGCCGCAATCGCGCCTAAAATGCTTAACAAGTTCTAAGTCTTTAGCGTTGTCTTCGTCGGTGACCGCTAGGCTATACTCGCAGTCGGCGTTGTTGGTGTTTTTACAAAGCGCGAGTATCCAGCGCTCGGCACCGTAAAAGCCAGTGGAACAAATAAATTGTAAAACTTTGGGTGTTTTGGCTATGGCCATTATTTTTCGGTACCTGTTTCAAGCGTCTTAACAGCACCCATTACAGTGCCTATTGTGCGAGCAGGGAAGTATAATGCATAAAAAGCCACTATCGCGAATAAACTAGGATACTCATGTCGCTTTTTCCATAACCTAAATGTATATAGTGCTAAAATACCGCAACTTCCTGATATGCTTAATAATGCTATTATAGGATATTGGGCTATTAAGGCGACTAAAAACCCCAAAAGTCCTAAAGTAAAAAGAGGGGGCGCAATAAAGCTTGGGTATTCTGATAAAGGAATGTGTCGGCCTTTTATAGACGCCAAATTTGACTGTCCGCGCCACACTTCTTTTTTAGCCATAGGTAAATATTCTTTATCTTCGCCCAAGTGTATATAGTTAGCGGATGTTGAATAATAAAGCTGACCGTATTGACTTACGTTTTGGGTAAAAACGTAGTCTTCGCATGTGACTAGCTCGCTGGGGAATCCACCTGTTTTATCAAATGTAGTACGCGATAAGAGCAAATTTCGTCCAGGTAAAAACTCCATAGTGCAGTCTACCGACAAATTGCTGAGCAATACGCGCACATTTTCTAGTTCGCTCGCTTCTTCACTCGCTTTTTGTACGGCACTTGCCAATACAATATTGGGTGAATCCAACACCTTTAGCATTGCAATGAGCCAGTTGGTCGAAAGGGCTATGTCGGCGTCTATGAAGGCTAAGTAATCACTTTTAGTTTGCCGCACGCCCATGTTGCGCTGATCGGATATTGTGACTTCGTTGCCAATGGTCAGAAACTGAATTGCCAGTGATTGCTTATATCCGAGTAATTCGTCGCTAAATGATTTGTTTTTACTGGCGACTACTACGCTTACCCTAATGTCGTTTACCTTGAGCGCTGAAATTGAATTGAGCGTGTCAATAAGTAAGCCTTCACGCCCCATATGGGGAATGATAAATGCAACTGATGTCATCGCTTAAGTACCTTCTTAACCGCAGGAATCCGCACACATAACATATTTATTTCATTTTTGATTGAGTAGTCTTTTAGGAATGCACCAACTCGTGAAAGATAGCTTTTGTTAATAAGTAGCTTCGCTGATTTACCCTCACTAGTTAGTTTTTGTTTATGCTCTTTTAGTATTGGTTGCAGATCTTTAAAACTACCTTTAATACTATCTTGGCTTACATAGTTTTGCATAATTAATGCTTGAATTCGAGTGTAGGTAGATTCTTTACTCGTTAATAGCGCAGGGTAAACTACATCAATGAGTTGCGCAGCTTTACTTAGCATTTGCGGGTTATTGGTAAGTTCATAGCCACATAGTAGCACGTGTACTTTGCGTAAGTCCTGCCCTGTCCATGTGTCATTGGGGTATTCTAATACGGCCTTGTTGGCCAAATAATGTTGTTCGTTTGCGGCCATCCAGCCCACATAATGTATAAATGCATTGTGAATAGCCTGTACTTTGTGAAGATTTACAAATTGAGTAGATTTTAGGGAGGTTTGTTGGCCAACTATAGCTAAATATTTGGCAACGGCTTGCAAAAAAACCACGTAGAACCAGGTGTTTTCGATATCTTCGAAATTGCGTGTGCTTATATCATCGTTTTCGCTGATGGTATTTAAAATGACATATTCAGCTTGTTCAAAGTGTGATTTTTGAAGAGTCGTTTCAAAACAATCAAGCAGTACGTTTACATAGTTGCCAGTGCCACGGTCAAGGGGATATTTATTCGTGAATATATTGCGTACTATGCCAGTGCCTTTTCCAAATAGTAGTTTATCGGTAAACGGAAGCGTAATGTGATTGGCGTTTTTTAGCCGTAAAATTATGCCTAGCAGGGTGGCATCACCTTCGTAAATATTTTGCATCCACTGTCCTAGACCAATGGTTGCTTGCTTTGCACGTTCGTCGCCAGTCATTAAATAATAGAGGGCTAAGCCTGAGCTATAACAGTGGTGTGCACCTGGCCCTCCGCCGCCAGCATGGTCCATATATACGCCGGTTTCCTGGTGTTCGGAATATGTGCGGTGGGTAGCAGTTTTGGCCGGCACGTAATGATCAGTGTGCCAAAACAAACCTTGGTTGTATTCAGGCTTGTCGTGCTTGGTGTGGTAAATATCTATATTGATAATGTGATCAAAAAGGTCGTCTGCTAACATTTTGAAAGTCGGGTTTTGGGTAACTAACCATTGTTTGACAAAGCCAAGCAAAGGGTCGTATTGATTGTTGTAATGTGAAACAAAAATGCCGCTTCCTTTATATTCTGCGGCCTCGTGATCAGCATATAAATCGCCAAAATTACGCCAACCAAATTCATCAACCAATTCTCGTTTATGTAACCAATCAACATCGCCCTCGCCATTAATAACAGGCATGAGCGGGTGACCATGCAAATGATCGTTTATAAATGGATTGGCTTGGCTTTGCTCTAGGTTCTCTGTGTTAAGTACATAGTGATTACTAATTTTTAAGCCCGCTTTTGTGTGAGCCTTGCCCACTGAAAACGATAGATGATGAGATTTTATCTCACCGGGCTGAAGTTCTACGTCGCACTCGCTACGCTTGTCAGCAAAGTCTATAATGGTTTCAGTACTATTGCTGCTTATTCCCGAGGGGTACTTTTGCCAAAAATGCTGAGGGAAAATGCTCAATTCTTTTTCGTCTAAAAGGATAATGATAAGAGGTGAGGGTCTGTCCTCTTGGATTTCTTGCGTGCTGTTTGCTAGCACCAATTGACCAAGCGCGCCTTTGTGTTTTAGATTTACGTTGTTGTTACTAGCCACATGGTTTTCGCTATTCCAATGTTGGCCGCCGCTGCTGTATTGAACGAGTTCAAATGATTCAAAGCTTTGTGGTTGTTCTTGCGCAGGGTGTTGTTGCTCATCTTGCTGATTTAGTTTTTCGCTAGTAGCCAACCACTGCGCTTGCTGTTGGGTACCAGCGTACGCTAACTTAATCGCTAAACGTTTTACTTTTACGCTGTGTTCATTACCCAAATCCCACTGGCCATTATGATGCACTATGGCGTTTGAATTGTGCACGCCTATATTCGTTAGGATAGCGGTGTCGGCATAGTAAACGACTATGTTGGCATGTACCTTTATAGCGTCCATGTTCTTTAAGTATGGGTTTGACTGTTTTGTAGCGGTAGTGCTTGCATCTGCGCTTGAAGATGATGCCTCGGCCTGTACAAGCGAAATCTCTGCTGTTTGTTTGATTTTACAAAGCAATGGTTGCTGTAAATTTGTGAAAACAACTTCATATTCTGTGTGTACGTTAGTAGGCTTGCTAGTTATTAGTAAGCTATGGCTCTCAATATCGATATTTGCCAGCACATCCACTTGCTCGGCAACATTAGCCCTTAAAAACTCATTAACGTTAAAAGATACATCGCCATTGTTCGTGCTAATGATTAACTTGTTATTAGTTTGTTTAACCCAGTCGACTCGTTTCAATGCTTCTTTGGGTTGATTTTTAGTTAAATATAAGGGTTCGTTTGCGCCTAAAGGGATATTCAAAGCGCCTTCAATATTAACCCATTTAATAGATAAGTCGGGCCATAGCTGAATTGGCTTAATATGAGCACTTATGATTGTGCCTTCAGCATTAACAAGTGTTATGCATTGGCTAGTAAAAAACAACCCTTTTGGCAGCGGGCTACCCACTTGAAACTTTTCATGCTCGCGGGTTGCTCGGGTAAAGTGAAAAATGGGTTGTACTGTGCGTATAGTAGCTATTTTAGTGCCTTATTGTTTTTTAGTACTTCGAATAAGCCAGCGCTTAATGTTCACACATAACTTGATAGGCGAATAATACCACTTGTTTAGGTAGAGTTGCAGGCTGTGTAATAAATATTCTTGGTTACTAAGCGATGTTTTATAACGAGCATCGCCTGCTAGAAAGTCATAGCTTGTATAGCCTAACCCTTCAAAGTGCAGCATGGCTAGTTTGTGCATAAGCAAACCAGGTTTGTATTTGTTATCTTGTGAGGTGTAGTTAATGGCCGACAAGTAAAAATACACCTGCTTGTTTCGCGTGAACAAGTAAAGATAGCCTAAGGTAAAGTCGCCTGCGGTAAATTTAGCTAAATGTACCCAATCTTTACTTGTGGCACGGCTGTCCTTTTCCTTTTCAATCTCGTGTGACACTTTTGGTAACATTCCTTGCTGCATCAGCCGACGATGAAATTCAACAAATCTTGGGTTGGTAAAACCACTGCCATAGTCGTGATTTCCCCATTGCTTAATATGCAAATTGCCCATGTCGGTAAGTGCAGCTTCTATTTGCTTAGAACTAAGCCAATTCATCTTTACTTCGCCATAATGTTGTTCTATAAATCGTTGAGAACGTGAAATTTGGCTTTTTGTATTTTTCGAAAAGTGTAAAACAAGTGAAGCTGTTGATGATTCTGAGAGAGCTTCTTTAGAAGCAGCAATATAGCCGTTGGTTGATTGCAATGACCATTTTCGCCATTGCTTGTGCGACCAAGCTTCTATGTTATTAATCCCAATAAACTTGAAGGTTTTAGGTTTGTTGGCCAAAAATTGAAGCAATGCATTTCTGCAGGCTTTGTGTTGACTGGCACAAATCACATCGTTGTATTCAATCCAAATTTGGTCGTCTTGTTGATTGCCAGTTTGGTTGAGCAGGAACACCTTTCCAAGTGATGAGTCGACACATCCTATAAACGCAAAGCCTATTGGCTGATTATCGTAAGACGATAAAAAGGTAATTAATTCTGGTTTAGCATAAGCGCATTGCAACCAATTTGATATCCAATCAAAACTAAGAAACATATTGTCTAGAGGCTTATTTTTGAACACGCAGACATATAAGCTTTCGATACTCTGGGTAGTGTAATCGAAAGAACTTGTTACCTTTATAGTCGGTTCTAAGTTGTCTATATTCGCCATAATCGCCATATTCGGTGTGAAAATCACTTTTTGCATAGCCGTAAAATACATTGTTATCTTTTATAATGGCTGAGCAAACTTAAAATGCTTAAGTCGTACTGTATAGGTTATCGTTTGTTTTTGCTGTATATTTAAGGACTTATTGTTTTTATTTTACCGATGCAGGATTTTGGCAATTGAAAAAAGCGTTAATGGTAGGCTCTATGGTATTCGTGGTAATGCTAAGTGCAGGTTTATATCTATCAATAGATAAGGAGCAACGCCAGCTGTTAAGCTATTGGTGGTTAGACTGGCAACATACCACCCAAAGCCCCACTCAACACTACACTCTGTTTTTAGGTAGCTCATCAATTGCTCGCCTCCCCGATAATATGCTCGAGGACTGTAAGCCTTTTGTAAAAAATGGTTTTAGTAATGGTACAACTGAGAATGTCAGCGAGTATTTGGCTAATGCGAGTTTGCATAATGTAGCAAGAGTAGTCGTTTACATAGGTGAAAACGATATTGCCAGAGGCGAGCCAGCGCAGGTCACTGTGCAACAAGTAATTGATTTAGTAGACGCTATAAAGACCAAAACTGAAGCGCCAATTGCGTTGGTGAAATTGAAATATAGTCCTGCTCGTCAGCAGTCTCATGCAGCGTTCATGCGTTTTAATCAGGCTATAGATGCACAATATGCAAAGTCGTCACGCGTCTCGTTGTTGCCATTTGACACATTAAAGCAGCGATTATTTTACGTCAGCGATGGTATACATCTAAACGGACAGGGTAATGCTAAATTCACCCAGTTTATCAATTCTTTCTGCAGGGAGTTCGACTAATATATTGCGCTATTTATACTTAGATAATTTACGCGCCACATTAATGGTTTTGGGCTTAATACTGCATACTTGTGCAGCGTTTTCTAGTCAACAATATTGGTTGGTAAGCTATGACAAGCCTCTGCCTTGGGCTTACGATTTGTCGAGTGCTATTCATGTGTTTAGAATGCCTTTATTTTTTATGGTTTCAGGTTTTTTTGCGTTTGTGTTATTGCAAAAACAATCTGTGAGGCACTTTTGCCTTATAAAATTAACGAGAATTGGCTGGCCGTTGGCAAGTGTGTTACTTCTTATTAATATTCCACAGTTTTATATTTTGGTCTACCTAAGCGGACTGGCAGAGCACAGTAATGTTAGCCCAGGAAATTTTGCAGGGCATCTATGGTTTTTGATTAATCTGTTGGTGTATTTTCTGACGTATGCATGCATACATTTTTTAGTCGCCCGCATTAAGCCACCTCGCGCTAAATTTCCATCGACAATATTTATGTTGTTGATGCTGTTAATTATGCCTATCGTTTATTTGGGCATGCTTGCACTAAATCAATTTGGCTTACCTATTTATAAAGCCTTGCCCATTGTTGGTAGCATTCACAGCGTGTTTTCCTACTTCGACTATTTTTTAATTGGTGTAATATTTGCCTTATTGTCGCACCAAAAAATGATGCTTGTGCTTAAATCATCCATGGGCGCTTTAGTAATATTGCCGTTATTGCTTATTGCAGCTATACCGTGGTGGCTACCCAGCGCGATTAATAATATTACACTCCCTTATATTGAGCACATTCAGGCTATAGCAGTTTCAGTGCTTATTTGGTTGTTAGCAACGCGTATTTTTGCAACTGAGTCTTGGTGGTTTAGAGGCTTGGCGAATGCGTCATACTCTGTTTACTTGTTTCATCACGGCATTATTGTGGCGCTTGTGTTTGGATTAAATGCTGTTAATCACGCTAACAATATTGTAATTAATCCTTATCTTGCGTTTGTGATGGTGCTAGGGCTGAGCTTTGCGCTTACCTTAGTAATACACTTTTTTGTTGTGGCTAGAAGTAGTAAGTTGCGCATGATATTTAACGGTAAGTAGCGACTCGCCTACTTAATGTCAGATGAAAACACACCGCTATCAAAAATTTACCACTAGCAACATATATTGGCAAGAATCTCTGCTTTTCCTTGCTTAGTTTGCAAGCCAATATTTTACAAGCGCAGCGTATTCGTAGAATGCTCTTTGGCTTCTTGCTAAGGCAAAGTTAGAGGGCATATTCAAGCGGTATTCTATATCGCCTTTCGTAGCATAGTGCACAGGAATAAATATATAGTTAATATTGTTTTTCTCCAACATTCTTGATAGCCGCGTACCGTGAGTGGCCGACGATACAACTGCAAGTGTCTGCGGCGCGTCTAGTAGATTTATTGCGGCGCTAATTTGTGCTGATTCTGCAGCGGTGTTTGTACCTTTATTCATAATCTTTATATCTTCTTGGGCTACGCCTAATTCAGCTAAAAACATCGCGGCTTGGCGAGCATATTGCAGAGAAGAATTTTTATTGAAATCGCTGCCTGTTAAGTAAATAGGTACTGCCTTAATGCGGTACATATTGGCGGCATGCACTAGCCGCTCTATTGAGCAGTGATTGAAGCGGCTTACACGAGGAAGCCTTTCAGCCTCAAAATGATAGCAAGCTAGCACCCAAATAGCATCGGCCTTTTGCCATTTCTCGTTGGTAACTTGCACTGCCGGGAACGCATTTTCTAAAGGCGCAATTAGCCAATAGCTGAAAAAAAACTGTGAACATAAAAAAAACCAGAGTAGGCTTATTATACAGACAAATTTCCCCACCCAGCGCGCGATAGAGGAAAATTTTAGCATGGCTAGCCCCAGAACGACGCCTAGTAAGCATTGATTAAGGGGGGAAATTAGAACGTGCGCAATATAATCTAACATACAGTCTTGATGGCTATACAGTTGCCCAAACTATACGATAATCAAAGCGCCCTGAAAACTATAATGTGCGAATTCCCTTGTGACTATTAAATTTATTATTGGTGAAAGGTATCGCTGTTCGATATTTTGCGAAAAGTATTTAGGGTAAATAAAGGGTTTACCTTGGTAAGAAATAGTTGAAATGCAGGGAATCGTCAGTTTATCGTTATGACAAAGTATTCTTATTAATCCTAAATTGTCAGTGTTCGATTTGCATCTTGATAATATTGAAGCGCCGTTTAGCACTATTTACCAGTTGTGTAAGCGCTATTTTGAGACTACCCTATAGCCTCAATAAATTAATGTAAATTATAGTATTATGGACGAATTAATATGCAAATTGCTCCCTTTTTTATCATCGGCATCGGCCGTTCAGGTACCACCTTATTGCGTTTAATGTTTCATAACCACCCTAATGTTGCAGTTCCTTATGAGTCCCATTTTATAACTGATTACTATAACAATTTAGATACTTATGGGGACTTAAATGATGATCAAAATTTAGATAAATTATTGCACGACACTTTGCAAGAAGACCTCTTAAGCCAATGGGATCATGAATTTGATGCAGACAGAATTAAAGCGACAATTACGGATAGAAATTTAGAAGGTATTTTAAATGCAATCTATTGCGATTATGCGCTAGGTAAGGGAAAAACTAGGTGGGCTGACAAGTCAGACTACTTGGATCGAATGCATATAATTAATAAAATTTTTCCAGCGGCGAGATTTATTCATATTGTGAGAGACGGTCGTGATGTTGCGAATTCGGTTCTAAAGCTTCCTTGGGGCCCTAAAGATCTGATTGGTGCAGCGGAGTGGTGGAATGAATACATAAGACTTGCTTGCTCAGTGGGGGCTGTTTTGGGTCCAGACAAATATACAGAAGTAAAATATGAAGATTTGGTTCAGGAGCCTGAGCGCGAGTTAAAGCGTTTGTGTGAATTCGTAGGTGAAGACTTTGATGAGAGCATGCTTAATTACCACCTCTCATCTGCTGTGGCTATTCCAGAGGGCCGCAAAGCACAACATCACAACTCTGACGAGCCACCTAAAAAATCGCGTACGTTTGCGTGGAAAAATGAAATGACACCAACAAATGTAGACATGTTTAGTGATTATGCAAAAAATTCCTTAGCATCCTTAGGCTATGAAGTCCCAGAAAAAGGCAAAAATGGCTTTCCGGTCAAATTGGCTAAAATGAAAATATTTGTGAAACGAATGCTGAGATAAATAATTAATATAAAAACTACTCATTACAACAGATTTCCGAAAAAAAAGGGCTGCGACAACTACAAGGTGCAGCTTAGCCATAACTATTAAATTTTACTATTGGACCTACTAATATTAGAATTACGCTTTGGTTTACGTTGATATAAGTTCAGAAGGAATCGCGGTATATGGCAAGGCTAGTAGTATTAGCGCATAGAGTTCCTTTCCCGCCCAATAAAGGCGAGAAGTTACGAACGTTTCATCAAATTGAAGAGCTGGTGCGCTCAGGTCATCAGCTTACCGTACTGGCGCCTTATGAATTAAAGAGTGAATTGGCTGACGCTTCAGCACTTGCTGCTAAATTCAACATTGAAGTTATATGTAAAAAGCTTCCAAGTCGACTGTATCGGCTGGCCTTAGCGGTGTTAAAAAATTGCTCTTTTAGTGAAACTAATTTTTATTCAAGCGAGCTAATGGTCGCGTTTGAGAAGTGCGTTCAACACTCAGATACTGTACTGGTGACTGCGTCTTCACTCGCGCCCTATGTGTTTGGGCTAAAAACGCTTCAACAAGCGGCTTCAGAAAATATCAAGCAACCCCAGTTATTAATGGACTTTATGGATGTAGATTCCGATAAATGGCGACAGTATGCTCAAGAATCAGGGTCATTGAAGCGAATTTTATATAATCGAGAGGCTGCTAAAATAGAAGTGCTTGAAAAAGCTATTTCTGAAAAATTTGATACCGCTTTTGTTATTGCTGACACCGAAAAGCAATTATTTGAGTCGACGGTAATTAACAACGGAAACCTAAAAGTATTGGGAAATGGCATCGATCAGGCTCTATTTAACCCAAGCAACGAAAAAGCTAATGATGTTACCAATTACCTATTTAGCGGTGTAATGGATTATAAGCCAAACATAGACGCTATGCTGTGGTTTGTAGAGCACTGCTGGCCGAGTATTGTGGATAGTGTGCCTAATGCTCACTTAATTATAGCCGGTATGAACCCTTCGGCCGAAATTACTAAATTGGCATTAGCGCCTAATATCGACGTTACGGGCTTTGTTGACGACATTAAACCATTTTTTGATAAGGCGCATATATTCGTTGCACCTTTTCAAATAGCCCGTGGTGTTCAAAACAAAGTGTTGCAAGCAATGGCTTGCGCGTTGCCGGTTGTTTCAACCCCCTTAGGTGCTGAAGGTATTATTTGTGAAGACAAATTTGATATACTGTTGGCAAGCACCGCAAGCGATTTTGGGCAACAAGCGATAATGCTTGCAAACAATCATGCCCTACAAGTTGAAGTGGGACAGCATGCATTGGCAACCATTAATGCAAGCTACGTTTGGGAGTCGGTGCTGCAACCATTAACAGAGGTAATTGCTAATACATGAAAACCATTGTAAAGAAACTCGCCCGTGTCATTGCAACGCTGCTAATGCTGCCATTTACGATCACGTATTTTATATTGTCTATGCTATTTGCGGGGGCTGGAAAAGATGCATTGTTTGCATCGTATAGCCAACTGCTTAGCTTATTTCCCGGAAAAACAGGCGCGTATTTACGCTCAGGCTTTTATTCACTTGTAATGGATAATTTTAATACCAATGCACATACCTCCTTTGCCACTTTGTTTTCTCAGCTCGATACAGAACTGGCCGCAGGCGTTTATGTGGGTCCACAGTGTAATATAGGTAAGTGCAAAATAGGTCAAGATACCCTGCTTGGCAGCGGTGTACATATTATGAGTGGCAAACAGCAGCATAATTTTGAAGATGCTACAATGCCCATTAGAGAGCAGGGCGGAGTGTTTGCAAAAGTGACTATTGGGCACAACTGTTGGATTGGTAATGGTGCACTTATAATGGCGAATGTTGGCGACGATTGCATAATAGCGGCAGGCTCAGTCGTTATAAAAGACGTACCCGAAATGTCGATAGTGGCGGGTAATCCAGCAAAAGTCATAAAAAAACGATAGAATATAAACTTACACAGAACAGACAGGTATATAGGGAATTTATGCATATTTCATTGTTATCAGTAAATCGGGTTCAACGCGCACTTGCCAGAGTGTATTTGGTATTTTGTTTGCTTGCGATAAGCACTATGTCATTAGCGCATGACCAAATATCCTTAGTGGAGTTGGTTAAGCAATCTAAGCCATCTATTGTCAGTGTTGCTATGTTTACGCCACTTGAGTCGCGAGCACCTGATATATTGGGAACGGGCTTTGTGGTGGGAAATGGCAAATATGTTGTTACCAATTACCATATAGTAGCAAAAGACCTTGATATGCAAATTGTGCAATATTATGTAGCCTTGTCTGGCGAAGGGAAGTCGCCTAAAATTAATAGAATGACACTGGTCGATAGCGACCCTGTGCACGATTTAGCTATCTTAAAAATTGAAGATGCGCTACCTGCAATGAAGTTAGCTGACGACGAATTTGCAGATCCAGGCACCAGTATTGTAATGACAGGATACCCAATAGGCGCGGTATTAGGTTTATATCCGGCTACTCATACAGGAATAATTGCGGCTGTTGCGCCCGATGCTAACCCAGCGCGCAACGCTGACGAATTAACATTAAAAATGCTCAAGCGTCTAAAAGAACCTTTCTTAATTTATCAGCTTGATATTACAGCGTTCCCAGGAAACAGCGGCAGTCCCATATATGATAGAAATACCGGTGAGGTTATTGGTGTTTTGAATAAGGTGTTTGTATCAGAAGGCAAAGAAGCTGCGTTGTCGAGCCCTAGTGGAATAAGCTATGCTATTCCCGTTAAACAGGTAAAAGCACTGGCTAAAAAGAATAACATTACTTTATAATTTAGCTAATAACAGCTTGTTTTAAGGTTGCTTATTTTCTTTCTTAAAAAAGTATTCACCCAATAATTTTTTGACTAATGTACGGTAAGCTTTAAACGCTAAGTGCTTGATAAGTAAAGTTAAGGGCATTTTACTTAAATGCCCTCGCAAATAGACTTTAAATCGGGCGACGGTATTGCTTGAATCGCTTATATAAGGGGAAGCTGGGAATACCGCCTGTTCTAAGTCATTTACAATAGATACGAACTTACGGGTATTGCGAGAATTTAATATGGCATTTGCATACTTGGTTTCGTGGACTCCAAACAGTCGCGTTAACAGCATTAGTAATACAAAAAATTCATCCTCGCATCGTGCTGCTTCGAACACAGCATGCAGCGAAGTAAGTTCATTTCCTTGCGAATATTGCTCAATTAACGCATGTAAATCTAAACAATCCCTTAAGCCTTTTTCAATATCATCATTAAGCAACAAATGTATAGCACTATGCAATATAAGATATTGGTCGCTGGGCACAAACAAACCATATTCGGTGGCTAGTTTGGTAGCGAACATACTGTTTATGTCTATTGTTTTACCTGAGGTGCCGGGCAACAAATTGTGATGAATATCTAAGGTCACCCCAGTTGCTATATGAGTATATGGCGGCAGCTCATGAGACCATTCACGGTAATATTTTTCATCAAAATCGTCTAGTTCTTTTGCTACCCATCCTTTGGCTAATAACAATCTTTCAACTTCAGACAAGTGTTCTTTTGCTACCAGGATATCGATATCAGATATAAGCCTGCCATTCGCATTTGCTTTTTTTGCTGCTATGTAGGCTGCGCCTTTTAGCAATAGTACCGGCGCGTTTAACTCTTGCAAGTCATTTGAAATACGCTTACAGGCCCTAACTACTTGCACGCATTGAGCTTTGGAGAAAGTAGCGATGGAGATTAAGTGACGTTTAAAAGCGAATGGATAGTCGTCTAGGTTCAGGCCCTTATATGCAATATAGCCATGTAGCTGGGAGTGAATAAGAACCCGCAGTAATGAGTGATATTGATTTTGGGTATAAGAAGTCGGCAGTGTATTGTTAATAAGATAACTGCATAGTTGTTTTCGAGTGATATTGTCACTCATCTACAATCTCCTCTAAAAACGCGGCGAGTTCAGGTAAATTAGAATAAGTCGCTTCGTATATACCGGCATTGCCTACCATGTTTATAAGCGTATGAAAGGCGGCTTCGCCTATGACAGAATAGTTGAACGCGTTAACCGTAAGTTTAGAGAAACCAATGGACTGGTCTACTTCATAAAATTCAAATTTGGTCTCAGGCTCGTAGTTTAGAAATACCACGGCAGTTGGCACAGCAGGCACAAAGGTATTGAATGTGGCGCGATCGTGTGGCCTTAGGTGGGCAATAGCGCCTTTGTGTGTACCTTCTACAGTATCACTTAAATAGGCTCGGTGTTGTTGATTGAAATACGGCTTTATAATGTCAACTGAATTGTTTTTTAATGACGTGGGCCTATATACCGGCTGCACTTTTCCTGTGCTCAATTCAATAACAGCCATTTCATCATAAAACAAATGCCACCCGTTAAGGGCTAAATAAGAAGAGGTAGTAGACTTACCTGAACCAGATTTTGCTGGAAACAGTATGACTTTTCCATTTTTTTCAACTACTGAGCAGTGGATAAGTAAGTGGGTATGATCATAGGCTGCAATACACCAATTCATTGCCCACTCAATTGAAGGTAATAGTTTTTTTGGTGAGATAGGGTTGAATGGCTGATGACCATCTATTTTAATAGACACCTGTGGCCTTAACAGCGTTCTTAACAAACTGGTTTGTGTAATATCAATTTGGAAATCGGCAACCGTAAGAGCTTTGTTTATAGACTCAGGATATAAATTTTCTAATGCCGGTAACAGACTACTAGGAAGTCCTGTTAACCGGTAAGTATATAAGCCAGTATTAATAGACCACATTAATTAAGTTCTTTATCGATGCCAGATGCAATAAATAAATCGATTTGTTCATTAAGACTAAGCGATTCGAATTTTTCTTCAGATACTGCTGGTTTGTTAGAATAGAGACGTTCGAGTATAAAAGTGGTTTGCACTACATAAGTTTGGAAAGAGTCGTTGTCGAAAATAACAAAGGCTGACTTATCAGCCAGCCTTTCGTAAATGCGATTCACGGCTAAAACAATTTTTCGTTTTGCTCTATTCTAAAGATAAGCATAGCCTCGGTAATAGTACCGCCCGTAAACTGGCTCGCTAAACGCCTATCTTCACCCATTGGACCAACTTTAAGCGAACCCCAAACATGGTCTAATAATAACTTTGCACCACCCGCTCCAGTAAATTGACCTTCGCGCACCGTATAGCCTAATAGAAGATTGGCACCCATAGCGCCCATCAAGCTTTCGTGATGGTTACTGCTGTTAATTGCGTTGAATATTGAAATTCTAATGAGGTCAGGAATGAGATTATTGCCATCTACTTTTATGTGACGCCTATTTAAAACAGCGTTTAGCCTAGTGCAGTAGCTCTCGGCCTTGTATGTGTCTGCAGACTCGAATTTGTCATCGAACTTAATGTTGCTAACAACTCTCGCAAGCGCCTTTCTCTCATTAACCGAGACATTGCCGGTTGCTAGCTGTCTCCATTGATTTACAGATAAGCCACCGGTAAGTCTCGGCACGGTGCAGGTTGCATTTACTTGCTGAGAACCACCAGAGACACCAGAAGTGTTACAAACGCCCCATACATTTGATGCAGGTAGGATAGCTATGCCTGCAACAACAGATGACTTTTTTATAAATCCCCTGCGTGACTTCCTTTGTTCACCAATTTCACTTGAATTCTTGCTGTCCATTTTCGATACCCTACCAACGTGACCCAGTTGCAATAATGCAAAAAACGTACCTTTCTGCAAGTACTTGATACTATTAATGTAAACCTTTGCGCAATTTAAATGTGTAAAAAATAGTGACACTTGCACTACAGCTGGCGCTAAATTTTATCTGTTGCGCGATATTATACGATAAATTGCGCAAATCTCCAAAGTTACTTTTCGCCTTGAAAATTAAGAAATAGCTTATAATACTATTAAATTCTAAGTCACTGTTTTATCATTCGTGGTAACAGATGCAACATAAGGTTGGTACATGAAAATTCTCGTCACTGGCGCCGCTGGTTTTATTGGTGCTCACACTGCCAGACAGCTTATAGGTATGGATATAGACGTAGTTGGCATAGACAACTTAAACGACTATTACGACACCTCACTTAAAGACGCAAGAGTACAGTGGGTAAACAGCCACGAGCAAGCAAGCAGGTTTACTTTCATCAAAATGGATATAGCTGATCGAAGCGGCATGGCAGAATTGTTTGCTGAGCATAAATTCGATCGCGTAATCCATTTAGCAGCACAGGCAGGCGTAAGATTTTCAATTACCAATCCTCATGCCTATGTCGATTCTAACCTAGTGGGTTTTGTGAATGTTTTGGAAGGATGCAGACACAACAACGTAGAGCATTTGTGTTATGCGTCTAGTAGCTCGGTTTATGGCGCAAACGAGTCTATGCCATTTTCGGTAGAAGATTCAGTTGACCATCCTGTATCTTTGTATGCGGCAAGCAAAAAAGCCAATGAGCTAATGGCGCATACTTATAGTCATTTATATAATTTGCCTACTACAGGCTTGCGCTTTTTTACAGTATATGGACCATGGGGCCGACCCGATATGGCACCGTTTAAATTTACTAAAGCCATTAGTGAAGGCCAGCCTATTGATGTGTATAACTACGGTGAGCACAGACGTGATTTCACCTACATAGACGACATTGTACAAGGTGTTATCCAAACGACTATGCACATTGCTGCGCCTAATGAGAAATGGGACGCAAAATCGCCAAGTCCAAGTAGCAGTAAGGCGCCGTATAGGGTATACAACATTGGTGCGCAAACACCGGTGCATTTACTCACGTTCATCGAAACTATTGAAAAAGCACTGGGTAAAACCGCTGAAAAGAATTTGTTACCTATGCAGCCAGGCGATGTGCCCGATACTTACGCAAACGTTGAATCGCTGGTGGATGCAGTAGGTTATCGTCCTAGCACTGGGCTTGATGAGGGTATTGAAGCTTTTGTGAAGTGGTATAAAGACTTTTACGGGCTGTAAACAAAGTCTTGCTTATTAGCTGAGTAAAACATCGTTTTTGTACAAAAAAAGCCAGTCATTTAGTGACTGGCTTTTTTATGTATGCGGCAATATTACACAAACTTTGTAATTAAGACTTGCTCTTATGAAACGCTCTAGCAATGCGATCTTCTATATAGCGTTTATGGATTTTGCTGGCGTTGTCACCTCTAGAGTTGTCGGCCATTTTAGCAATACGTCTTAACTCACTAGTAGCCGTAGCTTGTGTAATCGTATCGAAAGGGCTACTGCCTTCAAGGCCCGATGCACCAATTAAACGCTCTGCATATTCTATTTGCAGTTGCTGGCGATAGGTGTTTATATCGCCTTTAATATCGGCGCTAAACATTCCATTAGTTAGATCGCCCATCATTTTGTCGAGAGTGTATTCATTGCCAAATAATGCAGTGTCGGTAATACGCATTGTCACATTTGGATGTAGTAAATGATCAAGCACGTTTTTTTGTGTTGCCAACAACATAGCATGTATTTTGGGTGATTCATCGCGCTCCCAGCCATTGAAGCCGCGACGCTGGCGCTGTAAGTAAGCGTATAAGGGTTCTAAACTACGAATAGCATCAGGTGCAAAAAAGTGATTGTTTAGCGTCGCCATCGCTTTTTTCTGATACTCCGCCGGTACTGGTGTTAAAGGTTGGGTATAACCCTCTTGACCAACCATGGCACGGTTTACATAAACACCGCCAATATAGCGGCTAATCACAGTGGCTTGGTTGCCAAACTCTCTGAATAAAATATTCACGCCCACTACTAAATCGTTGTGCGAACGACCGTCTACTAAAAGCTTTTCTTTTAGTTTGCCGGCCGACTTATCTATTAACTCAAAACGGTCTGCAGCATATTCCACAGCGTCATTAGACATATCATAAATATTTATACGCGGATCTACATGGCGACCGGGTGCGCGCATGTCGTCGGCATCGTTACCAAAGGCAAGGTGGGGCTCTGTAGAACGATTTAGTATTTGTGTTAAGCGCGCTTCTTCAGCTTCCGGATCTGTTAGTGCAGTTGAGTAACCATATTCAATTACCCAGTCGTCGTATGGACCGGGTTTTTCTGAATAGAAATCACCCTGTTCAATGCCTACAGGTGCGTAGTTTACCGAAGGGTAGTCCATTACCGAGCCCGCCAGAATGCCTTTCGTAATATTGATGTCATGGGCTTCTTTTGGCCCATGCATTTGTGTGGCCATCATATTGTGGTTTAAGCCAAGAGTATGGCCTACTTCATGTAATATTAAATAATACATAGACTGGCGCAGTAAGCGGTCTTTTTCAATATCGCCAATGCCGTTTGCAAGCCCTGCGTATTGGCCAAACTGCTTACCCATGGTAAGTTCGTGACCTAATGAACAATAATTCATGCTAGTTGGGTGCGTGTCGCTTACGGGTAAAGATGACGTAAGGCTTGACGCACCATCGGTCAACATTTGCTTAGCTAACCAACGACCCTGTAAAAAGCTGTACTCAAGCATAATGTCGGCTGCGAGGATTTCACCTGTTATAGGATGAGCAACGCTTGGACCATAGCCGCCAAAGGGAGGGTTAGGTGATGATGTCCAGCGCAATACATTATAACGCACGTCGTCGGCGCTCCACTCGGCGTCATCAGGCTGTATTTTGACCTCTACTGCGTTACTAAAGCCTGCTTTTTCAAACGAGGTATTCCAGGCTAAGGTCGCGTTTTTGATGGTTTCGCGCCATTCTACTGGGGTGGTGTTTTCTATCCACCATGTAATAGGGTTAACTGGGTCGGAAATTGCCGCTTCAGGGTTTTTCTTGACCAAGTTCCATTTGTTAATCACATCGCGGTAGTTGGTCGTCTCGTAGCTTGTTAAATCATCTACTTGTTGACCAAAATATCCTACGCGCGGGTCGTCTCGTCTGGGTGTGAAGTCACTTTGTGGCACTTGCACAAAGGCGTGCTGTACGCTCAGTGTGGTGTATCGTTGGTCTGCTATTTCAGAGCCACCCCAGATTTTAGGCGTGTCGTTTTCAAAGACGTAATCTACAACTATGTGAGTATTTTCAGGGAAGTTGCTTATATCGCTAATACGCGATTTTTCGCTCGACAAAGCGCCTAAACTAAACATATCTTCAGCTTGTTTAGGGTCTCTTGGTGGCATAGGTGCTATGCGATGTAAGGATTCATTTTTGACTAAATCTTGCAGTGAAAAAGCGATCTTGCCTTCTTCTTCGTGCTTAATTTCAGTCGACACTAGTACCGACTCACTGGTGTTTGCATCGGCTGCGCGGCTAATCGCATTTTGTGGGTCAAAGTAGAAAGAATTTGATTTTGCAATCACATCAATTCTATTGAAATAACGTCTAAACTCAATTAAACGAGCTTGACGATATTGACCTCGAAAGGCACCTGCGGCTACTACTCCGTCTACGGTTGACGCTATGTACAAAAATTGTTTATTTAAGTCTGCTTCTTCAATGACCACTAAGCCAGCACCGTCTTCTTTGTCTCGGTAAATGTCGAGGAAGCCTTCGTAGCTTGTTTGTTCGGCTAGCGTTTCGGTGAGTGTGGCTTCTTCCTCTTCTTCTTTATCGCTCTCTTCTTCAGCGTATGCTAGTGAGCTAAGCGTCATTAATACTGCACCAGCAATAGCTGATAGTAATGCTTTATTTTGCAATCTTGTCATTAGGTTATGTCCGTTGTATTAATTGTTTTACCTACACAAAGGCTATGCGTATATCTATTCGTGTGGATAACCAGGGAACGTGATGTTACGAATCTGTTAATGCTATAATACACATGGATTGAAAAAGTGCACAGTGAGGCGAAGCAAAAATTGTGTCTAAATGTTACGCGCGCGCATATTTGCTTATATGGGAGACGCTTTTTGTTGTAAAAAGGCCATTGCATAGGCTATCCGTCGCTTTCTGAAATTTGTGTCTATGGTGTTTCGGAGACGCTAAGAACCCGCGGTTTTATCCGCGAGTGTGGTCTGTAGCTCTATGCGCAGATAGATTATTCTACCAGCTGTAAATCGACAAATTCTTTATAAACGGCGCTAGATTTATACAGTTCGTGATGTTTCCCTCTAGCAATAATTTGACCATTATCCAGCACTAAAATTTCGTCGGCATTGACCACCGTAGAAAGTCTGTGCGCTATAATGATGGTGGTTTTTTGCTGCATAAGCTGTTCAAGGGCTTTTTTCACAAATTGCTCACTGCTGGCATCAAGCGAACTTGTTGCTTCGTCTAGTAACAGAATAGGGCGATTTGCTACTATGGCTCTCGCAATGGCAATGCGCTGTTTTTGCCCGCCACTTAGCTTTACGCCGCGCTCGCCCAATTCACTGTTATAGCCTTCAGGTAGTTGTTCAATAAACTCATGTGCGAAGGCCATTTTGGCCGCTTCTTTTATTTTGTCTTCACGTGCGCTTGGGTTCGAAAAGCCTATGTTTTCGCTCACGCTACCGGCAAATATTACGGCGTCTTGAGGCACTAGGGCAAAGTGTTTGCGTACTTCGTATAAAGGGAGTTGTTTGATTGGCTGGCCAAATAGCTGGATTTCACCGCTGTCGACATCGTAAAATCTGAGCAGCAATTCAAATAAAGTTGATTTGCCGGCACCACTGTGTCCGACAATGGCAACGCGTTTACCACTGGCAACTTCAAAGCTTACGTTTTGAATGACCTTCTTATTCGCTTTCTTAAGATCAGTTTCATTAAGTTCAACGGTAGCCGCTGGGTAAGTAAAGTCGACTCCCTTTATGGTAAGGGCAATATCACCTCGCTTATTGGCATCAATTGTGCCGCTAGTGCCTTCCAATGGCTCAGCAATAGAAGGGATCTCTTGCATCAGTTCAACAATGCGCTCTGATGCGCCTGCTGCTTTTTGTAGTTCGCCTATCACTTCGCTAATGGTAGCAATAGCTCCGCCTGCTAATACCGCATAAAAAACAAATGCAGTAAGCTCCCCCGCGCTTATTGTTTGGTCAATAACCATCAGCGCACCTACATAGGCGACGATAAAAATGGCGACCATGCTTATAACCATAACAATGGCAATAAGCAGTGCTCTGAAGTGGATGCGTTTGCGCGCTTGCTGCATTACGCCTTCCACTTTGTCAGCAAATAAATGGCTGCTGGCATGTTCATGGTTATAGGCCTGCAAAGTATGAATCTCGTGCAGACTTTCGTCTATCATGCCGCCTACTTGGGCCACTTTGTCTTGGCTTAGCTTGCTGTGTACGCGCACTTTATTACCCAATACGCGAATAGGAATAAGCATTAAAGGCACGGCAATAAACACTAGAATGGTTAAGGTAAAGCTCGTAATCGACATAAGCACTAGGGCGCCAATAAACATAACGATTGAGCGCAGTGCCATAGAAACCCCTGTGCCTACTACCGATTGCAACAAGGTGGTGTCGCTGGTAAAGCGTGAGATTATTTCACCGGTTCGAGTGTTCTCAAAGAAGCTAGGAGTAAGAGTTACCAAGTGAGAAAAAAGCGACTTTCTAATGTCGGCGCATACTCTTTCACCTAGCCAAACCATCCAATAAAATCGGAAGTAGGTGGCAATGCTGCCAAACACAACAACTGCTAAAACTACCGCAAGCGCTTGTTCGAGAGCATCTTTATTACTAGCAACAAAACCCTGGTCGATAACATATTTAATGCCTTGGCCAAGCAGTAGCCATGCCAGCGAACTTAGCATTAATGCGCTTAATGCGATAGCGACTTGTTTTTTATAGGGTTTTAAGTGTCCAAACAACCACATCATAATTGAGCGACTAGACTGTTTGTTTTTACCTGTGGTTTTCCCTTTGCGTGGGGCGGTGGTTTGAGCTGACTGAGTGGTAATGTGAATGCTTCCTAAATATGATGATTTATGCGCTACGGCACGAGGTAACTAGGGGTAGCGAGCGTATCAATACTTTCTATATTTAAGATATGGGGCTATTTGTAGCTTTTCCAATCGATTTCTGTTGAAAGTAATAGTTCTCGCAACGACAGTGCGCGCGGAATACCTTTCCCTCTAACGTTCCAGCAGTGACCTGCACACGCCGCTGAAATAATACTTTTGGTAGGTTTTAATAGTAAATACTTGGCTTGTTTAGGCACTATTTCAAAGTATTCACCGCTTTTTGAAAACCAGCCAAACTTATTTAAATGCAGCCTGTCAGACTGCATAGCATCAATGCAGTCTAACTCAATGTGTGTTTCTCCTATGGACTCTACAAAAATAGGCACTACGTCGCCGAGTTTTGCTGTTCTGGTGTACCACTGCAGGGTGCGGTCGGGGGTTTGTGAGCTTAGCGGACACTTACTGCTTTGCTTCGACTGCCAACTACCATTATGCACATCTACTGAAATAGGGGCCTTGCCGTTCAGCAAGTGCATCGTGGCATTTTTAATATGGTGGCTAAGGCCTTTTAATTTTCGCTTGAGCAGGCTGGGGTCACTTATTGCGCTATTAGCTAATACCTGAAGTTCGCGCTCATATAGCGCGTTACTTAGCTCAGCAAAGTTTGGATACTTTGCTGATAGCGAAAAGATGGTTTCTTGAAGCGTGTTGTCGTTAACTGCCATGGGTATATTTTAAATGCTCGTTATAAATTTGTTTACATAGCGGATTTTGCTGCAATATAGCCGCCATGTAAACGTAATCACCTTATTGGCCTTTAATTTCACTGCGCCCGTTATACACGGCCGCTGCGCCTAACTCTTCTTCAATACGCAATAGCTGATTATATTTAGCAACACGATCTGAACGGCATAGTGAACCTGTTTTAATTTGTCCGGCCGCTGTGCCTACTGCTAAATCAGCAATAGTCGCGTCTTCAGTTTCGCCACTGCGGTGTGAAATAACCACTGTAAAACCAGCGTCTTTGGCCATTTTAATAGCATTTAAGGTTTCGGTTAATGAGCCTATTTGATTGAATTTAATCAATATGCTGTTACCAACACCATTGTCTATACCGCGCTTCAATATTTTGGTATTGGTCACAAATAAATCATCACCCACTAACTGTGCTTTGTCGCCTAGAATTTTGGTTAAGTATGCCCAACCATCCCAGTCACTTTCATCTAAGCCGTCTTCTATCGATAAAATTGGATAGCTAGCGTTTAGGTCGGCTAAGTAGTCACTAAATCCATTTGAATCAAATGATTTACTTTCGCCGCTTAACACATATTGGCCGTCTTTATAGAATTCAGATGCTGCACAATCGAGTGCTAGCGTAATATCTTCATTCATCTTATAACCAGCGTTTTCTACTGCGGTCACAATAATAGACAATGCTTCAGCATTTGAGGTGAGGTTAGGAGCAAAGCCACCTTCGTCGCCTACAGCAGTACTAAGGCCTTTCGCGTTTAATAGTTTCTTTAAACTATGAAAAATTTCTGCGCCCATTCTTAAGGCTTCTTTGAAGCTTTTAGCGCCTACCGGCTGGACCATAAATTCTTGAATATCAACGTTGTTGTCGGCATGCTCGCCGCCATTGATAATGTTCATCATTGGCACAGGCATAGAATATTGGCCAGGTGTACCGTTAATATCGGCAATATGCGCGTATAAGGGCTTACCCACACTAATCGCTTGAGCTTTCGCCACTGCTAACGATACCGCTAGAATTGCATTTGCGCCAAGAACTTCTTTGTTTTCAGTGCCGTCTAAATCAATCATTATCTGGTCGACGTTGGCCTGGTTGGCAGCGTCTGCGCCCAAAACGGCGATGGCAATTTTATCGTTAATTGCGCTAACCGCTTTTAATACGCCTTTTCCCAAATAGCGCGCGTTGTCGCCATCGCGCAATTCAAGGGCTTCGCGCGAACCGGTTGAAGCACCCGACGGTGCAGCAGCACGGCCCATCGCGCCACATTCTAAATAAACGTCGGCTTCTACAGTGGGGTTACCTCTGGAATCTAATATTTCGCGTCCAACTATTCGGCTAATCTTGGCCATGATTTTTCCTTTTTATATGTTAACTAATTAATGATTTTCTTTTTTATACGCACCTGCGGCTGCTACAAACTCGGTAAATAATGGGTGCCCGTCGCGTGGTGTTGAATTAAATTCTGGGTGAAATTGGCCAGCAACATAAAACGGGTGATCTTCTAACTCTATTACTTCAACGAGTGCTTTGTCGTTAGATAACCCGCTTACTATTAAGCCTGCTTTTTCTATTTCGTCTCTTAAGTTGTTGTTTACTTCATAGCGGTGACGATGGCGTTCGTGTATTTCAGTTGCCCCGTAGGCTTGCGCAACCTTCGAGCCTTCAACTAAATGGCAAAGTTGGCTGCCAAGACGCATAGTACCACCTAAATCGGTAGTAACATCTCTGATCTCTTTACTGCCATCTGCATCAAGCCATTCGGTAATTAAGCCAATAACAGGGAAGGGTGTGTCATGATCAAACTCTGTGCTGTTTGCGTTATCCATACCGGCTACATTTCGCGCATATTCAATATAGGCTACCTGCATGCCTAAGCATATTCCTAAGTAAGGAACATTGTTAGTACGTGCGTAATGTGCGGCGGCTATTTTGCCTTCAATACCGCGTTCGCCAAATCCGCCTGGTACTAATATAGCGTCGAGGTTAGTGAGAAGTTCAGCACCTTTGGCTTCAATATCTTGTGAATCTATGTGCTTAATATTTACGGTTAGGCGATTTTTAAGGCCTGCGTGCTTTAAGGCTTCATTTACCGACTTGTAAGCATCTGGTAATGCAACATATTTGCCCACCATGCCGATATTTACTTCGTCGACTGGGTTTGATTCTGCATATAGCACTTGTTCCCACTCGCTTAGGTCGGCCTCAGGTAAGTCGTAACCAAAGCGCTTAACTACTAATTCGTCCATACCTTGAGCTTTCAAAGACGCTGGAATACGGTAAATACTGCTGGCATCGCGCAATGAAATAACGGCTTTTTCAACAACATTAGTAAACAACGCTATTTTGCTGCGCTCGTTATTAAGCAATGCTACTTCTGAACGACACACTAAAATGTCGGGCTGAATACCTACCGAGCGTAATTCTTTAACTGAGTGTTGAGTGGGTTTTGTTTTTGTTTCACCAGAAGCGGCTAAATAAGGCACCAAGGTTAAATGCATAAACAAGGTGTGGTCGCGACCACGTTCTACACCAAGTTGACGAATAGCTTCAATAAAAGGCTGCGATTCTATATCACCCACTGTACCACCAATCTCAACAATGGCTATATCGTGACCCTCTGCGCCGGCTATTATTCGGCGTTTAATTTCATTCGTAATATGGGGAATAACCTGAATGGTGGCGCCTAAATAATCGCCTCTGCGTTCGCGTTTAATTACTTCTTCATAGACACGGCCAGTGGTAAAGTTATTACGACGGGTCATGCGGGTACGAATAAAGCGTTCGTAATGGCCTAAGTCTAGATCGGTCTCGGCGCCATCGTCGGTAACAAATACTTCGCCATGTTGAATAGGGCTCATTGTGCCTGGGTCAACATTTATATAAGGGTCGAGCTTTAGCATGGTAACGTCTAGCCCGCGCGCTTCTAAAATAGCAGCAAGTGAAGCGGCAGCTATTCCTTTCCCAAGCGATGATACAACACCACCGGTGACGAAAATATAATTTGTCATCTTGTTCCTAACAATTAGGTTTATGAAGTGTGGTGGTTTTTAGCAGCAACATTCTATTATTAAAAAATTAACGTTTAAAACGAGCAAAACACACACAAATAAGGCGGCATGAATACCGCCTTTGTTGGCAAAGTAGTATACCTACATTTACGCTATTTAGTAAGTCAAAAATAGCTTCCTTACTAGATTTAGTGATGCATAGTTACTTTGACCAGTGGTATTACTAGATCAGTTTTTTTCACTTAAGCGTGTTTTCAATCGATACAGCACGGCTTGGCTTTCTCGTGGGGTAAGTGAATCCAAATCGAGAGCGGCAATAGATGCTTCTAACCAATGCGGTTCATCTAACAGAATACTAAGTTGTCGGTGCGCATCTCCTTGCAGCTCGCTGCTTGCTTCAGCCTGTTGTATTTTTGGCAGCCTTTTTATTGTTAGTGGCTCGTTGTTTTCCAGTTGTGTTAGTTTTTGTTTTGCTAAATCAATCACGGTTTTGGGCACACCGGCTAGTTTAGCGACTTGAATACCAAAGCTACCGCTTGCTGCGCCTTGTTCAACTTTATGCATAAACTTAATATCTTCGCCGTATTCAAGTGCGGTCACATGCACGTTTTCTACCGCTGAAAATTGATCGGCAAGCTCGGTTAATTCAAAGTAATGCGTTGCGAATAAGGTGAAGCTTTTGGTTTTTTCGGCAAGTTGCTGTGCGCATGCCCATGCTAATGACAAACCGTCGTATGTACTGGTCCCACGGCCTATTTCATCCATAAGCACTAAGCTGTTTGCGGTAGCGTTGTGCATAATGTTGGCTGTTTCTGTCATTTCAACCATAAAGGTGGAGCGTCCAGAGGCTAAATCGTCAGCAGCGCCTATACGCGTAAATATTTGGTCTATAGGACCTATTTTTGCATCGCTTGCGGGTACAAAACAGCCAATATAAGATAAGATCACGATCAGCGCCGTTTGACGCATATAGGTGGATTTACCGCCCATGTTGGGCCCAGTTACCATCAACATACGTCTTTTATCGTCCATGTAAATTGGATTGGCAATAAAAGGGGTTTGCATTACTTGCTCTACCACTAAGTGGCGACCATTGTTGTAGGAAAGGGTGTTTTGGGTAACTAATTCGGGCTGGTATAAATGTAAGCTGTTTGCACAGTGGGCGAAGTTTGTCATTACATCTAGTTTGGCAATATAGGCAGCACTGTTTAGAAGCTGCGAGAGCTGCGGGATAATGATATCAAACAAACCTTCATATAAGCGCTTTTCTAGGGCAAGCGCGCGACTCTGGCTGGTAAGCACTTTGTCTTCGTGATCTTTTAACTCGGGTATAATATAGCGTTCGTTGTTTTTGAGTGTTTGTCTTCTTATATAATCAGCGGGCACCTGTGCGCTATTTGCGCGGCTCACTTCTATATAAAATCCATGCACTTTGTTGTAGTTTACTTTAAGCGTGCTAATGCCGGTGCGTTCTCGCTCTCTGGCTTCGAGCTGATGTAAGTAGCCGGTTGCACCATCGGCTAAATCGCGCAAATGGTCTAATTCTTCACTAAAGCCTAGCTTTATTACGCCGCCGTCTCTTAACACCACTGGCGGATTTTCTATTATGGCTTGTTCCAGCAGTAACGATAGTTCGGGATAATCGCTAATTTGTGTTTGATAGACACTTATATGTTGGTTCACCGCTTCGTTTTCTTGATTTGTATTTTGTAATAATGCCTGCATTAAGCTTTGCAAATTCGGCAAACTGGCAAGGGCGAGAGATAAACGTGCAAAGTCTCTTGGTCTTGCGCTTCTTAATGCAACTCTTGCTAAAATTCTTTCTATGTCGCCTATCTGCTTAAGCACGCTTTGAAATTCTTCAATATCTGCATCTAATAAACTATTGATAACACAATGCCTATGCGAAATTTCTTCATGGCTAGTAGTTGGTCTGTGTAAATAGCGTTGCAGTAATCGCGATGCCATATTAGTGGACGTATGATCGATAGCTGCAAGCAGCGTATGCTGGGTGCCGCCAGACAGAGTTCGAGTAAGTTCCAAATTTTGTTGGGTGGCTGCGTCCATCAACAAACTGTCGCTAAGCGATTCTTGATGAATAGCATTTATATGCATGAGTTGAGTGCGCTGGGTTTCATTTATATATTGTAAAACACACCCAGCACTGCAAATTCCCACCGCATTTGCATTAACACCAAAGCCATCCAAGTTGTGTGTGTCAAACTGCTGGTTAAGCTTGCTAATAGCCGTTTGGTGATCAAATTCCCACTCAGGCCTTTTGCGTTTACCGCTTATATTGCCTAAAAGGTGAACAAAGCTAGCGCCCTCTGGATATAGCAATTCAGTAGGTTTTATGCGAGCCAAATTTGCAAGCAAAGCTTGTTCAGACTGACAATCAAGAAAGTTAAAACGTCCAGAAGCGAGTTCGATATAGGCAATGCCGAAGGTATGGCTTCTTATTTTCTGTGAGCTGTTTGTTTCAGAGCGTTTTGATTTACCTATGCATACAGCTGCTAAAACTGATTCACTGCGCTCGTCTAATAAGGCTTCGTCGGTAATTGTGCCTGGGGTAAGTATGCGCACTACTTTGCGATCAACAGGACCTTTTGATGTGGCGGGATCGCCAACTTGCTCGCAGATAGCGACCGAGAGTCCCATTTTTACAAGTTTAGCTAAGTAGTTCTCGGCAGCATGATAAGGCACACCTGCCATTGGTATAGGGTCGCCATTGGCCTTGCCGCGTGCCGTGAGTGAAATGTTTAGTAATTGCGAGGCTTGTTTAGCATCGTCAAAAAACAATTCATAGAAGTCGCCCATTCTATAAAAGAGTAATTGGTCAGGATGCTCAGCCTTAATTCTAAGATACTGCGTCATCATTGGTGTGTTTTGGGGCTTATTTGGCATAGTTTATTATTATCTTTTTATCGTTTGTGAAAATACAAAAGGCCTAAGCATTATTTACAATTATGGGTCATAAATTTTATTAGCAACAAATAATAGTAAATTGTCATTTTTGAATTTCAGGGCATTAGGTGTATTCTATGAGAATTATGCACAACTAAAAAGATCTAGTCTTGATTAACTTTACAATAAATCAAAAAAAAGAACTTGCTACCACCCTTGGTGAATTACTAATGGTCAGTCATGCCAGTGTCGCAACGGTAGAATCGTGCACAGGCGGCGGTCTTGCCAGTGCCATTACTGAAATTGCTGGGTCATCTCAATGGTTTAATCAATCTTGGGTGACTTACTCAAATGATGCCAAACATTCGTTGATAGGCGTAAATACCGACACAATAGACACATTTGGCGCTGTTTCGGAACAAGTTGTAATGCAAATGGCTGAAAAAGGAGCAGTGCTTGCGAATGCAGATTTATGTATATCTATTAGCGGTGTTGCGGGTCCAGGTGGCGGCAGTGAAGATAAACCCGTGGGCTTTGTATGGTTTGCAATAGCCGGACATGCAATTGATAAAACATATACTTTTAATCGCCGCTTTACCGGAGACCGTTCTCAAGTACGAGAGCAGGCGGTTGTACTGGCACTTCAAAAACTGATCCAATGTCTAGCAGACTAATCCTTATTCTACTTGTTACCATATATACTGTATCGACTACTGGGTATTTATAATAGTAAGCCTATTTACATCTGCTTTTGCTTTTATTATCCACTAATATTAGTGTTTAATTCTAATAAAAACAGCTAGTTGAAAAATAAATGAAAATAAATTATTGAAACTGTATGATTATACAGTATACTTGCGATATAAATGATTGCATGCATGGTTTTACAAGCTTGTGTTTATACGTTTTATAAATAACTTGTTTTCCATTCAGTACGCAAGCCGAACATAAGAATAAACTATACATAAAAGGATATCTATTGTGAGCGACAAAAAGAATCAAGCGCTAACAGCGGCCCTAGGGCAAATTGAAAAGCAGTTCGGCAAAGGCGCAATTATGCGTTTAGGCGACAACCAAGCACTGGATATTGAGTCAATATCAACAGGGTCGCTCAGTATAGACATTGCTTTAGGTATAGGTGGTTTGCCTTGCGGCAGAGTGGTTGAAATATATGGACCAGAATCGTCGGGTAAAACAACCTTAACTCTACAGGTTATTGCTGAAGCTCAGAAAAAGGGTAAAACCTGTGCTTTCGTTGATGCGGAACACGCGCTCGACCCCATATATGCACAAAAGCTAGGCGTTAATATTGATGACTTATTAGTATCGCAGCCTGATACTGGTGAACAAGCCCTAGAAATTGTCGACATGTTAGTTCGTTCTGCAGCCGTCGATGTAGTTATTATTGACTCGGTTGCTGCACTTACGCCTCGTGCTGAAATAGAAGGCGACATGGGTGCCTCGCATGTTGGACTGCAGGCTCGTTTAATGTCACAGGCCTTACGTAAGCTTACGGCAAATATTAAACGCTCGAATACCTTAGTTATTTTCATCAACCAAATTCGTATGAAGATTGGCGTTATGTTTGGTAACCCTGAAACTACAACCGGCGGTAACGCACTTAAGTTCTATGCATCTGTTCGTTTAGATATTCGTCGTATAGGTGCTGTGAAAGACGGCGACGAAGTGGTGGGTAACGAAACGCGCGTTAAAGTGGTCAAAAACAAAGTTGCTCCGCCATTTAAACAGGCTGAGTTTCAAATAATGTACGGTTCCGGCATTTCAAAAGAAGCGGAATTAATTGATTTAGGCGTTAGCCAGAAACTCGTTGAGAAAGCGGGCGCTTGGTATAGCTATAACGGCGAACG
Organism: Acidiferrobacterales bacterium; assembly: GCA_964195425.1. Taxonomy (GTDB): domain Bacteria; phylum Pseudomonadota; class Gammaproteobacteria; order Enterobacterales; family Alteromonadaceae; genus Glaciecola. Next base: position 51,533 of record CAXMOM010000062.1, read on the forward strand.
TATCGGTCAAGGTAAGGCCAACGTCGTTAAGTATTTGAAAGAGCACGTTGCAATGGCGACTGAAATAGAAGCGAAAATTCGTGCTGAGTTGTTACTGCCAAAATCTAAACCTGGTGAAGACGCTAAAGACGCAAAAGCGACTAAAGAAGCAAAACCGGCAAAAGCGTAAATACACCTTAGTTGGCCATATTAATCAATAATAAGCTAGCATGTACAAGTTGCTCTTAGGTTAAATTACCTCAGGTTTTACCGCTAATTTAATCTTTACCCCGCTTTTATTTATAAAAATTGGCGGGGTTTTTTGTATCTAATAAGTCAAGGTGCCATCAGACAATTCAGCGCTGCTAGTGGGCAGAAGCCTCGACAGCGGGTAAATGCCCAGCGATTGAAGATCACCGGGCTTTCTCATCAGAATATGTAAATAATGCTTTCTTAAGCGTTAAGCAAAGCTAGTTTTAAGCAATATGAACAACGGCAAAACACGCTACCGTCATAAGTGCGACGATTGCAGTGCCTTGCGTAATGTTTTTGCGTCCACTTCGTGTGCGGCTTTTTTCTGGCAACCATACCATTACAAAGGCTAAGGCACCGCCCGCAACTACGCCGCCAAAATGTCCCCAAAAAGAAATTCCAGGTATTAACAATGGCAATCCCAAATTTAATACTACAAGCCCAAAAACGGGTGACTTAGTAGGACTCACTCCGCGTCCCCATAAGGTTATGAACGTAGCGCCCGCTAAACCAAGCACAGCGCCCGAGGCACCCAATGTGGCTTGCATAAATCCGAATGTCAGTACTGCTAAGGTACCGCCAATTAGGGAGCCGAAATACATTAGGCTAAATCGTAGGCTTCCCAATGCTTGCTCCAATTGAGGCCCCAACATGTAAAGCAGATACATATTAAATGCTATGTGCAGAATACTACCGTGCAGAAACCCCGAACTGATTATGCGCCAGTACTGTCCATCCTGAACGAGTGGGCCATATAACATTCCTATATTCGTAAGCATGTCTTGCGTGGCAAACTGAGCCGCGAAAAATAAAATGTTGGCGGCTATTAGAACTAGCGTAATCGGGCAGCCTTTTGGTAAAGATGGCATGTTCATAAAATCCTTTAAAGTGCGGCTTGTTTGCATGATTAAAATATTCGAGGCCAGAATAAAAGCTAAGCCCGAACTATGCAATAGTAATTAAATGTTATTACTTTTTTACCTATACTTTTGTTATCGACACAAGTGGCCAGTATTGAATGATGACAAAATATTTATTTTGTCACTTTTGGGTAAAGCTTGTTTACTTAAGCAGTTGATATCGTATGTACTACTTTAATCCTATATCTATTGCTTAGCATAAAACTTTATAGTAGAAATATAAACATCATAACCAGTCATACCGCCTTGGTTTGTTTACAAATTCAACTTAAATGGATATTTTATGCGTTTGTCTCAATGTCACAACTTTCATGATTTTAGAACCTTAGCTAAAAAGCGGTTGCCAGGTCCTATCTTTGACTATATCGATGGTGGAGCCGACGACGAAACTACGCAAAAACGAAACACCACGGCATTTGAAGACTGCGATTTGTTGCCAAAGGTACTTACAGGCGTAAAAGAAGTTGATTTATCGGTTACGGTGATGGGCCAAAAGTTAGCCATGCCGGTTTATTGTTCGCCAACTGCATTACAACGTTTGTACCATCATCAAGGTGAACGCGCTGTTGCCGGTGCAGCTGAAAAATATGGCACCATGTTTGGTGTTTCGTCATTAGGCACAGTAAGCCTTGAAGATATAGCCAAGCAAATTGATACACCGCAGGTTTACCAGTTTTATTTTCACAAAGATCGCGGTTTAAACAATGCAATGATGGCACGAGCAAAAAGTGCTGGCGTACACGTTATGATGCTAACCGTCGATTCTATTACCGGAGGCAACAGAGAACGGGACTTACGAACAGGTTTTTCTATTCCATTTCGACTCACCTTAGGTGGATTAATTCAATTTGCGATTAAACCTATGTGGGGAATTAACTATGTCACTCACGAATCTTTCAAATTGCCGCAGCTCGACGGTCATGTCGATATGGGCAAGGGCGCGAGTTCCATAGGCGATTACTTTACTAATATGCTCGACCCCTCTATGAATTGGGATGATGTTGCCGAGATGGTTAAAACGTGGGATGGCGAGTTTTGTTTAAAAGGCGTAATGAGCGTTGAAGATGCTCAGCGAGCGGTTGATATTGGTTGCACGGGCATTGTGATTTCAAATCATGGCGGCCGGCAGCTAGATGGTTCTCGTAGTTCTTTCGACCAGCTATCGGAAATTGTTGACGCAGTAGGCGATAAAATAGATATATTGTTCGACAGTGGTGTACAGCGCGGTACACATGTACTAAAAGCTTTATCGCTGGGTGCAAAAGCCGTGGGTATTGGCAGAGGATATATCTATCCACTTGCCGCTGCGGGGCAAAAAGGCGTAGAGCGTGCCTTAGGACTCATGCGTGCCGAGCTTGAGCGCGATATGAAGCTGATGGGCAAAACTAAAATTTCTGACTTGTCGCCACGTAATTTGCGCTTTAGAAAGTAAACTTGGAGATTAATAAGGGCAGTGTGAATACCAGTTTAACGCTAACTCTACTAATGGTGACCCTGACTTTGTGGGCTAAGGTCCCAACCTTACTCTTTAAAATCTATATGTTGTAAAGTGTTTTTCCAACTACTAGGAAACTTCCCTTGTAGCACATAAGAAAACGCAATTAATTCTGCAATAACATGATACAAGCCTTCAGGTATTTCTTGCCCTAGGTCTAGCTGGCCAAGTAATTTGCTCAGCTCATCATCTTTATGAACCAGAACCCCATGTTGCTCGGCGATGGCAATAATTTCTTGTGCCACCGTGCCATGGCCTTTTGCGACTATTTTAGGTGCGCTTTTGCTCTCATTTAGACTATTGTTTTGCCGATATTTTAGCGCAATTGCCTGAGCAGTACCATGCTGGTTAGTCGGTTTATACATAAGCTTGCACCAGTTGATAGTCTGTTTTGTGCAACGTATTAGGTATTTTTCCTACATAGCATTTAGGGCTGACCTGTAAGCCCAAAGACTCTAGTCGTTTATTTAAATAAGGTAAATAATTGAGTATTTTTTCTTTTAAATTCTGATTTGACGCATATAAATTGAGGTCAAGCTTATTGCTCGCCAACTTCACCTTTGCTAGCACATCGCCATTCTCGCCTATGTCTAGTTTCATACTCAATTGCCATGCTTGCTGAGTTTGTTGCTCTTCTTCGCCCGCGGTCTGATGTTCTCTCTTAATCATTAATTCGATGTCTTTGTGCTGCGACGAAAACATATTGGGCAAGATATAGTAAAAGCTATCTTGGTTTTGCAGGCTTGATTCAGCACTCGATAATTTATGTAGGCTATGATTACTGAGTACCTTGTTTAATTCACTAATTAAGTTTCCTCTTGGATCTAATTTCCCTAGCTCTTGAAGCAGCTTAGCATGGTTAGCCGGAGTTCCTGCCTTGCCTAAGGCCTTGGGTAACATTTGTGGAAACTGTGAAGATTGTAATAGTGCCGGCAATAATTGAGGCTGATGAGCCATCAATTTAGCCTGTAAGCTAGCTTGCAACATAGTTACAAGACCATTGATTAATCCCGATTGTGAATTCAAGGCGCCGAGGGTTTGTACAGGTGCGCCCGAAACATTCGGTAATACTGCTGAAGTAAGCATGTCTTCTATTTGGCGAGTACTTTGTGACGCTATAATCTCATCTACGCTATCAGTAAACTCAGAAGGTAAGTCGCCTAGGGATGGGTCGCTAGCGGGCAAATTGCTTTTAATTTGCAGACTCACTTGGTTTATAAGTTGTTTCAATTCGCCCGTTGCATCTTTTCCAACACTCTGTAATTGTGTCAGTATCGTGGGTAAGGCTTGTGTGGTGCTTTCTGCTCTGGGTAACACTTGATTGAGTTCGCGATAAATGTTTGATTGTAGCTTATCTATTTTGGTGCTAATGGCTTGCGGGTCGTTGCCTTTTTGCGCCAAAAATTCGAACAATTTGGTTTTTAATACCTGACTTGCTTTTGACACATTGCCTGCTTCATCTGTATGCCCTGCAGTTATAGCAGAACCACTTTCACCCGACATATTATGGACCTTGGTTTTACCAAAAACACTTAATTCTGTCGCGCCATTTATAGGAATCGCTTCATTAGCCCTTAACTGCACCAATGTATTTGTCGTGTTTTTGGCGATGCCACTCGCAAGACTGATGGACGATAGCTGTGAATTTTCAATATTCACGGTAGTGGGTTTAGCTAATAAGCTCACTTGAATCTGATTCGTATTTTGCTGGCTTTGCGCTATAAGTATACTCGCGCTTTGCAAAACAGCGGGCGATACGCCTTGAGTGAGGTTTTGTTTTGCTGCCGCCCCAAGGCCTTGCAAATTTTGAATGCTCGATGCCAGTACAATTCCGTTTCGTAAATTAGGCGAGTGTGGCGCTACTATCAAAGACGATATAGCCTGCTTAATGTTTGAAAATTGATTGCTCAACACTTTATTGATTTCTGATATGGCTATTGCACTTAATTGCGTTTTAGGAGCGTTGTGCAAGGTAATGTTCGTTACTAGCTTTAGCCGACTATTGGCATCAAACTGTACATTTACTTTCTGACCGCTCGTAAACAGCCCTTTGATTTCAGCGACAATCGAAGGTGTTAAGGTATTTGTTGTTTTGTTGCTTAGCGGTATATCGATAAACAGATTGCTATTCGTGCTAAAACGAATCGCTAGGCGCAAAGCATCTGCAACTGATTTGTCGACTAGCCCAGAATTACTGGTTTGGGCCGACTCAAACGGTGACTTAATAAAAAGGACGTCGGCGCTAGTATTCACCGTAACGGTGGGCTGACCAGATACGCTAGCTAACGTTACAACAGCATTGGCTAAACCTGCGGCTTGCTGCGTGTTGCTTGGAATTTGTAGTTGATTCAAAATTACCGGCGGGGCTTTTTTCAGTATGCCTATGGGTATATCTGACCATTGCACGCTAAGCGACTCGGCAACCCCTTGGAGAGCTGGTCTTGTTAGTTTATTTGGGTACTGCTGTATATTTTTTTCAACAACAAAAGTGGCTGCTTTTTGATTCGCGCTAAGTAGAATGAGGCTGTCACCTTCGGCTAAGTTTGTGTTGGTAGTGCTTTGCAGTGCACTTTTTTCAATGAGTAATCTTTTACCACTGGTTTGTTCCTGCAATAAAATATGAGTATTTTTGACTGAGATGACATTCAGAGTAAGCGCTTGCGCTTGGTTTTCACTAGGCGCGCGAGTAGGCAGGCCACGTGGAGCATATCCTGATTGGGCAGCGTCAATCACTTTAGTGAGTGATTTGATAGTATTGGATTGTATGTCAGCCATTCTAGTGGTATCGGCTATTGTGTTGTTTTATCGAGCGCTTTTGCGCAAGTTTTATCAAAAGGTGTGTTATTTCTTTGCTTATTTGTATCGACTTACGCGAATTTACAAAAAAGCATTAAATTCTGCCGTTGAACCGAGCAATACATACGAAATATTCGAGTGAACAAACATCTGTTTTGCCAAGCAACTACTGCACTAGCGACTAAATTCGTGTTATTATTCGCAGGCTTTTCAACTACATGAGAAAACCGCTTGCCAATTTTAGCCGCTCAGCAAATAAGCTGTGAGAAACAAGACAGAATTTTATTTCAAGATATTGATTTGTCTATAAATAGTGGCGAGCTTGTTATGTTAACGGGCGAAAACGGCGCAGGCAAAACAAGCCTGCTTCGCATATTAGTTGGCTTGAGTGCGCCTAATATGGGGCAAGTGTTTATTAATGGGCATGAGATAAAGCACGATATTAACTTGGCAACGACAGGTATCGTGTATATTGGACATAAATTGGGCTTCAGTGGTTTGCTAAGCGCAATTGAAAACCTGCAGTTTTATATGAGTATGATCGGCAGGCCTTGTCAAGACACTAGCGAAATACTCGAGGTGCTTTCTTTGCTCGGCCTTGACGGTCTAGAAGACTTGCCACTCAAACATTTATCGGCAGGTCAGCAGCGCAGAGTTAGCTTAGCTAAACTTTGGTTGAATAAAGGCGCCAATTTATGGGTGCTCGACGAGCCATTTACGGCGCTAGATGCAGCCACAGTATCCATGCTAGAACATTATATTGAATGCTTCCTGAAGCAAAACGGCGCAGTGATTATGACATCCCATCAAGCAACTAATATTGCGCATCAGCAAACAGTATTTGATTTGGAGTTTGCCTGGTAATGGCTTTAGAATCATCTGTAAATATACATGATAATGACGTGCCCAAAGCGAGTGTTCGTTCGGCATTAGCAGCGGTGGCGAAACGAGATTTTTCACTCGCATATCGCCAACGTGCGGAACTTATGCAGCCATTGATGTTCTTCATTATGGTTATTACCTTATTTCCGCTGGCGATTGGTCCTAATCCCCAAACTCTGCAATTGGTGAGTGGTGCCGTTGTGTGGGTAGCGGCAATACTGTCTTTGTTAATGGGGCTTGACCGCTTGTTTCGTGATGATTATGCCGACGGCAGTTTAGAGCAAATGATAATATCGCCAACTCCTCTTTATATGGTGGTATTGGTAAAAGTGATTACCCATTGGCTGGTGAATATTGTGCCTTTACTGCTTATATCGCCATTACTTGCATTATTTTTAAATATGACAAATACCATGTACTTAACACTTATACTTACGCTTTTGTTAGGTACCCCTATAATTAGTTTTGTTGGTGCAATTGGTGTGGCCTTAACCGTCGGCTTACAACGCTCTGGAGTATTGGTGGCTTTGTTGCTAATACCACTGTTTATTCCGTTACTAATTTTTGCCACTTCGGCAATAGAATATGCATCAATGAACTTACCTATTGGCGCGCTCCTTGGTATTATGGCGTCAATGCTACTATTTGCGTTGGCGATATCGCCGGCCGTTATCGCATATTCATTAAAAGTGAGCCAAAACTAATGTGGAAGTGGATTAACTCATTCGCACAACCAGAAAAAGCCTACGGCGCATGTAATTTCTTAATGCCATTTTTTGTAGTGGTGCTATGTGTATGCTTGCCTATAGGCATTATGTGGGGACTCGTGTTTGCGCCCACTGACTATCAGCAGTTTGACGTGTATAGAATAATTTATATTCACGTACCCAGCGCCTCGCTATCGTTAACTGCCTATATGGCGATGGCGGTAGCCGCATTTGTCGGTATTGTTTGGCAATGGCGAAGCGCCTTTACCACCATGATTGCTTTGGCTCCTATTGGGGCTGTTGTGTGCTTTATTTCCTTATTCACCGGCGCGGTGTGGGGCAAACCAACGTGGGGAACCTATTGGATTTGGGATGCTAGGTTAACATCGCAGCTTATTTTGTTGTTTTTATATTTGGGTGTTATTGCACTTTATGTTTCTTTTGATGACAAACAACAAGGAGCTAAAGCATCTGCTGTTATGGCAATGGTAGGGGTGATCAATATTCCCATTATTAAATATTCGGTAGAATGGTGGAATACGCTGCATCAGCCGGCCACTATTAGTAAGCTAGACGAGCCTTCAATGCCTGCGGAAATGGCAATCCCGCTTCTTATCGCTATGGTTGGTATGGCGGGTTATATAGGCACAGTCACCCTTATTAGGATGAAAAACGAATTAATAAAGCGCGATGCTCACAGGCCATGGGTTGCCGAAATTTTAGAAGTCGAAGAGCAAAAAAACAAACCTTTTATTCGCCCAGTGTGGTGGGCTGCTATTGCTTTGTTACTAGTTATTGGCGCTTTTTTTATGTATCAACAAGGCGCGAAGTTTGACAGTTTTGCTTCATTTATAGATATGGGCGGAAGAGGATTTTTTGTTTGGCTGAGTTTCAGCGTAAGCTTAGTTGCAATGCTCGTACTACTAGTACTGAGCGTATTAGAAAGAAAGACTATTATCAACCAGGCAAGCAAACAAAAAAAGCGCGTAGAACGTATTATGGAAGCCCGCGCAGCAAAAGCAGCTAAAAAAGCAGTTGAAACCACAAGTTTGTAACTATTGTATTTATTTTATTGATTGAGAAAACCAATGAACCAACGAAGAAAACAAAGACTATTTGCCGTCACCAGTATTATCATCCTTGTAGGTGCGAGCATTGCTATTATGCTCAATAGTTTAAGCGACAACGTTGATGCGTTTTATACGCCCAGTGAGATTATTGAGGGTAAAGATAGAACAGGCAAAAAGCCTTCAATAGGACAGCGCCTTCGTATTGGTGGAATGGTTGTACCCGGAAGTGTTTCACGAGATATTAATTCGTTGGCGGTAAGCTTCGATTTAGTCGATATAGGACCCGCTGTTACGGTGCAGTATCAAGGCATATTGCCTGACTTATTTCGAGAGGGACAAGGCATTGTGGCCAACGGAACATTAAAAAGTGCGACGCTTATTGTAGCGCATGAAGTGTTAGCTAAACACGACGAAGAATATATGCCACCCGAATTAGCTGAAAAAATGAAGGGTGTCACACACATACCGCCAAATAAGGGGAGTTATTAATGATACCCGAAATAGGTAATTTCACACTCGTTGTTGCCTTAGTTATATCAATACTATTGGCGGTGTATCCGCTATGGGGCGCACAAACCAATAACATGACCATGATGAAAATGGCCCGCCCGTTAACTGTTGGCCTATTCGTATTTACCTTTATTGCTTATCTTTGCTTAACCCATGCTTTTTTGACTGACAATTTTAGCGTGCAGAATGTGGCGCAAAATTCAAACAGCGCATTACCATGGTATTACAAAATCACCGCAGTGTGGGGCAGCCATGAAGGCTCATTTCTACTTTGGGTGCTGATATTTTCCATATGGACCTTAGCGGTCGCTTTATTTTCAAAAGGCATACCACAAGCCATGGTATCGCGAGTGCTGTCGGTACTTGGGATGGTAAGTATTTCGTTTTACCTATTCATGCTAATTACGTCTAACCCCTTCGATAGTATGCTGCCGTTTTTCCCCGTTGACGGACGTGACTTAAACCCTTTGCTGCAAGATTTCGGCATGATTATTCATCCGCCATTGTTGTATATGGGCTATGTAGGATTCTCAGTGGCCTTTGCCTTTGCTATAGCCGCACTGATTGGTGGAAAACTTGATTCAACATGGGCTAGATGGTCGCGTCCATGGACTATTGCTGCGTGGAGTTTCTTAACCGTAGGTATTTCACTGGGAAGCTGGTGGGCATATTATGAACTTGGTTGGGGTGGATGGTGGTTTTGGGATCCAGTTGAAAATGCGTCGTTTATGCCTTGGTTAGTAGGCACGGCCTTAATGCACAGCTTAGCGGTAACCGAAAAACGTAAGATATTTCAATCGTGGACAGTACTACTTGCCATTGCTGCTTTTTCGCTAAGCTTGTTAGGTACATTTTTAGTGCGCTCGGGCGTATTGGTTTCAGTCCATTCTTTTGCCAACGATCCTGACCGCGGCCTATTTATTTTAGGATTGTTGGTGGTGGTTATTGGTGGATCTTTATTACTTTATGCAGTGCGTGCTTCTCAATTAAAGAGCACAGGGCGCTATGATATGTTCTCGCGTGAAATGATGTTAATGGGCAACAATGTGTTGCTAGTTGCTGCCACTATTGTGGTTTTGCTAGGCACCTTATTCCCGCTAGTGCATAAAGAGATTGGATTGGGCACTATTTCGATAGGCGCGCCGTTTTTTAATCAAATGTTTACCTTACTAATAGTGCCATTTGTCCTGTTTTTAGGTATTGGCCCGCTTACTCGGTGGAAATCACAAAAACCAGAGATGCTTCGTAACCAGCTCATATTTGCTTTTATTTTAGCCGTGTCAGCAGGTTTTCTGATTAATATGTCTTACGATGAGCGCACCTATATGGCGTGGTTGGGTCTGACAATGAGCTTATGGATCGTTATTTCGTCTGTTCTAGAGGTTCGCCAGCGGGTAACTTCAAGTACAAGAGACGAACCACTGTTTACATCACTTAAACGACTAACACGAAGTCATTGGGGAATGGTGTTGGGTCATTTGGGCTTTGCAGTCACCCTAATTGGTATAACTTTGGTAAGTAACTATGAAATGGAGCGTGATGTTAAAATGGAGCCGGGTCAGCGCGTCCAAATTGCTGACTATGACGTGTTATTTACCGGCATGAAAGAGATACAGGGTCCGAACTATATTTCTGATATGGGTGTTTTTGACGTCTTCAAAAACGGCGAATTGGTTAGTCATTTAGAGCCAGAAAAACGTTTCTATACTGTCCAGGCAATGAGCATGACCGAAGCCGGTATTCATACTACCTTTACACGCGACTTGTTTGTGGCAATGGGTGAACGTTTAGACGGCGAATCGTGGTCGGTTCGTTTGTATTACAAGCCTTTTGTGGTCTGGATTTGGGGCGGTACAGTTATTATGGCGATTGGCGGTATCTTCTCGATATCGGATAAACGCTATCGAATCAAGAAAATTGCAAAAGTAAAAGATTTGGTAACGGAAAATAAAGATACATTAGCCGATGCTGGGCTTGAAGCACAAACCCGCGTAAATGCTAATCCGAGTATTAGCGCTCAAAGCAAGGGCAGTATATGACCAGAATGGCTAGATACCTACTTCCCTTATTTGTTTTTTTGGGAACCTGTGTATTTCTGTACAAAGGCTTATATTCCGACCCGACTATTCGGAATTCGGAAGTGTTGTCTGAGCCTTTTCCTGTCTTTGAATTGCCCGACCTGCATGATGTGTCGGTGCTCCATACCAATGATATTTTTACCGGTAAGGTAACTTTAATTAATGTGTGGGGGGTGTGGTGTATTACTTGCGCCATAGAACTGCCCTATTTAACGGCGCTGTCTGAGAATGGATTGACTGTGGTTGGCCTGTATTATGACCAAGATATTGACCCTGACTTTGGCACTAAAACCATAAGCCGAGTAAGACAAGAAGTCGCAGAAACGGTTGCGCGATATGGTGACCCGTTTGCGTTTAATATTTTTGATGTGTATCGCGATACGGCTTTGGACTTAGGCGTAACCGGCGCGCCTGAAACGTTTTTGGTCGATCAAGACGGGGTAATTCGCGTGCATCATTTAGGCGATGTTAATCCTAGAGTATGGCGTCAGAAATTTTCCCCTGTGCTAACTGAAATTGCGCCTAATATTGAAGCTAAAATTGCGCTTATGAATAATGCAGTAGCAGGATATTCCAACGCTGAAGTTCAAGGAGGAAATGGTGAATAGAATATTTAAGCTGATGTGTTTACGCAGGTTTGTTGTTGCCTCAAGCATCGTTTATGTTGCTTTGAGCAGTAATGCTTTTGCACAACAAAAAGACGCCAATAAAGAGTCGGCACCGAAGCAAGAATACGCTGAAAACTATGTATTTGCAGATACCAGCAAACGTAAAGAATTTTTAGAGTTAACCGCCGTATTACGATGCCCAAAATGCCAAAACCAAAATATTGCCGCTTCCGACGCACCTATCGCCCACGATATGCGCCGAAAAACCTATCAGCTAATGCAAGAAGGTAAAGAAAAAGATGAAATAATAGAATGGATGAAAGCGCGTTATGGCGATTTCGTGCATTATCAACCACCTGTAACGGTTTTAACTATTTGGCTATGGCTTTTACCGGTGCTCTTTGCCTTAGCAATGTTAGTATTTTTTATTCGTAGGCGTAAGCCTGAAGTAGAGCAAGATATAGAAGCTAAACTTGCTCGAGCCGATCAGATGTTAAAGGAAGACTAGGTGACATATTTTTATTTATACGCTGTTGGCATAGTGCTAATGGCAATGTTGTTTGTGTGCTATCCCATAATTAAACAAAAGTTGCAGTCTTCTTCAACGGGCACTATTAAATCTCTTGAACTTTCAAACGCGAATGTTATTAAGCAGCGTATTACTGAGTTAGCAAGCGAGGTGAACGAAGGTCTAATAGATCCTGCTGAAAAAGAAAATGCTATTCGAGACCTAAAACTTGCGCTAGTTGCTGAAACGCCAGAGGTCGACATAAGAGAACAGAGGCCATTAAGTGTACTTTTACTCGTTGTGCTAGCGTTGCCTGCTATTGGAATTGGCGCTTGGGTTTATTGGCAGTCAAATCAACTAGAGGGCTTGCTCGCATATAAACAGTCGACGCTGCAGGTGGATGACTTGCGCGCTAAACTTGAAGAACAGGGTCCGCAAAGCTTAACGCCGAACGACTTTGCTAAATTTGCACTGTCAATACGCAGTAATTTACAAGACAATCCAGATGATGTGAGAGGGTGGGGCTATTTGGCGATGTTAAGCACATCGATTGGTCGGGTTGATGAGGGAATAGCCGCTTATAAAAAGGCGCTTGACCTTGCGCCCCAAGACGATGATTTACGCTTTAAATTTGCTGAAGCCTTAATGTTACAAGGCACTGAAAAGAGCTTACAGAATTCAGCTCGTCAACTCAATTACCTTGTGCAAAAACAGCCCGATAACGGCAACAATAGGTTGCTATTAACGTCAGTGGCTATCCAGTTACAAGATGCTGAGCTTGCGGTAACTCAGTTTTTGCAGATCAAAGACGATATGAACCCGACTAGTCAGTTTTACCAAACAATTGTTACTGAACTGCGTAAGCTTGGCGTTGTAGATGTATCTATAGTGGGCGAACCTTCAATCGCAGCTGTTGCTTCGACGCAAGCTATTTCTGCAGGAGCATTGGCGATAGAAGCGGGTCCCTCATCATTGTCTAAAGAAATATTAATTAACGTTAATATAAGTGATGCATTACAATCTAGATTACCAGAACAAGCATATCTGATTGTATTTGCGCAGCACAGCGATGGACGCAGTAGAGCTCCACTTGCGGTTAAACGTTTCGCGTTGCCAAGCCTGCCAGTGCAAATTAGTTTGTCTGACACTGACGCTATGATCCCAGCGATGAACTTAAGCTCGGCGCAGCAAGTAAATATTACCGCTAGGATCTCATTAGATGAAGATGTAATGCCCAGTGCTGGTGAGTTAGAGGGTTCTGTTTTGGATATTGATTTAGCGGCAATTTCAGCTAATCAAACCACTATCATTAATGTGATTGTTGATAAAGTATTGTAGTTGTATTTTCACATTGTCGTTGAGTAGTTTACTATTGTGCGAGAAGTAAGCACTTTTTTTGCAAAGCAGTCATACATATATATTAATATCAAAAAAAACTTAATATAACGTAAATACACACTGCATATCATGGAGAAATTTAGTTTGAATTATAGTGTTTTAGGCATCAACAGCCTATCGGTTTTGAGTAGAAAGGTTATGCTGTTGTCGACTCTTTTATTTGTATTAGTGAGCGCTGGATGTGCTTCTAATACTAATGTTGAGGCGCAGGCCGACTTATCTAAGAATGTTGGTAACACATTCGCGAAGACATCCGCAGTTCCTGTAGATAATCCCGAAATTCCTGCTGATAATCCTGCAGAAAGCGCCGTGTGGGATCCACTTGAGCCATTTAACCGCGTAATGTGGGACTTTAACTACGAAATATTAGATAGGTTTTTAGTCAAACCATTAACCATAGGGTATGTAGCCGTTACACCACAACCCATTCGCACCGGACTGTTAAATGCGGCGAGAAACATTGAAGAGCCGGTATATTTTTTGAACAACTTACTACAAGGTAAGGGTGGTGACTCAGTAACTAGTGTGGCGCGTTTTGCGATCAACTCGACAGTGGGTATTCTAGGTGTGTTTGACGTTGCTGGGGCAATGGGCCTGGAGCGTAAAAACGAAAGTTTTGGTGAAGTATTAGGCGTGTGGGGAGTGGGAACCGGGCCTTACTTAATGTTGCCTGCACTTGGCCCTAGCAGTATCCGTAGCTTTACAGGTCGCGTAGCAGATGGATATGTTTGGCCTAACACCGTTATTGAAAGTCCCTATCTAATTGCTGCCACGGCAATAGTGGTTGTAGAGGCTCGTGCCTCATTGCTCAACCAAGAAGAAACCCTCAAAAGATCGATTGATCCTTACTTGTTTGTTCGTGATGCTTACTTTCAGCGTTTAGAATTTAAAGTGAAAGACGGTGTAATTGAACAAAAATCGGAAGATGAATTGGAAAAAGAACAAGATGACTTTTCTGACTTTGAAGATTTATTATATGGGAATTGAGTAAACCCAAGCCCATTTTGAACCCGCACTAAGACTGCGGGTATCCATCTGGGTTTTTACTTTGCCAGCGCCAAGAGTCGGCGCACATTTGTTTTAATCCTTTTTCAGCCTTCCAGTCCAGCTCATCTGCGGCTAGTTTCGGGTCAGCATAGCAAGATGCTACGTCACCGCCTCGCCGTGGCACGACTTTATACGCTATTTTTTGTCCACTTTCTTTTTCAAACGCATTCACCATGTCGAGCACACTGTAGCCTTGGCCAGTGCCTAAGTTGCATGTGAATAAACCGCAGGTAGTATCAATTTTTTCAAGCGCTTTCAAATGACCGTTAGCTAAATCTTCAACGTGAATATAGTCTCGTACACCAGTCCCGTCGGGAGTATCGTAGTCGTCGCCAAATACATTTAGAGCGTCACGTTTACCGGTGGCTACCTGCGTAATAAAGGGCATCAAGTTGTTTGGGATACCATTTGGATCTTCGCCAATTTTGCCTGACGGATGTGCGCCTACCGGATTAAAGTATCGTAGTAAAACGATGTTCCAGTCTGTGTCTGCTTTATAGATGTCGGCAAGCATTAGCTCGACCATGAGTTTAGACATACCATAAGGATTCGTTGGTGTGCCGGTGGGCAAACCTTCATGCAAAGGCAACTCCACTGGGTCGCCATATACAGTGGCTGATGAACTAAATACTATGTTTTTAACGTTATGCTTGGACATTGCTTGGCAAAGATTAAGCGAGCCATAAACGTTGTTTTCGTAATACATCATGGGCTTTGCAACCGATTCACCTACTGCTTTCAACCCCGCAAAATGAATTACCGAACTAATATTATATTCAGCGAATATTTTATCTAGACAATCCGAGTCACGAATATCACCTTCAATTAGGGTAGCTGTTTTACCTGTAATTTCAGACACACGTTTTAAACTAACCGCCGATGAGTTTGAAAAATTGTCGAGTACAATCACGTCAAAGTTTTGCTCAAGCAACTGCAATACAGTGTGACTGCCAATATAACCACTACCACCAGTAACTAGGATTGTTTTCATTCAGGTTCCTCAGGTTTTTTCAGTTTGATATATTTTGCGCTAAGTGAATATTGCAATGGCTTAACAAAAAGCGGGTAAAGTAACAATATTAACCCCACCCACGCTAACGACCACCAACTTTCAACCACTCTTAATAATAATGCAAATATCGGCACAATTATCAATAACTTGATGATGTTAAGTAGGGTTTTTTCAGGAATAGTCATGCTGTTAGCTGCGTTTTCTAAAACAGCCATTCGCTCGGTTACCGATAGGCCTTCAAGCGCGGGGATATTCTTTGTTGATGTGTATATTTTCAATTCGTGCTCCAGTTGCCTAGTATATTGTACACTAGAGATGTGAAAAAGGATGAATGTATTGTATTCATCTTTTTAATTTTGATTGTGTGTGACATTGTTGACTGATTTGGTTAGAATTAAAGGAATAAATTCCTGTGCTTACATTGCTGGGATTGGAAATTTTGTTATGGAAAACGCACGTTCATTTTTATTGGGTCTTATGAAAAATATTAGTCGTTGCTTCACTTTATTGATTCTATGCGCTGCTTGCGTATCACTTAGCGTAAACGCGCAGTCGTTTATGCCTTCTCCTCAGCAAATTCAACAGTTTAAAAACTTGCCTCGTGCACAGCAAGAGCAACTTGCTCAACAGATGGGGTTTGATATATCTATGCTCGACGCGGGCGCCCGTCAAACCCAGCAAGAGCAAGATGCAAATCAAGTCGACTTTGTACAAAGAGAAGTAAACAATGAAGAAGTTTCTTTAGCGTTGTCTAAGCAAAGTATTGTTTCTGAAAGTACAGCTGAGTTAGTGCCGTTCGGCTATGATATTTTTGAAGGACGAGATGAGGCAGTTCAACCAAGCGCGAACGTTCCGGTTCCTTCCAATTATATAATCGCACCAGGCGACTCAATTAAACTACAATTATTCGGCAAAGAAACAGGCAGCTTTGAGCTTTCTGTAAATAATGAAGGCAATATAGATTTACCCGATTTAGGTCCATTGCAGGTTACAGGTACAAGCTTCCAAGAATTAAAAGAGTTGGTCAAAGAAAAATATAATCAGCAAAAAATTGGTGTTTCATCGTTTGTTTCTATGGGGCAAATTCGTACTATTCAAATATTTCTAGTGGGTGAAGTATATCGTCCGGGTCCACTCGTTGTTAGCGGATTGTCTACAGTCACAACAGCATTGATTAATAGTGGCGGCGTAAATGAAATTGGTTCCCTGCGTAATATAGAATTAAAACGTAGCGGAACGACAGTCGCTAACTTCGATTTGTATGACCTGATAGTTAGAGGTGATACAAGCAACGATATTCGTTTAGAGCAAGGCGATGTATTGTTTGTTCCTACTGCTAAAAGCATTGTATCGATTGATGGACAAGTTAGACGCCCTGCAATTTATGAAATTGTTGGTAACGAAACAATAAGTGATTTAATAAATTTGGCTGGAGGCTTGTTACCAAAGGCTGATGCAAATTCGTTGCAACTGGTTAGAAAAGATCCAGAGGCAGGCTTATCGATATCGAACATAAATGCAAACGACAAGCGCGCTACTAGCAAGCGTTTGACGAACGGAGATTTCTTACGGGTTCCGGAAGCCAATTTGGAGTTCAGTAACGCGATAATAGTAAATGGCGCTATTAATGTACCTAATATTATCGCCGACACAGGGGTTTCACTTTCAGATGTGGTCACACGAAGGACCATTTTTTCTAATACAGATTTACACTATGCAATTTTAGTTAGAAAAGAGAAGTTAACCCCGCAGTCGACTGTTATTCAATTCAAGCCGCTAGACGTGCTTTCAAGGAAATTTGATTTACCACTTAAAGCTTTTGACCAACTGGTGTTTTTTAACCGCGTTGGAGAGGATGTTGTTGAAGGGATAGAGCAAGACGTTGTAGAAGGAAACCTACAAGCATCTCAAGACGATATCAAAACTTCACAAGCAAACTACATTCAAGATATTCAAAATAGCCGTTTTTCATCTCAGAGCTTTACGCGTGACAGTAGTAAAAACTTTTCACGAAAGGAATTACTCTCTCCTATTATTGCGACGCTTAAAAGTGAGGCATCTGACACGCATCCTGTGCAGTTAATTGAGATAAATGGTGAGGTTAAATACCCAGGAATATATCCACGCTCAAGCAATAATTCTTTAAGCAACGCGATAAATGCAGCTGGTGGATTAACTGAATCTGCACATTTAGAAAGTGCAGAAATTACAAGTGTGACATTAGTAGGGGGTGTGTTAGAAGTCAGTCACAAACGAATCAACATTCTCAAACAACTTATATTGCCTGAAATTCAACAGGTTAAAATTCAGTCCAAAGACGTGTTAAGCATTGTTCGTGTCCCTCAGTGGTATGAGAGTAACAATATAGTATTGCGTGGTGAAGTCGTGTTCCCAGGCACTTATCAGATTAAGAATGGTGAAACACTCTTAAGCGTTATAGAACGGGCGGGAGGGCTAACTGAAAACGCAAGTGTAGAGGCCGCTGTATTTACCAGAGATGAGCTTGTTGAAAAAGAACGAGCAAATATAGATAAAACTGTTGAAAATCTAAGACAACAATTGGCAAATAATAGTTTAAGTACCAGTCAATTTACCAAAGCGGTAGATTACGATATTGCAAATACAGTTTTAAACGACTTAACAAACGTAGAGCCTTTAGGGCGAATGGTCATAGATATTGCATCAATTGTAAATGAAGTGCCTGGGGCTGATATTGTTGTTAAACATGGCGATTCTTTAATTGTGCCTAACATTACGCCTGCTATTTCAATTATTGGTGAAGTGTTTGTTGCATCTACACACAGATTTAAAGAAACGTTAAATGTTGGAGACTATATTGAATTAGCCGGTGGTGTTCGCGAGTATGGAGATGCATCACATATCTATATTGTAAAAGCGAATGGATCTGTTGTAGTGCCAGATAATGACTTCTGGTTTAGAAGTAAAGACGGTCCCTTGTTATCTCCTGGAGATACGATTGTTGTGCCCAGAGATGTTACTAACTATGAAAATATTACTTTGTGGCAAGGCGTTACACAGATTATTTATCAGACGGCTGTGGCGTTGGCTGCGATTGGAAGCTTATAAAAAAGTTAGATATACGCTAGTTTTTTTAGTGAGACTAAGGTGTTTATGAATGTATGTTAGCAAGTCGATAAATTACTCATTTTGATGTAATTTTTCTATTTTTTAGCTAAAGTTAGGGTGATTTACATTTAATGAAAAAATTCTTTGTGTTTTTGGTATTCGGCCTGAAGTTATAAAAATGGCACCGCTTGTTAAAAAGTTGAAAGCTGATCCACGATTTGGTGCAAGAGTTTGTGTAACAGCGCAACATCGAAAAATGCTTGATCAGGTGCCGGAACTATTCGAGATTACTCCGGATTACGACCTTGATTTAATGATGCACAAGCAGATGTTAAATGATTTTACTTCTAAAATACTGCAATAAATGAAACCAATTTTAACTACCTTTGTGCCTAACGTTGCATTGTCACTCCGCGCCCACAACTTGACTATGATGGTTAAATTTTAAACAGATCGGAAGAGCACACGT
>CAXMOM010000063.1:0-135601 GCA_964195425.1 Acidiferrobacterales bacterium
GAATTCCGTTTCAATTGATATTTCGGTGAAAACATCTTTTTGCTCTGTAGCCATTAAATACGCAGCATTACCCGCATTCAACACAATTCTAAAAGGTACAAAGTCTGTTACAGATAATTCTGGGTCAGAGAACTTTATGCCCGAAAAGGCCCCGCGGATAGTTAAAGTATTTTCATCTGCCTCTTGAACTAATTGATAATTATCTCCTAGTTTTTCTGACATCGTTTTATGGAAATAATGAACAAAGTTAGCAACTTGATTAACATTAAAAGCTGATTTAAGGTTTGGATCTAACCACACCTCAAAAGGTTCCAGCTTTATGCTTTGGATACTCGCCAAACGTTTATTATCAAATCCACTTTCTACGTAAGTTTTACTGTTTTCATACTCTTTATTATCTTGTAGGCGCGAGTAGTCGCCTAAGAACCCAGATTTGGTATTGTCTAATTTACTAGCACACCCCTGCACCAATAAAAAAGCAATCAAAAATAATCCCTTAAAATACACATCATTAATTTTCATATTTTTGTCCTTTCAATTAAAGCTGCCATATTATTTAATAGGTAGCGCTTTATGATTATTTACCTCAAGTTAGTACAAGCAATTAAATCATTTTGTGCATAAACCTTCAACAGGAAAATACACCCGACTAAATGTGATTATTGTCAGGTGCCTTTAGTGCTAACCGCCCACTATACTCCACGCGCCGTCAGCTTGTAAACATGCTGTACCATAAGCCTCTTCGGTGTTGCCTCCCACTGTAATGTTTTGTTGAAACTCACGGCAGTTTAGGCCATTGCCATTCATTCCTTGCTTGGTTGTTACTACATAACCGTTAGCGTCATTTGTGGCCCAGGTTATTTTTTCCCCAACGCCGGCACTTGTTGCTTGGATTTGTGCAGCTTCGTGTTCACGTTGAGCCTGTTCATTAACGTTATCAAGTAATTTCAAGGTTATTGCGGTAAATGCTAACCACTTGAACGCATCTGAATCGCTGTGGTGATGACCATAACCCCAGTACACATGGCCATGAGGCCTAATTACTATAACGTTACGAAAGTTGCGGTGACGTGGGGCAACAACAATCATTTTACGGCCATTTCGTACTTCATAACGACTGTCTTGCCGGCTGTCCTGACGCCTTTCTTGTTTCCTGTCTTGCTTGTTGTCCATCCTGTTGTCCTGCCGATTATCTTTTACCCTGTCTTGCTTGTTGTCCTGCCGGTTGTCCTTCCTACTGTCTTGTTGTCTGCTTTGCTGATTGTCACTCTTACTGTAAGCAATTGGAGAGACCGCCATAATCACTATTAAAGCAAAAGTTGTTGCTGACTGACAGAAAGCGCTAATGTTATTCACAATGTAATCCTTGAATTTTTTTGCTCAGTTCGCTTAATTGCTGCTGATGTTTGTACTATACCGAATAAATGGAAAAAACATTATTCAGTCACCGCCAACTTCGAGTCAAAATGCGTCAATAAGCAATCAGCGCCATAATATTGATTTTCTCATTACTGGAATGCATTAACTCTCAGGTATAAGGAGCGACTAATGGTCTCTGACAATAGCAGCATAACAATCAACAAGAATAGACTAAAAGGCACCATAAATGGATAAGCCGATTGTTAACCTTATGCTAGTTCCTTTAGCATGCTTTCTGGTTTAAACTTTATCTAAATTGGTTGTGGCGAAGTTAATCTGCGATCTTTACCCGTTAATCGGCATAAAAATGGTATTAGCAATGAACGAAATCACTACACATAGCGGCATCGCTCATGTTATGGCCAGTACTCTGGTTAAATACGGCTGCGATAGCCCGGCATTATTCAAACAGGCTGGCATAGATGTCACTCAAAATATGGCGGCTAATGACAGAGTGGCGGCTATCTCTATGCAAAAGCTTTGGCGTATTGCGGTGCAAGAAACAGGAGACGAAAGTTTTGGTCTTGTATATGCTGAAAATTTGCACCTGGGCGCACTGCAGGGCCTTGGCTTTTCTTGGATAGCAAGCAGCACACTGCACGATGCATTTATGCGTCTTGTCAGGTATTACAGAATCATTTCCAGTGCTGGGGAAGTCATATTGGAAGATAATGCAGACCAATACAAACTTTGGTATAAAATCCCTGCCCCAAAAGGCGTTGCCGCGCCAGCCTCATTAGATGCCGTTTTGGCTGTTTTCATTCAACTCTGCCGCTTTGCTAAAGGTGATTCGTTTTGTCCATGTCGAGTTGAACTACAACGCCAAAAGCCAGAAGATACAAGCAAATTCGATGCTTTTTTTAAGTGCCCTATTGACTATGATAGTAATGAAAATTGCCTTCATTTTGACCGAAAAGAATTGGAATCCCAATTACCAATGGCAAACCCCGAATTAGCTAGGGCTAGCGACCAAGTTGTCATCGAATACTTGCAACGACATGACAAAGGTAACATTGTAAGCCAAATTCGAGCCAGTATCATTGAATGGTTGCCGTCTGGCACACCCACGCAAGAGAGAGTAGCAAGTGATGTTCATATGAGCCCTCGCTCACTTCAACGCAAACTCAGTGAACTTGGCACTAGTTATAAGGTACTTTTAGAAGATATTCGTAAAGATTTGGCGCTACATTATCTGGGAGAATCAGGTCGTAGTATTGGTGAGGTTACTTATTTATTGGGGTTTTCAGAACCTAGTAACTTTGCCCGCTCCTTCAAACGCTGGACCGGAGTTACGCCGCATGAGTATCAGCAACGGTGAGTCACGCCTGTTAATCTCAGCACAATAGCTTTAAGTCTTACGAAGTATTGGTCTTGGCAGAGTTTGGACCTGCCGCAGCCTTGATATTCCGTATTTAAAAAAACACCAAACATATCGCCTGAATACGTAACAAGCTTAAAGCGGACGTATACTTGCCCTACTCAAAAAATCTACGCGAGAACGTTTGTGAATTTTCGACTTAAGACACTGGTTGTCTGCACCTCACTTAGCAGCTTTAACATTTGTGCAAATGAGCCATTCCAAGTAGTAGGCGCTTCAGTAACCACCGGCAATATTAGTTTTCAACAAGATATTTCCAGTATTTCTAATAATCCCGCGGCCTCTTCACACTTCGCACGCAACGAATCTGGGTTTGTGATGAATATCCTGCCGCCAATTGGCGCAGGCTATGAAGTCGGCCAAATTGATTCACTCCTTGACGAACTAGATGAGTTGATCGACATACTCGAAAATGACGACCTAAGTGCGCAAGACGCATTAGATGCGAAAGAGCGATTCGATCCATTTTTAGAGCAAGCTGCCATCGATGGCATGGTAAAAGTATCCGGTCATGCTGGCATTCCTATTTTCCCTTTGTTTTATTTTAACAACGAACTCGGTGCATTTACCCTAAATGCAAAGGTAAGCGGCAGTTTACGCAGCACGGTGCTTGACGACGACATTGACATTATTGGCTTTAACGATAGCTTCAAAATTAACACCTCGGCTGCGTTATATGTCCCAAATCCGCACCAATTGGCAGTACCACTGTTTGGAAAGCACATAATCTAAAGGGCCTCTTAGCTTGCCTTTTACGGCAGTTCCTTGCACTTTTCAGTCAAACATCAACGCTGAAAATCAAAAACTTTCGTCAGCTCACAAGCATTTTTGGCCTGATTATGTAAGGCGGCCTCACGGCAAAAGCCGACGTACGCCACTCAAAAAATTTGCGAGAAGTTTATGCTAAACACAATCTTCGAGATTGGAAGTTTTGACGGGTTTCTCTACTTCCTTTGCGGACAGTCCACACTGTTAATTTGTCCGCCCCTCCTACTTATTAACCTCACTTCTTCTTAAGAAACTTATCGAGCGATTTTTGAAGCTGTCCATCAAACTTATCGTAGCCGCCACAGGCTTGCCCCCCGGACTTATATACTGTGTTTCCTCTGTGAACTTTGTCATTGAGGTCGGTCTCTGTGACGGTCATGCAGTTACCACCTATCACCACCGTTTTTTCGTTTGGTCCAAACTCAGCTAGCACGATTATGTCGGTGCCTGGTGGGGCAAAGTCTGTGCTGAGTGCTCTGCGCTCCGCATTCCTACTCTTTTCTTTTGTTTTATCAATGAGCGGCTTAGGGATTCTATGTTCTTGGGCTTCATGTCTTAATAATTCATCAAGTTTTTGTGCATTTAGGTCTTGTATGAATTTAGCGGTGTTTGAACTCAAACTAGATACAGGTTTTGTGACTGGGACTTCCTCAACAGCTTGCACTTCAGCATTTAGAGGCTCTTGTGTTTTTTGTGACACTTCTTCGATAACAGATACCCCCTCTTGTACGGTAGTTTCCTCGACTGCAGGCTTTGGTGGCTCAGTAGATTCAGGTTTTATATTAGGGCTTTCGATAAATAAATAACTTTTTACCGGTTTTGATGTTTTTAAGGGCACTTTTTGGGGTAGACCGACGCCAACAATTAATACACCAATCCCTGCGTGGATGACGATAGACAGCGCTAAAAATTGGTGTTTTTTCAATGACATGATTTATTGACGTTACCAGCCTAGCGCAGGTGAAGTAGTAGCTTATGAGGAGTAAGATTGCAAAACAAGCCACAAGTTCCTTCTTGCTAGAAGCTTAGAGGTAAATTCACTGTTATCTACTTCTTGCAAGGTCGGTAAGGCAAACATAGCGCCAATGTTTGAAAAGACAGGAGCGCTTACTTTACCGACAAATTTTACATAGTATAGGCTCTCGCTTTGATAAAAATCGTGGCGAGGTGCATCAGATAGCGAATGTAAAGTATATTACATTGAAATAGACGATGTAATAAGATGTTATGTTCAACCAATCAGAAGAGTCATCCTTTGCCCGAAATAAAAATTATAGGCCTGTTTTTAATTACTGCTTTGGCAGAAATTATTGGTTGTTATCTACCATATCTTTGGTTGCGTGAAGGGAAATCAGTTTGGTTGCTGATTCCTGCCGCTCTTAGCCTTGCCGCATTTGCTTGGTTGCTGTCGTTACATCCAACAGCAGCAGGTCGAGTTTATGCCGCTTATGGTGGCGTTTATGTTTTCATGGCTATTTTGTGGTTGTGGGCTGTCGATGGTATTCGTCCAACCACTTGGGATATTGTGGGTTCTGGCATAGCACTTGTGGGTATGGCAATTATCATGTTCGCTCCGCGCAGCACATAACCATAAATTCACCTCATATATTACTAGAACTAACATCATCTTTTCACTCTAACGATAACAAATAACAAAACCGCAACGGCAGGAAACTGCCCAAACCCGTCTGTCACTCATTGGATTTTTAAGATTAAAAAAGCTACGTTAATTTGCGCAAAAATCTGAACTCGCTATGTCGGCTTAAGGCTGAAGAGCCGTTCGCAGTATATGAATCACCAAAAATAGTATGATACTTTTTTGTAAAGTATGACACTTTATTGTCAGCCTACAACACCTCCAACATAAGCGCCCAATATCACTCCACAGTAACCGACTTCGCCAAGTTCCTCGGCTGATCAACATCGGTCCCTTTAATCAAAGCAACATAGTAAGACAATAGCTGCAACGGAATGGTATAGACAATAGGAGCAACCGCTTCCATACAGTGCGGAACTTGCACTACGCGCATGGTTTCATCGCTTTCAAAATGTGCTTCTTTGTCGGCGAATACATACATTATGCCACCGCGAGCGCGCACTTCTTCTACGTTCGATTTAAGCTTTTCTAATAGCTCGTTGTTTGGTGCAACCACTATTACCGGCATGTCTGCGTCAATTAGCGCCAAGGGACCATGTTTAAGCTCGCCCGATGCATATGCTTCAGCATGGATGTAAGAAATTTCTTTAAGCTTAAGTGCGCCTTCCATCGCGATTGGGTATTGATCGCCACGTCCTAAAAATAGGCTGTGCTGCTTATCTGAAAATTCTTCAGCAAGGTCTTCAATCTCATTCGCAAGGGCTAGGGTTTCTTCAAGTTTAGCCGGCAGGCTAACCAATGCATTTAATATATTGGCTGAAACTGAAGCTTCCATATTTTTATGCTTACCTATGTTCAACACTAACATGAGCAATGCGGCTAGTTGGGTTGTAAAAGCTTTGGTAGAAGCAACGCCAATTTCGGCGCCAGCCCGGGTTAAAAAGCTCAATGCCGATTCCCTTACTAACGAAGAGCCGTCTACGTTACATATGCTTAAGCTCGACATATAACCTATTTCTTTGGCTAATTTTAGCGCGGCTAATGTGTCGGCGGTTTCGCCCGACTGGGAAATAGTAATTAGCAAGCTGTTGGCAGGCACAAAAGAACGGCGATATCTAAACTCAGAGGCTATTTCAACGTCGCACTGAACGTTTGCATATTGCTCTAGCCAATATTTAGCAGTAACGCCAGCGTGGTAGCTGGTGCCACAGGCAATAATTTTTACATAATTTGTTTGTTTGAATATTTCATCAGCGCCCGCTCCAAATATGCCAGGAGCTAAACCTTCACTACTTACTCTGCCTTTTAACGCGTTTCGCAATACATGGGGCTGTTCGTGTATTTCTTTTAGCATGTAATGGCGATACCCGGCTTTGTCGCCAGCATCGTGCTCTACCGTGCTGTCTACAATTTCACGCTCCACATTATTGCCATTGTTATCGATAATGGTCACGCTAGTGCGGGTAATTTCAGCAACATCGCCCTCTTCTAAGAAGATGAATCGGCGGGTAACAGGCAAAAGCGCCATTTGGTCTGAAGCTAAGAAATTCTCACCAATACCTAAGCCTATAACCAGTGGGCTGCCTGAGCGTGCAACCACTAATTTGTTTGGCGTAGTCTTGTCCATTACTACGGTGCCATATGCACCTTCAAAAGTTTTCACCGCGGCTTGCACAGCG
Organism: Acidiferrobacterales bacterium; assembly: GCA_964195425.1. Classification (GTDB taxonomy): domain Bacteria; phylum Pseudomonadota; class Gammaproteobacteria; order Enterobacterales; family Alteromonadaceae; genus Glaciecola. The sequence goes on from CAXMOM010000063.1 coordinate 6,842, forward strand.
CTTAATAGGTCGTTGGTGGTCTGCATGTGCAATGCAATGCTGTGCGCTATTGCTTCTGTGTCGGTGTCGGATGAAAAGGTAAAGCCACGCCCAATGAGCATTTCTCGCAGGCTTTTGTGGTTTTCAATAATGCCGTTGTGTACCACAGCAAAGCGCTCTTCACTGGCGTGTGGGTGAGCGTTTGCTTCCGTTACACCACCATGGGTAGCCCAGCGTGTATGAGCAATACCCGTAGAGCCCAAGCCGTTTTTATCGTCAATGGCATTGGCAAGTTCAATTACTTTACCGGTGCGGCGAACTATCGACATTTTATTGCCATTATTTGTGTCTACTAAGGCAACACCAGCTGAATCATAGCCACGGTACTCAAGGCGTTTTAAACCTTCTAATAAAATTTGTACTACGTTGCGCTCGGCAACTGCTCCAACTATTCCACACATAGTGTTAGTTTTCCTTAGCTTTGTTTAGTCGGCTTTTGCCAACCTGAAATATTTTTTTGCTTACTGCGGGCAATAGCTAACTGGTCGTTGTCGACCGTTTTAGTAATAGTGCTGCCAGCGCCTATAGTAGCGCCATCGCTTATTGTAACGGGTGCAACTAAGGATGAATTAGATCCAATAAAAGCGCCGTCGCCTATTTGAGTAATTGATTTATTCACGCCATCGTAATTACACGTAATGGTACCTGCGCCAATATTGGCATTTTGACCAATTATCGCATCGCCAATGTAGCTCAAGTGACTTACTTTTGAGCCTTTACCAATTGTCGCTTTTTTAATTTCTACAAAGTTACCTACTTTAGCGCCTTGATGTAAATCGGCACCGGGACGCAAACGCGCATATGGCCCTACGTTACAATCATTCGCTACTGTGGCGTTTTCGAGCAAAGAATACGCTTCAACATTTGTATTGTCGCCTATGTGGCAGTTTTTAAATATACAGTTAGCACCAATGCGCACATTATTGCCTATAGTAACTTCGCCTTCAAAAATTGCGTTTATGTCGATGAATACATCTTCTCCCACGGTAATTTTGCCGCGTATATCGATACGACTAGGATCGGCCAGCGATACGCCTTGCATCATTAATTCATTTGCTTCGCGTAGCTGGTAGGCGCGCTCTAACGAGGCAAGTTGCGCGCGGTTATTTACGCCTTCAACTTCTCGGTGCCACTGTGGTTGGGCTGCGGTAATTCGTTTGCCTTCTTTGGCGGCCATTTCAATGACGTCGGTAAGATAGTATTCGTTTTGTGCGTTGTCGCTCGACAAATCGCTCAGCCAGCGTTTTAAATCACTGCCCTTCATAATCATCATGCCAGTGTTTATTTCTTGGATAAGACGTTGTTCGTCGGTAGCATCTTTGTGCTCAACAATAGCGGTAATATTGTCGCTGTTGTTTGCATCGCGCACTATACGGCCCATACCTGTGGGATCTTCTAGATTAACGGTTAATAGCGCTAAATCGGCGTCTTTTTTAGCGGCAACTAAATTGCTTAGTGTCGCGGAAGAAATAAGGGGCGCGTCGCCAACCAGGATTAGAACATCGTCGTTATCGTTTACGTTGTTTACTGCTTGCATAACTGCATGACCAGTGCCCAACTGCTGCGCTTGTAAACACCAATTGACCTTATGATGAGAGAGCTCACTTTTAAGCAAATCGCCACCGTGACCATAAACAAGGTTGATGTTGTCGCAGCCCAATGCATATACGTTATCGATAATATGCTCAACCATAGGTTTGTGAGCAATTTTATGTAGCACTTTGGGTAAGCTAGATTTCATTCGAGTCCCTTTCCCTGCGGCCAATATAATAACTGACAATGCCATTGTTCATCCTCGAAAATGTAAAAGGCGAATTGTACAAAAACCTAGCTCGAATGTCAGTATAATTTACACATGGTGAGTATCGCCATTCATTTAGGCACAGCAACGGCTGGTTTGCGCTTAAACCGTGACAGTATGTTAGTGGCTAACATTACGCCTAGCAGCACTAATCCACCACCGGTAAGCTCAGTTGGCGATAAACTTTCATCTAGTACAATATAGCCCCATAGTACCCCAAATAAAGGCACTAAATAACCCACGGTAAGCGAACGCGACACTCCAATTTTGGCAATTAGATTGAAATAAAGTATGTACGCTAAGCCTGTGCACACAAATGCTAATACTAGTGCGCTTGCAATTGCCCGCGAACTTGGCATTTCTTCTGGTAAGTTCATAAGTGCAAACGGTAATAACACTAAAGACGCGAAAAACTGACTGCCAGCGGCAATAGCGAAGGGTTTTACATGACTCAAGGTGTGTTTCAAATAACTAGCCACTGCCCCATAACAAAGCGTTGCAAGTAATATTGATGCGACTGGCAGCACGCTAGCGCTTGCCCCTGTAGTTTGTTCGTAGCTAATGAGTACTACACCCGCAAAGCCGAGTAACACGCCCACTAAACCCGCCGGGCCAATCGTTTCCTTTAAATACAAATACGCTACCACCATACCAAACATAGGCGCGGTGCCGTTTAAAATAGCGGCCAAACCGGCTTCAATGTGCAATAAACTATAGTTGAATAAACAAAATGGAATAGCAGTGTTAAATAAGCCCACTATTAGCAATTGCGGCCAATATTGAAATAGATCTTTTTGCTGACGTTTTAAAAACACAAAGGGAAGAAGCAATATTGTGGCGCCAATAGCACGCACTTCTACTAGGGCAAATATGCCGAACTCGGGCGCCGCCCATTTAATTAGCATAAATGAGGAGCCCCAAATAGCGCCTAAAAATAATAACTTAGCGAAATCTTGTATTCTCAATAGTGTGTCTCTATGGTTAATTAGCTAAGAGTTTAGCTTTCTAAGGAAAGTAAAAATGACTTTAAAGTTAAACCGCTTGCGTAACCAGTTAAACTGCCGTTTGCACCTATAATTCGGTGGCATGGTATCACAATAGCGATGGGGTTTTTGCCATTTGCCGCCCCTACTGCACGGCATGCTTTGGGATTGTTCATAGCAGTGGCTATATCTAAATAACTCGCGGTTTGGCCATACACGATTGTGAGCAATTGCTGCCAAACTGCGCGCTGAAAATCGGTACCTTTTGGTGCAAGGGGCAAATCAAATTGCGTCAAGTTCCCGGCTATATACTCTTGCATTTGAGCTTTAGCCAGTTCGCTAATACTGTTCGGGTTTTCTGTAATGCTATCTTCATGAAACTTAATTTCAGTAATGGCGGTGGTTGTTGCCAACAAACGAATATAGCCTTGTGAAGTATGTATTTGACTCACATAATCACTAAGCCGTTCACTTTCGCCTTGTGCAGCCCAAGGTGCATTAACAGACTTATTCGATTCAGGTGTAGAAGTGGTTTTATCCATCACGCTAGGCTCCATAAATTTAAGGTTAAATAACTGCGCCAAGGAGCCGCTAGCTCACTTTTTATTGTATGGCCGTTTTCGCTGTGTTTGGCCACTTGCTGTTTAATTACTAAATCGGTGTTTAACCAAATATCGCTTTTGCCAATCGCCCGCAGCGCAACATAATTGACCGTCCACGGCCCAATCCCTTTAATATCAATAAGCGTAGGAGTACTTTTAGAATCAGCGTCTGCTTCGACATTTGATGCTACATTGTTAGCATTCGCCTCGCCTTTTGAGGTTTGCGGCGATCCGCTGTGTTGATAAAACTTCGCTAGATCAATTAAAGTCTGACGCCTCGCTCCCGGCATTTTTAAAAAGAGTAAATCATTGTTTGCGATCTCATAAGGAGATGGAAATCCAGTTTCCAAGTTTTCAATTTGATTATATTGGGCGAAATACGCGTGCAGTTGGTTTACTTTATTCACCGCAGCATCAACCGACACTTGTTGCCCTAAAATAGCCCGACAACCAGCTTCAAACTCGCTAGCAACCCCGGGGATTCGAAGTCCAGTCACCAGTTCACTCATGGGTAAACCTGCGTTTATAAGCGCATCTTCAATCAATTGTGGACACGCGTCTAAATCGAGCATACGACGCACTATGCTAATAATAGCCAGAGTATGCTGTGAATATGCCGCATTGAATGATAGATAAAATCCATTATGTGCCGGCGCATGTGTAATTTCGACTTTAACAGCAACACACGCTTGTTGCTTGTGGTGATCATCTTGCTTAGTTGCAATTGAGAGTATTTTTGTTAAGCCATTCTCATGCACTAGCTCATTGCCGTGTATTTTTCGTTTGCCAAAAAAATCTCTAACCTGAGGCCAATTATAAGGTGGGCGATAGGCTAACAATATAGTTACACTTTCGCTTAGCTGCGTTGGCTTTACGGCCTGTTCAGCGCCTTCGTTGGATAAATTACTGTTAGCGTCTTTACGTAGCTGCGAGGGCGTTAGACGCAAATAGGTTTTAATATGTTGCTGTAACTGCCGAGCACCCGCGAAACCTACCGACTCTGCCACTTTTTCAACAGGTAGTTGGGTTTGTTGCAATAGCTGCTTCGCCATCAGCACTTGCTGGTATATGCGATATCGCTTTGCCGAAATTTGCATATGATCTTGGAACAGCTTATTCAAATACCGTGTAGATATGCCCAAACTAGCCGCAATAGATTCTATGCTCGCATCGAGGCGTTGAGTTAGCAGTTTAACGGCGCGGTTAACAGTAGTGTTTACGCCCTGCCAAGCGCAAGAGTTAGGCGCGCTGTCGGGCCTACACCTAAGGCAAGGTCTGTACCCTTGGCTTAAGGCCTGTTGTGCACTGGCGCTATACTCTACGTTCTTTTCAAGCGGCATACGGACTTTGCAGATGTTGCGGCAAAATATCTTGGTTGTTTTCACCAAAATAAAAAATAGACCATCAAATCGAGGATCACGCGCTAATCGTGCTTGTTCGCATATATGTGGTGTTAACATGTTTGCTCAATAGATGATAAACTTGTGTAAATAGTACCCGAACCTAAAATAAAAACACGTTGTTTTCGGAACTTATATTTAATCAGACAATCCAATGAAAAGCGTTTTATTGGATTGGCAAAGTAACAACAAGTTGTATTATGACTTTACACATTTTTGTAAGTACCCAGTTTTGGGCAAAGCTACGCTTGTGGCCCTTATATCTATTAGCTTTTTGTTTTGGCATGTTTACCTTTACTTCAAATACATGGGCACAAACAAGCGAAAACAAGTGGGTTGAGAAGTATGTTAACTCCGTAGCCGCTGAAGCAAAAAAATTCAATATCCCCGGATTTGCTGTTGTTGTTGTAAAAAAAGGACAGCCCGCACAATTCAAATATTATGGATTGACCGAGCGCGGTGGCGCGCCCATCAATAAAGACACTAAGTTTAGATTAGCGTCGGTGTCAAAGACCTTCACAGCCACCCTTGTTGCTAAGCAAACTAGTGTAAACGCTCTCGATTGGCAATCTCCGTTGTCGCAGCTTACACCGGCCTTCACAATAGACAATTATGAAGACAGTCCTATATTGCTACGTCATATTATTGGCCAGTCAGCTGGGTTTATGCCCAACGCATACGACAATTTAATAGAAGCTAATTACAAACGTCCAAGAATACTCAGAGAGCTTGGTAAGTTAGACAGTATTTGTAAGCCAGGATATTGCTATACCTATCAAAATGCACTTTTTGGCATTTTGGAAGAATATTATCAAACGCAAGACTCTTCTTATTCTAAAGAGCTTTCTAGCTATTTGTTTGATCCCCTAAAAATGAAATCTTCTGTTGGTCGTAATGCCCTTGAACAATCAGGCAATTGGGCCAAACCGCATGCCGCTATTGCTAGGAATAAATGGCGAAAGGTACGCGTAAAAGATGATTATTATCGCTTTGCACCCGCTGCAGGCATTAACGCGAGCATTAAGGATATGGAAATTTGGTTACGCGCCATGTTGCTAGAATACCCTGAAGTCGTTAACGCCACTATGATTGAACAAATGACTCAGCCACGCGTGCAAACCAAAAATGAACTACGTCGCAGAGAATGGCGAAAACACCTTATTACGGCTCACTATGGCTTGGGCTGGCGTGTATATAACTTCAAAGGCATAAAAGTAAATTACCATGGTGGTTGGGTTCAAGGATACAGAGCCGATGTCGCCTTTTCACCGACCCTAGAAACTGGCATTGCTATATTAATGAATGCCGAAAGCAATATGATAAACACAGTAAGCGCTAAGTTTTGGGAACAGGCCGTTATCCATATAGACGCTGAGAAAAATAACTAGCCTAAACGCTACTTTACATTACGATATTTGCCTAACGATTATTGCCTAACGATTATTGCGTATAGAAATTAGGTCTTAAGTGCTTATATCAACACTAATCATACGTTTCGCAATAGTATGATGCTTCGGTGCAAACAATGTTGTTTTTACAATAACCCCAGTTTTCAGCGAGGATTTTGCGTATATGCAAACCGACACGTTCCCCCATGCAAACATAAGCCGCAAGGATGCCCTTAGTGTTGCGCAAAAAACTAACCGTGAAATTCTCCAGCAATTGTTTGGCCACACTCTTAAAATAGCACTGGTGCATGCAATCGCCAGTTTACTAGTCCTTTTCTGGTTAGCTAGTGTCGCTAATTTAACTGAACTCACTATTTGGTTTTGCATCGTTACTTCCATGTCGTGCTTTAGACTATTTTTGTATGCTGCTTACACTAAACATTGCGATAACAAAAATCGCCATCTTTGGCTACACACATGGGCAGGATGCTCTGCAACTATGAGCAGCCTTTATGCAATTGCATTGATCTATTTTACGCCTTTTGAACAGGCAGAATATGCCATGGGAGTTGGCTTATTTATTGTCGGCTTAAGCGCTGTCTTCGTTATGATATACAGCGCAAGTGTATATGCAGTGCTAAGTTTTTTAGTGCCTATTATGCTAATGCCCAGTTACTTCTTAATTGCCGCTGGTGGCGATAGCGGCATAATGACTGTGCTCATAATGGGGTTTTATACCCTTGCAGTACTTGTGCTCGTGACAAATATAAGCAACGCTTTTAAACGATCTATTTTGGTTGGCTTTCAGCATCAACATGAACTCGAGAAACGTCAGCAGGTTGAACAGCAACTACAAGACATTAGTCGTCGCGATGGCCTAACGGGAATATTCAATAGGCGTTACTTTGATGAAATGCTTGAAGCAGAGATCGGTAGAGCACATCGTAATCATCAACCTTTGTGTTTACTGATGTTCGATGTAGATTGTTTTAAAGAGTACAACCAAAAGTACGGCCACATAGCTGGCGACAATTGTTTGGTAAGTATTGCAGACATGGCCCAAGCTTTGGCTAGCCGACAAGGGGATTTAACAGCGCGTTACTGCGGTGAAAAATTTGGGGTTATTTTACCCAATATAGACTTAAAAGGAGCGATCTCTTTTGCCAATAAACTACAGCATGAAATACAAAAGAGACGTATACCTCATGCCACAAGCAAACTCACCACACTGAAATGCGTAACAATAAGCATAGGGGTTACCAACCTTATGCCCTTCACCAAAGCTAAACCTAATGAACTGGTAAAGTATGCAGATGCGGCCTTATATGAAGCAAAACGACAGGGTAGAAACCGAGTCCACTTCAACGAGAATAATGGCCTTAACCAAAGCGCTTCATTGTAAACAATTCACAGCATGTTGTGGCGTGACAATAAAGTTTGCCCTTAGTGAAAATAGTGGTCAACAGTAAATTAAAGATGATGCTATTTGCAGGTGTTGGGAAATGGTAAGCCGAATGTGTACTAAAGATCCTAAGCGGTAATAATCTCCCTCAAACGCAGAATATAAACCTGTGCTATTTGAGCAAGTAATGGTTAGAATTCATGTCGACATAAACCAAATCGAGTATTTACATATAAGAAACACTTATTAATAAGTGTTAGATAAGCTGATGATATTCCGTTATGTACAGTTAGTTACAGGTGGGAAGCACAGTAACGACAAATTAGAGCAAAATCGTTACCTCATGAATTATTGGGATGATATAGCGCTAGGCGTGCCTTAGATCCTTGGGCGACGTAAGCACTAATTATTCTTAAGGAAAGAAAGTACCTAAAGTCTTCAGTGAATAGTTGTTATTTATAATCCATTTAACTTAAATTATAACCGTATCTCCATCACTCAATAGACTCAAGGAGCCTGATGTGATTCTCCAGACTCGATAATTCAAACAAATTTTATGAGATTAAATGTTGGTAGTTACTTTTCCAGTTTGGGAGTCGTATGTAAAAGATAACTCTGTTGCTTTAGCATATTCGTATGTACATGCTGCATTACCGATATAATTAGCATTGAAAGTCAGACTCGTCATTAAAATCAACTGACATATCGGTTGCTAGGACAGCCCTAAATGCATCAAGGCAGTCATCCCTTCTACTTAAAGTAAGACTCGTTCCACGAGTATCAGCAGGGAACCCAGATGAGTTGACAGATAAGTCACAGCCAACATCAGGGTCGCTGATAGGAATAAAGTTTTGCTGGGCTGGGCCATTGCCACTAATGGTCCACTTATAGTGGATTAATTTCACACCAGCATCAAAAGAAGATACTGTGCTTTTTACGACAGACTTATTTGCATCATCGCTAATATTGATAAAACGTGAAGCAGCAGTAACTGCCAAAATGCCAAGAATAAAAATTACAATGATGAGTTCGATAAGTGTAAAGCCGCTATGTACACTTAACTTTGGAGTTTGAATTATGTTCATCATTTTGTCTTCTAATTAAAAGTTAAAATCTTTGGGTACAAATCCTTCCATAAAGTGAACCCATACTATTACTTCTAGTTTTTATCGGCATTTTTAATGCACTACAAGACACGTAAAACTACGTATTCATTTGGATTAGTAGTAAACAGTCGCCTTAGTGCCATTAGTGTGAATTAGAACAATCGTTTTGCAGCAAAAAATATCTCATTTAAAAAGAAATGTTATTTCTGATGATGTCTCTAATTTAATAAGCGATAAAGAAGCCCTTACGGGCAAACTTTATTGTCTGTGCACACATGTCTTTTTAGGCATGCTGTATGAAAGTGTTACGAGGGTCTTTTAATGTTATGGGTGTGCAAAGAAGTCTATTTCTCTGTTCGCAGGTAAGTATAACCACCTAAACAATCTTCATAAAAATCAGTCCATTTTACGCCTTCGCGTGGCTTGATATTGCCTGCAGCTACTTGCTTATCTATGATTTTTTTTACATCAATTGCCATGGCACTTGGGTGATACTGCATAATAGATAAAACTTGATCAACGGTAGAGCCTTTAATAACTTCTTCAATATAAAAGTCTTCAGGGTCGTCGTCGTGGCTAAATACGTGTACTTCGTTTAAGCGGCCAAACAAGTTGTGCATATCGCCCATTACATCTTGATATGCGCCAGTAAGAAATATGCCTAAATAGCACTTTTCGTCTTTTTTTAATTCAGGCATAGGCAGCACATTACTAACAGCGTGATCTACTACAAAGCGGTCTATTTTACCGTCGCTGTCGCAGGTAATATCTACTAGTGAACAATGTTTCACCGGCTGTCTGTTTAAGCCGGTTAGTGGTACTACGGGCAACAATTGGTCAATGGCCCAACTGTCTACCGCCGATTGGAAAATAGAAAAGTTACATAAGTACTGCGAAGATAAAGAATAATCGAGGCCTTGGAGGTCTTCTGGTACAAAATCGGCTTGTTGGTAATATCCATGCACAACACGTAATATTTGCCAATACAAGGTCTCTATTTTACCTAGCTCTTCCATGCCTATTACGCGTAAATTGAAGGCTTGTGAAGCTTGTTCTTTCCACCTAGAAGCATCGTTGAAGACTTCTTGATAGTTAGAGTTTTGTGGCAGTGATACATGTAACTCACGCATGTTCTTTAGCAAAACATGCTCATTTTCTGTGGCCCTTGTGTCTAAGTCGACACCTTCTGGCTTAATTTCGCCTACCACTTCAGTGATTACGCAGCTATGGTGCGCAGTAATTGCCCGGCCACTTTCAGACACAATGTGCGGGTGCGGCACACCCTCTAAATCACACATTTCACGCAGACCATACACTACATCGGCCACATACTCGCGCAAACTATAGTTGCGCGATGAGTCGTTAGTTGACTGACTGCCATCGTAGTCTATACCCAAGCCACCGCCTACATCTACATATTCCAATTTAAAGCCTAGCTTGTGCAGCTCTGCATAAATGCGGGCACTTTCATTTACCGCATCTTTAATAGCGCGTATATCGGGTAACTGGCTACCAATATGAAAATGTAGCAATTTTAGCGTGTGCCCCATACCTTCAGATGCTAAATAGCGCGCACCTTTTATTAATTCAGATATGGTTAAGCCAAATTTAGCTCTGTCACCACTCGAACCTTGCCAGCGTCCCTGACCCTTGCTGCGCATTTTGCTACGAAGGCCAATAATAGGTTCTATGTTGAGCTCTTTACTTATTTCAACGATCATGGCTAGTTCGCTGAACTTTTCGATAACCACAACGACTTTACGGCCAAGCTTTCGGCCTAACAACGCTAGCTTAATAAACTCTTCGTCTTTGTAACCGTTTAAAATGGTGAGGGAGTTAGCATTCGTATTATAAGCAAGCACCGCCAGTAATTCAGGTTTTGAACCGGCTTCAAGCCCAAAGTCATACGGCGCGCCCGCGTCTACAATTTCCTCTACCACTTCGCGCATTTGATTAACTTTTATCGGGTATACGCCATTGTAATTACCCTTATATTTTGCTTCTTTTATCACGTCGTTAAACGCTTCATTTAAGCTAACTACCTGGGAACGTAATACGTCGTGAAAACGCACTACCACAGGGAATTGAATTTTTTCATCGCTAATTTCTTGCAGCACAGCGCCAAAGTCTATTTTCATGTCTGCTTGGTTATGATCGGGAATAACATGTACATTCCCATTGTCCCCGATTTTAAAATAACCTCCGCCCCAACTCGACACACCATAGGTGCGTTCAGCATCAGCAATAGACCAATTTTCAGTTGATGCCCATAACGGCGACTTGTGTTCAGTAGACTTTTTTTGCATTAAAGGAGTAACCTGTTGAGATGGCAAGTATGAATGTTTTACCAAATTAGCGTAACCGCATCTAAGCGAACGATTATATCTGCCAATTAGGCTAAACGAAATAATAATTTCGTGATTTTATTTTGCAATGTAAAGACTAAGTACTAACTTTATGTAAAACATAGTTGTTTTGCTAATTGTAATAGTTTCTAAGCATGCTATAACTAAGGGTACTTTCAGTATTTTTCAAGCAGAGGATTGCTAGTTTTACTGCGAATGGAGCAAGGTGATAAAATATATGGAAATCATGGAACTACCGGTAAAAGAATCAGATCAACAAACACCTCACAGAGTAATGGTGGTAGATGACAACGAAATAGAGCTCAAACTCTATGCCAATGGTTTAGCTAAACACTTTACGATGGTCTTTGCAAAATCGTCTAAACAAGCATGGGACTTACTCAACAGAACGCCACTGCCTGACGCTATCATTCTAGACATCATGATGCCAAACGAAGACGGTCTTGCTTTATGTGACCGCATCAAAGAAAATCAGTTTACTCGCGACATTCCCATTATTTTCATATCGGCGTTAACCGGCCCTACAATTAAATCTCAAGCCTTTGAAATTGGCGGCGCTGACTTTATTACTAAGCCCCCGATGGTAACGGAGCTGGTCGCAAGAATTAAATTTCACATTAGCATATACCGAAAAACCAAACGATTAGAGTCTTTAATTTACATTGACCCGCTCACACACTTACCTAACGCCAGCAAGTTTAAAGAAGTATTGAAACAAGAATGGTCCAGATGCGCTCGCTACTGGCATCATTTATCTTTGCTGTTGATACGTGTCGATAACATGCAGAAGTTTAAACTTGATCACGGTAACGATGAATACTATAGCTTAACCGCCACTATCGCCGGCGGCTTATCTTCAATTGGCGGCCGACCTGGGGATTTATTTGCTTTTTTAGGCAATGACATGTTTGCCTTGCTATTGTGCGACTGCAGTAACAAGGGTGCCAGTATGAAATCCGAAGAAATCATGAATCGTTTTAACCACCCTAATTTTATTGTTAAGCAACAAATGAATGCCCGGCACATCACTTGTACTATAGGTCAAGCCGTGGCGGCACCTGCTGGTGGCGGAAAGACTGAACAACTATTCGAAATGGCTGATAATTTGCTGTTTGAAGCTCAGCAAAAGGGGAATGGTCAAATATTCAAAAATGAAAACATCTTAGGGGTAGATGGTCTCAATGCTGACGATCATAAATAGTATTATTCACTCTAATTAGCTCATGATTTAATTTGTTATTATGCTTCTAGCGCCTTTTTATCTGCATTAGGCCCTAATACAGTGTGATAATAATCACCATTTAGTTTGTAGTATTTGAGGTAAATAAGCACACTCGATAACACAAATAACATGGGTAGCAGCAACATGACTATTTTAAGCCCGAACACCGTTTCTGCAGATTGTATCTCGTTTGGGATATAACCTGACAGCGTTAAGCCCATGCCAATAATAAAGCCCGAAAAAGCACCCGCAAATTTAACTAACATAGCGATAACCGAGAAAATAATACTCTCACTTCTAAAGCCGGTTTTAACTTCACCATAATCAACAATGTCGGCTAACATGACAATAGATAAGCCATTAGCAATACCCACTCCGAATTTAAGTACAATACCCGAAAGCCCAACAAAAACAGCGCTTTGCGGGGAAATTATTCCACTAAAAAATAAGATAAGGCAACACAACATAGGAAATGCGCAGGCTATTAGCCACATGCTTGAGCGTGGCAAATGCCGACAAAGAAACGGAAAAACAAACACGCCTACCATCTCTGCAATGCCTGACACCAGCATAAACATTGGAAACAAACTCGGGTCGCCAATAGCATATGAAAAATAGTAAATGGCAAAGCCGCCTACGAGCTGGTGAGAAATATTAAAGGTTAAGACCACGCCAAGAAACGCTTTGAGCTGGTCATTGGATGACACAATTGTTTTTATGTCCTTAAATGAGAGTTTGCTTTGATTGACTGCCGTAGGTGTGCTTTCTTTTACATTTAAAACGGTGACTAAGCTACCAATTCCAAAACACACAACCACTGCGAGTGCCAAATAGAAAAACCCTACTTCCTGGTCGCCATCACCTAAAATACCTATTGCCCATAAACCGTAGGCTCCCATGATCATCCAAGCAAAACTGGCAAATATTCTAGGCCATACCACCAAACGCTCGCGCTCAGGTCTTTTTGAAGATAACGCTGGGATCATAGACCAATAGGGAATATCCATAATAGTATAGGTAACCCCCCACACTATGTAGGTGATAGCAGCATAAACATAAAGTGCGGTACCGCTTAACATGTGTGTTGAAAACACTGCTATTAATAGCACTGAATTAACAATGGTACCAATCACTATCCACGGACGAAATTTGCCAAATCGGGTGCGGGTATTGTCAACTATCATACCCATAAGGGGGTCGGTGACGGCGTCTGCAACGCGAGCGACTAAAAACAAAGTACCCACAAAGGCCGCCGAAAGACCAGCCACATCCGTGTAGTAAAACAACAAGTAAATATAAATGATTGAGCACGCGAAATCTTTGCCAAGAGCGCCTATTCCATAGGAAATTTTTGTTTTTATCGATATTTCTGAAGATTTGATATTAGGCTCACAAATATATTTAAGGATCCTGAGAACAAAAAGAATAAACAATGTAGCCCATCTTATCAACTTGCAATTATTGACGCCCAGCAATCGATACACATTTTCGAAGCTGTCGAACTCAGTGAGCTCAAGTTACTTACGCCACCGTTTACATAGCGAACATGAATATAATAGGCAAAACTTATGACCTTAATAGGTAAACAAAGTATCCTGTCTTATTGTCATTACTATAAACAGTAGATTATGCCATCTAAAATACGTTTAACTCAATTTAGCCACGGTGCCGGATGTGGCTGCAAAATTGCCCCAAACCTGCTAGAACAGTTTCTTAAAACTGACTTTGTTCCGCAGCCCGACCCTAATTTACTAGTAGGCAATGCCACCAAAGACGATGCCGCAGTATACGATCTAGGCGATGGTAGTGGCATTATTAGCACAACCGATTTTTTTATGCCTATCGTTGATGACCCCTTCGAATTTGGTCGAGTTGCCGCCACCAACGCAATTAGCGATGTTTATGCTATGGGCGGCACCCCAATGATGGCTATTGCCATACTGGGTTGGCCCACTAAAACGCTTGGCCCCGAAATTGCTCAGCAGGTTATAGATGGCGGCAGACACACCTGCCAAGAGGCCGGCATCCAACTGGCCGGCGGGCATTCAATTGATTCACCCGAACCCATTTTTGGCCTTGCGGTTACAGGACGCGTTAGGCTGACTAAGTTAAAGAAAAACTGCTCTGCCAAGCCTGGTGACCAGTTGTTTTTAACCAAGCCTTTGGGTGTGGGTATTCTTACTACGGCCGAAAAACAAAGTAAGCTACAACCCGAGCATAGCCGCTTAGCCGTTGAAAGTATGATGCGTCTAAATACAGTTGGCATGCAGCTTGGCGGCCTCAGTGGCGTTACTGCGATGACCGACGTGACTGGCTTTGGATTACTTGGGCATTTACTTGAGATATGCCAAGGCAGCAAACTCAAAGCTACTATTAACGCCACCGCGGTTCCACTGCTAGATGAATCTGTATATCACTATATAGATGAGGGATGTGTATCTGGCGGAAGTCAGCGTAACTGGGACAGCATTAGTCAGCATGTCTCAAAGATTGATTCTAAAGCACAAGCCCTTTTATGCGATCCACAAACCAGTGGTGGCTTATTGGTAGCCATCGCCCCCGAGTCGGTTATCGCCGCAATGACAATACTGACGGCAGCAGGCTGCTATAATCAACCCATTGGCTATCTTCAAAGTGCGACCGGCGAACAACCCTTCATTGAGGTAATAGCTTGAACAAGACTGATCCGTCAACAAGCACAGACTATCAAGACCTTGTGCTACAAAAAACACCCATGATTGATGTGCGGGCACCAGTGGAGTTTACAAAAGGCGCATTACCTTGCGCCGTCAACCTGCCCTTTATTAATGATGAAGAGCGCCATCAAATTGGTATTTGCTACAAAGAACAAGGCCAACAAGCGGCTATTAACTTAGGTCATCAACTGGTCAACGGTGAAAATAAAACCCATAGAGTGGAAGCATGGCAGCAGTTTTTAGAGCAACATCCCAACGCCGTTTTATATTGTGCTCGCGGTGGTTTGCGCTCTGAGCTTAGCCAACAGTGGTTATTAGACAGTGGTATTGAGTGTCCCCGTATTGAAGGTGGATTCAAGGCTATGCGCGCGTTTTTACTCCAGTATTTAGACAACACGTGCCAAACCGCGCCCTTTACTGTGCTGTCGGGAATGACCGGCACAGGCAAAACAGACATTCTCAAAACTTTGAATAACAGCGTCGACCTAGAAGGCCATGCCAATCACAAAGGCTCTAGTTTTGGGCGGCCCTTGAATGAACAACCCTCACAGATTGATTTTGAAAATAACCTTATTTCAGCCCTGCTCAGCGTGCGTGAAAACAAGCTTAGCCGGCGAATTATTTTGGAAGATGAAAGTCGTAACATTGGCGGCCTCCATCTCTCAGAACAACTCAATGCAGCAATGGCCACGAGTGACATGGTTGTTATCGACTTACCCCTAGAGGAGCGCATTGAAAAGCTCTGGCAAGAATATGTGGTTCAGCGCTACCAAGAAACAGTTGTTTATCATCAAGTTGAGCATTCAGCCAATCATGAGGAGCGTGCACAGCAAGCCTTTTCAGACTACCTTATAGAGAGTCTATTGAGAGTTCAAAGACGCCTCGGTGGCCAGCGCACCAAAGAAATATTGGCCTTGATGAACGCCGCTATTAAACATCAACACACTGACAACTTTAGTAGTCATAAACATTGGCTCAGGGCCATAACAGTCGACTATTACGACCCTATGTATTTGTATCAGCTAAATAAACGCAAAGACCGGGTAGTGTTCACAGGTGATCATCAAAGCGTTATGCAATGGTTGCAAGAAAATACCTGAGACAGAAGTTGTTACTGCAACTCATTTGAACGTAGTTAGTCTTCTTTATCTTTTAAGCGAATATACAATATAATACTGAACAACAGTACTCCAACGGGCACTAGCGCAAGTATAGGAGAGTCAGACATCGCAAGGTCACCTGCAAGATATACAACGAAGGCAATTGCAACAAACGCGCAAAGTGTAGCAATTAGTTTAATAGTCTTATTCATAAATTATGTATTTCCCTTAAGATTAGTAATATGAGATTTATTACGCCGCGTAAGGTGTTATAGCTCAACATTGTATTCAA
Source organism: Acidiferrobacterales bacterium (assembly GCA_964195425.1). Lineage (GTDB taxonomy): Bacteria > Pseudomonadota > Gammaproteobacteria > Enterobacterales > Alteromonadaceae > Glaciecola. Next base: position 23,239 of record CAXMOM010000063.1, read on the forward strand.
AATATCCTTAAATTAAAAAATGTCACGCTTAAAGATACGCCTCACATAATAAAAAAAGGTAAGCGCGTTAACGCTTACCTTTTTACAGTGTGTGAAAAGTTATTTTTATTTTCAGTTATTTCGCAATAGCCTCACTGTAAAATCACTTTAAACAATGCTACGAAAACTGATTCATAGTGTTGTCTTCACCAGAAGCTTTAAGTGCTTGGCTACCAGAGAAGTATTCCTTATGATCATCGCCAATGTTCGAGCCTGACATGTCTTGATGTTTAACGCAATCTAGGCCTTGTCTAATTTCACGACGCTGAACTTCTTGCACATACGCTAGCATGCCTAATTCACCAAAATAATCTTTGGCTAAGTTGTCGGTAGACAACGCTGCGGTATGATACGTAGGCAAGGTAATTAGGTGATGGAATATACCCGCTTGCGCAGCAGATTCTTTTTGGAAGCAACGGATTTGTTCATCCGCTACCAAAGCAAGTTCAGAAGTATCGTAATTAGCGCCCATTAGATGTTCACGTTGGTAACCCGTCATGTCTCTACCTTGGTCAGCCCACTGGTCAAATACTTGCTGGCGGAAGTTAAGTGTCCAATTAAATGATGGACTGTTGTTGTAAACCAGTTTCGCATTTGGAACAACTTCACGAATACGGTTTACCATGCTCGCTATCTGGCCAATATGTGGCTTCTCGGTTTCAATCCATAATAGATCAGCGCCGTTTTGTAGTGACGTTATGCAATCTAAAACGCAGCGATCTTCACCGGTGTTGGGCTTGAACTTAATAAGTCCATTAGCTAAACGAGTAGGTTTAAGAATTTTGTCGCCCTGTTTAATAATTAAATCACCCGTTTCCAAGTCGTCCATAGAAGTAATCTCTTCACCGTCAATATACGCATTGTATTGCTCAGCTAAATCACCCTTTGTTTGCGAAACCGGAATTTTTTGTGTTAAACCCGCGCCCAAGGAATCGGTGCGCGCTACAATAACACCCTCTTCCACGCCCAGCTCTAGAAAAGCGTAACGTACAGCATTAATTTTAGCTAAAAAGTCTTCGTGAGGTACGGTAACCTTGCCATCTTGGTGACCACATTGCTTGGCATCAGACACTTGGTTTTCAATTTGAATACAACAAGCACCGGCTTCTATCATCTTTTTAGCTAGTAGATAAGTGGCTTCTTCGTTACCAAACCCAGCGTCTATGTCTGCAACAATAGGAACAACATGCGTTTCGAAATTTTCAATTTGTTTTTCAATGTTACGTACTTTAACATCATCGCCTGTTTCACGGGCAGCGTCTAAATCTTTAAAAAGATGATTGAGCTCACGCGCATCGGCTTGCTTTAAAAAAGTATATAGCTCTTCTATCAGCGCTGGCACAGATGTTTTCTCATGCATAGATTGGTCTGGCAGGGGACCAAACTCAGAGCGCATTGCCGCAACCATCCAACCTGAAAGATACAAATAGCGTCCTTTAGTTGTGCCGAAATGCTTCTTGATTGAAATTAGCTTTTGTTGGCCAATAAATCCATGCCAGCAACCAAGAGATTGTGTATAGGCGCTAGAGTCTTTGTCGTAGCCGTCCATATCGTCACGCATTATTTTGGCGGTATAGTTAGCGATGTCTAAACCTGTTTTAAAGCGATTTTGCAAACGCATACGAACAACGCTCTCAGGATTAATTGCACTCCATGAACCCGCGCGCTTCTCGATAGTGCCAGTTGCCTCAATAGTTTGTTCAGTGTAAGTTTTCATAATAATTCCTCAAATTGTAAAATATAAGTTTCTGTTAATTGCTGGCATTAATGGCTTTGTTTTTTTGCTAAACGTCTGTAGTAATGCAGTAAGGGTTCGGTGTACCCGTTAGGCTGCTCGCCACCTTCGAAAATAAGCCTACGTGCAGCGTTGTAGGCCAAACTGCGGTCTAAATCATTGGTCATAGCGACATAGTCTGGGGTACTTTCGTTTTGTTGATCAACTATCACCGCCATGCTTTGTAAAATTGAATCTACCTGCTTCTCAGAACAAAGCTTATGTTCTAGCCAATTAGCAATAAGTTGACTTGAAATACGCAGAGTAGCTCTGTCTTCCATCAGGCCAACATTGTTGATGTCGGGCACAGTAGAACAACCAATGCCGAGTTGTATCCAGCGGCTTACATAACCCAAAATCCCTTGAATGTTGTTTGCTAATTCTTGCGTAATCTCAGATTCACTTAAGCGTTGATCTTCGGGTAATAAAGGAATGCTCAACAATTCAGTAAGCTGACTTTGTGGCTGTGTTTGATTGATAAGCATTTTTGCCTGCAGCACCGACACATTCACTTGGTGATAATGCATAGCATGTAAAGTTGCGGCTGTGGGAGAAGGAACCCAAGCGGTTGATGCCCCCGATTGCACATGATCCACCTTTTGCTGCATCATTTGCTGCATTTCATTGGGCATAGCCCACATGCCTTTGCCAATTTGTGCTATGCCCAACAAACCGCATTCAATACCGATGTTTACGTTGCGACTTTCATAAGCTTTAATCCAAGGCTGTTGCTTAATTTGACCTTTGGGTAAAAACGGACCTGCTTGAAAGCTTGTATGAATTTCATCACCCGTGCGGTCTAAAAAGCCAGTGTTAATAAATACCAATCGTTCCTTTGCTTGTTCAATGCACTGGGCCAAATTAGCGCTTGTGCGGCGCTCTTCATCCATAATGCCAAGTTTAATGGTATTGGCTACTAGGCCTAATAATTTCTCTACTGCGCTAAATAAATCGCAGGTGAACGCGACTTCTTTCGGCCCGTGCATCTTAGGTTTAACAATGTAAATGCTGCCTGCCCTCGAATTACGAATACCCGAATCTTTTTGTAAATCTAGCATGCCTATCATTGAAGTTACGACCGCATCTATAATGCCTTCGGGCACTAAGTTACCCTGCTGATCTTGCATCAATTCAGTATCCATTAAGTGACCAACATTGCGCACTAACATTAACGCTCTGCCAGACACCGTGTAATCTTCGCCATTGGTACCAGTAAAGGTAATGTCTGGATTGAGTGTGCGAGTTTCTTGTACCCCATTTTTAGTAAAGCTGGTACGTAGATTGCCTTGCATTAAGCCTAACCAGTTGCGGTAAGCGTGAATTTTGTCTTGCGCGTCCACCGTGGCAACAGAGTCTTCGAAATCAATAATGCTGGTTAATGCAGACTCTAAACGAATGTCTTGAATGCCCGCTTTGTCGTTTTTACCAATGCTGCCGTTGCTGTCTATGACCAGTTCAATGTGCAAACCGTTGTGCTTTAGCAATATTGAATCGGGTTCACACTTATGACCACAAAGCGCCACAAACTGACACGGAGTTTCTAGTCCTGTTTGTGTGCCATCTTCAAAAAATGCCAACAAGTGATGATAGTAAACGACGTAACTTTTTACGTCTTTATGCGAGCCTTGTGCTAATGGAACGTTTTCATCTAAAAAGCGCTTAGCATATTCGATAACCGACGCACCGCGTGTTTCATCATAGCCACCGGCTTCTTCACCAGTAGATGTTGGAATGATATCTGTGCCGTATAAGGCATCGTACAAACTACCCCATCTAGCGTTTGCGGCATTAAGTGCAAAGCGCGCGTTGGTGACAGGCACTACTAACTGCGGTCCTGCCATGTGAGCAATTTCGTCATCTACGTTTTGTGTGACAATACAATTGTTAGCCTGAGCGGCTGGCGACAAATAACCAATTTCAGTTAGGAATGCTTGGTATTCTTGCTGCGTGTAACTCTTGTTGTTTTTGTGCCACGCGTCAATTTGTGTTTGTAAAATTTGACGCGTTTGCAAAAGTAGCTGGTTGCGTGGTGAAAATTGTGCAACTAGATTTTCAAAGTCTGCCCAAAAGGTGTCTTTATTGAACGCAATATTTAATGCTTGATTGTTCGTGACCAGAGGCAACACTTCATCATTAATAAAACTGTAAAAAGCCTGATGGATTTGGCCGTATTTTACTGCTGGCATATTCATCTTTTAATCCTCTATGGTTGACGGCGAATGAAAAACGCAAGGCTAGTTTATTTTTTGTTAGCAATTAATTTGTTTACTTACTAACAACATTCACTTTGCTTGATTGGTAGAATAGTGTAAATTAATATAGAATTTCACAATTAAAATTTCACAATGTAAATTTTACAAAAGTGTAAAAGAATATTAAGCCGTTTATTTTTTGTTTTTAGGTACGCTTTGTTGCGTTTATAAAGAAGGACATGGGCATGAAAAATAGTAAAAGCTTGAGCAGAAAATCACATTTATTAGGCACCAAAATTCGTAATTTGCGCAAAAGAAATAACCTAACAATGGAAGATTTGTCAGCTCGTTGCGTAAGAGTTAATACAGAGCTAGCGCCCTCTGTAAGCTATTTATCTATGATTGAACGTGGCAAGCGAGTGCCCAGTTACGATATGCTAGAAGTGATTGCCACCGTGTTTCAAAAAGAGGTAGATTGGTTTTTAGACGATATACCTGAAGAGCAGTCTATTACACCCGTAAAAGGTAGCAGAGGCGGCATAAGCGGCATGGCATTGGAGCCAAGCTTTCTTTTTTCAAATGAAATTTTACAAATCGCCATACCCGAAATGCTGTCACAAACGGGCACAAGCGGACGTCAATTTGCGCATTTATTGATTCGGGCGCACCAAGAACATCATCAAAATCATTTTCCTGATTTAGAACGCGCCGCCGAAGAAGTTGGCCTTAAGCGTATGCCCTTAAGTGTTGAGGACTTGCTCGATATCGCTAAAAACCTTGGCTTGCAGATTAAATGGTTTAGTCGTATGCCCGAGTCTGCAAAAGACGAACTTGGGGTAAGTTCAAGAAGTGTTGTTACCTCCTACTACGATCCGCCAAACTCTATTTACTTAAATAGTTTACTAAAGAATTTTCCCCAACGCTTAAAATACGACCTAGCAGTGCATATTGGCCACAGTGTTTTGCATAACCGCGATGGTTTAAGAAGTGTATTAGTCACAGGCAATACGGTTAACCAAGCCAGCACCGTTGGATCCGAAGTTGTACAACAATCATCTACCGTGAACGCTCAAGATATATTGCATGCGTGGCGTGACTTTGAGTCTAGCTTTTTTGCAGGCGCCTTGCTTTGCCCCAAAGTCCCTTTCAGACAATTGTTAGACCGCCACGGCTATGAAATTAGTGTACACGAACAACTTGGAGTATCAGCGTCGGTGGTAATGCGCCGAATGACGGCGGTATCACCTTATCGCAATTGGCATTATTTTGATGCCTATGCACCCGGTAAACTCAAAGCTGTGTATAGAGGCAATGGCATCCCCTTGCCATGGGGAAATATGCGACTGGTAGAAGACCCATGCCAACACTGGGCCGTGTTTAGAATGATAGACGTACCATCGACCGGCACGTCGGCACAGATTTCAATTTTGAATGTAGAAGACAAACCGCGGATCTACTGCTGTGAGTCAACTAGCGTTAAAGACATGGCAGATAATAACCATGTACTTTGCACCGGCATCGATTTAAACCCTGCTATTGAGGCCCAAGGCGGCGATGCGAATCAAATGGCAGAGGATTTGAAAAAGGCCTGTGCAGAGAATGGAGGCCAAAGTGCAATACCGCCACTAATTAAAAATCAGCTTTCGAGTGTTTCTCGTATTTTGAATATTAACTGGATAGAAAGAGGCATTGAAGCCGATGCACGGTTGATATGTTCAAGAGGAGCAGTTTGCCCGCGCACACCAAGTTGCTATTCTACAGATAAAGAATGTGCTGGAAGTAGCTGATTGTTGGTCATGAACTCAACAAAATCCATGCCTGTTGCATAGAACTAGCATCGCGTCTATTCTTTATGATACTCAAAAACAAATAGAGAATGGTTTTATGAGTGATCAAAAACCAATTGGTAATATCGAATGGCGGGACCTAACAGTGGCTAACGCTGAGCAGGTCAGCGACTTTTATGCACAAGTTGTCGGCTGGAAAAAAGAGCCTGTATCAATGGGCGATTATGATGATTTCAATATGAATAACTCGCTAGGCACCATCGCGGGTATCTGCCACGCAAAGGGCGAAAATACCGATTTACCGCCGCAATGGCTAATGTATGTTCGAGTTGAGAATGCGAAAATCAGTGCACAAAAAACAGTCGAGTTAGGAGGAGCAATTCTCAAAGGACCCACTGAATATGGAGGCGAAACCTATTTCATAATTCGTGATCCAGGCGGCGCTATTTTGTCGGTGTATTCTTAGGCCTAACCCACGTGAAGCACTAATTTAGTGCGTTCATTATGTGTGTCAATTCGACAAGTGTTGGTATCGGCTATCACGTCAATTGGTCGTAGCCAAATATTGCTGTAACTTTCTCGTTAACAGCAGTTCGCCTTAGACATAATTATCCCAACAGATATTTACGACCCTAAATACTTCACCAAAACTACTTTCCTTTATCAAGGAAAAAGTATGAAACCCACTAAATATATACTTGTTAAATAGATCTGCCCCATGTTATTTCTCTCTATTTTTGCGTGTAATTAACTGAATTAATTGATAAATATTATTTTTTGTGCTAGGTTGAAAATTGGATAAAATTCGAATTGTGCTTTGCTCAAGCCTTTCACCGTATTCACGGGATGTCTCATAAACTAGTTAAGGAAAACAAGATGAATAGATTTAATAAAAAAATGGTAGGCAATAATTATTTTTTGCTATTCTTTATGTGCGTATTTATAGTCAGTTGTGCGAGTAAACCTGAGACATCGACGATTGCAAAACCGATTGATGAAGGCATTCCGGACCGGGTTAGACCAGACATAACAGAAGCTAACGGCGCAGAACGTGCTGAGTTAATTCGAGCAGGGATTCCTCCTGCAGCACTGGCCTTGCTAAAAAAGCGTGAGGGTTTCAAAGAAACGGTTTATACCGGCGAGAATGGGCGCCTTACTGCTGGGGTTGGTCACGTTCTGACCGCTGAGGAAAAAAGCATCTACCTGCTCGGCGCAATCGTACCAGAAGTTATTACCGAGCAATGGTTGATTGCTGACACTCAGGAATCGTGGATAGCGGCGGTTGATCAAGCCTTGGATGCAGGCGACAAACGTTTAGCAGAACCTCTATTTGCGGTGAATTATCAGTTGGGAATATACTGGTATCGGGAACACCCGAAAACCTATGCCATGCTGAAAAGTGGAGATTGGTCGGGTACAGTTAACGAGTTTATGACGTCGGGTTGGTGCAGACAAACGCCGTTGCGGTGTGAAGATTTTAAACAAGCGCTTTTGGCTTTGTAGAGCACTATTAGCTGATAACTCGACAACATTAAAGATTGAAGTACCAAAGAACCGTTAGCAGTTTTTACCATGTCAAAGTCGGTCGAGAATTGGACCGACTATTTCCCCAAGGTAATGAGAGCGAAGTATGTAAAGCGCTCAGTGTTATTTTGACAGCGCTTTAAAACTCATATTCAATAGAAAATCTAAACGTGTGGTCTTTGCCACTATTTGACAACTCTGAAATAAAACCGGCTTCCCATTTTATTTGCTCTTGGCCTTCAAATCGATGCACTCCCATAATAGCGGGGCCAATGCCAAAGAAATTTTCACCGGCATAGATCTCTATAGCCGGCTGAATTTCGGGCATAAATCGATAGCGATATTTAGCTCTAAATTCGGTTTCAAATTCATTTTTAATTTGTGAGCCTCTTTCGTATATCAAAAATAAATTGAGTGTAAGGCTGGTTTTTTCAAACTCTTTCTCGCTAATAATCCCCACGCTTGTTTCATAGCTATTGACTAAAGTATTGCGTTCTATTTCAAACACCGCGCCCCAGTCGGCCCAGTATTGACCTTGCTCAGTAATCATCCAGCGAGCTTCAATTTCATATGCGCTTATATCAAAGTCTTGATTACTATCGCGCTCACCAATGATATAGGCTTCTACCGCCACATTTTCGGCCACAGAATAACCTAAGCCTAGGCGTTGTGCTAGGCGATTAAATTTATCTGTTTGGCTAGACATCAAGCGCCATTCAACTTCTCTTTCGTTTGCAATTACGTATGGGTGGTAAACTTTATCTACGACTATTCCGTCGGCAAGTACGGGTATGCCAAAAATCCCAAGTGCAATTACCAAGATGATTTTATAGCGCACTATTGTATTCATGACGACTCCCCTAACATCGAGCGCTTGTTCACGTTTGTTTTCCTTAAAATCCTGCTTGATAATGATGCACCCAATATAACGATGAACCCTATTGATATTAACAAGCCATACAGTACGCTGGGCGTAGCATCAAATCCTGTAAGTACTTTTACAATTACGCCATATTCTGAGTCTTCATCAATCCATCCTGAAACATTAGTCAAACTCGCGGTTCCAAAATCCACGAGGTCTATTTGATGCAAGTAGTTGGCAACTAAGCTCAGCTGATTAGCAACAAACAAACTCCACAGCACCAATACCAGCGATGAAAACTTCGATTGCCAAAGCTCTTGAACAATAAAACTAAATAAAAAATAAAAGCTAACACATATGCCAATCCCAATTGCACAGCCTATTATCAGTTCGTAAATCAAATCAGTGTTAGCAAAGTAGATGGTGAAATAAAGCAAAAAAGAACTAATATGCACTACTAACAATAGTAAGCAGGCAAGGCCAATTAAAATATTTTTAACAGGCGCTAGTGACTTAACATAGACCAGCACAAAGACACAAAAGGCGAGAGAAATAAAAGAGATTTTGAGCCATTCAATACCCGTTCCTTCAAATAAATCACTTATGTTTTCATATTGAAATAGCGCGATTACACTAAGCAGTAGTGACAGTCCAATGACCAGCATTCCTTGCCACTTACCTTGAACAAAAGAGTGATGAACCGACGACAAATATGCGAACATAATAAACATTGGCAGCAGGTCTCTTAAAAATAAAACAACCGTGTTAGTCAACATTTTTGTTGTCTCCCGTTGTTGCAATTATTTTGCCTTTCGCAAGATTTGGATGAAACTCGCCAAAGTATGTATATTCGCCGGGCGCTAAGGGCCCAATATATATAATCGCGGGTTTATTTGGGAAAAGGACTTTTTCGCGATTTAAGTCAAAACTGTCAAATTCTTCAGGCTCAGGATCTAAATTTATGATTTTTATTTTGATTTTTTTATTTGCCGACACCTGCAGAACTTGTGGTTCAAATGTATTGTTTTTGAGCTCAATAAGGTATTTTTTTTCGTCAGCAACGCTGAACAAACTGCATACTAACAAACATGCACATATACTAAGGCGCAATAGCGTGGGGCGCTGGATATTAAACCACATTAGCATTGCCCTTAGGAATACTCACTTTTACTAACAGCCCACCTAGATCTGAATGACCAAAGTACAACGAACCTTGGTGCAGATTAATAATATGTTTTGAAATGGCTAAGCCTAAGCCCGAGCCCTTAATGGCGTTTTGATTGGCTGCACGGAAAAAACGTTCTGCTAGCTTTTGCATGTCTTGGTCGCATAAACCTTTACCTGAATCTTCAACTATTACATCAATACTATTGCCCGAAGTGACAATATCAATAGATATGTGACAGCCTTCACCACCATATTTATGCGCATTTCTAATGAGATTTTCAAACAACACATAAAGGGCAAATTCCGAGGCCATCACTTTGCTTGATGTGGCCTTAAGGGCAATAGTTTGATGAGCATCCTCAATGCTTATGTAGTTGTTGGATATGACTTCTTGAAGGACTTTTTCAAGATCAACTTGAGTTTTCTTGGTTTCGATATTTTGTGAGGTAAATCGAAAAAGCCCAATGATTTGTTCTATCACTTGTGCCATACGCTCTACATTCTGATTTAGTTGGTCAAAGTGCAACTGCGTAAGAGTACCTTGCTTAAATTCCTCGACTAAATTGTTTGAAGCAATTGCCAAAACACTTATGGGAGTGCGTAGTTCATGCGCGGCATTTGCCGACAGTTGCTTTTCTAATTCAAAAGATGAAGCCAGCCTTCCAAACAACTCATTTAGCCTGTTTACCACCGGCACTAACTCTTTACTGGGTGCACTTATGTGTACGCCAGATAAGTCTTCGCTATGCTTATTGGTCAACTCTGTTGAAAGGTAACGTAAAGGGCTAAGGCTTTTTCGTATGATATAAAAAACAATTAAACCAATAAATGGAATCGATAATACAACCGGTACCAAGGTCGCTAGCAGTATTTGTTCAGTCACGTCTCGCCGGTATTTGTCAGACTGTGCAATTATTACGTAGGCATTGGCGTTGACTAAGGTAAACGTGCGCCAGCGAACGCCTGCAAACGCTTCTTCAGAAAATCCCTTAATCGATGATATAGGGGTGATTGGCGCATCGTTAGAACTGGCAATAAGTTGATGATCGACGGTGAAGAGCTGAAAGATTTTATTATTGCTAAGCGCTTCTTCAGAATTATAAAGAGCACTAGCATCTAGATTGATAAGTCCTTGGGGGTTGCTATTTAAAATGAAGCTAGCCAAGGTTTGTAAATCTTCATCCAAAATATTATTTAGCTGTTGCTGACTGTTTCGATACCCGTGCATAGCGGCAATAAACGTAGCAATAGTGATTAATGAAATAATCAGTTTTATAAGCTGGGATTGTATAGACAACTATTTAGCTCTCACTACATAACCAACGCCGCGAATTGTCTTTATAAAGTCGCTGGGTAGCTTCTTACGCAAATTACTAACATGCACCTCAATGGTATTGCTACTAATCTCATCTCCCCATTCATACAATTTTGTTTCTAAAGAGTCTTTTGATTGAACTCGGTCTATATTTTCCATCAGAATGCGTAAAATCATAAACTCTCGCCGTGATAAATTTATGCTTTGGCTGTTTACGGTAAATACGTTGGTGGTAACGTCCAGTGCAGCTTCTTTTACCTGTATGACCGAACTAACATTAGTCCCTCGCTTACGTTCAATTACTCGTATCCGCGCGAATAACTCCTCTATTGAGAAGGGCTTGGCTAAATAATCATCGGCACCTAAATCTAATCCTTTCACCTTATGTTCCACCCCATCGCGCGCGGTCAAAATGAGCACGCTAACTTTCGTTTTTCCTTGTTTGAGTATTTTAAGTACATCTAGGCCGTCCAAGTCTGGTAGGCCCAAATCTAAAATAATAAGGTCGGCGGTATTTGCATCAACCGACAGCAAGGCATGCTTGCCGTTGTCGACATGATCAACCGCATAGCCTTTATGATGCAAAGACGCCTTTAGCTCTTTTGCTAAAGGCAAGTCATCTTCAACCAACAATATGCGCATTAACTATTTTTATCCATGCGTTTTTTTACCCGCCCTATTAATGTTTCAATTTCTATTCGCCTTGCCGAATCGGCTAAAGGACGTTCACTTCTAGCTGCTGCATTAAGCGCGACTTGTAAATGTTTTATCGCACCTTGGTAATCTTTGGTGTCGTATAAAAACTCACCATAAAAGTAGTTAGGATCGATACCTTCAGGGTTCATTTTCAAGGCTTTTTGTAGCATCACCCTAGCCTCATCATCGTCTCCAAACCCTAATGGCCAGCCAGGTACTTTATGATAAAGCGTGCCTAAACTTGTGTAGGCCGAACCTTGTAAAGCAGTTTCATCGAGTTCAAGGGCTTTTTGCAAAGACTTACGTGCTTTTTTAGCTAACGACAATGCGCCTAAGCCACCTTTAGCGCCAGCAAAACTAGATTCTACAATGCCTTTCCATACCCATAATTCTGCTTGCTTTGGATATAGCTCTACTTGTTCTTGAACTTGCACTAGCAATCTATCAAAGGCTTCTTTTTGAATTTTACCGCTAAGTTCATACTTTGTTTTTGCCCAAGTATGCTGAATAATCAGTAACTCGCTTGGCTCTCCAATCGGCTCCTCGATTGCAAGTGCAGCAAAGGCAAATAAGTGTATAGTAAATATACTAACTACAATTGATTGTAATCTTGTTTTCATTTTATGTCTCCTGTTGATAAATGTGCAAACTGTTTAATGGTTTTTGTTTTTTGTGTGAATGCTTTGTCGACTACCTCGGGCAGCATGCCGTTAATGCGTGCAAACAGCTTCTCGGGCCAACCCACAATTTTACGTTGTTTATAGCTATTGAGCAGTAGCATAAATTGTTGGGCAACAAATTCTGGCGAATCGACTTTACTGTTCAGCGCATGATTCATGTCAGTGACCTGTGACGAGTTAATGCTCGTATCAGTAGTTCGCGGGCCAAAGTAGGCAATGCGGATATTGCTATTGGCATATTCTCGTGACAATGATTCACTAAAACCCCTAAGCCCAAACTTGCTTGCACAATATAAGCTAAATCCGGGAAAACCTATGCTACCTAAAGCAGAGCCTATGTTAATAATAGTCGCGGAGTGCGTGGGCAATACCTTAGCCATAAAATGTTGGCACAAAGCAATGGGTGCAAGTAAATTGACTTGCATTAAATATGCAGTTTTCGCATCACTTGCTTGTGCGCTAGTGAATGCCGAGAAATGCGATATGCCGGCATTATTTACCAAAAGGGATACCGGTCCAATTTGAAAAGCGTCTTCTATTAAACGTAAGTACTGCGACGGTTGGCTGATATCAGCAATAAGGGTATGGTGTTTTGCAGGCAATGAATGGCACAGCGCATCGAGTTTGTGCTGATCTCGCCCATGTAATATTAGCGTGTACCCTTGCTCAACTAGTTGTTTAGCAATAGCACTGCCAATACCGCCCGTTGCACCCGTGATTAAAGCGAGTTTAGTCATTAAATAAGCTCCTTACGCGGCTTTTTCAAGAGTAAGAGTTTTGCCAAGATGCCTAAATATATCGGCATATAGGCGGTAGAATTTCTTTGCGCTATTCACAATTAAGTCTTGGCTAGGCTTATCTTCAATTTTGTTCATGAGTTCTTCAAAGAACTTTACATGCTCAAGGTCAATGGCACCATGTGAGCGTAAATATGTGAATGCTGAATTAGGCAAAGCTAAAGCTTGTTGAATTGACTCAGCTGCGTTGTCTGCCACCGCCACACTGGTGCCTTCAAGCACGTGCACCATACCGAAAAAGCCCAAGGGGTTGGTTCTATTTACTAAGTCGTATGCATAAGACACCATCAGTTCTGTTTCAAATGCGGGTTGACTGTTGCGAACTTGTTCTTTGTTTCCGCCAGCGGCTTTAATATCGTTTAAAATCCATTCTTGATGGCCAATTTCTTCTTCAATATATTCAGCTACTGCTTCACGAATCCACTCTTGGCTGTCGCTGAGTCTCGTTCCTACTGCCATTAACAGAGGTACCGTATGTTTTACGTGGTGAAACGCTTGGCTTAAAAAACCGATGTAATCGTGCTGATTTATATCGCCAGTAAAACATTTTTGAATAATGGGCGCAGACATCAAATAGTCTTTTTCAGCGCTGGTTTCATTTAATAAGCGGTCATATAATTTCATTCTACTATTCCTATACAGCAAGGGCTGTTGGCTGTGTATATTGTTGATTGATTTGTTTAGCGTAAAAGGTTGATATAGCGTCTCGTATGAGTTTTCCATTTTCGGTGACTAGCCTGTTTTGCGCAGTAAAGCCTTGCTCAATAACGATATGCTTCATAATTTTTGCGTAGTCAGGTAGACGCTCGTTTACCTTGTCGATAAAACTATCTATTTGAGCGCTTTTAAGCGGTGATCTGGGAACTAACAGGGCACATATGAAAGGTTTGGCATCGCCCACAACGACAGCTTGAGCGAATAAGCCACTAGCAATAATTTTTGATTCAATCCATTCTGGAGATATGTTTCTGCCAAAACTATTAATAATGAGATTCTTGTTACGGCCTGTTATGTATAGGCCTTGATGTAAACCTTGCAGTTTAATAGTAACGAGGTCACCCGTATTAACAAACTCGGGATACCACGAATCTGCTTGTCCTAAATAACCTAAAAAACAATTTCCTGATACTACCAACTCGCCTGCTACTTTATACACAGATAAATGTTCAAGCACTTCACCAGCCGACTCGTCGTTGCTGATGTTTGGCCTGCATAAACTAACCACAGATCCGCATTCTGATAGTCCATAGCCTTGATACACAGGTAAGCCGAATGCACGAGCCTGTAGTATCATAGACCCTTCCACTTTTGCGCCTCCTACTGCGATAAATGTTAAGCTAGTGGGCGGTTTCCAGCCATTTTGACAACCTGCAATTAGCGCCTGCAATAACTCGGGAACCAAAATCATAGTGTTTGGATTGTGGGTCGAAATACATTGCAATAACGCCGCTAAGTCGACTAAGCGACTACCTGCAAAACCTTTTTCCTGATCGTTAGCAACTAGCACATGACCCATTGCAAGTAAGGGAGCATAGACCCCAGAAATGTTTTCAAGCAGGGTGGGGAGTGGCAGCAGCACTAGATGCTTGGGCTGGGCAACACTAATAGCGGTAACTAAAGAAGAGGCTACCTTCAACTGATTTTCAATACTTAAACAAACGCCTTTAGCTTGTCCGGTCGAGCCCGATGTAAAGGTTATTTTTGAAGTCTTCTTTGGTGTCGCGGGTATGCCTGTTGCGCTAAGAAAATAGGCTTTAATGGCTAAATTTGGGATTTCTTCAAAACGTGCACTCTGGGCTAAGGGGTTTCCTAATATTAGCGTTGGTTTAGCCTCAGCAATAAGGTGCTCAAGCTGTTGTTGACTAAAAAATTGTGGAATAGGCGTGCAGATAATAGAGGCGTGCTGGCATGCTAAGTCGGCGACGATCCACTCATAGCTATTTTCTAAATTAATGCCAACCGACATAATATTATGACTCTGTAACCAAACAGACAGCGCACTTACATCACTTTTTAGCTGTGAATAGGGGTAGTGTTTATTCTCATAGCTAACCGCAATTTTTTCAGGCGGGCAAGTGGAAAGGTGCTCAAACAAATTCATAAGTTATCCAGTTGGCCAACAACATTCGCTATTTGCGCAGTTAAAGTAGTAAACATCTGTGATAATTTAGGAGTTGCGTCTATGATACTTAAGACGTTATTTAAGTTGATGTAAGCGACAACTGGCTGACTGGTGTAGTAACTTCCCCATGAATCACTGCTAGGTGCCAGTTTAGTTGCTTCAGCAGCGGCCAATTCATGCACTTTTATACCGGTTTTTTGAATAAGACGAATAACATGCGCAGTACCAGTAAACGCCATAAGCTCAAAGCCTTTAAGCTTTAAAGAAGTAGCGGTAACCAATAATAATGGCAAGGTAAATGTTCTTGAATTACTGTACAGATGTGCAATTTCAGCAATTTGCTTGCGCACAACTGCCTCACCTTTTTCAGCGAGCGTGTCTTCGATACTGTTATTTAGGTACTGCTCAATAAACAATGCACTTTTTGCACTTCTAAGCCCTAAGGCAGACTTAAAGCTACCTTTTTTCAGTGAAATTAAATAAGGCGTAGTTACATTAATATTCGCGTTGTAGCACTTCTTGAAGCCGGTCTTAATAAATTGCTCAATGCCTTTACGATCGGAAGATACAGCACCTGTTGCCTGTATCTGCAATTGCCCAGAGTTTTCAGAATTAGGCTGCTTGTGCCACTGAATTGGACTTAATTGACTATTTTGTTGACCATTACTTGTTAAAAGCATCATAGACTCACCGTTACTGCATTTGAGTGTACGATAGCCAACAAAGCTTAAGAGAAACTTAAGATACAAAAATATATGCTTAACTTTTGTTTTAATTATTCGTGTCGAAGTGTGCAGAGCAAAGAGTCTATGAAGTCTTTGGCTTTGTAATACTTTTTGAAGCCCGCCTTAATGGATAGATCAAGGTCTTTGCAAAGGTATGTAGTTAAAAGGTTGCACTCACAAATATTCAAAAGGTATTGATATATAAACCAATTTATTTTAAATAATATATTGAACTTTTTTTGTGTCTATAATTTAGAATAAGTATTATTTTTCAATAAAAACAATATTTTACACTTAAATTTTCACAGTCTTGCAAATCAAGCAGTCTGTTTTAAGCTACACTTTTCTGCTCTAGTCAGGCTCAACATCGCCCCATTGTCTATAACTATATGATAAGCATATACAAAATATAGTTGGCATAAAAAGTGTAATAGCTTTAGTGAGAAAGAAGAAATCTCAGACACGAAGCCTTACAAATGGAAAAGTTGGAGAATTATTATGAAAAAGTTAACTAAAATATTATCAATCACAGCGGCATTTACTGTGTTATCTGCACTAGCAATGACTGCAAATGCATCAGATGACTTATTCACTGAATTAGATATTAACGCCGATGGAACGATTTCAATTACAGAAGCCGAGGCACATGAAGTTTTGCTTGCAAACTTCGCAGCAGTCGACATCGATTCTGATGGCTATGTCACTAAAGGTGAACTAGTGGCATCAGGCATAAGCTAAGCTACGCTCTGCATAAAAGAGAAGTCCTCACAGAAAACTAGGATTTCATGAAGTTAAGCCCCCTAAAGTATAACGAAACTTTTTGGGTTTTTTTTATGCAATCGAATTTAGGTGATTATTGCGAGTTTGATATTTTACGCGGTAACCGCATACAGTAAAGGCGGTGTCTAATGAAGGCCCTCTTTACTCAAGAACACCCGTTAATGACACCACCCATCTATTGCTTATAGGGCCTGAGTTAATATCTCGCGGCTTACATCTAAAGTAATATCACCGTGTTCGCTAATTGCCGTCATACCGTGCTGTTCTAAGGTCTTAATGAGTGAGTCAATATCAGTGGTGCCAAGGTCTACATCAGACAAACGTGTTGGTACCTGCATTTCTTCAAAAAACTGTTCAGTTAATTGAATGGCTTTGTCTATACGTGCGTCATCATCACCTTCTGTAATGTTCCATACTCGCGTTGCGTACTGCAATAATTTCCCACGCTTTTGTTCTTTGCGCACTTTCATTACCGCGGGTAACACAATAGATAAGGTACGTGCATGGTCAATACCATAGGTGCCCGTTAGTTCATGGCCAATCATGTGAGTTGTCCAATCTTGCGGAACACCAGCTCCAATAAGACCGTTTAATGCCATGGTGGCCGACCACATGATATTGGCTCTAACTTCTAGGTTATCTTTAGTCGCAGGTGCTAAGGCTTTTGGCCCTTCTTCAATTAGGGTTTGTAATAAACCTTCACTGAAACGGTCTTGCACTTTGCCATTCACACTATAGGTTAAGTACTGTTCCATGGTGTGAACAAAGGCATCAACTACACCATTACTAATTTGACGGTCTGATAAAGACAAAGTCACACTAGGGTCTAATACGGCAAACAAGGGACGAACTAAAGGACTCGCGAACGCTAGCTTGTTGCCATCACGTGTTACCACAGAGTTACCATTACTTTCAGAGCCTGTAGCAGGCAAGGTTAATACCGCGCCGATAGGCAATGCTTTGGTTACGGTTTGCTGTTTAGCTAAAATATTCCAAGGATCGTCTCCTTCAAAGAACGCGGCTGCAGCAATAAATTTGGCACCATCTACAACAGAGCCTCCGCCAACAGCAAGTAAGTAATCAATTTTTTCTGCTTTGATCACGTCTTGTGCTTTCATTAACGTTTTATAGGTAGGGTTTGGTTCTATACCGGAAAACTCAAAAAAGGTATGTTTTGTTAGGACATCAATCACTTGCTGATATACGCCATTAGATTTAATTGAACCGCCACCATAAACCAAGAGCACTCTCGCATTTAGTGGGATTTGTCTCGAAAGCGCTTTTATTTGCCCTTCGCCAAAGTAAATATGTGTTGGGTTTTGAAAATTAAAATTTAACATCTTTTATCCTATAGTGACTAAATAGATTGTTTACGCCGAAAGGTGAGACAATAGCTTTTCAGCAGCTAATGCTGAGCTTGCTGGGTTTTGACCGCTAATAATAAGACCATCTTGCACTACAAATGCCTGCCAGTCTTGTGCTTTTTGGTAGTCACCGCCACGTTTAATAAGTTCATCTTCAAGTAAGAAAGGCACCACGTCGGTTAGCTGCACGGCTTCTTCTTCGCTGTTGGTGAATCCGGTGACTGCTTTTCCTTTAATTGCAAAGTCACCCGAGGCTTGTTTTACATTCAATAACGCAGCACCGGCATGACAAACTGTCGCAACAGGCTTGTTTGCTTTAAGAAAGTTTTCAATCAAAGTGATTGAGTCGGTATTGTCGGTGAGGTCCCATAATGGGCCATGGCCGCCAGGATAAAATACGCCGTCGAAGTCACTTTCGTTAAGTGAAGACAATTTTACCGTAGCAGCAATTTTGGCCTGCGCCACAGCATCTCCATCAAAACGTTCTGTGGCTGAGGTTTGGAAGTCGGCTAATGTGCTTGTAGGATCAATAGGTGCTTGCCCGCCTTGCGGTGTAGCTAAGGTTATTTCAACACCCGCGTCGAAAAATGCGTAATACGGGGCAGCAAATTCTTCAACCCAAAAACCCGTTTTTTTACCTGTATTGCCAAGCTGGTCGTGTGAAGTTAGTACCATCAATATTTTTTTAGTCATTATTATTCGTCCGTTTATAAGTTAGTGTCTTTATTTTCTATACGTATAGTATATGCCTATCAAGCAAAATGAACAATGCAGATAAAACTAACAACATTGTATTAATACTTGATACAATAGAATTATAATTATGTCATTTTTAATCAGTCGGTATCGTGTATGGATGTTTCATTTGAACAGCTAAAAAGTATGGTCGTTTTTGCTCAAGTTATAGAACAAGGTAGCCTAAGCGCAGCAGCGAAGCATTTAGGTTTGTCTAGAGCGGTGGTCAGTTATCATTTGAAAAAACTTGAAACACAGCTA
This sequence comes from Acidiferrobacterales bacterium, assembly GCA_964195425.1. Taxonomy (GTDB): domain Bacteria; phylum Pseudomonadota; class Gammaproteobacteria; order Enterobacterales; family Alteromonadaceae; genus Glaciecola. The sequence continues at coordinate 42,059 of CAXMOM010000063.1, forward strand.
GATGTAAAACTTCTTAACCGTTCAACGCGCTCTATTAATCTTACTGAAGCGGGCCAGGCCTACTATGAGCGCTGTCGTGTTATTGCAGAGCAAGCTAGTGCAGCCAATCAGCAAATTGAAAACTTCAAAAATGAACCAATAGGATTACTTAAAATTACCTGCCCGGTAAATGTGGGGCTGCAAACCGTTGTTCCTGCCCTCAACGAGTTTAAGAAGATATATCCTAAAATTGAGCTTGATGTAATGTTGACCGATGAAGTAGTTAATATCATGAAAGAAGGCATCGATTTGGCAATCCGTGGAGCGCCGCTGCCCGATTCTGGTTTGCAAGCGAGTAAACTTGCCACCCTAAAAACCTGCCTTTGCGGTGCACCTGAGTATTTTCTTAAATATGGACGCCCAACTAAAGCTGCAGATTTAAGTGCCCACGAATGGGTTATCTACAAGCTAACTTCAGGCATGATAAGCCTAGCCAAAGGCAGTCGTTCATTCAGCATTGCTACTAAAGGCGGCATTAGCACCAATAACGCAGCCGCACGAACCGCGTTCGTTGAAGCAGGACACGGCTTAGCCCGAATTCCCACCTACGATGCTTGGCCAAAAATAAAGGCCGGCACCCTAGAAACAGTGCTTGATGATTACATCCTTAACGACATTAATGTGTATGCTGTGTTCCCACCTGGCACAGCCAATTCTAAAAAGCTTAGGTTACTGCTAAATTTTTTGAAAGAGTATTTCACCAGCCAAATAAGCACACAAATGCAGTAGATAGTGCAATATTATCTACGAGTGATGTTGCAAGCCAACAACATATTTAAAACAGGGCTGATATAACATAGAACAGCCCTCAATTAAGCTAAGCACATAATTACAGACCAACTTTTATCTCATTGCTATGCGGTATAATATAATATAGCCTTATTGTAATGAAGCTGATAACGGATGTAAATCATGTCAAAGCTATACGTAAACACTGTCTTAATGCTGCTTATTTGCAGCTCATTTTACCCTCTTGCGAATGCACAAAACCGCATTGATACCGTGCGTCCTGACGCACCTGCTCTGGCGGCTTATGGAAGCTATGATTTGGGTGTACGCACACTAAACATTAGCCACCCAAATCAAATAGATATTGTTAAGCTTGATCCGCGCGCGGATAGACCCGGAACCTTGCCGCGCTATGACAGGGAATTAACCTTAGAAGTTTGGTATCCAGCTATGGCAAATAGCCAAGGAAAAACCAGCCTAGATGCATTTATAAGAGACGGAAAAAAGCAAGTAGCCTTGCACGGTAAAGCGGTACGAGATGCAAAGCCGTTAACGAACACGCAAGCATTTCCTTTGGTATTAATATCACATGGTTACCCAGGGAATCGCTTTTTAATGGCCCATTTAGCTGAAAATATAGCATCTAAAGGCTATGTGGTAGCTTCGATTGATCATACCGACTCCACTTATCGCGACCAAGGTCCGTCTAGTTCTACCTTAGTTAATCGCCCTTTAGATCAGTTATTTACACTCAACCAAATAGAGAAACTAGGACAAGATAGCCAATCCTTTTTATTCGACTTGGTCGACACCAACAATACCGCTTTAATTGGCTATTCGATGGGTGGATACGGTGCAGTTATTACAGCTGGCGCTGGCGTGAGCCAAAACGCAGTCGAATTACCAGGAACCGCGCCACATGGAACGCTGGGTATACATAAATATAATGCTCAACAACCCACTACAGTCGACCCTCGTTTAAAAACAGTAGTAGCCTTTGCACCTTGGGGCATGAATTATGGTGTCTGGGAACAAAATGCGCTAGACCATATAAGTGTGCCAATGCTCTTTATAGCGGGCTCACAAGATGATGTATCAGGTTATGAAAATGGCGTGCGCGCATTATGGCAAGCGGCACGTAATGTCCCTCGTTCATTACTAACATTTGACAATGCTAACCATAGCGTTGGTGCAGCCATGCCAGCCCCCGAGGAGTCATTTGTTTATGATGAAAAATTAGGTATATACATTAGCGATCACTATACCGATGCCGTGTGGGACAGCACCCGTATGAACAACATATCACAGCACTTTGTAACAGCTTGGCTGGGCATTCATCTAAATAAGGATATCGAAATGAATGCTTTTATTGACCTTATTCCTAATTCTAATGACGGTGTATGGTCCATGGACAAAGAGGGCAAAACCACCGCTGAACATAGCTATTGGCCAGGCTTCAAAAATCGCATGGCAAAAGGTTTACGTTTTGAATCGTTGGCGAAAGATGGATAGAAAGTGTTTACCATATCAAGACAATTGGGTGATAAATACCGGTCATTGTAAAAAGTTTAAGATGCGTGAAAAAACTAAAAAAGACATTTAGAAAAGGCATTTCATATGGTGCACTTTGTGGCAAAAGAGGGAGTCGCTATTTTAACCACCTATGATTTTGCTAACAAAACGCATAAATTTCTGCTTACCTCCGATAACAAAAAGGTAAAAATAAACTGGTCCAAATGGGCCAATGAAGAGGTACTCATTGTTTCTGCATCTTATGAAGCGAGGCAACGTTCAGTCCTGTATTATCAATACTCGTATGTTTAGTATAGACACATCAGCAAAAGAGATTAAACAGCAACGGCTGCTGAAAAAAAGAAATTCAACGCGGTTTGAAATTAACGGGCGTGTGAGTCAGTTTCAAGATTTTGGTACTCTAGTGTCCTCTTTCTATTTCTATTCCTAATCCTAATCCTAATCCTATTCAAGAATATCAGTTAAGGTTAACAACAACGAAGTATTGGCGAGAATATTTTAGACATAAAAAAACCGGTAAACAATGTCTACCGGTTTTTATTTTTCTGACTAACTAACTAGCTAGCTTAGAAAGCGTATCTAACACCAACTTTAAACTTCCAGATAGAATCTTCTGGCGAGAAGCTAAAGCCATCACCACGAACACGGTCAATAACATAACGACCTTCTGAATCTATTGAATCTACGTCATACAATCTCAATGTACCGAAATCGTTGTCGTAAGCTTTACCTGCAGCATTGTCAATGAAGTTAAGAACGTTTTCAAAGACGAAGTACACCGAACCTTTATGACCTTTCATAAATCCAGGGACTTCTTGCGTTACTGCTATATCAAAACTATTGATATATGGCGTTGCTGCATAGTTTTCAGGTGCATAACCACCGGCGAACTGTGACAAACCTGCATCGTCAATAGCGGCTAATAAATCAGCTTCGTTTACACCGTCGTATACAACGTTAGGATCGTTTGCAGTTGGGATATAAGCTAGGTAGTTACCAGATGTAAAGCCTGGGCTTAATCTGTTGCGTAATAAATTACGGTCCATATTAGCTAGATGCGATACTGGCTGACCTGAACGACGAGATATAAAGAAGTTCATGTCAGTGTCATAACCTTCAACAAACTGCGTATTATAGCTAACGTTAAGTACTAATCTATGTTCAATCTCAAAACGACCGCGACCTAGGTGATCAGCCGAAGTGTTACGGTTGATACCAGGAGAGAAACGATAGTTACTACGTGCAGTACTACTAGTACCCGGAGCAACTTCTGTTACGTCTTGGTTAGTATAAGACATTGTTAAAGAAACACCATTTTCCCAAGCAGCACTTAACTGAGTTGAGAATATGTTAGAACGACCGCCATCAGCATTCGTTAACATTAGGTCGTAACGGTTGTCGTCATCGGCATAAATGATACGTTGACCGTCAGACGCAAAGCCTTCGATATCGCTTTCTTGTAATGATGCATCTACCCAAAACGCTGACTTTTGACGTTTAATGTGTAAAAACTCGTTGGTCCATACTGCATCGTCTACAATACCATCAATGCTAAATGTGTAGTCAGCTGCAATTTGGAAACGCCAATCATTTGGTAACTCAAAGTTAGGATCATTTAAGTCTACGTTTCCGTCACTTACTGCGTTTTCTACAGCGTCTAAGCCTGCTTGCAGTGGTGAAGAGATTATAGTAGTTGGAACAGTAATGTCTTCAACTTCAAAGAAGCCTTCGTTAACACCGCTGCCAGAATATGCGTTTGAAATCCAAACGTTTGGCTGGCCACCAGTGTAACGACCTACACCACCACGAAGCACTACGTCTTCGCTATAGTCATATTTAACGCCAATACGCGGTAAGAAAATATCGATACCGTCTAGGTTTTCAGTATTGTCACGACCAGTACGTGCTAAAGAATTAACGTTAAACGATGGAGAATCGTCAGACGCCAAACGCTCATAGCGTAAACCAAGGTCAAGAGTTAAATCTTCATTTACAAACCAAGTGTCTTGTACGTAAAGTGCCCAAGTTTCACGAGCGAAAATCGCTGAGTTGTTCTCAGGATTGTTACCCGTACCATTTTCATAGGTATATTCTTCAGCAAGACGATTTCTAAAGTTCTCTATGCCATTGAAAGTGATAACACCGTTAGAACCAGGAACGAAAATATTAGCGATTGATATCTCTTGATAATCAACGCCAAAGTTTATTGTATGATCGTCTAACTGGAATGTGTTGTCTAACTGGACAATAAACGTTTCGGTATCTAACTGGTTAGCATGTCTAAATTGGTCAGAACCAAATGCGATACGGCCGCCAGATTCTAAATCGTCAATAGTTACGTCGGCAGTAGCTCCACCAAGTGTTCTTTGACGGTTTTCTACGTCTTTACTCGTTATGCTAACTTCTGTAGAGAAATTATCTGACCAGTTTGAATACACTTTTAAACTATAGTTATTTAGCGTTTCAGTTACATTATATAAATGTGAACTTAAACGTAGCTCGCCTTCGCTGTTTGTTGCATTACGAGTACGGTTACCTTCGTTAAACTGATAGGTAAATGAAGCACGGTGATCATCGTTAATGTTGTAATCTAACTTGATTATCCATTTTTCATCTTCTTCGACTAAACCTGCATCTGCAGTACCAACCTGCTCAGCGGTAAGACCATAAACACTTTGTGCAATACCGATTACTTCATTTGCTTCAGCAAGTGTCGCATCAGTCTCATTTGGTGCGCCAGAACCAGCTGCACCAAACTCTGCAGTTTGTGGTGCTTCAAATTTTTCATAGCTCGCAAAAATGAAAAGCTTATCTTTAATGATTGGACCGCCAATACTGACACCAAAAGTTTCTTCTTCAAACTGTATTGGTACATCAGTACTTTCGTCTCTTGGCGTGTTTGCCATTGAATCACTTAAGCGTTCGAAAAAGGCAGAACCTGTCCATTCGTTAGTACCCGATTTGAATACTGCGTTAACTAAGCCGCCACTAAAACCAGCAGCTTTTGCATTAAATGGTGCAACATCAACGGTAACTTGTGCTAGTGCATCAATAGGGAGTGGTGAACGCTGAGTAGGGTAACCGCCGCTATTAAGACCAAAATCATCGTTTTGGCTTATGCCGTCAACAGTAATACTGTTGAATTTTGGGTTTGAACCCGCAATGACTAATGGAGAATCTGCGCCCAATAGTTGGCTAACCAAAGGGTTTGCGCGAATTACGTCTTTAATGTCACGGTTTAAACTAGTGTTGTTTGAAAGCTGCTTGCCGCCAAAATAGCTGCTTGAACCGCCGCCTAGGTCAAATACTTGATTACCCGATACTGAAATAACTTCTACGTCAGAAGCTGTTTCAAGCTGAAGGTCAAAATCAAAATCTTCACCTAAGTTTAAGAATATACCGTCAACAGTAGTATCTTGAAATTGGTCAGAATCAACAGTTACCTGATATGGACCACCTACGCGTAAACCACGTAAGTTAAATGTACCATTTTCATTTACGGTAGTTGTTCTTGTAGTACCTGAAGGTACGTGAACTACTTTAACTACTGTTCCAGCAGCAGGGCTGCCAGTTGGAGTCATTATAGACCCTTCCATAGCTGATGATGTTTCTTGCGCCATAGCGGCAGTAGAAAGACCAACAGACAAGGCAACCGCTATTGCGATTTTGCTTAATTTGCTGTTTGTAAACATTGAAGTTTCCCTATGTGTGTTTCGAATAATGCTGTAATCCCGGCGCAGATTGTCCATTGATTTCTTTACAGTTTTATTACAGTTTTGTCATTTTAATAATTCTATGTGTTTTTTTATTTTGTAATGTGCCCGTATTGCCCAAATTCTTGCGCAATAACTCTTAAACAACAGGCAATTCGTCCTAGTTTTCTTATACCAAACGTGCAAAAACCAATGGTTTTTGCAAAATTCACTGCTTCAGCTTAAGGAAAATTGCGTTTTACGCACAATCTTTAACTGACCTTAGAAAAGCACGACAAATTTGCTAATGTTTGAAGAAGACAACTATTATAAATCACAAGACCATATTCCGAAAGAACAACATGCAAGCACTAACTAAGTTCATCCCGATGCATTTGAATATGATTTGCTGTAATAATATCTGCAGGCACTATTTGCCGAGGTATTATAGAGTAAGCGGGCTATTGTTACAAAAAACAAATGCGATTAAAAAAAGCACGAAATATAAATAAAGCCCTTAGCGTTAAAGCTATCGGTCTTATGTTATTGACACAAATACAAATATTTCAATATTCCTAATAAAACCCACACCCAATGCAAGCTAAAATAGTTTTGTATTTATCATCGTCTAGCTTCAAAAAGTTAGCTTATTTATCAAAAATTGACATATCTGCGCCCGTTGAATAGATTAGCGTCATCGTTTATTCCTCTCGCAAGCAGAGATTGGCAAGATGACACCCTCAACGTTAGACGGTTTCTTATATTCTGTTTGCAAAGTAAAGGGAATGGAAAGCGGCCTGTTTAAGGTAATGCGAGTTCCGCCAGAACGTCATTACGATTAATAATGAACAAATAGGACAGTTCGACGAAAATGGCTAGTATGAAACACAGCCCTATTTCACGCAATTGACATAAAACTCTGTGACTTTACTAAAGCTTATCCTGCAAAAATTCGCTTACGCTACGCAATCTTACTTCATGCTAATATAAGCCAAAGCGAACGAAATCATTCATCCATTGCAACGATTTCAACTTAACATTTGCGTGATATACAGATTTAGCTAATATGGGCAACGAAAATGTTTACGCTATCGCTTAGTGAAAGCTTTACGATGAAGCGCTTTTCAGGTCTTAATCAACTCCAACGCTAGGATGATGCTAATGCCATTTCGCTTAAAAACACTGATGTTTCCTTTCCTTTTAATTGGCAAAATTTTCGCTAGCCTGCTTGGTAAAATAAATTGGTCAATGCCACCTTGGTTAGATTTTTTGCTCAATTTGGGCAAACGAAGCCCCACTAAGCTTTTAGCGGTCGTTGTGCTTATTTTGGGTGTCGGTTTTCTTTTATTCAAAGCATACGATTATTACCAAAGCCTGCCTGAGCCTACTTTGGTTGATGCGATTATTACCATTCCTAGCATTTATAATGGTGACGATGACAATAACGAAGACACTAGTAAGCGCGAGTTACCGGCATTAAAAATAGAGTTTAGTTACACTCATCCTAGCCATGAAACTATTACACCTGAAGCATTTGTTCAAAATGAACAAAATACACGAAGCTTTCAAACATCGATGCCACAGCAACTTCCTTCAGTTGCCCCTATCGATTTAATTGGTGAGCAGGTTAATGCCGGTATTACCTTAAGCCCCTCTAAAGCCGGTGTTTGGCAATGGGAAGATGACAGAACGCTTTCTTTTGTGCCTGAAACGCCTTGGCCTGCAGGTCAGGAATATGGAGTAAGCTTTGCGTCTGAAGTATTTGATACCCAAGATAAGTTTACCGATGACGAATTCAGCTTTGTGACCCCGCTATTAATAGGCGAAATTGAAGCCAGCGATTTCAAATTAAGTGTTGAAGACAAGGTAAAGCAAGTTTATGTGGAAATGCGCTTTAACTATCCAGTAGATGCAAAAAGTGTTGAGCAGGCCTTACTAATGGCCTATCAAGAAGACGACAACAAGTTAGGCAATGCACAAAAATTCACGCTCAGTTTTAGCGATGACCTGCACTACGTAAGCGCAATATTGCCAGTACCCGTCCTCCCCGACCAGCCTCGCATTGTAGAAGTGAAATTTGGCCAAGGTATTAAAAGTATCTATGGCGGCGAAGCCACAACAGCGGTAGTTGAAAGCAAAGTAATCGTTCCCGACTTATATAGCTACTTGAAGCTAGAACAGTCTGCAATTGAAATATTACGCAACCCACAAAACGCACCTGAGCAGTTTATATTGCTTAGCTTCACTGACCTTATTTCTCGCACAGAATTACTCGATAAATTTAGTCTGTATATGTTGCCAAATCACATTGAGGAAAACAGCGAAAACACCCTTATAAACCGAAATAATAAACATTGGCAAAGCCCAAGAGAAGTGACTAGCGAAGTATTAAAAAATGCACAAAAAGTCGATTTTGTCGCAATGCCTAATACAGGCGATAACAGCAAAAACTATCAAATAAAAGTAGACGTGCAACCAGGTCGTCAATTGTATTTAAAAATCGATTCTGGATTGAGCTCTGCCAATGGGTTTATTCAGCGCGCCTTTTTCGACCAAATATTTACCGCGCCTAAATATCCACAAGAAATTATTATTGCAGGGGAAGGTTCAGTATTAACCCACAGTAAAGACCAGCGACTTGCCTTCTCTACACGCGGTATTCAAAACGTTCAGATTAGTATTGGAAAAGTAATAGATGACGAACTTTATCATTTGGTTTCGCAAACCCAAGGCGACATTAGTAATCCTAACTTTTACAACTGGCACTTTAACGAAACTAATTTAGCCGAATTCACTACCCAGTACATTAGCATGAACGCTAACAAGACCGATCTTAAAAGCGCAAACTATGCCTCGGTCAATTTAAACAAACTTGTGACGGGCACGAAAGGTGGATTAGGCCTCTTTTTTGTCGAAATTAAAGGATGGGACAAAAGCCGCAAGCGCGAAATTCGAAACGTGAGCGACAAGTTATTGGTGCTAATAACCGACTTAGGCGTCATTGTAAAAACGAGCCAAAACAACACCCAAGATATTTTTGTACAATCAATAAAATCGGGCACACCAGTAGCTGGCGCACGTGTTGAACTTGTTGCTAAAAACGGCACAAAATTATTTAGTAAAACCACCAACAGCGAAGGACACATTACCTTTCCTTCAGCAAGTGGCTATGACAACGAAAACCAAGCTGTAGTTTATGTGGTTAAGCAAAAAGGCGATGTATCTTTTATTCCCTTTAATCGTTATACCCGTCAAATCAACTACTCACGCTTTAATGTAGGCGGGGAATATAGTTATGGCGGCGATAATGAGCGCGTTAGCGCCTATATGTTTACCGATCGCGGTATTTATCGGCCAGGTGAATCAGTCAATATAGGAATGATTGTAAAAGGCAAAAACCTAGAAAACGTAGGCGACATTCCCCTTGAGCTTGTGGTGCGCGACGCTCAATACACTGAAGTTTATGTTGAAAAAATAAGTCTGCCAAAGTTTGGTTTTACGCAAGCTAAATTCAACACTCAAAAGAGTTTTAACACCGGCAGCTACAGCGCTACTTTGCATTTAGTACGCTCTGCTAATACAAAGCGCAACCCAAATCGAAATGCAAATAATCGTGACCGCCAAATAGGTAACTTGGCATTTGATATTGAAGAGTTTCAAGCCGACACCATGTCGATTACCAGCGAAGTACACGACCTTCCAAGTAAAGGCTGGGCTGTATCACAAACGTTAATTAACAAAGTTACGCTTAGCAACTTATTTGGCGTACCTGCGCAGGGCCGAAGAGTTACCAGCGATTTAAGCCTGCGGCCCATACAATTTTTATTTGATGAATTTAAAGATGTACAGTTTTATGCACCAAAATCAGCAGACCAATCCACCGACGGTTTACAGCGCGTTGATGAAAGCTTAAAAGACCAAATAACCAACGCCGATGGCCAAGCCAGTGTTGAAGTAGACTTAAGTCGTTTTACCAAAGGCACGTATAGTTTAGGTCTACAAACCAAGGGCTTTGAAGCTTCGGGCGGCCGCTCTGTTGGCACAAACACGAGCCTTTTATATTCTCCGGCTAGCTATCTTGTTGGCTTTAAAGCCCACGATAAACTCGATTTTATTAATGTAAACAGCCAACGAAACCTCGAATTGGTTGCTATAGATAATAGCTTAACTCCCATTGCACTGCACGAATTAACCAAGCGATTAAGCAAAGTGCAAAACGTGTCTACACTTGTTAAACAATATAACGGACGCTATCAATATGAAAGTATACAAAAGCAGGAGGTCATTAAAGAAGGTGCTTATGCCTTGCCTGCTAAGTTTGAAAAGCTCGCAGTAGATACATCTACAGCCGGCACTTTTGTTATCGATATTCTAAATGCTAGTGGCGAGGTAATAATAAGCACGCAATATACCGTGATAGGGGCAAGCAACGACAGTGGTCAATTAGACAAAAACGCCGAGCTTAAAGTCACACTTAATAAAAGCGATTACCAAGAAGGCGACACGATAGAATTGAGTATTCAAGCCCCCTACTCAGGGAGCGGCTTAATTAGTATTGAAAGTGACAAGTTGCATTCGTTTAAGTGGTTTAGTAGCCCTACAAAAAGCAGTGTACAAAGTATTTCAATCCCTAAAGGCATAGAGGGTAACGCATACATAAATGTAGCTTTCGTACGTGACCTCGCGTCCAAAGAAATATTTACCAGCCCGCTAAGTTATGCCGTGGTGCCGTTTTCTATAGATAGAACTAAACGTACCTTAGATCTCGCGCTCAGCGTTGAAGATATTGTACAACCGGGTAAACCAATGGCCATTAGCCTTAACCTTTCAGAAGATGCCAAAGTAGCGGTATTTGCGGTAGATGTGGGTATTTTGCAAGTGGCTAACTACAGTACACCCAATCCTTTGGCGCACTTCTTTAAAAAGCGCGCTTTGAATGTGCGCACCATGCAAATACTCGATTTGATTCTGCCCGATTTTGCCTTAACGCAGATGCTGTCTGCCGCTGGTGGTGATATGGAGGCCGATATGATGCGTTCAGAAATGATGAAGGTAACAGGTTCCCTTAAGCGGCGCTCAGCCAACCCCTTTGAACGTAAAGTGCAAGATCCTGCGGTATTTTGGTCGGGCGTGGTGAGCGGCAAAAAAGGCGACAATACTTACACCTTCGACGTGCCAAACGACTTTGTTGGGGCCCTGCGAGTGATGGCGGTTGCAGTAGGCGAGCAAACCATGGGACGTACACAAGAAAACACCCTTGTGCGCGGGCCTTTTGTGTTAACCGCAAATGTACTCAACCAAGCAGCGCCGGGCGACGAATTTGATGTAACTTTGAGCGTTGCCAATGTGATAAAAGATTCGCCCAACAGCGCAGTGGTTAATATAAGCGTAAGCACCAGCGAACATATTAGTCTTGTGGGCGATAAGCAAGCGCAAATGCGATTGAGTGAAAACCAAGAAGACGCGGTGCGCTTTGCCGTTAAAGCTAATAATATATTAGGCGGCGCAAGTATTAGTTTTGATGTCAATATGACTGACGCTGCTGGTAAAACATGGCAGTCATCGCGCACAGCCACTTTGAGCATACGCCCAGCGATGCCTTTTGAAGTGAAGATAACTACCGGCGTAGCAAGTAATGGCAAGGTCTCTTTGAACACGCCTTTTGCACTGTTTGCAGCCGAATCGACTCAAATGATTAGCGCCTCGGCAAGCCCGCTTGTCATCACCGAAGGATTAAGCGCTTATTTAGATGAATTCCCCCACAGTTGTACCGAGCAAATAGTGAGTCAGGTATTTCCATTAATAGGCTTATCGAACATACCGAAGTATGGGCCTGATAACGAAAAAGTTACCGCCCACTTTAACAAGGTCATTGGTAAGCTTCGTCAACGGCAAAGCTACGCAGGTGGATTCTCCTATTGGCCTAGCGGCCAAGAAAACGATATAGACGTTAGCGTATATGTGATGCACTTCCTCATTGAAGCGCGAGCTCTAGGCTACGCTGTGCCGCAAGATATGCTGCAAAGTGGTGTGCGCTTCTTGAACGATACTGCCAGCGCTTATTTTAGGGCGAATAGCCAAAATAAATCGTCAACTACCAGTTTGCGTAGTTTGCGACTGCGCGCAAAAGTAGTGTATTTGCTTACACGAAGCGGCGTGGTGACGTCTAACTTGCTAATTGACTTAGTTAGCACCCTAGATAAACAACATAAGGGTACTTGGCGCAAAGATATAGTTAGCGCTTATATAGCTGCTAGCTATGGCTTAATGCAACAAACCGAGGAAGCTAAGCAACTTATTGTCGATTACGATTTAAGCGAACAAGCACTTATAGTCGACCAAGCATTTGCTGGTTTAGCACCGCGCATAACATTAGACGCACAGTATTTGTTTCTGGTTGCAAAACACTTCCCTCAGCAACTCGCAGAAATTTCGGGGCAAGCAGTACTGAATATTACTCAAGCAATCTATAAGGGTGAATATAATACCATTTCTGCTGCTTATAGCATGTTGGCTCTAGGCGCTTACCATAGCGCTATTAACAGCACTGCTGTAAAAGACGATGCTACGAAAAAATCACTTGAAAAAATTGACAAGCAAATCATGTTTTTAGCCCTAGCACTGCAAAAACAAACTCCCCTTGAAGTAAGTTATAGTCCTTTTGCTAGCGCTTTATACCCGACAGGCACCGACCACGTTGAAGCCACTCTTTCCAGCTCGGCTTTACCAAGCGCAGGCGGCCTATATTATGTGAATATGCAAGCTGGCTATCAAACAGTATTGCCCACTGAAGCGCTGAGTAATGGAATTGAAATACAAAAAGTCTTTATCAATAAAGACGGCGAGATTGCCACTGCGATTACCCAAGGTGATGAACTAAAAGTAAGGCTGCGTGTGCGCGCAAGCGAACAGAAAAACATGGCCAACATAGCCATTATTGACCTGCTGCCGGGCGGCTTTGAAGTTATACGAGAGTCGGTTGAGCGCAATGCGGGGCTATGGCAGTCTGATTATATTGATATTCGAGAAGACCGTATTATATTTTACGGTAATATTACCAATCGCATGACTGAAATAAGCTACACGGTTAAAGTGACTGCGGCCGGCACATTCACCGTGCCACCAAGCTTTGCGGAAGCTATGTATGATCGCAGTATTAGGGCTTACTCTGAGTCCTCAACAGTAATGATTGAGGCCTTGGAATAGGCAATTCCTTGTTGTCAACAACATGGTAATGGTAAGTGAAGCACTCAAGATTTAATAAAGGATTAACATGCCGTTAAGCAACGACAGTTGGCCATTCTGTAAGTAGCATTATTAGGCAAAAAAATTAGGTCGAAACCGCACTGAATATTTTAAGCAAAAATAAGTGATTTTTTTGTGTTTTTAGGCCACGCGTGTTTACCAATGAATCTTTTTAACCCTGCCTATTTCGCCGCTATCTAATCTGACCTTAATACCATGATGGTGATTTGGCGAGTTAGTAAGTATCTTTTCAACCACGCCTTCAGTTAAATTACCCGTTCTTTGGTCTTGCTTCAGCACAATAGAAACTTGTGCGCCAAGCTTAATATTCGCGCGTTTTATACCTTCCATTGTTAATTCCTAGTCTTTGGTTTTATTGTTAAATTTATATAAACACTCGATTATCTACAAGCTTCTTCAGTGCTTAAAATCTATAAATTTACTTGTGCAGCATACGAGTCAAATTATTACATTTTGAAATATAAAACTTAAGTATGCTTTAATATCAATATATGGGGATGTTTACATGAAAAAGAACAAGCTAACACCTGCACTCACCGTTTTATTAATTAGTACTTTTAGTGTTACAAACGCACACACTGAAGAAAGCCTTGTTGATACATTACAAGCCAAAGATAAAATGTTGTTTGCGCAAGGCTTCGACAATTGTGACTTGCTTACAACGGCTAGTTTAATGACCGAAGATGTCGAGTTCTATCACGTCAAAAGTGGAATTGACAAAGGCAAAACTGAATTTGTAAAGACCATTCAAAATGGACTGTGTAGCACTGGTAAGAACAAAATACGTCGACATCTTATTCCCAATTCACTTGCCGTATTTCCAATGTTTAACAATGGCAAACTTTATGGCGCTATGCAAACCGGCAAATACGGTTTTGCGCTAGCTGGAGAAGCAGTGACCATTGCACCAGCCAGTTTCACGCATCTTTGGCTGCTAGGAGAAGATGAAGAATGGCGTATCGCAAGAGTTCTGAACTATGACCATTATTAGGTCTTAGGATTTATCATATCCTAAGACCTAAGAGTCACCGGTCCAGAATAACTGGACCGGGCCCAAATTTTGCTAAGTTATCTTCAGGGTTATACAAGGGACAACTTTTTAAAGATAAACAACCACAGCCAATACAACCATCCATCATATCTCGCAGCTTTTCCATTGCTTGAATGCGCTCATTAAGTTCTTGCTGCCATTTTCGAGACAGCCCTTGCCAGTCATTTTTAGTGGGAGTGCGATTATTAGGTAAAGCCGTAAATGCTTGCTTAATACTGGCTAAACTTATGCCCATTTTCTGGGCTGCCTTAATTACCGACACTCTGCGCATAACGTCGCCTTTATAGCGACGTTGATTGCCTATGTTACGGGTACTTTGAATGAGTTCTTTATCTTCATAAAAATGTAAAGTAGATACTTTTACGCCGCACCGTTTTGCGATGGCGCCTACGCTATAAACTCGCTTTTCCATAACAACATCCAAAAAGTGCTTTACCTCAAGTTTACTTGAGGTTCTATACTATTGGCAACTATTTAAATGGAAAATACAAATGCTGAGATTAGAACACGTCAATATGGTAGTCACAGATATGGAAACAACCTTACAGTTTTATAGAGCTTGCTTTCCTCATTGGGAGATACGAACAAAAGGCAATGCTGACTGGCATGGCACAAAGCGAAACTGGCTGCATTTTGGTGATGATTACCATTACTTAAGCCTTAATGATATGGGCACTGGTGAACCAAGGGATTTAAGCAGCAATGAAGTAGGACTTGCACACTTAGGCTTTGAAGTAGACAAACTATCGGCTCTGCGTAAACGTATGCAAGAAGCGGGTTTTGAGCCTTCATCTCTAGGCGCTGAACATGAATTTCGGCGAAATCTATACTACATAGATCCTAATGGACTTGAAGTAGAGTTTGTCGAATACAGCTCAGACGCTCCCAATGAGCGTAATTCATCTCAAGCATAGGTGTCCGTTTTACGCTAAAGGTAACAATTATGAATTTAAATCAAGTCACATTAGCTACGTCAAACATTGCAGAAACGAAAGCATTTTATCAACTCTTGGGCTTTACCCTAATAGTCGATACACCTCATTATTTACGCTTTGCTTGCCCCTTAGGAGAAGCTAGTTTCTCATTTATGTTGGAACAAGGCGTAATGAGTTCAACGACGATCTATTTTGAATATGAAGAACTTGATAAATGGGTCGATGGCCTTGTCAAAAAAGGCGTTGAGTTTGTGGAGCTACCTGCAGATAAACCATATTTATGGCGAGAAGCGATACTAAACGATCCATCAGGTAATAAAATCAAACTTTTTTGGGCGGGTGAAAACAGGTTGAATCCGCCATGGAAAGTACAGGTCACAGCGACATGATGTAAAAGCCGCGGCATCTTCATAAACGTTGGGAACATAGCAACTGAGGCAGGCTTAATTCAACTCTTTATATTTCAATAAAGGCCTTTTACTAGGGATCTATGTTCGGAGCTTCGGGCATAAGTCAGCGCTTTTTATTATATTTAAGCTGGGTAATATCTACCATCACCCATCCACCGATACAATTTACGTAACCGACTTTGCTTCTATTGGACTTGTGCTTTTTGAAGCAATTGACGTGGTGCTCTTACATTTGTGATCAGTCATATTTATTCTAACCGTATCTAATATTTTACACATAACTTCATATAAATTCACTACTCAGTGACAATATTAAATTGCCTTAGCTATAGTAATAGTGCTGCAAAGTCGATTTTCCTGTAATAGAAGAGATCATTGGACGATACCTTGATTATTATAACCATCTCATACTATGCTATTTGAAGATGAAGCTAGTGTCACGGACACTCATAAATTAACAAAAGCAATCTGCTTAGCGGCAGCGGTTCTGACTATTTGGCTATCATTTCTAGCGCTAATTCTTTATATATTCGGCTCAGCACTAAGCGACTATGCTGCAATCATCAATTCTGCTGGCAAGCAAAGAATGCTCACTCAAAAAGCGGCTTATTTAACATCGCTTTCATTAACTGATCCCGATGTTAAAATTCTGCTAAAAAATACATTAGATGAGTTATCGAAAAATCAAAAAAACATAGCAAATCAATTGCCTACGAAAGGCCTTCAACAATATTATATAGACCAACAACTTTCGCAAAAACTTGCAAGTTATATAGCTACTTTGAACGATCTTAGTACTAATGTATCGAGAGAAAACACTGTACTTAATATAAAACAACTCCTTAAGGATTCAGAATTTATACTATATGAACTTGATTTGGCGGTTAGCCAAATACAAAGTTCCTCAGATAATGCCCAAAATCAATTAAAAGTGATTCAGGCTGCATTTATGATTTGCTCTGTAGGGATATTGATATATTTATACTTTGGCGTTATTGCAGCCCCTTTTAAAAGAAACACAAAGATTTTACAGCTAAAAAACAAATCGATTCTGCGATTCAAAAAATTGTTCGACAATGCGCACGACGGCCTTTTATTGTTTGATTCTAATTGGTTAGTTATTCACGCAAATCAACCCGCACTTGAAATGGTAACGCATGAAAAGATTGAAAATGATGCAATCCATAAAATTTGGCAAGATCGAGTAAGCGCTAAATTAAAAACAAAAGTTCTTAGTGCAATTGAATCAAACGGTGAATGGCAAGGCGAAATAATAACGTCTAACACTCAAAGCCCGAATGTATTAGTCAATATAATGTGTGTGACAGATGATGATGAACTACCGTTTTTTTGTGCCACACTTAAAGATATTACGCTACTAAAGGAGAAAGAAGAAAAGCTTGTCAATCTTGCACTGTTCGATTCGTTAACAGGCTTAGCAAACAGAGCTAATGTGATAGAGGCTATAGACAAAACATGCCGAAATTCACTTGAAAACCAATCACAATGTGCAGTCTATTTTATTGACTTAGATGGATTCAAGCTAATCAATGATGGGTTTGGCCATGAAGTTGGTGATATCTTGCTTAAGGCGGTCGCTAAACGCATTCAGAATCAAATACAAAGCACCGACGTAATGGCTAGGTTAGGTGGCGATGAATTTGTCATTTTAATTCAGGATGTAACAGATAAAAAGTATTTACACACTTTAGCTGAACGCGTACAAAAAGCATTAGATGAACCTTTCACGGCTGATGGGAACGCCTGTAAAATCACGGTCAGCATAGGTATTAGTCTATCTTCAAATGAAGCAAACAATGCACGAGACCTTTTAAAACAAGCAGATATTGCTATGTATCATGCAAAACAAAAAGGTAAAAACCAATTCCATTTCTTTGACCACAGCATGGAAACATTTTTACAAGAACGAATATCGTTTGAAGAAGACTTGTACTTTGGCTTAAATAACAACGAGTTTCACCAAGTTTTTCAACCCATAGTTAACATAAAAACGGCAGAGGTGGTTGGGTGTGAAGTTTTACTTCGGTGGAACTCCAAGAAGAGAGGTATTGTTTCGCCCGCTAGCTTCATTCCATTAGCAGAGTCTCTTTCACTCATGCTAGAAATTGACAAGTGGGTGTTTGCGCAATCGCTTTCATTTTTAAAAAAGTTCCCTATGTGCCCTCACTTTTCTATTAATTTGTCGCCAATACATTTTGTGCAACCTACTTTATTGAGAGAGTTTTTAAGGTCTCTCAACAATCTGAACCCCAATTTAAATGTAATTTTCGAAGTAACGGAAACAGCTATTATTAGCGATATCGAAAAATCTAGTAAGGTGATTAAAGAAATTAAAAGTTACGGCCACTGCGTCGCTATTGATGACTTTGGCACTGGATACACCTCTTTATATTACCTAAAAGTGCTGTCTTTTGATTATTTGAAAATAGATAAGTCATTCATTCAAGATATGTTAATTAATGACAGCAGCAAAGCCATAGTCTGCGCTATTATAAATTTAGCACGCGAGCTAAATATAAAGGTTATTGCCGAGGGTGTTGAAACGCTTGATGCCAAGAATTTACTAGAAAACTTCGACTGCGAGTTGGCACAGGGATACCTTTTCGCGCGTCCTGTAGAAGAAGCCGAAATACATAAATATATAAAATAACTTCAATATTTATCCATTGCTCTTAAAGCAAACAAGCTCAAATAGCATTTAACGGCCGAACCTCTTTGATATGTAGCTATGATTATATAGCTACACTACAAACCTTTATAAATTTCATTGAATGACTTATCTGATCAAAAACTTGTTTAAAGTGTGATACTTTATTGAGGATATGCATGAAAACGAAGAAATTGTGCGCGTAGCAATGAGGTAAACAGCTTGGCAACCAAGTCAACGGTGAGGGCAAATAAGTATGCAAAAACGCATTCAATTAAGCAGACATACTCGCGCCTAACACTTCGCTTTAAAATTTTCTTTGTTTTGTCTTTAGCGTTTGCGGCGGGCGCACTGGCTTATATACTTTTACCCAAACCTGAACTACTGAATTATCAAAGTTACTCAACTGCCATATTTGACCGCAACGATAAACTACTTCGTGTTGCATTGGCACAAGATGACCGATATCGACTATATACCCCTATTCGCGAAATATCAGAGTACTTCCAACAAGCCACAATTTTGTACGAAGACCAAAACTTCTATGCGCATTCAGGTGTCGATTACAATGCCTTAATGCGTGCTTTTTGGCAGACCTATGTACTCCAAGAACGTCGTATTGGCGCCTCTACCATAGTAATGCAAGTAGCAAGACTACGCTGGAAAATTCCGTCCAATACGCTTGCAGGAAAGATAGAACAAATAATCAGAGCTTTGCAACTTTCACGGCATTATTCCAAACCCGTCTTGCTTGAAGCATATTTGAACTTAGCGCCATACGGCGGAAATATTGAAGGTATTGGCGCGGCTAGCCTTATTTATTTTAATAAGCCGGCATCTCAACTCAGTTTTGCCGAAGCAATTACCTTGGCAGTAGTACCGCAAAACCCAACTAAGCGAAACCCTTCGAGTGTAAAAGGTATGCTTGCTATTCACGCAGCAAAAACACGGCTAATTGAACGCTGGCTTGAGCAATACCCAGAAGATATACAAATGATAAGCTTTGTAGACTTGCCGCTTTCGGTAAGAAAAACTAGCGATTTGCCCTATTTGGCGCCACATTTTGTGCAGTATTTGTTGTCTCAGAAGCGATATCATTACCTTACTAATGAGGGTTTTCGGGCTGAATCTTCCTTGCCAACACCCGCAAGTAATCAAAGCATAAAAGGCACAGTAGATCTTCACTTACAAAGCCGCTTAGAAGATGTATTGCAGGCCTACATTAAGCAAAACAAAAGCCGTGGATTTCACAACGCCAGCGCACTGCTACTCAATCATAGAACCATGCATATTGAAGCAATGATTGGCTCAGCAAATTTTAATGACCCTAGCATCCAAGGACAAGTAAACGGCACGGTAGCAAAACGTTCGCCAGGTTCTACACTTAAGCCTTTTGTTTATGGGCTTGCACTCGATGCTGGCCTAATTCACCCAATGACAATGCTCAAAGACTTACCTAAGAAATATGCTGGCTTTGCACCAGAGAACTTTGGAAGAGGTTTTGTAGGCCCTATTTCTGCACAAGATGCCCTTATAAAAAGTCGCAATGTGCCCGCGGTCGATTTGCAGTACCGCTTAATAGAAAAGCAACAGCTTGAAAGTACTAAACAAAAGCCTCAACAAGTACAAACATTTTACGAATTTCTTCAAAATGCAGGCGTATCACAGCTAAAAGAACCAGAGTTTTATGGCTTAGCACTGGCCTTAGGCGGCGGTGAAGTCACTATGCTTGAACTGCTTGAACTGTATGCCACAATTGCCAATTTTGGAAGCCATAAAGCAGCAGTAAGTACCTACTTACATAACAGCAAAGATGACGATGAAAAACGGCGGTTGCTAAGCCCTGAAGCCTCATTTTTAGTGTTTGATATGTTACGTAAAAACCCTAAGCCAAACACTGCCAATTCTCTTGTTATCTCTCCCCAAAGCAGTCAAACCCAGAAAACGGCGTGGAAGACCGGCACGTCTTGGGCATTCAGAGATGCTTGGGCCGTGGGTATAGTAGGCGACTATGTCATGGCGGTATGGATTGGCAACTTTGATGGCCCCGGTAATAATGCGTTTATAGGCAGAACCGCTGCTGGTCCGCTGTTGTTTAAATTATTAGACATTGTTGGGCAGTCATACCAAGCAAACACACATACAGATTCCAACTTGCCTGAGCAGTATCAATCCACCCCATTTGATACTAATAGCTTGCAAAATTTGAAACTTAAGTGGGTGGATATTTGTAAGACCACCGGCGACCTTTATGCGCCTGAATGTCCAAACAAAGGTCGTACTTTATTTATCCCCGGCATATCGCCCATTAAACGTGCATATATATACCGCAAAATATGGATTGATGAGGTAACAGGATTAAGAAGATGCAGCAATAATGCGCAGGGAGCCAGCTCAAAGGTATTTGCTTTTTGGCCAACAGACTTCCAAACACTGTTTGAACAGGCTGGCATACATATAGAAAAACCACCTAAATTTGCACCTGAATGTAAACTTGGCGATATTGCTTTGGTCGGTAATGAGCCAATCATCAATTCACCACAAGCCCAAGTGAGCTATGTCGTACAAGATGGTCTGAAAAATTTCGTGTCCATTCCCTTACAAGCAAGTGCCGACGCTGAAACTAGCTATTTGTATTGGTTCGCAAATGGTCAATTTATAGCAAGCGTCAATCTAACAACAACACCCAACACCAACCCACTAATATGGCAAGCAACGCCCGGTGAATACGATGTTCAAGTAAGCGATGATTTGGGCAGAAGCGCCTCTGTAAAAGTGAATGTTCTAGCGGTGAAATAGAGGCAGTAAGTTTATGCCTTTACAAAATAAAACAAACAATCAGAACTAGCGATATCTGCACGGGTTGTCACCATAAACAAAGTGAGTGGACATTTGGTCTTTAACTGAAAGCCATCTTGCTGTGTGCCATGCACCATAAAATAGTCACCTACATTAAAATCAGAACTGTCTAACTGCAAGGTATCTAAAGTATTGTCAAACAACCAACCTAGTAGCTGATTGGCTTTAGTTGTGCCAAAGTTAAGCCTCTCAATGTCTTGGCGCATAGTTAAACTCGTTCCTTTGATAGGCGCTTGTGCATAAGCAATACTGCCGGTAGTTTTTAGCTCTAATCGTCTTGGATTGTATAGCAGTTCTACCTCTTGTATTCGTTCAAATACATTGGGTGCTGATAAAAACGACTTAATACCTTCAAGTGCAGTAAGATCTGCGGCGTTATCATGAGCACCGCCTGCTTCGACGGTTATTATTGGACACGCTAATTGCTGTTCCATTATTGAGCCTAAACGCAAATCAGTAAATATCATTCTGTGGGTAAAGTGGGCTGCCATGGCGATGTGTTGCTCTGAATTACTGGTTGATACACTAAACGCAGGACCACTTCCTGAAGTGTTATGCAGGTCAATAATAGCTTCAGCTTGGAACGTTTCTATTTCACTTTTAATCGCACTAGCAAGCAAGCTTTGTAAATCTCGTTGGCTATTACCAAAGCATCGATTTAAATCGTGTTGACCGGGTAACATTCTATATTCAAAAACCGGTTCTGTGCGCGCGGCTACCACCGAAGCGACAATAAACTTAGTATCTACACAAGGCGTAAATTGACTTAGTAATAGTTGATGAATAGCTTTTAACCCAGAGGGTTCATTACCGTGCAGTAAGGTAACAACAACTCTACAGCGGCTGCTGTCTTGACCCTTTATGTGGATAACAGTGGGCCCACTTAAATAGTTTAAAAACTGATAAAGTGTTTCGCCTATTTGCACAGGTAATGGCCTATGCAGATGGGTAAGTTTAATACTGCTCATTTGTTAACTCAATTCTCGGTAGATTATGTGCATACACGGAATTAAATGAGCCACTTTGAAACAGGTATACCTGAATCTGAATGAATCATATAGTCGAACATCAATTGCTTCAAGGCTTCAGGTTTGTCTAGTCTCCCCTCAAGCTTTTGTAAATGCTTGAGCTGCCAAACCGATCCCGTTTGCTTAGTTGCTAGCCTATGCTCTATGACCTGCATTAGCCTATCGATTTCGTTGGCATCTACGCCTAGCTCTTGTAAACCATCAGTTGCCATAGGCAACACTTGCTTAATAATGTCGCTAATACAGTGTTCTTTTAAGGAATTTTGATCTGCTGTTGGCCACAATATTTTTGCGTCTAGGCCATCTTGCGCTGCTCGGTAAAAATTATAATGCGCGTATTCAAAGGGCATTTTGGATAGCAGTTCTGGCATTTTATGCGACAAGGCTTGGGTTAAACCAATACTAAGGGCAGCGTTTGCCATCATATCTAACATAGTGGGCCCTGCTGGAAGCGTTCTATACTCAATGCGTAAATGACCACCATGGTTTGGCTCAAATACCGCACGGTTCCACGACCAAATGGTGCCATGATGCAAATTAAGTTCGTCAAAGGAGTTTTGCTTAGACGATACATAAGGTGTTATGACTTGATACAACGCAACATTTTCAGCAAATAGTTCCCATGCACCATGTCTAACCCAGCCGTGACCAAAAGAAACTCGCGAGGGTTGACGCCATTTAGTCAATCCTTGAATGCGACTGTCGATAGACTGCTTAAATAGTGCTACCCGAGTTTCATGCCATAAGCTATGGCCTAAAAATATAGGTGAATTGCCGGCAAGCGCAAGCACCAAAGATGTACTTAGTTGCGTGGCATTGTATAAATTAGCGAAACGATTCGCGGGCACTTTTAAATGCACTTGAAAGGATGTATTTGCGCCCTCTAAGGTGACTTCATCACATTGCATTTTGAGCGCATCTTGGCCATTTATATCAACCATAAAAGGCTCTCCTTTAAGAGAGCTCAATTCACTGGTTATTGCTCTGTACCTTGGTAAATCTGTCATATAACTTTTATGCAAATGCTCATTGCGTAAAGTAGGTAATATACCAATGGTCGCGACTTGAGTATTAATGCTGTTGGCAGCTTTTTTGAGTTTACCTAAAAACGGGGCAACTTCATTAGTCATCGCCGAAAAAGGAGTTCCTTTTGCGGGCACTGGGGACAAATTAAATTCAAGATTGAACTTGTTGAGTTCTTCGGTGAGTAAAGGGTGCTTCATCATAGACAAAAGTTCGGTATTACAGGGAGCAGGCATACAATCTTTGTCTAATAAATACATTTCAAGCTCAGCGCCTAATGTCGCCTCTCCTATCGAAAATTGTGCTTGTTCAAGTAGATGTTTAAGAGTCTCAATTTGTTCATGCAGTCTTACACTAAACTCTTTGTGATCGTTGAGCGAAAAACTATCTTTTTCAAAAAAACGTCCCATTTTTCACCCTCCTTACAACTTGATTACAAGAGATATACATCCACAGAAATAAAGCCTAATTACTCATTAAGTATGCTTTATACCCTTAGTTAAGCACTTCGCGCATACTTTCAACTTTGCGTTGCTCGTTAGAAATATAACTTATCCAATTTTGTGCATGCTTTAAGGACTTCTCATAGTTTTTAGCGTATTCGCATGCTTCAATGGCTTTTTGATACTCCTTCATTTTGAAATGAGCCATTCCCATCAACAACCATGCTTCGCCTTCAAGTTTTTCGCTTAGACCTTTATCAAACCCTAGCTTGAGTGTGTTTACAGTATTTTTCCACTGCGCCATATCAAAATGCAAATAGGCCTTTTGCAGGTAATTATCACCATCGTCCGATAATTTAGCCGCCTGATTTAGCGTGGTAATCGCTTTCTCTCGCTCTGCCGCCAATCGCCATGCTTGGGCAAGCATTTCAAAATTATTAGCGGTAGCTTCTAACTGTCCATTTTCTAGCGCGGTTTCTAACACTATCGCACCTTTGTAGGGGCTATTTTCCGACAAATATAAACTGGCCAAGTTTCGCAGCTGTGAACCATCCACAATACGGCCATCTTCATATAGGGATTCCATTAACACAGTTTGTTTGTCAAGCCTGTCTAATTGTCCATAAACTGAAGCTAAATTAAGCATATAACTCTTTTTTGGATAGTGCTTTATGAGCTCTTCTAAAACGCCACGCATGTTATCCATTTGTCCCAGTTCGAAATAAATGGCATTTAGCAACAGCAGTAGATTTTGCTTTGGTATTTTTTCCATCTCCAAAGACAATTCTCGTCCCCCTAATGCCGCCTCTAGGGCTTTATTCCAATCTTCGAGCTTATAATTTGCCTGTGCCAATAATGTATAATCAATGGGTTTGAGTGTGTCACCTGCAATTTCAATGATTTGCTCACAGTAATCTCGGGCTTGTTGGAAATTCTCAACGACCAAACTTAATTGCCCTAGGGTTTTCAAGGTTTGGGTATGAAGAGATAGTGGCATATCACCAACCGAATCGAGCACTTTTTTAAAGCTTTCAATGGCACTTTGTAAATCGTTATTTCGATAATGTATTGAGCCCATCAACGAATAAACCTGCGCTTTTTCATATTTTGAAGATCGTCTCTCAAGCAGCTCACTTACGCCCAGCAGAGCTTCACGATACTGTTTTTCTTCAACTAATAAATTTACTTCTTCCATTTTCTTGAATACATTCATGCTTATAGCATAAGATTTTTTTGCTGCCGCCGGATTAGCATAAGGCATGCAAACTAGAACACACAATATGGTTAAAATATTAGTCCATTTCATTCGCTTACCTCTCGATCTTGAAGGGTGTACTGAAATATGTTGCGCACGTTATGTACTTCGATTGCTTCACCGTTAACAATTCTAGGTTTGTATTTAAATTTCTTCGCCGCATTAATCGATGCCTTAGCAAATATTGACGGACACATATCATCTACAACGCTAACGTCTTTAGTCGCGCCCGAATTGGTCACCGTAAATTCAACAGCGCAATTACCCTCTGTTCCCTCTATTGCAGCCTTTATAGGATAGGCTGGTGCTACTTTTACGATAGGTAAATATTCGCCATCCCCCGTCCCAATCATACCGCCAATATCAACTCCCACATTCGTATTAGCAGTGGGGATTGATATTGCCAGGGCAGAATCACTAAGATTACTTTGATCTGTCTGCGGAGTGGGCGAAGCAGGCGGCGTTTCCTGAGTTTGTGGACGTTGTGGTTTAGGCTTTTTTCGTTGAGAGCTTTCCTCACGCTGTACTCGCACAAAGTCCAAAATATTTGCACGTGAGCTTTCCACTAATCCTTGCTGACTTGCTTCAATGAGTACATACATAAATAAGGTGAGTGCGCCAGCGATGACTATTCCAATAACGGAAGTAAGAGCAAGTCTTACCCAGAAATATCCGTCGTTAAACTCCATTGTGTGGACTAAATGAGAATTTTTCATGATTTAGCTTCTGTCTGCGGCCAAAGCGATGTCGTATACGCCCGCTTTACGTGACGCGTCCATAACTTTTACCAATATTTCGTTACGCGACATTTTATCGGCTTGTATTACCACTATTCCTTTGGGATTTTCGGCATGCAGTCTTTCAATGTTTGGCCGAAGTGCACGTAAATCGACTTCTCGGCGGTTGATCCAGACTTTATTGTTAGCATCTATGGCTATCAAAATATTCGCTTTCTCTTGTACCACAGTGGTGGAAGCTTTTGGCGCGTCTACTTCAATACCAGAAATTTTGACAAAAGTAGCGGTTACAATGAAAAATATAAGCATGATAAAAACAACGTCTAGCATGGGCGTGATGTCGACGGTGGCGTCTTGTTCTTGAGTTTGATTAGATATAAATCTACGCATGTGAAACATCCTTTAATTCGTTAGCAGACAGGTTTTCTTGAAAGCGTAACTTCATAGCTTTAGCTTTATCAATTAAATAGTTGCTGATCATCAGTCCTGAAATGGCAACTACCATCCCTGCCATAGTCGATACTGTAGCTTTAGACACCCCACCGGCTGTCGTTCTGGCACTGTTGTTACCGGTCACTGCCAGTGCATCAAAAATTTCCAGCATGCCCATCACTGTTCCTAGTAGTCCAAGTAATGGGCATACCTTAACGATGGTACTGATAAGCTGAAGGTTTCGTGACATCTCTCGGTGTACGCGACTAACCAGTAGTTGTCTAAATTGTGCTGTATGCCAGTCTGACATTGTGTCGCGTTGCTGCCATAAACGGGCTAACAATATTTGTTTGTGTGGAAACACAATAAAAAGGAAAACCAGTCTCTCCAAAATCAATGCCCACATAACCGCAGCCATCACTATGATCATGAGCAGAATATCCCCCCCTAGCTCAAGCATATCGCCAAACCAAGGAAACAAATTATCTATCAATGCAAACATAAGCGACTCCTATGTGTCAGAGGCCCGAAGCGCTATTAAAGCGACGGCTTCTTGCTCGATGATTTGAGTGATCTTGGTTGCTTTGCTGTTGACTAAGTTATGCAGCAATAATGTAGGAATCGCTACTACCAAACCCAGTACGGTTGTTACCAAAGCTTGTGAAATACCGCCAGCCATTAATTTGGGATCACCGGCGCCAAACAAGGTAATAGCCTGAAATGTGATTATCATCCCGGTGACAGTTCCCAACAAACCCAGAAGTGGTGCTACCGCCGCGCTTATTTTTAAGAACGACAAACCTCGATTTATGGGGGGTATCTCACGCAGGACTGCTTCCCCAAGTTTGATTTCTAATTGTTCGAGATTGTCTTTTTTATTGTCTTGGTAGACCTGTATTATGCGTCCAAGGGGATTATTGCTGGGCTTGTCGAGGTGAGTTAATTGATTGCCAATTTTACGATCCATTAGCAATAAATAGATAAAGCGTCCAATGGCTAGCAACACTACTACGACACCTAGAGAAACGATAACGTAACCTATTACACCCCCTTGTTGCACGCGCTCTGTAAGATTTGGAGCAGTCCCCATCAACGCAATTAGTTGACCGCGAATGGGGTCAATAGTAAAGGGAATGACTTCTCCAGAGCTATTTGCAATTTGCTCTGCACCTAACATATAGCGAGCCGAAGGTTGGCGTGGAAATTCAACGATGCGACCCGTTTCACTAATACGTTGAATATACTTTTCATCCGAAATAAGATTAAATGTGCCCACTCGGATAAGATCTGTTTCTATTTCCTGCCCGTTTTGTAAGAGCACAGTTTGTGTGGATTGCACTACTTTTCCAGACTCGGTCATTTCGCGCTGGAGTTCGAACCATAACGTTTCAATCTCCTCGACAGAAGGCAACTCAGTAATTTGCCCCATTTTCTTAGAAAATGCATTTAGACGCTGTGTTCTGCTTGGATAATGTAACTGAATCAGCGAGTTATCAAACTGGCCTTGGGTGTCATTAGAGACCAATTGCAACACACCGAACAACTCTTTCAATGAACCCAGTCGCTCGGTGAGGCGTTGTTGCACGACGGTAATTTGCTGTTCATTCACTTCAAACTGTTGCTCATTTTTCAGGCTCAATGCCTCGGCATTCGCGCGATCATTTTTAATCTTATGTAGCATAGATTGTTGTTGATCCTTATTTCCTGAAAACACTTGAATACGGCCTTGATTAACTTCTTGGTCTTGTCGATTTCCTTGTTTTACTTGCTCTAACAAATCATCCACAGAAAGAGGTTTTTGTTCTTGTGCTAAGCATATAGTACTCGTGCACGAAAGGGAGATAGCCACAATTATTGTCACTAAAGCTTTATTGAAAATAGTCATTAGCGCACCTCAATGTTTGCCAAAATGGGCAATGTGATGAGTTCAGGGGAAATTTCTTCGCGCGCTATTTTTAAGCCTTTAGTGATATGCCGTTTGTATTGGCGCTCAGTTAAAGGTTGCCAGAGTTTACTTGCATTATTCCAAAAACCTACACGATCTCCAGCAAGGTCTCTGTACATCAAGCCAATTCTGCCCACTCGCAAAAAGTCTACGGCAAATTGTTCGCCACTTAAACTAACCCGCCCTTTATAGGACTCAATAGTATAGCCATATTCGTTCTCTATCTGATAGGCTTCAAATACGCGTCTTGTTTTCTCAGACGTGGTGTAATCAGCCTTGTTTAGCAGGTCTTTTAGTCCATTAACACGCGCAACACGTTCACTTTGTAAAAAGGGTAAGTCAACGGCTACATAACTGTCTAGTGCATCTACCATCCTCACTAGTAGCGGCATGATTTGCCTTTCAATTAAGGTAACGTTGTTGATAGATGTATTGGTTTTACTAATTTGTGCATTCTGGTCATCTAACTGGCGTTTAAGCATGGCGTTATACATATTGAGACTATCGAGTAATTGAAGTTCATCCTGGAACTCTTTTTCCATGGCTTGAATTTTTTCTAAGGTAGTATCGATAGTCTGCTGCGATTCTTGATTTTGTTTTAAACGTTCGAGTCCCTCATCAACTAACTGTTGTGTTTGTTCCTGTCCCCAAGTATTTATCACAATACCCAGAAGTGTGATAAATACCACTAATCGCAGATATAGCATATGCCCTCTATTGTTTGCCGTGACTTAATAATTAATTAGTACGCCAAGCAATGGCTATAATCTAGTAAATATTGTTCATAATTTGATATAGATCATTTTTTAGATCGCCGAACACAGAATGGCCTAATAAGGAAAGATTATTGGATGGATCTAGTATGATCAGTCGTATTTATTTTGTGTCGATGGCTTTGTGACAATGTGGGCAATTTTTGACGCAATTTTTCTGCTTCGAATCAGCTTGCTTTCGTAGTGAGGTAAAAAGAATTTTCGCTTCTTCTTTATCAAGCTGTAGTGAGCGCCTAACGCTTTCGAGTTTTTCTAAATCAGCTAGCGTTAAGTGACCTTGCGCTAGCATATCAATAACGCTAGAGCGGAAGTTATCTCGGCGCAATGACATTTGTTCAGTAAAACTCGAAGCCAAAATACCCGCAGGCAAAGCAAATAATGCAACGCCTATGAGGATAAACATGCCGGCAAAGAATTGACCTACTGGCGTAATCGGCGCAACGTCACCGTAGCCAACAGTACTTAGGGTTACTACTGACCACCACAACGCTGCGGGAATAGTGCCAAAATGCTCTGGCTGTGCTGCACGCTCAAGGTGATACATTACGGTTGCTGCCACCACCATGACAATCATTAACATTCCCAAAGCCGCCACGATTACTCTGTACTCGCGCGCAATCACAATTTGCAAGGTCTGCATAGCAACAGAATAACGCCCAAGCTTCATCATGCGTACCAAGCGAAACAGCCTTAAAACACGTAAATCTAAGCCTATAAACATACTCAAATAGAATGGCAATATGGCTAAGAGATCGACAATCGACATAGGTTTTAGCATAAAACGCAAACGCTGCCGCAACGTTGACGTTTTAATGATTTCTTGATTATTATCTAAGGTGCTAGTCCATATTCTAGCAATATACTCAGCGGTAAATACCGTTACTGAAAACACCTCAAAAACAAAAAGTTGAACATGGTATTGCTGCTGAAATGTCGGCAGGGTTTCCAATATAACCGCGACGACATTAGTAAAAATTAGGATGATTAAAAACCAATCAAACCAACGCCCCATATGATTGTCTTTACCGAAGGGTTGCAAGGTATAAAAAACATTTTGCTTTAGATTATTAATGGTCATCCACTTCACGCTGATCTAAGTTGGGATATTAAGTAAAAGAAACTAGTAGCTATCATTAAAGGTACTCGAGCATCTTAAGGCCATTAGACTTCAATAAGCCTGTAGAAAGAATAGATCCTATAGCTAAACTATGCAACATTGTAATAGGTATCATGTTTAGTCATTATATTTCTTAGCGCAGCGAAGACGTCCGCATGCAAATGGCAGCAAAGGCTCAGCGCTGTCATTGGGTCCACAAATCCTATTTGAGCGATAATGTATAAAACGGCAATTATTTGTTATTTCATCTCGACTAAATACGGCTGCCAAATCTTGCCATCTTCTGTCACTAATCAGTCTGTTTTAAGTTCAATTCTTGGCACAGCATCTGCAGCAGGGTCAAGCTCAGGAGCACAGTACAAAATACGATTTGATGCTATGCCTTTGTCTACTAAAAAACGCTTTAAGTTAGTTTGGCGGTCGTCGCCGAGAGTTTTCAATTGCCCTTTTTGTTGTTCATTTAATACTTGTTCGGCAGATAAGCTTAAGTCAGTCTAGATGACCAAGGCACAGGTTTTTATTTGTAAATCGGGTGTATCTTGCATTAGTAGCGCAAGCTCAGATAAAAACTGTGCGTTTTCTGTTTTTAATGCACTTTCACCCGCATTAAAGGTTAAAGGCTCAAAGGTTCAAAGGTTCAAAGGTGATTTTAAGTAAAAATTCTGCCCCTGACATAGCAACCGAAACCACCGATGCATAAGGCACAAAAGTATTCATTAAATAACTTTGTGCTTACGACATAGCGGCTTTCTTTATTATTAGGGTAACAAAGCTTTCTACACCAAAAGAAGGTTGCGCTACATTACCGCGCATAAGTAAGTCTAAATCAATATTGCCACTGTCATCTTTGAGTAAGCCTAGCGCTATGTTTAGTGGCATGGCTTTACCTCTTTTATCGTGCCTTGCTCAACTTTATTGGCACTTGCCATTTCAATGCCACGTAAAAACAAATTAGTGTTACCTTCTATTTCACCGTCTTCAATATTGATTTGAACTGATACATCTAACTGGCCGCTCTTCATTTCAAAACCTAAGCCGTCTTTTACATAAGGCGACACCGACGGCAAGTTAAGCTCGGCCACCTTAGCAAGAACATTGGCATTCAATTGTTCGGCGAAGGGAGAAATATGCCCTGTGGCATCTATTTTCAGATAATTTTCATCTATTATCACAAGTTTAAACGGACTTTCGGCACTAGGTTTACGGCTATCAAATGGACCCGATCTCAGTGTTTCAATTGTTAGATGATGGTTATAAGCAGGCGCTACACTTTCGTCTTTTACCCTAACAACGCCTTGGTTTAACAATTCAATTGTATTTACCACAATCACTAAAGACGGTTGAGTATTTTCTGTTAATGCGCTTTGCTGCAATTGCATTTTCTTGTTTGCTGCTGGCGTCACTGACTCAGACTCTGGGGTGGCCGGCGTTATTACGGTGGTATCAACTAAACTGCGTATACTTTTATCTTCATTTACTTGTATGTTGGCGTTTAAGTCGGCGATTTCAATTTTGTCGCCCAATAGTAGTTCGTCAGAAAATGTGATTTGGCTAATGTTTAGTTGCCCAAAAGACAACATAGGGGCGGGCGTTTCTAAGAATAAATCTTCCGACAGATGCAGAGTATTAAAAGTAGGGCTGGGGACAATGATAGTGGGCAGTAACTTGCCATTTTCGTCACTTACCAGCTTTACTTGCGTGAGTGACGAAATACATAAATAGAGCACAAGCCAAAGGGCTAAAGTTATTAGAGCAATCCTTTTTAAGATAGGATATTTTACCTGAGCGGATGCTTGCGAGTGAACCATACTTCCTCCTTGTGATGACGTTTTAGCGACACCTTTTATCAGTCAGATACATCGCGTTATTAGTGCTTAAGTAGCGCCTAAGCAGTTTTAGATGACGCTGATGCACTAACAGACCATAAATTAGAAATGACTACATTTTTATGGTGCTATTTTGATATTTCTACGTAACTATACATAAGTGTGCACTTCAAAGAGAGTTCAATGGATATTGTTAGCGTTATTATAATTACCACATCTCAACATACAATGGGGAATCTGCCCGAGCCAACCGGGCTTTGGCTAGAAGAGCTATCAACGCCCTACTACCAGTTTGTTGATGCCGGCTTTAAAGTAGATATTGCATCTATTAAAGGTGGGAAAGTGCCGCTAGACCCCCGAAGCATTCAAGATATAGGGAAAAATGAAGCATCTGTAGATAAATTTCTTTCCAGTGCTGAAAATATGGCAAGCATTACAACAACGGTGTCTATTGAAGACGTCAAGTTTACCGATTATGACGTTATTTTCTTCCCAGGCGGCCATGGTGCTGTATGGGACTTTCCAAATCAGCCTATTCTAGCAGATGCTATTACAAGCGCTTTAAACAATGAAAAGGTTGTCGCCTCAGTTTGCCACGGACCCGCAGCATTCATTGGTGTAAAAGACAGTGACGGAGACTACCTTGTATCAGGTAGGAAAGTCGCTGGGTTCACCAATCAAGAAGAGGATGCCGTTGGACTCACTGAGTCTGTGCCATTTTTACTCGAAAATGAGTTAAAGCGTATGGGAGGACTTTATCAAAAAGGCGACATGTTCACGTCATTTGTGGTGAAAGACGGCAATCTCATCACCGGTCAAAATCCTGCTTCCTCGCATGCGGTCGGCAAGCTAGTCATTAAAACAGTGCGTAGCAATCTCGAAGCGAAAAAATAAGAAACAACATAAATATGCTTAATATAATGTTGAGTGCTGGAAGCATATACCTTAATTATTCCTGCGCTTTTCGCCGCACTCATTGCCGGGGAATATTGATAAAGCGGTTTAGTCGCAAACCACTCAACTTTATAGATCTAAACACACTTACTTGTTAAGAAACCAAGAAGATCTACCTATTGATTTATTAGTTAGTAGGTGCACACTAAAACGTAATAAGGGTAAATTGCCGATTTTATAAGGCCTATTAAGGTACGACACAAATCAACCGATCAGAATATGAGTTGGTAACACTATTAATTGCGCGGAAACGTCCCAGCAGGGCTAGCGCAGCCGAGACATTTAAGTGATAGAGAAAAATTATTTTTCAGATAGCCATCAGAACGACAATCGTGATCGTTTAGATCTCATAATCAATGCAATAGGCATTGGGGTATGGGATTGGCAAGTGAAAACGGGCCAATTAACGTTCAATGATCGCGGGGCTGAAATGCTGGGTTATACATTAGCTGAGCTAGCGCGTGTAGATTTTAATACATGGTCAAAAAACCTTCATCCTATCGACTTAGTAAAAGCAGAAAAAGCCTTAAAAAAGCACTTTAGTGGTCATAGCGACGTTTATGAAATTGAACTCCAATTACTGCACAAATTAGGTCACTACGTATGGGTATTAGCGTCTGGAAAAGTAGTTGAATGGGACCATAATAAACGACCACAGCGTATGATAGGTATGCATGTTGACATTACTGAACGAAAACGTAACGAAAATACGCTGCTTGTCACCAGCCAGTTGTTAAATCAATCACAGAAAGTGGCGCGCGTTGGTGGCTGGGAACTAGACTTAAAATCGGGCAATTTGTTTTGGACCGATGAAACCTACAGACTACACGACACTTCACCCGAAGAATTCAACCCAACAGTAGACGCCGGTATTAGTTATTTTTTGCCCGAATCTCAAACCATTATTTCCAAAGCCTTAGATGCTGCGATTAACCATTGTGTAGGATACGATCTTGAGTTAGAAGCCCTCACAACGAACGGCCGCAAAATAGATGTACGAACCACTTGTATCGTAACCCAAGAAGATGGCATAGCTGTTCGTTTAACGGGTATTTTTCAAGATATTAGTGAGCACAAAGATATCCAAAGGAAATTAGAGCTTACAAATTTAAATTTGGCGCAAGTAAATGAAGCCTTAAAGCACACAGCCCACTATGACTCATTAACAGCTCTCCCCAATAGAATTCTTTTAGCAGACAGAATGCAACAAGCAATACTTAAAAGTAGGCGTAACAACAAGTATTTTGCTATCGCTTTTATCGATATTGATGGCTTTAAAAAAATTAATGATAATCATGGGCATGCAGTTGGCGATGAGCTACTGAAAAAAATTGGCGGTGAAATAAAAGGCGCTTTACGCGAAGGAGACACCTTATCTCGTATTGGTGGAGACGAATTTGTGGCCATTATTGACAATCTTGCTGACCCGTCTGAGAGTGATAGAGTCTTGTCTAGAATTCTCGAATCGGTATCAGCGCCGTTGGTGGTTGAAAAAAAAATATTAAATGTTTCTGCCAGCATTGGCGTAACTTTGTATCCGCTTGATGGTGGCGATCCCGACCACTTATTAAGACATGCTGATCAGGCCATGTACATTGCTAAACAAAATGGTAAAAATTGTTTTCATATTTTTGATATCGAAAATGATGTAGCCATAAAAAACTATAATGAAAAGTTAGCACGCATTGCTCAGGCGCTAAGTAATCATGAGTTTGTACTGCATTATCAGCCTAAAGTTGATCTAAGAAACAACAACGTTATAGGTGTTGAAGCACTTATTCGGTGGGATCATCCAAAGGCGGGCCTGCTTGCGCCCGCAATGTTCTTGCCTGAGGTTGAACACAATGTATTAGGCACAGAAATCGGAAAGTGGGTAATACAATCTGCGTTAAAGCAATTAGACTATTGGCAGTCGCTTGGCATTGATATTGCGATAAGCGTTAATATTAGCCCATTGCATTTACATTATTCACGGTTTGTTGCTGAATTGAAGGAGTATCTGAGTCACTATCCTAATTTTAAGCCTGATAGCCTCGATTTTGAAATTGTAGAAAGTAGTGCACTTGACGATTTTGAACTGGTTTCTAAGGTCATTAAAGAGTGCAAGCAACTCGGCGTCAGTTTTTCTATTGATGATTTTGGTGCAGGTTATTCGTCATTAATATACTTAAAGCGTTTACCTGTTAAATATCTGAAAATTGATCAATCGTTTGTGCGAGATATGTTATCCGATATGGACGACAAAGCTATTATTGAAGGGATTATTGAGCTGGCAAAAGTGTTTTACCTTACCGTCATTGCTGAAGGCGTAGAAACCCCAGAACACGGTAAGGCATTGTTATCTTTAGGCAGTTACATTGCTCAAGGTTACGGTATAGCTAGGCCTATTCCACCAGAAGCCTTGCCGCTTTGGCTGGTGAATTGGAAAATAAACCCCCAGCTAGTTGATAGAAGTCAATAATTTCACCTTAGCGCTAACTTTTTGCATATTGTGCTAAATGCCGCAAAAACAAACAATGAATTCGTTTGTTGTCGTCTTAGGTTTAGGCGATAATTAACTCGTAAAACGCCAGACTAAATATCAATTTCATTAAAGATTCCCGTTGCATAAGCGATAACCTAATCAATAGAGACGATTCTTAAGTGACGGTAATTTGCATGTTTTTAATCAAAGGAAAAATAACACTTACGCAATACTTTTTAGTGATGCTATTTTCAACTATTGCTTTGGTTGCGGTAACGGCTGCTTCGTATATGTTGCCTTACGATAAATCAACCGTCGCCATATTGATGGTGATATTGTCTGCTGTGTCGATAGGTTCTAGTGCAAAAATTATTACCGATACATCAAACATGAAAGAATTCTAGAGCGCGCATTTATTCTATTCACTTGTTTGGTTTGTGCTTTTCATTTAGCATAAAGTTGATTGCTTGTTAATCAAGAAACATTCATTAATTAGTGTTTCTTAATCAAAAAGTCGGCGTCTTGACTAAAGGATGAACATTGGAAGAGCAGCTCAAGCAACTTAGAGAAGAACTCGAGGCTATGCGTGATCAGTTCACGCTAAAAACAATGCTACTGACCACAAAAGTAGAAGCATTAGAGCGCGAGTTGCTACTAAGAGACGTTCAAGTCCCCATAGACAGCGTAGCAAATACAACAGCTCACACTTCATCGCAAGTCCCCGAATCAGGCAATTCCAGTATCCGCAACGAATCAATAGCTCATTTGAAAGCCGAAGTCCCTCCTAATATCGCAGTTGAACCTGCCAGTTCAGCGTTCACAGCTTCTGATGCTGTTTTTGACGATGTAGACGGACATAATGAAGAGCAAACATTTTCTAGCGCTTCAACAGCAACGCCCAAAAAGCCACAAAAACCTAATCTCATCACTATCTTTTTTACGCATTTAATGTCACTTATTTTTGAGTGGTTCAGTCCCGTTACCGAAATTTATGAAAGCTACAAAGCTCGCGGTATGCTAGGCATTTTCTTTTTAACTGTTGCTGGTGCAGGCTTAGTGCTAGCGGGCTTTGGTTACTTGATGCAGCTTCTGATTGATGAAATAGGAGCAGGAAGTAAATCACTGTTAATGTCAGCCACCGCGCTTGCCGTGATAGGTGGCGGTATAATACTGCAAGTAAAAACCAAGTTTAGCGAATTCGCCAGCGCCATCGTCGCATTGGGCCTATTACTATGCTTTAGCACTATTTACTTTGTGGGTAGCGTTTACCAACTCATTCCAGGCATTGCCGTGCTTACCCTATACGCATTTACGGCCCTAACCTGCCATTATCTTGCACTTTGGCTCTATACAAAGGTTATTGCAGTATTAGGTATCGTTGGCATTACCGTTATGCCCTTGTTAACCAGTTCAACAATTATTGAGCCTACATATTATGTGCTAGCACTGCTGTTTGTATGTGCCAGTAGCCTTTATTTAGCCTACAAACACATTGGCCATTGGCTTGCTGATCTAACGTTTGCATTTACATTTATTGCCCTAGGGTGGGTAAATTCAGCTAATGCTTTATTTATGTCAGCGTGGATGATTAATGCATTCTATATATTATTCTCAAGCTATTTGTACTTGAGTTTATTTCATCATAAACCACAAACGAAACGCCTTTTAATCCTGCTAACTGCAATGGTAGGCGGCAGCTTATTCTTGCTGCTACAGGGCACCTACTACTCGGTTTCCACGCTTAACGTTCAGTTAATAATCAATGCCATTATCAGTCTTGCAGCCTCGCTGTTGTTCTATAAAGTCAAGCACGAACACTTAAGTGTACTGGTGCTTATTACCGCAACATGGATTGTATTAAGCATTGTTGGCATGCTAGCAGCGGCATACTGGGGACTTGCTTGGGCGGTAGAGGCATTGTTACTGATATTCATGAGTCGGCATTACAAACTTCCTAGCTTAATACATCAAGGTCAAGGACTTGCTGCCCTTGCTATTGTTTATTGCCTATTTGCCGTTATTCCCTACTTTCCATTACCAGCACTTGTAAATGTCGATGGTTGGGTGATTGTGATAATGATCGCGATCGTCATTTCCATTTGGCAGCGTTTAATCAAGCCCCCTATGAGCTCCCAGTCCAATAGTGTTAGTTTCAGTCCTTATGTTCACAGGCAAGTATATCCTGTTTTAGTATTTTTAGAATCTGCTTGGCTGAGTATTGTTGTGTTAGCCAGCGCCTATATTTGGCTGGGAGAATGGGCCGGATTAAGCGCCATTTTCATTCAACTAGCCTTACTCTTTAGAGCCAAAAATCTACGTTCAACACAGTCGAGTAAGACTAGCCTTGAAATCTTTGCCGTTGCTCTCATTGTGTTTCCCATTGCCTATGCTTACATGGGCAGCGACGCAGTAAATTCGATGCGTTTCTCACAGTTGCCTCTATACGCAAAAATCTCTTTAGTTACGGCCTTTATTCAATTATGGCTATGGTCGGCATTTTATAGAAAGTTTAATCCTGAAAGCCTATTACGAAACATTGCTGAAATCGCTCGGATTATATTCTATTTAATATTGCCTATTTGTTGGCTTAGCACCGCCTTTAGACACTTAAATCAAGACATCCTGATGGTACTTTGGTTATCACCTGCCATTGCATTGATCTTGGCACACTTAACCAAAGCCAAGGCGCTGTTGAATGAAAGCAAAATTCTATTTGCTGCGTTAAGCATTGTTTCGCTCCCGCTTATGCTAGAAAGCAGCTTCACAACGTCATCAATAGGCTTGACCGGCTATGTAATTGTGGTAACCCTAGCGTACTTTTTAAACAAAACAAAACAGAGTGAAAACACCTTCAACTTCGTTTTAAACGGAGCCATTAATGTGACAGGCTTTATGCTTGCTATTATTTGTGCTTTGCAATTTGACAGCTTGGCGCCCGCAATTATCATCATTAGCATCTACTCATTGATCGTTATTGGTTTTCATCAACGTTATGAATTATGTAAGGAAAATAAAGGTTTTCACTTCAGCTATTTGATAATGGCCTCGTTTGCTTCATGGGCATTAATGTTTATTAGCACCGTATTTACTAGTAACGGCTCAATTGTCTATGCGATTGCTCCCGTAATAATACTACTTGTGAGTTTCTTGCTTAATAAACGCAAAATGCTGCCAGTGAGCGAAAAGCTGTCCGCAAGTACTATGCCTATTGAGCTTCATATGCATACTTATTTACTAGTTACCTATGTACTAAGTTGCCTTGCTTTACATAAATTCGGGCTCGATTTAGCAATAGCTCCTTTACTGGCTATTCACGGCGCTACTATTCTGTTTTTGAAAAATAGAACTAAAACGACCGTGCGTTACAGCTTTGCATTGATCCTGTTGGGCATAACCAAACTTGCATTGATAGACACAGCGAATGTTGTGCTGTGGCAAAAAGTCATGCTGTTTATCGGCATAGGCGTATTTATTTTGCTTGCTAGCTTTTGGTATCAAAAGCTTGTTTCAAAAGATGCAGAAGCAATAGCCGCTGGGCAAGTATAGAAAACTACTCTGTACTAAAGTCACAAATATGACTTGCGTTAAGGGGAGTCCCAAAATCGATATCTTGTAAAGCTGCTTTGCCTAGTACCCCTTCTAAATAACGAGTATGTAAACCTTTAGCGGGTCGCACAGAACGCACATTTTGTATGGTAAATACATCACCTTTATTCATATCGGCGGTAACGTAAAGTGAACGACGCAAATCACGAGCGCCTATCTCGCTCGGTTTAATATCATAACCACTTTGACCAAGCGCACTATGCGCACGGCGGCATTCTGATACTAACTGGGTAAACTGTTTCGGTTCAAGGGAAAATGCGGCATCTACCGAACCATCGCTGCGATCAATAACGAAGTGCTTTTCTATAATAGCGGCGCCTAAAGCTGTTGCCGTAACGGATGCAGTATTGTCTATCGTATGATCACTTAGCCCGATGGGGACCGAGAAACGCTGCTGCATATCGACCATTGTGCGTAAATTGCAATCTTCAATTGGGGTAGGATATCCACTAATACAGTGCAGTAACGCGAGTTCAGTGCCACCAGCGTCGAGTACGGCTTGCACTGCTTCTTCTATTTCGTCGAACGTTGCCATGCCTGTGGAAATAATAATAGGCTTGCCTGTAGATGTCGCGTTTTTGATTAAGCCTATATCGGTAATTTCAAATGATGCAATTTTATATGCCGGCGTACTTAGCGACTCCAGCAAGTCAATTGCTGTACTGTCGAAAGGTGAAGAAAACATAGGCATATTATGGTCTTTCGCGCGCGCAAAAAGCGCCTCGTGCCAATCCCAAGGTGTATGTGCCTCTTGATATAAATCGTGCAAGGTTCGCCCAGCCCATAAACCTTTATGTAAAGAAAATTCGGGGCCGTTATGGTCAAGGGTAATAGTATCTGCGGTATACGTTTGTAGCTTAACTGCATCGGCGCCTGTTAAAGCAGCAGCATCTACTAAGGCCAGCGCTTCTTCCAAACTACCTTTATGATTACCTGAAAGCTCTACAATAATATAGGGAGATTCTTGACGCGATATACGTCTACCTGCAATGGTAAATGCAGACTTAAATGGCGATTTTTGTGTCATTTCATGATTCCCGTAGGTCGTTGCTATCTTTTGAATTAACTCACTGTATTTAAGTAAATCACCCCCTTTAGATACAACTCCAATATTCTTATACGGGCAAATGCGCCCTACCTTATTGCTAAAGCGCGTTTAGGATTTGCTCTACAACTCGTTGACAACCCTGACCATCAATTAATTGACGGGCCTGGTCACTCATGCGCTTCCTACTGCATAAATCACGCCATAACTCATACGTTTGCGTGGTTATTTCTTTTATAAGCTGGGTGCTCAGGTTGGCGTGTTCAAGAGTGCCATAGTGGCCTTGATCAGCCTCATACTCGCGGACATCTAAAACCTTATACCAAGTATTTGCATGAGCAGACGTAAGCGCTGCTTTTTGATTGTCGACACTCACCAAAGCAATGGTTGGCGTACCCATACGAGCAAGTTCTCCAAGCGTGCCGCCAGCCGCTGAAATAGCGAGCCCCGAT
The DNA here is from genome assembly GCA_964195425.1 of Acidiferrobacterales bacterium. Lineage (GTDB taxonomy): Bacteria > Pseudomonadota > Gammaproteobacteria > Enterobacterales > Alteromonadaceae > Glaciecola. The sequence continues at coordinate 82,341 of CAXMOM010000063.1, forward strand.
TGCATCATTATTGCGGCGACATTGTGGATTTGTTCAATAATATGTAAATTACTGTATTGCTGCTTTAAATCGTGAAAGGCCCTTGAATTAGAGTTGTGCAGCCCACCCAGCAATATCTGTACTTGGGTGCTTTTAGAGACTCTTTTGAGTAATGACAGCGCCAACACGTAAGACATATTTTTAACATCGGCGCCGCCTAGCGTAATCAGGATCTGCTCACGCTGCTCTATTTTTGTATATGCTTGCTGTATAAACTCTTGTCTAAGCAAAGTAAATTTAGCGCCTAAACACAGCACTGCCTGAGGCGCTCTTTCTTTATAGGCCTGCTCCTGAGCAGTAGCGGCAGGATTAATAATAATATTGCTTAACAAGGGCTGTTGATGAGTGTCATCATCTATATTCACTAGTAGCGCCCCCGAGGCGACAAAACATTGCCACTGTTGCGCCTGCAGATTGTAGTCGTCTATAACGAACACATTCGCCTTGAGACTTGTTATCTCAACATTTGAAAAGCTACTGGAGAGTGACACGTATTTAAAACCCGCTTGGTGTAGCCTATCTTGCAAATAGCTGGGACATTCACAACTTGCAAAGGTCACTTTGATACCATGTTTGATGCAAACCTGCGCAATACCAAAAAGACGCATGATGTGCCCAGCGCCTATCGTTGATGACGCATTCGCATAAAATACAAAGTGTAGAGGGCTTAAATACTCAAGTTGATTTGAAGAGTTGTACATAACTGAACCCGCAGTTTCATTAACCATCGTTGACAACTCTTTTGGCGGTTGTTACGTAGCTGTTTTGCAATATCAATAGCTCTTTGAGTATCATTATAGAAAGTTTACTTTTATGTTTGCGTAACGACTCAGTATATTCAATTTCGTATTCCGTTATACAGCGCTTATAAGGCTGTTATACCAGTCTTTAATGCTTAAATCAGCCTTTGTGTCGAAACTTTTTTTCCTGCTTTTATTTTTTGACCTTCCTATAAACGCTAGGGCTTAATATTATTTGATTTCAAACAAATCGCCTTTTGTTCGAGCATAAGCCCGATTTATTTCTGAGCACTAAAAAGCAACCTAAAATGGTTGCTTTTTCGATGCTTATTTTAAATGTATGATATAAATACCATACATTCTTCACGTTCACTTAATTGGTAAGTGTGCCGTTACCTGACTGATTCGGACTGTAATGCGTGTAGCGCGCTGTTTTATAAAACATAACCAATGTCGCGACTACGGTCACCTGAACAAACAATGACACCACAAAAAAGCCTGCTCCTAACCCAACACTAGTAGAGACAAACGACACACCAAGGTGACTTACGAATGCAATAAGAGTAACCGCAAACAACATATATAGCTCACTTAATTTAACTATATTGTTACCTGCGTGCAGCGATTTAGCATTAATTATGTAATATACAAATGCAGGCAAAAACGACAACACAGCACTGCTTATTGCTAAGGCTTTTAAAGTGTTTCTTCTATTCATTATTTTTCCGAGATAGTCTTTGGTAACATCAATGACATATATTTTACGTTACCCGTGTAAAATTAAAACTCGAAATATTCTTCAGGTTTATCAAGTTTTACTTGAGGATCGTTTTAAAATGACCTACACCGATAACTGATAAACGCAAATATTGACTGCGCTGGCCAAATTGAGCGAATCAATACTACTGCCTCCCGCAATAGTAAAGGCATCTGCGTTGAAAGCAGACAAGGCTTCAAGAGGTACCCCGCGTGCTTCATTACCAAATAAGTAACAGTCGTAACTTGCAAACTCTTGTGTGTTGACTTTGCTACCTTGCATATCTAAAAAAGCAAATTTGGTAAAACGCTTTTGTAAATCACTTAGCTCTACATCTAGTTCAAGCGGCACATGAAAGATAGCACCCATGCTAGCTCGCACCACTTTTGGGTTAAAAGGGTCAACGCTATTAGGGCTAAGTAATAAGCGGAAATTGCCAAACCAAGCAAGGGTTCTCAAAATAGTGCCCAAATTACCGGGGTCTTGTATTTCATGTAAGTAGATACATCGTTCACCGGGTTTGGAAAGAACTTGTTTATCCGTTAAATTGGGTAGAGGCACACATGCAATAAGTCCCTGGGGCGTTTTTGTATCGCTAATGTGAGCCATTTGTTTTTCATTAACGATAGAAAGTGTGAAATCGGTATTCAACTGACTCGCCCACTCTCTATATTCTTCGGTGGCATACAGCATTATATTTTTTGCATTAACCTGTGTTTTTGAAGCTTTTTGTAGCTCGAGGATAAGATGTTCTCCCTCTATCAAATAGTGGCCTAGCTGCGTACGGTATTTTTTTTGATGCAGCTTTTTAACATCATCCAATTTCATATAACTTTGCCTATAGATCTTTTTAGCTGGTTTTTAGAACACAAAGTTAATGCGGCCACAAGAGTCATATAATATCCAAGGTAAGGTCTGCGTTAGCACAAAACAGTAGGTTTTCATTCGTATTAATCGTAGCACTTCGGCTCATTTAAGTCAGGCAAAAACACCTTATTTGCTCCTAATTTAAGAATAAATATAAATAAATTGGTATTTTAAACCAGAAGGAATTTGCAAATCGAATCTGCAAGCTTACAATAAGAACCGTTTTAGCAATCCTAGTAGCATACTCACTCTATGGCTCGATCAAAAACCAGTAAAAAATGGCTCGACGAACACGTTAACGATCCTTACGTTAAAAAGGCAAAAGCCGACGGATATCGTTCACGTGCCAGCTACAAACTTATTGAAATCAACGAAAAAGATAAGCTTTTTCGTGCTGGCAATGTGGTTATGGATTTGGGCAGCGCACCGGGCGGGTGGTCACAAATTGTTGCTCCATTAGTAGGCGAGAAAGGTCACGTGATAGCGTCTGATATTCTGCCAATGGACTCAATAATAGGGGTCAGCTTTATTCAAGGCGATTTCACCGATGAAACTGTTTACGAGCAAATACTAAATATTTTAAATGGCGCCAAGGCCGACGTTGTGGTTTCTGACATGTCACCTAACCTTAGCGGCGTTGCTACCACCGATCAATATTCCTCAATATATCTTGTAGAATTAGCCTTAGATATGGCCCGAAACGTATTAAAACAGGGCGGCAGCTTCTGTGCAAAAGTATTTCAAGGTGTGGGCTATGAGGAATACGTAAAAGACGTACGAACTTCGTTTGATAAAGTATTGGTGCGCAAGCCTGCAGCCTCTCGGCCTAGGTCTCGCGAAGTTTACATTGTGGGAAAAGGATTTAAGGGCTAACGTTCTAATAATGGCAGTTTACCAACAATAGCGCTCCATTCGTCAGCATCATGGGGCGGCGCTTTTACCTCAGTAATATTTGGCCATTCTTGACACAATTGCGCATTAATTTCCAAAAAATCTACCTGATCAGCGGGCAGTTCGGTGTCTTGAAAAATCGCGTCAACAGGGCACTCTGGCACGCATAAATCGCAATCGATACAAATTGCTGGGTCAATCACTAAAAAGTTAGGACCTTCAAAAAACGCTTCTACTGGGCAAACCGCGACACAGTCGGTATATTTGCATTTAATGCAACTGTCGGTAACTACGAAGGTCATATTGAGCTAACTACTTTATGTTTTAATATGCTAATAATTGTAAAGTAGCGCCGTTAAAAAACAAGTTTCTTTATGATTTTTGTCTCCTAAAGTGTCAATTCACTATGTGCTTAGCTATTTACACTACACTATCTATACAACGCCAACTGATTTAAAATAACGTGCCCTGACAGAAAGGCTGTCCGGCGTTTTAAAGAGTAAGGCTATTATGTTGCGTTTAACCGATATTAAACTACCCCTTGACCATGATGAACAGGCACTTGAGCTTGCTATTTTAGGCAAACTCAATATTAGCAAAAGTCAGCTAGTGTCATTTAATTTGTTCAAACGGGGATATGACGCGCGTAACAATAGAAACATCCTACTTATTTATACCCTCGACGCTGAGGTTAAAGACCAAGCGGCTTTGTTAGCCCAATTTGATGATGATCACAACGTACGTGTTACGCCCGATATGACTTATAAGTTTGTTGCGCAAGCACCTGCTGAACTTAGCCATCGTCCGGTAGTTGTTGGCCTTGGCCCGTGTGGCTTATTTGCAGCCTTAATTTTGGCACAAATGGGTTTTAAACCGATTATATTGGAACGTGGAAAAGAAGTGCGTGAACGTACTAAAGACACCTTTGGTTTTTGGCGCAAAAAGGCCCTTAACCCTGAATCTAATGTGCAGTTTGGCGAAGGCGGTGCAGGCACTTTTTCTGATGGAAAACTATATAGCCAGGTTAAAGACCGTAAACATTATGGTCGCAAGGTACTGCATGAATTTGTCGCCGCGGGCGCACCAGAAGAAATAATGTATGTAAGTAAGCCTCATATTGGCACTTTTAAGCTAGTCAATATGGTAGAGAAAATGCGTAAGGAAATTATTGCCCTTGGAGGCGAATTCCGTTTTAGCACGAAGGTCGAAAAATTAGACTTAGACGCCAATAATAAAATCAAGGGATTACATTTATCGAGCAACGATTACCTTGCTTGCGAACAAGTTATTCTCGCGGTAGGTCACAGTGCCCGCGATACCTTCACAGCGCTTTATGAGCAAGGTGTGTATATAGAAGCCAAACCGTTTTCGGTGGGGTTTCGCATTGAACACGAACAAAGCATGATAGACAGCAGTCGTTTTGGCGATAACGCAGGCAACCCGATTTTGGGTGCCGCAGATTACAAACTGGTGCATCATTGTAAAAATGGCCGAACAGTATACAGTTTTTGTATGTGTCCAGGCGGCACGGTGGTAGCGGCGGCTTCTGAGCCAGGTAGAGTTGTCACGAATGGCATGAGTCAGTATTCGCGCCACGAACGCAACGCTAACAGCGCCATAGTGGTTGGCATTACACCGGAAGAAGATTACCCGGGCAACCCTTTAGCCGGAATTGAACTACAGCGTCGTTTAGAAGAGTTAGCATTTAACGTAGGCGGCGAAAATTACCATGCCCCTGCCCAACTAATTGGTGATTTTTTAGTGGGTAAACCAAGTGCTGAAATTGGCGACGTTAAACCTTCTTATACTCCCGGCATTACATTAACAGATTTGAGTAAAGTAGTGCCCGACTATGTAACAAAGGCTATTCGCGAGGCAATCCCTGCTTTTGAACGCCAAGTAAAGGGCTTTGCCAAAGCCGATGGTTTGTTAACTGGGGTCGAAACCCGCACTTCTTCACCTATTTGTATTAAACGCGGCATAGATTATCAAAGTGTCAATATTAAAGGCCTATATCCTGCCGGAGAAGGCGCTGGCTATGCAGGCGGCATATGGTCTGCAGGGATAGATGGCATACGTGTAGCCGAAGCAGTAGCCTTGGCGTTTTCTTGCGAAGACTAAGGTTTCACAAAATCTGATATATTGATGAAATTATGAAATAAAAAAAGCCCTCAATTGAGGGCTTTTTTGGTGGCGCTAGACTTCTCTAAACTAAGTTCTGACGTCTTGTGCGTAACAATGCAAGCAAACCAAAGCTGAATATAACAAGTGTGGCAGGAGCTGATACCGATACCGGTAATGCTGCAAGTGCGGCATCTGCTATTATTCTATGGGCTGCTGCAGTAGGGTGAACCGGATCCCAAAGCAGGTATTCGTCAGGATCTGCGCATGCACTTACGCCGTTAAAACAAGGTTCTAATACGTTAGTAAATCCATAATCATCTGGGTTAAGCGTCATATCAAGAAACTGACTGAACGCGTCGAACTGAGTAATGTTCAAATCGCGTTCAAGTCCATCTAGACCGTCAGCCAATGCTGCGTTGAATTCAAAAGCCCAAGATTCTGCAATAGGAAGATTAGGAATTAAGAAGTCCGTTGCGCCAGCTGCCGATAGCGTTAAAATACTTGCAATAATGTTATCTGCTGCATCAAAGGGGCTATAAGTGCCAACCGGATCATTTTGAAGGAAGTCATTTCCTCCAGCCCAGATAACGTAAAGTGCATCGGTATCAGCTTCTCCGGCGGTGCTTGCCAAAAAAGTAGGTATCTGAAAACCTAGAACCTGTTCGGTCCTTTGCCCACCGATGGCGTAATTCGTACCGCCGCCGTAGGCTGAATCTGCAGAAACACCCAGATCAGCCGCTAGAAGTTCAGCCCAAACCGGGCCGTTTGAGAATCTACAACCGGCATAAGGTTCAGGTGGACAAACTGCTGGGGCTAAATGAGTAAAAGCGCCAGAATCTGAAAGCGAATCACCAAAAACATAAAGGCTAGAAATTGGGCCAGCAAAAGATGTGGCACTAAAAAGTAGTAGCGAAGCCATGGTTAAAGAAGCTGTCTTTTTTACTTTACCAAGGGAAGCATTTAGTACCTTGGATAGAAGGATGGTTATTTTTTTCATTAGATCACCTTTGGACGATCCTAAAGGACGCCATGTATTTTTATTGTTATAAAGTATCCAACTATGGATACATACTGGCCAAGAACCCACCCAAAGGAAATGTACTTTTTCGGACGTTTTCATGCCAAAGACTAAGTCTGCAAATTCCATGCCTACCAAATTAAATCAATAACTTAGGCGTATAAGCGCACAATTAATCACTGCAAGTGTAAAAAAAGCTGACACACTACAATTCGTTTTTGGCAAAGCTATTAATGAAAATACCTGGGCAGTCTACTTTGCTTAAATCGCTCTCGTTGGGCAAACAACTTGCTTCAATAAAACTTAATAATTCCGGCACGGGGTCGCACAAAAGAATATCCAATGCGCGCCTGTCCATCCCATAAAGTCCTCTATGAATTAGATTTGCGGAAAACACCACTAAATCTCCGGCCATTAAAGGTATCGATTCACCAGATGCTAAGTCTTCATAATTTCGACGTTTATTTTGTTCTAGCCTAACGTTAAGTTCTTGCGCAGTGTCCCATTGAATATGTGAACGAGGAATAAGCTCAATACCTAGTTCATCCTTAAGCGCTAAGCGAAAATGAATCACTTTTGGCCCTGTTAAGGCCTTTTGCTGCTCTACTTCAGATAAAGAATATTGCGTATCTCTATGCCAATAATTTTTTTGAGATTTACGTACTGGGTTAAAAAATAGCTGTGTATTCATGAACGCTGGGGTTTTGCCAAATATCTGTTGAGCAAGGTCGCTGAACGTAGCAGAGCCTAAAAACTTAAATAGGCTTTGTCTTGAATGATGATCAAGGTGTTTTTGCCCTGTTAAGTATGCCGAACTTACTGCTTTTGTATTGTAAAATTCGCAATTGCTTAAGGTCCAAGACTTATGAAACGCATTAGTAACTTCGCGTAAGGTAGACAATTCATCTTTATTCAAGAATTTGTCTATTTTGATAAAGCCATATTCGTTATAGTGTTCCATTCAAGTATTCTATCAGTGGCAGCGGTTTAAAAAGCGGCTATCTACATATAAATGGTTAAAAGCAGGACTTATTAAAAATGATGTCTGTAATTACAACTGCGTTTTTACTATTATAAGACATCACGCATCGATAATATTTTATATATTAAAAGGGTAAGCTTATGAGAAAATTTCTAACGACTATAATCGCTATGGCGATGTTTCTTAGTGTTTCAGTTTCAGCAAAAGAAACCATTCAATATCAACAGTTCGATGATGATATTCAAATAATTGATGTTCGCACACTCGAGGAATGGAAAGGTGGCCACCATCCTAATGCATTGCATGTGCCGCATACTACAATACTCGATGGCAACGGTTTTGAGAACTTACAAAAAGACAAGCCGGTCATGTTGTATTGCACATCGGGTAAACGTGCCGAACAGGCTAAGAATTACTTAGAAAAACAGGATTTCAGAATGGTGAAAAACCTTGGTGGTATAAGCGACCTGATCATTCCGAAGAAAGGGAACGAATAAACAGCCAGATTAATATTATCTGAGCGGGCGCTCTAATAGGGTGGCCTGTTGTTTTCTCATCGCTCTGAAAATGTGGCGTTTAACTTCACTCGTTTCATTCTTTTTAGATAAATTTGCTTAGGCGCGCAAAGTAGATCTGAAAAGTTCAAGCGCTTCTTCGGGTAACGATTTCTAACATTACTGCTCTGCGACAACAAAATCGGCAAGGCCATATTGATTAATAGCCCGAAGGGCTTCCTTAGACATATCTGCATTTTCTAAAAACAGCCGCTTTCGAGAGTATATCCCGTGTGTTTGCATTAATTCTTGAAAGTAAGTATTAAAAATTTCTAAAAAACTGCCGTTTTCTAATGCTTTATTAAGCCCATAAGTCAGTCGCTCTTGCAATTGTGGATTATTGTTACTAACAAAAGCAAATAAACCAAATGGATAAACAAAAACGAGGTTTTCTTCAACTTTTAGCGGCATTTCTGGTCGTTCTGCCATTTCACGGCTCACTTCTCCCACGCTGCGAGCAAAACAGTCAAATCGGTCATTCATCAACATCTTGAATAAGTTTTCGTATTTTGGGCTATTGACTGTTTTGAAGCCTTGGCGTTCGAATATGCTTTTATCTGGCCAATGCGAGCCCATTCCAAAACGCACTTTCTGTTCTTTCAAATCGTCTAAGGTCTTTATGTCTGTAAATGAGGGTTTATTCGCATGAATAAAGCAAATCCGGAAACCCAGCACTCCTCGTTCGAAGGGAACATAGATAGGTTTAGCCTGAGACTCTCTTTTTAAATCGATGCCTGCAACCACTATGTCAATTCCGCGATCATTCGCCATGTCGGCAAACGCTCTTCCTTGTTCAATTTGCATTGATGATTTGAGCGTTGCCTTGCCATATTTTTCTTCAGACAGTGTTAAGATGTTTGTGACAGCTGCATGAATATACGGCATGTCGAAGTTACGCTTCCACAGAATCACCTCAGTTGCCACCACGTATCTGCTGTTCAAAGCAAGTAGCATAACCAACAATATACACAAGGCTCTCATCTTATTATCCCGTTCTAAGCCACAGAGTTAATAATTTGTAACTTACAAAAAAACTATTAACAACCATTATACCAGCAATGTATCTATAAAGTTCTCGGCATAAAGACTTATTCGGCTATAGACTATAGAACATTCTAGAAAGAACCCATCATTTACAAGTTTGAGTAGGTATGTTAATCATTAAATGCGCTTTTAGGTAGTATTTACACAAATTTAATTGCTGACACATCGAGCGTTGGGCATTTGTTAAAATTAGCAAAGTTCTGCAGCTCAGTACGTAATAACTCGAAAAAGTGTTCTTGGTCTAATTCGACATCTTCTAAATGCAGACTTACTACCTCTAAACGTTTTTCACTCCTATGTGCCTTGCAGTCTATGCGGCCCACAAAATTAGAGCCATACAAAATAGGTAAACAAAAGTAACCGTACTTTCGCTTTACCGCAGTTACATAGCATTCAATTGTATAATCATAGTTAAATAATGAGCTTAGACGGTCGCGATGAATAAGGACATTGTCGAAAGGTGACATTAGCGATAATTGGGGGGTCTGCGCTTTCGATTGTATCTGTTCGAGTGCATTTACATCAACATAAGTGGTGGGCATACCTGCAATATTTACAGGAGCCACAAGCTGACTACTTATACGCTCGTTAAGCACATTTTGCATAGCGTCGCGTATAGGCTTTCCGGTTTTTAAATGGACTAATTGCTTCCACGTAAATACGCCTTGTGATCTTACCGTGTTGTCAAATAAATAAGCTGCATATTCGGGTAGTGCTGGCATACTCAAATTAAGTTTTTCAGGCAGGCAACGCTCGCTTATATCAAACACTTTCTCCATACCCCTGCGCTCACAAATCATTAAGTCACCTTGCATATATAACCTTTCAGCAGCGCGGCGCAAAGGCGCTTGGTTCCATCCACCTTTTTTGTAGATATTGCTATTGGCGTCTTTTTCAAAATCGCGCAGTCTAAGCGGTCCTTCAGCTGTTATACGTGAGAGCATTAGTTTAAGTAAACGTTTGTCGACATCGTTATAATAAGGACTCTTATCAGCGCCCACGAACGCCATGTTTGGCAGTGCGAAACGATAGTCGGCTATTGGCATATAAGAAGCGGCATGATACCAATATTCAAAGATGGATTTCTCACTCACCAACTGATTCAAAAAACCCAAATCATAATCTGGCAGCCTATTCCAAAGCACGTGATGATGGGCCCGCTCGACTACCGAGATAGTATCGATTTGCACATAGCCCAAATGCTCAATAGCCCGAAGAGCACCTGTAGCCCCATTCCCAAAAACGTCGGGTTGTGCTATCCCCTGTTTGGCTATTGCTAGGCGCTTTAGCAGTTCAGTTGACGTGATGGTAAAGCCTTTATTGGTTAGTTTTGTTAAGACAAAAGAATAATGAAGTTAGTAGCCAAGGCCTCAGCATACACTCTTAAACATATATTGAAACTTACCTAAGCAGGCTCTGCTTGAAATTACGTTATCCTTCTTTTATATCATTTTTCGTTATTAAAAAAACATTAATGTAATCTATACGAAATTGACGCAGTTGATAATTGCCGAAATTAGTTAACAGCGGTAATATATACTTTGCCCCTTGTATGATAATCCCTAACTATAGAAATATTTATGCATCTTATTTGTTTTGACTTAGACGGCACGCTTTTAAACAATGCTTCTGAAATATCAACTTTTACCAAAGAAACGCTTAGTTTATTAAACAAAAATAATATCGCCTATACAGTGGCCACCGGTCGCACGATGCTTTCGGCACAAGGTATTGTAGCAGGCCATAATTTTGACTTGCCGCAAATTTATAATAATGGGGTAACAGTATGGGACCCTAAAATGGAACAACTCACCCTTGAAAACCTACTTAGCGACGCCGAGATTTCAAGCATCATTGATGTAGCGTTTGCACAGGGAATTACGCCTTTTGTTAATACAATTGATACTCACCATCAGCACTTTATTTTTCATGCTGAAACGCTTCACGATGTAGAAAAAGATCTTGTTCATAAGTACTTTTCTCGCACCAAGGCCAAACTTTTACCTTTACAAGCACTACCCACTAACAGCCAAGTCACCAACATCAGTATGATTGGCTTAGCTGAGCCTATTACTAAAATGTGGCTAGAGCTTAATACTCATCCAAATTTAATTGCCTACTCAGGACCAGCCCTCGAAGGCGACAAATATAGATGGATGGATGTGCATCACTGCCTTGCGAATAAAGGTAGTGCAGTTACCAATCTAAAAAAACAATTAGGTGCTAGCAACGTTATTTGTTTTGGCGACAGTGATAATGACTTAAGCATGTTTGCTCTTGCCGATGAAAGTTATGCCCCCGAAAATGCATCAGCTGAGATTAAAAAAGCGGCTAATGGGGTAATTGGGCATAATCATAAAGACGGAATAGCGCATTTTCTGCGTGAGCGTTTTTCTTTGTAGTAAGTAAGGTTTCACTGACTTTATCAAGCCCTGTAAACAACCTAATATTGTATACCCTGAGTTTTTCTCGACACCTCATAGAATAGCTTCGTGTACATTTATCGACTCAGGCGCTAGCAAACAAAACATTTGGATTTTATGTCGGTATGGTTTATTTCACCCCTATGCTAGGCGGGTGGATTGCTGATAGATGGTTAGGCGCTAAAAAAACAGTCATAATAGGTATTACCTTAATGACCGCTGGGCATGCTGCTATGGTGTTTGAGCAAAGCTTTTTGCTGGCCTTAGTTTTACTGATCTTAGGCTCTGGCTGCTTAAAAGGTAATATAGCCGCTCAGGTTGGTCAACTCTACCCCCCAAATGACCCGTCAGCTGCAACTCGTGGCTATACTATATTCAGTACCGCGATAAATGTTGGCGCCGTATTTGGGCCCATAGTCTGCGGCGCACTGGCACAAATTTATGGCTGGCATTATGGATTTGGTGTGGCAGGTATCTTCATGTTGGTGGCGGCCATCTATTGGATTGGGCGGGGCTATTTACCTGATGAAAAGCCAAGCAAAACGCACGCAACAGATCAACCTCAGATAAGCACAGCGCAATGGCGAACCGTCGCTTTGCTTTTTGCGGTGATGGCGCTAACTGTCCTGCAATCAATCAGCGTTGACCAATTTTATAATGTTGGACTCATTTACGTTGCACAAAGTGTCGATTTAAACACGGCGTTAGGGGCCATGCCCGCTGGTTGGTTTATCTCAATAAACTCTTTGGGCTGTGTACTGGCTGCGCCATTTCTTATTTCGCTATGGAAGGATCAAGCTAAGCGCGGAACTGAGCCTAGTGACTTTACAAAAATGGCTATTGGAGCCTTCATTATTGGTGCAAGTAGTATATGCATGGCAATGTCATCAATGCAACTCGACAGTGGTAAGGCTGGGGCTTTACTGCCCGTTCTTGCTTTCTTTCTAATGGGAGTAGGATTTATGTGGTATTGGCCGACTCTGTTAGCCATTGTCGCTCGATACTCGCCCAATTCAATCCAAGCCAGAATGATGGCAATGGTTTACTTAACCGCCTTCGCTAGCGGATTAAGCAGTGGTTTAATTGGTTCATTTTATGAAAGGATGACACCCACTGAATTTTGGCTACTTAATACCTCATTGGCGCTGGTTGGCGGCGCGGTGTTTTTTTGCCTTTGGAACCGCCTTAAAACGCACGATTGAGCAGCCTAAAGCGAACACATCAACTGAAATTAACGCATAAGGGATTAACTTGAAAAAAATAATATTATTAATCGCAGTGTTAGTAAAAGGTGGCATGGGCGAAAACGCCTGCAGACCTTATTAGGATTATTGAGTACGTCGTAAAATAGCGTATGAACACGCTTGGACTGATTACCAGACGCCTCTATGTTATTCTCTAGTCCAATTGTTTATAAGTTGTGTCCCAATGTCTGAAATCACACCGATTTTGCCGCGCTCTCCAGGATTTTTGCAGTCTCTCATTTGCTTCAGTGTGATTGTAATCACTATTGCAGGAGGACTTTTTGGCCTTGGCATAAGTCTGCATACACTAATGTTTATATGTCTTTTGTGGGTCGGGCTTAACGCCTACAGCCTCGGATACCGCTATTTACAAATACGTGACCTAATGACAAACGCGCTCGTAAGAGCCATGCCGGCAATCTATATTTTTATACTTATTGGAATGGTAATTTCAAGTTTTATGCACAGTGGGACTATTGCCACGCTAATGTATTATGGCCTTAATTGGCTCAGCCCAAGTTTATTTTTAGCAGTAGGAATGCTGCTGTGCGCAGTAATGTCGGTAGCTACCGGAACCTCTTGGGGTACGGTAGGCACTCTAGGCGTCGTTTTTATCGGCATCGGCTCTGCCATGAATATCCCTGCGCCGCTCGTAGCAGGCATGATTGTTTGCGGCGCTACCTTTGGTGATAAAATGTCGCCCATTTCGGATACCACAAATCTGGCGGCTATGAGCGCAGGCACTGATCTCTATAGACACATTTATTCGATGCTTTTCACAACGGTACCTGCCTTTATCATCACCCTCGCGATATTTTTGATGATTGGATTGAACTATGGCGATCAAAATCTAGATCTTGGCGCAATATCATCGATTCAAGCGGCTCTTGCCAAGAACTATAGCCTTACGCCTGGAGTCACCTTATTGCCCCTAATTTTACTAGCGGTACTGAGCATTCGAAAAGTACCAGCTGAGGTAACTATGTCATGCAGCATAGTGCTAGCCGTGCTAATTGCGATTTTTTTCCAAGGCGAAAATGCCATTTCCGTTCTCAATGCACTGTGGCAAAACACGCCAGAATCTACAGGTATCGAAAATTTAGATGCCTTGCTTGGCCGCGGCGGCATTAGCAGCATGAGTTGGACCTTACTGCTTGCGTTAATGGCTATCGCATTAGGCGGAATTTTACACGGAGCTGGCTTTCTCACCTCACTATTAGCCGGTATCATCACAAGAGTGAAGCGCACTGCTACCCTTATTGCTACGACCATTTTGTCTGGTTTTTTAGGCAACATTGCAATGGGAGAGGCTTACATTTCGATTATTCTGAGCTGCCAACTCTTTAAGCCCAAATATGAGCAGCAGAATTTGGACGATGCCGTTCTTTCGCGCTCGGTTGAGGAAGGTTCCACCATGACCACAGGGCTTATTCCATGGACAACGGCCGGTGCATTTTATGCGGCGACTCTTGGTGTAGAAGTGATTGACTACCTGCCTTATGCCTTTTTCAACTACCTAAATGCCATAGTCGCAGTTGCGATGGCCGTCCTTGGTATTGGTCTTCTTAAAACCAACAAAGAGTGAGCTTCCTTATAAATCTGTTACCGAGTCAAACTCAAAGAAGTTCATAGGTAAACACACTATCAAGTTTACACTCAAACACCACCGCAATCTTAAATGCGACTTCTAATGATGGCGAATACTTACCTTTTTCAATAGCCATTATGGTTTGTCTGGTGACACCAATGAGGTCTGCCAATTCTTGTTGAGTCATTTCGTTGGCAAAGAAACGCTTTTCCCTAACGCGATTAACAATCTGAAATTGTGTGACCATTAGTCGCCCCTGCGGTAATAATATATCTGGCCAGCAAAACGCACAATTTCAGATAATATGAATGAGAACATTAGCATGTGAGCCGTCAGTAACGGAATGTGCACCGATCTACTATGCTCCCCCCATGTTGGGTTATATTCAAGCGTAATTATTCTTCCTAAGGTAATGACTACACCAACCACTAAAACAGTATAGCCTAGGCTATTGGCCTTATATTCATAGCTTTTGTCACGCTCATCCCCTTCTATCTCAGCGCCTTTTCGATTAATAGACGCAAGCACAGTGTGAAAAGTAGCTTCTACTACAATACTTAAAAACACTGCTTGGATAAGTAAATCTTTAGCGGCCTCTTTGGCCATTTCTGGTGGCTCGCCAATCAGCATAAATATGTTGTAGAAATAATACCCAAAAATACTCACTGTGCTTAGCAATGAAATCCAAGCACTCTTTTCTTTGAATGACATATCCATATTAAATCCTTAAAAAGTTAATGTCGAAGAAGAGTAATTTAAAATTAACATTTTGTCAAATATATTAAACATTGAGTATGTTTAAATTAACTTAAAGGTAAAAATTTTAGATGTATATAGGTATTAAACAACGAAAGTAAGATAACAAAGTATCGCGAGATATTTGTAATATAATGGCCTAAATTAGGCCTATTTAAAGCCTATTGTGAAATTAAAATTCAACGGATTATTGAATATAAACCTAATTGGAAAAGATGGAAATTATACCGCTAGCATTTCAGCGGTATTAGGAATGGTGGAAAAGTAAAAATAACGGAAGTAAGAAAGGCCTTGAAACAAAAAAATAAGATGTGTTAATTGAAATGGGATGCCAAGAATTTCATTATGACCTTGATTTGTTATTTAAATTGGACTTTGTATATAGCCGCGCAAAATCGTAATTGTCTAGCATTTCATCCAATACGGTTTGAAGCTTTAACACAAATTCATCGTCAAAATCTTGGGACAGGGCAAAATAGAAATGACCCGTTTGCAAGGTGAATTTTTCTTCAAGCGTGGATTCGTTCATTTCCAATTCATTCTTCGCTAGATATCTCAGCACAGAAGGTATATGCGCAAGCATATCAATACGGCCTGCGTTAAGCATTTTTAGGCCAGAGACCGGATCGGAGATTAGCAGCATATTGTTTTTAGGAAAACCTCTGTCTAGAAGAATATCCTCTACCAATGTGCCGCGCACCACAGCAATATAGTTATCTTTGATACTTTTGATATTAGGGTATGCTTTAGAATGGCGGCTCAGTCCGACTAGTCCCAATTTGATCTCATAGTACGGACCTAACCACTTGAATTTTTTCTCTCGATCGGGACTTTTTGCAAAGTGCAATGCTATAGTATTCTTCCTGTTTTCGAGCTCAGATAGTGCTCTTGCAAACGAAACATACTCTAGTTTAACATTGACATTTTCAATACCACTATTAGCTAATAGTTGTGGCAACATTTCAACAGAAAAGCCGGTTAATTCACCTTTTTTTTCAAATCCAAACGGAGGTTAAAATTACCGACCACGCTAATGTTTACTTCGGTAGCTGCGGCTTTAGCGCTTGTATTAAAGTTAAGCAAAGTTGCCATAAAAAAGACAGCCAGCGACATTTTAGTGAATTGTCTAAACGGTAACACAGAAATATTGGCGTTCCTTCAGCTATGATACAGCTGCGTTTTTTTAAACGGTTAAAAATACTCTAAACAAATCATATATTTTAATATTGTATTTAAAAAACATCCTCTTAATTATAGCGTCAGAGAACTGTAAATAATCACGGGAGTTTATAGTGTTGTGAATAATCCCTTCCTTCAACTTTGTGATGCCCAAATTTATCACCAAGCGCCGGAGAACCCGCTCAAATTTTGCTTGAGGCATGTTTATGATTTCGTCGCGACAATTTAAAAACCAAGCTGAATTTATTGAAGGTAGCCGAATGATTGCGCATTTTATATTTATACGTGAAAATAGCGCATCTATAAAATTGTGGCCTGTAAAATGAAAAATCTCCTCTTTATATCACTTATTTTGCTGTTGATTAACGTCCCAGCATTTGCTCAAGAACAGGCAAGCGAACCAACAAGCAGAGAAATGGATCGAATAAACTGGATGGAGTTTCAGGAGTGGATCCCCAGTAGAATCAATACCGTTCTATTACCCACCGGCACGCTAGAGCCCCATGGTGTAGCCAATAATGGTGCCGACAACACTGCTCCTTGGGCAATATCTACAACCATAGCAACGCGCACTAATGCCATGGTGGCACCTACATTATCTTATGGAATGACGGGCAGTTTAGCGGCTTATCCTGGCGCTTTTAAAATGAGTGCCCCAGTATATAAAGCTTTTGTGAAGGAAATTTTGCAAGGTTTAGTTAAGAACAAGTTTCAAAACATTATTATTATTAACGGGCATGGCGGTGGGCAAACAGCAGTGCTAAAAGAAGTTGCTGCCGAAATTGCCAACAATTACGGAGTTCGAACACTCGTCATTAATTGGTGGTCGTTTGCAGCGGATATAACCCAAGAGGTGTTTAATGAAAATGGAGGGCATGCAGGTTGGAATGAAAATGCATTTATCCAAGCTATTGACCCATCACTTATACAACAGCACCGTTATAACGATAACTTAGCCACGGCTTTCCCTCAAAACGGAAGTTGGTCGGCAACACCTTTCCCATCTTCTATTGGACTTTATAAACAAGGAGAAGGATATATAAAATTCGATCAGCAACAAGCGGATGAATATTTCAAAAAAGTGACCGACAAAATGGCTACGTTTATTGTTGAAATTAAAGACAAATGGGATATGGCAGGATTGTAACAAATAAAAGTCTTGTTGCTGAAAGCCACGAGCAATGAAAGTATTCTGCGACAAAGCATTACACATTACTGTAACTCTGTAGGACCGTTATATTTGTTATAACTAATCCTAGAAGGGGGTAAAGCAGTATATGATTAACACGGTAATAAATATCGTCATTATTTATTGGGTCGAAAAGCCTTCGTTTTTTTAGGAAGTAGTTGATGCGTAATACAGTTAAAGAGAAAGTGCTTTGGGTACATCATTGGAACGAGACACTATTTAGTTTTAAAACCTCCCGCCAGCAAGGCTTAACATTTGAAAGTGGTCAATTTGTAATGATAGGACTGGAAGTAAATGGCCGACCATTACTTAGAGCATACAGTATTGCAAGCCCGCACTATGCCGATGAGCTTGAGTTTTTCAGCATAAAAGTACCCGACGGCGCCCTAACTTCTAAGCTGCAACAAATTAAAGTAGATGACGAAGTTATTATCACCACAAGGCCTACCGGAACCCTTGTACCTGGTTATCTCAATGAAGGTAAGCATCTTTACTTATTAAGCACAGGAACAGGCTTAGCGCCTTTTATGAGTATTATTCGCGACCCTTTCATTTACGACCACTTTGAGAAAGTCATTTTGGTCCACTGCGTTAGATTTGCTTCAGAACTTGCCTACCAAGATGAGATTATTAATATTTTGCCTGAAAACGAATACTACGGCGATTTGATTAAAGAAAAGCTGATTTATTACCCGAGTGTAACCAGAGAAAGTAACGACGATTCTGCACGTGAACAAGCGGCAGAAATGCAGATGCATCATGAGCGTATAACCACGCTTATTACCAGCGGTAAGTTAAGCAGTGATATTGGCCTTCCTGCGCTAAATACTGATAGCGACCGCTTCATGCTGTGTGGCAATAACGATATGCTACAAGACACCATGAAGTTGTTGGATGACCTAGGCTTTTCAAAAGCCACCTCTCGCGTTAAAGGTGACTACGTCATTGAGCAAGCGTTTATTGATCATTAGTAGTTTCTTAACATTATGTTCAGCAGCGGCCTTTGACAAAAAAAGCGCTAAATTTGCGCTATTTTTTTGTGAGTTAAAGCAGTAATACACCTTAATTATAAAGCAGTATGTACAAGTTCAAAGAGGTCGCGATTAATAGCCATACAAAATACGGTAGCATCAATAATGCTTTAGCTTTCAAAACAGCCCTATATTCTACAAGAAAATACCCTACTAGAAGCGTTAAGGCACTAATGACAACCAAGCCAAACACCACGTACTGAAAAACAAAAAAGACCGGCGTCCAACTCACATTTAAAATCCATTGCAAAACAAATAATGCCGCCAGTTTCTTCTTGTCGGTGACTTCATTCCAAGCAAAAGCCATAAAGAAAGAGAAGCAAATCATAATTGTGGTCCATGCTGCGCCAAAAACCCAGCCGGGAGGCGTCCATGGTGCTTTGTTTATATTTACATACCATTCCCCACTTACGGCAGCGCCAGTCGCTATACCACCCAAGGCTAAAGCGGCAAAATTAATCACTAAAAAAATCACAATGTATTTAAGAATAGTTACGTTCATTAATAGATGAGTTCCTGTTGTTTTTCGATATAGCTTTTTAGCAAATAGAAAGACTATGCTAAAACTATCACTGAGGCAATAAAGGTGAATTGTTTGTTTTAGTCCAGAATGATTGTTTACGCGCAGGATTTTTGTTAATTTCGCATCATTAAAAATTAATATCTATTAAGAACCACAATACTATGAAGCTTGCTGCTTTAATCCAGCCACAACTAAGCCAACAAATAGAGTCTTTATATCAGGCTTATGTAAATCTGAGTAAGCAAGAACAGATCATATTGATGGTTTTGGCCGTGATATATAAACCCGTTGGTATTGCAAAGCTAGGCAAGGTAATAGATATCTTAGTGAATATTGGCTTTTTACCGAAGGCAAAAAAAGAATATCGTTTATCGGTTTCGCAAAGGGAGCGAATGAGCAAGGATTCACTATTAAGCTCTAGCAAAGATGGTTTACAGATCAACAAACTCCTCGCGAATCGTTTAATTGCACAAATTGACCAACTCCCCAGTTTATACGAGTGTTCGGCGCACAAGAAACTACTTGAAGTAATTTTGGCTGCAGAAGACGTTGTGCCCGTTGTGAACGCTCATAGTTGGCAAAAAAAGGAGATTGATAGTCGCAGAATCATTCGAGATTTTTATTATTTGGGCCAAATAGACCGTGTTGAAGATGCCCTAGCATTTAATAAAAACCCGCAAATTATTGATCATCTCCAAAATAGTATTTTACTTGAGATCCTTTACCTACCTTTTGATTTAGAAAGTTTTTTGCAATTACCCAATATGCTCCAGTACCATGCGTTTGCAACACTCATTAGGACCTTTCAAAAACAAGGAAAAAGTTGCGACTACCCTATCCAATTACTAGAACAAATTTGTGCAGTTGATCATGACCTAACAAGCCCGTCTTATAATATTGAGTGTCATCATTTACTTGCCGAGCAGTATTTATACCAAATGCGTTTTGATGATTTTGAGCGAATTCAATCCGCGCAAGACACCAGCACTTACGGCCTACAGTTACGCGGTGCGTATTGCTTTTTAAAAGGCGAAAACCCTCAAGCTATTGGTTATTTTGAACAAGCTATTATGGCTAAAAACAAAATCGCTAGACGAAAAAATCAGTATTTAAATGAGGTCCTTGGGTATTTTTACAAACTGGCATTAATGGTTCAGGCAAACCAAAGTGACGCGAGCTGTTTTTCACGAGTGCTGCAACAAATCGACTTTGAAGAAAGCGATCGTAAAGTCAACAGCGACTTTTCAAATCTTGGACTGAGTGTCGGCAAACCCATTGTGAGCTTATCGACTGGCGAAGAGTTTATAGTGCCAATCAAATACAGTTGTGTTGATGAAAAGACTGATTATTTTTGTCATCAACTTAGTTATTTTAATTATTTACTCGCGCAGGTTTGGTGTAATCAAAGTAAAGACCCTACACACGCCTCTTTGGCATTAAAACACCAGGCCAATTTTGAGCAACTTAGCTATCCTTTATTTGCAAATATTTGCGAGCAACTAGGCGCTAGCTTCTGTAACAATGAGCCAGTTGTCATGCATAATCTGGTCAATTTCACCAATCTAATAGCAGCCAAATCACAGTGGGATTTAGCGCTAGATAAATTAATTGCACTTAATCCAAACACTGACACAAGCTCCACTGATGAAGCAGAGACAACGCCTAAACCCGTTCGCCTAATTTGGGAACTTACCGATGGTTATGGCAATGGCCTGAGGGCTCGCGAGCAAAAATTAAATAATGCAGGCTGGAGTAAAGGGCGCATAATTTCGCTAAAGCGCTTAAAAAAAGAATTTGATTTGTTTGACTATTTTAGCGACAGTGACAAGAACATTTGCCGAGCGATAAGCGTTCATCAAGGCTGGGGGTATTACTCAAAAACCGAATATTCACTGCAAGGTTTACCAGCACTCGAAGCCGCAGTGGGTATAGAAAACCTCTACGTCGGTGATGATTTAAGCCAGCCAATTGAAATTATAAAGCGTGAACCAGAATTATTAGTTAGCCAACAAGGCGACCAGCTATGCTTAAGTATTGCAGATCTATCGAACGATATAGACGACTACGAACATTATGAAAACTACAAAGGGCAACCCGCTTATAAATTCAAAGCTATTTCAGATACCCAATACCAACTAACGGTATTTTCACCTGACCATATTAAGGTGGCTGAAATAATTGGCGAAGGAGGATTGTTGGTCCCAATGAGTGCCAAACAAAAAGCACTCGACGGCATATCGGCTATTGCCCCATTTTTAAATATCCAATCTGATATTAGTGAACTTGATACCGGTTTAGAAAACCATGACTGCAATCCTAATTTGGTGGTGAATATTCAGCCCAACCAAAGCGGGTTAGCCTTTACCTGCGTGGTAATGCCATTTGGCGAAAAAGGACCCGCGTTCAAACCAGCTATGGGCAATGCCAGCTTAAGCACCGATATACAAGGTAAACGCATTGCCACCCAGCGCGACTTAGTGCGTGAAGAAACCCTAATGGATAAGCTTGATCAGGCGTGTCCTGCCTTTTTGAATATGCCCGACAACGTCTTATTGCTAGATGATTTACAAACTTCGCTCGCTGCCTTAGAACAGTTAGAACTAGCCATTGCCGAAAATGCATTCGACTTGATACTGCGCTGGCCAAAAGGCAAAAAAATTAGCCTAACGAAAAAAATGGATAGCAGCCACCTGCAACTTTCAGTGGCTAAAAAAAGTGAGTGGTTTGATATTACAGGAGACCTGCATGTAGACAACGAACAGGTCATTGATTTACGTAAACTACTCGAACTAGTGAAAACTAGCAACGGTCGTTTTATTGAACTTGGCGCTAGCCAAATTCTCGCCTTGTCTGACGATTTACGCCGCAAACTTGACCAAATCAATCAGGTCACCGAAGATGGTAAGTTCCACCCGTTAGCTAGCCTGCAGATGGAAGAAGCCACAGCCGGCATGCGCATGAAAACCATTCATGCGTGGGATCAGCAAACTCAAAAAATGCATAAAGCCAATACGATTAAACCGCAAATCCCGTCTACTTTTCAGGCGCAGTTGCGCGACTACCAGCTTGTGGGATTTGACTGGGCATCGCGTTTAGCGCATTGGGGCGCAGGCGCTTGTTTAGCCGACGACATGGGCTTAGGCAAAACATTGCAAGCACTGGCTGTTATGTTGTCGCGCGCGAACGACGGGCCTAGTTTAGTGATAGCGCCCACATCGGTTTGCTTTAACTGGCAGCAAGAAGCTTTAAAATTCTCACCCACTTTAAATATAAAACTATTTGCCGACGCAACTAACACCATACAACGAGAAGATTTGTTAAACGAGTTAGCACCTTTTGACTGCGTGATTATTAGTTATGGCTTGCTGCAGCGCGAAACCAGTATACTTAAACAGGTGCAATGGCACACCATAGTAGCCGACGAAGCCCAAGCAATAAAAAACCCATTGGCTAAACGCACAAAAGCCGCCTATGCGTTAAAAGGCAACTTTAAAATGATCACCACCGGCACACCCATTGAAAACGACCTAACCGAACTTTGGAGCCTATTCCGCTTTATAAATCCTGGCCTGCTTGGCAACGTAAAACGTTTTGGCGATCGCTTCTCAGCGCCTATTGAAAACGCAAAAGAAAACCCACTCGCTGCGCGCAACGCTAGCCAAGGTCTAAAAGCCTTGATTCAACCGTTTATATTGCGCCGCATGAAAAACCAGGTACTTACGGAATTGCCATCGCGCACCGAAATTAATGTTCAAGTAGAAATGAGCGAAAAAGAGTACGCCTTTTACGAAGCACTAAGACTTAATGCCATAGACAACATTAGCCAATCTGGCCAACAAGCCAATGCTGGTGAACAGCGAATAAGAATGCTCGCCGAATTAGTGAAACTGCGCCAAGCCTGCTGTAATCCTAAATTAGTGATGGCCGAAACCGATATACCCAGTGCCAAACTAGCGGCTTTAGATGAACTGCTTAAAGAACTTAAACTCAACAACCATAAAGCCCTTATTTTTAGCCAATTTGTTGGCCACTTACAGCTCATAAAAAAGCATATCGAAGCCAAAGGATTTAGCTATCAATATTTAGATGGTTCAACTCCACAAAAAGACCGACAAAAACGCGTGAATGCTTTTCAAAATGGTGAAGGCGACATATTTTTGATCAGTCTAAAGGCCGGTGGTTCAGGCTTAAACTTAACCGCCGCAGACTACGTAATACACATGGACCCTTGGTGGAATCCCGCCGTGGAAGACCAAGCCTCTGATCGTGCTCACCGCATGGGACAAAAACGCCCCGTTACCATTTACCGGCTCATTACTCAGAACACTATAGAAGAAAAAATTGTTGCCTTACATCAGCACAAACGAGACTTAGCCGACAAACTATTGTCGGGCAATGAGACCGTTACCAAGCTGTCGGTAGATGATATGCTGAATCTATTGAAAGAGACATTTTAGGTGGGTAGGCAACTTCCAACAAATCCGCTTTGAAAAATGAGAATAATTGGCTTAAAAAACAAAAGCTTTGAGGCCAGGCATATTAATAAACACGCGAAGGATAAGAAATGACAAGCATTGGCATTGGCACTCAAACAGCTGAGCAAGCATTAGCGTCATTAAGCGATATGACACTCACGCTTAGGCCCATTAAAGCTGAAGAACATCTAGCGCGCATTGCTAAAGCGCAAGCTTTCATGCAAGCAAACAATATTGATGCGATTTATGTGAATGCGGGCACAAACCTTACCTATTTCACCGGAATGAAATGGTACCCAAGTGAGCGTGTGGTTGGCGCTATTTTACCCGCTATTGGCGAGGTGCAATACATAGCGCCCTATTTCGAAATTGGCACCTTAACAGGATATAAAGTGATAGATGGGCCAATACACGGCTGGCAAGAACATCAAAGCCCTTACACTTTATTTGTCGCGATTTTAAAGCAATTAAATATAAGCGATACCGCCACCTTAGGCATTGATGAAAGTGCGCAGTTTTTTATCTTCGACGGAATCAATAAAGCCCAAACTGGCCTAAGCCTCATTAACGCACAAGCAGTCACCGCGCATTGCAGAATGCACAAATCTGATACTGAAATTGCGCTTATGCAATGCGCAATGAATATGACGCTTGCGGTACATCAAGCAACAGCAAGTATGCTTTATGAAGGGATAAGCACCACCGAAGTCGAAGCTTTTATTAAACAAGCGCATCAGAAAGTAGGCGCAGCGGGAAGCTACTTTTGTATCGTGCTTTTTGGCATAGCCACGTCTTTTCCTCATGGCGTTAAAGATGCACAAGTGCTAAAAGTCGGCGATATGGTATTAATAGATACCGGCTGCAAAGTGCACGATTATTTATCGGATATTACACGCTCTTATGTTTTTGGTGAGCCAACAGCTAGGCACAGACAGTTTTGGAATATTGAAAAAGCCGCGCAGCTTGCCGCTTTTACTGCCGCAAAAATTGGTGCACCATGTGAAGCGGTCGATGATGCAGCTCGTGCTTACTTAGCATCGCAAGGATTAGGCCCAGCATATCAAACCCCGGGTTGCCCGCACCGTACTGGCCATGGAATTGGTTTAGACATTCATGAATGGCCTTACTTAGTTGGCGGTAATAAAACCCCTCTCGCTGTCGGAATGTGTTTTAGTAATGAACCCATGCTAGTGATACCGGATGAATTTGGTATACGTTTAGAAGACCATTTTTATATGACCAACAATGGCCCATCTTGGTTTACTAAGCCAAGCAACAGTATAGATGATCCTTTTGGCCTACATAATTAAGCGAGCTCAAGCTTAAATCGAAAGATTCAATACATTGATATGTTTAATAATGACAAAAGCACGCAAAAAAGGAAAGCAGATACCACCAAAAATTATGTAAAACGTTTTAACAACTTTTTTAGACCATCTGGATTGAGTTTGTTAACCTAAGGTTAATTTACGGAATAGGCACTGCAAAAAGCACATGAACTTTATAATATATGCCATTCCCGTTTTCTTCTTGCTTATCATAATCGAGCTAATTGCCGATAAATGGCGCAGAACAGATTATTATCGCGCTAACGACGCGATTAATAGTTTAAGCGCTGGTGTGTTAAGTCAAATGATGGGCCTACTCAAAAAACTAATTCCCTTCACACTTTATGTGATGGTTTTTGAGCATCTTCAATTATTCACTTTACCAAACCAATGGTGGGTGTGGTTATTTGCGTTTGTAGCGTACGACTTTTTATATTATTGGAATCACCGCTTGGGCCATGAAGTTAATTTACTATGGGCTGCACACGTGGTTCATCATTCCAGCGAAGAATACAATTTAACCACCGCTTTACGGCAAAGCAGCGGTAGCGTATTAAGTTGGGTATTTTATCTACCCTTGGCTGTCATTGGCATAGATCCAGTCGTACTAATTAGCGTGGGGTCGTTAAACCTGATCTATCAATTTTGGGTGCATACCCGCCACATTCCAAAGCTTGGGTGGTATGAACTATTTTTTGTGACGCCAAGTAATCACCGAGTACATCACGCTCAGAATCAAGTTTACTTAGATCGTAACTATGGCGGCGTTTTCATTATTTGGGATCGTATTTTTGGTACTTTTCAAGAAGAACTAGATAACGAAAAGCCTATTTATGGGATAAGAAAAGCACTGCACAGCTGGAATCCATTGTGGGCTAACGCACAAGTTTACGGCCAACTATTGAAAGATGCGCTTAGGACAAAGCGCTGGCAAGATAAAGTAAGTATTTGGTTTAGAAAAACAGGTTGGAGGCCTGCAGATGTAGCAGTAAAATATCCACTGGCAAAAACCGACCTTAGTAAATTTCAAAAGTTTGATGTTGAATTAGGCTTGAGCGCCAAGCTATATGCGATATTACAATATGTAATAACCGCTGGGCTTGCCCTAGTTGTGCTTCTATCGGATGACGCATTAAGTTCCTTGCAACAGCTCACTATTATTAGCTTCATTTTATTTAGCAGTTATAGCTTAGGCGCATTCTTAGAAGCAAAGGCCTATAGCTTTTGGTTAGAGGCAACAAAAAGTGTTGGCCTTATTGCTTTAGTATTCTTGCTTGCACTGCCCAAGCCCATGCTTATTGGGTTTACCATAGCAGGTGTCTTTACTTTTTTGTGCTTACTACTTATTTCTCATATGCAGCGCAAAGAGCTTACTCCTCAACTACGCTTGTAGGCTGACAATAAAGAATCATACTTTGATTTAACGGGGCACGGCAGAGCCACCACGGTAAAGTCAGTGATAGGAAGTGCTAATTTATTATCAAGCGTTTGGAAACGAATAAAAGCGGGTAATAAAAAAGCATAAGGGTCCCGATGAAATCCTGTTAGATGTTAGGGCTAAGTTGGGGCCAGAATATCGCTGCAAACGGCAAACAAAATATGCTTATTGAAGAGCACAAATACATCGTCTATTCTAAACTCACTAGCGGAAAAACTGAGTAAGTCACTATGAAAAAATTACTGATCGCAACGTGTATAACGGCGGTTTTATCTGCCCCTGTTTTAGCGATAACACCAGAAGAAGCGCTTGCGTCGCGTTTTCGCCCGGCCGAGGCATTGATGGACGCCAATCTTATGAAGGAATCGGTTCCCGGCGCAGCTGTTGGCATTGTGCATGATCAGGCCCTTATTTGGAGCCATCAATTTGGTGTTGAAAGTTACAAGACCAATAATCCGGTGACCAACGATACGCTTTTTAGTATCTGCTCGGTGTCGAAACTGTTCAATGGCATTGCCGCCATGAATTTAGTTGAAGAAGGGCGCCTTGCTCTTGATGCACCGCTTTCGCAATACAACAGTGCATTGACAATGACAGATAAGCTAGGCTCGGAAGAACCCGTTACAGTGCGCAGTATATTAAGCCATGTAGCCTGATTGCCACGCGAGGGCTTGCGTGATTATTGGATCGACACCAGCTTCCCCGATACGTCTGCCTTATACGATATGGTGAGTGCGCAAGAGCAGCTTTATCGTCCATATGACCATTGGCAATATTCCAATCTTGGTATGTCTATGTTGGGCGATGTCGTCAGTAAGGTTAGCGGTATCAGCTGGGGCGATTATGTAGACCAGAAGATTTTTGCACCCCTTGGGATGAAAAGCTCACAAACTGATATGCCCTTCGACCTCGCAGGCAATGGCTTTGCGCAGGGCTATTATGCTAGGGCTGCTAAGGGTGAACGCAATGCAGTAGAAAAACATAGCTTTAAGGCCTTTGCACCGGCCGCAGGAGTCGCTTCCAGTGTGCACGACATGGCTAAATTTGCGTCTTGGCACTTTCGTTTACATGAAAAAGGCGGCGAAGAGATATTAAAGGCAACCACGCTTAAAAACATGCAGCGAGTGCACTGGGTTGGCGCCGATTTTAACGAACCAGCCTGGGGTCTTGCGTATGCCACGCGCCGATATGATGGAAAAACCGTGTGGGGTCATGGCGGCTATTGTCCAGGCGCACGAACAGAGTTCACTATGCGCCTGCCGACAAAAGTTGGTGTCGTTATGATGGTTAGTGTTAATGATGTATCGCCTGGCGCTATGGTTGAGACAATATATTCACTAACCGAAGCCGCAATTGCCAAAACCTATGGTAAAAAAGCGCTAGATGCTCAAGAGAAATCAGCAGTGCCTGACGAGAACAAAGACGACAGCAAGGTAAATCTATCCGATTATGAAGGTGCGTATCATGTCGTCAATTATGCTGAGGATAGCTATATTGGTGTGAACGAGGACGGACTTTTTTCCATGCCAATTTTCAGCGATGATCCTGTAGGAAATATGCAAACGTGGGGGCACGAAGAAGGTGATAATTTTCGTCGCAAACGCTCGGATGATACTTTAGCCGAGGCGCTCACATTCGAGCGAGATGCGGATGGCGACGTAAGTGCTTTGGTTCAACATAGCTATAGATCAATGAAACGCCGAGCAGCGCAGACTAAAGGGCCAGACTCGATTCCAGAGACTGGCTGCTAAACTAAACATCAATCTGTTCAGACGCATCTAAAACAACCCCATTTGTTGGCTGGTCATGTCTTCGAAGGATAACCCTATAAAGGGTAAAATTCCCTCGGCTATAGGTTTGATTTGTTTATCGACGTAATGGTCATAATCAATTTTGCTGCTTAGGTATTCTATTGGTTGTGGACCATTCACAGTGATCACATAAGATATCCAGCCTTTGTGTTGATATTTGAGTGTTTTACCTAAGGCCTCATTTTGTTGATCGGCAAGCCTCGCTGCTTTAACGTGAGGCGGTACGTTCTTCACATAAAGATCCAACCTACGGCGAATACGTTTGCGATATACCAGCTGTTCGTTTAGCTCGCCTGAGCGAGTATCTGCAATGACCTGCAGCAAATAGTTGTTAATATTCTGCCCCGCAAAGACCATTTTATATAAGGTAAGCTGAAAACCTTTAGCGAGTTGTGTCCAATCTGAGCGAACAGTTTCCAAACCTTTAAATATCAGTTCGTCACCCTCTTTTGTGGTTTTTAATCCTGCATAACGTTTTTTGCTGCCTAGCTCTGAACCCCGGATAGTCGGCATTAAAAACTGGCTGAAATGGGTTTCAAACTCAATTTCCAGCTCACAAGGTAATTGATGTTCAAGCTTGATGTTATCTTGCCATTTTTGATTTATGAGTAACGCTAAGGATTGGCCAATCTGGTTCGCTTGTTGATTACTGTGTTGCCCTTCCAACCACACAAAGGTCGAGTCAGTATCGCCATAAATCACTTGGTAACCCGCTTGTTCAATCCACTTCGACGTAGTTTGCATGATGTCATGGCCGCGCATAGTGATTGAACTTGCTAAACGAGTGTCGTAAAAAGGGCAACCGCCTGAACCCAATACACCATAAAACGAATTCATCAAGATTTTTATGGCCTGACTACGCGCAGCATCTTGGTTTTTTTTAGCTTCATCGCGCTGCTGCCACAGCGAGGTAATAATCTCTGGTAAGAAGTGTTTATCACGACTAAATTTAGCGCCCCGATAACCTTCAATTGCCTCATCTGGAGATTTCAATCCTTCCACTAAGCCAAGTGGGTCGATTTTAAAGGTGCGCATAATGGACGGGTAAAGACTCTTAAAATCGAGTACCAATACATGTTGATATAAGCCAGGTTTGGAATTCATCACATAACCTCCAGGACTGGCTAAGCCGCCATCCTTTGGTCGGTTAGGTGCGATATACCCTGACCTATGAAGTTTGGGTAAATATAGATTGATAAAAGCCGCTACCGAGCCGCCCATCCTGTCTAACTCAAGGCCGGTTAACTGACTACGTAAAGTCAGAAAATCTAACACTTTAGTGTGTTCAAAAATGTCTAACACTAACTGGCAATCTTGCAGATTATATTCGGCTAGTGTGACTTTGTTATGTGTAAAGTCATGTACAATCTGGGCCAGCCTGTCGTCGACATCTTCCGTCTTTTTACCTTTACCTAATAAGGTTTGAGCAACATTTTCTAAGCTAAAACTGTCAAACTGATAAGTCGCGGTTTTTAGAGCATCTATACCATCTACAACCACTCTGCCGGGCATGGATACAAAACCCTGATTAACTTCATTTCTAGCATCTCGCCACAAAATAGGCTGACTATCGCGCCCCAACGACAGTTCAACTTTATGCAACGCGGCGCGTTTAATCAGCAAGCGAAAATCGAAATTAACCACGTTCCAACCAACAATAATATCGGGATCTATTTGGCTCACTTCTTTAACAAACTGCTGCAACAGGTTTTTTTCGTCGTCTAACCAATGGATCCAAGCATGGGCTGCTTGTACCTCGCCAATCATCAATACACACTTATAGGTATCGCTGGCTAGACCAATTGAGAACAGTTCTCCATGTTCACTGCATTCGATATCAATTGACAATACACTAAACTTTGGCACAAATTGACTGGATTTACATTGCATATCAGTCAACTCTGCTGGTTTACCTGAGCCTTTTTTACCTATGATTTGTTTGCCTGTAAAAGCAGCACTGCCATAAATAAAACGCTCCATTAAATAACGTTCGGTTAAACGAATATCATCCTCGAAACAACTAATTTGATGCTGCTTAAGCAGTGTTTTTGCGTTATAAAGTGAGTTGTTTCTATCAAAGTACAAGCCACCCACAGCTTGATGTTCAAATGTTTTTAAAGACAAGGGATTATAGCTATGTTCAATTCCACTTTGACGCAAAAGCAGTGTAGCTTCAGCCTCGTCATGCTGGTGAATAAAAAACAGCCCTTGTTGTGTATTTGAGAGCGCCTTTAGCACACCATTTTCAGTAATAAACCAACATTCAATATAGGTCTTTCCGTGGCGTTCTATGTTGCGAGCTGTAAGAATAAATCCCTCTAAGGAGACTTGCATAAATAAGATTCTATCAGTTGAAGTAACCCGAAGATAAGGGTAATTGTCATAGATAGCAAGCCAGATAAAAGTGTCTTTTGCACAGATACTCAGCAATACTGTTTTTGATTAACAATATCTGACGCTTAACAATGGCGCACTAAATCTTTGCATCGAAGTGCTCATTCCATGCGCTAAATAATACTTTACTGTCTATTTTCATTAACCTTACTTTCTGGATGCTCTGGAACCAATGTTTTGGAAGAAACACCCGTCGTTGAAATTAGGGCAGTAATGATACCAATGCCAGATGGTCTACGTCTTGCCACTGATCTTTATATGCCTGCCAATATCGAGCTTTCCGATAAGGTTCCAGTTCTACTTGAATATACGCCTTATCGAAAAATGGAAAGCCGCGGGAGCAGGTATAAAACATATTCATATTTCGTAAAACGTGATTATATCGTCGCACGTGTTGACGCAAGGGGAACGGGTAACAGCGAGGGACAAGTAATTCCATAGGAGTATTCAGACATTGAGCTAGACGACGGGGAAATCATCAGTGACTGGTTGTCAAAATAACTTTTTGCTGTGAGGTTAGCACAACCAATTCAGCACTCCTCAAATGACATGATAAATCCACCAACGCAATATTTTGCAATACTGCTGTCACAGGTAGGGGTATTTTTCGAACTCTTAAATCTAGTTATTGCTTCCGCTTCGATGTAAAAATCAAGCGTTTCACCCGTCCATCCAGCTAGTTTTTTTGCGCCACCTTCTTCGAAGAGTTTAAAAGTAAGGTCTTCTCCCTCAGGATAGGCTTTTGTCGCCTAAATCTGTTATGGTAACGCCCATCAATTTAAGAGATAAAAGAATGCAATCATGAAATTAGGTTTACTTTCTTTGAGTTTAAAAGTCGCTGACATTGCGGTCTCAAAAGCATTTTATGAGAAATTAGGGTTTAGCCAAATGGGCGGACATATAGATCAAAAGTGGTTAATAATGAAAGACCAAGATGATCAAGTGATCGGTTTATTTGAAGGCATGTTAAAGAAAAATATGCTGACATTTAATCCCGGGTGGGATGCCAATGGGGATAATATTGACGATTATATTGACGTTAGATATTTACAGAAAATGCTTGCTAACAAGGGTATCGACTGTGGTCAGTTGATTGGCGAAAACAGTAAAGGTCCGGCAAATTTTATGATGACCGACCCCGATGGTAATCCTATACTAGTTGACCAACATAGATAGTTTATATCATCGCAGTGGACAAAAACCCAATCAAAAATATCAAAGGTAATGGATGAAGCGGGATAGGATTACCCTTACACAAATCGTCCAATCACTTTGGCAACCGATTCAGCATCATTCATCACATAAAAATGTACGCCTGGTAAACCTGCACTAAGCAACTCTTCACTTTGTTTAGCGGCATGGGCTATGCCCAGTTCCACAACATGTTTAGGATTTTCGAGCACTTCGTTAACAAAATCTTCGGGGAAGTTGACATAGAAATTACGTGGCACCGACTGCAACTGTTTGACCGAACGAATAATTTTTAGTCCCGGAATGATGGGCACCAAAATGCCAGCCGCCCGGCATTGTTCGACAAAGCTGAAGTAATGCTTATTATCATAGAACATCTGAGTAGTAATATAATCAGCACCCGCGTCAATCTTGTTTTTCAAATGCACAATATCGTTACTGAGGTTGGGGGCTTCAAAGTGCTTCTCTGGATAACCGGCAACGCCAACACAAAAATCTAAAGAGGAACAACCCGCAAGATCATCAAGAAAATTGCCTTGCTTCATATCATTTATTTGCCCAACCAGGTCGCCAGCATATTCGTTGATGGTGCGACTAGCTGCGATCTTTTTGTTGTAGTTAGGGCCATCACCTTTTAGTGCAAATACGTTGTGAATACCAAGGTAATTTAGCTCTATCAGGGCATCCTCGGTTTCTTCTTTGCTAAAACCGCTGCAAAGCAGATGGGTGACAGTATCAATTTTAAAGCGATTTTGAATAACGCCGCAAATACCGATAGTACCGGGACGCTTTTTATAAATACGCCGCTTTACTGTGCCATCTACTTGCTCGTTGTAAAATGCGCCAGATGGATGCGAGGTAACATCAATCCAAGGCGGATTATATGGCGCCAGTATTTCAACCACATCAACAATATCTTGAATTGAACGTCCACGCGGTGGCGGCACTATTTCAAAGCTGAATAACGGCCTGGTCGCTTTGTCTATGTGTTCTGCTACTTTCATTATTATTTGTCTCTGTTATTAATCTCTAGTGAGATGTATTCTTAAATTGCCGATTTGCTTGTCTTGCAATTATCACCACGAGCAGCCCATCACTTAACTTTCACCCTGAATAATGGCTTCGTGCTAAAGTTGACGAACTCAATGCCGCTTCACACTGTCGCGGTTTGGGCTGTTGAAGCCCTTGCTGAAGGCACCGGTTGGGGATCGTAATCCAAATTCGCAGTTAACCATCTTTCGGCTTCTTCAAGACTCATATTTTTGCGTTTGGCGTAGTCTGCAACCTGATCTTTTTTAACTTTGGCTACCGCAAAGTATTTTGACTCGGGGTGGGCAAAGTACCAGCCACTCACAGCAGCACCAGGCCACATGGCGTAGCTGCTAGTTAATGACATGCCAATATTATTTTCAACATCAAGCAATTGCCATAACACGCCCTTTTCGGTGTGCTCTGGACATGCTGGGTATCCTGGGGCCGGACGAATACCTTGATATAACTCGCGAATTAACGAGTTATTATCTAGCGTTTCATCTTTGGCATAGCCCCAATAGAGCAGTCGAATTTGCTGGTGCAGATATTCAGCTAGCGCCTCGGCCAAGCGGTCAGTTACGGCTTTTAACAAAATACTGTTATAGGTATCGTTTTGTTTGTCGTATTGGGCCACTAGCTTGTCTGCACCAAAACCAGCGGATACTGCAAAGGCACCTATGTAATCATCAATGCCGTCATTTTTGTCGGCGATATAATCGCTTAAACAACGGTTAAATTGGCCTTTAGGCTTTTTACTCTGCTGGCGCAGTTGAC
The DNA here is from genome assembly GCA_964195425.1 of Acidiferrobacterales bacterium. Classification (GTDB taxonomy): domain Bacteria; phylum Pseudomonadota; class Gammaproteobacteria; order Enterobacterales; family Alteromonadaceae; genus Glaciecola. The sequence goes on from CAXMOM010000063.1 coordinate 115,733, forward strand.
ATAGAGTTTTATTGACCTGAGTACGACTTTCATCTGTGTACAATTCAATATCATCCCCTACTCGGTTGGCTGGGAACAAACCAAATACGGCCTTGCCACTAACGCTTTTGTTAGCAATAATTTGATCAAGCATTTTGTTGGCATCATTAAACAAATCTGTGGCGACTTCACCAATGAGTTCATGTTCTAAAATACGTGGATACTTGCCGCTAAGCTGCCAAGTGAGGAAAAACGGCGTCCAGTCAATGTATTGGCGAACAATGTCCAAGGGCACATCATCTAGCACGGTTACGCCAATTCTCTTGGGTTTGACAGGCACATAATTATCAAAGCTGACGGGAATAGCATTGGCGCGAGCCTCCTGCAAACTTACCAAGGTCGAACGAGGACCTTTGGCATAATGACGGGCACGCACTTTTTCATATTCTTTGTCGATATTGGCCAGAAACTCAGCCTTACCCTTATTCAGAAGTGTCTGTACCACTGACACTGAGCGTGAAGCATTGGCAACATACACCACGCCGTGCTTATAATGTGGCTGAATTTTTACGGCAGTATGAGCTTTCGAGGTGGTGGCGCCGCCAATCAGCAATGGAATAGTAAAGCCTTGGCGCTGCATTTCTTTGGCAACATGCACCATTTCATCTAGCGAGGGAGTAATTAAGCCAGATAGTCCAATAACATCAACCTTCTTCTCTTTGGCAGTGCTCAATATTTTTTCGCATGAGACCATCACGCCCAAATCGGTGATGGCAAAGTTATTACACTGCAGCACTACTCCAACAATATTTTTGCCAATATCATGCACATCGCCCTTCACCGTGGCCATTAACACCTTGCCGTTGTCGGTGATCTCAGTTTTTCCTTCTTCAATAAAGGGCTGTAGATGGGCCACAGCCTGCTTCATAACGCGGGCAGATTTGACCACCTGCGGTAAGAACATTTGGCCTTCACCAAATAGGTCGCCCACCACGTTCATGCCATCCATTAGTGGCCCTTCAATTACATGCAGTGGAATCTCGGCTTCAAGTCGGGCTGCTTCGGTATCTTCAATAATGAAAGCATTAATGCCTTTGACTAATGCATGTTCGAGGCGTTTATTGGTGCTCAGCTCACGCCAACTTAAATCTAAAGCGTTGCTTTTTGACCCGCCCTTGCTGCTGTATTTTTCAGCAACTTCAAGCAGTCTTTCTGTAGCGCCGTCATCAGCGTTGAGTACCACATCTTCAACCGCTTTACGTAAATCTTGTGGAACATCTTTTAATATTGCTAACTGACCTGCGTTAACGATGCCCATGTCCATTCCGTTTTTAATGGCGTAGTACAAAAATACTGCGTGAATAGCTTCACGTACCGCGTTATTGCCGCGAAAAGAGAACGAAACGTTAGAGACTCCGCCCGACACCATGGCATGTGGCATGTTTTTTTTGATGTCGGCTGTGGCTTCAATAAAATCAACCGCATAATTGTTATGCTCTTCAATTCCAGTGGCTACAGCGAAAATATTCGGATCAAATATAATGTCTTGTGGCGGAAAGTGTAGCTCGTCAACCAAGATAGTATAAGCCCGCTGACAAATTTCCACTTTTCGTGCACGGGTATCGGCTTGCCCTAGTTCATCAAAGGCCATTACAATAACCGCAGCACCATATCGACGGACCAATTCAGCTTGTTCACGGAAGTTACGCTCACCCTCTTTTAGACTAATAGAGTTAACAATACCTTTTCCCTGCACGCACTTGAGCCCCGCTTCTAGAATGTCCCATTTGGATGAGTCAATCATGATCGGCACTCGGGCAATATCGGGCTCTCCGGCAATCATGTTTAAGAAGCGCTGCATTGCATGTTTAGAATCCAGCATGCCTTCGTCCATGTTGATATCGATAATTTGTGCACCATTTTCTACCTGCTGCAAGGCAACAGATAAGGCATCATCGTAACGCTCTTCTATAATCAGCTTTTTGAACAAGGCTGAACCGGTCACATTGGTTCGCTCACCAACATTCACAAATAAACTTTCAGCTTCAATAGTTAGCGCTTCAAGTCCAGATAAACGACAGGCAACTTTAATATCTTCAATCTTTCGTGGAGCGATATCTGCAACAACCTTCGCCATAACACGAATATGCTCAGGTGTAGTACCACAGCAGCCACCCACAATATTTAGAAACCCAGATTCAGCCCATTCTTGAATATGTTGATTCATTTCCTGAGCATCAAGATCGTATTCGCCAAAGGCATTAGGTAAACCCGCATTAGGGTGAGCGGACACAGCGCAACTGCTGATGCGGCTTAATTCTTCAACATATTGGCGCAGTTCATGGGGTCCTAAAGCACAGTTGAGGCCAAACGAAATTGGGTTTGCATGAGCCAATGAATTGTAAAACGCCTCGGTGGTTTGACCCGATAGGGTTCTGCCCGAAGCATCGGTAATGGTGCCCGAGATCATTATCGGGTAACGTCGCCCTAAATCGGCAAACACTTGCTCAACGGCAAAAACTGCCGCTTTGGCGTTGAGGGTATCAAAGATAGTTTCGATAAGAATGATGTCTGAGCCACCTTCGATCAACGCTAAGGTTGATTCGATATAGGCGTCTTTTAATTCATCAAAGCTGACATTGCGATAAGCAGGGTCGTTAACATCTGGAGAAATTGAGCAAGTTCGGTTTGTTGGGCCCAACACACCGGCGACGAAACGCGGTTTTTCGGGGTTTAGTGCGGTGTACTCATCGGCTATTTTACGCGCAATTCTAGCCGCTTCGAAATTGATTTCACGACTCAAATCTTCCATTTCGTAATCGGCCATGGCAATTCGAGTAGCATTAAATGTATTGGTTTCGATAATGTCGGCGCCGGCTGCGAAATATTCACCGTGAATATTACTAATGGTCTTTGACTGGCTTAGCACCAACAAATCGTTATTGCCTTTCACATCGCAAGGCCAGTTTGCAAAACGTTCACCGCGATAATCTTCTTCAGAAAAGTTATAAGCTTGGATCATTGTGCCCATTGCACCGTCTAGCAGTAAAATACGTTTTGCCAGTTGCTGCTCAAATAAGTTGGTAGATGGTTGTTGCGCGGTGGCCACGAAATGTCCTCCAGTAAATAACGGTTATCACTCTATGCGTCTTTTCATTCAAGGCTTCGCAAAAAGACGCATGGGTAGCTATACGGCTAGTAGTGTAGACGCTTAGACGTCCAAATGGAAGAGCGGAAATAAATGAGAAAGTGAAATGTTGTTTCTCGCACGTTTTTCGTAGGGTAAGTTGTTGAAAGTTTGCTGTTTGTTTGGGGCTACGTTTTATCAGGAATAACAGGGTAATTTATCAATTTTGATACATCTGAATTAAAAACTTGGCTGACGGTGAAGGCATACTGAAAAAATTTTGCCAAAAGTATGACATCTTATTTTCACTCTATAACGCTCTTCACCGTAGTTTCCTATTTAACTGGTATGTACTCAATAGTTCTGTAGTCAAGCACTAGGGTTTCGATAAATCGACACCTAAAGAAGCGGCAGCCTTGCTTACATACTTGTTAGTTTGCATCCAACCTGCGGTCAATTCCTTTGCTTCGCTTTCGTCTTCGAGTGCTTCCCAACTTGCCAGTAAATTCTCTGGTGTTTGCTGTTCGGGCGGCAGGTAGATACCGTCAGTTTCTTTAATAATAGCTCTGGCGTAGCCACCGGCACCACAGCCTAAAATCGTGCGGTTAGGCGCATTTTCAGCCACTAGCGCGAGTAAGCCTGCGGTTACCGATTCTACGGTCATTAAGTCGAGTACACGCTTATCTGCAATTATTTCTTCGGTCATCGCAGTGCGTGCGGTGGGCGATAAACAATTTACTTTAATACCGCTTTTTTGCCCTTCAATACACAAGGTGTTCATAAAACCGACTACGGCCATTTTTGCTGCGCCATAGTTGGCTTGGCCAAAATTACCGTATAGACCCGATGATGACGTGGTCATCACAATTCGGCCATAGTTTTGCTGTTTCATTATGTCCCAAACCGCTTTTGTACAATTAACAGAACCCATTACATGCACATCAAGTACTAGTTTGAAGTCTTCAATCGTCATTTTGCCAAAGGATTTATCACGCAATATGCCGGCATTGTTAACTAAAATATCGATGCGCGACCACTTCGCTATTACTTGTTCAACCATAGCGTTAACTTCTGCTGCGTTAGCTACATTGGCACCATTGGCTATAGCTTCCCCGCCTGCTTGTTCGATTTCGGCTACAACTGCTAACGCACCATCTGACATGCTACCATCTGATTTACCTAAGTCGTTGACAACGATTTTAGCGCCACGAGCGGCTAGCGCTAGCGCGTGAGAGCGCCCTAAACCGGCGCCTGCACCTGTAACAATTGCTACCTGATTATCATATTTGATTGTCATAACTTACCCTTATGTGTAAAAACTTCTTACGATGTTTATTCAGACGCCTAAGCAGACACTATGGCCATAGTCAGCCATTGCGCACTTAATGCAGGTTTTTCTTCTGATTCGATTTCTACACTTACATCCCATGAAAGTAAAAACTCACCGGGACGCTTTTCTACTACTTTTGCCAAGGTCATTTTGCCGCGCACTCTGCTGTTAACTTTCACTGGCTGTAGGAAGCGTATTTTATCAAAACCATAGTTGAGCCCCATCACCGTATTTTCAAGATTAATGGATGCATCGTAAGCTATGGCCGAAAGCAAAGAAAGGGACAAAAAGCCATGAGCAATAGTTGTGCCGAAAGGGGTTTGTTTGGCTTTTTCGACATCCACATGGATAAACTGATGGTCGTGAGTCGCATCTGCAAACATATCAATTTGCGCTTGGCTTATGGTAAACCATTTAGAAACACCGCTTTCTTTGCCAATATGATCGTTTAGTGCTTTTGCATTTATGGTGATAGCCATTAAGTGTCCTTTAATTGTTGCTAGTGATTATTAATGTTAACTCGCCATAAGCCGCTTATCTATGTTAAACAGCTTATTCATTGTTCAGCCGAAGGCATCGTTTCGGCCGCTTAGTTAGCTAGGCTTGTAATTTAGCGGTAAGGTATCGTCCAACGGCAAAGTTTCATGCAATTGATTATTGTCATCAGAATTTTTGCTATTGCGCACAACCGTAACGGTTACGTTATCACGTGCATTTCTTGACAAAGCAACTTCAATTAAACGCTGAGTAATGGTTTTAGTTGGCATAGTTAAAAGTGCGTATTCAATTTCAGTATCTGACATAACCTTATTGAGACCATCGCTACACAAAAAATACTGATCATTGCTATTCAAGTCGAATGTTTTTACTTCTAATTCGATTTCATCACTGGCGCCTACAGCCCGCGTAATAACATTTGCTTTAGGGTGGTTTTTTGCTTCTTCAGCTTTAATCAAACCGGCATCAACCATATCTTCAACCTGACTATGATCACGGGTAATACGCTTAATATTGTTATCTCTTAGACGATAAATTCGACTGTCACCGGCCCAAATAAAATGAGCTTTGACATCTTCAAAGAAAAGTACTACCACCGTGCTACCCACAATGCCTTTGTGGGTCTCTGATAGTTTAACTAACGATTGGTTAACCTGTTCAATACAAGCAACAATGCGTTCTACCGATAGAGAGTCTGCTGCACTGGATACTAACTCTGCCAGTTCTTTAGTAATCATATGGCTTGCAACGTCGCCGCGCGCGTGTCCACCCATGCCGTCTGCAATACACCATAAATTAGCTTGTGGCGCGTCGTAGTAATCGTCTTCATTGACTTTGCGCACAGTGCCAATGTCACTTTGTGCGGCAGATACCCAGGCTGAGTTATTCATAATATCCGTTTCCATTGCGTAATGAATTGTGGTGAAAAATAGCCAGCATGTGTTTCGTTACTTACCCAATAAACAATTCTATTAATTCACTTTGCTTGCAACTATTGATACATGTAACCTTAATGTTTATTATATGTAGATAGCAAGAACTTTATTGCATCAAGTAATATCAACGTTGCAGCATTTTTTACCTAGTTTATAAAAATACGATAAGTAAATAATAAGGAAGTACTATAAGTGACGATATGCTAAATCGACAGGTAGGCCGTTACTAAATAAAGGAATTGATAGGTGAAGGCGCCATGGCAATGGTTTTTGATGTATGCAAGATCGACGCGATCTCCTTACATAATGATGGAGTTGTTAAAAGGTAAAGACCTTAACGAATTGCTCAAAGAAAAGAAAACTATAGGGATCAGAGAGACCGTTACTATCGCATTGCAACTAGCGAAAGCTTTTACGCTCATTCTACTGGTATTGTGCACCGCGATATTAAGCCAGATAATATTATTATATTCCCCGACGGTGAAACTATAAAAATCGCAGATTTTGGTATTGCGCGTATGAGCGAAAATGAAGAAGCTCAAAAGACCCAAGTTGGTTCGGTATTAGTAACGCCAAGATACATGTCTCCAGAGCAAGCACTAGGACAAGAAGTCGAAGTGTCTATCGCAAGTTTGCATGTACTGGGTTAATTCAGCCTCTTCTAGTTCATCATAAATCTTTTGTTGCCTGGTTTTTCAAGCATTTTCGATGATAAATCGACGCCTACTAGCGTTTTGGCAGTCGTCTTTAGCAGCACACCACAAAGACCAGTCCCGCATCCAATATCAAGAATGTCGACAGGCCCACAAGCCTTATTCATTGATGCAAGTAAGCTATTGCTGACGAGTTCTGGCACTTTATAGTGTAAACGGGCAAGCGAGGTATCAAAACTTGCTCAAAACGCATCAAAGACCTGTTTTACATACAAATCATCTGCTCGCTCGGGCACATCCATGCCCCCAAAAGATGCCAACATATGTTTCGCTATAGCGTCGTTTGGCTGTTGTTTAACATGCTCAGTTATTATCTCGAGCGCTTCTTCAAGACGGCCTAAGTCATATAAAATTTGAACCGCATTCTTTATCGCTTCGTGGTTTTTTGAGTCAAGTTTTATTGCTTGGCAAAACGATGTTAAGACCAATTCTTCTTGCTTCAGGTCTTTGTAAATTTTGCCTACGTTGTAGTGTGCTTGAGCGTGATTGGGATTAATCTTAATTGCGCTTTGTAATTGTTCAAATGCTTCTTTGAGGTGCTCAAAGTTTCATGCAGAACAACGGCTATATTAGCCCGAACATCAGCATGTTGTGGCGCAAGCGCAATTACTTTTTTGTAGGTGCTATTGGCCCATTCCAGCAATCCTATTTCTTTAAAAATATTTCCCAAATTGTTAAGCGCATCTGGATGGGTAGGCACTTTACGCAATATTTTTTTATATAAGGTGACTGCCAGTTCAGTCTCGCCGTTTTGATGATGTTAGATAGCGAGCGCCAGGCTTGCACTATCTTTGGGTTATGACGCTTTATCATTTATCATCTCAACAAATTTGCGAAGTAAGCAGTTGCGAGCACGCGGTTTTATTTACCCTGATACGCATCCTGATTAATCAAAGCCAATCAGGATGCGTATCAAAAGTCGTGCTATCGATATTTTTCACTAAATTGCCCCACACATAAGTAAGGGGTAATTCACTATTAAAGAAGTACTTCATGGCTTGAATTTTACCCTTGTAGAACTTTTCATCGTCAAAGTGTATGTCGTTGTCTAGCGCTTTAGTAGCAACATCGGCCTGCTGAAGCCATAACCATGCAATGGTAATATGACCAAACATATTCAAGTAGCTAACGGAATTAGAAAATACTAGATCGGGATTTTGGATTTGAGAGGCCTTCATTACCTGCGCGGTGACCTGTTTGAGGTTAGCCAATGCTAAACTCAAATCATTTGCGAATTTACCTAAACTCGGACTTTGCTTAACGCTTTCAACTGTATTATACATCTCGCTTAAGAATACTTGGTAGCCAGCAAAGTTGTTCATGGGTACTTTTCGGCAAAGCAAATCTAAAGATTGGATACCTGAGGTACCTTCATGAATTGGATTGAGTCGATTATCGCGGTAAAACATTTCTACCGGATGTTCATTTACATAACCATACCCACCCAATACTTGAATAGCCAAATCGTTCGCCTTAGGTCCCCAATCTGAAGGCCAGCTTTTAATAATAGGTGTTAAAAAATTAAGAATCGTTTTGGCTTTTGTACGTATCTCTTCGCTTGGTCCTGTTGTTTCGTCCTCGGCCAATGAATGGCCGTATAAACATAAGGCAAACGCGCCTTCTGAATATGCTTTTTGGGTAAGCAACATTCTGCGAACATCTGGATGTTCAATAATATTAACCGGCGCAGACAATGGATCCTTGCCTGAAAGTAAGCGCCCTTGAGGCCTATCTTTTGCATAATCTAAAGAGTATTGAAAGCCGGTTAACGCGGTAAGAGCAGCACCTGTTCCTACCAATATACGTGCTTCGTTCATCATGTGAAACATGTACATGAGCCCTTTATGTTCTTCTCCAACCAAGTAGGCTTCGGCGCCGTTTTGCTCGCCAAAGCTCAAAGCGGCGGATGTTTGTCCGCGTCCGCCCATTTTATGAAATAAGCCCGCCAACGCGACTTCATTGCGCTCACCAAGACTACCGTCGTCATTTACCAAAAACTTGGGCACAATAAATAACGAAATACCTTTCACGCCTTTTGGTGCGCCTTTTATTCGCGCTAATACTAAATGAACGATGTTCTCTGACAAATCATGATCGCCACCCGATATCCAAATTTTGTTGCCGCGTACGCGGTAGGTGCCATCATCTTCTTTGGTGGCGGAAGTGGTGAGGTCGGCCAAACCTGAACCCGCGCCAGGTTCAGTCATTGCCATAGTCCCAAAAAAGCGCCCAGACCGCTGTGGCACTACCCATTTTTTTATTTGTTCGGGTGTGCCGTGGGCTTCAATTAAATTGCAGTTAGCATGTGTTAACGAGATATATCCTAAACTGGTGCTGGCTGCGGCCGCCAAGTACGCAAACGCGCCACTAGAAGCGATTAAAGGTAATTGCATGCCACCTGCTTCATAGTCGGTCGTGGGGGCCAGTAAACCGGCCTCAATGACCGCATCTAAGCCTTCTTTAATTTCAGGGATCATATGCACTTTTTTGCCATCAAAAGTAGGTTGGTTACTATCTACTTTTAAGCGAATAGGTAAATAGTACTTTTCGGCTATCGCTTGCGCTAAATCGATAGCTGCGTTGAATGATTCACGGTCGTGGTCTTGATAGCGCTCGCGGCTAGTTAACGATTCAATATCGAACATTTCATAGAGGAAAAATTCAATATCTCTGCGATTGACAATAGGAGCTGGCATAATTTAATTCCTTGACTATTTATTGGCAATTTTGAGTTTAATCACATTAGCGCTTTTATTTATTTGTCGCTAATCGTAATACGCCAAAATGTTATTATAATTGATACTCTTATAACGTTTTTAAGATCCAATCTGCCATACCTGAGCAGATAATAGTTCATTACAAGATTGTTTTCTAACTAAATACACCCGATTAACACTCTTCCTTTTTTCTTGGTCGAAACTATACTATATTATCCCTCAGATATTTCCTTACCTCAAAATACTAATGACTAAACCTATTCTAAGCACTCATGTTGGTTCCTTACCTCGCTCTCAATCAACCGTCGATTTAATTTTTGCCCGAGAAAACAATGAAACTTATGATTCAGGCAAATTTCAAACTGAAATGACTTCTGCCGTCGATGCTGTTGTATATAAGCAGAGACAAGCCGGTATAGATATTGTATCTGATGGGGAAACCTCAAAGATTTCATATGCGACATATGTAAAGGATCGCTATACCGGCTTTTCAGGTGACAGTCCTCGAAATGCCCCTGCAGATTTGAAGTTGTTCCCTGATTTTCTTAAAAAACTATCCAGTTCTGGCGGCACGCCAACGTACTCTCGTCCTTTTTGTACAGGTGAAATTAAGAGCAAAGCAACCGACGACCTAAGGCATGATTTAAACAATTTAAAGTTGGCAGTTAATAAGCAAAAAGCGGAAAAAGCATTTATGAATGCGGCTTCTCCGGGCGTAATTGCACTTTTTTTACCCAACCAATATTACCCATCTAGAGAAAAATATATTGAGGCACTTGCCGAAGTCATGAGGGCTGAATATCGGGCAATCATCGACGCTGGTTTTGACTTGCAGCTAGACTGCCCTGATCTTGCTTTATCACGACATATGCTATTCCAAGATCTCAGTGACGAAGCGTTTATTAAGATTGCCAATACTCATGTTGAGGCGCTCAATTATGCGATTGCTGGTATACCCGAGGAGCGAGTACGCATTCACATATGTTGGGGCAATTACGAGGGTCCGCATGTATGTGATATCCCTATGCAAAAAATGTTTGATACCTTAATGTCAGTTAACGCAGGCCAACTGTTATTTGAAACAGCCAATCCACGCCATGGACATGAGTGGGAAGTTTTTGCTCAACGAAAGCGTGATATTCCAGATACTAAAATATTGATACCTGGCGTTATAGATAGCACCAGCAACTTTGTTGAGCATCCACGGTTAGTGGCGCAGAGGATTCAAAAATTCGTTGAAATCGTTGGCAGAGAACGAGTTATTGCTGGTTCCGACTGCGGTTTTGGTACATTTGCTGGCTACGGAGCAGTAGCACCTGACATTGCTTACGCAAAATTAGCGAGCCTGTCTGAAGGAGCTAAACTGGTCTAAGTCTAACGTTTTTTAGCCATTATTAGCTATATCCTAAATAATGACGAAATCAATGCAAACTATTAGGCCAATAAAGTGATCAACGTCAATAATAAATAAAACGATACATATAGAGTAAAAGTTAACGAGGAGAACTTTGCATGTATGATATTGGATTATTGGCTATAATTTGGGCCTCAGTTTTTGCCGCTTCATTCCTCGCACATAAAACACGTTTAACCCCCGTTTTATGGTATTTATTCTGCGGTGCGCTGCTAGTCAATATTGATGTTTTACCTCAAGTCATGCCGGTTTTTATTGTCGATTTTGCTGAATTAGGCATTATCATCATTATGTTTGCACTGGGCTTTGAAGAAGACACAGGAAACTTTCTAAAAGGCATAAAGCGCAGTTGGGGAATTGCTCTTTTTGGCGCACTGACCCCTTTTTTCATCGGCTACTTTTTTGCTGATATCGTTTGGCAAGATGCCAATACCTCTTTATTTGTTGGTCTAGCCATGACCGCCACCGCGGTGTCTTTGACCATGGTTTCGCTTAAAAGCGAAGGCTTGAATAATACACCTGCTGCCACCGGCATTATGACATCGGCGGTGCTTGATGATATTGCTTCACTTGCATTAGTTGCTATATTGGTGCCAATTGCTATAGGTGAAAGCACAGTTTCTTTTTTCGGTATACTCTTTATTTTAGGCAAAGCTGCGGCATTCTTCGTGCTCGTTACCTTTATGGGCGCTTGGTTATTCCCAGCCAGCAACGGCCTTGCTGCCAAAATTCCCTTTTTAGGCCAGTTTACTTTGCGTTCTGTGTTGTCCATGGCCAAGGGTGAATACACTGTACTTGCCCTGCTGTTGATTGCTGTATTGGTGAGCATACTTGCTCATGAATTTGGCTTCCATCCTGCGGTAGGCGCGTATATGGCTGGCCTCATTATACAAAAAGAATATTTCGATTTTCATCAAGACGATGACCGTGATCACTACAAACATGCACGCGAAGTCATCGACAACGTAGCATTTTCTTGGATAGGGCCTGTATTTTTTGTTGCTTTGGGTACCAAACTCATTTTTGAAGGGTCCCTATTCATGTCTGTTCTCCCGTACGTTGTCATCCTTTTTATCGGGCTATTTGTTGGTCAAATTTTATCAGCTGCGCTGGCTGCCCGCTATACCGGCGACTTCGATTGGCCATCAAGTTGGATGATAGGTTTTGGTATGTTAGGTCGCGCAGAACTGGCATTTGTCGTGCTCGATATTGCATACGTTCAACACAACATTATATCGATGGAAGTTTTTTACACTTTAATGTTAGTCGCCTTTTTACTAAACCTATCCGTACCACTTTGCATCAATTGGCATAAGAAAAACTTACCACGCGATAGTGTATAAGTAGCTAAACTATAGTCAAAGTGTTAGCCGTACGGCTTCCAAGAAACGCTTTACCACCAACACTGTTGCTCTAGAACCTTCCTCATGCGGCACATGGCCTAATTCATCAAAGACAAGCAATTCACTGTTCGCTATATCTTGGTTAAATTGCTTTCCAAACTTTGGAGGGATCAAACGGTCTTTTGCTCCCCATATTATAAGCGTAGGCACATCGATAGTTTTAATCTTGTCGGCTAAAGCATAGGAGTAAGGCTATTACTTAATCGATGAGTAAACTTTACATATTACTTTACTACATAGGGTCTTTTGGTAGGATACACCAAACCCCCATAACTGAAATTTTTAAGAGCACTCATATGCCCAATAATATTCTACGATTTGGCACACTCCTGCTTGGCATCATATTAATAGGCATGTCATTCGACATTCTTGCCCATGGCGTTGATGACAGCACGCGAGCCTTCTTGGCACAAAATACAGGGGTGCAATTCGTTCCCTTTATCTACATTGGTGCCAAGCACATGTTTACGGGTTACGACCATATATTATTCCTAGTAGGCGTGATATTTTTCCTTTATCGAAGCCGTGATGTACTGCTATATGTAAGTATGTTTACTATAGGTCATAGCATCACCTTGCTTTGGGGGGTGCTAGGAGATATTCATGTTGATCCTTATTTAATAGATGCAATTATTGGTTTTTCTGTGGTGTACAAAGGCTTTGATAATTTAGGCGGGTTTAAGCGACTGTTGGGCAAACAACCGAGTACCAAAATAGCGGTACTTATATTTGGCTTGTTTCATGGTTTTGGCTTAGCAACAAAACTACAAGAGTTTGAATTAGCATCAAATGGCCTAGTCGCAAATATGATTGCCTTTAACATTGGCGTTGAACTGGGACAGTTTATGGCGCTCGCTTTTATCGTAATTGCGATTAATTTTTGGCGAAAACTACCTTCGTTTCAACGTTTTGCGACGACAACCAATACGATGCTAATGAGTACAGGGCTTATGCTAGTTGGGCTGCAATTAACCGGTTACTACCTATCTTAACAATGAACTGGAGAAACACTATGACACCACATGTAGTTAGCACAAAAACGCTGATAAAATCGACAATTGCCGCCACGGCAGTGGCCTTGATTGTGTTCGTTTGCTTTATTCTTCCTGCAGAATACAACATTGACCCAACGCATATTGGTCATAAATTAGGTTTAACAGCATTAGCGCATCATGATGATGACGCTACGCCAAAAGCCGAAATTTCAGGCTCACCACAACAGGGACAACAGGTAATTGAAGTAACAGTGCCCGCGGGAAAAGGCATTGAGTACAAGTTTCAAATGGCGCAATATGAAAAAATGACGTATGAGTGGCTAACCGATGGTGAACCACTCTACTTTGATCTGCATGGCGAGCCAAAAGGCGACACCACCGGCTATTTTGAAAGTTATGCAATCGCAGAGTTAAGCGAAATGAAGGGTAGTTTCACATCGCCGTTTGAAGGCTCTCACGGATGGTATTGGAAGAACAACAGTAGCCAGCCTGTTGCCGTTCAATTAATCGTTGAAGGTCAATTTAAAGTCATTGGTCTTAAATAGTAAAGAAACACAGAGGATTTTTAAAAATGAACGTTATAATTCGCACAATATTGTTAATCGGATTTTTTGGACAAAGCTTTGCTTTTGCGCACGAGGGCCATGATGTCATAAGCAGTGAAAAGGCACTCAACATTGCCAACACATCTGTCAAACAGCTTACCTTTAAGGACTTAGGTTTTGAAATCGGTAAGCTTGATGCTACTTGGAAGTCCTTGAGCGATTCAAATTTCAGCGTCATACAGATATTAGACGAAACGTTTATTATCAGCGCTACTAATGTCATTAATAACGACGTCATATACTTTGAAATAGCGAAGGATGGAAAAGTGCTTGGTGTTAAAGATTCCAATTAGAAAATTGATGGTAAATAAAGACTGAAATAAAAATTATTTTTTGTCTTTAAACTTAAGCGTAAAGAAAAACAATATAAAATAACTGCCAAAGGCAAACCAATACGGCAACGCGCCATCTATTGAGTATAAATAAGTCCCTAATAAGGGTCCTATCGCGAAACCTAGAGGCGGACAGGAGCCGGCTACCCCCGCTACTGCGCCTTGCTCTTCAGATGAGACAGCAACAGAAGCACCGGCCATAAACCCTGGCCCTGCGAGTCCCATCCCCATCCCTAGAATACACATAGACAATATATACATGCTTTGAGTATCGCCCAATGCCATAATGCCAAAAGCGACCATCATTATAGGCATTGATATTCTAAGCAACACAAATGGTCTTACAGGCAAGCGAGGTATGACTAGCAATTGTACAAATAGTGCAGCTGCCGCTGAAAACATCAAACTAATCCCCACAATTTTGGCAGTTTCAATGCCACTGAGCCCCAACTCATCTTGAAAGCGAAACGCAATAGTTTGTTGCACAATGGCAAAGCCCATAAACAAAAGTACTCCGGCAACAACTAGCGGAAAAATTCTCGGATCGGTATATTTGAGTCTCGGTTGCTTTTTTATCACGGCTGCTTTAGGCAACTCGGGCAGAGCATATAATGTCAGCACTGCTACTCCTAGCGTTAGAACAACCGAGAAATATAAAGGTGTAAGTAAACTAATACTCGCGAGCAATCCACCAATAGCCGGCCCTAATATAGAACCAATATTACCAGCAGCTCCAATGGCTCCCATGCCTTTGATGCGATCTTGAACGCTCGTAATGTCGGCCATGTAAGCATTAGCTGATGGCGACACTGCTGCCATTACTGTTGCGTTGGCAACGCGAGTCACTATTAACAAGACTAGCGCGGTTAAGGGCACAAGGTAACCAAGCAGAGCCATTTGAAACACACCAGCAAACATCACAGTTCCTACTGAATACCCAAACAGGCCTATTAAGAGGATCTTTCTTCTACCCCAAACGTCGCTTGCACGCCCCCAAAAAGGGCTGACCAGAAAAAGAGTTAAAGATGAGGAAGAAATAATGGCACCAATTTGCACCTCTACTAGACCCACTTCTCGTCCAAGCGGGGCCAATATTGCAAATAGTACTGTTTGCGCAAAACCCATAGTTGCCGAAGCTAACAAGAGTGTGCGTTTTGCTAAAGCATTAGCAGTATTGGATTGCGTCATTAATGTTGGGCTTACGACAAAGTCGCAAGCGCTTGTCCTGAGTACTGCTCAAGTTCATTATATTTACTCATGTGTTTACCTTTTTTAAAATTTTTTATTTAGCTAAGTTCTATTTATCGTTTCGCTTTGGCGGTATCACTAGTCTCGGTGCTTACAGCGCGGATCAGTGAGCGAGTCATAACCGCAGACAACTCATCGAAGTCACGTTTATTCCTTATCAAATCTGCCAAATGTAATGAAATTAGACCGTGTAAGCCGGCCCACAGCACATAGAAAACATTCACCGGATCGCCGAGCATAGTGCCCTCATTCACCAAAGCATTCACCACCTGGCGCATTGGTTCAGCACTACGTACAATCTCAGCCTCCAGCTCGGTATACTGATCGGAATTTGGCTGTACTACGGTATACATCACCCGATAAGAATCGGGATTGTGCATAGCAAACTGTAAATAGGCGCAGAACAAGACTTCTAACTGCTTGCTAGTATCTGACTCTTGCGCCAACGCCGCTCCAAGTGTGTCAGCTATACGCCCATATTCTCGTTGCCTTAAGGCCGCCAGAATTTCGGCCTTATTTTTAAAATAGCGATATGGCGTAGTGCGACTGCAGTTCAAATCAGCAGCCAATCTCCTTAAAGAGATACCTTCTACTCCGTGCTTCCCAAAAGACAGCAATGCGTGATCGCACATCCGATCGCGAAAACAGAGTATTTCATCCGGCGTGAGTATCTTAGGCATATAAGCCCCATTTTTTTGTATGATGGTGGTTCATTAATCGTCTTTTTCGCGATCCTAGCCTAATAATTTGTTAAGCAACGCTACACACCAAAATGGCCACATGAACGATTTTTATAGCAGTAAAATTGCTACAAATTACTTAAATGATTGAGTAAAAAACGAACATAGTATATTTTTTGTTGACACTGTCAATTTTAAAATTTAATTACGTGTAAATGAAATAGAAAATCTAAATTTGGAAACGACTGGTGGACCGCTAGAATTTGCTTAAGTCAGTATGCGCAAGTAAGTAATATTTTGCTATACCTGACAAAGAGCCAAAGAATGAGTTGAATTATCTAGTGACGTTTATCCGTATATTTAAATTTAAAGTTTGAATACCTTTCTTTTCGATATCTATCAATAAATTTTGGTTGCTATTAAGAGCCCAATAGATCAATTATGTTAAATATACAAACAATCAACAAGATAGTGAATGGAATACTAAATGTTTGAACTCCCAATTTTTTCCGATTTGGCCGCATGGTTTAGTCAATATTACGTTAGCTTATTATGGTCGGTGGGTGTCATTTTGTTGCACATGATTATTGTGAAATGGACGCTACCAAAAATACGCAAGGGCGTTAAAATTAGTAAATTAAATGAAGAAAGTGCATTAAAGGCTTTCAACATTATGCGAATCATTATCGGTACGTTGACAATCGCAGCCCTGCTGATTGTTTGGGGGATTGATTTTTCTGGCTTATTGCTGGTTTCAACTTCGCTTATTACCATTACTGGCGTCGCTTTATTTGCCAATTGGTCATTGCTAAGCAATATTACCGCCTACTTCATCCTTTTGTTTCAGCCTTCCTATAGCCGAGGTAATTTCATTCGTATTTTTGAGGGCGACAACTTTGTCGAAGGAACTATTTGCGAGGTCAACTTATTTAATATCAAGCTTATTACAGATGACCGCGAAGTCGTCATGTACCCAAATAATATACTGTTAACACGCGTGATCATGTTAAATCCGAGACGCCGATTACAAGGCTATGGAAAGTTACTTCCTACTGTCACGATTTCTCAACACGAAGCCACTATCAGTGACGATACCGAATTGAATAATGATACTAAACCGCGATAAATATAAGCCCATACATCAATTGTTCGCATGGGGGCGGTTGCCTCTGCTAGTTTGGTGGAGATGGTAAATCTCATCAACTGATTCGCGACTTGAAGCAGTTACATTTAAATCATTAATTAGACCGTCGTGAATGCTATAAACCCAGCCATGAACACCTAATGTTTGACCGTGGTCCCAGGCATATTGTACAGCCTTAGTTCGTGCTAAATCGACTATTTGGTTAGCAGGTACACGGCTATCTGAACAACCAATCCACAAATAATCTGGCTTTTGAATTGCTTCTAAGCGTTCAAAAAATAATGGGTCCTCTTCTTTTACACGAGAAGACCACTGCTTATTATTATTGAGTAATGCAGTTAAATAGGGCATATTTTTCACTCCCGCCATTACTAATTAGCCGGAGTTATTAACTCAAGCGCAACGACCTCAAGCACTACTGCATCAAAGTTGACTCATCAATTTTAAAAGCAAAACCATTAATGTCGGCTTCGCTCACCAAGCGGTGAAGGTATTGGGAAATCGCTGTACGATGCACTTTGTCGTTCAAATATTTGATGATTTTGTCTTCTACCAAATCGTAAGGCAGATCAGTATTTTGTGCTCTAGCAATACGAATAAGCGCTCTGATGGTTTTTTTGAATGGTTTGAAACATTCAAATACTCATGCTTATTTTAATAAACCTGTTTTCAATCGCAAGTTAATGCTTAAAACTTGATGAAAAGATGATAATTGTTAACATATAAGGAATAAACACTAGTTAACTGAAGGTATAGTTAACTAAAAGGAAACACTAATTTCGTAAACTCCTTGGAGGTAATATGGGACAGCTTGAAGATATGCATATTTTTCTGCGTGTTGTTGAAACGGGCGGCATTACCAAAGCTGCTGAGCAAATGAATATTGCTAAATCAGCGGTGAGCAAACGTTTAGCCTCACTAGAACACAAACTTGGTATCAAGTTAATAAATCGTACCACCCGCATGGCTAGTATTACCGAAGCTGGCCAACATTATTATCAACGCAGTAAATTAATTCTAGATGACGTTGAAGAGTTAAATAGCCAAACTTATAATAGAACAAGAGCATTACAAGGAACGCTAAATATTGCCGTACCTTTATCATTCGGGCTTAGTCACTTAGGTCCGGCACTTGATCTTTTTTTTAAAGAGCATGCTGATTTAAAATTGAAGATTAATTTTTCTGATCAAAGAATAGATATTATTGAGCAGGGAGTAGACTTGGCATTTCGTATTGGTCAATTAGATAATTCTTCCATGCAAGCTAGAAAAATAGCCCCTATTAAACATGTGTTATGTGCTAGCCCCGAATATTTAAAATTATATGGCGAGCCAAAGAGCCCTGATGATCTCAAGCGACATAAAATACTTAAATATGGCAGCCCCGATCAAAATGGCCTTAAATTCTTAACTCAGGACGGTAAAGAACAAGTTGTATATCTTGAGCCACATTTTATCGCTAATAATGGAGACTTTCTTAAATCTTTAGCTGAATCCAATCACGGGATCAGCTACTTACCCACCTTTATCGTCTGGCAGTCGCTGGCAACGCAAACTTTAGTCCCTGTGTTAAAACAGTATCAACTGCAAACCATGCATGCTTATGCCGTTTACCCACCCAATAGGCATTTACCGCTTAAAGTACGTAGTTTGATCGATTTCCTAATTGAACAATTTGGTGACAAGCCTTATTGGGATCAGCCTTAATCACAAATATGTTTACCGCCGCACCAAAACATTATTCTCCAAATGGAAACAATGATTTCTTATATCTTATGTTTATCCATTTTTAGTTTACTAATAAGATTACCTCATCAACCCAGCAAGTCGTTTTGACTAATACCTAAAACGGCCTAAATAAAAAATTTAGTAAACTACATTTGGAGATTTATCATGAATACATTACAAACTTTTGCAGCACCAACAGGTCGTTTTTTCTTAGCCATCATGTTCTTTATGTCGGGACTAACAAAGATATCACAGTATGCAGGCACTCAAGGTTACATGGAGGCAATGGGCGTTCCAGGCTTTTTATTACCGCTGGTTATTTTAACTGAAGCGCTTGGTGGCTTAGCGATTATTTTAGGGTGGAAAACAAAATATGTCGCCCTTGCATTAGCTGGTTTCACTGTGTTGTCTGCAATACTTTTTCATGCCGATTTTAGCAATCAAGCAGAGATGACTAACTTTATGAAAAATATCGCCATTGCAGGTGGTTTCTTAACGTTATTTGTTCATGGTGCAGGTGCTTATTCACTTGATAATCGTGCTAACAAAAAGTCTGCTTAATTGATGAACTACGAAGGGTGGTAATTTCTATTGCCCTTGATATAGCTAATTTTATATTCGAAGAATTTTAGGAGTAGACAATGGGACTTTTAGTTGAAGGCAAGTGGCAAAATGAATGGTACGACACAAAATCAACCGGTGGCCGCTTTGAGCGTAAAGCCCCCAGTTTTCGTAACTGGATAACAAAAGATGGCAGTGCTGGCCCATCAGGTATTAGCGGTTTTAAAGCTGAGCACAGCCGCTACCATCTATATGTATCATTAGCCTGCCCTTGGGCACATCGCACCATTATCTATCGCAAACTTAAAGGCTTGGAAGACATGATTTCAATGTCGGTAGTGAATGCTTTTATGGGCGACGAAGGTTGGACATTCGCACCCGGTGAAGGCGTAGTAGCCGATCCGATTCATAATGCCTTGAACGTCCATGAAATCTATACGGCCGCTCAAGCTGATTATAC
>CAXMOM010000064.1:0-38245 GCA_964195425.1 Acidiferrobacterales bacterium
ACTTAGCTATCTTCACCACAAGCTATTAAGGTTTTACTGGAATAGCAGTGGGTACACTTTGAGGTTGTTCTGGCTAAACTTTCATAAAAATAACAACAGCATTATCGATGTTAGGTTCTTCAATTTCGTTGACGATATGCATGTATTATTCCCTATGAGTTGTTGATTAATCATTGTTAATGACACATTGAAATGTTGTTTAGCTAACATCGCTTTGCGATGTACAGGATTTTTTTAACCATTGCGCGCAAACCATTACCTCGCATCGAACTCAAATGACTGAATAAATCAATATCGGTAAAGAACGCTTCGATATTAAAATCGGTCACTTCCTGAGGTGTTTTTTTGTTAAATGCACTAAGAACAATACCTGCTAGCCCTTTAACAATTTGGGCTTCACTATCGACCGCCATCGAAAGAAGATTGTTTGTTTTATCGTACTCGCACACCAGCCATACTTGACTTTGACAGCCAACTATAAGGTTTTCATCAGTTTTAAATGACACGGGTAGGGGAGGAAGTTCCTTGCCAAGATCTATTATATAACGGTAACGATCTTCCCAATCATCGAAGAAACACAGAGTCTCTGCGATGTCTTCAGACTTGATTCTAGTACCAAAGGGGCTGTCTGATAAGTGGGTGATAGGCAGGTTATTCATCAGAATAACCCCATCTCTAATTGTGCTTCTTCGGTCATCATTTCTCGACTCCATGGGGGGTCAAGTACAAGTTCGACCTTCACGGTATCTACATTAGGCACTAGCCCAACTTTATATTTAACATCATCTACCAATACCGGACCCATACCACAAGCAGGAGCCGTTAACGTCATGGAAATCAATACGGCATTGCCCTCAATTTTACAGCCATATATTAAACCTAAATCAACAATGCTGACTGGCATTTCTGGATCGTAAACAGCAGATATCGCTTTCCATACATTACTTTTGATGACCGTTTGATCACCTGAATCCTCAAACTCTAAAACGATGGGTTCAAACCCAAGTGCATCAGCATCAGTGCCATCAACGCGTGCCATATTACCGTTAACAAGAACAGTATATGCTCCACCTAATGATTGTGTCAGAGTGACAAAGGTATCTTTTTTAATGGTGATAGGAATGCCGTCTGGCACAAGTAGCGCTGGACAATCTTTATTCACAACAATTATTTGCTTTTGCATAACATTTTTCCAGTATATTGAGTTGAACCATCAGACTGAAAAGCTTTCACCACATCCACATTCTGCTGAGCTATTCGGATTAATAAACTTAATCACTTTGTTCAATCCCTCAGTGACACAATCAATTTCAGTACCATTAACATAGGGTAAAGCTTCTTGAGTGACGTAGAGTTTTAATTCATCATCATTAATGATGACTAAGTGTTCTTCTGTGCTGGGTTTGTCAATAAAATCCAACACATATTTAAAACCATTGCAGCCACTTTTTTTTACTGAAAAACACAATCCAACTGCGTGCTTAATTTTTATTTTTTGAGTCAAAAAAGTACGCGCACTATCACTTAAAGACACACGTGGCATACTTGGTTCAAACGTCATTACAGTCATAATATTACCCTTTTTAATGTCATTTTTAGTTAAAGGAATGTTCTCACTTTAGTTAAAGCCGCAAATAACATTGCCACTTCTTCTTCTGTGTTATAAAGAGAAAACGATGTGCGTACTGTGCCTGAAATACCCAGCTCATTCATTAACGGCATAGTGCAATGGTGACCCGTTCGCACAGCAATACCTTGTTGATTGAGCAGAGTGCCCACATCACTTGGATGCGTATCACCCATGAGAAAAGAAACAATAGCTATCTTATTTTCTGCCGTGCCGTAAATTTGAATATCATCCATACTATTGGCTAACTCTGAGCAATAATTAGTTAATAGCTGTTCGTGTGCTATCGCACCAGCCCGGTCAATACTATTTACATAATCAATAGCCGCTGCGAGTCCTATCGCACCAGCAATATTTGGCGTGCCCGCTTCAAACTTATAGGGTAATTCATTCCAAGTTGCCTGTTGAAAAGTCACCGTTTTGATCATCTCTCCACCCGTTTGAAACGGTGGTAATTGTTCTAGGCGAGCTTCTTTGCCATACAAAACACCAATACCCGTTGGGCCAAATAACTTATGTCCTGAGAAGACATAAAAATCACAATCCAAGTCTTGTACGTCAACAAAACCATGACCAACGGCTTGTGCGCCATCGATTACGGTTATGGCATTAACTTGCTGTGCAGATTGTACTATTTCCTTAACCTGATTTATTGTGCCGAGTGTGTTGGAGACATGTGTCATAGCAACAACGGCGGTATTTTTATTGAGTAAGGTCTTATAAATTGAAAAGTTTAGCTCGCCTTTCTCATTTATTGGAGCCACTACAAGTTTGGCACCGCTTCGTTGTGCTGCCATTTGCCAAGGTACAATGTTGGCATGGTGCTCCATTGCCGAAATGATAATTTCATCACCTGGCTTTAAATGACTTTGCGCTAATCCACTAGCGATCATGTTAATCGCTTCAGTTGTTCCTCTTGTCCACACTATTTCATGACAGCGTTTTGCCTTAATAAAATCTTGTACGTTACTGCGTGATTTTTCAAACAGCTCAGTGGCATTATCACTTAGAGTGTGGGCACCTCGATGCACATTAGCGTTATTAGTACTATAGAACTGACTAATAGCATCAATCACAATCTGTGGTTTTTGAGTGGTTGCTGCGTTATCTAAATAAACTAAAGGTTGACCTTTAATCTTCTGATCCAATACAGGAAAGTCTTGCCGGATTTTTGCAATATTAAATGTGTTGTCTTGCTTAACTGCGGCTATAGAAGACATTGTTATCTTTCTCCTTCGTTGTGTAATGAGGAAAGTAAGCTAGATGAACGCTGTGTAACAAACTCTCGCACACTATTTTGTGGTAGTTGTTCGACTATTTCGGCAATAAAAGCCAGGCTCAATAGACGTTTAGCTTCGACCCTTGGAATGCCTCTAGATTGTAAATAAAATAATGCCTCACTATTGATTTGACCAACTGTAGCACCGTGTGAACATCTCACATCATCAGCATAAATCTCCAGTTCAGGCTTAGTATTGATGGTGGCAGTGCTTGAGAGTAATAAGTTTTTGTTACTGAGCTCGGCCAATGTTTTTTGAGCGTTCGGATGAATATGAATGCGGCCATTAAACACAGCATTGGCTTTGTCATCGACTAAACCTCGAAATATCTCATTGCTGCTGCAATTTGGCGCAATATGTTGCATACAAATATGGTTATCAATTGTTTGTTGATGGCGACCGTAAAAACTACCTCGAATATCCGTACTCGCATATTCACCTCGTAAAGCCACCGTGAGATCATTACGTTTTAATTTGGAGGCCAAGCTAATTTGATGTTGTTGATAAGTACTATGACGACCTTGTATTACTCGATGACTGCATATACTCGTGACACTCTCATCAAGTTGTAGTCGGCTGTGGGTAAGATGCGCATTGTCATTTACGAAACATTCAATCACAGTATTAACCATTGCTGTGTGTTTGAGTGGTGCGTCTTCATGTTCGATTATTGTCGCTTTACTGCCCGTTTCAGCAACAATTAATAATCGCAGAATACTTGTTTTTGGCTGTTCACCTTGTGACAGGTTTACGATATAAAAGGGCTTATCAATCGCACAATTCTTAGGAATATGGATCAGCAAACCGTCTTCAAGTTTTGCGCTGTTAAGGCTAGAGAAATAGTCATGATAATAATTATGACTAGTATCTAGATGCTCAACAATGAGCTGCTGCTGAGCGGTGTTAGCCTCAGAGAATAGAGTGCTGTAAGGGTTGCTATCAAGGTATGATAATTCGCTCACAAACACGCCATCGACAAAAACTAAACGATACGCATCAAGGTCCTTTATTAAAGACTGCGAAAGTAATTCATTAATGTCGCCGACACTTTTTGAATCGAGTACTTGCATGCTTTGTGCGTCAAGTTGATCATCAGCTAACAATTTTTCAAGCTTAAGATATTTCCAATCTTCGGTTTTTGGGGTCGGTAATTGCAGCACTCTTAAGCGTTCACTTGCCGCGTCACGAATACCTTGTAACCACGGATTTTTTTGAGATGCTTTTTCGTTGCTAAAGTCAGTCGTTATTAGCTGTAGATTATTCATGGTTAAACCTTAAGTGGATTTGCTGATTTCTCAGTTCCACTTTCTAACCAACCGTAGCCTTTTTCTTCTAACTCTAACGCCAGCTCACTTCCGCCAGATTTAACGATTTCCCCGTCGGCCAATACATGCACAAAATCAGGTTGCACGTAATCTAACAACCGTTGGTAATGTGTGATCAAAATAAAGGAGCGCTCGGGACTGCGTAACTGATTGATCCCATCAGCCACCACCTTAAGTGCATCGATATCTAAACCTGAATCAGTTTCATCAAGTAAACATAGCTTTGGCTCTAGCATCAGCATCTGCATAATTTCGTTACGCTTTTTCTCGCCACCTGAAAAACCTTCATTCACACCACGTTTTAAAAAATCGGTATTTAAATCGACCAGTCGACATTTCTCACGTGCCAGCTTCATAAACTCAACAGCACTCAAAAGAGGCTTATTTTGATAAGCATGGAGACACTCAAGAGATGTTTTTAAAAACTCAAGATTACTGACCCCAGGGATTTCAACCGGGTACTGAAAGGCAAGGAAAATGCCTTCCCGTGCACGATGTTCAGGCACAAGTGTTAATAAGTCTTTGCCTTCAAACGTGACGGTTCCATCGGTCGCTTCATAGTTATCACGACCTGCTAGTACATTGGATAGCGTACTTTTGCCGCTCCCATTCGGTCCCATAATGGCGTGCACTTCACCAGGTTTAACCTCAATATTTAATCCTTTGAGGATCTCTTTTCCATCAATCTTGGCTCTTAAATTTGCAACGTTTAGCATTTATTGACCTTATTATCTTTTAATCAAGTTTTTATCAGTGTGGTGATACGACTGATGTCTGTTTCATGAAATTTTGTTGATCCTTCGCAGCGCGTTATCCAACCGCACCCTCTAAGCTAATCTCTAATAGTTTTCCGGCTTCAACAGCAAACTCCATTGGCAACTCTTTAAAAACAGATTTACAAAAACCATTAACAATCATGGATACCGCTTTTTCAGGATCGATACCGCGTTGTTGGCATAGGAATAACTGATCCTCACTGACTTTTGATGTTGTCGCTTCATGTTCGACAATCGCACTTGGATTTTTGCTAACAATATATGGGAAGGTATGAGCAGCACATTTATCACCAATTAAGAGTGAATCGCATTGGGTGAAATTACGTGCATCTTCTGCTTTTGGTGACATATTGACTAATCCCCGATAGGTATTAGACCCTTTGCCAGCTGAAATGCCTTTTGAGATAATGGTACTGCGAGTATTACGACCCAGATGGATCATCTTGGTCCCAGTATCCGCTTGTTGTGCGTTTCGGGTTAAGGCCACTGAATAAAACTCACCCACACTATTATCACCCATTAATACTACGCTTGGGTACTTCCATGTGATGGCGGAGCCTGTTTCTACTTGAGTCCATGATATTTTTGCGTCGGTATGGCAGATACCGCGTTTGGTAACAAAGTTATAGATACCCCCTTTACCGTTTTCATCGCCTGGGTACCAGTTTTGAACGGTTGAATATTTAATTTGTGCACCTTTTAGTGCAACCAATTCGACGACTGCTCCGTGCAGCTGATTTTCGTCTCGCGATGGCGCGGTACAGCCTTCAAGATAGCTAACATAGCTACCCTCATCAGCAATAATGAGGGTGCGTTCAAATTGACCCGTGTTCATCTCATTGATCCGGAAGTAGGTCGACAACTCCATCGGACACCTAACCCCTTTAGGTATATAAACAAACGAACCGTCGCTAAATACTGCACAGTTTAAAGCGGCATAATAATTATCTCTTACGGGGACCACTGAGCCCAAGTATTTTTTGATTAATTCAGGATGTTCGATTATCGCTTCTGAAAGTGAACAGAAAATTACGCCTGACTCAGCAAGCTTTTCCTTGAAGGTGGTGATAATAGAAACACTATCAAATACTATATCAACGGCAACACCAGCCAGCATTTCTTGTTCATGTAATGGAATACCTAGTTTTTCGTAGGTACGCAGTAGTTCTGGGTCGACCTCGGCCAAACTTTTAGGTGCATCATCCTGACTTTTTGGACTTGAGTAGTAGGCAATAGCATCAAAGTCAATTTCCGGGTAATTGACTTGCGCCCATTCGGGACGCTCCATCTCTAGCCATTTTTGGTAGGCCTTTAAACGCCATTTCAGCATGTATTCTGGTTCATTTTTTTTTGCTGATATTTTTCGTATGACATTTTCATTTAATCCAGGATCAAATGTTTGCATTTCAACATCGGTGATAAAACCCGCGTCGTAGCTGGAATTAATACGCTCATCAATAACATTGCTTTTGCTCATAATGATTAACTCTCTTTTTGTAGATTTGCAAAATAAATAGTGTGGAGTCACATAGCCACTTTTTGATCTCGAATGTATTGTGTGAAACTCAAGCACCATAAAGAATACTAATTTAGTAATGTATGTTAGCCTTTAAACTTCTAACAGTCAATACAATACTAAATCAGTATACATCTAGTGTTGTATTGAGTCTTCTAATGGTCAGAATTACGATTAATAGTGGTTTAATAGATAGAGTGAAATTCAATCTCGTTATGTTTCATTTTTGTGGCTTTACCGAACGGGAGCTATCTTTGCTATTCACTACTGAGTGATAATGGGGTATAAGTCATACCATTGAGGTATACTATTTTTTATGTTAATGCTTGTATTACATATTTTTTTGAGAGAGTCTTTGATGATAAGAATTAGCCGCATGGCAGATTATGCGCTGTTAGTGGTATTTAAAATGCGTAATCTTGATGAGCTAATTACGCTAAGCGGCTTGTGTGAGTTGACTCACTTGCCTCTACCGACCATACGTAAATTGATGCGTGCACTGACTAAAAGTAATTTAGTCAAATCAGTTCGAGGCCCTCATGGTGGTTATAGACTGAGTCGTCAACCGGATCAAACATCCATCGCAGAAGTGATTGAAGCCATTGACGGACCAATAGCTCTAACAGAGTGTACTAAGTTGGACGGGGGGGATTGCCAAATTGCAAGTACCTGTGAATTGAAAGAAAACTGGAATATCGTTAACCGTCTGATTTCCAATGCACTTCACAATGTAACACTTGATGCAATGGGACATGTGCCCTTCGATATCAAACAACTGAATTCAGAGTTAATAAAAGTACCTAATTAAAACCAATAACTATTCAAAAATTAGAAGTTACAACTCGTTATTCGCAGTATTTCGCCAAGTTACGGAATGACCTTTTGGCTACCCTGTTTTTAATTTTATACCTTTCACGTATCTTCCTCTAAAACCCATGACATTTATCACCCGCAAGTTTTTTGGGCTTTTTATTCATATACAAAAAGTGTTCATAACCTACCGAAAAAGCAAAATGGTTGGCATTATAATCGGCGTAATATTGATCCCTACCTAATTTTGCTTCGTTAACGCCGAATGCAAAACCGCTTAAGAAGTCATCTCTATGATTCATCAAAAAATTTGTAAAATCACCGTCACTATTCACCACTTCAAACACACCCTCATGAATTAATTTATCAAGTAGTGTTGTGTTGAACGAGCCGCTATAAATTTCAGTTTTAGGGTCAACGTTAACCAATGCTGGGCTGTTGCCACTATTGGCCTCCATGAGAGATACGAATAATTCACGTACTTTTTTGGATATCAATTTACTAACCTTTTAAATTTATTAGATAATAAACAAAGCACTTTTATGCTAAGAGTCATTGTACTTTTTAACCTAAGCATAAGTGAAGCACTCAAGAGCGAAACTTTATGTCATCAGCATTATTCGCTAATTCTTTAACCCATTTTTAAAACCGCAGCGCTGAACAAAGAATTTGATGCATGCTCGAAACAAAACTACTGGGTCAATATGCTTCGACGTTGATATTAATAACGTAAAACAGGGGGACACTGTTTTCTTTAACACAACCAAAGATAGCGTTTCTAATTAATGTTGAAGGCAACGATAACTCAGATTTTGGGTGGTAATAATTTAAGGATGAGTGTGCTGTTCAAGCACTTCATTAATGTATTTTTACAGTATTCTTTGGCTTGGTTAAATTTTTCATGATTGGCGCGACTCAGTGCGCAACGCAACCAAAAGCCATCGATTAATGCCGCAGTAACCCAACGCGGTTCCGTTCACTGGAGATTATCTGCCAGCAGTCATGAAATATCTATAGTTAGTGGGGTTTAGTGTGCTTGACTGCTAGCCGATAATCTAAACAAAAGGAGACATACGCCGTTCAAATATGTGAGAAAAATTTTTGCCATAAGCAACCATTGATATTGGAAATTTTGATGGTCTATTGCACCTCCAAACCAGTCATTCAGCCAGTCGTTAATTACGCCTCTTTTTGCCACACTGGCCTGCACACAATTCAAGAATGAAGGAATGTGCTGGCAGTGCAACTCAGTGAGCGATATAAACGCCACCGACCAGAAACCACTTTACTTTATCAATTGGTTGAACTGTACTATCTTGACTTTACCGCAAACTTGGTCGAGCAAGGCAGGTACTTACCTAAGTATGTTGAACGAGAGTTTGGTGACTTTCTGCGTTGTGGTCGACTTGAGCACGGTTTCTTGCGCGTGGTATGCGGTGATTGCAAGCACGAGGAGATAATTAGACTCCCCCCACACCTAAGATGTGGGGTAATATATTTGTTACCACACAAAAAATATTATGAAAGAGTCCTAATGATGAAAAATACTATGGTTGGCGTTGATTTGGCAAAAGGACCAAGGTTAATAGCTATCAAAGTGACCCTAAGTCGCGACGGTCTTGTTCAACAAACAGTGAACAAGCACCTTCTTCTGCGCCGGTTAAAGTAGAACGCATACCGGCAAATAATTCTCTCCCCATACCTTGATGGCTTAAAGTTAAGTCTATGCTCGCTTGTGGGCGCGCAGCTAAATCAGCTTGGCTAACGTGCAGCGTAATCTCACCCGTAATAGTGTCAATTTCCACGATATCGCCGGTGTTTACTTTGCCAATAAGACCGCCTTTAAACGCCTCTGGTGTTAAGTGAATAGCCGCGGGCACCCTGCCAGATGCTCCCGACATTCTGCCATCGGTCACTAAAGCGACCTTAAAGCCCTCGTCTTGCAGCACACCTAAAGGCGGCGTCAATCTGTGTAACTCGGGCATTCCAAGCGCCGCAGGTCCTTGAAAACGCACCACCACAATACAATCTTTGCTGAGCTCGCCAGATTGAAACGCAGCATCAAAAGAATATTGGTCTTCAAATACAACCGCTGGTGCTTTCATTTTACAATATGGTTCACTTAGCGCTGATGTTTTCATTACCGCACGACCTAAGTTACCCGACAGCACAGACAAACCTCCATTTGGTTGAAACGGCTTGTTAATATCGGCAACTACTTCTTTGTCAAACGACTCAGCAACACCTTCAACCCATGTAAGCTCGCCATCTATTATGCGCGGCTCTTGCGTATATCGCTCAAGGCCAAATCCACATATTGTGTTTACGTCGTTATGCAATAAGCCCTTATCTAGTAATTGTTTAAACAGTAACGACATTCCACCTGCGGCAGTGAAGTGATTGATATCTGCTGAGCCGTTTGGATATATGCGGGTAATTAACGGCGTTGCCCTTGATAAATCAGCAAAGTCATCCCAATTCACAATAAAGCCAGCGGCACGCGCAACGGCCACTAAGTGCATAGTATGGTTTGTAGAGCCACCAGTGGCTAATAAACCAATAAGACCATTAACCATAGCCTTGGCATCTACTATATGGCCAATAGGCATATAATTGTCGCCTAAATCCGTTATTCGTGTGATTTGTCTTGCCGAAGCACTGGTTAATGCTTCTCTTAAATCCGTTCCTGGATTCACAAAAGAAGATCCCGGCAAATGAAGTCCCATTACTTCAACGACAAGTTGATTACTATTGGCTGTGCCATAAAAAGTACAGGTGCCCGCAGAATGGTAAGACTCTGATTCAGCGTCAAGCAGCTCTTCACGGCCCACTTTACCTTGGGCAAATTCTTGCCTGATACGCGCTTTTTCTTTATTCGGCAAGCCCGATGGCATTGGACCTGCTGGCACAAAAATAATGGGTAAATGTCCAAAACTCAAGCCTGCTAATAACTGGCCCGGTACAATTTTATCGCAAATACCCAGCATCAACGCGCCGTCAAACATATTATGTGACAAACCAATGGCTGCCGCCATGGCTATGTTATCACGGCTCATTAAGCTTAATTCCATGCCGGGGTTGCCCTGAGTCACCCCGTCACACATAGCGGGAACACCACCTGCAAACTGCGCAACACTGCCCACTTCAGAAATCGCTTTCTTTAGCTTTTGTGGGTAGTCTTCATAGGGTTGATGAGCGCTAAGCATGTCGTTGTATGACGATATAATACCAATGTTAGCTTTAACCATGTTGCGCAGATCGGTTTTTTCCTCTTTGCCGCAAGCTGCAAAACCATGCGCAAGGTTACCGCAAGAAAGCTCACCTCTTAAAGGGCCTTGTCTGCGTGCTCGTTCAATTTTTGCTAAATAGGATGCTCTGGATACTTTACTACGAGCAATAATTCGGTCAGTTACTTCTTGTATAATAGTGTTCATATTAAATCCTCAAGTTCCCCATATCTGTAAACAAGTTGCATAATTAAACGCTGATTTTGGTTGGCTTTTCTAATTCTGTTACTCTTAGAACCGGTTATGTGAAAAATAATAATTGCACTAACTATCTTAGCC
This sequence comes from Acidiferrobacterales bacterium, assembly GCA_964195425.1. Taxonomy (GTDB): domain Bacteria; phylum Pseudomonadota; class Gammaproteobacteria; order Enterobacterales; family Alteromonadaceae; genus Glaciecola. The sequence goes on from CAXMOM010000064.1 coordinate 10,901, forward strand.
AGCGACGAGTAATGAATAACTTCGGCTTCTAACAATTCGAGATGGTTCATGTGATCACTCTAGTAATAAAATTTAACGTGGTAACCAATAACGTCAATAAGATAAGCGTAAATGAAGATATTTATAAGTCGTTATTTACGCATCTATCGCTCGGTTTTTTGATTTGAAGTGGCCAAATTAACTATGCCACTTCAGATCGCGTAAATATCAAAGAGCCACAGTTAGCTACTCAACTAGAGCTCGTACATAAGTACGCATTTATTTTTTTATTTGTCTAAATTTGTTGTTGACACAGGGGGAGTCCACATAAGTTAGAAAGGCTTTGTTTTTATATCATTAGCCCTGCTACAAAAGAAACATGTTTTAAGTAATGCCGATCACCCTAATACCAAAAAGTCAAGAGTTTAAATTAAATTTACTTGGCTTTATGTTGAGTATGGGTGTACTGTTTAAAAAAGAGTGCGGTGAAGTCTTAATACTTGCAGGTTGAGATATCGACTTCCGTGGCTGGATTATCAGGTATCTAAAACGACTGGTTTTTGCGGCTAAAATTGGAATGGGGAAATCTGGATTTTTGAATTCAGATAAGTTTGAAAATATGCCTTAGGCATACTTTTTTCATCGTAAGTAGTACGAGGCTTTACTGTGGTATACCAATTGTCGTAAACCGGCAAATATTGGGTTCAATCTTGTCTTGATAAGGGTGAAATTAATCACAGGGAGTCTTGTATGAACATCGTAAAAATGTTCAAGGCCGGCACCGCAGTTCCACGCTGGTTATTTTGTGGCATAAGCTTATTTGTGCTGGTTGCATGCGACTCTGATCGCAATGAACTTAGGGCCTGTGCGGATGTAATAAAAGACGGACCACGAAAAGTGGCCACTGATCGCGCAGATCGCTTTTTGGGTAAAGTTCAAGAAGACACCGCCGACTGTCGTGGCGGTGATAAAGCCATTAGCTACCGATCCACACCTTGGGTCGATTGGTCAAATTACTGGGCCGTGGGTGACGAAGCAAGTAAAAAGCCTGGGTCAGAGCCACGAACGGTGATTGGCGAGCATTTAAAGCCAAATGGTCGTGGTATCGACGGGTCTTTGATGGATCTTGAGTACCAACGAATGGAACTCATAAAGTTCAACTTATTCGATAACTACACTTACGAGAGTTACATAAAAGGCTTAGGTGGTGACCCAGGTTCAACCCTCAAACGGTGGTCCGAAATGCGCCTCGACCAGAGCCATCCAGCTTACGAAGAAGTTGGTGGTGATGGACTTCAAGCCTGTTCTGGTGAGTTAATTCGCCACCGCACGCTAACTGGTATTTGCAACGATTTGTGGAATCCCAAAATGGGTTCGACTGGCACATTGTTCGCGCGCAATGTTCAGTTTGAGGAAACCTTTCCACGCCTTCAAAAAACAGACCTCACCGTTGCGCGGCACAGTGATGCAGAAAACGGAGTTCGAATTGGTCTGCTAAAACCCGACCCACAGCTGATTAGCCGCGAATTATTTACCCGCAAACAAACCTCCCCTGGAACTGAATCGTGTAACGATGGCCTCGGCAATCCGGACGACCCCAGTGCAGCAGTTTGTGATTACCAAAAAGCGCCATTTTTTAATGTGCTAGCGGCGTTTTGGATTCAGTTTATGACGCACGACTGGTTTTCACACATGGATGAAGGTCGCAATACAGCAGGCCTTGTAAGCACCGGTTGTATTGAAGCAGATACTGCAGAGCTAGGCTGCCGGCCTGGAGATCAGCGCGAGGCTATATTGGTCGCTGATGATGGCGAACCCAAGTCATTTACTCACAACGGCAAAAGTTATCTTAACCGTTCATATAAAACTACAAAAAATACTGTTACCGCGTGGTGGGATGCATCACAGATCTACGGTTATGACGAAACTTCCAAGCAGAGAGTTTTGCGAGACAAGGCTGATCCTGCCAAGGTATTGCAACCTGACGGCTACTTGCCAGTATTTTCAGACTGTGAGCCGAGTTGTCCGACTCAACCGCAGTGGCAGGGTCAGGAGGCGACCGCCTTTCCGGATAACTGGAACATTGGCTTAAGCTTTTACCACAACGTATTTGTTCGTGAGCACAACAGCTTTGTCGACGAGTTTAGGCGCTTGCAAAAAGCCTTCCCTGAGCGTGACACGGGCTTGCGTAATCCGACCAATCCACAGACCGTTATTAGTTATGCCAAAGCGAGTGACGAAGAAATATTCCAAGCTGCCAGACTCGTTGTAGCGGCTGAAATCGCCAAAATTCATACAATAGAGTGGACTACTCAATTGCTTTACGACGAGCCTCTATTTCTTGGGATGAACTCCAACTGGTTCGGCTTGTTTAATACCGAGGAAAGTGATGTATCTATGACTTTGAAGAAGGTCTTTAATCAAGACGAAAACATTCTGAGTCGCTTGTCTTCTAAAGTAGCCGCGTTTATAGGAAGTAATGGTGAAAGCGAACGCTCCAATACAGTTTTTTCAATTTTTGCTTCTGGTGCAGGGATCTTCGGGCTAAACAACAAACGCGAAGAGGGAGTTCTTTGGTGGAAGCGCGATGCTTGGGACTTGACCAACGATCAGGATGTTAATGGTGGTGTTAACCACTTCGGTTCGCCATTTAATTTTCCCGAGGAATTTACTACTGTGTATCGGCTGCATCCGCTTGTCCCGGACATGATTGAGCTTAGAGATTACAATGACGCCAACGTAATTCAAACCAATGTACCGCTGATCAATGCGGTGCGCGGCAAAGCCACCGATGAAATGCACTCAAGAGGAATTGCAAATTGGGCGCTAAGCATGGGACGGCAGCGTTTGGGTTCCTTACATTTACAAAACCATCCACTGTTCCTGCAAAATCTGGACATGCCTCATCTTAACTCACCCAGCGGAAAAATCGATGTGGTTGCACTAGATGTTATACGCGACAGAGAACGTGGCGTGCCTAGGTTTAACGAGTTTCGTCGGCAAATTGGGCTGCAGTCTTTAAGCAGTTTCGACGACTTTGTTGACCAGCGCCTGCCCGCCGACTCTGCAGCAAAACAGCAGCAACAAAGTGTAGTAATCAAACTTCGGGATATATACGGAACGCATATCTGTGATGCCTCGAAAATAATTACTAGCGTACAAAAAAACAAGCAGGGTGAACTTATTAACGACTGCCACGGTGCTGCAAGCGGGTCGCGTGTCGACAATATAGAGGACGTCGACATGGTGGTTGGTTGGTTGGCTGAATATACACGCCCTCATGGCTTCGCTATCTCGGAAACTCAGTTTCATATCTTTATTATTAATGCGTCACGTCGTCTCTTTAGTGATCGCTTCTTTACTTCCAGTTTTCGCCCAGAAATGTACTCCCAACTCGGTTACAACTGGGTGATCAATAATGGTCCTAATTCAGACTGTCCATACGAGCTTACTGAAAACAAAGACGACACAATTGTTTGCAACGAACCCGACAAATCTAATGGCCACACCGTTGCAGTATCGCCGATGAAGCGGATTTTGATGAGAAATATTCCCGAGTTACGCAGTGAGTTAATGCACGTAGTCAATGTGTTTGACCCATGGGCCAGAGATCGTGGCGATTACTATTCGGTTGATTGGAAGCCACGTCCCGATGCAGTAGGTGATCCAGCGTTTAACTAATCACAGGAGCTTGCGAGAATGGATTTTATTAAAGATAAAATTAGAAGCAGTGGATCGAGGCGACTAACTGCCTCGTTCACCCTCATTTTACTGTTGTTGATGTTAGGTGCCTGCAGTGACCCCCGAGTTGACGGGCTTGCTCTAGGAGAAGAACGTTCAACCAGTAATGAGGCACAGATTACCGAAAACATGATTACTGCGATTAAGGCGATCAGCAAACAACGACACGCTGACGAACATATGAAACGCTTTAATCAGTCGAAAACAATCGCCTGTATGGATGCTAGCTTTACCGTGAGCGAGGGTTTACCAACTGAGTTAAGGCATGGCATATTTTCTCAACCACGCAGCTACTCGGCCAAATTGCGATATGCCAATGCAACTAAATTTGACGACCGAGAAAAGGACTTTCGCGGTCTTTCTATGAGCGTGTTCAACGCACAAGAGCCAGCTTGGCCAGAGCCGTTATTAGGAGTTCCTGGCCGACAAGACTTTTTACTAAACAGTTACCCAGCGCTATTTGCCCGAGACGGCAGTGACTTTTTAGAGTTTATTATCGCCACCCATGATGATGCCTTGTGGAAATACTTCGTCCGTCCAAGCCATTTCTATTCGTTGCTAACGGTGCTGCGCGGCCGTGAAAAAATTACTAACCCGTTTTCGATCCAGTATTGGAGTACTACGCCATTTCGCCACGGCGCAGATCCCAGCAGCGCAGTAAAATACTCAGTCACACCTTGTGCAACTGACTTTGATCAGAAGACTAAACCGGATTCAGCGAATTTCTTCGCACTTGCAATGGCTGAACAACTCGCTGCAGGATCGGTTTGCATGAACTTTATGGTGCAACAGCAAACCGACCCGCAAGCTATGCCAATTGAAGATGCGGCGGTCCGGTGGGATGAAAAAGAGTCACCATTCGTGAAATTGGCCACCATTAAAATTGAACAGCAAGACTTTCAAAATCCACAAAATCAGCAGTCTTGTGAGGCTGATAACTTTAACCCTTGGCAGGCTTTGGCAGCGCATCAGCCATTGGGCGATATTAATCGGCTACGCAGAGCGGTCTATGCCGAACTGTCATTGTTTCGCGCACAGCACAATGAACAACAACAATTTAAGCAATAACCCTAATTACAGAGTTTACGATGCATCAGGAGGCACAATGGCTGTTAATCCCAGAATCAATAAGTGGCTGTCGATGAGTAGAGAGCACCTGGATCAAGTTTACAAGGATGCCGAGGCAGGTACGATCCCGAGCGGTGACACGCGCGGAACTGCCATCGTCGCAGGCGCTTTATTAGCCCGTTGGTATGCACGATTAGCACGGCTGTTTGCTTGGCAGGGCAAGGTGTTTGATTTATTTCCGCCGGATCAGCAAAACGGCATCTTGATCAACAAAGTCACCGGACTCAGTGCTACTTTTATCGTCGCGAAGGTATACAAAGATGCCAGCTGGATGGACGGCAAAGAAACCATTGTTATCGACTATTCCAAAACCTCATTCTTAGCCAAAAAAATACGTGACGAAATTCGCGAGATTGAGCCAGGTGTATACTTGGGTAAGGTATGGTGGGGTAAAACGAGACTTTTGGATTTTGCGCTATGTGTCAAAGACTGATCATTTGTAGGCGACCAATAGCATGACCCCGCAGTGTACATTCATGATTATGGCCACTATAAAAGCCGAGTGCGAAGCCGACTTACAAAATATGTTGGCTTCGATTAACAGTGCACCTGGGTTTGCCAATCCAAACAACTCAGTCATACCATTTGCTCATTTCTCAAGGCTGCATGTAGCGCGGTTTGTAATAATTCGTGCCAACACAAATAACGACATTATTTCGCACGGCAGAAAACCCGATGACTGGCAACCAAAACTAGCTTTTTTAGGTGATATTGATGGCGATCTAAATACGTTTTTAGGAGAGTTGGTTTTGCGGGCGGGCGTTGGGCTGGATAAAATATTTAGGCATTGTGTCGAATATGATGCTGCGCCGCCGACCTTACTAGCGTGGTTAAAAGCGCATAACAAATCATCAACCGCGAACTATCAGAATTGGCGTGGTCGCACGGTTCTCCAAGTCCATCAGGAACAAGCGTTAACCGCCGCATTACAAGATAAGCTCGCCGACATGGAGATGAGTGATAGCAATTCATTGCTTACTAATGGCAAGGAACGATTGCTTTATCGACAGCTTCAAGCTCACGTAAAGCAAGCGACGGATAAACTACATTTGAGGCTTGACCCACCAGCAGCAACCCCAACGCGATGGTGGCTGGTAAACGTGTGCAATTTAATTACCTTACCGCTGATATTATTAGCGCTGAGCCCTATCTTATTATTGGCCGTACCTTTTTACCTTTTAATCTTACGCAGGTTGGAGAATGCCGACCCAGAAAACATGCTTCGCCCTAATCAAGACCATTTGCAAGAGCTCACGAATCAAGAAGATATAGACGTTAGTAATCACTTTAATGTGTTTGGGCAGGTCAAGCCAGGTCTGTTTCGTGGCCTGACAATTCGCGTTCTTCTGTGGGTACTAGATTATGCATCTAGGCATGTTTACCATTGTGGATTTTTGGCGCGTATTCAAACTATACACTTCGCTCGCTGGGTTCTGCTGGATAACAATAAACGAGTTTACTTTGCCAGTAACTATGATGGCAGTGCCGACAGTTACATGGACGACTTTATCAATAAGGTCGCTTGGGGCTTAAATCTAGTTTTTAGTAACGGCGTGGGATACCCAAAAACCCGCTTCTTGATCAAGGGGGGAGCCGAGAACGAGGCCAAATACAAAAAGACATTACGACGAAATCAATTGCCTTCAGAGTCTTGGTACAAAGCTTACCCTGGCTTGAACGCAATTGATTTAGCACGAAATTCGCGCATTCGCCAAGGCTTGGAAAAATCCAAACCATCTGGCCGCGAAATTAGACAGTGGCTTATGCTTTTAAAGCGCAAAGAGCCCGTTCGTATGGCGCGCACCTTTAAAGTTCAAAAAGGGCACAGGGTATAATGTCATGAAATCTCAAGCCGACTTTAATGACATTCAAGGTTTAACAAGGTTTGCCCATGCACACCTCGGTGAGGCCGCTTATCTGCTGTTAAATGTGTTGGACCAGGAAATGGCAAAATCGTGGTTGCGAAACACTCCAATGAGTACTGCGGCCAAAGGTGAAATTTTGCCTGATACTGCGCTGCAAATTGCTATCAGCGCAAAGGGTTTGGCGGCACTTGGCGTAAAGCAAAATACGCTTGATGAGTTTAGTGATGAGTTCATCGGTGGCATGGCCGATTGTAAAAATCGCTCACGTCGCCTTGGGGATACTGGCGTAAACAGCCCAGAAAACTGGATTTGGGGAGGCCCTAAAGACGGAATGCCCGATATGTTACTAATGGTATTCGCGCGCTCTGAAAAACTGGCGCCGACCATACAGTCCATAAAGACAGCAAAGTTTAGCGACGCGTTTGAGTTGGTTCAAACCCTGCAAACCAAGGAAAATAACGGTAAAGAGCACTTTGGTTTTGTGGACGGCATCAGTCAACCAAAAACGGATTGGCAGCAAGAGGTGAGCACTGATCTTCACCAACGAGATCGCTACTCCAATCTTCTGGCTTTAGGGGAAGTTTTACTGGGTTACCCAAATGAGTATGGTTTGTATACTGACCGGCCCCTTATTGACCCAGCCGACGACCCACTCGCCAAAGTTTTGCCCATTGCACAGGATAATCCACAGCGCCATGATTTAGGAAAGAATGGCAGCTATCTTGTGCTACGTCAGTTGAGTCAGGATGCGTCTGGTTTTTGGCAATTTATCGATCAGCATGCTGAGTCGCAGATCGATGAGCGGGAGCGATTGGCAGGAGCATTAGTAGGGCGGCAGATGGATGGTCAGCCACTGGTGGATATTGAGCAAGTGCCAATTCAGGGTATTAGCCCAAGGAGCGACAATCATTTTACCTATGCCCAAGACCCACACGGTACAAAATGTCCTATCGGTTCGCACGTGCGAAGAGCTAACCCAAGAACAGGTGATTACCCGCCTGGCGTGACTAGTTTTTTCAGCCGCATTATCCTAACCTTGGGTTTTAAACGTGCGTATCCAACGGAAGACCTAGTGGCATCAAGTCGATTTCACCGCTTACTTAGACGTGGCCGACCATACGGTGATGCGCTGTCACTAGAATCGGCGCTTAATCAAAAATCAGGTCACGATGAACGAGGTCTACATTTTATTAGCCTCGGCGCCAATATTTCTAGGCAATTTGAGTTTGTGCAGAATGCTTGGCTAAGTAGTACTAAGTTTGCAGGTTTGTCAGTTGAAGCAGATCCTCTACTTGGTAATCGAGAACCCCTGCAAGATGGCAGCGATACCGACCAGTTCAGCTTGCCACAAGAAAATAGGCCTGCAAAATGCCTTGCCCAGCTCCCCCAATTCGTGACTGTGCTTGGAGGCGCATATTTTTTTATGCCAGGTTTAGCGGCGCTTCGTTATTTGGCCGCTGAGAAGCCCACACCCAATAATTAATTATCGAGGGAAGATAATGGAACCCGTTCTAAGAGCAGTGCACAGAGTTTTGGTCAAGGCGCTTGAAGCAGAAAGGAGACTGGAACCTTTTTTCCGGCCGGCCTTGAACCATTTGTTTCGCGAGCCCTCTGCAGCCGTAGTTCAATATTTAATTAACCTGTCCCGCCCAAACTTGAATTTGGGCATTGCACAAGAGCACATATTTGATTGGGAAGAAGAAGCTCTGGATGACATTATCCGCTTGATGGCTGATCAAATGAGCGGCCGTTTCAAACCTGGGCAATACGAGCGCGGCGGCAATACTAAAACCCATGGGCTAGTGCGAGCAAATGTCATTATTCGCGACGATCTGCCAGCACATATGCGCAAAGGCATCTTTGCTACTCCGCGCACTTTTCCTGCCTATGTTCGGTTCGCCGGCCCAGGCCCGGATGTGCCAAATGATATTCAGGATGTTGGGTTTGGCAGTATGTCGCTAAAGATAATGGACGTGCCCGGGGAAAAGATGATGGACAACGAAAAGTTCACGCAAGACATGCCGTGTGTGGTCACGCCGTGTTTTGTGACACCAGACACCAAGGCAAATGCGGTTTTACAGGACTGGAGTCTGCGCAATATGCCAATCTATTACTTCATAAACCCGTTTGATTCGCACTTTCTTGATTTTATGATGCAATCGCTGTGGAACGAAACTCAATACAACCCCCTAGGACAGCGTTATTACAGTAATACGCCATACTTGTTGGGCGAAGGGCAGGCGATGATGTACTCCTATATTCCTAGAACGCAAGTCAACCGAAAAATTCCTGGGGTGCCGTTTGGAAAAGTGCCCGACAACTATCTTCGGGGCAACATGGTGCAAACCCTAGCGGAAAAGGACGTCGAATTCGACCTTGCAATTCAATTGCAAACCGACCCGCACAAAATGCCCATTGAAGACGGCCGCGTACGATGGCCGGAAAAACTATCGCCCTATATTCCGGCGGCTCGAATCCATATCCCAAAACAAAAATTTGATTACCCCGAACAGTTTGCCTTCACACGCAAAATGTCGATAAATCCTTGGCATTGCTTGCCTGATCATCGTCCATTAGGCAATCAGAACCGGGCGCGAAAAAGAATGTATGACGAGCTGTCCAAATTTCGCCAGAACGTCAATAAAACAAATCATGTGGAGCCCACGGGCGAAGAAGTATTTTCGGATTTGCCTTAGCGCGCGAACGTCGTCATGTATTGCAATTTGCTTACTCAAAATTGAGGATATATAGGATGGACTACAGGACTACATGGATCTGCATAGCGATTAGCTTGCTAATTACGCTTAACGGCTGTTCGTCCCTGCAGCTAGTGCCTTTGCAGTTCGCCCGCAATGTCCAGTTTGAGAGTTACAAACAGAATTTTACAATAGATTCCAGCGGTTGCCTGAATAAACTCGATGATGTTGACTACTTCGGCTGTATTAAAAATTTAAATCGTAAAATTGATCAGACCTTTGGCCGATTGGTTGGCGATGATAATTGGCGACTATTGAAAGATAAATATGGATTGGGCCCCTTACGCGATGAATTATTAAAAAAGCAGCTGAACATTGAGGGAGTGCTTAATATGTACCTATCTCTGGATAGCAGCAGCGGTCTCGATAAGTTTTTATTGGAAGGCAGTGGTTGGTTTTATCTGCAGCGCGAGCAACGCAAACAGGTTTTAATGACCGGAAATTTCAAAATCATCCCAAAGATCTATGAGCTTGAACAACTATCGCGTGGCTTCATCGATGTGCCGATAGAGTTATTGATAAGCTCGATCCCGGGCGAAATTACGCACCGAGTTGATTCTAATGTTATATATCGAATCAAAATTGCCAGGGTTCATAATCTGGACTCGGTCTACATCATAGACTATGACGCAAGTCATCCTGTTTTTATGCCCACGGGGAAAAAGATTTCGCACAGTGACGAGGCCTTTGCACAGATGACCTTCGATAGTGACTTCACTAATTCAAAGGTTATTGATCTTCGGGGCCGCAATTTTTTACGCCGTGACTATCAATAAACGCAGGGGCGCAATTTTAATCAATCGGGTGTCATTATGAACGAGAAGGAAAGTGAGCAGCTCAAAAGCCTAAAAACTGCTGCAAAAAACCTGGAAATAGAAACCTTGCACAATATGCAGTCCAAGTTTACTAATTGGATCAAAGCTTCATTGGGGCTGTTTTTTGTGTTACTCGGAATGATTACTTTTCTTGGATATAATCAAACGCTCGATTATAAAAAGAATCTTGAGGTCGCAGAGAATGAATTGAAAGTTGCAAAGGATGGATTTGCGGGCCAAAGCAGTAAATTTGCTGAAACACTGAAGGATTATAGAAACCAGGTTGATGCAGACATGGAGAAGCTGAACAGGCGAATCGCGTCGTTGAACGCAACTGTAATTAAGATGGGGGACCTAAGCGAAAAGATATCACAGAGCCAGGCGGCGCTCGATAAGGTCGGTCTTCAAACGGGAAGCGCCATGAAAATATTAGAGGATGTAAAAAAAGCTCAAAATTCTTTTTACAATATTTCAATCGCATATCAAATTTCAAGCGACCCAGATGATGTGTTAGCCAAACTTATAAGGAAAGTGAAAGAAAACGGCTTTACCAGCCTGCCGGAAAACGTTTACCAAACAAGCGTCGACAAGTCAGAAGTGATCTATTTTTCTGCTGATAAACCGCGCCAGATAAAAGAGCTTGTGGATATCTTGAACAGCAACTTTACGTCAAAAGGGAGCACCAAGACAGGCTCACGATTTGTAGACAATCGAAATCCACAGGAAATTCTTATAAAATTAAGATTAGATTGAAATTAAGCTGCGTGGTGTTCAGCCGCTTAGGTTTCCTAATGTTGGAATAATTAAAGGAAAATGTATCAAGAGCCTCGTGAGTATTGATGAGCGCTCTAAAATAAATTAAGACCAAATGCATTTTGACGCTATTTAATACTACTTACGACTCCATATTTTTGAAACAGCACGATCATTGCCAAGTAATCCAACTACGGCACATACAAAGCCGATCAAAAAGAAGGCTAGAATAGGTATAAAGCCGGCTAACTCCGATGCGATAAAAGCCACTACAGCTGAGTAAGCTGATAAAAATAAAAACAACAAGCCCATTATGTTAAGTACCTTTCGGTCTGATTTTTTATATTGATATTCGCCCTCACCAGATTCAAAAAGACGGAGTATTGGGAGAAATATTTTTCTCAATTGCTTCTTCATATATTGGTTCCCATGAAATTCACCTAAAAGTGGAACAACAGCTTATAGCCTATCGTTTTGATGACATTACGTTAAATCAATCATCCCAAATGTTTCTAGCAAGGCAATTGTAACTCCCAACCAGATTATGCTGCCTAAAAACATCCATATGTAGTTCCAGTTAGTAAAATTTTTATTGCTTAAACCATCGCGATCACCCTGACTAAGGTTGATAGCAATTTGTGCTTTCGTTAAAAGCCACATGCTAATATGTTTCTCTGTATTGTATTTTTGAATGCGAGTTTATCAATGCTTGATAGATAAATCTAGCCGCCTTCATTTATGTTTCGCAGTAACTAGAGTAGATCGGAATTCAAGGTAACTGGGCTAAATGTTTTATATGGAATTTTACCTTTGTACGTTTTCATTCGTTGTACATGGAGCGTGCCGTATTCTTCAATGATGATATCAATGGTCTTATTGGGATTTTGTCCAAACGCAGGATAGAACGATTTATAACTAGTTGGCAAAAACTCTCTCACAACATTGCTTATAACAGATTGTTCATTTCTGCTTAATAGCGTTCCATCAACTTCAATAAATCCGCACATCTATTACTCCAGGGCATGTCGAGTAGCTCATATAATACAATGGGGCGTTCGTCTGCAAGGCTTAGCATACTCGTAAACCCTTTATGAGTTGCGCCTATAAAGCCAACCCAAGCATTTGACACATAAATTTTTACTGTAGGCTTTTTTAACCCAAATGTGCAACTTCTTTAGGCTCAATACCTTCCTCTTCGTTTGTTAACTCTATAAAACCAATATCTTCCATAATCCCGTAAGCCGCAGGCAAAACCAGCAGCACTAACATAGTTGAAGTCACCATGCCGAAGACGATACTGGTGACTAAGGGGATTAACACTTGTGCCTGTAAACTGGTTTCTAATAACAGTGGCGCCATACCAGCAATAGTAGTTATTGAGGTGAGGAAGATTGCACGGAAGCGATCATGCACCGCTTGACTGGCAGCGTCATGTAACACCATGCCTTCCTTAACGCGGTATTTAACAAACTCAACCAGCAGAATTGAATCATTCACCACAACACCAGCGAGTGATACAAAACCAATCATGCTTGGCATAGTGAAATCGAGCCCCATAATGTAGTGACCCATGATAGCGCCAATCAATGCCAGTGGAATATTCAGCATCACCACTATTGGTTCTCGGTAATTTCTAAACTGCAAACTCAATAATAAAAATACACCAGTAAGCGCAAGGAAGAAGCCCGAGAATATTGAATTATTCGTTTGGGTACTGCTTTCTACTTCACCTTTCAGATAGATTTTGAGGTCGGGATAGCGTTTTTGAAGTTCAGGGAATAAGCGGTTTTTTGTATCATTCAATACCTCTGATGTGTTCGCTTTAGCGGAATCGATATTGCCGAAAATATTAACCACACGTTGATGGTTAACATGACCGATACGCGCGTAGTCCCGGTATTCCTCGATGGTTGCGACACTCACCAATGGTATGCTTATTCCGGTTTTGGAAAAAATAATCATATCGTCAAAATCAGAAAGGGCGTTCTCAAGACTACTGTCTAATTTAACGTTAATTTCGTAGGCTTCTCTACCTTTGTAAATATCGCTAACTTTCGCTCCTTGGTAAGCTGAGCGTAACTGTGCCGAAACTAATTGCGCATCTACTCCAGCTGCTAGTGCACCGGGTAATAACTTAACCTTGTATTGCGGTTTTCCCGGGCGTAGATCATCAAGAATATTGGAAACGCCGTCATATCCAATTAACCAGTTTTTAATTTCATAAGACGCCTTGGATAACTCATCAAGGTCATTACCGCTTAGCTGAATTTCGATAGCTCGTCCAGCGGGCCCAAATGAAGGTTCTTTAAATTGTAGGCTTATAATGCCTGGCACTGAACCAGTATTTTTACGCCATGCGGGAATAAAACTTGCCAGTGATGTATGACGCAATTCAGTGTCTAAAATATCTAGATTTACGGTTGCTAAGTGAGCCCCAGATTCGCTTGAATCAGCATTTTCGCTATAAGCAACTTGGATATTTCTAATTAGTGGTGCTGACTCATCTTCCTGGAATTTATCCTGTGTTTTACGTGCTGCAGCGATTAGTTGTTCAACCAATGCTTCTGTCTTCGCGAGGGGTGTACCTTGTGGATAAAGAATACGCGCTTCAAGTCTATTGCCTTCAAGATCGGGAAAAGCCTTAAATTTTATAGTGCCTGTTGCCAGCATACCGATTGATAATATGAACAATGCAAAAGTAATTCCTACCGTAATGTAACGATAGGTAATTGCTGTTCGGGCAAAAGATGTGCAGAGGTCACGAAGTTTTAAGAAATTGGCGTCGAAAACATTGCGCCATTTAGGTTTCTTCTTTTCGTGGGAATGTTCTAAGGAATGCTTTAGGTGGTGAGGTAAAATCAGGAATGCTTCAAGTAAACTAATGGTCAAAACAGCCAGCAATACAACGGGCAAAACCCCCATTACTTGACCCATGTCTCCTTTCATAAATAACAAACTGCCAAACAACAAAGCCGATGTGATGAATGACGAAAAAACGCCCCGCGCTACTTTTTTTGTGCCTGAAATAGCTGCTTCCATGGGACTTTTACCATGATCATACTCATGCGATATACTTTCGGATAACACAATGGCATCATCCATTAAAATACCAATAGCCATTAACAAGGCAACCATTGAGATCATATTGATGCTCACGCCTACGGCGCTCATAACGGCTAGACCACCCAAAAAAGAGACGGGTAAGCCTAGTGCTATCCAAAAGGTATAGCGGTAATTGAAGAATAAGAAAAGCGCGAGCGTTGCCAGTAGTAAACCTTGCCAAGCATTTTTTAATAATAATTGCAGACGGTCTTTAACGATACTGGCAGCATCCTGAGTGAGCGTTAGTTTGGTACCATCGGGTAAACGTGCATTTTCAGCGTCAACAAATTCTTTTACGGCATCGAAAATGGTAATGGTGTCGTCTCTGGTGTTTTTATTGACTTTGAGTAATGCAGCTTGCTTGCCATCAAGCTCTACACGTTCCTCTAAATTTTCAAATTGATCTTCAATGGTGGCAATATCACCTAATAGTATTTCACCCCCTTTGTCAGTGTTAATAATGACCAAAGATGCAAGTTCAACTGCTGTTTTGCGTACATTGTCAAAGCGAATTTGGTACGAAGTGTCCTTGGATTCGAGGACACCTGCAGGTAGTTCCAATGCCTGTGATTTAATCAAACTAGCAATAGCTTGAATGCTCAAGTCGTATCGAAGCATGGCGTCTGGTTTTACCAAAACATTCAATTGATGCTTAGAAAAACCAGAAACGGTAACAATGGGCACTTTTGGTAAAGCCAGCAATTTATCTCGGTAATACTCTGCTAGCGTTTTGAGTTCGGGGGATGATAGGTTTTTTGCAGTTATTGCAACGGTGACAACGGGTTCAGTTCGGCCTAACTCCTTAATCACTGGGTCTTCGGTATTTTCCGGAAAGTCCATTATGCCATCTACCGCAGATTTGATGTCATCAATAAATTGGCGTATCTCACCGTTTTCCTGCATTTCCATGGTGAGCATGCCAATGTTATCGCGTGCTTCACAACGCTGCTCTTTGGTGAAACTAATACCATCTGTGGCATCTTCCAATGGGTTACAAATCCCTTCTTCAACATCGGAAGGGGAAGCACCAGGATAAGCAACAGTAACCTGTACCTGATTAAGCTCTATCTTGGGGAAGGTTTCTTTATTCAGGCCGGGCAGGGCGACTAAACCAACGGCGATAATCGCCATCATTAAGATGTTGGCGGCTGTTGGATGAGAGACGAAATAGCGGATCATTATTTTGTGCCCAAGGCGAGTGCTGCAATTTCTTTTTGGAATTCATCAGATTCGATCAGCTCAAGTTTAATGCCTTCAATAACGGGTACAAGATCACTGGTGATAATTTTGTCACCTTCCTTGAGTCCACCTTTAATAACGACTAACTGTCCTTGTGAATAACTAATCTGAACAGGACGAATTGATAGCGTGTTTTCTTCACTAACAACATAAACACGATTCTCATGTAGAGCCTTACGAGGGATAACGAGCATATCGATGGCTTGAGATAGGAATTCTACCGAGGCATACATGCCTTTGAGTAAGGGGGGGCGAACGCCAGGGATAACGCCTTCATAAGGCTTATCAACGGCAACGACCATGCCCAGGGTGTCGCGCGTAGGATCAACTGACTCACTTATTCGAAGTAGTACTCCATCCCACACATTGCTTTGATCACCACCCACAATACGAACTTTTGCGTCGAGGTTCCACATAGCGACCGCTTTTTGCAAGTTGGCACTACCCTGTAGATCGGCTAACTGAGAGCTGCCGTTACCATTCATAGTACTCGCGAGAGGACGCACATGTTTGACTGGTAATTGTGCATTAATTTCTACAGCCGCAATTCCCAATGCTTCAAATAGCTGGCCACCTGCTGCGACAAATTCTCCAACATCTACCGAAATAGATCCGATTCGGGCATCAAAAGGGAGTACGACTTCGGTGCGTATTAGAGAATCTTCACTCTGGTCAACCTGACTTTTTGATTGGTTTATTTGAGCGCGTGTCGATGCTTTTCGACTCGCGTAAGTATCTACTTTACCTTGTAAATCTTGCACAGTAGAACGAAGTTGAAGTGCTTTTTGTTCTTCAATATTAAGCTGGTTTCGAGCAATTGTACGTGCCTTTACGAGCACTTTTACTCTTTCAAGTTCTGCTAGCCCTAGATTCAAATTCTTTTGCGCAATTTCTAACGAACGTTTAGCGCTTTTTTCTTCTGCTTCTATTTGCTTCAACGACGATTCAATGCTTGCCAAGCCTGCTCTACTGGAGTCTAGTGAAATCTCAAATGTGGTTGTTTCTATTTTTAGAACCGTTGTGCCTTTAGCTAAACTGCCACCTTGTTTTAACTCAGGGTGTATATAGCTAATCTTGCCGTTTACTTCTGATTTGGCCTGTAGAACTGTTGCCGGTTCTACATTGCCATAAGCCACAGCGCGAGTCCGAAAGGGAATTTTTTTAAGGGTTAATACTTCAACCGTTTTTACAGGAAACTGTACATCCTCGTGCTCGATCGCTTGCTTGGATTTGACCTGTATAAACACAAAAGCCACCGCAGCAGCAATAATGATGGGGAGAAATAAATAGTTCTTTAGTATTTTTTTCATAATTTATTTGTCTTGTGGAGATTATTTTGGTGAAAAACATTGGTACTTAACAGACCAATTGCCAGGGTCTTATAAAAAAGTATGTGTGTTAAGCATCAATAATTATCTTTATATGATTAAGCCCTATTTATACAAAAATCAATATAAATATGAAATAGCTTAATAGCAATTAGCGTATTAGTTTTGATAGATATCAAGAAGTTCTAATTTTCAATGAGTATTAGGGTGTTTTGTTTATAGCTTTCATATCGGTCGGTAGAAAGTAGAAAAGAGTATGCGCAATATCACATCTATGCATCAAGCTTTGATTTTATAGCGGCGATAAAGCAAAAGCGTTTAGCTATTAACTGGTAATTCTATATCCCAGTGAATAACGCATCGTGGGCGGCTAATAGCGACTCTCGATTATCAGAAATATTCTCAACGAATTCTTGTAATCTACTTTCTTCGATTGTTGCTATAACGTTTAAACAAACGAAATGTTTCTTGGAGGAAATTGTTAGTGGGACGCTTATTTTGTCGAATGCAATTGATTCATCACTGCAAACAAATGCAACTATTCGAGAAGTTAAACCATCAAATAATTTGTTCTGTAGTGAACAAACGTAAGGATAACGTTTTCTGCCTTTAACTACGGGATTTACATAGATATCGAACTGCTTCACTTATCTTTTTCCAAAATTAAATGCATAAATCGTGGTCGTCAAATGGCAGACCATCAGAAGCAATATACTGATTATATGTCTCTATTTTCTGTTTATTACGCTCTTTCCATTTAGTTTCTAGCTCTGATTTCAGCGCAATTTCTAAGCTGTTGCTGAGATTTATACCGAGGCGTTTTGCGTCCTCTGTCACAGTCTTATCTAAATATACGTTTACTCTAACTTTTTCTTTGGCAGTACCCATAACTTATCTCTACGTAAACTACTATGCGTACAGTATAGTGCGCACAAGTATTTTATCAACTATAAACCAAATTTTTCTTATACGTTCGCTAAAGGCTTGTTCACTCTGAATTAACCTATCACGCAATTTAGCGATTAATTACCGCCGGTTAAGTTTAAGTGATCGAATTATTATTCTAAGATCAATACAGTCTATTTTTCAAATTCTCTTATGTCGGCTAAAGGTCGATACTTGCCTTTTTAGCTGGGAGTAATAATTACAATTTTATGGCAAAAAACAGCCTAATTGAATTAAACCCAACTGACTCCTATTGGCACATACTTGCCCTTCAGTAGACAACCGCTAATGCGCACTATGGATCTAAACCCGTCGATTCACTACGATGTATCGAGCGTCATTCGGTCGCACAAAACATAACAGAGTAACCTAGTTTTAAAGGCCCGCTGCCTCGCATAAGCGCAATAACTAATTAAGTTTTTTATTGGCAAATGTATACTCTAAATTTTCAATATTGTTACTTTTCCAAATGCGCACTGCTGGCAAAGCCGACGTTAGCAAAATGCTACAGGCGAGTAAAAAGTGTAAAAGCACTGATTAACGTCAATCGAGGTTTGGGGAGAAACGTGTAAAGATAAAGTTCTACGACTCTACCCAAAAGGCGGACATGGTTTTTCCTTGGCCAGGGACAATATGCATTTAAGAGGTTGGACAGAACGTTTGTTCGAATGGATGGAAAACTTAGAATAACTCAGCGTTTTGTATCGTTGCTAAATAGAAGCATCGTGCTCTTCTACTGCTTTAATCGATCGGTATATTGAGTGGCTCGGCCTAAAAAACCGGAAGTAAGCTCATCGTCTTCAAAGCGATTTTGTATTACGGTTGTTGACTCAATTTTTCAGTTAAATTGTATGAGCTAACTTCCGGCAAGGATCTAAATGGCCCATTCACCGCGACTTATCGAACAGCAGTTGAACTGCCCTAAACTAGGCGCAATAGAAAAATATGTTATGTCCGGTTTCCGCAATTCTCCGTTGTTACCAATTGATTTTATAACTTATTTCTACTTTGGCTCATAGATCAGAAATATACACTCTCGCCTTAAAGCCATTCACCAATGTCTTGTCCGTTACTTAGGCTAAATAACCTTATCCCGCTAATTAGCGTCTATTAATGTTAATCTACCTTAAATAACCTTTTAATTTAAAACATAATGAAATATTTTCTACCCCTTATCCCTTTTGTCTCTGCTTGGTGTTTGTTAATGCTCACCTCTTCAATGCATACCATTAGTGTGCTCAATGGCGTACTGCAGTTAGTGCTATTTCTGTTTGTGGTGTGTATTCCCATTTTCCGCACTGGCCGTATGTCTTACGTAGACATAGGCTGGCCTTGGGGCTTGGTTGTGATTGGTATACTCACTTTTATATACAGTGATGGATACTGGATGCGAACAGGAATAGTGAGTCTGGCCTATATTTTCGTGGGCGCAAGAATGGGGTTTGGCGCATTAAAGATATGGAAAATGGGTCACTTGAACACGGAACTCCCTCGCTATGAGTATCAAAAAGTTCGCTGGAAACAATCAGGCAAAACAAACATTCCGCTAGCTATGCAGGTTGAAGCATTGTTACAAGGTCTGGCTAATGCTTCGTTTTTGGCCCTACCTGCATTTATTATCGGGACAAATCCCAACCCTGAGTTCGCCATGCTTGAAATAATTGGATTGTTAGTTTGGTTCGGCGCTTTTGGTATAGAATCAGTTGCTGATATGCAAAAACTTACATTCCTGCGAAAAATGAAAAAAGCCGGAGAAAAGAATCGAGTATGCAATGTTGGCCTTTGGCGATATTCAAGACATCCTAATTATTTTTCCGAGTGGATGGTGTGGAATGGACTTATTATCGCTGCGATCCCCTCCTTAATCGCACTATATGAGGTTGAGGTGTTGTTGATTTGGATTACGCTATTAGTGGCTCTGTTGTATGTGTGTAGGGTCATGTATACCGTCCTTGTTTATTTAACAGGAGCAGTGCCTTCTGAATATTATTCAGTTCAAAAACGCCCCGAATATAAACAATACCAACAAACTACCAATATATTTTTTCCGGGTAGACCGAAGAGTTAAGCGACTTAAATGAATTATATGGCGGTCGATTGAACTCACAGCGAAAGCCTGACATAGAGCAATGTGACGCTCCCGCATTCCCAGCGACGCTAGTAGGCACCAAGAATAGCTGCACTTTCGGGTGTACTAGGCTTAATTAATAAGGTATTAGATGTACTTAAATATGGTGTCATTAATCTTAGGTTTTTTGCTCCTAAAGCTAAATCGGAATTACGAGTTGTTCTAAAAACTGAATATGTAGAATTTGTAGATAGCTTAAAGACAAAACATAAACTATTAAGTGATGACGGCTCTGTAGTCAAATTCAGAGTCAATGGGAATTTCTTTTACGACCTTAAAGCGACGCAGGTTCTTATTGGTAAAAAAGCGAACCAAAGCATTATGCGAAAGTAGGTTTTGATTTGGAAGCCCACCAATTGGGAGCTAATAACGTTTTGTTAAAAGCAGAAGAACGAGTGATTTTAGGGTATTTAGAAATTAAGGCGCTTAGCGCGGTTTTACTTTCTATATTGGAAACTTTAGCGATGGGTAAAGATAAAAGTAGCACTTAACAAGGTATGATTGCCGCAAGGCGTTATGACGGCTCTGGATCTTCTTTGTTCATTGGCGTCGATTCAAGTCACGATAGCATAGATACTTAGAATAGCTCCCTCAAATTGGAAAGCCTGCTTTCATGCAAGGGGTTAAGGAACATTGGATGCCGGACTAACAATAAGGCGTCATCAAGTTGATCTATGAAAGCAAAGTATCGCGCCATTTTGACCGCTATATTGGCATCATTGGGACGTAATTTTCTAGCCTCACGGTAGTGATATCGGCTTAGTTTATAATTTCTAGTCCATAAATAGATAGCCGCCAAAATACGATGAATATCACTTTCTGAACCATCTAAACTCAAGGCAAACTTAGCGTCGTTTAGCGCCTGTTCGATAAGTTTTTTAGTCATTAACTCCCACATATTCCAGCCTGGTCGAATGCTGCTCATAGCCAGTCATGATCTCGGTGCAGCGCAGGGCGTGGAGGAATTCTTCGCGCTGCAGAGCTATGCGTTCTTTCGTCTCAGGATGAATTACACTTCGATAGTCTAGGTAGTTGTCATCGATCAGCCTGGTGAGGAGCTCTACGGAGCCGCCCAATTCAACCTTCAACGTCGGTCCTGCTTGGCTTTCGGCGAGAATCAAGTCCACTGTCCCTTATTATTGCTAATTTTTGCTGGTCAAATAGCCTTCTCAAACTGTGGTTAAAGTGGTTTCGATACTGCCCTGTAGAGTGGATGTGGCGTTGCTTTACGTATGGCGAAAAACAGCAGCTTAGGAAAGCGATCAACAATAAAATCAGTGTTAATTAAATGAGCCTAATGGGCAGGGGTGCTTAAAAAACCGTTGCCTTATAGGTTTATTGCGCTTTTATATCCTGTTATTTTGGATTAAACTTTGCCAACATACGTTGCTGATCACCTTTTTATATCTTGTAAATACTTAATAGTAACAGGGTGTTATTTCTATATTCATGTTATGTGTATATTATTTATGTTTCTTCCCTTTATAGATTGGATTTCAATTATGGCGAAATTGACCGCGGTATGTATTTTAAGCTCTTTTTTACTATTTTCATGTTCAATCGCAACACAAAAAAGCACAGAGGTAAAAGCTAAGGTTGCGCCTGGGCTAATATTCTTACTGATGTTGTTTATGGGCATGCGTTTGGAATGGCGATGACAATTGGTGTTTATATGCCATCGAACCCAAATGTGGCTGCCATTGTCTCGTTTGCTGCTCCTACAGACTTGCGCAAATGTGTAGTTCGCGACAAAAAAACGGGGTAAAGAAAGAAGAGTTCTTACGCTTAGCGAGCTACAATAGGACGAGTATTCACCGACCTCATACGCCTCATCGGATGATCCTCCTACTTTGATTATGCATGGCAATGCTGATGTGGCTGTTCCTTTGATTAATGCTGAGATAATGATCGAAAGGCTTAAAGCCAAGGGCGTAGAGCATGCTTATATTGAATGTGAAGACACTAGCCACTCACCCACAGTTGACCAAACTGAAAGAGCCGTCACTGAGCCCTTAACTGTTTTAACAAACATTTAAATCAAGCAACGCTAGATTAGGAAGTAAAGGGGTCAGTGTTAACCACACTCAAAATCATCCTTAGCTAAGGCGCGACATGTTGGTGAAAAGCCCTGTTCTTGCCAATAATTGTAAATACCCGCATTATTTTTTATGTAGGCTTTAAATTGCGGAGATTGACGATAGGCTTTGTAGCCCTGTATCCAAGAGTTGGTAATATTTGGAAAATGGTCAAAACCACCTATCGGAGGAACTGGTAGTAGGTAAAATACTGACAAAATGACCATATATATTGTATAAAAAAAACGAAAACTGTAACATTCATATAATCCAAAAAATACAGAGTAATAGGTGGTCGTTGTATGCAACGCGCCTAGTGAAATTATGACTAATAAATTAGCAGCAAATGACGAAGAGGGTCATGTTCATGGTCCAGATTGCAGCCATCATCACCATGCACCACAAACACCTGTTGTCAGAGAAGGTGCTAAAATTGGCCGCAACAACCCATGTCCATGTGGCAGCACTAAAAAGTATAAGAAATGTTGCGCTAAGTAAATAGAATATCAATCACCTATTCTCTTGTTGATGATGTGCAAAGAAGGATTAGCACATCATCAGGCCGCTATAATTATACCCACGATGTTACCTAACTCAAGTATTATGGTGGATCCCATCTCAGCTGAGTAAAAAGTCGATGCGCTCATTACCCGCTTATTTTGCTCAAATTAACCGTAGGCGATGCAACAACCATTGATTTTGGTGCGATTTGGATGATTAAACTAATTGTTGGGACAGGTAGATTGCAAAGAAAGTCGGGCAATGGTTGCATTTGGGTTTCGATGTTATTAATTGGCGTTCTAAAGTAAAAGCTCTACGCGGTTTCGGCCTAGGTCTTTTGCTTTGTATAAGGCTTCGTCAGCTCGGCTAATTGATTTTTCGACAGTTTCGTTTGCTACAAACTGAGAGACACCAATCGAGACAGTGACTTTACTGCCAATGCTCTGAGTTACTAATTCGGCGATGACCACTCTCACTCCTTGTGCAATTTCTTTAGCTTCTGCAATTTCTGTATTGTTAAGAAGAATAAGAAATTCTTCTCCGCCCCATCGGCCAACATTGTCTTGCTTTCTAACCGTAGCGCTCATTTTTTGCGAGCCTTCTACTAATGCTTTATCGCCAATTTCATGTCCATAGGTATCGTTGAGCTTTTTAAAATTATCAAAATCGATTAACAGTAAACAAAACGGCGTATTGTCAGTGTCAAATCTTAGCTTGGCGCTTTCGATATATTGCATTAATCCACGTCTATTTAATACGCTCGTTAATGAGTCGTTAGCGGCTAAAATCTCGAGCTGTTCGTTTGCTGAACTAAGCTCACTTGTTCTGCTACTTACTAGTTCTTCGAGTGATTTACTGAATTTCTCTAATTCAACGTTTCTATTGCCTAGCTCAATACTAAGGTGTTTGTTTTGCTCTCCTGCAATAATAAAGCGGCTATAGGTAACATAGTTTTGGCACATTATAAGTCCAACTAAGCCAAAGCTAACTAATAGTACGCCATCTATTATTCGTAAGTTAATCAAAATGTCGTTTATAACCAGAGAAAATAAAACCAGAATGCCTAAGAATATAAGATTAGCATTTGTTCGTTTTCTGATGACAGCCAATACTAATCCCCAAACTACATACACCATATAAGCTATTGAAAGCATCTGGAAATACGGAATTAATTCGCTAGATGCAGTTGTTGATGTGATAAGTGCGTGCAAACAAAAGAAGGCTGAAACGGCTAAAATGGCATACATAATCCACTTGTTATAGTCTCGTTTAAAGCTTAGGTAAATGTAGCCAACGATAGCCGCCCCACAGAGATAAAACGTCAGGAAACTGATCAGAATACTTGCTTTGTAATCAAAATAAAATATTTCCAAATGCGCAAGCATCTGAGTTTTTTCTATTTCTCTTACCATTAGGCCTAAGCATATGAGGGTCATTATCAAAGGCGAACGGTCAACGGTCTTTAATGAAAACTGAATTAAATTAAAGACCGCTATAGTTAAAAACATTGCTAGCATAGCGCTCGTAAGACTATTTTTACGCGACTGCTCAGTATGCAGCTGAGTTGATGTCCCTATTCGCAAGTCTTCCCATATTCCACCCCAAATGAGATCGTGGTTAGACACTTGAACAATAATATCGAAAGAACTCGCAGGAACGTCAAAGGCAAAAATACCGACTCTGTAACTTGGAGATGCAGTCTCTGGTGTTTCGCCAACCTCTCCGCCATAAGCAAGTAACTTTTCGTTAATATAAAGACGATAAGCCGACCCAATAGTAGGCACTCGCAAGGCTAATTGATTGATATGTTCAGCAACCTTAACGTTTAACTTATACGTGGCGTACCCATATTTTGTTATTTGATTGTTTTCGGAGGATATGTCTATCCATGTATGCGGCACTCTAGTTAAAGCTGGCGTATTTGTTATGTTTGAAAACTGGCCGTAGCTGATTAACTTTTCCCAGTAAAATAGCCAGTTGCCCGACAAAGGTAGCGAAGTGCTATTTGTTAAATCGACTGAGCTTATGTCTATAATCCCGCCTCTTGCTTTAGGGAACAATGCATCTTCTTGTTCTTCTGCAACTAATCCAATAACCGAGTACAACACTAAGCCAAGTAGCACTATAAGCACCACAAGTGATACAAAAGGCTCGCTTTTAATGGGTTTTGCTGGTTTAGCTTTTATATTTTCTTGGGCCACAATATCTATTATTTATCGAAAAATACATTACAGTTCTTGTTGTATCGACCTTGAGCGAACAGAACATTAGCCTGATGCGAGAATAATAAAATGCCGCTTGCGCCTAGAAAATGGATGGTGTTTATTCTTTTAATACACCCATTGAACGCGAACAATTAGTTTTGCAACAGATTACCAATTAAAGCCACTAATCCGTTCAGCTTCCCGCTGAACCAACCAAAATATGTGCTACTCGAGCAAAAAGTTGGGCTTTTTTCACCTTTCGCAACAGCGTCTTAATTGGGCTATTGTATTTCTTCACGTCCAAGCCTGTAGGAATGTATTAATGCTATTATCCATATAGCGACCAACACATACATCTTGATATTTATTTGTTGAGCATCAACAGCTACTGTTGAGCGTGTTAATGATTCCGAAATTGCAGCAAGATCTAAGGGGATTTCTCCATTTCTAATTTGCTCAGCAATCTTTATTGTTTTTGCGAAAATTTCACTAATAACAAAATATAGAGGCACAGAAAAACTACAAATGAAAATAGCACCCACGGTGTATTTTTTAAGAAAAAAGTGTCCTATTCCTGGATACACCAATGCAGACAACAGTGCTGCTTTTATGTTTTTTTTCATTTTGGTTCCCATGTTAAAAAGTGAAATTGTCAATATTTATACATTCTAAAGTTCGACAAATTGATACAGCATAGTATTTTTAGCTGGTAAGGTTTATGTTGCTTAACTGCCACGGATAATTCAGATTAGTCAACTCAGCCTCATTTTTCAGCGGTACTTCCACTATGGGGAACTGTGCACAAAACTGGAATACAGAATACCTATCAGTTTGGCTAAGTGTGTACTTCAATGCTTGCCTAGTTTCGTTATTATTAAATATTAGCAAAGGTAAGGCCGAAGGTTTGCTTTTATTCACGATATGGTTTGCCGAA
This sequence comes from Acidiferrobacterales bacterium, assembly GCA_964195425.1. GTDB lineage: Bacteria > Pseudomonadota > Gammaproteobacteria > Enterobacterales > Alteromonadaceae > Glaciecola. The sequence continues at coordinate 36,394 of CAXMOM010000064.1, forward strand.
ATTGGTGTGAAACGACAGTTCGTTTTATGCGTGTTAGCTGCTGTAATTAAAGCAGTAAGTGACGTTGCGCTCATTAATGGAATGTCTACAGGCACCACCAGTAGGTTTGCGTCTGGAAAATTTACTAGTGCACTATGAATACCAGATAAAGGGCCTTTATCTGGTATGATGTCTTTAATGACAGATAGTTTGTGGTGTTTTAAATTACTATTGCTATGCGGCTCAGCCAATGTCACATTACGATTAACAACCACTTTTGAAACTTGCGTGTTCGACAAAATAGTAATCATGTTTTGTAACAAGCTTTGGTCTTTGAAGATCATAGCCGCCTTATCCTCGCCCATACGGCTCGACCTACCTCCTGCTAAAATAATGCCGATAACGTTTGTCATGAGTTCCCTGTAGATGATTTAGCCCTATAACTTAGTGGCAATAGCGGTCAACATTATAGCCAATGACCGTTAGTTTTTTACTCCACCAACTTTGAGAAGGTAAAGTTACTGCTAAGGTGCACCAAATATTAGCAAACTGAGGCTTATGTCGCTACATTGAAAGGTATAAACCTTATTTAAGCTTAGCTATTATTAATGCCTCATAACTGCCAATGATGCTTGTATATAACGACGTTAATCGCTATGTTTTGGTAATAGATTTTTAATCTAGCCTCAAGGGCTAGCAAAAAGGCAATTTGTGATGACAGCAAGCAAACAAAAACACTACTCTACTTGTACTTTATGTGAGGCAATGTGTGGCATTGAAGTGACTACAGAAGGTCGCGATATACTTTCTATTGCAGGTGACAAGAAAAACCCGTTTAGTGAAGGACATGTTTGCCCAAAGGCCATAGTGTTAAAAGATTTGTACGACGACCCTGATCGTATTAAAACTCCGCTAAAGAAAACAGCTGATGGTTGGCAAGAATTGTCATGGGAAGACGCCCTTGATGAAGTTGCAAACTCTTTGTTCAAAGTGCAGCAAAAACATGGTGTTGAGTCGGTCGCCACATACTTAGGTAATCCGAATGCACACAATATGGGGTCAATATTGTTTGGCCCATATTTTTATCGTGCTTTAAAATCTCATAATCGCTATTCGGCTACCTCGGTAGATCAGCTTCCCCACCATATTGTGAGTAGAAAATTGTTTGGTCACCAATCTCAAATCCCCATCCCCGACATCGACCACACTCAACACTTTATGATTATTGGCGGAAATCCACTCGCCTCTAACGGCAGCATTATGACGGTGCCGCATATTAAGCGCAGATTAAAAGCGATTCAGTCAAGAGGCGGAAAAGTGCTTGTGATTGATCCTAAACTATCTGAAACGGCTGATATTAGTTGCGAACATCATTTCATTAAGCCTGGAACAGATGCTTTACTCATGTTGGCTATGATTAATAGACTCTTTAGTGAGGGTAAAATGAAGCCCGGTAAGTTGCTTGAATTTGCACCCGCCTTACCTGAAATTGAGCAATATGTTGCTGAATATACGCCCACAAAAGTAGCATCTCTTATTGGCATGACTCCTCAACAAATTGAAGGGTTGGTGGATGCTTTTTGCGCTGCCCCGTCAGCCGTTTGTTATGGCCGAATGGGTGCCAGCGTACAAGCCTTTGGTACCCTTACTCAGTACTTGATTATGTTGTTTAACATGCTAACAGGGAACCTTGATAAACAAGGTGGCATGATGTTCACTCAGCCCGCCGCTGATTTGTTACCGCATTCTGGTCGTGGCTCTGTAGGCAATTACCATTCACGCGTGCGCAAGTTGCCAAGCTTTGCCGGTGAATTTCCAGTCTCGACCTTAGCCGAAGAAATGATTACGCCCGGAGAAGGTCAAATTAAAGCGA
>CAXMOM010000065.1:0-159388 GCA_964195425.1 Acidiferrobacterales bacterium
GTTAATGTACATACGCAAGAAGAAAAATCTTTAGGCGATTTCACTTCAGATATTGTAAGCCAAAATGGCAAGGTAAGTATTACTGCATTAGCCGGAATCGGTGATCCTAAACGTTTTTTTGATACGCTAGACAGCATGAAAATTAAGCTTGATAAAGCGATTGGATTCCCCGATCATCATCAATTTATTGAAGATGATATTCCTAAGACCGGTTGGGTTTTAATGACCGAGAAAGACGCGGTTAAATGCTTAGGAATTTCTCATATTAATACGTGGTATTTACGCATAGACGCTGTGCTTTGCAATAAGTTTTATACGCTTATTGAGGATGGTATTGAGACAAAAGCGAAACTGTTAGCTAAAAGCCGTGCATAATTTGTAGGGCAATGATATTTTTTAAGCACTAGCGTGCAAGGTATTCTTCTCGATGTTAGATTATTTAAATAAAGGGTTTCGAAAATGGCATTTGATAAAAAGTTAATGGCAATCATTGCATGTCCCGCATGCAAAGGTGAGCTAATGTTAACCACATTAGCAAACAAAGAGGCACCAGAGTTAGTCTGTAAGTTTGACCGTTTAGCCTATGAAATTAAAGACAATATTCCGGTACTGTTAGAAAATCAAGCAAGAGAGCTATCATTGGATGAAATAGAAAGCTTACGTTAGTATTATTACTCGCAGTAAGCCTAACGTTTATATAAGTTCAATTATCAGGACAACATCATGTCATTTATAGTGGTTATTCCAGCCAGATTTGGCTCAACGCGCTTTCCCGGTAAACCTCTTGCCTTAATTCAGGGCAAGCCCATGATACAGCATGTATATGAGCGTAGCGTGTTAGCGGGTGCACAAGATGTCATTGTTGCTACCGATGACAAACGCATAGGTGAAGTTGTGCAAGGCTTTTCAGGTAAGGTTTGTTACACCGGAAATCAGCATGAATCGGGTACCGAGCGCATTGCTGAAGTATTGAGTAAAGAGGGTATTGATAACAGTACTATCGTAGTGAACGTGCAGGGCGATGAACCTTTTATTCCGCCTCAAAATATTACTCAGGTAGCTAATAACCTAATTGAGGCGTCCACGAAAAATGCCAGCATGCAAATGGCCACACTGTGCTTTCCTATTGGCGTTAAATCTGAGCTTGATAACCCAAATGTGGTGAAAGTTAATTTTGCTAAAAATGGTAAAGCGCTATATTTTTCTCGCGCGCCCATTCCATACGATCGCAGTTGGGTGCACAACACCCAAGTAATGCAAGAAAACGCATACTTCCGTCATGTTGGAATATATGCATATAAAGCCGCCTTCATTCATCAATATATAGAACTTTCCCCAAGTCACTATGAAAAAATAGAATCGCTTGAACAACTCAGAGTGCTCTATCATGGTTTTGATATTCATGTGGCGATAGCCCAGCAAGCGCCTCCTCATGGCGTAGACACACCGGAAGATCTGGACAGATTGAATGGCACAAGTAAGGTGTTTTGATTTTGTTTGTGAGAATAAATGCTTAGCGCTTACTAAGCATTTACAAGTGTTGCTAGTATTACAGTATTATGTTCAAAGCGCTCTTATAGTTTATTCTTGCTCTTCACTAGGAACAGCCCATAAATCATGCTCATCAGCATGAATTATTTCCACCCATAAACGCGTTCCAGGGCTTAAGTCGTGTTCATTATTAATATGAATAACACCATCAATTTCAGGCGCTTCTCCAAAGCTTCTTGCCACGGCCCCTTCGCTAGTAACTTCATCAACCATAACGAAATACTCATTGCCAATGCGGGCTTGCAAACGTTCAGCACTAATAACTGATTGCACTTGCATAAAACGTTGTAGGCGGTCTTCTTTGACTGCTTCGTCTACGGGGTTAGGCAATTGATTCGCGGTAGCGCCTGCAACCGGTGAGTATTTAAAACAACCTACGCGATCTAATTGTGCGTCTTCTAGGAAAGTTAATAGCTCTTCAAATTCTTCTTCAGTTTCGCCAGGGAAGCCAACAATAAAGGTTGAGCGTATTACTAATTCTGGGCATATTTCGCGCCATTTTCTTATACGCTCTACTGTTCTGTCTGCACTGCCTGGTCTTTTCATTAATCGTAAAATGCGTTTATTTGCATGCTGAAAAGGAATGTCTAAGTAGGGCAGAACTTTTCCATTAGCCATTAATGGTATTAGGTCATCAACATGCGGATAAGGATATACATAATGCAAACGAACCCAAATATCGAGTTCGCCAAGTTTTTCACACAATTGCTGCATGTGTGTTTTTACCGGCATCCCGTCCCAAAAATCTGTTTTGTATTTTACATCTACGCCATATGCGCTGGTATCTTGTGAGATGACCAACAGCTCATTCACGCCCGCTGCTTTTAGGCGCACAGCTTCACTTAGAACTTCGCCTACAGGTCTGGATACTAAATCACCGCGCATAGACGGGATTATGCAAAAGGTACAACGGTGATTACAACCTTCTGAAATTTTAAGATAGGCAAAGTGCCTCGGTGTAAGCTTAATACCATGGTCGGGCACCAAATGTAGAAACGGGTTGTGCTTGGGTTTGGGTAAAAACTGATGTACTTGCTCAACGACGGCCTCGTAGGCATGAGGTCCTGTTACGGCCAGCACATTAGGGTGTACTTGCCTAATTTCATCTTCTTTAACCCCCAAGCAACCCGTTACGATTACCTTTCCATTTTCGGCTAAGGCTTCACCAATTGTATCAAGCGATTCCTCAACGGCTGAGTCAATAAAACCACAGGTATTTACAATAACCAAATCGGCGTTGTTATAGCTTGGCACAACATCATAACCTTCGGTTCTTAGTTGGGTTAATATACGCTCTGAATCTACCAGATTTTTTGGACAGCCAAGGCTAATAAACCCAATTCGACCATTAGTACCACCGTTGTTCATAATATCGCTATTAAGTGTTTTAACGGGTATTTGCATTGTGGTTGTTTGTTTTGGATCGTAGGTTTTTACTGTCATTTTGCTGGCCATATAATTATTGTGAGACAAGTCTTTAACAAGAGACGTACATTTCATAAAGGGTCTTTTCTAGAATTGGGCGGATAATACCGTAAAGTAATGAACAATGCATTTTCTCGTTTGTTTAAAGTGTGCATAGTTCATTTCTAAAAATTTGTTATTATTTTGTAAGTAAATACAACACTATTATTTACAATCCTATTTAATAAATCTAAAAAACATCAAAAATCCAGTTTAATAGGGTCTTCGCAAAGATAAGCTTGATATAAAAACAAAATTACCTCACAATAATAGGTTGAACACTAACTAAATATTTAGTTGTGTCATTTATATGATTCAAAAAAGAGGAAATATGTCGATTAGTGACAAAAAAAGAGTCGTACTTAAAGTGGGCAGTGCATTAATAGCCCCTAAAAATAATGGTTGTAGTTCGCATAACTTATTGGCCATTGCGCAATTCATTATCAAATGTCGGTCTCAAGGCAAACAAATTGTGCTTGTATCATCAGGTTCAGTAGCGGCTGGCCGGAAGTGGTTTAATACTCAAACTATGACCGTTGCACTTAAGCGCGCTATGGCTGCTACGGGTCAAACAGACATGATGGAAATGTGGGATAAGTTATTTGATTTTCCGTCAGCCCAGTTACTATTAACGAATGATGATATTCGCAATAAAGAGCGCTTTGACAGTATTCGAGATACTATAGAGGCATTATTAGCACACGAAGTACTGCCTATTATTAATGAAAATGATACGGTAACGTCAGATGACCGAAAAGTGGGTGACAATGATAATCTTGCTGCTATGGTAGCAAGTTCTATTGATGCCGATGCGCTCATAATGTTTACCGATGTTGATGGTTTGTATGATAAGAATCCTCAACAACACTCAGATGCTAACAAGCTGTGTAAGATTGAAAATATAACGGAAGAAATTTTTGCAATGGCTGGCGGTGCAAACAGTGACCAGGGTACAGGTGGTATGCGCACTAAAATCGAGGCTGCTGAAAAAGCAACTAGCCATGGTATTGATACCTACATAGTCGACGGTTTTGACCCGAAAACGTTTGAGCAATTGAGTAAAGGCCTTAATCCGGGCACACACTTTTTGGCAGACACTAAACCTATGTCGGCAGGTTTACATTGGATGACACATACGGTTAAAGAATGTGGTGAAGTGACCGTTCGTGATTCCGAAAGTAAGGCCAACGATCACGAAGATGGAGTTACCAGTAATCGTATTTTAGCCGTCAAGGGTGAATTCGCGGTAGGAGACACCATATTGTTACGCGACGATGAGGGAAATAAAATTGCAAAAGCGACGGCAAATTATAGTAGTTGCTTGCTAAATTATTTGGCTGATGATGAAATTCGAAGTAAATTAGATAAAAATTCATCGCTATTACACAATTCAATTATTTCAAATAAGCACATGGCCGTGCTGGAGAACTCATGAGCATAATAACAAGTTTGGCGCAAAATGCGGCAAAGGCAGCGAAAACGATTATCCGATTAAGCGAAGCTCAGAAAAACACCATTTTATTAGAAATGGCTACTATGCTGAGAAAACATGCTAACGCCATTATATCCGCGAACAAAAAAGACATGCTAATGGCCAAAGAAGATGGCCTAGATAATGCGATGTTAGATCGTTTATTACTAAATGGAGAACGCATTGACGCAATGGCTGAAGGTATTGAAGTGGTTGCTAGTTTACCTGATCCGGTAGGTCAAACCCGTGATATTACGACGCGGCCAAACGGTATAAAAATATCAAAAATGCGTATTCCACTTGGCGTGGTTTGCATGATCTATGAAGCTAGACCTAATGTTACCGCCGACGCTGGTGCACTTTGTTTTAAGTCAGGTAACGCTATTATATTGCGTGGCGGTAAAGAGGCTCTGGAGTCTTCAAAAGCCATTGCTGATGTAATGCGAGGTGTGCTGACGGCGCACAATTTACCTGAGTCTATTATTACGGTGATACCTGATCCCGATCGCGCCCTTATGCTAGAACTAATCCAACAAAAAGATTATATCGATGTCATTATACCGCGCGGTGGCGCAGGTTTGATTACTTTTGTGACTGAAAACAGCTTAATTCCTGTTATCCAACATTACAAAGGTGTATGTCATTTATATATTGACAAAGATGCCAATTTTGACAAAGCAATTGCGTTACTCATCAATGGTAAAACTCAGCGAACAGGAGTATGTAATGCGCTTGAAGGCTTGCTTGTTCACAAAAGTATCGCGGAGAAGTTCTTACCACTAGTAAGTGTGGCTTTAGCCAAGGAAAATGTGAAAATAAACTGTTGCGAAGCTAGCGCTCCTTATTTCTACAAACCTACTATTTTAGCTGAAAATGCATTTGGTCATGAGTATTTAGGATTGGAAATTGCCATTCGTGTGGTTGATGATATTGAGGGTGCAATAAGTCATATAGATACATTTGGCAGCAATCATACAGAAGTCATTTGTACTGAAAATAAGCAGGCTGGGCAGTTGTTTCAGCAATGCGTAGACGCCTCTGTGGTAATGGTAAATGCATCATCGCGATTTTCTGACGGGAGTCAATTGGGTTTAGGCGCTGAGATAGGCATTGCTACCACTAAAATACATGCTTATGGCCCTATGGGCTTAGAGTCACTAACCGCCGAGAAATTTTTAGTCAACGGTGACGGACAAGTAAGAGCTTAAGGCAACTAACGAGTTCATTTGAAGAGGGCATTTAAAAAGTCACTGTAAAACGAACAATCAAAAAGGGGCAATGAAGATTGTTCCTTTTTTTTGTTTTTTAGCCTGATCTTTTTATTCATGTTATTGTTATCAGCTTCATCCGAGCTAATTTAAAAGCGATTATAAAAACTATTCCAAACCAAGGGTTTACCATGATGAATATAAAGCCAAAGCAAACAGTTTTTAGAAATTCTCATAAATTCCTGCTTATCTCAAGTCTATTTTGTTCTGGCCTAACTATTACCGGCTTAAGCCATGGGCACGATGGGAGCCAGACATTACAGGAAATAGTACTTGAACGAGACGCCGAAGACATAGCGCGTGACAAGTACAGAAACCCAGTAAAAACACTCTCATTGTTTCACGTCGAGCCTGGTATGAAAGTTGCTGAAAGTTTGCCGGGTGATGGTTGGTATTCAAAAATACTCGCACCATATTTAGGCGCCGACGGTGCACTGTATGGCATTAACTATAACGATGATATGTGGGCAATGTTTGGCTTTTTTACCGATGAGCGAATTGAAGAGATGTCTAGTCGTACCGGTAATTTCCCAGATTTGGTTAAAGGCTTCACCGACAATGGTATTCAAACTAGGGGGTTTACATTCGCAACTGCTCCTAAAGCAGCAAATGGAAGCATTGACCGTGTGTTGTTTATACGCGCCTTACATAACTTGAATCGCTTTGAAGAAAAAGCAGGTACGCGCACCGAAGCTTTGAAGGTCGCATACGATTTGCTAACGCCAAATGGCTTAGTAGGTGTAGTGCAGCATAGAGCTCCTGAGGATGCGCCAGATGATTGGGCCAACGGCAGCGCTGGATATTTAAAACAAAGCACTGTTATTCAGGCTTTTGAAAACGCGGGTTTTGAATTAGTCATGACAAGTGAATTAAATGCCAATAGCAAAGATAAGCCGAGCAAAGATGATATTGTTTGGCGCTTGCCACCAGGCTTCAATGGTATCAGTGACGATGCTGAAAAGCGTGCGCAAATGACAGCAATTGGTGAGAGCGATCGCATGACCTTGTTGTTTAAAAAGAAAGGCGCTGAACTTAGTCATTGATTAATACTATTGAGCGAAAATCAGTGAAATGATACTAAAATCGGCGAAAAACATTAAAAATCCTTACGTTAAATTATGCAGTTAAAATACCCTTTACATTATTATGACGACCATGGGCGAATGAAGCCGCCTATGTTTGTTTATCTATTGTTACTGTTTGTATGCAGAGGACTCATTGTTTTGATTATTTCATTGTCGTTCAGAGAAGACAGTGAAAGATTGCTGCGTATTTTTTATCCATTACCTTACCATTTTTACCTATCGCTAGCGCCCATACTGCCTGCTCTATTAGGCTTATATTTCGTGAGTAAGCGAACGGTGTTATGGAGCAAAGAGCGCTATTTATGGTTTAAATGGCTTCCATGGTGCTTATATAGCGCATTAATTTTTGATGGTATCATCCAGCTGTATATGCTGTATGAGATTAGCTTTCGGTTTTCCATGACACATGGAGTATCTCTTCTCATTGTCTTTTGTGGTCTTATTTACATGAAACAAAGTCGGTACATATCCCACCTTATAACAGATTGGACTTCACCTTAGCCTGACTTTTGCGCACTGAGCACAAACAAGCGCATACTTATTGTTTAGGTACTGAATGTGCTGTGACTGCAAGGTCGAAGTACTTTTTAACGCTTACCTTGCTATCGTTTACAAGCTTTTCATAGCAAATACCTGCAAAGGCATATTGATTTTCATTTATGCTAATAAAAACGCTGGGGGCATCTTTTTGATGATCATCAAATATCCAATTTCCGCCTACTGTCTTGCGAAACACTTCACCCACATATGCTCCGTAAATATTACAAATGGTGAATACCGATTTATCTTCTAAGGCTTGGGCTTTAAAAGTATCGAGATAGTTATTGATGGTCGTATCTACTAAAGCAACACTTTCAATTGAGTAGTCTAAGTCGACATTAAATTGTTCTTTAGTTGCCAAAACAGCATCGTTTGCACTGTCGCTCATGAGTTGTAAAAGTTCTAAATTATTCATTCACACACAAAATAGTTATGATTTATAAGAATGACGGTAAATCAATTTTACGGTGTTGTAAAATAAGTTAGCTTAATAATTGTGTTCCAGATCCTTATTGCTGTGGTTGCAGACACTCCCAAAAGGTCGTAAGTTACTTAAATGCCGTCTCTTTTGTAGTATTCGCCACTGTTTAATTGTAGTTTAAGGAGGTAAAGATTATTTTTCCTTTTAAAATATTGATTAAATAACGCTGCAGATTACAAAACCTTAACTAAGTTAATTAATCCAATACTCATAGCATGGAGTATTTTTACTCAATCATTAATAAAAAAGCCACAATATGAAATATGCATCTATTCTACCTTTAAGCGCGCTGTTTGCGTTGTCGTTAATTGCGGTGTTGGTTAATTTTAACGTTATCCCGCCGGGCTCAGAGTTATTGGACTTGATGAAAACATCATATAAAGAAGGTATTTATTTACTTATCTTTTTTATTATTTTACTTGAGTCTATTATTTACGTTGGGTTTTATTTTCCTGGTCAATTTTTTGCGGTGCTTATTGTTGTGGGCGCTAATCCGAGTGCGAAAGATATATTTTGGCTTACTGTTGCTATGGTCGCAGCCGCCACCGTTGGAAGTGTATTTAACTACTCGTTGGGTAGATACACCAAAAGTAATAAAGGTCTTGTGAAAGACGGTGCCACCAACCCAACAAAGCTATCAAGACTGTTGATAGCCATGATCCATATTAATTCACTTGCATTTTTTATGTTTGCTCAGGGCGCAAGTCGTAAACCGATAAAAATTGTGGCCTTAGCAGGCTTGTTTAATTTACCTTATTATTTATTACTTATTGCAGGCACTGCGGTATTAAGTGAGCAAGTGATGGCGATGGCTGAGAACACTTATATGCTATTTGCCGTAATATCAATTTGGTTAGTAATAGCCTTATATTTGGACTTTAAAAAACGCAAAGTAACAGCGGCCGGTTTAAATAAGCAAAGCAGATTATGATGGTTTGGGTTTTACGATGTATTCAATTGCGCGGCTTGCGGCAATAAGGCCAAAGGTTGCAGTAACACCAACAAAAGCACCAAAGCCAGTACTACAATCCATTTTACTTGCGCCTTGACTACTTTGTTTTTGTTGGGTGATGCCACCATTGGCGGTGGGATACTTTAATTGTTCGGTAGAATATATGCACTCTACGCCAAAATTTCGCTTAGGGTTTTGGCTGAAGTCATGGAATCTTCGCAATTGTGAGCGTACTTTTGCAAGCAGCGGATCTTGGATAGTTTTGGCTAAATCGCCTTTGGTAATCTGTAGTGGATCCCATTGACCACCAGCACCACCTATGCAAATCACTTTCGTTTTATGGCGTTTGCAATATGCAATAATCGCGGCTTTTGCCTTTACGCTGTCGGCCGCATCAATCACTACATCAAAGCCATGGCAAAGATATTCGCTCACGTTTTCAGGTGTCACAAAATCTTCTATAAGATGTGTGTGACAATCTGGATTAATGTCGGCAATACGCTGGGACATAACTTCAATTTTACTTTGGTTGAGAGTAGAGTTAAGCGCATGAAGTTGCCGATTGATGTTGCTAATTGATACGTCATCTAAATCAATTAGCGTTAGCTTATTTATACCAGAACGCGCTAGTGCCTCGGCTACCCAAGAGCCTACGCCTCCTATCCCTATAATGCATACATTAGCATTCAGCAGTTTGTTAAGACCTTGTTCTCCATATAATCTGGCAAGCCCAGAAAAACGTTGCTGATAAGACATGTGGCCTCTTTTTATACGACTTTCAATTGTATCCCTTCAAAAAAATAGAAAGGTATTGTTAATTTATAGCAATATTCTTTCACATTAGTGAATGTTTTAATAGCGGCGTTTAAAGCATCAACAAAAAGCAGAGGATGCAATATAATAAGAAGTGAGCGAATCCTAAGAGTATTGTAAAATATGCGCCGTATCAAAAAATGAAAAAGAAGCACTAAACTACATATTTCTTGTCAAATAAACACTCAAAGTAATGTAAAAACGAAGCAAAATGGCAAAACAATTTGCAACAAACAGATATCTTTTTTAGTATAACGTCCATATGCTATCTGTTAGCCAAAAGTGAGAGTTAAATGACCACAATCACCTGTTTTAAAGCCTACGATATTCGCGGCGAATTACTAAACCAATTGGATGAAAAAGTTGCGTACAGAGTAGGGCGAGCTTTTGCCGAAAACTTAAATGCAAAAACGGTAGTTGTGGGGTCTGATGCACGCAAAACGTCTTTGCCTCTCAAATTAGCGCTAAGTGCAGGTATTATTGATGGTGGTGCAAAAGTTTTCGATATCGGTGCTGCGGGGACCGAAGAAATTTATTTTGCGACTAAGCATCTTGGCGTTGACGGCGGTATAGAAGTAACCGCTAGCCATAACCCAATAAATTACAATGGCATGAAAATGGTCAAAGCAGATTCGGTGCCCATTAGCGGTGATACAGGCCTAAATGCTATTAAGGATCTAGCCGAGTTGTACGACGATAAACTTGTAGAAAGTCAGCTAATGCACTATTCAGCGCATACTTTTGTGAGCGATCAAGACTTTATTGAAGGTGCGCACTCTATTAAAGAAATATTGTTGCTAGAAAGCAAACAATATGAGCGTATAAGCTGCGTTAATGACTATGTGCTGCACTTAAATGAATATATCAACATGTCAGCTATTACGCCTCTCAAGCTTGTGGTTAATGCAGGTAACGGTAGTGCTGGACATATAATAGATGCGATTGAATTATTCTTCAAACACCAGAATGTGCCGATTGAATTTATTAAAGTGCATCATCAACCAGATGGAAATTTCCCGAACGGCATTCCTAATCCATTATTACCAGAAAATAGAGAAGACACGGCAAAGGCGGTTATAGCAAATAAGGCCAACATGGGCATAGCGTGGGACGGCGATTTCGATCGTTGCTTTTTGTTTGACGAAACCGGCGCGTTTATTGAGGGTTACTATATTGTCGGCTTACTAGCAAAAGCATTTTTAGATAAAAATAAAGGAGCCAAAATAATTTACGATCCAAGGGTGTTTTGGAATACCGAAGATATTGTTAGGTCTGCTGGAGGTAAGCCAATTAAATCGAAAACGGGGCATGCATTTATAAAAGAACGTATGCGCAAAGAAGATGCTGTTTATGGCGGTGAAATGAGTGCACATCACTATTTCAGAGATTTCGCATATTGCGACTCTGGTATGATCCCATGGTTGTTAGTGGCAGAGTTATTGTGCACAACAAAACAGCCTTTGTCATCGTTAGTGAAAGAGCGTATTGCTAAATTTCCGTCATCGGGCGAGATTAACTACAGAGTAGACAACGCTGGGGCTACTATCAAAAAAATAATCGTCCATTATGAAGGACTTGCCGAAATTATTGATCGAACTGACGGCATTGGGATGGAGTTTGGGAATTGGCGATTCAACCTGCGTAAATCGAATACCGAGCCTGTGATTAGATTAAATGTAGAAAGCAGGCAGGACCAGGCATTAATGAAAGAAAAAACCAAAGAACTAGCTGCTTTAATAACCGGTTAAAGTGAATAACTAGGTTTGCAGTGCTTATCTGCAGCTTAGAGTATTACAATCTTGAGTTTGAGCTTTAAAGTGTAGGTTTAAAAAAGCATGGCTGTATGTATTCTCATCATACAGCTATGCTAATTGAAAGCCATAAGCAGGTGGCTCATCACTACCACTGTTGTTAACAATATGCGCATTGTCATGTAATCAACCAGTATGTCTTTTTCCAAGGCTAATACATACTTATCGTAAAGCAATATACCCACATAGCTTATCGACAGCACGCTTAAGAGCATAGTCCCATCTAAAAACATCAAGGCTAACCAAGCAACAACACTCGGCAGCATCGATACAAACAACTGATGGTTTTTGCGTCTATTTTGCAAGGCATCTAACCAATGAATACCGCCAAAAAACGACAAGATAATGGCTGAGTATTGGATGAAATGTAGGTAACCTAAGTAAGCATCAACGAGTCCAATCATGACTAATATTGGAATACTAACAAAGGGTAAAAGTCCGGCGTAACCTAAGAATTTAGCGGTTTTTTTCATATCTTCTTCCAACAGTTTTACTAGTTAGCGTCGCAGATAATTTTGTGCGATCAGCAGGCATAAAAAATGACGCTTACGCGTCATTTTTACACTACGCAAAATTACTTTTTGATAGGGCTGTAATCACGCTTACTTTTGCCTGTATACAATTGGCGTGGGCGACCGATTTTTTGGCCGGGTTGGCTAAGCATCTCATGCCAATGAGATATCCAACCTACCGTTCTTGCCAATGCAAATATACACGTAAACATATTAGTAGGAATGCCAATAGCACTTAATACAATACCTGAATAGAAATCAACATTTGGGAAGAGTTTCTTTTCAGCAAAGTAAGGGTCGCTAAGGGCAATTCGCTCTAATTCCATAGCAATGTCTAACAATGGATTATTAACGTTTAATTCTGCCAGTACTTCATGGCAACTCTCACGCATTACGGTTGCACGCGGGTCATGGTTTTTATAAACCCTATGACCAAAACCCATTAATCTGAAAGGGTCTTCTTTATCTTTTGCACGGGCAATAAACTCTGGAATACGATCAACGCTGCCAATCTCTTCAAGCATTTTCAAACACGCTTCGTTTGCTCCGCCGTGAGCTGGTCCCCACAATGAAGCTACACCCGCCGCAATACATGCGTATGGATTTGCGCCTGAAGAACCGGCAAGTCTTACTGTAGATGTAGACGCATTTTGTTCGTGGTCAGCATGCAAAATGAAGATTCTATCCATTGCACGTTCAACAGCAGGGCTTATTTTGTATTCTTCAGCAGGAACAGAGAACATCATGTTTAAAAAGTTCCCCGCATAGCTCAAATCGTTGCGTGGGTAAACGAATGGCTGGCCAATGTTATACTTGTAGCACATGGCTACAAGTGTAGGCATTTTGGCAATTAAACGATGTGCCGAACGAACGCGCTGCTCGGGGTCCTTTACGTCTAAGTCACTATGGTAAAACGATGACATTGCTCCTACGGTGCCGCAAAGCATAGCCATTGGGTGAGCGTCGTTTCTGAAACCATGGAAAAACATGTTTAATTGCTCGTGCACCATGGTGTGACGGGTGATCGTTTCTTTAAACTCTATATACTCGTCAGCCGTCGGCGTAGAGTCGTGTAACAACATATGACACACTTCTAGATAATCTGCGTCTCTGGCTAAGTCTTCAATTGAATAACCGCGGTGCAATAAAATACCTTTACCACCATCAATGAAGGTAATAGACGATTCACAAGAACCCGTGGCCATAAAGCCGGGGTCAAAGGTGAAGTATCCGCTTGCACCTAAGGTTCTTATGTCTATAACAGATTGGCCTTCAGTACCCTCTAATATTGGGAAGTCTACTTCTATCTCACCAGCTTTAAGGGTAGCAGTCTTATTTGACATGAATAACGCTCCTAAGTTTTGTGTGTCCGCTTAAACGGAAAAAATGGGCAATTCGTTCATTTGTTGTTTACCGAATTGTTCATATCATTGCGAAAAGTGCCGATATTCTTAACCTAATACGCAAGTAAGTCAATTTAAATGCATATTTGCCTCCTATCAGTAAAGGGGGGTTATTTAATTTGTAACGAATGCTTTTGTTAAAATAGTGTATTCTCAATCTATAAACAATTGTTTACGACTATTGTTCTATAGGCCAAGTAAACATTGCTATTAAACGGCTAGATTGATATATTCAAACCCGCTGAATTTCAACGAATATTTGTTATATTATACTAATAATTCGTTTACAAACCGTTAACACACATGACTGAAATTTAATGTGTGTTGGGGTAACAATTCAGGACAATGGTCGATAACATAACACACACTTCGTTTTTAACCATTGCCAAACCTCAATAGAACACAGAACTATAGCAATATAGGCAACATCGAATCGTTTTCATTTAAACGGTTTAGTAAACACACTTACATCTGTTTTATAAAGTCTTCAAAACGCTTTTAAAAACATATTGGACAACACAGGCTACTTATTGTGAAAAAGCAAAGACCAGTCAATCTAGATCTAACCACAATCGAATTACCCGCTGCCGGCAAAGCGTCTATCTTGCATAGAGCCACTGGCGTTGCCATGTTTTTCGCACTAGCGTTCATGGTGTGGGCTTGGGCAACATCCTTAGGCTCTGAAGCAGAGTTTCAAATGGTAAAGGACGTAATTAACGGACCCATAGGCTTCGTTATATCCTTAGGTACTCTCTCGGCACTTTCATTTCATTTTATTGGCGGGGTTCGTCACGTCATCATGGATATGGGATATTGGGAAGAATTACAATCAGGTAACGCTAGTGCAAACGCAGCTATTGGCTTGTGGATTTTGCTGACTATCGTTTTAGGGGTAATATTATGGTAACTAACCAAGCAGCTATAAAGCGCAACGGCATACAAGATTATGTAACCTTGCGAGCCTCAGCCGCCGTAATTTCTGCGTTCACGATTTTCATGGTGTACTTTTTTATTGCCACTCCAGAAATAACCTTTACGGTATGGCAAGGTTTATTTGAATCGATATATATGAAAGCATTCACGTTAATAACCTTGTTGGCTATTCTGATGCATGTTCGTATTGGCCTTTGGCAAGTTTTAACCGACTATGTCAAACCGCACAACATTCGAATGATATTGCAATTTGTACTTAATTTAATGGCATTCGCTTATGTAGCGATTGGTCTATTCGTTTTATGGGGTGTTTAATATGAGCTTACCTGTTCATGAATTTGATGCAGTAGTAATAGGAGCT
The DNA here is from genome assembly GCA_964195425.1 of Acidiferrobacterales bacterium. Classification (GTDB taxonomy): domain Bacteria; phylum Pseudomonadota; class Gammaproteobacteria; order Enterobacterales; family Alteromonadaceae; genus Glaciecola. The sequence continues at coordinate 14,646 of CAXMOM010000065.1, forward strand.
GGCGGCGCTGGTATGCGCGCAGCACTTCAAATATCTGAGTCGGGGCGCTCTTGCGCACTTCTCTCTAAAGTATTTCCAACACGTTCCCACACAGTTTCTGCACAAGGCGGAATTACTGTTGCACTCGGTAATTCCCATGAAGATAATTGGGAATGGCACATGTATGACACGGTCAAAGGATCTGATTACATTGGCGACCAAGAAGCCATCGAGTATATGTGTAAAACGGGTCCTGAAGCCATTATTGAGATGGAAAATATGGGTTTGCCATTTTCACGTACTGAAGAAGGCAAAGTTTACCAGCGTCCATTTGGTGGCCAGTCTAGAAATTTTGGTGGTGAACAAGCAGCTCGCACTGCCGCTGCGGCTGACCGTACTGGTCATGCCTTATTACACTTGTTGTACCAGCAGAATGTTAAAAATAAAACAAACGTATTTTCTGAGTGGTATGCACTCGACCTTGTTAAGAATCAGCAAGGCCAAGTAGTAGGCTGTACCGCAATAGATATTGAAACTGGCGAAGTGGTTTATTTCAAATCAAAAGCGGTAGTTTTGGCCACAGGTGGTGCGGGGCGTATATATGCTTCTACTACTAACGCTCACATTAACACGGGCGACGGCGTAGGTATGGCCCTTCGCGCTGGCGTTCCACTGCAAGATATGGAAATGTGGCAATTTCACCCTACAGGAATAGCAGGCGCTGGTACACTAGTGACAGAGGGTTGTCGTGGTGAAGGTGGATATTTATTAAATAAAGACGGCGAGCGCTTCATGGAGCGTTACGCGCCAAATGCTAAAGATTTAGCAGGGCGTGACGTGGTCGCCAGATCGATGATGACTGAAATTCGTGAAGGCCGTGGTTGTGATGGTCCTTGGGGTCCTCACTTAAAGCTTAAGTTAGATCATTTAGGTAAAGATGTTCTAGAGTCACGCTTGCCGGGTATTTTAGAACTTTCAAGAACGTTTGCCCACGTCGACCCAGTGAAAGAACCTATTCCAGTTATACCGACTTGCCATTATATGATGGGCGGTATTCCTACGAATGTTGATGGCCAAGTAATTAATATAGACAAAGACGGCAATGAAACTCCAATGGTTGGTTTATTTGCCTGCGGCGAGATTGCATGTGTGTCGGTTCACGGCGCTAACCGTTTGGGCGGAAACTCTCTACTTGATTTGGTTGTATTTGGTCGTGCTACTGGTCTGCACCTTGGCAAGAGCATTGATGAAATCGATATCAAATCAGATGCTTCAGAGTCTGACCTCGACGCGGCGATGGCAAGGTTCAATCGTTGGGAGTCTTCTGAGAAGGGTAAAGGCGAAGACCCAGTGCAAATCAAAAAAGATATGCAACAATGTATGCAGCTTAATTTCTCTGTATTTAGAGAAGGTGATTCAATGGCTGAAGGACTTAAAGAATTATCAGAAATACGCGAACGTTTACAAAACGCCCGTTTAGATGATAAGAGCAGCGATTTCAACACCCAGCGTATTGAATGCTTAGAGTTAGACAACCTTATGGAAACAGCATACAGCACAGCTGTTGCAGCTAACTTCAGAACAGAAAGTCGTGGCGCTCATAGCCGCTTTGATTTCCCTGATCGCGATGATGCAAATTGGTTGTGTCACTCAGTTTACGTTCCCGATGGCGATACCATGCTGAAGCGTGAAGTGAATATGGCACCCAAGCTTAGAGAGGCATTTCCTCCTAAAGCCCGTACATACTAATAGGAGTATTGACTATGGAATTAAAGTTTTCAATTTATCGGTATAATCCAGAAATAGATGACGCGCCTAAAATGGTCGACTATTCTCTTGCAGTCGAAGAGGGTCAGGACATGATGGTGCTAGATGCTCTGATTGCACTTAAAGAAACTGACGCTACTTTGTCATTTCGTCGCTCGTGCCGAGAGGGTGTATGTGGCTCTGACGGTATGAACATGAATGGTAAAAATGGCTTGGCTTGTATTACGCCTATTTCATCCTTAGGAAAAGGTAAGATAGTTGTGCGTCCTTTGCCGGGTATGCCCGTGGTAAGAGACTTGGTAGTAGATCTGACTCAGTTTTATACGCAATATGAAAAGATTAAACCTTTTCTCATTAATGACGATAAACAACCACCATCGCGTGAGCATATACAAATGCCAGAAGAACGCGCGAAACTGGATGGTTTATATGAGTGTATTTTGTGTGCATGTTGTTCATCTTCATGCCCATCGTTTTGGTGGAACCCTGATAAATTTATAGGGCCTGCTGGTTTGTTACATGCTTATCGTTTTTTGATAGACAGTCGTGATACTGCGACAGACGAGCGTCTTAACGAATTAGACGATGCTTTTAGTGTATTTAGGTGCCATGGCATCATGAATTGTGTTAGCGTTTGTCCGAAAGGGTTAAACCCGACCAAGGCTATTGGGCAAATTAAATCTATGTTGTTGCAACGTGCCGTTTAATAGACACGTATATTGAGTAACATAGTTTGTTTTTTAACAAAACTCAAATAGCTATCCAGTAATGGATAGCTATTTTTTTATAAATAAGCAAAAAAAACTAAGACTTTGGTTATATAAGATTTATTTTAGAAATTACTTAGAATACAATACTAACAAATACACAAATCAAGGCTAAATGATGCAAAATAGCGTGATGAAAGCATGGTGGGACTCCTCGCATTTGGCAGGTTCCAACGCTGCTTATGTTGAAGAGTTATACGAAACCTATCTTGAAAACCCTCTTGATGTCTCTGAAAACTGGAAATCAGTGTTCGATGATTTACCCAAAGTCGACGGTGTTTCAGTTGAGACCAATCACACACATATTCGTGAAGAATTTAAAAAGATGGCTGCCCTTGGGCCTGCCGCTCGCATGGGTTCTGCTGCGCCAAGCCAAGCTGATTCATCGGGCGATGTTAAGCAGGTTAAGGTGTTGCAACTTATCAATGCTTATCGTTTCAGAGGGCATCAGCACGCTAATTTGGATCCGCTAGGTTTATGGAAGCAAGAGCGAGTTAGAGACTTAGAACTTTCTTACCATAATTTGTCAGAATCAGATTTTAATGCCATTTTCAGTTTAGGTTCTTATGCGGTCGGCAAAGAAAAGATGCCATTAGGCGAATTATTCAAATCACTTAACCGCACTTACGGCGGTTCGATTGGTTCTGAGTACATGCATATTACTGACACAGAACAAAAACGTTGGATTCAGCATTATCTTGAATCGGTCGAAGCTAAGCCTACATTTAACCGCGAAGCAAAAATAAAAATACTCAAAGGACTCGTTGCCGCTGACGGTATGGAAAAATACCTAGGTAATAAATTTACAGGCGCTAAACGTTTCAGTCTTGAAGGCGGAGACTCGTTGGTTCCTATGCTCAAAGGTCTCATTACAGAAGCGGGTGCAGCGGGTGCCAAAGAAGTTGTTCTAGGTATGGCTCACCGCGGTCGTTTGAATGTCCTTGTTAATGTCTTAGGTAAAAATCCATCAGTGTTATTTGATGAGTTTGCGGGTAAACATGACGGCACATTAGGTGCTGGTGATGTTAAATATCATGCTGGTTTTTCTTCAGACTTTGCCACTCCGGGCGGCGATGTTCACTTGGCATTAGCATTCAATCCATCTCACTTAGAAATTGTTAACCCCGTTGTTATGGGGTCGGTAAGAGCTCGTTTAGCCCGGCGCGACTGCCTCGATGGCTCGGCAGTATTGCCCATTACCATTCACGGTGATGCAGCAATTGCTGGACAGGGTGTAGTGCAAGAAACGTTTAATATGTCTCAAACCAGAGGCTTCTCTGTTGGTGGCACCGTTCGTATTGTTATCAATAACCAAGTTGGCTTTACGACTTCAAAAATTGAAGATGCAAGGTCAACTCAATATTGTACCGACATTGCAAAAATGGTGCAGGCACCCATTTTTCACGTCAACGCTGATGATCCTGAGGCAGTTTCGTTTGTAACTAAACTAGCGCTCGATTACAGAAATAAATTTAAACGTGACGTTGTTATTGATCTTGTGTGTTATCGACGTCACGGTCACAACGAAGCGGATGAGCCAAGTGCGACTCAACCGCTTATGTATAAGAAAATTAAAAAACACCCTGTCCCTAGACAAATATATGCTGAGCAGCTCATTGCTGAGGGTATTATTGAAAAGCACGAAGTCGATAAGTTAATCGCAGACTATCGTGCGTCGCTTGACCACGGTGCGTGCGTGGTTGAAGAATGGCGTCCAATGACAGAACACTCGGTAGATTGGTCTCCTTATCTAGGCCATGATTGGGATGTAAAATACGGCGGAGCCGTTACCAAAAAACGTTTGGTCGAATTAGGGCAATCCATTACCAGTTTCCCTGAAAGTCATAAATTACACTCAAGAATAAATAAACTATATAACGATCGTGTTGCGATGATACGTGGCGAAAGAATGCTCGATTGGGGAATGGCAGAAAACTTAGCGTATGCCACTATTCTTGATATTGGCACCGATATTCGTATTACAGGTCAAGATTCGGGTCGTGGCACTTTCTTCCATCGCCATGCCGTTTTGCACAATCAAACCGATGGTGCTGCTTATCTCCCATTACAGCATTTGCATGCTGAGCAAGGTGAAATAGAAATACACGATTCAGTTTTGTCTGAAGCCGCAGTAATGGCGTTTGAGTATGGATTTGCAACAGCAGAACCTGCAACATTAACTATTTGGGAAGCCCAGTTCGGTGACTTTGCGAATGGTGCTCAGGTCGTATTTGATCAATTTATGTGTTCAGGCGAAGCAAAATGGGGTCGCTTATGCGGTTTGACCGTTTTATTGCCGCATGGCTATGAGGGCCAAGGTCCAGAGCATAGCTCAGCACGTTTAGAACGGTTCTTACAATTATGCGCAGACCACAATTGGCAGGTGTGTGTGCCGTCTACGCCAGCGCAAGTATATAACATGCTTCGTAGGCAGGCGGTTCGGCCAATGCGCAAACCGCTTATCGTTATGTCGCCAAAGTCTTTACTACGCCATCCCTTAGCGGTTTCTAGTTTAGAAGAACTAGCTGAAGGTGTTTTTTACAACGTCATTGACGAAGTTGATGAGTTAGATACACCAAAAGTAGATAGAGTGGTGATGTGTTCTGGAAAAGTCTACTATGACTTACTAGAACAAAGACGCGAAAATAAACTTAACAATGTTGCTGTTGTTAGAATAGAACAACTATATCCATTCCCAGGTCAAGAGTTAGAAGTAGTTGTGGCTAAGTATGCACATGTGAAGGACTGGGTTTGGTGTCAAGAAGAGCCGCAAAATCAAGGTGCTTGGTATAGTAGTCAGCATCATTTCTGGCAATCTATTCCAAAAGGCGCAACACTTACCTACACGGGGCGTGATGCGTCAGCTTCGCCCGCAGTAGGTTATATATCTGTTCACAATCAGCAGCAAAAAGCGCTGGTTGAAGACGCACTTACAACTAAACAAGGAACCTAAAATGGCACATGAAATAAAAGTTCCCGTATTACCTGAATCGGTTGCAGATGCAACCATTGCAACTTGGCATGTACAAGCTGGCGATACGGTAACGCGCGATCAAAATCTGGTAGATATTGAAACCGATAAAGTGGTTTTAGAGGTTGTTTCACCAGCAGATGGCGTAGTTGGCGATATAATATGCGCTGAGGGAGAAACCGTTTTAGGTGATCAATTAATAGGTTCTGTATCTGAAGGTGCGGTATCGAACACAGGCAATACAGCAGCACCAGCAAAAGCTTCGAGCGCTGGCTCTAGTGCATCTGCAGGCAAGTCTCAAGATATTAACGTACCCGTTTTGCCTGAATCGGTAGCCGACGCTAGCATTGCAACGTGGCACGTACAGCCAGGTGAAGCTGTTTTGCGTGATCAAAACTTAGTCGATATTGAAACCGACAAAGTTGTGCTTGAAGTAGTTGCACCTGACGACGGTTCTATTAGTGAGATTCTCGCTGAAGAAGGCGCTACGGTATTAGCAGAGCAAGTAATCGCCAAATTTGTTAGCGGTGCAGTTGCTAGTGCGCCTGTTGCTGCTAGCGAATCACAAGACGCAGATACCGATGCCTTAAGTCCTTCGGTTCGTCGTTTATTGGCTGAAAAAGATATAGATCCAGCCAGTGTTAAAGGCACCGGTAAGGGTGGCCGTGTTACTAAAGAAGATGTTGAGCAGTATTTGAAAGCGGCGCCAGTTAGCCGCGCGCCAAAGGCAGCTGCACCAGTGTCAGTTGCACCAAGTGTCGCGGAAGGTGTTCGCACAGAAAAACGTGTGCCTATGACACGTTTACGTAAAACTATTGCGACTCGTTTGTTAGAGGCCAAAAACACTACGGCGATGTTAACAACGTTTAACGAAGTGAATATGAAACCCATTATGGACTTGCGTAAGCAATATCAAGAAGGGTTTGAGAAACGTCACGGTATACGTTTAGGCTTTATGTCTTTTTACGTAAAAGCGGTTACTGAAGCGCTTAAGCGATTCCCTGAAGTAAACGCATCAATTGATGGCGATGATATTGTTTATCATAACTATTTTGATATCTCTATTGCAGTGTCTACGCCACGTGGCTTAGTAACGCCAGTATTAAAAGATACTGATACGCTTGGAATGGCCGGCGTTGAAAAAGGTATTAGAGAACTTGCCCTTAAGGGTCGCGATGGCAAATTGTCACTTGCAGAGATTCAAGGCGGTAATTTCACCATTACTAATGGCGGTGTTTTTGGGTCATTATTATCTACGCCCATTATTAACCCACCACAAAGCGCGATTTTGGGTATGCATAAAATCCAAGACCGTCCAATGGCAGTGAATGGCAAAGTTGAAATATTACCTATGATGTATTTAGCATTGTCATACGATCATAGAATAGTAGATGGTAAAGAATCAGTTGGCTTTTTGGTAACTATTAAAGAGATGCTTGAAGACCCAACTCGATTGATATTAGACGTATAAGAATTGTCATGAGTTTAGCAAGTTGCCTTGTGGTGAAAGTTACATATCTAAAGGTAACTTACTTGCAGCATGACCAGTAAGAACGCCGGATTAATTATTGCTTTTGTGATACACTCCTGCGCTGTTTTAAGTGGGTATGTTTACACACATTCTCAATCAACCAACACAATCGGATAAATAACCATGAATTTGCATGAATATCAGGGTAAACAGTTATTCAAAGAGTACGGTTTACCCGTTTCTGATGGATACGCTGTTGATACACCACAAGCAGCTGTAGAAGCAGCAGACCGCATTGGCGGTAGCATGTGGGTAGTTAAGTGTCAGGTACACGCGGGCGGTCGCGGTAAAGCGGGCGGCGTTAAATTAGTCAAGACCAAAGAAGAAATTAGAGCCTTTGCTCAACATTGGCTTGGCAAAAATTTGGTTACCTACCAAACAGACGAAAAGGGCCAACCGGTCAGCCGTATTCTTGTAGAGTCATGCACAGATATAGCACAAGAGCTTTATCTTGGCGCAGTTGTTGACCGAACTTCACGTAAAATCGTGTTTATGGCATCAACTGAAGGCGGCGTAGAAATTGAAACTGTGGCTGAACAAACCCCAGAGAAGATTCTTAAAGCTGAAATTGATCCACTTGTAGGTGCTCAACCTTTCCAAGCACGCGAAATTGCGTTCAAGTTAGGTTTGAAAGGCGTTCAAGTTAAGCAGTTTACACAAATTTTTATTGGCCTAGCCAAAATGTTTGAAGATTTGGACTTAGCCCTTATCGAAGTTAATCCGTTAGTGATTAAAGAAGATGGTAACTTACATTGCTTAGACGCTAAATTAGCCGTTGATAGTAACGCTATGTATCGTCAGCCTAAAGTACGCGATATGCACGATCCTTCGCAAGAAGACGCACGTGAAGCACAAGCGGCTCAGTGGGAACTTAACTATGTTGCTTTAGATGGCAACATTGGTTGCATGGTGAATGGCGCAGGCCTAGCTATGGGAACCATGGATATTGTTAAACTACACGGCGGTAACCCTGCTAACTTCCTAGATGTAGGGGGCGGTGCTACTAAAGAACGTGTAACAGAAGCATTCAAAATCATCTTATCTGACAGTAACGTAAAAGCGGTGCTGGTCAATATTTTTGGCGGAATTGTACGTTGTGACATGATTGCCGAAGGTATTATTGGCGCGGTTGAAGAAGTAGGCGTAAATGTTCCTGTAGTCGTAAGATTAGAAGGTAACAACGCCGAGTTAGGCACTAAGAAGTTAGAAGAGTGCGAGCTAAATATTATTGCTGCGGCTAGTTTGAGCGATGCTGCTCAAAAAGTAGTTGATGCAGCTGGAGGTGCACAGTGAGCGTCTTAATTAACAAAGATACAAAAGTTATTTGCCAAGGATTTACTGGCGGACAAGGTACTTTTCATTCAGAGCAAGCTATTGAATACGGTACCAAAATGGTAGGTGGTGTAACACCTGGGAAAGGCGGTACTACGCATTTGGGTTTGCCAGTATTTGATACTGTTGCCGACGCGGTTAAACAAACAGGCGCAACTGCAACTGTTATTTATGTACCGGCACCATTTTGTAAAGATTCAATTATTGAAGCTGCGGACGCAGGTATTGAGCTGATTGTTTGTATTACCGAAGGTATTCCAACTATCGACATGCTGTATGTAAAAGAGTATATCTCGCATAAAGGCGTTCGAATGATTGGTCCAAACTGCCCAGGCGTAATCACGCCAGGTGAATGTAAAATTGGTATTATGCCAGGTCACATTCATAAAGCAGGTAAAGTAGGAATAGTATCGCGTTCAGGTACACTTACTTATGAAGCCGTTAAGCAAACTACAGATGAAGGCTTTGGCCAATCTACTTGTGTAGGTATAGGCGGAGACCCAATTCCGGGTTCTAACTTTATTGATATTTTAGAGTTGTTTGAGAAAGATCCTGCTACTGAAGCTATCGTAATGATTGGTGAAATTGGCGGTAATGCAGAAGAAGAAGCTGCCGAATATATCAAAGAGCATGTCACTAAACCTGTAGTCTCTTACATTGCTGGTGTAACTGCACCTGCTGGTAAACGTATGGGTCATGCCGGCGCTATCATCGCTGGTGGTAAAGGTACAGCCGATGAGAAATTCAAAGCTTTAGAAGCGGCCGGTGTTAAAACGGTGCGTTCACTTGCTGAGATAGGTAAAGGATTACGCGAAATTACTGGTTGGTAATCGCCCGTTGTACTTGCTAAACAAAAACCCGCTAATTGGCGGGTTTTTTTATGGGTAAATGTTTATTTTGTTAAATAAGCTCTACGATCAAATTAGCGAGATGTAGGGTCTTGTGGGTTTAATATCCGTACTTCTCGTTGTGGGAATGGAATTTCGATACCATTTTCGCGCAGGGTCTCAAGGATAGTCAACATTAAATCTCCGCCAACGCGGTTTTTACCATCGTCTATACCTTCCATCCAGAACTCGACGAACATATTGATACCTGAATCACCAAAGCCTTCAATTTCACAATCGGGCCTTTCTTCAAAGGGCACATCTTTGCCACTAATAACTTTTGGATGCTCTGCAACGGCTACTTTAATTAACTCAACCATTGAGCGCACGTCCGTAGAGTAAGGTACCGAGAAGTCAACTTTATAACGTTGTTTTGGGTCTTTATGCGACCAGTTTACCAACAGGTTTGAAATAAACATTTCGTTGGGTACTAATATATCTTTCCCATCGTATGTTTCTAATACTGCGTAGCGCATTCTAAATTCACGAACAAAGCCAGTTTGACCGTTATCAAGTTCAACATAATCGCCAATGGTCAGGGACTTATCTAACAAAATAATAATGCCCGACACAAAGTTTGACGCGATGGATTGTAATCCTAAGCCAATCCCTACGCCTAAAGCGCCACCAAACACGGCGAGAGTTGTTAAGTTTATGCCCATTACATTGAGCAATAATAAGATGATGATACAAAACAGCGAGACTTCAAATAATTTGGTGAATACTTCTTTGGTAGGCACATCTAAGGCGACTTGCTTTTTGATTATAGCCTTGCCAAAAGTATTTGATACACGACCTAACCAAAACAACAATAACCCAAATATCAATACTCTCAAAAATCCATAGGCCGACACGTTCACATTGCCAGCTTCTATCGAGATGCCCTCAAGGACTATAATAAGATCGTTCAATAAATCAACGACATGTAAGAACAATATGGGTAAGCCAATCCATTTAAAAAGACGGACAGCAAATTGGCTTGTGACAAAAGTGGTAATGGCAGAATAAAAGAATAAGAGTACAGCAACTGCCAAAATGAAGCGGATAAACCAATAATCATATTCTAAAGACAATACGACTTGGTAGGCTATTTTAATGAAAAATAGGCCCAGCAGAGGCGCCAAGATAATGCCGATATTAAAGGCTAATTTTTTCAGCGGATGGGAGTGTTCATCGGGGCTTACTTTTAAAACGGTAATGTTTCGTTTAACGAATAAGGCAATAACATAAGCTAATGTATACAAGGTGACGACCACCACAAGTTGAATATAGGTTTGTGGATCTCGAAAAACAGTCGCGATAAGCTGACTAATATTATTTACGGTTTCAGATAAGTGATTCATGGAGTAACATTAATTCTGTTCTAGTTATTATCAGTACAAGATACTAAATATTTTCATTAAGTCATAATAATTCTTTTTAATAATTGGCATTAATGAAAGTCAAACAGGGCCCATAAATGAAGCAAGTAGTAAAAAAGTCGTTATAGCTGATGGTTGCACTGCTGGATGGATCGCGGCTAATTTATTGGCGACTAAATGGCAAAATTTGCCAATAGAAATAACGTTGGTTGAGTCTCCTGATATTGGCATTATTGGCGTAGGTGAAGGCTCAACACCTAGTTTAAAACGTTTTTTGAAACACTACATATTTCAGAACAAGCATGGATGCCAAAATGCAATGTTATTTACAAGCTTAGCATCACCTTTGCCAATTGGAGCCCACAATCGGGTATCGATGCCTATGCGCATCCATTTACAAGTCAGGTAGATACCTTTAGCTACAAAGTATTTAATATGAATTGCCGAACCCGGCGTTTGGGCTTATTTACGAATACAACACCGGGCGACTTTTCATAAACTCTGTTTTATCAGCGCAAGGTAAGCTTACTCATGCACCTGCTCATTTTCCATTTCCGATTGAATACGGCTATCACTTTGATTCTTATCTAATGGGCGAGTTTTTATCGGGGCATTCAAAGTCACTTGGTCTAAGCCATAGTCAGCAAAAAATTGAAGACGTAATCATCAATACCAATGGTAATATCGCCGCTATTATTCTTGAGAATAATCAGAAGGTAGAAGGCGACTTATTCATTGATTGCACCGGTTTTGCATCATTGCTAATTGGTAAGGCATTAAACACACTGTTTGAATCTTTCAGCGATAACTTATTCAACGACGCGGCAGTTGTATTTCCTACATCGCCTTTATCACCTTTGCCCCTTGAAACAAAAGCAAGCGCGCTGTCATGTGGATGGGCGTGGCATATTCCGCTGGTAAATAGAACAAGCAATGGTTAAGTATATGCTAGCAAGTACTTGTCGGCGCAAGCGGCTGAAGATGAATTACGAGCACATTTGCAATTAGGGCCAGACGTCAAAGCTCGCCACTTGAATATGCGAGTGGGGCAGCGCAGTCAACACTGGCACAAAAACTGTTTAGCCTTAGGGCTTTCGCAAGGCTTTATTGGCCCCTAGAGGCGACAGCATTACATTTGGTTTAACTAACGTGTGAGCTTTTTGCCGATTCGCTGAATCAAAATCTAGATTCAATGCCCATAGGTAAAGGCTGGACACAGCAGGGGCAAGCCGACTTTAATGATGATATAGATGCACTTATCACCAAATTGCAATTGGGTGAGCACTTTAATGCTAATTCATGGAATGCTATTTTGGCTGGCTATGGTACTTTTCCATTGTTAGCACAAGATCAACCCGGGCAAGGGGACATGTACAAAGACAAAAACATCGGTGATTTTTTTTCGAAATGTGCAATAAACTTCCCGTATAATTAACAAGCCCGAGCATTATAAACTCATTATTTACCACAACATCCAATATAAAATTAACGCTTTGTTAACAAATCATTATTCATTAATTAATTCTTCATTATAAAGCTGAGAGCCTTAAATTAAGCTGTAAACGTCTATTCATTCGTGCAAAACGCTATGAATACATATGCATGTAGATGTTAAAATTCAGTGGGAAATGTAACATCTATGTAGATGGTTGAAGCTGCTTCTAATTGCTAATTCAATATGCAAGGTCGTGATTCAGCACTAACATTATATTCTACTTAAATGAGACATGCGTATGAACAAATTCAAACCCAACTGAATTACTAGCGGGCTAATCGCTAGTGGTTTGCTGTTCGGGAGCACAACCTTATACGCCCAAGAAGCTGCACAAGAAGAGAACGAAGTTACAACCTTAGAAGTCATTGAAGTTTGCGGTTTCTCCACTAGTTTAATTTAGTCACTAAATGCAAAACGGTTTAGTGATACGGTAACCGAGCAACTATCGGCCGATGATTTGGGCGGATTGCTCGATGTATAAATTGCTGATGCGTTAACGCGCCTGCCCGGTGTATCTGCAGTACGCATGGGTGGTCAAGCCGCGGAAATCAATATTCGCGTTTTGTCGGGTGATTTTTGTATTCTCAACATTAAATGGTCGTGAGCAGGTATCTACCAGTGGCAGCCGCTCTATTGAGTTTGACCAATATCCGTCTAAGCTTATTTCTGCAGGTGTCATGAATAAATCACCGAAAGCCTCGCTCATCGAAGGCGGTGTAGCGGGTTCGGTAGAGCTTAAAACCGCCAGCCCCCTTTCAAACTCTAAAACACACACGTTTAATATGAACGTTCGCGGCATGTTTAACGACAGAACCGGTGAAGTATCTGATGCTGATGAATGTGGACATCGTATAAGCTTTGGTTACCAATGTCAGTTTTTTGATAACACCGTAGGAGTCGCAGTCGGTTATGCTCGTTTATTCCAACCAAGCGTGTCAACTCAGTTTATTGGCCTATCAGCAAATTGTGAAAAAGACGTTGATAATGTAGTCGGCGACATTGAAAATATTAACCCTAATATTCCACTCGAAGGCCAATGTGGCCAATGTGGCGAATGTGAGCGTATTGGTTGAAGGTTTCGAAATGCAGCACAAAGACGGTGCAGAGACTCGAAATGGTTACCTGCTGGCTTTAGAGTGGGCATCTACAGATAACTTCACCTTAAAAGCTGACGCTTTTTATTCAAAGTTTAATTCTGAACAATTCGCACGCGGTTTTCGCGTAAAACTTGAAGCACCACAAGTTGCTATAAATAACCCCGTTATTGTTGATAACATTTTAACTGGCGGTAACTTTGGCCGAACGTCCACGGGCAATACTAGGGTGGAATTGGTTAACGACGATAACCAAGAGTTTGATGAAATTTTAAACCTTGGTTTAGGCGGTGAATGGCAAATTACCGACAATTGGTCGATGGCGTTTGATATCTCAAACTCTTCTTCTGAAAGTGACTTTTGTAACGGGCTGTTGTGGTCTTTAGTAGCCGAAGACGCAACTATCGAAAATCCGCAGCTAGATGAAAATGTTTCAATTTCTTACAAATTAAATGGTTTGGACTTACCCAACTTAGGTTTTAGCCAGCAAGATGCATTTTCTAACATCAACCGCGTAATGGTTTCTAAGTATGGTATCTACCCCTTTCAAAACACCGACGATTTAGACGCGTATAGAGTCGATTTCCAATATGAAATACAAGATAACGACTATGTGCGTTCAATTGAATTTGGCGTACGTCATTCAAGCCGAACTTATACCAGCGATCGATCTGTTTTTGAGTATGGTAGCGACTCTAACTTCTCGTTAACCCAACCGCCGTTACGTATTGTCGACGACTTTTCAGAAGTCGTCGAGTGGCAAGGAGACTTCGGCTATTTCCCTAGTTTTTTGTCGATTGACTTAGAAAATGCGCTAAATGCATGGTTTCCAAATGGTGTGCCCCAGCCACAACAAACCTTTTTTACTGGCGCAAGTCATGTGCTTAATCCACCAGGTGGTTTGGCCGTAGGCCTAGATACTTCGTGGTCGGTTGAGCAAAGCGGTGAAGTATACGAGACGGTAACGGCAGCTTATGTAATGGCAAACCTAAGCATGGAAATTGGTGATATGCCAGTTACCGGTAATATAGGTGTGCGCATGGTAGACAGCAAACAAGCATCTACTTTTTTACAGCCGTGAACGGCGATATAGAGTTAGGTGCAGAACTCATAAGAGACGATTTAGGCTTAGTAAGCGATAGGTATCGAAGCGTAATTTTGGAAGATACTTACACCGATTACTTACCGTCTTTAAATTTAATATTTCAAGTTAACTAACAGTTCATATTTACGTTTCGCAGATGCAAAAGTAATGGGAAGGGCACCTATTGACCAGCTGTTTGCCAATACGGGCACTACTATTAGTTTACCGTTGGTTGAACGTAACATTGATACCGGCGAAATCGCAATATCGGGTCAGGCAAAAATAAGTGGTCAGGCAAATAATAATCCTTATTTACGCCCGTTTTATGCTAATCAGTTCGATATCTCATACGAGAAGTACTTCACTGAAACAGACGGTGCCATATCGATTGCGCTTTTTTACAAAGACATTCGCTCATTCGTTGATGAAACTAGCATTGACCCTTACGACTTTAATGCTAACGGTATAGATGCTCCGGAAACGTTCGATGTGCCTATTGTAGAGGACGTAGACGATAATCCCTTAACTGCTGCATCAACACCGTTCTTAGATCTTAACGGTAATCCAGCATTTGTCACCTTACCTCTTGAAAATGGAAATTATAGCACTGCATTTAATCATACTGAAGGCGGCTACATACGTGGATTAGAAGTGTCATATACGCAAATGTTTAGTTCCCTACCTAGCTTTTGGTCTGGTTTAGGCACCGTACTTAGTTATTCTCATACTGAAACTGAAACTGTGCGCATTGCGGATTCAAATCGAGGTGTGTATTCGTCTGACCTTCGAGGTTTATCGCCTAAGGTTATTTTAAGTACTTTGTTTTGGGACAGCGGCGACGGTGACGAGAACGCCCCGGTAACTATAGACCAAGAAAAAGTCCTGTTTAAGGGCGATAACCCTGCCAATATGAAGATTGCAGCACCTGTTGCAGGTGAATATCAATTTAAGATAATCGGTCCCGATGCTAATGCGCTCACCTTAATTATATCGCCAGTACCGGATTAGCTTAATCTAATAGAGAGCAACTTAAAAAGCCGCTTCGTAACGAAGCGGCTTTTATTTATATAATGTTTTAGTCAAGAATATGGATATTATAATGAATGACTAATTCAGCTTCTAAAGGGAATAGGCATAGTTAAAATAGTAGAAATTAACCCCATGATTTACATCCGCTAGGTTAGCATTAGAATAGTGGTTAACACTTATTGATATTCTGTGTTTGTTCGCAATCACTAAGCCTGCTTCAAATTTGTCTTCAAATAAAATCCGAGAACCAAGTTCTCGATCAATTAAATGGTCATCGTTTGTGTAAGAAAGTCCAATACCGGCACCGAAATAAACTTTCTGGCTCCATATAGGCACATAATATCGCCACATTGGATTTATATAAACACCATACTTGTCTTTGTCTAACCAAGTATCGCTCCAATGGTAAATGCCTGCTTCTAACTCAAGCTTTATATATGTCGTGTTTTTGAACTGCCATTCATAATCAGTCGGATGAATATAGCCTATGCGATAAGCCTGAGAGGGAAGTTCACCTTCATCTTTAAAGTACCAGCGCGATTTACCTTCACCAACTGAAATACTTAATTCTCCAGAATAGCTTTGTTTAGGAATAAAGGCCGAAAAAACCAGAGTAATAAATAATGTGAAAAAGAGTTTAGTCATGCGTGAATTTGTTTTTGTAAATGCTATTATTCTCAAATATTAGCGCAATTAGCCATATAATTCAGGTGTTTCAATTACTTTGTTAGTGTAGTGGTATAAATATCAACTATGTCTGATTTATTACTGTGCTTATTTTCAGGTATAATGCCACCGCGACATTCAAGGTATAGCATTGCGCTAATGATGATATTGTTTGAACGTTTGTTACGTCAGTATTCTAATTTTTTAACACTCGGATTATTCTTGCTTTTACAAAATATTTTAGTCAAAGATGTGGGTATTATCATAAATGGTCCGTGCCCTTAGTATGAAAAATTTGCCTATTGAAGCAATTACTCCAGAATTACTCAGTGTTATTGAACACAACGACTGTATTTTATCAGCGCCTCCCGGTGCCGGTAAATCCACTTATTTACCGCTTCAATTATTATCGTTGACGTGTTTCGCGAATAAAAAAATATTATTGTTACAACCTCGCCAAGTCGCGGTTCGCTCTATTGCCAACTTTTTGGCTTTTAGTTTGGGTGAAAAAGTAGGGCAAACTATTGGCTATCAAATGCGTGGTGAGTCTGCAGTAAGCGACAAAACACGTTTGTGCGTGATAACCGAAGGCTTATTAGTTGCAAAGTTGCAAAGCGATCCTGAATTGTCTGATGTTGGTCTCGTTATTTTTGATGAATTTCATGAGCGCAGTGTGCAATCCGATATTGCCCTTGGTTTAAGTTTGGAGGTACAATCAGGCTTGCGTGAAGACCTCAGATTGTTGGTTATGTCGGCTACTTTAAACGTGGCTGAACTGCTTATGTTAATGCCTGCAGCAAAGCAATTATCGTCAACTGGCAGAAGTTACCCTATAGAATACATTTATAAACCGTTGCCCTCGCTCACTACTTCCCAACGGTCAAATTTCAATGCTAACAATCAATTAATTAATACAATCGTTGGTAGCGCTGCTGAAGCATTTAATAATCATGACGGAAATATATTGGTTTTCTTGTCTGGTGCAGGCCTTATCAACAAAGTAAAAACTGCCTTAGATAGACTGGATTTACCAAACACCTTAATCGCGCCTTTGTATGGTGCACTTACCTCACAGCAACAAAAACAAGCTATTGATATACCGTCTAAGGGATTGCGTAAAATTGTACTGGCAACCAATATAGCTGAGACTAGTTTAACGATTGACGGCGTTAATATTGTGATTGATAGCGGTCGTGAAAAAGTACAGCGTTTTGTAGTGGCTCGCAAGCTGAATCAACTCGTTGAACAAATGATTTCAAAGGCCTCGAGTATTCAAAGAGCAGGGCGGGCAGGTAGGCAACAAGCGGGTGTTTGTTATCGCTTGTGGTCACAAGAACAGCAACAATTTTTGCAAGAAAACACGCCAGCACAAATTAGCCAAGTTGATATTAGTCAAACCTTACTCACTTTGCTTGAATGGGGTACAGATTTCGGCCAACTGCCGTTAATCGATAAACCAAGTGGGGCGCAAGTTGACTATGCTTTTGGATTATTACATCAGCTTTGTTTGGTTAACGAACAACATCAAATTACACCCGATGGTAAGCGTGCTTGCCAATTTAATACCCATCCAAGACTATCGCGATTACTTGTAAATGCAAGCACTCAAGCGCAAGAAACTATAAAATTATTAACTGTAATCGTAGTTGTCGTTATTGAAGGTAAGCCTTTGGGGCCAATAGTTGGCAGCAATGATATAGTCGCTCAATGTCGTTATGTAATTACGCAACTAATATCTAAAACTCAACAAAAAGGCCTATTTGAATATCGCAAAGACATTAGCAGAACTGCAAAGCAGTTGAGTATTGGGCAAATATCTAGTTTATCGCTCACAAAGCTACTTAAGTTTGACGATATGGCCGAATTAATCGCCAACATACTTTTTGCCGCTTTTCCCGACAAAGTTGGACGCAAACGGAAAAACGGTGGGTATATTCTAAGCGATGGCACTGGCGCAGAGTTTATGCAAAACGATGAGCATGTATTGCCGGAATGGATAATATGTACACAAACCCAACTTACCCATAAAACAAATGGTATTGTTCGTCAATATTGCGAAATATCCGGCACTGCTTTATCAACACTTTTAGACACAAATACACAAACAAGCAAACAGCAGCGATGGGATGACTCTCTGGCTAAAGTCGTGTGTAAGCAAGTTGCCTGTATTGGTGCAATTGAAATATCAAGCCAAGCTTGTTCGTTCACACCAAACAGTGAAACAAGTACTATCATTCTTAATCAAATAAAAAAGAAAGGCTTGCATACATTGCTAGGAAAAGCGAATGTGCTCTTATCAAGAATGCTGTTGCTTAAACACATTGACGGTGAGTATGGAGAAGACTTTCCAGATGTATCGGAATCTTCTATGACGAACACCTTAGAAACTTGGTTAACACCCTATTTAACTCGCATCACTAACTGGCAGCAATTAGGTAAGCTAAATTGGTTCGACATTGTTAAATCGACATTACAGTATTCGCAACAACAGTACTTAGCTGAACATTTCCCTATTCATTTCACTGCGCCCACAGGTAACCAACATAGCTTAGATTATAGCGAAGACGGCAAGGTGATATTGGCTATTCGTATGCAAGAACTATATGGTCTTGGGCACCATCCAACAGTGGGCAGGAGTAAATTACCCATTACCCTTTCATTGTTGTCACCTGCACATAGAGAGATTCAAAAAACCGCCGATTTGGTGAATTTCTGGACGGGTAGTTATGTTGCAGTGCAAAAAGACATGAAAGGCAGATACCCACGCCATTACTGGCCTGATAGGCCCGAATTTGCTATACCTACCACCAAAACTAAGAAGAAGATGTAGGCTGATAACTGTCAAGTTTTTTTACAGGTATATAGGCAATGGGCGTTTTCTTTTTGTAACTTATTAATAAATATAGCTTAATAATTCTGGCGCAAAAGTTGCTTATTTTTTAAGCAGTAATGTTAGATGCCATTTAGGTGATTTACGGGCTCTTTTCCTTATGAAGTATTGGTTTTGCCCTAACTTTTTAAAAGAGAATGATTATGAAAATTACACGTTCTATACATTTAATCGTGTGTGCATTCGTGCTTATTGTAGGCACAATTTCAGCGCCTAGCCAAGCCTCTATTATTACACTTACTGCCAGTATTGACGGAGCGCAAGCTAATGCCGGTTTAGGTACGGGAAGTTTGGGTACTGGTTTAGCAAACATGTTTTATGATGATGTAAGTAATGCGTTTTCTTGGGATATAAGCTGGTCGGGCTTAACCGGTGTAGTCACGGTAGCACACTTTCATGGGGCCGCTTTGCCAGATCAAAACGCAGGAGTGGAAGTACCGATATCGACTTTGTTTAATCCAACATCTGGCAGTACCTTCATTAGCGCTGCCCAAGCCGCAGATTTACTAGCTGGGTTGTGGTATGTCAATATCCATTCAGACTTCTCGCCTGGTGGTGAGATTCGAGGTCAAGTAATAGCAGATAAAGTAACTAAGGTATCTTTACCAGGCATGTTGTCTCTACTATTACTGTCGATGGTTGGTATATTTTATTCTGGCGGTACAAAGCGATAGACTCAAATAGTAATAATCTTTGAAGTTAGATTTCCTATAGTGGAAATCTAACTTCAACTGTCAATTCCTACCAAATTCTCAGCAACAAGTACTAGATATTCGAGACTGTCAGTATTGTTGTAATTCGCAACTAATTTACGCCACTTGATTTACTTCACTTGATTTCGACCAGGTTTCTACTTAGCAATTTCGGTGTAATGTAAACGGCAGGGAAATTATGCTGTCAAAAGCACATTAAGTGCTCGATACCCATAGGTTAAAATGGGCGGTAAGCGCCATAAATAGTAAATAAAGCTTCAATTCAGTCGTAAATTCATACCGTTACCATATTATTACTTTACTAACATCAATTTGCTTATTTTCAAGTAAAGAGAACTGCTTTCATGGACTTAACGTAAATATCTTAATTGAAATGAAGACATAGCTCGCCTTGCCGTGACATCGCATTGTCAAAAAGTATTTAAGGCCTAAATTTACAAGTGTTATATACTAAATAAATTTTATTAATGAGGAAGATTAAATGACAAAAGGCAGTTACAAAGTATTTCTAATGGCAATTATGGCGATTTTTATGGTTGCTTGTGCCGATAAGCCGCTTCCCAGTGATGTCGGTATTGTTGTTGATGATGCAGAAGTTGAATTGGTAGCACAGCCTTCACCAACGGGTGCTTATCCTACGGCTAGAAACGGAGATGTCTTGCTAGGTAACGATGATTATCCCGCTATTTCTTACGGTGCATGGCGTTCAGATACGCGTGAATCAGGTGCACTCGTACCAACAATAGCTCAGCAAAAAGAAGATATGAAAATCTTGGCGGCTATGGGTATCAAAGTATTAAGAACCTATAATACACAGTCTTATATTGGCTTAGATGGAAAGAGTAATACTGAAAACTTACTAGAAGCTATCAAGCAGTTAAAAGTTGAAGATGCCGATTTCGAAATGTATGTGATGTTAGGTATTTGGATTGATGGATTAAACTCTTTTACTGATGTAGAAGTCATTCATAATCAAGAAAACGAAGTCAACGCGTTAGAGATGGCTGTTGGTATTAAAATGGCACAAGCTTACCCGTCAATTGTGAAAGTGATTGCGGTGGGTAACGAAGCAATGGTGCATTGGGCGCCATACCATGTTACTCCTAGGATTATTCTTAAGCATGTAAATGCGCTGCAAGCATTAAAAGCAGATGGTTCTATTGCCAAAGATCTCTGGATCACGAGTTCAGATAATCATGCCTCTTGGGGGAGTCTAGACGGGGGAACTGGCGGTGGTTATGATAATGACGATCTGAAAGCCTTAATCGCCGCGGTCGACTATATATCAATACATACTTATGCATTTCATGACACCTATTACGATGAATACTTTTGGTTAGTACCAACAGCACAAGCTAATTTGACAATTAAACACAAAGTTGATGCTGCGATGATTAGAGCTAGAGACTTGACGATCCAGCAAACAGCTGATGCACAAGCATACATGTTAGCATTGGGCATTGAGAAACAAATCCATATTGGTGAATTAGGCTGGGCCTCTACAGCGAATGTACACTATGGCGATTCTGGCTCAAAAGCTGCAAGTGAATACAAACAAAAAATCTTCTATGATGCGATGCGAAAATGGTCAAAGGACTTTGGCGCAGCACTTTTCTACTTCCAAGCTTTTGACGAGCCTTGGAAAGGTGATGCAAATAATCCTGGGGATTCCGAGAAGCATTTTGGATTAATTGATATCGATGGCAATGCTAAATATGTCGCATGGGATATGGTTGATACACTAAATAACGAGGGCTTAACGCGAGGTGAAGTTTCAGGCTTTACTAAGAGCTTTGGTGGCGACATGGATTTATTGATGGCAACAGTATCTGCGCCAAAAGCAGCGCCTGTTGAGCAAGAACAAACAGATGGTGATTAAGTAAATGCACAATACATATGTCTGTTTTATGCAATCATCAATCACAAGCTATTTGAATAGCTTGTGATTGATGCAAAAAGGGACGTGTGTGAAAGACTTTCCAATGCAAGACAAAGAGGTACTAGTCGCTTTTCTGGCAGCTACTTTGTAGGTTTTTCAGAAACCCACAAGCTAATTTCACCATCAACAACAGTAGTCCCATTTGTGTCCAATGCTCGAACTGAAACTGAAACATCACCGGGCTGCCATTGACTAGCATCGATTTTTGCCTCAGCAACAATATCTGTTGTCGATTTAGCTAGGTAATTTACATTCATGCCTTTTGGTAGCCAGCGTAAGTGTTTTGGAATAGATGCCTCAGCCATTGCTCCCATTGCCATTTCTAGAGCATTACATATGGCTATAGCATGTACAGTCCCAATATGATTTTGCACCGCTTTGCGTTTTGGTATGAGCACTTGACAAAAGTTTTCCTCCAATTTCAATATCCTAGGTTTTATAGACTTAAAATATGGGGCTTGGGATGCAAAAACTCTACTAAATAGGGCTTGGCCAAAGGGATATTTAAGAAATTTGGCCTGTAATTTCAGCAGATAGTTCGTTTGACTCATGCTCGTTTAACCCTTATATGAAAACGCTACGTTATATTACATCTTACCGTATTTCAGTCTTTGTGTTTACCAATCTTATTCATAACTTATGCCAGATAAAGTTAATCGCTATTTCAGACATCTTAAACAAAAGCATTGCTTGAGCAGTACCTGAACCAACAATATATATTTGTTCAATTGAAGTCGATTTAACAAACATAAACTTAAACAGATTCGGCACAGCATATTTACCTTTCGCGGATTAAAGCGTATCTTTTGTAGAGCAGTTATTCGAAGATGACCATATTTAGTCGTCTTTCTTTAAACGCTCATTTTTTCAGGAGATGAACATGACTGATAACTTGAATAGTAAACCAGAACAAAACGTCAATTACATATTTCCAATAAGCACAGATAATGGCACGGTGAAATCTATGCTTAAAAAAGCCACCCAAGCTTTATTGTTCGGTGCGTTCATGCCGTTAGTTGCATGTAGCGACTCAGAACAGGCCAGTCAAATCTACAATGCCTCAGCTGCCAGCGCAGGGCCAAGCAAATCATTAGATATCGACCTTCGATCTACGCCATTCGACAAGCAGGTGTTTTTGGGCCTTATAGTGCCAGAAGTTAAGGAGGCAGCACCTTGTCCTTTTCTGTCAGATGAAGCCGCTGTGGCAATTGTAAAAACTGACTGGAATCTTAAACGCCGCGAAACCTCAAATGAGAAATGCTACTGGTCGAAAAATCTCGGATTTTCTATCAAACTTACGATTGAAGCATTGGCCAAAGCGACACCAGTGAAAGAGCGTGCTTATAATTTACCAAGCCCCCCTGTAATGAAAGTTCAACCAGAACCTGGCAACAACGCTATTGTTCTTTACGATACAACCTAGGATTAAGAGCTAGCTTATGCCATGTCATTTGAGCAAGAGGGTAAGTTAGTCATGATTTATGTCACCGGAAAGGCAACGGATGCTGAACGCTTATCAACCGCAGCAAAAGAGGTGGCAAATAAACTACTGAGCGCACCAATTCTAAACTCTCAAACAGATTACGCTGGCACTTTTGATATGTGCACTACATGGAGTGAATCTGATATAGCAGCAATTATAGGTAGACCTGTTGAAACCACATTTGCAACCCTCGACTGCAAGTGGGAAACAGGCACAGGGCTAGACTTGAAACAAATTCGTGTGACGATATATTCAGGTAAATCCTATCCGTGGGAGAGTGTTCTTGAGCAAGGAGTAAGCGATATTTCTGGCATTGGCGAACGGGGACTACTAGAAAGAAAACGTTTAGAAGCAGCATGCCCATGTACTTCTAAACGTTTTATACGATGAGATGTTGGTCACCATTAGCGTCACCGAGACCATTGCTGATCACGAATCCGTGGCCTTGGCCTTGTCGAAAAACATCGATAAGCGCTTTTAATAACAGCAGATACAGAGATTCAAAAAATTATAAAAGATCGGGTACATAGAGATAGTACCTTGTGCTATTGCACAAGCCCTTTAAGGCATAAATTAACGGGTGCTTTAGGCGTTAGTGCAGTATTGGCAGGAATTTAAAATACGTTAGGCAACGCCATATCCACTCAAGTGGACCTTGCGTAAAATACGTCAACCAAACATAAGATAAGCCAATCTGAAACATCCAAATGCCAGCAACAATAGGCAGCAGTTCAATTCTTGATAAACTGCCATGCCAACCTAGCCCGTAGCCATAAAATATCAATCCACATATGAGTGATTGCATAATATAATTTGTTAACGCCATTTGGCCGACAAAGCCTATTTTAGCTTTCACTACCAAGTAGCGCTTCTGATTGATTAACAAGTTGATAAGACCAACATATCCAAGCGTGATGAAAACAGCACCAATATCTTTAAATATCATTCCATAGCGAAAGTAAGAATCAATTTGCCAATGTTGCACATAGTTCCATGCCAAATTTGCGCACGTTAGAACACTCCCAAAAGCAATGCCCCAGCAGGCTAACCTTTTGTAAAACATATCACTTTTTTGCCCTTGAATAATACCAAGTCTATACAGAACAATACCTAAACACATCATTCCAAATACTTTTAAAAGGCCGCTAATCGCAAGCTGTTCGAGTGCTATTTCGGCTGCGGTATTGGTTTCAGAGTCGGTAGAGAATTGCTCGCGTGTCGATGACATAGCGCTTTCATAGTCCCCTAGCAATCGTGTGGATTGTTCTTTAATTTGTGTTTTACTAGGAGAGTATATAGCTTCAAACTCTTGTCGTACCTCAATACCAAGTGTTTGCTTGCTAATGTCATTATGATGAGTGAAATAAATTGAAGTGGACAATAGTAACACTGAAATCGTTAGTAAAATTGGCAGTGCTAGCTTTTTAAGTGGGTACAATAGCAAAGCGGCGACTGCGTAAAGCATTAACACATCGCCTTCCCACAAAAACCAAGCATGTAAAAAGCCGAACACAAGTAACCAGAAGGTTTTTATGTAATGAGTAACTGCGGGTTTTTTGCCTTTTGCAGTAATTTTATCTGACAACAGCACTAAACTTGCGCCAAATAGCAAAGTGAATAAGCCCATAAATTTTTGATCAGCAAAAATATAGAAAACGCTAAATACGGTGTGATCGAGCCAACTTGCGTTTGGCATCGCGCTTGGGTTGAGATAAGCTGCAAATGGCATTGCAAACACAACCATATTCATTGTGGGAAGGCCAAGTAAGGCGATGCCTCTGAGTATATCTATGTTTTGCAAACGCTCGTTTGGCATAGCATTTATCCTTTAGGGCATATTAACTCATGTTAAACTTTTCTTGCATAATAATCACGCTGGCTATTCTTTGCAGGCCGGCTTCTATTCCAATACGCTTATCGTTTGGACAATCTAACAAGTTATTTAAAGCTGAAGCAGCTTTGTGCATGTCGTAGATGGGTTGTTCTTTTGCGGCCTTCGATGAGAAAGTGTCATGATAGAACGCTAGCATCGGATCTTTTTTATCACGAACGGGTGGTGTGGTAAATGGATGTTTTTGCCGGTTGTAGACTTCCGGTAATAAAACATCTTTGGCTGCTTCACGTAATACATGTTTTTCGCGGATTCCTTTTACTTTCATATCGACGGGCACGCGGGCCGCAACTTCTGCTACCTTGTGGTCAAGAAATGGAACTCTGCCTTCAATAGAGTGCGCCATTTCCATTCTGTCCCCAAGGTAGTTCAAAATAAAATTAGGTAACAGTGTTTTTGAGTAGATGTATAGGGCCTGATTTAAGCGGTCGCGACCTATTACACGTTGAGCAAGAGGCAAGCGGTCAAGGTTAGACACCAAAGGATGGTGTCCCTGCATTTTCATTCGCACATCGTCTGACCAAAATTTAGCTACGCCATTTCTCATGGCGAGTCCTACATTCAGGCTGGCAGGCGCCCAACCTAGTCGACTCTGAATAGCCAGCATTTCATCGTTGTCAATCTGTTTTGGCATAATTATAGATCGGGTGGCTTCATTGGCTCCGAACATTTCATCGATATAGGCAGACTTTTCAGCATCACTTAACGCTGGGTTGTTATTTACCGCGTCTGCTCGAAAGAAAGGATAGCCTCCTAACATTTCGTCGGCTCCTTCGCCGGTAAACACGACTTTAATACCCGCTTTTTGCACGGCCTGACTAAGTAAATATTTTGCTACGCCATGGCCATTAAACATTTGTGTTTCACTGTGCCAAATAGCATCGCTATAAGAGTCGGCTATGTCTTGCCCGGTAATAGGGATTGGATGATACGACGCGCCAACATGTTTGGCTGTTGCCTCGGCAATTGCAGATTCATCATATAGTGGATTTTCGAAGGTTAGTGTAAATGCGCGAATAGGTTTGTCCATGCATTGTTGGGCTAAGCCCAAAACAGCACATGAGTCGATACCGCCACTTAAATAAGAGGCCACTTCAACGTCGGCAACTAATCTTTGTTTAACTGAGTCTTGCAGTGCGTCGCGGAATTCTTCTACAACTTCGGCTTCGCTACGCACGTCTTCTTTCATTTGCGCAGCGGTGGGGAACTCCCAGTCCCAATAGGAAAATATTCGTACAATGCCATCTTTGGCAATCGCGTAACTGCCCTGGGGGACCGAATAGACGCCTTCAAATTCAGTAATTTCATGCGACCGACCAAGACCGTCAGTAGCACCTTCAATATTCCATTTAGCTGGCACGCCAAGAGCTAACAAGGCTTTTATTTCTGAAGCAAAAAACACATTGCCGTTTACAACAGCATAATACAAAGGCTTAACGCCAAAATGGTCGCGGATCGCGATCATTATTTGCTCACGCTCATCGGCGATAATAACGGCAAACTCACCACGCAATTCAGAAGCAACTTGCATACCGCGTTCATGATACAAATGCAGTGCAATTTCACTGTCGCTGTCAGTGGCAAATTGATAACCGCTTACACTAAGTTTATTGCGGATGCTTTGATAGCCGTAGAACTCTCCGTTTACCACTGAATGAATAGCGCCATCTGGGCTACTCATAGGCTGAACGCCATTGTCTAGGCCAATGATTGATAATCGTGTGTGGCCAAGTGTCCAGCGTCCGTCACGGGATGTCCAACTGTCGGCGCCGTCGGGTCCTCTATGATGTAACGAAGCTAAAGCGCCTTCTATTTGGTTGGGTGTAACACCGCTTTTTGTCATCGCTGCAAATATTCCACACATGCTTATTTTCCATTCCTTGTTTTTGACATTGATTGGCAAACGCACCGTTGAGAGGTGCTGTGATGCATTTTTATACAGTTACTTTTGACTCAAACGGATTTTACTGCGCATCTTAGATATCTTAGAATCTTCAGTATAGCGACCTTTAGTGACATGGTGAATATGAAAAACACCTTCGATGTGTTTAGGCTTACCGTTGGTGCCTAATAGCCATCGAAAAGCCGTATCTTCATAGCATTTTCGCCAGCGGTCAGATTCAGTTTGAAACATAAATAGTCTTTCACAATATCCGATAGCTCGAGCAACGTCACCATGAACAATTTGAAATGGGCCTCGGGCCTTGTTCCGATTTTTATCGCGTTTATACAAGCTGAATTGCTCAGCTTGTATATCAATCACTCTAGTCTTGGCGTCTTTGACCAACATGGGGTCGTTGTCCTCTAGCATTTCGGTGACTCTTTCTTCTTCGGGGAAGAACAACAAACCTTTTTCACCTTGTAAACTATCGGCGAGTGAATCTAAGCAGTTTTCATGAAAAATGATGTCGCAATCTGTAAACCAGACCCATTCAGCAATTGTTGAACGTGCCGCCATGTTACGACCAATACCTCGCCTGAATAGCTTGCCTTTAGGCAGCGCTTGAAAGTTCCAAGTAACATTCGGGACAACTATTTGACCAAAGAAGTCTAATGCCGCTTTAGTTTCAGTATCCTCTTGCGCATAAAAAACCGTGGCGGTTAAATGAAGTTTTGTGGGTGGATAATTAACAAATGAGCTTAATTGATAAGTGAGCATGTTGGCATAACCCCAACAATGACTAACAACCTCCAAATTGAACATACCATCTACTGCTTTGCGTTCGGATTCTGGCGGTATTTTATCGCGTAATAGTGATTGTGGTAAAATGCGTCCAAATACTAAGCGATAAGCTTGAATGGCAAAGCGATTAAACCTACTTTCGGGGTATGTTTTTGTTATTTTCATTATTGATATTTTTATGGACTATATTGTCATTTATTTAATGATAACACAATGTTAACAAGGTGCATTAAGGTCTATGATTTTTGTGTCGTTTTATCAAATAAGTACCGCCTTGCTTAAATGAATATTTAGAATATATTGACACTAGCTAAAATTAGCAGGTATGGCAGACTTGTCGTATAGGCAATCGTTTACAGTGTTTGTCTTATTTCTAGATAACAATATATGAAAACTGTAATGCAACATTCTATCATCGAGTATTAATTGGAATGGTCGAATAACCGATAGTTATCCAACCTTTTTTTGCCTAAGATAAGTATTTGACTTAGATACTTAGAGGATGCGCCTGCCGACTAAACAGATCATAGTTTTTAAGCAAGTTTTTCGTGATAGATAACGCAGATGTTGAATTAACTACTTTATTTCTAAAAGTTCTACCTCGAAAATAAGCATAGAGCCGGGCATTATTTTTCCAGAAGCTCTATCGCCGTAGCCTAATTCAGATGGAATGAAAAATTTAAATTTATCACCAACAACCATCAATTGAACACCCTCAGTCCAGCCACTTATCACCTGATTTAAGGGGAAACTTATGGATTGGCCTCGGTCTACTGAGCTATCAAATACAGTACCGTCTATTAATGAGCCGTGGTAATGGACTTCTACAGTTGAACTGGCGCTTGGATGAGTATTTCCTTCACCTTTTTGTAATATTTGATATTGCAAACCAGAAACTGTCTCTTCGATATCTTCGTTCGCTTTGTTTGTGGCTAAAAAATCTTTTCCTATCGCAATATTTTCAAGCGCTACATTTTTATTGTTTGAGTATCTAGTGTAGAAGAATACGGCGAGTCCAATTATTACAGCTAAAAAAACATATTTCATAAATCGTCCTGTTAATGTATCAAGCTGTGTATTCTAACACTCGATTCTTTCGGTGATAAATCTAAATTGAATTTTTTGTTTTTGTAAGGAGCATAAGCAAAGTGCTTCTTTTTATTTATCTCAATATTATCTACTTGCGATATGGGGGTTAATCACTAATCTATTGGTAGATGCTGCCTTGTTAAATCACTCGACGCATTTAAAAATAAAGCTGCATACGATTGCAACTGTTCTAACATCTCACTAAGGGTTACTCTATAAATCATGTATTAGTCATCATTACTTTATAGAAGGGCTTAGCTTTGGTTCAAGCACATCTTTTTCAAGCTGCAAAATTTATCTTATGCACGGGTGTATTCGCCACTAGCTTAGTTGCGCTATCAACATGTAGCCAGGTCTATTAATCTAAGTCGGTACAAAAGTTAGCACAAGAAGAGGCGCCGCAATGAATATCTTATCACCAGTAAAAGCTATGCATTACGCGCAAGGTGATGGCAAGCCGGTAATTTATCAAGTATTTACCCGCTTGTTTGGAAATACCAATACTACCAATAAACCCTGGGGCACTATTGAAGAGAATGGCGTTGGTAAATTTGCTGACTTTACCGACGATGCACTAGTAGGTATTAAAGAATTAGGTACTTCATATATATGGTATACAGGCGTGCCTCATCACGCTGTTATTAATGATTACTCTGAGTTGGGAATTTCATTAGACGACCCAGATGTTGTTAAGGGGCGTGCTGGTTCACCTTATGCAGTTAAAGATTATTACGATGTTAATCCAGATTTAGCGGTAAATCCTGAAAATCGTTTAGCAGAATTTGAGGCACTAATAGCGCGTACTCATAAGCACGATATGAAAGTGATTATTGATATTGTGCCTAATCATGTTGCGCGTCATTACGAGTCTATTAATTTACCCAAAGAACAAAGTGATTTTGGGGCTAAAGACAATACAAATCTAGAATATGCCAAGCATAACAACTTTTATTATATTGAAGGGCATTCATTTAAGGTGCCCGATGCAGAAAACGGGTATCAGCCACTAGGTGGAGAATACCATCCACTAGCAGACGGCCAATTTACTGAAATGCCCGCTAAGTGGACGGGGAATGGTTCGCGCGCCTTTAAACCAAGTGCCAACGATTGGTACGAAACGATAAAGGTGAATTATGGCGTTAAACCTGACGGTAGCTATGATTTTCCAAGGTTGTCACAAGAGTATTCAACACTTCCTACTAACGAACACCATACGTTTTGGAAGCAGCAGTTAGACCTACCAGATTCTTGGTACAAATTTGAAGCTATTGTGCATTATTGGTTAGAAAAAGGCGTAGACGGTTTTCGTTATGATATGGCTGAAATGGTGCCTGTGGAGTTTTGGTCATTCTTAAACTCATCTATAAAAGCAAAGTTTCCTGATGCCTTATTGTTAGCTGAAGTGTATCAGCCCAATTTATATCGTGATTATTTACACCTAGGCAAAATGGACTACTTGTACGACAAAGTTGAGTTTTATGATGCACTAAAATTAGTCATGCAGAACAAAGGCCCAAGCTCGCCGCTTGAAGATATTCAAAGCAATTTGGCTGATATTGAACCACATATGCTGCACTTTTTAGAAAACCACGATGAGCAACGTATCGCCAGCCCTGACTTTGCTGGCAATGCTCAAAAAGGAAAACCAGCCATGGTGGTGTCTGCGCTTATCAGTCGTTCGCCCACTATGCTGTATTTTGGTCAAGATGTAGGTGAAGATGGCAGCGAAGAAACTGGCTTTGGTGACCCAAGCCGTACTAGTATTTTTGACTATGCTGGGGTGCCTGCGCATCAGCAGTGGATGAACAATGGCGCTTTTGACAGCGGTGAGTTAAGCGATGCCCAAAGTGCATTGCGTCATTATTATATCGATATTATGAATATTTCTGCCTATCATCCAACAATGTTAGGTGAATATCACAGCCTTCATTCATACAATATAAAACAAGCTGGCAAATATTCGGAAAAGCAGTTCAGCTTTGTGCGTTATAACAAGAAAGTCGCGTTAATTGTGTTGGCTAATTTTAGTGACGCACCAGTTATGACGAAGCTTTCTGTGCCATTAGCATTAATCAATAAGTGGGAACTTTCAACCGGTAAATACGTGCTTACCGATTTACTAAGCGGCATTGTTAGTGAAATAATAATTGAAGGCCAATCTGCTTATATAGAACTTATGTTGGAGACGAATGAGTCATCAATACTAGAGCTGAAGCTTGGAAATGGTCAACAAGAATGAATATAAAGCCCAGGTCGCTGTTTACTATTTTTCCGGCTAATAAAAGAATGAAATTGAAGGGTATTCAAAGACCCCTTATTTCACTAGTTCTGATTCTATTTTCAACTAGTCAGGCTTTTGCCGAAAGGACTTTTGTTGAAGCAACATTAAATGACAATCGTCTAGAGATTATCTTAAGCGATACAAAACTTACCATTACCCCAATCAATAAAGGCACAGTAGAAGTCTTTTACCAGCCTGAAGGCTTTGAATCTGAAACTCAGTTGCCTTCTTTCGCGCTCCCTGAAGCTCACAGTGTTTATACGCAAAGTGAATTGGTTTCAACGGCAACAGGTTATAGGTTCATTCTCCCCGATGTGACGGTAACAGTCACTGCTTCGCCTTTTACACTGTCGTTTTCAAATGAAACGGGTTTGTTAGCCAGCGAAGAGATAGGCATGTTTGCAAATGCGACCATGAGAGGTTTTCGTTTTGAATTGGCTGAAAATGAAGCCTTTTTAGGCGGTGGGCAACGCGTCTTAGGTATGAATAGGCGCGGATACAGGATGCCACTTTACAACCGTGCCCACTATGGCTACACCACTGAATCTAATCAAATGTATTATTCGTTGCCCGCCGTAATGTCCAGCAAAGCTTATGTGATTGCCTTTGATAATAGCGCCAATAGGTTTTTAGATATTGGCCATACTGAAAAAGATATTTTGCAATTTGAAGCAGACGCTGGCCGCACGGCTTACATATTCAGCGCCAGTAAAATTATTATGAATTGATTGAAAACTTTGTGAGTGCAACGGATAAACAGCCTTTGCCACCGCGCTGGGCCCTTGGGAATTATGCATCTCGATTTGGTTATAAATCGCAGTAGGTAAAACTGGCCTTACAAATGAGCATGTTTGGCCTTGCCTATATTCATTCCGATTTGGGTGGTTTTGCAGGAGGCGAAACCTTCGACCCAGAGTTATACACCCGGTGGTTGCAATACGGTGCATTTCAGCCTGTTTATAGACCTCATGCACAAGACCACATTGCGCCAGAACCTGTCTTTCATGATCATACAACACAAAACATTACTCGTGAATACATCAAATTGCGGTATCGCTTATTGTCTTACAACTATAGTTTGAGCATAAATAACTCATTAACGGATATACCTATGATGCGGCCATTTTTATGGACTATCCAAGTCAATCAATTAGTCGAACCGATGCTTATTTATGGGGTGATGCATTTTTGGTAGCACCGGAAGTTGAACAAGGTCAAATCCAAAAAGAAGTAGTGTTGCCAAAGGGTGTATGGTTTGACTACTGGCAAAACACTCGCATTGAATGCGGCGTAAAGCATATAATTAATACACCTCTCGATACCTTACCTGTACTAGTGAAGTGGGCGCATTTATTCCAAGTGTTGCAGATATGCGCAATACAAAAGCGTATTCAAGCCAATCGTTACGAGTAGATTTTTATGCAGATTTTAGTGTTGAAAGCGCGTTTTATACAATGTATGAAGATGATGGCAAAGATCCAAACAGCATTAGTAATGAACAGTTACAAGAGCTCAGTTTTAGCAGTATCCATAAGCTTATAGATGGTTATGAAGTGCTCGAACTTGTTGCCAGGGTGAGGGGGGATTACAAAGGGGCGCCTAAAAGACGGTCTATAATAATGGCGATAAATGGTCTAAAATACACCCTAAAGAGGTTTATGTAGATCGAAGATGCGTATTACCAAGCGCAAACTAAGCGCCTGTTAATAAACGGTATATTACGAAAATCTTACTATTACGGTTCGCTAGGTGCTCCGCATGAGCGCCTTACCAGCAATTCTGGCTGCATTACGATGTCGTCAACCATTTCATTATTAATCAGTTTTAGTAAATTGCTGACTAATAGCTTTCCAGCAAGTACCGTGTTTTGCCCAACGGTAGTTAGGGTAGGGCTGGAATAACTACTTACTTGAATGTTGTCGTAGCCCACTATTGCTATGTCTTCAGGTACTTTTAAACCTTTCTCTCGCACTGCCCTAATCGCGCCAGTGGCCATAAGATCTGATGCACATATAAGCGCGTCTGGGCGTTGGTTGTTCGGTAAATTTTCGAGGGTTTTGATGGTCGCTAAGTAGCCATCAGTTTCAGAAGAAATAGCATCAACTTGCATTAGCATAGCTTGTCTAAGTGCAACCCTCTCAAGAGCACTAACGCAGCCATTGTATCTAGCTTTTAGTTCCGGAGCGCTGTCGCTTGCTTCCCCTATAAATGCGAACGTTCTATGACCAAGTGCTAACAAATGTTGTGTCATAATATAGCCACCCTGAAAATTATCTGAGCCAATCGAAATGCCAGGGTGGTTTTTGTCAGGTGCGCCCCATCGTAAAAAATGCGTCTCTTGCTCTTCTAATTGGGAAATTTTGTACTCATATTCAGTATCGCTGCCATAACCTAATAAAATTAGACCATCGGCTTTATTACTATCTTCAAAAACGGCATGCCAATCGTCGCTTAGATTTTGAAACGAAACTAACAAATCGTAACCAGCCGCTGCTGTGGCCTTGGTAATACTGCCTAGCATACTAATAAAGAATGGATTGATAGAACTGTCATCAGAGGTAGGGTCTTCAAATAACAGCAATGCCAATGTTCTACTTTGTTGTTTACGAAGGTTACTTGTGTTTTTATCGACATTGTAATTGATGTCCTCTGCGATTTGTTTAATACGTTCACGTGTTTCTGGGTTAACCAAGGGGCTATCGTTAAGAGCACGCGATACAGTAGACTGAGATACGCCAGCCATGTGGGCTATATCAAATGAAGTGGCTTTACTTTTCATTGGGCTCTTTTATAAGTATTATTACGTAGTATATATACACTAGTAAGTCTTGATTGTTCAAGCCTTATGTTTTTAGCTCACAAACACCAATAAGCTATTATGCTTGTTGCAAGGTAGTGATATACTCGTCCAATACCCTTAAATACAACTACATAAGGAATGTCGCTTAATGGCCGAGCCAGACATCCGTCCGACCAATTTTATTCGTCAGATAATAGACAAAGACCTAGCCTCGGGTAAACATAAAGATATTGTTACCCGTTTTCCACCTGAGCCAAACGGCTATCTCCATATTGGACATGCAAAGTCTATTTGCTTGAATTTTGGTATTGCTGAAGATTACAAAGGTATCTGTAACCTGCGCTTTGATGATACGAACCCAGCAAAAGAAAACATTGATTATGTAAATTCGATTAAAAAAGATGTGTCTTGGCTGGGATTTACCTGGCACGATGATGTTCGCTATTCATCTGACTATTTTGAAATGCTGCATAGCTTTGCGCTTGAATTAATTGGAAAGGGCTTAGCCTACGTTGATTTTAGCGATCAAGACGCCGTGCGGGAGATGCGTGGTACCTTAAAGCAAGCTGGCACAAATAGCCCATACAGAGACACCAGCATAAAAGAAAACGTAAAGCACTTTGAAAAAATGCGACTAGGTGAATACAAAGAAGGGCAGTGCAGTTTACGGGCCAAAATAGATATGGCTTCAAGCTTTATGTGCATGCGCGATCCTATTATTTATAGAGTGAGGTTTGTTCATCATCACCAAACGGGCGATAAGTGGTGCATTTATCCTATGTATGACTTTACTCATTGTATTTCGGATGCTATTGAAGGTATTACACATTCTTTATGTACATTAGAATTTCAAGATAACCGCCGTTTATACGACTGGGTCATTGAAAACATTACTATTGAGCGCGCACCGCATCAGTATGAATTTAGCCGCTTAAATCTTGAGTATACGGTGTTGAGTAAACGTCGATTAATTCAATTGGTAGAGGAAGAACACGTTCATAGCTGGGACGATCCCAGAATGCCGACTATTGCCGGGTTAAGAAGACGCGGATATACAGCCGATTCTTTACGCGAGTTCTGTAAACGTATTGGCGTGACCAAAATGGATAACATGGTCGAAATGAGCATGTTGGAAGCCTGTATTCGAGAAGAGTTAAACGACACTGCGCCGCGTCGCATGGCGGTACTTGAACCGATTAAAGTCGTTATTGAAAATTATCCAGAAGATAAAGTCGAAATAATACAAGCGCCTAATCATCCGAACAAACCAGAAATGGGAACCCGAGCAGTTCCGTTTACGCGAGAGTTGTATATTGAAGCAGAAGACTTCAAGGAAGCCGCGAACAAAAAATTTAAACGTTTAGTAATAGGTAAGGAAGTTAGGCTTAGAAATGCGTACTTCCTAAAAGCTGAACGTTTTGACGCAGACGAAAACGGAAACGTCACTTGTGTGTATTGTACTTATGACGAGAACACTTTAGGGAAAGATCCTGAAGATGGTCGCAAAGCCAAAGGGGTTATTCATTGGGTAAGCGCTGCGCAAGGAGTCCCTGCAGAGGTGCGCTTGTATGATCGATTGTTTACGGTGCCTAACCCAGCTGCTCAAGAAGATTTTGCAGACAGTATTAATCCTGACTCACTTATAAAAAAACGAGCATTTGTAGAACCGTCCTTAGTCGCGGGTGAACATGGTCAAGGCTTTCAGTTTGAACGCACTGGATATTTCAATGTGGATGTCGATAGTAGCCAAGATAGTTTGGTTTTTAATCGCACGGTTGAGCTACGCGATACTTGGGCAAAAATAGAACATAAGCAGTAAGCCCATCCAAAAATGAAAAAAGGTCACTGAGCGGTTTAAGCAGTGACCTTTTTTTATGTATATGTTTTTGTTGCTAGATTTGCTTATTTGGGTTGGCAATCTAACGATTGACCCGTAATGCCACGACTAATGTCAGACATTAAATAAACATAAGTTGCCATAATATCTGCAGGTATTTTTAATGTTTTTGGGTCTTCCCCAGGGTAGGCTCTAGCGCGCATATCAGTGCGCGTAGCGCCAGGGTTAATACAGTTAAACCTTACAAGGCTATTTTTATGTTCATCGGCCAATACCTGCATCATACCTTCAGTAGCAAATTTTGATATAGCATAAGTACCCCAAAACGCTCTTCCCCTTCTACCGACAGACGATGTAGTAAATACCACAGAAGAAAGCTTAGTATGTTTAAGTAAAGGCAGCATTGCTTGTGCAATCAAAAAGTGACTTTTAACATTAGTTTGCATGACATCGTCAAATTCACTTTCTTCTATTTGTCCAAACGGACACAAATTGCCCAATACACTTGCATTGAGCAAGATACCGTCAAGCTTCTTGTATTGGTCTTCTATAGTGCGGGCTAATCCCTGATAGTCTGATGCTTTCGCACCATTTAAGTCGAGAGGCACAATGCTGGGTTGTTTTATGTCTGCATGGGTAGCTTGCAAGGCTATGATTTCATCATAAACAGCTTCAAGCTTATGGACCGTTCGACCGAGTAATATAACCTGTGCCCCGGCTTTTGCATAAACTAATGCGGCCTCTGCGCCGATACCAGCGCCTGCACCTGTTACCAAAATTGTTTTGTTCGCTAAACTTTTTTCATGAATTTGAAATGCTAAGTGCGGATACTGTTCAACCATTAATCAATTCTTCGTTATTTAATTCGTGCGCCTAAAAATATATAGTACCGCACAAATTCAATTAGCTAAAGCAATAGAGCGGTTTAGGTGTTTGTTAGATTAGGTAGACCTTATTGCTTAAGTAATAAGTCGTTACAATAACCAGTAACCAAGTCAATAATCTTCATATATACTGTCACCACGCTAGGGTTGTTAGTATTAAATGTGCGCAAAGGCCTTTTTATTTAACAATAAAACCCCATTTGTTCTTTTAGAAAGAAAGCGGTTAGATAAAACAACGTAGTGGAGTATTTGTTTGAATTTTTTATTTGAGTATGGTTTATTTTTTGCCAAAGCATTGACTATAGTGATCGCTATAGTTGCCGTGTTAGTGGTTGTTTTGGCATTGGCTAGCAAGCAAAAGCCAGGCGGTAGCGGAAATCTTCAGCTAGAGTCTCTATCGGAAGGTTTTGATGATTTGTCGAAAATGGGTAAAGAAGCTCTATTAACGAAGGATGAATTAAAACAGCTTCACAAAGACGAAAAGAAAAAGAAGAAACAAGAAAAGTCTGCTAACAAAGAAAGCGGCAAAAAAGACAAGCTCAATAACTTGTTCGTCGTTGATTTTCATGGTTCATCTATGGCCAAAGAGGTCGAGACATTACGTAAAGAAATTACCGCTATTTTATGCATTGCCAAAGAGGGCGATGAAGTATTAGTTAAAGTAGAAAGTGGGGGCGGTGTAGTGCATGGCTATGGTCTGGCTGCTTCACAACTTAAGCGTATAAAAAATAAAGGCTTACCACTGACTATTAGTATCGATAAAGTGGCGGCTAGCGGCGGTTATATGATGGCTTGTGTAGCCGACAAAGTCATTGCAGCACCTTTCGCAATTGTAGGCTCTATTGGTGTTATTGCACAAATACCCAATTTTAATAAGTTACTTAAAAAGAACGATATTGACTTTGAAATGCATACTGCTGGGCAATTTAAGAGAACGCTTACCGTGTTTGGTGAAAATACAGATGAAGGCCGCGAAAAATTCCAATCTGAACTTGAAGATGTACATTTGATGTTCAAAGGATTTGTAGCCGAAAATAGAAAGGGTATCGACATAGACTCTGTTGCCACCGGCGAGTATTGGTATGGACTTAAGGCAAAAGAACTAAACCTAGTTGACGATATTCAAACATCGGATGATTTCCTTATGCAGGCAAACGACTCGTTTAAAATGTTCACCTTAAAGTACGCGGCCAAAAAGACCCTTGCACAAAAACTAGGGCTTGCAGTTTCACAAGGCATTGAAAATGGTTTGTCTAATGTACTAACAAATGTAAGCAACTGGCGTTTATAAAAAATATTTTTCGCAAACCTAATATGAAGCAACAGAAAAATGTAAAATAAAAAAGCCGCTGTAAAAGCGGCTTTTTTGATCCAATATTTTACTTTATTCAACACAGCTGGCCTATTAGGCCAAAATTAGTATAGCCGTATTTTTACAGCAGCTTAACGAGGTGCTTTTGCGCCAGGGTTAGTCTGTAATATTTGCTGCGTATAGAAGTCCTTTACAGAAAAAGTCTTTGCTGGTGACTTTTTAGCGGCAGCTTTCTTAGGCGCGGCTTTTTTGGGAGCCTTTTCAGCAGCAGCTTCTTTCTTGGCTGGTGCTTCCTTTTTAGCTTTCGCTGCAGGCGCGGCAGAACCGAGCTCAGTCGTGATTTCTTCTAATTGGGCCAGACGTATATTTTTGCCGCCATCTACGCTGTACCAGCCGCCTTTTGCTTCAATAGTGGGCGATTTACCATTAGCTTTGGTATACGCTTGGGTAAAGTTATCTACTACGGTATCTTTATCTAGTTTACTCATTGGTAAATATGCACCTTTGATTGTTTAAATAATGTTAATATTTAATAGTTTATACCTAAATATTATGAATTTGTCTAATTTCTTAAGCAAAGGATAGAAATTTGTTATTAAAAGACCTTGTTAGAATCCTCGATAGTGAGCTTGTAAGTTCTGATATCAATGATTATTGTCCCAATGGATTGCAGCTTGAAGGTAAACATGAAATAGTTAAAATTGTCACGGGTGTAACCGCTAGTTTGGCCTTGATCGAGAAAGCTATTGCTTTAGATGCTGACGCAATTTTGGTTCACCACGGATATTTTTGGAAAGGCGAAAAGCAAGCCATTGTTGGTATGAAGCAACAACGCATCAAGAAGCTACTCGCCAATAACATTAGTCTTATTGCCTATCACTTACCCCTAGACATACATCCGGTTTTTGGAAATAACGCGCAGTTAGGCAAATTAATGCACATACAAAACGTGCAGGCACTGGGACAGAGTAAACCTCAGGGCATCGTGATGGCGGGTAATTTAGAAAAACCTTTGTCACACACTGCGCTTTCAGATCTTTTATCAAAGAGTTTGAGCCATAACGTTGTAAGTGTCGGTAATAAGTCCGAAATAACTACCGTTGCCTGGTGTACTGGCGGTGGTCAAAATTTCATCGATGATATTGTTGGTCTAGATGTAAATGGTCAAGTAATTGATGCGTTTGTATCAGGAGAAATATCTGAACAAACTACTCACAGTGCGCTTGAACAAGATATAGATTTTTTTGCTGCTGGCCATCACGCAACAGAGCGCTATGGTGTAAAAGCGCTTGGTGAATGGTTAATGGAAAACTATTCACTTGATGTTGTGTTTGTAGATATACACAACCCAGCATGAAAATTCCTGTTAGTAGCTTCGACGGTATTGCGAATAAGTTTGATGAAAATATATATGGCACAACGAAAGGTCAGTTGCGTCATCAGTTACTTGTACACTTTTTATCCAATCACCTTAATTCGCCCAAAATGGATGTGCTCGATTTAGGCGGTGGCACCGGTATGATGAGTTTGGAGTTTGCTAAGCATGGCCACAACGTAACGGTACTTGATATGTCTGATGATGTATTAGCTATTGCGAAACGACGGTTACAAGCATACCCAAACACGCAATATATTTTGGGTGAATTAACTAAGCCGAATACGCACTTAAAAAGTCAATATGATTTTATTATATGTCATGCGGTACTAGAGTGGTTACCCGATCCACTGTCTGCGTTACTCGATATGCGTCCATTATTAAAGGTAAACGGGCGACTGTCTCTTTCGTTTTTTAACCACGATGCGAAAGTATTCTCAAACCTTTTGTACGCTAACTTTGATTATGTAGAAAAAGGACTTCCATCAAAAAACACCGTGCGTTTGAATCCGCACAATGCACAAAAGCCCAAAGAGGTAATTGCACTGCTGAATGATTGTAATGAGTTTTACATAAAGGAGAGTAGGGGAATACGGTGTTTTCACGATTATATTATAGATAAAACGAAAATTGATTCTTTGTATCAACAACTATTCGATATGGAGGTGAAATATAGCAACGCCGAGCCATATAAATGGCTCGGGAAATACTTTCACATTATGCTTGAAGCGCGGTAGCGATATCGCCATCTATAGCATCGGGCTTAGTAGCAGTGGCATAGCGTTTTTGTACGCTGCCGTCTTTTGCGACTAAGAATTTAGTGAAATTCCACTTAATACGCTTACTCCCTAAAATACCGGGGGCTTCATGTTTTAAATATTGATAAACCGGATGAGTATTGTCACCATTCACCTCAATTTTTGTTGAAAGCGGAAAGCTTACACCAAAATTCAACTCACAAAACTGCTCAATATCGTCGTCGTTGCCTGGCTCTTGACCACCAAACTGATCGCATGGAAAGCCTATTATTTCAAAACCTTGGTCCTTATATTTTTTGTATAAGACCTCTAAGCCTTGATATTGAGGGGTAAAACCACATTTGCTAGCAGTGTTAACAATGAGCACTACTTTACCTGCATACTCTTTTAAAGAGACCGCTTCACCCTTGTTATTGGTAAATGATAAATTGTGTATAGAGTCGGTCATAACGAGTACTTTTAGTGATAGTAATGGATTAGTTAGAATAGCACTGTAGAAAACGCTGCGCACCATTTAGTTTCTGATTTAGTGGCAGCCTAAAGCTTCTTTTGTATTGCTTTGTGCTGAAGCGCTCATTTTTTAGTGAAGAAATTATATAGTGGCCCTACTCGTTAAATCGCTCGAAATACTTCGTTAGGGAATTAGCGCTAGAATGGCTGCTTCTGCCATTAAACCATTTTTGTGACCCACATTTGGCACTGTTTTAAGTTGCCAATTAAACTCAAGCTGCAGATCGTTTGCGGCTTGCTGTCCGGCAGCATAAAAGTAGTGCCCTCTAGCAAAGCGGTGTGGTCCTTGCACCATTGCTTCTTTAGCTCTTCGTAAATGTTTATGATTAGGGTCATTGTCTGCTTCTCCCAACAATATGGTGACAGGCTTTTGTAAGGCTTGTTTAAGGCTTTCTTTGCTAACGGGTGAGTTGTTTAAGCCATAAGGAAAATCAATAGAGAAATCCGGAGCAGTGTACCATCCAGCATTAGCCGTTATGATGTTTGACACGCGAGCTTGAGGCACAAAATATATTAAACGGTGAACAAATTGTGAGCCAGCGGAATGACCATAAATACTGTATTGGCTTTGGGTCGATTGGTATTTAGTTTTTACAAAATCAAACAAAGGTTCAATGGCAGAATATGCCCATTCACTTCGGGGGTTTGTTTGTTGGTAGTTGCTTGAAGCAACAAATACATTACCTAAGTTATAGCCATTAGCTCTTGGAAAATCTGCTTTTGTGTACTGCGGGACAATTAACAGTACATTATATTTTTCAGCGTGCTTGGACCACTCGTCGCGATACCGGTCGGCGTCTCTGTTAGTGCCGTGCATAACCATTAATATTTTTGAGTTTGCGCTATAGCCGCTCGGTTTATAGGCCCATACATTTAAGGATGGTCCTGCCCATTGGTCGAACACAAAAAAGTGTTT
Source organism: Acidiferrobacterales bacterium (assembly GCA_964195425.1). Taxonomy (GTDB): domain Bacteria; phylum Pseudomonadota; class Gammaproteobacteria; order Enterobacterales; family Alteromonadaceae; genus Glaciecola. The sequence goes on from CAXMOM010000065.1 coordinate 55,970, forward strand.
GCCCGTAACTTCTCTGTTGTTTTCAACTAATATGTGAGCGCTTGGATTAGTGCTCAATAAAAGCATCGACGTCAAAATGAAACCCATTAAGCATGATTTATTCATAAATAACGCCATAAACTTAGCGTGCAGCGAACAAATAGTATGCCTTGCACATTTTCAATGGTATCCCCTCGAAACTTCAAGCCTTCTATAAAAATCAAAGTGCAGGCCTCTATGTCGTGGCTAATAATGCCGGATTAGGCAACGGCGGGGTCCAGTAGTATCAAAAAAAAAACTGGCATTTGTTAATATTTTATGGTCGTTAACAAGTGGTTTTATAGGTCCAATATTGAGACCAACCTCCAGTGATTGTCATCGTTATTTGACGCTTGAAGTCATTTATATTCTATTATTTAGTCTTCGCTTACTTGATCTTCGCTATACTCCTTAAGGTTTGCTACATAGGCTGGTAGATCTTCAAGAGCAGGAACAGGAGTAGGCTTACCGTCATCATCCACTGCAACAAATTTAAACGTAGCCTCGGTCACTTTCTCACGTAATCCAATACGGTCACGACGAACCCAAGCTTCAATATGTACGTCTATAGAGGTGCGTCCTACCCGATCAACTTCGGTATAAATCCCCAAAATATCGCCCACTTTAACCGGCTGAATAAAACTCATTCCATCAACCGACACGGTTACCACACGACTCTGTGCACGCTGTCCTGCACATATACCTGCAGCAATATCCATCTGCGACAACACCCATCCCCCAAAAATATCACCTGAAGGATTAGTATCCCCCGGCATCGCGATTGTGCGTGTGGTGATTCGACCTCTTGTTGTTTGCGACATCATTCCTGCCTTCTGTTATGTGTTTATAGCGCCTTAGTGTTACTACATTATCTACACTGAGTGCATTAGTCTATATTAACGCTCAATTGTAAATCAGAATGCCCAATACAGCCTTTGATTCTGCCCTTCCTGAACGCACTCTTTTATCGCTACAGAACCTCTATTACTGTATTTAATCGCTGTTTTTGTGTACCACTGAGGTAATGAAATTCAATCCCTCTTATGTTGAGTTCATTTCTTATAAACGCTTGAAACTCATGACGCTTTACATCACCAGAGCGCTCCCATGTGTCTTCATAAGGGATTTCGTCACCACATAAAAATACATGGTTGAAACGGTCTTTGCTTTCATCGGCCAGTAGTGCTGATTCGCGCAGCGCCGACCCGTAATAATCAATCGCAAAATGCCAGGTGGTAAGGGCGTTAGTTTCTACGAACAAGTAGTCATTACAATTTTTCAATGTAGCACTGTTAGGCGCGCTTCATTGACTACCTGATTGATTGCACCTAAAGCGTCACTCACATGCTCGCCGCAGGGGTCTGAACTGAGATCTGTTGCCGACGATACTGTTTCCACCAAGAATATTGTCCGAAAAAACACATAATTAAAAATGTAAAATACAGCACTGAAGTAGGGTATAAACCTTTTTGCATATAGATAAATATGGCTACCACATCTACCACTATCCAAAATACCCAGTTAAATAAATGACGGCGAGTGAGTAACCATTGTGCAACCAAACTGGTACACGTTGTAAAGGCATCTGCATAGGCGAAGCTAGCATCAGTATAAGTGTGCATTAGGTAGCCCAAAATAAAAGTTCCCGCTATAGCAACGCCGGCCCAAAGTACTAGATCTTTAGATGACGAGGGGTGTACAAGCAACTCTGGCGCTTGCTTGGTGTCTGGATTTCTGTGCTGCATCCAATTCCACCAGCCATAAAACTGCAGACCCATATACACAACATGCAAGCCGGCATCTGAATACAATTTGGCACCAAAAAATATATAGGCGAACAAACTGACCTGAATAAAACCAAAGAACCAACACCATATACTGCGCCGGATAATCAGAAAAACACAAATGAAACCTGCTAGCGAGGCAATTATTTCAAGAGGGCTCGCCCCTATAAAACCAGTAATAAATTCTTGGATTGTCATGGACTAGCGCCAGTTTTGTAGTTAAAGATGATTATGACCTATATTTGTTCGGGATAAAATGTGAACATTTAAAAACAATGAGCTTATTTTGGAATGCAGTAATCTTGTTGATTGGTTTAGTAGTGCCGTTATTTACTAAACGATTTGGGCGCAACGACAATACCATTTGCACCATTCTCGTACCCACAATTACGCTCGCTTACATAGTTAGCCTAATGCTTTCTTATGGAAGAATTAAATTAATTTGAGAATGTAAAACAAAAAAGCCAAGACAGGGACTTGGCTTTTTTAACGTTGTTGAGCTTTTAGTTAGCCACTACACCCTGATTAGTCACTACAATAGTAGCTTGTCCTAATTCCGCGGTGGCAAAAAACGCCGCTATCTGCTGTTGCATTTCAACCGTTGTCGCAGCACTAGGAGAGGGATTAAGTAATGAACCATGCCCACCGGCGATGAAGCGCACTAGACCACTACCAGGTGTAGTAGAGCTAACACCTTCAAGGCCTATCAAACTGGCGAGGGCTTCAGTACCGGATAATGGTGGTACAAAGTTTGGAATAGTTTGATCGGGTAATGCCGTACTGCCATCATCGTTAGTACCCCCTCCAACTACTTCGGCCATATATACCGGCGTACCTTGCGCATTCAATGCTAAGGCGTAGGTGTTTGGATCGCCTGAGTCCAGCATTGTTTGGGCAGCAAAAGCAAAACTACTGTATAACGATTCAGCCTCGGCTTGTTGCGCCGCTGTCGCACTGGCATCGTACTCAAGAAAAGCAGGGATTAATGCGAGTGCAACGTCGGTCAAACCATTCTCTGCCATATATTGACCAAGAAACTGCTGGAAATCAGCACTACCACCTCCAAGAATTGAGGACTTAACCACAGGGCCGAAACCCGGTGACTCAAGCAAAAAACCTACAGTTCCGCCGCCAGGTACATTTAAGCCCGCCGCCTTAATAGCATACATCCCATCAAAGTCCGCTAAAGCCGGATTGACTTCACTTAAACTAGTATTGGCCATAGTCACTGCTACGGTGGAAATCATCGCCCCTAATGACTGACCCGCAATATACACAGTGCTGCCGTCAATATCCACGCTGCCATTGGTTAGGTCAACTAGGGCATTAAGACCCAGTCGTAGACCCATCACATCGGCAACAGCCTGTCTGTTATTATCACGCCCAGAGAGCAAACTAGCCAAATTAAAGTAATCGGTGGTCGAACCACCAAAACCGGCGGAAGTGTTAACGATAGTGCCATCTTCTAATACAAAACCACGGCTACCATGTAATGGATGGTCTATTGCCACTGTGGCAAAACCGGCCAATGAAAGCGCAGCGGTCATGGCTAAAACATCTTCTTTCTTAGAGGTAATACCATGGGACAATATAACCACAGGCCAACCAGCTTCAGGTTTGGTAATGGGGTTAACCGCATTACTTAAGCCCGCTAAAATAGCGACCACTGTAGCATCAGGTACAGTAACCTGAACATCTAATGATTCAGTACCATCTGTATTACGTCCCTTAGGCAAAGGAATGGGGCTATAACGGGTCAGATGACGATCATCTATTATAGATAAACTAGAGGTGTCTAAGTCAAATAACATTCCTGCGGATGCTGCCTGGCAATAATCGTTGGCTGGGCCTACTGCCTCAGCGGCGATTAACGCGCCAATACCTTCAGCGCCAATGCCCCGTAGCGCAAGGGCATTGGTACATGCCGCTTGCCAGCTATCAGACAAAGGAGCTGTTGGGCTTAAATAATAAGGTAAATCAATACTGCCTTGTTTCATTTGCGCTGCGCAAAATGGGCCCGCTGAGGCGAACGTTGCCGCTGCTGTTGGAAACAAGGGCCCCGCAGGGTCTGCTAACGCAGCAATAAGACCAGAGCAGGTATTTAATCCAACTGCTGTAAGTCCGGCTAGCTCTGCTTCTGATAGAAGCAATGAGGCAATGGCTTCAAATACATTAGGAACTAAAGCTTCTCCAACAGGTATAGCGGGTAAAAACTGAGCTGCTACTTCGGCGCTGGCACCCTGACCTAAGGCTCCGGCAAAAGCTCCAATTTGTAGTCCTTTAACGGTATTAAATATGTCATCAGTGACTTGGGTGTTAAAAGTCGCACTGTAGATTATGGATTCGGCATCGACGCCACCATCCCTTACCAATACAGCTTCGTAGGAATTAATCAAAGCCTGAAGTCCAAGCTGTGCCTCTGAAGCAAGGGGTTGGGTACTAATAGGTAAGCTTACTAAACCATAGGTTGTTGATCCTTGTAATGCTTGTCCGTCGCTGCCTTTAAGACCATCTGTTAGTGCTACGTAAATAGAGCTTGCACCGGGGAATGGTTTAAGGGGAACAATGGCGATATTGTTACCTGAGGCCTGAGACACAAAATCTACACCAAAGGTGAGTTCTTCATAAATTTTACAACCTGATATAGGCGGCGCGGCGGTGCAATCGGCGTCATTTAGGTCCCCACCTACGGCGCCCCTGAATAATCTTACGGAGCCTGGCGTAGATACCGAGGCCGCATCCAAGCTGATGCCAGTTGGGTGTGAGGTTCCTATAACAAAGGCTTGTTGAACAGACCAACCATCCTGTGCACCAAGTGCAATAGAAGGGCTAGCATAATTGGGTGTACCACCATTTTCTCTAGCAGCCACTTCATCAGGCATTTCTAAGGTGCCGTCTTGAGTACCCGTAAATAACAAATTATTGGGTACCGGCAATACACCGTTTGAAGGGTCAAACAGGACTCGTGATGCAGGTCGAGCCGATGTTGCTTCTGCTTGAAGATCTTCTATTGTTTCACCACCACAACCTGCTAAACCCAATAGAGCGGCAATACTTGTCCCAAGTACCAGTTTTCTCATTTTGAAACCTCGTAATCCAAATGTTGATAAGTTAATTAAACGCCAATAACCCTGCTTGTAAACTTAACTCGTAATCTTGATTGCATACGTTAATGTATAAATAAGTGTGAAAAATTAAACCTCATAAATCTTGTCATCGTCCAACATATATTATAACCAATTTGTAAACTTTTATTAAGCCATTAGCCGATTAGGAAACGTGGCTTGCTTTTTGACTATGAATATTAGTATCCTGAGCAACATAAACATTGATACAAGTCATCTTCTGAATAACAGGCAACGATTAATATAAATTAATCGGGTTCAAATTAATTGAGGTCAGTCCAGCTGTAATTTAAACAAAATGCTTACATTAATGCTACATAAAAATAATAAAAACCTTAACACTCTTTGCCAATCGATTATCATATGACGAAATAAGACGATGATTAATAATTTTGATTTTAACAATTATTCTATTTCGTGCTCCAAGCATTGCGTATTATTGAGACAATTCACGTCAACATCTCACAGGTAAAGTGTAAAGAGATGGTAAAGCCACTTCATGATATTTAAATCCTAAAGGACGCGATATTGTAATGACAAACAGTACAGCAATTAGGAACCAAAAACTTCCCGTTTTTTGTTCACCAATATTCCTGTATAAGAATTCGAGTACGCCGTTTTATAAGATATCCCTTCCTTCTTCGTCAAATACACCATGACCACTATTGCTAAAGTTCAAATATGGTACTTCTTTGCTCACACTTTTAACGTGCACTAGAGCAAGCTCTCCGCTATGAATGGTAATTGAATCCTGCTGGCTAGGAAATGCATTAACTAATAGTTTATGCAGCTTTGCAGTCTGGTTTGTTGAGTTCTTTATCCCAAGTGAGGTCTTCAATATCTGCGGTCAAGTCACCAAAGAGTTATGTAGGCACCGGTTTTACATTCACCTCAAACACTGTACTAAATTCTGCTTTGCCAACTAGCCCACGGAGCATCATCATTTTCGCGATAGGCAAATTCGGTTTCGAACTTTTCGTTTCTCCAACCAACAAACCAAACCTGCCCATCTTAATTGGCAAACTGCCTTGCACTCGGAAAAGGCAGTTTTTCTACTTTAGCAAAAAGAACAAGCTCTTTGTTTAAAATTCCGTGCCCTAGGAATCCGTCGGCTGAACTTATATAGCGAAATTAGGAAGATTAATCCAATTTGATAATGTTGACTCAGTGCACTTCGTTTTGTGTGTGAAATTGAATAAATATGATTACTTTAACTTAACTTAATCGCACAAGATCTCAATCAGACGACGCGTCATTGTTTGACGCTATTGCTTTTTTCGGGCTTATGTAAGAGCTAAACTTGAAAGGGTATAACATTTGGCTCAGAAAGCTGTTGTTACCGATACGTGATACTCCTAAAGGAACATCGCATAATCCCGGAACGCGATAGGTACCAAAAAACCTATCAAATATAGAAAAAACGGTCGCAAAATTAGTATTATAAGCAGAGCTGTCATCTGCATGATGCCAACGGTGCATAACGGGCGAAACAAAGACCAATGACCACTTTCCATAGTTCCATGGTATGTTAGCATGAATAAAGTATCCGTAATAATGGCGGACTATATGTGCTGCAAAAACTGCATAAAGTGGAAAACCCATAGCCAACAAAATAGAAGAATCGATTATGTGTGTTGATAGGCGATTAATTGGGTGAAACCTCTGTAGTGTTAGCCACGTCATATTGGTATCCGAATGATGGATACTATGTGATGGCCAAAGTGCTCGAGTATGCTCAAGCCTGTGACGCCAATAACCAATAAAGTCGGCGGCGAAAACGGCACAAAAAATAACAAATGGCTCAGGAATAGCGTTCCAAAAAGTAGCGGCTAATTGAAAACTATATGAATATTTTGATATTACTAATATTATCGGAGTAACAACTACAATATTTAGGCTCATTAAAGCAATATTAAAAACACCACTAGAAAATGATGCACTAATCGCATCAAATACTTTTTTACCGTTGACTAAAAATGAAAAAAAGAAAAAAAGTATAGCTAGCATAAATAAATTGGAAACCCCAATGTAAATAGCTTTTGCTGAAGATTCAAATATTTCAATAATTTCAAGCATTTATAATTAAACTCCATGAGAAATCACACAGCATTATATTGATTAGAAGTCTGGTTAAATACATAAGACAATCTCATAGTTAATTAAATTAAAGTGAAGCCCTGTTACTTTTTACGATGTGATATATCTGTTTCTCTTTATATGCTCTAGACTTTATACGTGTCTATTTTCCAATTAAATGGTAATGCCTTGCGCTAGGCACAAAGTTAATATACTCGCATAATCTAAACCTTTTTTATCGGTAAAAATATATAGGTATATTAATTTTATAAAATACTTATGAATGCGGGATAACGCTACTCTAGTAATTGAGGAAAAAAATGGAATTTTTGCTATTAACGAGTTGTGTTCACTGTTGATTTAACTACCCCGTAGATACATGCTTAATGCAATATACAACATTGAATGTCCGGTTTCATTTTCTTTGGTATTTCAACAGTTTCCTTAACGGCTTACGATGTGATTGCTTATGATAATAGTTTCCCACAATAGACAATATAAAATGCAGCAATGGCGCTAAACCAAAAAAAATTAATGCCTGTTGCATCAATCAGGTATAGCGTTTATTCTTCTTTTAGTGTAGCGGCGCGCTACCCATCTTTTTATAAAAACAGCATGAACCATATGTATACGTTTAATCATCCCGTTATTATTCTGGCAGCACCGTGATCAGGTAGTACGCTGCTTTTCGAAACGATGCCTACAACATTAGATTTCCTCCTTGGTTGATCTAGACAATCTATCTAGCAGTCAGACGCAATTATCGTCTTATACCTTAAGCCCACCTGCTGACAATAAATGGCATAAGAACACTGCAGCATTGAGCCAAGCATTCACGCCTACCACTGTTCATCTGTCAACGCCATCATGCTGTCTTTGCCACTGGTTATATCGGTAAGCAGCCAGGTACTCTCGGTCAACAATTTGTCGAAGTAGTACTGCGCCGAGACCAGCTTACTCTCTAGCATTGGAGTGTTGCCTTCGCCGGCATCAAGTTGCACCTTTGCCGCTGTTGCCATCCGCGACCACAGATAGGCGATGACTGTCAGGGCCATAAGGCGCAGAAAAGGGCTTGCTGCTGCGCCAGCCTGTTCCGCATCTTCCATGCCCTTACTTGCAATCCATAGGGTTGCCTCCTCCAGAGATTTAACCGCAACTGCCAGCGCGTCGTGGTGTGGCAGTGAGGCATTGTCCTTGAGGTAGTCATTGAGTGTTGTCAGTAGGTGACCAATGAGCCTGCCGCGATTAAGGCCGAGCTTGCGACCGACCAGATCCATTGCCTGAATGCCGTTGGTACCCTCGTAGATCCTCGCGATACGACCGTCGCGTACCAACTGCTCAAGGGGCCAATCGGTGGTAAAGCCAGAACCTCCAAGTACCTGAAGCCCTTGGTCGGCGTTATTAAAGCCCTCGTCTGTGAGAAAGGACTTCACTACTGGCGTAAGGATCTGCACCATGTCATCGGCACCCTCGCGCACTACTGCATCAGGGTGGGCCACAGACAAGTCGAGTTGATGTCCGGTAAAGAGTGCTAGGGCGCGCATACCCTCATTAAGGACTTTTTGGCGCATCAACATGCGACGCACATCGGGATGCACAATGATGGGGTCAGCCGGTCCATTAGGGTTTTTAATGCCACTGAGTGAGCGACTTTGCAGCCTGTCACGGGCAAAACTCAGGCTCTCTTGAAAGGCCATTTCGGCAATTCCAAGTCCCTGCATGCCAACCATTAGGCGTGCCTCGTTCATCATAGTGAACATTGAACGCATGCCATCATTGGGCTCCCCAATTAGCCAGCCCTGTGCTTCTTCAAAGTTCATGACACAGGTTGCAGATCCTTTAATACCCATCTTGTGTTCAAGCCCCCCACAAAACGCAGGGTTACGTTGTGTACTTCCGGGCAAGTACTTAGGCACTAGGAACAGTGACAATCCTTTTGTCGTGTCAGGCGCGCCTGGCAGTTTTGCCAGCACCAGGTGGATAATATTCTCGGCCATGTCGTGTTCGCCACCGGAGATCCAGATTTTGGTGCCTTCGATGCTGTAGCGGTTATCTGGCAAAGGAGTGGCGCGCGTGCGCATCATGCCGAGATCTGTGCCACATTGCGGTTCGGTAAGGCACATGGTGCCTGTCCATTCCCCACTGATGAGTTTTTCTAAATAGGTGTCTTTCAGCTCGTCTGAGCCATGGGCGTATAGGGCGCTGATGGCACCGTGGGTGAGCCCAGAATACATGCCGAGTGAGAGATTACTAGAACAGACCATTTCGTCGACGATAAATTTTAGAGTGTGCGGCAGACCCTGCCCGCCAAACTCAGGCGGAGAATCAAGTGATGCCCATCCAGCCTCAGTAAATTTTTTGTAAGCTTCCTTGAAGCCTTTCGGGGTGGTGACGTTATGCGTCTTAGGGTCGTATTGGCAGCCTTGTTCGTCTCCAATTTTGTTGACCGGTTGGAGAACTTCGGCGGCCAATTTTCCGGCTTCCTCGATGACGGCTAAAATAATATCGGGTGTGGCTTCGCTGTACTTTTCAAGCTCGTGGAGCTTGTCAGCGCCTAAAACATCAAACAGAATAAATTTGATGTCGTTTACCGGTGCCTGATATTGCATAGAAGTACTCCGTTTATGGGTTCGATTTGATGGGTGTTTGATAGTTAGTTAGTTAATTAGCACGATAGATATTCCAGCTTGATTCAGAATCACGCTAACATTTCTACCTTATCATTGTAGAAAGATTACCTGCAAGATTTTCATCAATAAAAAAATACTCAGCCACATGGATAAAAGAAATCTTTTATTGCCAATCGCACCAAAAATTTCCCCTATCGCGAACGTCTCCGCCGCTATTATTGAGAGTGGTGCGTGGCACTTCTTAGACTTATAACTGAGTAAATACAATTGTTGAAAGCAGATGGGCGTCTGCACGCCTGTTGCATAGAATAGGGATGTGCACTATTCTTATTATCAACGCTTAGCGGTTTTCTAATGAACTTTTGTGAGGAGAAAAAGTGAAAGTTTTTATTTTATATGCACATCCGGAGCCTGAGGCTTCGTTCCAAGCAGCATTGCATAGAAAGGGAGTGGAAACCCTAAAGTCTGAAGGGCATGAGGTAGTAGTTTCCGATCTGTATAAAATGGGATTTAATCCGGTGGCTAGTGCTGATGATTTTTCTATTCGGCGCTTCCCTGAGCGTTTACAATATGATCGAGAGCAGAAGTTTGCGGTTGATAATGATGCGCTCCCTGAAGACATTAAAGCCGAGCTGGAAAAGCTTTTTTGGTGCGATTTATTGATTGTGCAGTTTCCTCTTTACTGGTTTTCAACACCGGCAATTTTGAAAGGTTGGTTTGACCGTGTGTTTGTGAACTCTGTAGTTTATGGCGCCGGAAAACGTTATGAAACCGGAGGCCTAAAAGGCCGTAAAGCTATGGTTGTGACAAGCTGCGGAGCCTATCCTGAAATGTTTGAACCGGATGGTATAATGGGTGATATCAACATTGCTCTGTGGCACCTGCACAACGGAACCTTATTTTATACGGGATTTGAAGTATTACCTCCTTTTGTAGCCTATTCCCCTGTATTCCTAGGGCAAGAAGCCTGTGATAAATACCTTAATGATTATAGTACTCGTTTAAAAAATATTGATACGACCGAGCCAATGAAATTTCATCCGCTTACTGACTTTGGCCCAGATTTTAAACTTAAACCAGATGTAACACCTTCAAGTGCAGGCCATCGACGTTAGTTGGTTGTCTGTATCTACGCACGTGGCCGTTTTACTCATTGTTTGAAGGGTGAGAAAGTTTCCCTAAACAGTCAGTCGTTAACGTTCCAAGCTGCAGCCGAAGCGTTCGTCAATCTTGACTTGTTATTTGCTGACCCCCTTTGGTTCGATGCCAACTTATATTTCAAATAAGTCTTAAATGGCGGTATTGATCCCACGGCTTATCAGCCGAGATTATATTATGACCTATAGCCGCATTAATCCTATGAGGACTTAACTAATATTGAGCTCAATGTACTGCCTGCGTTTCGGTGTAGCGAAATTGCTTGATAGTCATCAGATTGCATCCATGCAAATGCAGACTCTTTTGAGGGAAACTCAATAAGGACCGAACGAGTAGCTTCCCATTTACCAGCAAGAACCAAAGGCTCTTCATCAACACTTAAAAGTTTACCATCAAATTTTGCGAAAACATCATCAAATTGATTTTCATATTTTTCATACTCAATGCGATCATGAATGGTGAGCCTAGAAAGAATGTATACAGTCATTTTGGTCTACTCGTTATGATAATTAAAGCTTAGGACTTTATAAAGTGGAAAAAATACTTAAGCGCCAGACAAAGATACTAATCCCAAATGCTTGATAAGAACAGCTTATTCTAAAGCTTATGAATTTGAGTATAGTTAGTACAGTAGGACTTCTTTTCGCCACGTTGCCTCCCAACCAGTTGACTTGACAATAGTCCTTTAAGTGCGCGCAGCATTAATTACTATCAAGAAGTAAATAACCATTAGCAATGGCGCACAAGCGATCCAAAGGAGAAGTTAGCACTAAACTTTTATGAGAAGGAATGTGCGTAAAACCGTCAGTGAATGTCCATGATCATAATGTCTTACTGAGCGATCCGCTTGTGGAAAATATGTTAGCTACATATTTAATCAGGATGGAGTTTGTTACTGGCCGGGTAACTAGCTATCAATAAACGCAAAAGAACCTTCTGTCTTCGATCATTTCGGCTAGTGACTATAGATAGTAGTTTCTATTCGTTATTAGCAATTGAGTAAGGCTACCGTGGCTCATTTGGGATAGAAAAATATGAAGCTATCGCCTTTGTGCAATTAGCTCGAATAAGGTAATAACCAATTAGATGCTAAGACTTCCCGGTATTTAAGTAGGCACTGAAGATATATTTAACGATATATGGACGCCAGACATTTCTTGGGTAGCAGATTTATCATTTACTTCAGCAGGATTAACGGAAGGGGTTTATACAATAACTGAGAGCTTAACAGACGAGTTTATATCTATTGTCGTTGGTGATGGTCAGCATAACCCTGAAGTACCTGTTCCAGCCCCTGCTAGCATTTTACTGATGGGCTTAGGTCTTATCTGCTTAAAAAACGCTCGTATATAAACCTACATAACCTGAAATCTGAAATAAGAAACAGCGTTCAGGTTAAAACTGATATCCAATTTGCAAAAAAACGCTTTATTGAAGAAGATCTAATCGTTGTTGTATTTGCAGTAAAACGTGCTTATCAGAGAAATTATCACAATGACCAGCCATAGGTTCAAAGTCTAATATCGCGTTAGATATGGGTGTTTCGGTAGTGTCTAAAAATTGCTCAAATTGTCTTAGCGCAGTATTTAAAAAGAAGTTATCCATATCGCCCATCCAAATATAGATTTTATCTTCTAATTTTGGCCCAAGCGCTGGCCAATTCTTTTGGGCGTACAATTTTAAATCGTACTTTTTCCACGCTATAGCGACTTCTGCATCGATTTCACCGCTTTGTGGGTCAAACAAGGGCATGGGTAAGTTATCTTTACCTTTTGGGCTATATAGAGCGGTATGTGCACTAAATTGACTGCCCGATGTTCTATAATCATTACTAATACCCAGTACGTTTTCATTTTGAATGAAAGCTTTCATGGTAACCATAGGGTCTCCGCTTAGGTCTCTAGCGACAGGTCGCAAATTACCCCATTCATTATAAAACACGTTCTTATCTTCGTAAATATTGATTAATTGATAAGCCGAAAAGTCAACAGCATCTGGGCTGTAAGAAAAACTTCCATTAAAAGTATCAGGGTAGAATAGTTGCAGTGCTAATGACACCCATCCGCCGGTAGAGCAGCCATCTGTAAATCTATATTTATCATTACCTGTTGTTCTAAATTGATTTTCAATACTGGGTATTAATTCGTTTATTAAGGAAGTACCAAAAGGGCCACTATTATCAGAGTCTAGCTGATAACTATCGCCGAATGGGCCTTCGCCGTCGAGATAAACAGTAATGATTTGAGGTGCATCATCACTCATCCACCATTGCATAAATTTTTCAGAGTCTACTAGTCGGTTTACGCGTGTGAAACGTCCTCCATAACCCGCCACATTATAACGAATAGGGTACGTTTGTTGGATGTCTTCCAGATAACTTGATGGCAATAAAACAGCTGCATTAATGAAGTAGGGGCGTCCCCAAAACTTGGATAACAACGGGCTTTGTAGACGCACTTTTTGCACTAGTGGATGCGACTTTAGTTCTCTGGGAGGCACTATTTTATCTAAAACAATACTTTCAATAAAATCTTGTTTTACCTCAATGATTGATGATTCGCTATAAAGATTTCCTGGTGCATTAAGTTGAGAATCGCCCGAACCATTATCCCACAGCACTTGCAACGAATATTGGCCCTTAGGAATATTACTAAGACCAAAGGATGCAGTAGTTATTAAGCTAGATGCTCCATTGAGTTGTAATGCTGTTTGTGTTGATAAATTAGCAATATTCATGGCGAAAATATGATTGGGCTTTGTACTTAGAGGCCATAATTGGTAGCGAGGTTAACGCTTTTCCTCTTTACTTAGAAAAAGAAAAATTCTGCCTTCGGGCACAAGCTCATCTGCAAAGCTCTCGGCAACTGTTACATTAAACGTTGCTGATACAGTTTTTTCATTATTAAGTACGGCCGTGTTTGAACAACCAGTGCAAGCTAATATTACAAGTATGATAATCCTGATATTCAAACTAAATTCCCTTTATAGAGGTAATACTCTTTACGATAACAATACACTAACAACTCAAATATCGAAATGTAAAAACAGTAGAGTCGATGCGTTTTACCTGGATGGAGCATAGCGTTTATTTTACACTGCTCACAGGCGCTATTTATACCATAACGCTCATGATATTATTTAAGAGCACATTAACTATACATTTAGGGTGAAGATGAAATACACATTCCTTATATTATCATTATTCCTATCTTTTCAAATAGCGGCTAAAGATCTCACTTATCAAGAAATTGCCAAAAACAATGAAACAGTTGCGTTGTCTAAAGAACAAGTCGAGACATTTACAATACATGGATAATGTTTAATTGCCTTAAAAGAGTTAAATTTTAAGAAAAAAGACAGTTTTGATCCTGTAGCCGAATGGACCAACTATCGGTCTGTATCTTTATTAGAATAATTTACGCCATGTGAAGTGTTGATGATGATGGAAGTAGCCCGTAAAGAACTGTTAGTAAACAAAAACAATAAATACACCTATGTATTTCAAACACGTTAAATCAACTATTTAGAGAAAACTTTCAACGCTGAGCGGCTCCAATATATAATCGGGGATTCAATCAACAACAAAAAAGGGATGTATCTTTGAGCTTTTACGAAGAGAATGTACTGCCGCATCTTATCAATTGTGCTTGTTCATCGGGCGCTATTATGAAACTTCGGGCGAAAGTGGTGCCTTTGGCTTATGGAAACGTTTTAGAAATTGGAATGGGTTCAGCGGTTAATTTGGAATTATATAATCCTGCGCAAGTTACTAAAGTGTGGGGCTTAGAGCCCTCGGTTGGCATGCGTAAAAAAGCGAGACATAATATTGCCAACGCATCTGTGCCGGTTGAGTGGTTGAGTTTACCGGGTGAAAAAATTCCTTTGGCTAACGATTCAGTGGACTCAATAGTGTTAACTTATACGCTTTGTACAATTCCTGATTGGCGTAAAGCTATGCAGCAAATGCATAGAGTGTTAAGGCCGGGTGGTAAAATCTTCTTTTGTGAGCACGGCCAAGCACCAGATGATTCAGTTAGAAAATGGCAGAATCGCTTGAATAGTCTATGGGCTAGAGCTTTTGGTGGTTGCAATTTAAATAGAGCAGTGATTGAAAATATACAAAGTAGCGGATTTTCTATCGATTGGTTCGAGAGTAATTACATAAAAGGTAGTCCAAAATTTGCTTCTTACATTACCCTTGGCGTTGCTATCAAAAATGCAGAGTAGCTATTGCTCACTCTCGTAAATCTGCGGCCGCCTGCAAGCCAGCGTATGTCTTAAACGTGTCATTAATTTCGCGCATACCCACCGTTTTGGCTAAACTCCATGGCATGGAGATATTGCAGATATAATAAAATGACGCCACTGAGCAAGGAGTTTGTCGATAACTGTTCCATTGAGGGCAATTTCCGTTTGCGCGGAACGGAAATGACCCGTATCGAAGTGTTTGTTGATGCCGCTTTTGCTTTTGCAGTCACAATGCTGGTGATTTCATTTGATGCTATACCCATTAGCTTTGCTGAGTTTGTGCTCGCTATAATAGGTATTCCGGCATTTATTATGGCGGTTATACAATTGGTCTGGATCTGGTATACACACAATATATGGAGCAAACGATTCGGCTTAGAAAACCCGATTGCCGTCGTATTGAGTACCGTACTGTTGGTTGTGATGCTGATATATATTTATCCAATGAGAATAATGATTCAAGGTATGTTCACGTGGTTTACGAGTGGTTATCTGCCCGCTGGTTTTGACCTCGGTTCAATGGATAACTTGGTTTTATTGCTTTGAGTCTAATATTTGTATTGATGTATCGCTATGCCGGTAGCCTTAAAGCTGAATTGTTGTTGAATGAAATTGAGTACTACCAAACACAAACATTTCAAATTATATGGCTGGGTGTGGCCATCATCGGAGGAATTTCCATTATTTTGGCAATGACCTTACCACTGGAAATAGTGCCCTTTTGTGGCTTTGCATACTCATTAATGCTGATATGGTTCCTTCTTATTCGCCGTCATCGAAGTAAGCAATGGCAGCTCCGAAGCCAAAGTTGAATAAGTATGGATATATCTGAACATATCATACTGTAAGGCAATTTCTCAATTTCCAGAGGCACGCTGAGCGCTTCATCAGAACTACCATGACCATCAATATGGTTTTTCGATCCATAGTGATGATGAGCTTTTCGCAAGACTGATCCTTGAAATTAACCAAGCAGGACTGAGTTGGGAGACAATTCTTAGGAAGCAGGAAAATTTCAGAAAGGCTTACGATGGGTTTAGTATTGAGAAGGTTGCCGCTTATTGTTACATAGACCGGCAAAGGCTTATGAATGACGCTGGTATAGTCCGTAACCGTCTAAAGATTAACGCGGCAATAGAAAATGCAAAAACAATCCTGCAACTTCAAAAGGAACATGGCTCTTTTGAAAAATAGATTGAATAGTTTCACCCGCTTTCCAAGGGCGATTGGGTGAAACTATTCAAAAAGTCATTTACGTTTACAGGCGGTGAAATCGTAAACGAGTTTTTGATGGGCACCAGTGTATTGCCGAATGCCCACGATAAGGACTGTCCCATCTATCATAAGGTAGCCGCACAAAAGCGTCTGTGGATGGGGCCGTAGGAATAGTTTGTCACTAAAGTCGACAAGCGATCCAAACGTAAAAGTCATTTTGGTTTGCTCTATTCAATGATTCAAAGGTGCTCAAAAGCGACTAGTTATGGTTACCAAAATATCCAAGGTATGTATTGACCAAGTGAACACATAGCCTATACCCGTTTTAGGGTTTACTTAAATTGCGCTTAGACATATTGAAGAGGAATATCAAAAGGCTAATCAACTAAGCACTTATTCAAAGGTGATAGAAATTTTAGTTCCTTGCTCACTTGAAAGCATTAAAGACCAATTTTGATGTTCGCATAAACGTTTTACAATCGATAATCCAAAGCCATAGCCAGTGCTTTGTAAGCCCTTTATAGCCGGTTCAGTTATTTTATCTGAAATGCTTGGATCAATACCTGGACCAGTATCAGCAATAATAAGTGTTTTGTTGCGCATCTCGATGGTGATTTTTCCTTCTTGAGTGTATTGAAATGCATTGCCGATTATATTGTCTAGTAATACCGTTAACATACCTGACTGTGCATATACTTCTGCATCACAGCTGTCGCTTACTTCCACTTTTATCGGTTTGTTATTGATGAGGTGATTCTGGTCAATAATCGATTGTTCAATTAGTGGCAGTATTGTAATGTGCTTTTTGTGTGCTTCAGTATGTTCTTCCCTTGCAAGCGTAAGAAGTGTGGTAACAGTTTGTTCCATTTGAGTGCTTGCTTGGGATATTCGGTTGATAATTTGATTGTTTTCATCAGCCGAGTGTTGATTACGATACACTTCTACTGCATTTTTAATAATGGCTACAGGCGTTCTAAGTTCATGACTCACATCACGAGTAAAGCATTTCTCTCTGAGCAAACTCTGGTTAATTCTCGTCATAGCACTTTCTAGCGTTTGCGCTAAAGTTCCTATTTCATTATTTGGAAATTGCTCAGCAAATTTATCTGGAATATTTTCAGGGGCAACACCATTTACTAAATCGGCAAGTTGTTTCAATGGTCTAGCGGTTTTCCTACCCAGCGTCCACGCCATAATAAAAGCAAGAAAGACTAATATTAAGCCTGAAACAAGCATCACTATTAATACTCCTTCAGTGAGAGGGCGAACTATCAACATTTCACTTACTTCGGCAACTAAATACGTATTTTCTGTTTTTGGCAGAGCCAATAAATGATAGTGCCGACCGTTATCACCCGAAAACTCTTTTCTTTCTGGCTCAGCAATATAGCGCGTTTTTATATCATCAGGCAGTGTGCTTTTTGAGAAATATAGTTGCATATAGCTTACTCGAGGGGCTGGCCAGTTGTTATTTTGGTCGTAAGCCTGTTGCAAATATTGTGCTTCGTTTCTAACTTCCCGTTCAATAAATTCATCTTCTATGTTGTACATCAACATGAAGCAAAACATGCCGTAAACAGTAGAAATGAAAAGTGTAAAAAAACAAAATTGGCGGACTATTTTTTTACTTAAACTATGAAATTTAATCGGGTTTTGTTTTTGCTCTTGGTTTATTTTATGCATTACTTTTTACGTTCAAAACAAAGCCAATACCATGTATGGTTTTTATCATCGGATAATCAAAAGTTTTGTCTAATATATTTCGTAGCTGATATATGTGCGATCTAAGCGCATCAGATTCAGTTGGTTCATCCCCCCATAGTTTTTGAGATAACTTTGAGCGACTAAGCACTTGAGGGTATGCTTCTGCCAATGCAGTCACGATGCGGTAGCCCATACTATGCAATTCAAGCGTTTTCCCACAGCGTGATACTTGCTGCCTTTTTCTATCAATGATTAGCTGATCAAATGTTAAAGTATCGTTGGTTTGTAATAAATGGCGTCTTGATAGAGCTAAGCAGCGAACTTCCAGTTCTTCTAAAGAAAACGGTTTGCTTAGATAATCATCTGCACCTATGGTAAAACCAGATATTTTATCGTCGATACTGTCTCGTGCGGTTAACATTATAATTGGCACGTGATGGCGGGCTTGTTCACGTAGTTGTTTGCAAACCTCAAGCCCATCCATTACCGGTAAATTTAAATCGAGAATGACCAAGTCGTAATGGTTCGTTAAAGCCAGTTCTAAACCTCGGTCGCCTCTATCAGCGAAATCCAATACGTGACCTTTATCTTCCATGTAGTTAGCAATATTTTGGGCGATACTTTGCTGATCTTCAACCACTAAAATATATAAAGACTGACTATTCATATAGTTTCCCGAATTAAATAGCCCTTAAAAAGTTTTCATCAGTAAATACTAGACGAGGAAAATATTAAGGACTGCTTACCTTATAACGTTTTTAACATGTCTTGTGCAGGTTTGTATTCAGGTTTTGAAGCAATTAACTGATTCAACGTTATTTTTGCATTATCAGTTTGCCCTAATTTAGCCTGTGTTTTTGCAATTTCCATATCTAGCATTGGATTGTTAATGGCTTTTTGGGCAACTACCATTAATGCTAATGCTTGCTCAAAATCAATTGTTGTGTCCGCTACCTTTAGAAAATAGAAGCCATACATACCCACTAAAGAAATATGATATTGCTCTTGGTTATTCGCAAGCGTTTCAATAGCCGATTTATCACCGGCTATAAATTTAGCAACCACAGCCATAGTCTTATCTTCTATTTCCATCTCTACTATAACAGGCGTTAATCCTAAACTCTTAACTAACGATGTTGCCACGCCTACCGTTGAGGTAGGGTTTTGACCGGTTATTAAACGCCCGTCAATAGCCACATGACTTAACATTATTTCGCTCGATTGAAAATTAGCGCCGCGTTCAGTTAATTTATCTTCCAGCATGAACTCAAAATCGTCTATCCATTTTTGACCAAATAGCTTTTCTTCTTGATTTGTAAACCCGTTTATCGCTTTATTGGCAATCAAATAGCTTCCATCGTTTAGTTTTACATTAACCAATGCAGCTGGGCCATGGCACACTGCAGCTACACTGCCTTGTTGTTGATATATTTGGGCAATGACACTTTGCAACGCGGTGTCATTAGGCAAATCAAACATTGCACCTTTGCCCCCTACAACAAAAACGGCATCATAAGCGTTAGCATTTACTGCGTTTGTTGCGAGTGTATTATTCAGTTTTGCCATAATGGCTTCATTAACGAGTACTTTGGCATTATACGTTTTATTAGGGTCGTATTTATCGGCTTCTACTTCTCCGCCTATTGGACTGGCGATATCAACAGCAATCCCGTTATCCTTAAAAACGGAATAGGCTTTTGAAAACTCATCAAACTCATAACCTGGTTTCTCTTCACCTTGGCCATTGCTGCTTACTACCATTAACACTTTCTTGATGTTTGATTCTGCGTGTACTTGTAATGTTGTTACTAATAACGCCACTATAATTAGTAAGATCTGTTTTAAAATATTCATAGTTTTCATTTGTCTCTCTCCTAAGTATGAAACAAGTGTGACAAAGGCAAAGTGAAATAGATGTGAAATATAATCAAATTATCTCCCTTAAACATCGGACATTAATTGTTTCACCGAACTTTTTAAACTATGCCGGCTAGCATATATGCCTAATAATGTTACCGTGCTCAAAATAATGGCTAATGTAATTAACAAGATCAAAAAATCGGGTTGATAAGAAAGTGAAAATTGTGATTGATAAATTAACATGCCAGCAATGTAGGTGCCGGCTATCGACCCCGTTGCAATAATTGAAGCCGTAATTAGCCACTCAATAATGTTTAGCTGCAAACATGTCCTTTTTAAAAAACCAAAGCTCATAATCACGCTATTTTTTTTCTTTTCTTTACCTTCAAGTGCATTGATTGAAGACAAAATAACAATAATAGCGAGTAGAATAATCATCACAGCAAAACCACTAATGACTTTAGTAATCATTCCTAAAATAGAATCGAATTGTTTTGTTAATTCTTGTAAAGATATCATCCTTATTGTTGGATGCTCTTGCCACAATTTTCCAAGCAGTGGCCATTGTTCATCATTAAGTTCTAAACTTGCCATGTTGTAGTGGGGCGCGTTGATATGCCCGATAGCAGATTGCGGCATTTGCATCCAGAAGATAATTGAACCCGATCCAGGCTTATAAACATGACTTGCGTTAATCGTGAAGGTAAAGCTTTGTTGGTGAATAATAAATGTAAGCTTATCTCCAAGCGTGAGACCTAAATCGGTCATGACTTCTTCCTCAATAGATATTTGTTGCCAATCTCTAGTGTCTTTTTCCCACCATTTCCCTTGAACTAAGCGGTTGGTATTTGGAATTGCTTGAGTCCAATGCAGTCGAATAGCCTTAGATAAGGTTGCTAGGCTATCGCTGGGCTTCGTTATAAATTCATTTAATGCTTGGTTATTGATTTTCACTACTTTGGCATAGACGTATGGTTTAGATTGACGCAGCTTAATATCATTATCTTCAGACCAAGTCTCAATCGCTTTCATTTGCGGCACACTAGCTTGTGAAACCATGAGATTACCATCATGTGTTCTTTGGTATGATGCCATGGTGTCACCTAAGTCTTTTAAAAACATTAGCGTAAACAATAGTAAAAATGTGCTTAATCCAATGCCGAGAATCTGGGTGCTTTTACTTAGCAAACGCTGTTTCATCATAAACAGAGTAAAGGGTATTAAGCCTGAAAGTTGTTGAGTAGTTTTTTCACCTAATGTTAAAAACGCCCAGCTAATAGCAGCCATCAAGACGATGGTGATCACGATACTGCTTACTAACATAAAGGTTAGTAAGCCATTATCGGAGTACGTGATGGCCACCAAAACAAGCACAACTAGGGCACATACTTTCACTAAACCTAAGGAAATGCTTTTTTGATTCTGATGAAACAACTTAGACACCGATGTTTGACATAATGTTAACCAAACGGGTGAATGAAATACGGCGAAGAGTAATACACTTGTGGATATTGCTTTAGCAGTAAGCCAAGCCTCTATTTGCCAAGTGATTTGTGAGAACGTTTCCGATAACCAAGTGACGACAAGCCAATGAAATACACCAGACAAAATGACGACCACAGGTATTAGTACCAATATATTAATAAGCCATTTAAAAACTGACAACTGTAAACCAGTCGCTTTTGAAGCCCCTAAACTCATGCAAATGGCAGAAAAATACTGTTCTTTCTTTAAATGCACTTGTGCTATTTGTTCAATAGCAATCGCAGCCATAAAAAACAAAATAATAGAAGCTAAGCCTAAAAAGTTTTCAGTTCTTTGCCAAAATAATGCTAAGGGATGGGCACCGGATTTGTGATTGATTTGCGCGGCTGGAAGTTGTTCTTTTTGCCAATCGATGAGTTGCTGTACTTGTGATTTTGAAGCAGAAATAAGGTAGCGATGCTGAATAAGGTCGGCTGGAAAGGCTAGCTTTTCCATATCATCCATATTAACAATTGCTCGCATCGCAACATTATGCCCTTCCATTAATCTATCAGGTTCGTGAATTAATACCCTTGATACGATAAATGTTTGCTCCGCTAGTTCAATGGCGTCACCAATTGACAAGCTTAAACTGGCTAATAATCGACTATCTAACCATATATTACCTAATATAGGCCCACCGATTGTAACTGTTGCTGGGCTTTGTAAAGAGCTTGAAGTGAGTAATTGCCCTTGCAAAGGGTAATCATTTCCTACCGCTTTTAACTTTGAATTTTGCCATTTTCCATTAAATGTTAGCGTCGCATTGATTTGCACTGTATTAACAATACTTTCACTTAAACTTTCTAATGATGTCAGTTGCTTAGCGCTTAACTTATCTTTTTGAGTTAGCACCGCATCGGCACCTAAAAGATTTTGTAAATTACTCTGTAAATATGCTTGAATAGTATTGCTTGATAGGGTTAAGGTGACAATAAAAACCATTAGAATTGCTTGAATCCAGCGCAGTAGTTTTTGATGAGGTTGGCGGTATTCTTGTTTAAAATAGTGCCAAGCTAGCTGGATATGATGGTTTAACATGATGCTACCTGCTTTACTTCCTGAGTAGCTTGTTTTGAGGTTTTCTCAACTTGTTCTTCAACTGAGTTTGTCGATGAAACTTCAGTCAGCTCTCCATTGGCAAGCGAATAGATGTTCTGAGCCTTACTAGCAAGTGAACTGTTGTGCGTAACAATAATTAAACCCGCGTTGTTGTCTTTGCAACATGCAAATAGAATATCAGAAATTTCATTCGCATTGTGCTGGTCCAAATTACCTGTTGGTTCATCAGCAAATATAAACTTAGGAGAAAAGACTAATGCACGAGCTATTGCAACACGTTGTTGTTCTCCGCCACTTAATTGCGATGGTTTATGAGTTGCTCTATCTGACAACCCAACCTTTTCTAACCAATGTTCCGCTTTTTTAATCGCATGCTTGTCATCTCTTAATTTCAAGGGCAAAGCAATATTGTGCAAAGCGGTTAATTCAGGCAGTAAATGAAACTGTTGAAAAATAAAACCGATTTCTGAGCGTAAATTATCTAGCGGTGAGATGCCATTATCGTTTATGAAATTACCTTGACCTGAGCTTGGTTTTGCTAATCCAGAAAGCAGCATAAGTAAACTCGACTTACCTGAACCAGAAGGACCTGTTATTGCATACGACTGCCCTTGGCTTATTGATAAATCAAGATTTTCAAATAGGGTAATAGTAGAAGCATTGCTTTCAAATGATTGAGAAACGCTTTTTAATTCAATTGAACAAGACATAAAATTGCACCACAGTAATAATTCGTAGTCGTATCGTATTCAGCAATCCGTGAAATAGATGTGAAATCTAAAAAATAGAAACATAATTATTAAATAGCACAAGAGACGTTTGAAATTTTAACGCTGTTTGCTAGAACCGTTAACGTTTGATCTTATAAAAATGTCATTCAGAATTTTATATAAGCGGGCAACTACGTTTCACCTTTATTTCACAAATAGACCAATACACTTTCATTTTAATATCCAACAAGGCAAAAAAAATGAAGACGAAGTATTGCTTATTAGTAATCTACTTTGGGGCAGCTTTTAACGTAATTGCGGGGCAAGATTCTACTACGAAAGTAAGATCGCTAAAGGAAAAGATGAATCTCGCTATAATAAAAGTCGAACAGACACAAAGAAAATTTTGGTCTTATGAAATCTTTCGGTATGAAGACGAGGAGGGTGATATATCAAGCAGTATTGAGCAACATTCCCCACAATCAAGTGAACGATGGCTTCTTAAACAAATGAATGGACAGCTACCGACAAACAAACAAATTGAAAAATTTGCTAAAAAGAAACAACAGCAAGGCAACGCAGAGAAGCAAGGAAAGAATTTTCAACTATCATTACGTGAGCTAATTAATCCGGAAAGTCTGTCTTTAGTATCCATTGACGAGAAACATATTGTTATGGCCTTTGATGTTTATATCAAAAAACTGGGGAAAGATTCTATTGGCAAGCTACAAGGAGAGTTATCCTATCAAAAAGAAAAAAAATTCATTGAAAAAATAGTGATTTGGAATAATGCAGAATTCTCGCCCATGCTTACTGCCAATATTACCGACTTAGCCATAAGGTTAACTTTTTTAAATATTAATGGAGCAGTACTTGCCAAGCAAAATGAAATGAAGATAAAAGGTACCTTTGCCTACTTCACCCAAATCAACGAAACCTCCCTAGATAATTTTTCAAATTATTTATACCAAGGTAAGCAAGTTCAACAAAGCACGCCAAATTGACTGTACCACTTTAAGGAAAGAGCTCCTTGTAGTTTTGTATTTTATGGATTCTAAATAGCCGATAGAAATAAATGAGAGGAGGGCACGAGTATTTCACACTGATTTCACATGTTGATAGTTAACCTTGTTTTAAAATTCAAGAGGAACAGTTCATGCTAAATAAATATCCACGGATCAAAATATCATTATTCAGCATTTTAGTTTTGATAATTATACTTGTGGCATTTGTCTTCTGGTTACTTAGTCTTATCCCTGCTAACACTAATCACCAAGACCTTACAATTACCAAGCCTCAAGATCTTGTTTATCTATCACACGGCGTAAAAGAGCATCGTGGAAAAATACTTGCAGTAGTGACAAGTACTGATGTTATGGGTACTAGTGGTAAACAGACCGGGTATGAATTAACCGAATTAGCTCGCGCCTATTACGTCTTTGAAGCCAATGGCTTTGAGGTTGATATTGCTAGCCCTAAAGGCGGTAAACCACCAGTGGTGATAGATAACGATGATATGGGCAAGTTCGACTTTGCTTTTCTGAATGATACTTTCGCGCAGAAAAAAGTCGATAATAGCATTGCAATTACTGATGTTGATACGAGCCAGTATCAGGCCGTTTATTTCGTGGGTGGAAAGGGCGCGATGTTTGATTTTCCAGATAACGCCGCGATTAAATCATTAGTAAGTGAGTATTATCAATCGGGCAAAGTAGTTGGTGCTGTTTGTCATGGGCCCGCCGCACTAGTAAATGTCATCCTAGATGATGGCAACGCTTTGGTAGCCAATAAAACAGTGTCTAGTTTTACCAACAATGAAGAACTTTTATTGATTTCTGATGCAAAAGAAGTATTTCCATTCTTATTGCAAAATAAATTAATTGAACAAGGGGCAAACTTTGAAGCAGGTTACGTGTACTTGGATAACATGGTTCAAGATGGCAATTTAATTACAGGGCAAAACCCCTGGTCAGTATGGTCAGTCGCAGAATCTATGATTGAAACATTAGGTTATCTCCCCGTTAAGCGTCAAGTCACTGCTGAAGAAAATACTATCAGTATATTAATAACCTACGAAGACAAAGGGATTCAACAAGCAAAAGCGCAAATAACATCGATGTTAGCCAATGAAGATCAATCATTTGATCGAATTTTATTCGCTGTGCACACTATTGTTTATGCGATGCAATGGGAACTAGGCAAGTCTATTGACATGTTACGTTTACTTTCTTTTGCTGATATTGATTAATCATTTAGTCGTCAATTTTTAAGGGAGAAAAGCAATGAAGCATACCCAAATTTTTATAGTCTCATTCACGCTGCTGAGCTTAACTGCTTGCGGTTTTACCAATATGCTTCGTATTAGAAATGCCAATGATAATATTGTTCCTATATGGAAAGATAATCAAACTCAAGCTGATTTAGTAAGCCATTATATTGGTGTAAAGCCTTACGTGGAAGTTTCAATTAACGGCATTGATGGGTTTACGTTTTTACTTGATACTGGTGCTACATTTAGTATTTTGAATGACAGTAACAAAGTTAAAGTGCTTAATTTAGAAAATGGCTATTCATTACCAATACACGGTTGGGGAGACGAAGGAGCATCAACTGCATATAAGCTTAAACGGTGTTGATTTTAGTGATATTACGTTTGCTTATATACCGCTAGCTGACAGTAAATACTTCCTAGATCAAGAAGAGCTTATTTATGATGGAGTGTTGGGGCACGATTTTTTACATCACTTTAGTTGGACGTTTGATAAACAACAAAATCAAATTAGTATTAGCACAGCACCTTATAAAGCCGTAAATAAAGACAAGGGCAAAGTAACAATCCTCCCTTTTGATACTTTTTTAAGTAAACTTAAAGTTGAAAGTGAAATAAAGTTTGGGCAAGGTCTTATCGTTCAGCAAGAATTAACGATAGACACGGGTAGTCGTCATTACATAAAAGTTGATGCTGCTTATATTTACAATGAAGATATTCAGTTACCGTCGCCACAGATCACCGCAGCCGATTTTGGATTAAGCGGGCCGACAATTCATCCACGAGTAACAATTCCTAGCGTTCATTTGGGAGACTTAGTGTTTAACAATGTGAAAACTAATGTGATTGGTAATATCGATGAAGACGTAGATGAATGGTGGATTGTTGGCAGTGCGCTGTTAAGTCAAATTAAAACAGTGATAGATTATCACTCGTCGAAAATTCACATTATTCCCTATGAAGATTCCACTTATAAAAGTTCATATAACCTGCTTGGCCTTGAGTTGCGATAATTGCAAAATGGTGACTTTATTGTCAGGTATGTTTTTCCTCAGATGGCAAGTCAGGCATTCGATATAAAAAAAGGGTGACGTTATTAGCAAAATTGATGCTCAACCCGCTAAAGACCTTAGTCTAGCAAAGTGGTTATCTATTAGTGATCAGGCTGGAAGCCATTTAATTTGTCGAATCAGGGAGCAAGAAAAGTGTTTTACGTTTGTATCGAAGGAAATAGCGGGTTACTCTAATAACTTATATTTTTAACGATTTTTATGTCAGGCTTTTCGCCACGCAGAAGCCCATTATTTAATAATCCGCACGTAATGTTGTATTAGTAAAATGATAAACAATAAACACTCATTTATTGTATATAATTCAATAACTTACTGCATTTTTTACGTCAATCATTCTTGTTGTTTGCTTATTCAAGTAAAACAGATACCTAGCGGATGGCGCGATTCTTGCTGAATGATGTGGTCTAAATGTAATAAGTTAAAATTTACTGTTTTGAGTAAATAGCAATAAGAAACCGTAGTAATAACGGAGTAGTATACTTATGTTCAAAAAAGCAATTGCATCACTTTCACTAGCCCTTTTATTCTCATCAATTAGCCACGCGGCTGTTGTGACAATTAATGGTGGATATTATTCTAAAATCGAGGGCGACTTTCAAAGTACAGATGCAGGGATATTAGTTAATGAGTTTGAGCAATCTTATTTTGACTATTTAGATGACACTATTTCTCAGCGTTTAGCGTTTGATCCAAATACGACTGAAAATCGCCATGCTTAAATACGAACCGACATCTACGCGGATGAATTTACAGACCGCGTAAACAACTCTGCCGATTTTAATGCCAATATAGAAGCGCCACAGTCTCTCTATTCACCCATAGCTTGCTTGATATAGTAAACATGGATGAATACTCAACGATTGAAGTTGCATCTAGACTCTTTACAGGTAACGGAACTGAGACCAATCTAACAGATAACACTACCCGCTATACTCAGTCTGTTAACTTCAGTTACGTCATGCATGGCAGCTTTTAAGAAATAG
Source organism: Acidiferrobacterales bacterium (assembly GCA_964195425.1). Lineage (GTDB taxonomy): Bacteria > Pseudomonadota > Gammaproteobacteria > Enterobacterales > Alteromonadaceae > Glaciecola. Next base: position 83,409 of record CAXMOM010000065.1, read on the forward strand.
AAGGTGACTACTTCGTTTTTAAGCACTTTAACTATTCGCAATCCGTTTTCTTGAATCTCGAAGCGCCTATGTCTACAGACGATTTATTTGGCGTAGACGGCTTTAGTTCGCTAGATATCATTCTAAATCATGTCGGTCAGTATGCTACCGTATATGAGTAAGTTTCTATGGATTTACTATGCAGGCAACAATAACACGGGTGAATTTGTGAATAATAGCGTGTCGTTGGGCTATTTAGGCGATGGAATTTTGTCAGATCAGTTTTCAGAGCCAAGCATGCTGGCGCTCATAGGACTATTTTTTTTTGCTTATAGAAAACCGTCTGACAAGCAAGGAGTATGAATCAAAAAAGGCTGGGAAGCGCTATGCTATCTAGCCTTTTTGTCGTTTGAAAACACCAAGTATCGCCCCGCTAACCGCTAGCCTATATTAAATCGCTTATCGGAGCTGGATACCATTCTTGCTTTGAATCTGAAATTTAAGTTTAAAAGTTCACTTAAACCATAAAGAAGAACTAATATTGTTCTTCTCTATCACTTTGCAGATATATTAGTTCATTTTCGGTTCAAAGAAGCTACCAGGCGGTAACACCGTTTTCTTGGTATCTGTCATCAAACACCGTGTAAATCTTTATAAACGAGTTCTGGTTGATCGGTTTCAATCCAATCCACCCCAAGATTGGCCAGCCGTTTTACTTCTTTACTGTAATGAGCTTTTTTGTTAGCCGGCATTTCTTGAGGCGTTAGTGGATAAAGCGTAAAGGAACCGACTTTCATTCCAAGATCGTGATACTTTTTAACAGTGTCTTCGTCAATGATTGTGTATTCACTACAAACAGCATTACTATGCACCCATCTACCGATGATGTTCGATTCCATCAGCCAATTTAACCTATTCATAGAAATAGGCATATCGTCATCATAGGCAAACCCGGAAAGAATCGAGCGGTCTTCTTTTTCTAAATCACGAAGCATAAAAAAATTGAAAGATGTACACATCAATTGCTCTGTCATATTCATTCGGCTGATAATATTAGCCACTTTACGACCAATTTTCCTGCGTTTCCAACTAGGTTTATATGCTTTCAATTCAACATCAATAAAAAAGTCTTTTCCCTTCAAAGCCTCTAAGACATCTACCAACAGCGGGATGGATTCCGGTTTTTCATAAGTACGCATGCCCCCATCCACTTCAATCTCCTTTAATATTTGTATTTGCTGCAAGTCTGCATAAGTCATGTCGTAAATGTTCTTGTCTACGCCAGTTAATCGTTTCAAATTTTCGTCATGAAAAAGAACAACCTGATTGTCTTTCGTTAAAAACACATCGAATTCGGTCCCGTTACAAACCGGACTATCAACCGCCGCAAGCACACCAGCCATAGTGTTTTCTTGGTATTGGGTAACTAAACCTCGATGGGCAAGGATTAAAGGCTTTTTCATAAGTGATTTATCGTTATCTTGGCATTATCTCAGATATAAAAAGAATAGACCCTAAAATGGATATATTCAATAATCATTGGAATAGAAGGGTCAGGGCCAGCTAAAGAGAGCGCTCAGTTCGGTGCTGTTAAAGTATACTCAATGTCCTTTACTGAGAAATGAAACGCTGATTTATCGATAAAGCTTATTTCACCAAAATAGAGCGATTAAGCAAATTCCCAAGGTATGGTGTGTGCCAAACTAAGAAAGGAATGAGAGAATTTCATATCGCTTTGTGCCTTTAGTTTTCACCGAGAACATAGCGATATATAGATCTTGCTGCTCGTGGTTTTTCTCCCCAATGTATATATTCACACTGAAATAACAGTTCACAAGCACAACTGATTATGCCCAAGTGAACCATTCATCAGATGTAATTATATTTTTTCCAGTCTTTTGAGTTTCTCATTTTGGACCTCACTTCTGGAGATGCGAATATCTGAACATGGCCACAATTAGCGCAGACTGTTGGGCGAATTTTGGCGGTTGAGATAAAGTTCTTACCCAAATTTGGCAACAGTTCGCTACTTAAACCCGTGAACTCGAAATCTTTGTTGTGCTCGTAAATATCATCTGATTGACAAATTGAACATGGTTTCATCTGTATTTCTTCATAATTGAGGGCGTAAAAACTAATTTCAAATACTGAAGCCAAAGCCCTTTTGGATTGTACAGATGCAGATGCCTCCTTTTCGATACGTTGTATTGTTCTTAAGTTAAGGCCCGCCGCAATAGCTAACTCCTCTTGAGACCATAGTCTTTGTTTTCTTAAGTTAATTACTAAATCTGCATTTATTTTCATTGTTTTGCCCTATTAATGGAGACCGGAAAATTATCCATGATTACATTCGTAAGGGGTACGGCATCTATACGACACTAACACGACAGTTGTTTGAACAATATAGTATGTAGGGAATGTTTTATGCAAGTTGCTAACGTTTTTGTTTACTCAGATACAGTTGTCATAACACTATCAAAAGCTTGTCGTTGGACTTACTTAATATTTCAAGCTCAGTACATTGGTTTGAGATTTTAGGGGAACTTCTTTGAGACTCAACCTTATAGCAAGGGCAGGGCAAAGGTAAAAACTAAAAACTTAGCCTAATTCTGATGTGTTCTAATTTCATTTGGTTTTTCGGTGACAAAGTCACACATTTTAACTCTTTATATATGGCATTGGCGTACAAGCCTTGAAACTCAAGTTGCTCAATTTCGGCCATACATTGTAATAGGTTAAGCGAAAAAGCAGGAATACCGGGAAACATTTTGTATGCCTTATGAAAACAAGCTAGCGCTTGAGAGTATTCTTTCGCCTGATAAAGCACATTGCCTGCCTCATTTTTTTGCAGTGCTCTATCTTTTTGTAAATGATGACTTTGCTCAATATCACTTATAATATCAGAGCATACTAGTTGTTCAATATGATTACCGTGATTATGTAAAAACTCATCGCATTGTTTTAATATTTCTTGAGCTTTTTCGGTTTGTCCTATCCCAAACCATACTTTTACGGCATCTATCATGGTAGTTACTTGAATATTTTGGATGTGGTCAAACGACCCTGATTTTTCAATTATCTTCTGGGCTCGGTCACTATCACCTTCAACTATATAGGCAAGTGCTAGCATATAGTCTTTTTGTAATTCCGATTGGCGGTCATTTGCAGTCCTGCCTGCTTTACCGATTAATTTACGCGCAGTAGAAAGGTTTATTTTTTTTGCCTGTTCCTTTTCTAGTTGGTCCTGCTTGTCTGTTTCGCTGTTATTAATAACAAAGCTTTCAGCCATTTGAATGTGGAATCTTGCTAATTCTAAAGCGTATTCACTCATCCTATCTTTTACTGTTAAATTGCTCTGAATTTTTTTCTCAAGCAGGGTTTGTGCTTGCTGATGTTTGTCTTGCATATTGAACGCAAGAACTTTTAGTCTAGTGGTTTGCGTGGTGAGTTCACTTTCTTTTATATTATCTAGCATTAACTCAGCTTCATTGAATTCCTCTTTGCCAATGGCAACGCTCGCTAACCATTCATAGGCTTTGTCTTTGGTAAGACTTGCGGATATAAGATGGTTGAGCATTTTTTGGCATTCTTCCCATTGACCGGTAAAAAACTCGCTTTTAATTAGTCCCCAATGCGCCCACAGCACATTTGATGACTTTGCTAACACGCCAGAATAAAGTGATATAGCCTCAGAGTATTTTTTATCTGCTAGTAGTAAACGTCCTTTGATTTTCAAAAAGTCATTTACAAAGCGTTTGTTACCGTTCGATTTGATTCTTTCGTTGATTAACTTTAGTGCTTGAGAATTATCATTTTGGTTCATACACTGCAATGCAGGCAATGTTAGTGTGCGCAAGTTTAAATAATGAGTCAAATTAACAGTAAGACTTTTAATTGTATAAGGCTTTATAAGAATAAAATCGGGGTGCAAATCTAATATTTGGCCAATGGTCTGCGGCATACTATCGGAGGTAACAAATACTAAACCAGTGGATGGCTTAAATAATTCTCGTTCCATTAGTGAACTAACCCATTCAACACCATTTTTACTTTGACCTAAATGAAAGTCCATCAAAACTAAGTCAAAGTTGTTTAAGCGGAGTCCATTTTTTAGTTCACTGCCGTTGCTATAACTGGCTACTTCAAAGTGATCAATACCCATTAAATGGCTACGTAAATTGGTGCGTGCTGTTGCATTGTCTTCTACGATGGCAACGCGTAATGGTTTTGCGTGTTGACCAGAATACTTAGGTGCTGCATGCATAAAATAGAAAGCCTTAATAAAGAGGCCAGGAACAAAGGCCAATAAAAGGTGCCAAAAGGTGTCAGTGTTAATTTAGAATTAAACGAGTGACGAACATAGTATTTCGTGTTGCAATAAGGGGTTATCGGAAATATCTGTCGATTTGTTAGTCAAATTACCAATTAATATTGAATGATTACTTTTACAATAAACATGAAAATAACTAACAGAAGATTTACAACTCCCCCTAACTTCATTTATAGTTGACGTTAACGTAAAGGTGAACTGAAAATATTGACTCACTTAAGCAATTATTAACTCTATATACTAGCTATTAATATTAACTAGGAGCACTTACATGAATACAGTTGCCCAGCTCATCAATGGCCAATTTGTGACGTCTACTTCGACACAATTTATAAAGGTTCAAAATCCTGCTACGAATGAAGATATTTCGCAAATACCCGTATCAACAAAAGAAGATATGGAACTTGCAATACAAAGCGCACAAACTGCATTTGAATTGTGGAAAAAGGTTCCAGTGTCAGAGCGTGCAAGGGTTATGCTTAGATATCAACATTTGTTAAAACAGCATCATGATGAGATTGCGATAATATTGTCAAAAGAAACGGGTAAAACCTTTGAAGATGCGAAAGGGGATGTATGGAGAGGGATTGAAGTAGTTGAACAAGCTGCTAACGTCGCTTCTTTGATGATGGGCGAAACAGTAGAGAATGTCGCTCGAAATATTGATACTTACAGCATGATTCAACCATTAGGTGTTTGTTTGGGTATTACTCCGTTTAATTTTCCCGCGATGATACCGCTTTGGATGTTCCCGATGGCTATTGCGTGCGGTAACACTTTTGTATTAAAACCGTCAGAGCAAGATCCAAATACGCCCATGAAGTTAGCCGAGTTGTTTATGCAAGCAGGTGCACCTGCTGGCGTGCTTAATATTGTGCATGGCGGTAAAGATGAGGTGAATTTTTTACTTGAGCACAAAGGAATAAGAACGGTTTCTTTTGTGGGAAGTGTACCGGTAGGTCAACATGTTTATAAAACGGCGTCCCAAAATATGAAACGGGCGCAGTGTTTTGCAGGTGCTAAAAACCATTTAGTAGTTATGCCCGATGCAAACAAAGAACAGGTGATTAATAATTTGGTTGGCGCTAGCGTTGGTGCAGCGGGACAGCGCTGTATGGCTATTTCTGTGGCTGTTTTTGTAGGCGACAGTAAAGAATGGATTAATGAGCTAGCCGAAAAAATTGGTGAGGTTAATCCCGGTCTTTGGGATGACCCTAAAGCAGGTTTTGGTCCACTCATTTCAGCACAAGCTAAAGCGCGGGTATTGTCGCTAATAGAAAAAGGCAAACAAGAGGGCGCAACGTGTTTGGTTGATGGTTCCAAATTTACTTTGTCAGGTCATGAAAAAGGTAATTGGGTTGGTCCAACGGTGTTTACCGATGTGACCACCGACATGCAAATTTATCAGCAAGAAATATTTGGACCCGTGTTGTGCTGTGTCCAAGTGAGCACCTTAGCGGATGCAATCAAACTTATTAACGAGAACCCTTTTGGCAACGGCACTTCTATTTTTACCGCCAGTGGCGCCGCAGCAAGGACTTTTCAAAGCGACGTAGAAGTAGGGCAAGTTGGGATTAACATTCCTATACCCGTAGCGTTACCATTTTTCTCTTTTACCGGTTGGAAAAATTCTTTTTATGGTGACTTGCATTCTTATGGTAAACAAGGTGTTCGCTTTTATACCGAGACCAAAACGATTACCGCCAGATGGTTTGATGATGAGGCTGTTTCAGGACCCAATATGTCGATTAATTTACGATAGCAAATACGTTAATAACGACTTAAATAAATTACGAGTGAGCACTACTAATGAACTTTGAATTGACCGATGATCAACAAGCTTACAGCGAAACAGCAAGACAGTTCTCTGAGCAAGAAATGGCACCTTTTGCGGCAAAATGGGATCGCGAACATCATTTCCCTGTTGATGTAATAAGAAAAGCCGGTGACTTAGGTTTCTGTGGTCTATACACGCCCGAGGATGCAGGTGGTTTAGGCTTGTCACGACTAGACTCATCTATTATTTTCGAACAGCTTGCCATGGGCTGCACAACCACCACCGCTATGCTCACTATTCATAATATGGCGACTTGGATGGTAGCGACCTGGGGCACTGATGATGTTAAAAATAAATGGATGGCATCGTTGGTTTCGGGTGAGAATATTGCGAGTTATTGTTTGACTGAACCCAGCAACGGTTCAGACGCAGCAAATATGAAAAGTACTGCAAAACTTCAAGGCGAAAATTACGTATTAAATGGTGCTAAAGCCTTTATATCAGGAGCTGGTGCAACCCAAGTGTTGGTAGTTATGGCCCGCACCGGCGGTAAAGGCGCAAATGGTGTATCGGCATTTTTTGTGCCCGCAAATACTGTGGGAATTGAATACGGTAAAGCTGAAGAAAAAATGGGGTGGAATGCCCAGCCTACCAGAACGGTAAGTTTTGACGACGTCACAATACCCAAAAACTATCTGCTTGGTGAAGAAGGTCAGGGTTTCAAATTTGCCATGCAGGGTCTAGATGGCGGGCGTATAAATATTGCTACCTGTTCAATAGGTACTGCGCAACAAGCTTTAAATACGGCTGCTGCTTATATGCAAGAGCGTGAACAATTTGGCAAGCCTTTGAGCACCTTTCAAGCACTGCAATTTAAACTTGCAGATATGGCCACCGAACTTGTTGCCGCTAGACAATTAGTTAGGCTAGCTGCGAGTAAAGTCGATACTAATAATGTTGATAAAAGCACCTATTGCGCGATGGCAAAACGTTTTGCAACAGATGTAGGCTTTGAAGTCTGTAATCAGGCGCTGCAAATTCATGGTGGTTATGGTTATATTAAAGAATATCCATTAGAGCGGCATGTGCGCGATGTCCGAGTACATCAAATATTGGAAGGAACCAACGAAATTATGCGCGTGATCATTGCTCGAAGATTATTGTCTGACCTTCGTGAAGTACTATAAAGGCCGTTCCCCCATGACTGATAAAATACTAATTGATGTATTTAAGACCCAATGTGATTTATCGATTGGGTGTATTACTTTGCACAAGCCTAAAGCGCTCAATGCACTTGATCTCGATATGGTGCAAGCCGTTCAAGTACAATTGGATAGCTGGCGAAATGATGCCACCATAGGCGCTGTTTTTATTGACAGCGAAGGCGACAGGGCCTTTTGTGCAGGTGGTGATATAGTGTCTATGTATCAAGCGATGGCAAAACAACAAACACAAAATCCTAATGTACTGCCTGACTTTATGGCGCAGTTTTTTGAACAAGAATACCGACTTGATTATGCTCTATATGCTTATCCAAAACCTATAATTTGTTGGGGTAACGGTATCATTATGGGCGGTGGTTTAGGTGTTTTTGCCGGCGCCAGTCATAAAATAGTGACAGAAACTGCGCGTGTGGCGATGCCTGAAATAACCATAGGCTTATTTCCTGATGTGGGCGCTAGTTACTTTTTGAATAAAATGCCCGCTGGGGTAGGCAAGTTTTTAGGGCTAAGTGCCGCGAGTATAAATGCCGTTGATTGTATTAACATTGGCTTAGCAGACGCATTTTTACCGCACCATAATAAGCATTTGTTATTATCTGCATTGGCATCCCTCAATCAACTTGATGCCAATAGCATAGGCGATACCATTGCAGCCTTGAACAAGGATGCTGTTTTACAGCCAGAATGGTCAAGCCTTAACGGTAATTTAACACCTATACTGCCCTTTTTATCGCCACTGGCATTGCTTGACGATGTGGATGCAATCGATGAGTTTTTAGTTGTATTACAAGCCCAGTTTCCCGATTTGAAGATTTCGCAAAAAGCGCTGAGAAGCTTCAGACATGGTAGCCTTATTACCGCTAAACTAATAATTGAACAGCTAAAGCGTAGTCAATCATTAAGCCTTGCCCAATGTTTTCAAATGGAATTGAGTATGGCGTATCAATGCAGCATAACAGGCGAGTTTCAAGAAGGAGTAAGAGCACTTCTAATTGACAAAGACAATAAGCCCAAATGGAAATACAGTAAAGCGAGCGATGTGCCTAGGGCATTAATTAGGGCGCATTTTGAACACTTCTCGCAAGCAGCTTCTGGTAGTAATTCTGCAGATAGTAAAAATACAAACCCACTTCAATCATTAGCGCAAGAATATGGAGAATATCGTGTATAAAATTGCTTTTTTTGGATTAGGAAACATGGGTCTTGGTATGGCTAGTAATCTAGTTAAAGCAGGGAATGAGGTACACGTCTTCGATTTACTAGACAGTCAAATTGCCAAGGCTGTGGAAACAGGTGCTATTGCCGCGCCAAGTGCTGAGGCTGCGGTTGAATATAGTGATGTTGTGGTAAGTATGCTGCCGGCTGGGAAGCATGTAAAACAGCTTTATTCTGATCTTGTAGAAAAGGTTAAGCCAAACACGCTATTTATTGATTGCAGTACAATTGATGCTAGCGATGCTATAACTTTACACAGTATGCTTAACGCCACAGGGCATCGTTTCGTAGATGCACCGGTGTCAGGTGGTGTCGCTGGCGCTGCCAATGGCACACTAACGTTTATTATTGGTGGAATAAAGACGGTAGTTGATCAAGCGATAGCCGTTTTAGAAGGAATGGGTAGTAATTGTTTCCACGCAGGTGACGCGGGCGCAGGGCAGGTTGCTAAAATTTGTAATAACATGCTACTGGCTATTTTAATGACGGGAACAAGCGAAGCCTTAAAGCTTGCAATAGATAACGGGCTAGACCCAAAAGTGATGTCGGATATAATGAAACAAAGTTCAGGCAACAATTGGGCGCTGGAAAAATACAATCCGGTTCCTAACATTATGGAAAACGTCCCTTCGTCAAACGGCTATCAGGGTGGCTTTATGGTCGACTTGATGAATAAAGATTTGCACTTGGCGATGAGTGCGGCCGCGGCTACGCAATCAGTCGTACCAATGGGGGCGCTTGCAAAATCTATGTATCAATTACATGGTTTGAAAGGCAATGGAGCCAAGGATTTTTCTTCTATTTATGAAGCGTATTTAGATCAGTCAACGTAAAATTAGCCTCAGTAGCTTTAACAGGTCATACAATGAATAAAACGCTATTCTTAGACCGCGATGGCGTTATCAACGTTAATCATGGGTATGTTTATCAAACTGACAACTTTGATTTTATTGATGGTATTGTTGATTTGGTTAAGCGCGCCAACCAATCGGCTTACAAGGTTGTAGTAGTAACCAATCAATCGGGGATTGGAAGAGGCTACTATTCCGAGCAACAATTTTTATTACTAAACGATTGGATGATCGCAACATTTGCTAAGCAAGAAGCACGAATAGACAAAGTCTACTTTTGTCCTCATCATCCAACGCTGGCAATCTCCCATTATTTGCAAGACTGCGACTGTCGCAAGCCGAAAGTAGGCATGGCCGTAAATGCACAAAATGACTTGTCGATAGATGTAACCCAATCAATTATGGTGGGTGATAAACAATCGGACGTCGATTTTGCGATAAACGCTAAAATCAGCAATATGTATTTGTTTAATCCAACGCTGAGCTCCTCAAAAAATACTGTATTAGAATCGGGCACGCTTCTTCATCAAATATCTAAGCTGAATATGGTTACCTTCCCCTAGATAACTAATAACGCATAAACTTTACGAGTTATAACTTAAACAATTAAGATTACTTTCCCTTCTAAGTATAAATAACATTTACATCTAAATTTAAATTAAACTATTGATATTGATAGCATTAATATTTTTATTACCATCATTTTTATTCTATAAAGTAAGTTGGATGTTTCATGAATCTTTTTACTTAATAAAAAGTTGAATGGTTAAGTTTTTAAAGGATACTTAACGGTGTAGTTTACATCTTGTTCACATTTGTACTTTCTTAGTAAAATAATACAAGCACGTATTGGTTTAGTGAGCAATTGATTCATGCGGTTGCTGATATAAGTACTAGTCGCTTTAATCGCAATGAATTCACTTTGTGCACAGTAAGAACGACAAATTCCGGAGTTAAGTCATGAAACTAGCCGCTATCAATAGAAAATGGTGGAAAGAAGCAGTTGTTTATCAACTTTATCCACGCAGTTTTCAAGATTTTTGTGGAGATGGTGTGGGTGATTTGCGCGGCATCATTAGTCGATTAGACTATATTGAAAGTTTAGGCATAGATGTAGTTTGGTTAAATCCATGCTATCAGTCGCCTAACGATGACAATGGCTACGATATTTCTAATTATCGTGAAATTATGACTGAATTTGGCAACATGAAAGACTTTGACGAGCTTCTTGCCGGTATCCATGCTCGTGGTATTAAGTTGGTGATGGATTTAGTCGTTAATCATTCAAGCGATGAGCACGAGTGGTTTAAACAGGCGTGACTCTCGCGTGACAATCCATATCGCGACTATTACCACTGTTGGTATGCTGAAAAAGGTACGCCTCCTGCTAGATGGAGCTACTTTGATAAAAAAGGAGATGCGTGGAAGTATGATGAACAAACCGATGCCTATTACCTCCATTATTTTTCAGAAAAACAACCTGATTTGAATTGGGGAAATCCTGCACTTCGCAAAGAAATCTACGACATGATGCATTTTTGGTTTAAAAAAGACATAGATGGTTTTCGTATGGATGTAATCACCTTCATTTCAAAACACGATGGGTATCCAGAATTTGAAGCTGCCTATCAAGGGCAGAATATGATTGATATGTATGCTCAAGGCCCTCGTTTACAGGAATCTCTTGAAAGAGATGCACAAGGAAGTATTAAGTCATTACGACATTATGACCTTAGCTGAAGGGCCAGGGATACATATTAAGAACGTGCTCAACTTAGTAAATGAATCTCGTCATGAATTGAATATGAACTACCATTTTGATCATCAATCAATTAGCTTAAGCGATCGTCATGTACTTAATGACGATTTTCAGAATTTAGTTAAGTTTAAAAATGTAATGTCGCAATGGGACAAAGCACTTAATACCCAAGGATGGAATACTATTTATTTAGGCAATCATGACTTTCCTCGCATGGTGTCGCGATGGGCAAATGATGCTCCAGAATTTCGCGCCGCGGCATCTAAAATGTTAACGACTTATTTACTATCTATGCGTGGTACTCCCCATTACTATATGGGAGATGAAATTGGAATGTCGAATATAAAGTTTGATGATATCGGCGATTATAGCGACTTAATGACTCTTAATTGGTTTCATTTGACGAAAGTTGAGGGCGGCGATACACAGGCATTATTAGAGTCTCACAAGATAACAGGAAGAGACAACGCCCGCACTCCAATTCAATGGGACAACACGCATAATGCCGGATTTACAAACGGCAAGCCTTGGTTAACAGTAAATCCGAACTACATTAGCGTAAATGTTGCCGAGCAGCAAAACAGGGCCTACTCAGAGTTGAATTATTTTCGTAAAATTGTGAGATTACGCAAAGATAATTTGATATTAGTTTATGGAAGTTATGAACTCTTACATGCAGAGCATACTCAGCTATACGACTATACTAGAAGTATTGATGACAAAAAGCTGCTGGTGTTGTTGAATTTTTCTGATAGACCCATTGATGAAGTTATTCCATTAGGATTGCAATTGGGTAAGCTTATAATCAACAATTTTCCTGATTTTGATTGTTGCCAAAAAACATTTCGCTTATTGCCTTACCAATCGGTAATAATTGAAATTGAAATTGAATAGTAATACTCCTGTATGCTTATTACATAGTAGTTATCTAGTAATTAGCGATTTTACCTAGTACTAAAGCAAAGCGAAAATAAAGTATGTCTGTCATTAAAAAACGTAATCTCACCCTCAAAGACTTAGCGCTCTCTTTAAATACGTCTACCGCGACTATTTCAAACGCATTTAACCGTCCCGATCAATTGTCGGCTAAAAGACGTGAAAAAATACTAGCAGCCTGCAAAGAATTAGGTTACGACGGCCCTAATAAGGCTGCACAAATATTGCGTAAAGGTAAATCTAATATTATCGCATTGGTGCTTACTGATAGCATTGAATATATGGTGACCGACCCGGTAGCAAGCTCATTTATTCAAGGAGTTACCAGGGTTCTTAAACAAAAACAAAAACATTTACTTTTGTATGCGGGAGACTCAGAAAGCATTCGCGATGTAATTGATTTTGTCGATGGATTTATTTGTTATGGCGCACCACGTAACACCAACCTTATAAGCCAAGTAAGCATTCAACACAAACCTGTAGTTACGGTGGATTATAATTTGAGTGGCTGTCCATCTGTTAATATTGATAACGACCAGGCCGCTTATCAAATAGCCAAATTAGCGATTAAAAAGACGGATAAAGTGGCTATTATTGGCCTTCGCCTAATTGACGCTAATCATACTTGCCGGATTTATGATGCTCCTCTAATAGATGTTGACCATTGCGTTACTCACAGGCGACTTGAAGGTTATTACAAGGCATTAGCCGATTCGGGCGTTGAGTTACCAAGTGGCAGCATATGGCACACACCAGAAAACAATCATAAGTTTGCCAAGCAAGCGGCTTTAGAAGTACTTAATACTAGACCTAGGCCCACGGTTATTTTATGTATGAGTGACCTTATTGCAATTGAAGTACTTCAATGCGCTAAAGAGTTAGGTATCAATGTACCTGATGACTTACGTATAACCGGGTTTGACGGCATAAGTGAAGTGATAAGAGTCACACCAAATATTTCTACGGTGAGCCAATCCAGCGTTGAGAAGGGTGTTGCCGCAGCCACAATGGTTTTGAACGGCTCAACAACAAGCGTGGTATTACCTTATACAATACAAAAAGGGGGGACGCTCTAAATAAGTTGTACACTGTTTTCAGTGTAATTAAGTTACCACCCTATGTGTCGAGTCTCAAACAGCTTGGGCGGAAGTTTCAAGCTAATGAACTGAAACTTTGGAGACGCCTTCATGTCCCTTGCTAGGGTTGAATGTTTGCTATCCATTGGGATTGATTGGACAAGTGAACAAAACAAAAGGTGCTGATGAAAAGTGCCCGGTGCTTAGATCGCCAATAGTATTGTGCCTTGATGGTGTTTTATTTCCTATTATTGCATTTGGCGTTAGTCCAGAATTTGTTGAAATAATCGCGGGGGGGGGTAAATGTAAATTCATTGTTGCCACCGCATTTAGTATCCAATAGCATTTTACTTCTACCTATTCAGAAGAAATTTAAAACTCTATACCGATGCTTCTCCTTTTTCCTGGCGGTTATTGGTGACTACCAGTGAAAAATTAATGCAACAAATGCAAGAAAAAGAGGAAAGACTGCGACAGGCGGCTGCAGTTTTTGATAATACAAGCGAAGGCGTTATTCCGACCGATGACTGTTTTAATGTTATTAACATCAATAATGCATTCGAAAAAATGCTTGTGAAATATTTAGGTCACAAAAGCCCTAATATTCATACATTTGTTAATTTTACGAATGATGATTTCTCCGACGTTTGTGAAGAAATAGACCGTGCTAGCTTCTGGAAAAGGGAAGTCGTTTATCACAGCGACTCAAATAGTGAGCGCGCTGGTTTAATTTCCATTCACCCTATAAAAGATGTTTATGGCTCAGTAATTAACCATGTGGTGGTATTAACTGATATAACTGAGATCCGTTATGCTCAGAAGCAACTAATGTTTCTAGTAAACAATGATCCTTTAACGGGCTTGTCAAACTGAAGGGTTTTGCTTGAAAATACAGAGTGTAGCTTGAAAGTTGCATGTAGATTTGAGCATAAGCTTGCGCTATTAGTAATAGATTTAGAGCATTTTAAGAATATTAATAATAGCTATGGACATCAAGCTGGAGATGAGTTGCTTATTGATGTTGAGCAACGTATGACAAAGCGGATCCGCTCAGTAGATACGCTTTGTCGATTAGGTGGTGATGAGTTTGCAGTACTTATTGCAAAAGTAGATAAATTTGAAGAATCGGCACAAATAGCCAAAGGGATAATAGAATCTCTTCGTGGGCCTTGGAGACTAAGCAATGGTGTGCAAGTTCATATCGGGGCAAGCATAGGCATAAGTCTTTATCCTGAGCATAGAGACACTGCACAATTGCTGATGCAAAGCGCCGATGCTGCTTTATACAAAGCCAAAAGAATAAAACGTGGAACCTTTGAGTTTTTTACTCAAGACATGACGGATGCCTCGCGTAAAAAGATTGAGATGGAGGCGCGCTTGCGTAAATGTGTCGAGGAAGACCATTTGGAAGTTTTTTTAAAACACAAGTAAACATAGTTACTGGGAAAATATTCGGTGCAGATGCCCTAGTTCGATGGAACGATCCAGTACAAGGCTATATACAGGCCAAGGCTATATACAGGCCAATGAATTTATTCCACTTGCTGAGTCAACGGGCTTAATTGAACACATAGGTACGATAGTGATGAAAAAAATCTGTTTGCAAGGAAAAGCCTGGATTGATGCTGGGAATGAGCCCCTGTTATTATCTGATAACCTTTCACCCTATCAATTACTATACGGAAATACAGTAGAAGTTGTAGAAGACATACTAAAAGAAAGAGGCTATTCGCCACATTGTCTTGAACTCGAGTTGACGGAAAGTGCATTGATGGAAAGAGAGGACTAAGTTGTGCCAGTCTTGAGTGCTTTGCGCGCCTTGGGTATACGTATAGCAATTGATGACTTTGGCACAGGCTATTCATCCTTAGCTTATTTAAGACGATTTCCAATTGATACACTTAAAATTGATAAGAGTTTTATTGATGATATTACTGAATCAAACGACAATAAAGAACTCGCTTCTACAATTATTTTAATGGGGCATAACTTAGGGTTTCACGTCATTGCAGAGGGTGTTGAAACTGAATGTCAGTTAGCATTTTTGAAAAAAAATGTAATTCATATTAGGGATATATTAATAGCCCTGCTATTTCAGCAGAAAAATTTATTAAATTAATTACCCACTAGCGTCTTCAGGTATTCATCATGGGCTAGTAATTGTGCTAAGGGCTGGCGTTTTACGGTTCTTATCTGCTAAAAAGTACGAATGAGCTCTTCATTACTGGGTACTTTTGCTGCAGGGTGGTAATCGGTAGGGAAAACACCTTGCCCTAGCATCACCTGTAGCCATGATGCATCTCTAAAAATATCGTTGTTGTCGTTAAAAATAGCTGCAGTATCGGCAAATGTGGTCAGTTTATTTGCGAGTCTATTGGGTATTTTCATGGTGCGCATATCATTCCAAAAATCTGAATCTGTGCGTTGTGTTAAATGATAAGGATTGATCGGATTGTCCTTCAATGGGTAGTCCATTGTCGAGTTCGGCATCTATGAAAGTCGCAGACGTTGCGATTCCAAAACCTTCTAATGCATCTGAGTAGGTTCCTAAAGCTAGGTTAACTCTAAACTCTAAACTCTAAACTCTAAACTCTAAACTCTAAACTCTAAACTCTAAACTCTAAACCACTTACACTGCCTTGGTTACCATCTTCAAAAGAAGAGAATCGTCCCAAATCAGGTGGTGCAATGCAGTCACCAATTGCATAAGGGGCACCGGAGTCATCGTTAAAGTTACCATCTGCATTAGCTATACGGTCATGGAAACCAGGAATGAAGTAGTTAGCACCATCGGCTGTTGAATCGTTTGTGAAATCGATAATTTGATCGTTTTGACGAGTCCAGTTAACTAAATCTTTATAGAAAAGGGCTGCCGATACATAACCTTCACCATCGAAATAGTACTCAAAAGCCCAATCAAAGTTATTTGATTCTCTAGGTTGTAAGGTTGGGTTACCTGCTACTTTGCTCCATGGACCACCGCCTCCCTCATTCGCTGCAATAAAGTCATTGGTAGTGGCAATTAAGGCGATGTTTTGATTGAACTTAACAAAACCCGAAACTTGCATATTGGTCAATACGTGCGCGGCTAATTGTTTTATTCGCTGCTGCGCGCACAAATGTGTTTTCTGCAACTTCTAAGCTTAGGTTTATACTGGGAAGCACATGACTATAATCGTCTCCCCCGCTTATATTACAAGATTGATCTACTTGACCATTGTTGTCGGTATTACAGACGGCAAAGTTTGCGCCAACAATACCGCTAAAGCCCGTTGAAGATTGATCAGTTTGTACATATTGCAAACCAATATTACCGGTTAGGGCCATATTGCTAAGCTCAGTCTCAAAGTCATCTTTAACCTATAATGTTAATACTTCTTCTACCACGTAGGTATCACCCAAGTGTTCAGGCTCAAGCAAACCAGCATCATTTAACGCATAAGTGCCGTCGCCGTATGGCGCAAAACCGTCATACGCGACTACTTTACCCAAACCAGCCCAACTTAAATTGGCTTAAGCCAAGTACGTATTCAGCAGGTATGCTTGTCGATAGAGGGTAAGACGTTGATGTTGCAAAGAAGCCTTTGTTGTCTTTATCTTTGAAACGGTCTGAGTAATTAATACCAACCGTTAAACTGTTAAACCGTTAAACCGTTAAACCGTTAAATCGGTAAAGAAGTCACCGTCTAAAATGCCTCTTGCTTCAAATTTTACTGTGGTGAGTTCTTCAGAGAAATCTGCAAAGTTTAAAAATCGTCTTGTGCGTTGTTGTAATCGAAATTTGAACCATTTGCAGTAAGCACACCAGATGTAAATTGGTCAGCTAGGTTAGCTAAACCGCCACCCCACGTTTGCGGAAGGGTAAGTTGTAAAGCGTTAGGATCGGAAAATGCGTCTAAACCTGAACTACCCGTAAAGAAAACACCGCTGTTACTCATTTGGAAAATACGAGAACCTAGTTGGTCAGATGTAAGTGAGCCAAAGCGCGCTAAACCAGCATAAGACTCACCGCGCAGGTCACGCTTAGTTGATTCGCTGCTTGCGGCGCCCAGTTCAAGTGTACAGGTATAGCTAAGCGCATATTCTACGTTTAAACCAAAAACTTGTAAGTCTCCATCATTGTGAAGTGGATCGGTACGTAACACTGGATTCGCTTCAATTTGTGTACCGGTGTTATTTACGCCGGTACCACTTACGTTCGATGCATTGAATGTTTCGATAAGCCCACGCAACACACCTGAGTAAGAGTAGTCAATGTTCAGGGCATCAATAACAATATCTAAATCGTCGGTAGGACGGAATTGTAATACCACAGAAACGGTTTCACGCTCCAATTCAGTACTAATAGCTTGGGAGTCTAGACCTGATGGTGTTACTAGGTCGGTGTCCGGATCGGTGTTGTATCCCAAAACACCATATTTACGTTGGTTGTGTGGAGATTCTGTAGACGCTAAGGCAACCGCTAAACCAATGGTATCGTCAGAAAATTTTTCCACAAAAGATAAGGCAAAACGCTTACATTTGTTGTCGAATTCAGGACTGTCTGAACCAGAACCGCTTGATTCGAAACTACCGTTAAACGTTAATGTCTCTTTTGCGTTTAGCGGACGAACAGTTTGTAAATCGACCGTGCCACCAATACCTTGGACTAAAAGAGTAGCGTCAGAGGTTTTGTAAATAGTGGCACCTGTCATTATTTCAGAGGGATATAAATCGTATTCAACACCGCGGTGATCACCAATACCAATAAGTTCACGACCATTTAATGAAGTACCTGTAAAATCTTCCTTAAAACCACGTACTGAAATACCAGAAGTTCTGCCACCTACACGTTCACCGGCCAAACCGGGCAAGCGAGATAATGATTCAGCAATTGAAGAGCCGGGCAACTTACCGGTATCTTATGCAGAGGTAGCTTCTACTATACTGCTGTTGTCTTGCTTAATGGCTTGTGTTCGAATAAGTGAGCCGCGAATCCCGCTAACGGCAATAACTTCTATATCGGCTTCAGCTTCGCAATTATTCGGTGTTTGCGCGAAGGCTGCAGACGTCGTTAAGGCAGATACGACTGCTAGTGATAGCAAAGCAGGTTTAAACAGTTTGTTCTTCTTTATTTTTGTAGCCTTTTAGTGTGCGATATAATAAAAAGGTGGGCTGCGAATATGTTAATAATATTAAATTTAGATTAATTTGCAGGTGTTTACTTAAATGAATAAGTAAGTGTCGCTTCAACATTGATAGCCTTGCTTTATATAGTGCTTTTGAGATCTTAATTGATTTAAATGTAAGGGTTTGGTATTCGTGTGATAAACATGATGTTTACCTGCTAATTGTAGTTGTTAACAATTTTATTACACCCTAAGGTCAATGTGCGAGCTTGAATGTTATTTTAGCTAACAAAGTAGAGTGTAAAATTGAGATAATAAAATATAGTGTAAAGGAGGGAGTAAAAAGGGAGTGAAGAGAGACCAAAGGTGCTAGGAATAATAACAAAGTGAAGTAAATGCTGGCGCCGCAATTCACGACGCCAAAAGCGTTTATGATTATCTGTTCTAGCAAGAAATCTAATTGCTTTTCTCCTTAAATCGCGGGGGATTTTTTATTTATCGCTAAAATCTTTTAGATGCTTTATTGAGCGGCTAAGGAGGTTAGTATCCAAATCGATAAGTACTTTAGCCTGTGTCGTGATGTTGGTTACCTCGTAACTTCCATCTTTAGCAACTTTGGTCAGTAATGGATACTTAACAACAATCACATTGTTGTTTTGGGTGCTTACTAGCCATCGACGGGTAGGGCTTTGTAATGTCTGCCCAGTAGAATAGCGAATGGGTGGTGCTAAGCAGCCGAATTCGCTTAATACGGTAGGTATTATATCTTCGTTGCTAGAAACCTGGCTACTTACAACAAAATTACTCCATAGTTTGAATATCTCAGTTTGACCTTTACCAATTACCAATACCTTGGCGCTTTCTTTTAGCACGGAAAAGTCGAATCCAACCAGTTGCTCACTGGATACAATGCCCATAAAAAATCCACTGTCGGTATTTTTTAATGCGTCACTAAAACTGTCAAATTCTTGGTCATTATTTTGCCCGGTAGTATAGAAACCTGTGGTTACATCAAATGCATTAAGTAACTCTGTTGCTACGGAAGGAGCAGATGTCATCTCTAACAAGTTACTCGGTATACCAAACAACAACTGTCGAGCTAATTCGCTTGGCTCTTGCTGCAGGTTTAGATGGAATTTATTGGATTCTAACGATGCAACACTGGCAATATCCAAAGAATCTAGGCTAGCAAGGACGATAATTTTCCGTGTTCTGTCGACACTGCAATAAACTTGTTTTGGGGGATAATTAAATCGACTAGTTTCACTATTATATTGTAATTTTTCTTGCTGTTGACGCTCCTCTAAATCAATAAAACCGTACCTAGCCATTAATGTTTTAGCAGTAGCTGGATATGAAAGAGGAAACATATTGTCTTGTTTCAATACAGGGGTGTATAACCTTGCATCTGCCCACACATGAATTGCATGGCTGCTAATAAAACACAGAACAAAACCAACAATAATATAGCGTGCTACTTTAATGCGCTGAAACCTTCCAATTCGCTTAAAAATTGCATTGGCAACAACCAGTTGGAACATTAACCAAATGATAAACAAAAGCACGAGGTAAAACCATTGCAACCAGCCGAAAGCTCCCATTTGACCTTGTGCTTCGTTTCTTACTAACTCAGCTGAACTGAAGGTAATATGAAAACCTGTTTTGTTATATAAAAGCGCGTCAAAAGCAAGAAGTGCTAAGCCGACGGCAGCAATAACCGATGCGGTCGCTTTTAATAGACGTAAATTGGTGATTTTGTAACACAAGGGCATAACCAGAATAACAAAGCCCAAAAAAGTAATAAAGCTGGTATGACCTAACCAAGTGGTTATCAAATACACAAAACTTATAGGAGTATCGGCAATGGGGGAAGAAAACAGATATACTGACGATATTGCGCTCGCCATTAGTATATTTGCAAATGCAAACCAATGTCCCCAACTCACTTGTTGGGTAATTTTTTTTCTGCGAGGAGATTCGTTATATATCATGAGGCTGGGCTATTTGCACTTTTCTTAAGAGCATCACAAAACTGATTAATCATAACACCTCTAACGTCGTCTGTGACTTGGTGTTGAAAAATACTGGCTAATACATTTCCAAGCACCATTATAGACAAATCGCCTTTGGCCTTATGCTTTTCTAGCGCTAAAAATACTTCTTGGGTAAGGGCGTCAAATTCTTTATTACTATAACGCGATTGTATGGGCATTGATTTGTCCTATGATTTTTTATGAAAAACTCGTTACAATTACCGACTAGGTAAATAAATACTATTTATAACCTGTATAAACACTATATTTCGAGTCACAGCAAAGTATAATGGCTGCTGGAAATTTTCACCAACATTTTGTTTTCCTTTATTTGCGCCGCAAATAGGGTAAACGTTTAATTAAAGGTTATAACATCATATATGAGTGCAAACGTAAATGAGTTTGTTGTACATCAAATTAGTTTATCTGAAGAAGGTAAGCTTGTTTTCATTCCCCGGCCTAGTTGTTTTGAGGTGTCTAATCCAATAACTGACTTAGCAACGCAATTGCATAGTAACTTTAATGGTAAGCCTAGCAAAGGTGTGGGCGGCTTTGGTAATGAACTCGACCCCAGTATGCGTGATTTATTAGAGAAAATGGGTAACAAGGATATCGACTTTTACGATTTCAGTGTGCAAGCAAGTCAACATTTGGTTAAAACTATTACAGATGAGGCAATGCTTGAAACTGGGTATGTTATTTTCAGCCTCTATAATTATTTGGCAACCGATTATTTATTGATCGCTATGCTCGATACCAAAGACTCGGTTTCTGTTAATCAGCAGCTTGACTTAACGTCTAATAAATTTCTTGAGTTAACTAAAATGCAAATTGCGGTGCGTATTGACCTAACCCAATTAGACGTTAGTGCGCAAGACGAAAGATATATCAGCTTTATTAAAGGCCGCATGGGTCGCAAAGTGTCAGACTTCTTTATGAGCTTTATTGGCTGTGAAGAAAAAGTAGATACTAAAGTGCAAAATAAGCAATTTGTGCAACATTTAGACACTTACTTGGCTTCACAAGCATTAGACGCAAATGAAAAACATGAGCATCGTCAAAGTGTATCTAAATACTATAAAGAAAAAGCTGACTTGGGTGAAGAAATTGCTATTAATGAAGTAGATGGAATTTTACCGTCAATGTCTGAAGGCGAACATAGCTTTTCACATTATAATGCTGGCTTAGAACAACCCCTTGAACCAAAGTTTCAGGCTGATAAATCTATGATTAATGTCATGAATAAATATTCAGGCGCGGGTGGCGGTATAAGTGTAAGTTTTGAACGAAAGCTTCTGGGCCAACGCATTCATTATGACGTTCAAACCGACACATTAACCATATCGGGCTTGCCACCTAATTTGAAAGATCAATTAACGAAGTCGGTCAAAGGCGATAATCATTCATGAAGTTATTTGTTAACGATCTTACCGTAATGGACTTCTCTTACTTATGCCCACAGCGTGGCATGGTAGGAGAGAGCTGGATAGTCGATGTAGTCCTAGACGGTGGCCTCAATGAAGAAAGCATGGTACAAGACTTTGGTATTGTTAAAAAACAATTAAAAAAAGTCATAGACGATTATGTTGATCATAAGCTAGTGGTTCCCGCTGATCATCAAAATACAAGAATCCATCCTCCCGCTGCCGATGGTCGCGTGCTGGTCGATTTTGTATTTGCAAATGAACTGCCTATTCAGTTGTATTGTCCACCTGAGGCTTATGCCTTCGTGTATAGCTTAGAAGGCGAGCCACCACTAATTACTAAGCAGTCCCTTACTGCATATTTGAAAGATGTGATTACCACACATTTGCCTGAAAACGTCCATGATATTGACATCGTATTACGTGAAGAAATCATTCTTACGCCTTTTTACCACTATACACACGGTTTGAAAAAGCATGATGGGAATTGCCAGCGCATAGCCCATGGCCATCGTTCAAAAATTCTGATTACTCAAAATGGTGAAACATCTCAAAAGTGGCAAAGTTATTGGGCTAAAAGATGGTCCGACATATATATTGGTAGCAATGAAGATGTAGTGGATGCGCAAAATTTGAGTTTCACAGTACTTTCCGCTTTGCCCGTTTATTGCTTTAAGTATGAAGCTTCACAAGGCGTTTTTGAAATGGCTATTGCGCAGCAGGTATGTGAGCTCATTGATTACGATTCGACCGTAGAATGCTTAGCGCAATATATCCTTGAGCAAACACAAAAGGAAACGAGTGATGCACTCACGGTTATGGCATTTGAAGGGGTAGGCAAAGGAGCCATCATTAGTGGCAATTGTTAATGAAATCTGTAATCGCAAAAAGTACAGCATGCCTTCTATTAATGGTGTTTGCTTTATCGGTTTTTGCTAAGCCTTTACTGCTAGGCGATTTTACTCAGGGGAGTTTGCTGCGCGGAAAACTTCCGCCAAATGCATTGGTTAAGTTAAATAGCAATGCAATTAAGGTTTCTCCTAACGGTGACTTTGTATTTGGCTTTGGGCGCGATGCGAGTTTACGCCAGCAGCTAAGTTGGAAATTGCCAGAGTCTGAACTTTGGCAAACGTTCACCATAGCGCTATCTAAACGTGTATATAAAGAAGATAAAATTGAGGGCGTTGCGCAAAAATATGTCAGCCCACCCAAGACCGTGCTTGATCGTATACGACTAGATAACCGTGCTATTGCAAAAGCACGTGCACATGATTCTGAATTCTTGTTCTTCACCCAAGATTTTATTTTGCCTGCACAAGGTCGTATTTCAGGTGTATATGGTTCTAGACGGGTATTTAATGGTGAACCTAAACGTCCACACTTTGGATTAGATATTGCCAATAAGACTGGCACACCGGTAATCGCGCCTGCGGCAGGTGTTGTTAGATTAGCGCACAACGATATGTATTATTCTGGAGGCACCTTAATTATTGACCATGGCTATGGCGTGTCGTCTACCTTGATTCATTTGAGTAAACTTCATGTGCAGGAAGGTAAGGCAATAGAGCAAGGTGAGTTGGTCGCTGAAATAGGCGCTACTGGCAGGGTAACAGGCCCCCATCTTGATTGGCGTATTAATTGGTTTAAAGAGCGCTTAGACCCAGCGTTGTTGGTAGAACTACCGCAGTAAGGTGTCATTACTGCTGCGGTGAAGTTCAATTGAATTTTTCTACCACAATATTTTCTAATGGCTCACTAATCGCACTATTCTGGATTTGCGTTATCATCAACACCCAGCCATTTCAAAAACACAGTTGTGTTTTCAATGCTAATATCACAAGTGTCTAGTATGGCTGGTTGCACCTTAAAATTAAGCGTAATTAGTTTTCCATCGCGCATTACATCAATAGGCAATGTTTCTCCTATATTACATAGATTCAATAACTTATATAAACGTAAGTCATCGCATTGCCATTTTTTGAAAGCGACAATAGTGTCACCAACATACAAACCCGCTATGCTTAGGGCACGGTTTTCTTGAATTGACACTACCTTTAATTGCTTGTCTGACATAGCCAGTACGGCGCCTAAATCGTGCTTTGTATTGGCAACTGACGAACCTCCTTTGTCTTGAAAAGAATGGTTAGGACGCATGTTCAACTTTAGACCAATTGAATGCAAAAGAGTGGGCAAGGGCAAATCGATAGGCGTTTGAGTGGCCAAAAATAAAAAACCACTTAAGTCGATGTTAAATTCAGTTTTACAAAGCTTTAAAATCACATCATCGGGGGTGCCTAACTGGGTCTTGCCATATTGTTCCCACAAACACTTCATTACATTGTCTAGCGATACCTTGTTGTTAGACTGTTGGCGAAGCGTAATATCCAAACATAGAGCAATAATGGCGCCTTTATTATAATAACTCACTATGTGATTTACCGAGCCAGCATCTTGTTTGTAAAACTTATTCCATGCATCAAAGCTCGATTCACTCGCGCTTTGTTTTAGTCGCCCGGGGTTACGCATCAAACGCGTGATGGCTTCATTTAGGATCTGTACATATTGAGCAGGTGATACAAGTTTTGACCTAGCTAAACTCAGATCATCAAAAAATGACGTGAAGCCTTCGTAAATCCAAAGCTGCGGTGTATAGACCTCTTCAAACAAATTGGGTTGGTACATCACTTCAGGCTTTATGCGTTTTACATGCCATGTGTGGAAAAGTTCGTGGCTACATAAGGCCAAAAATTGTTGGTATTCTTTGCTTATTTTGTCAGCTTCGCCTACTAAGGGTAAGTCGAACCTACTGTATTGTAACACTGTACTAGCAAGGTGTTCTAGCCCTCCAAATCCATGGTCGCAAACAAGGGTTATAAACCAATACTCTTTACAAGGGAAATCACCAAATAAGTTAATATGGTGTTCTATTATGGCGCTTAGGTCACGTTCCATTCGCGGGAAATCGAAGTTATGTTGTCCAGTAAATACTAAATGGAAGCGGTTACCCAATACATCAAAACAATAATCATCAAATTTACCCAGTAAAACAGGGTGGTCGATCAGCTCAAAATAATCTTTTACAAAAAACGTATCATAACTTTCGGGCATTGAAGTGACTGTTTTTGATACAGGGAGAGATGTAGCAACTGCCGGTACAAGCGTCTCTTGCTGTTTATTTATGGTGATTATATGTGGTGAGTTTTCAAACTCTTTTAGGCATAAAAAGACTGATGTGCCATTAAAAAATGCATATTCATCATTTATAAATGCGCTGCGCACCGACAGGTCATTTGCATATATAATATAGTGTAATGAAAATTGCTTGAGTGCATCACCATTTTTGCTAGTGATTTCCCACTCTTGTTTTGAAAGTTGTTTTAATACTATAAAGTCTTGCGAGCTATTCAAGCTATGCAAATTTCTAGAGAAGTCCCGTATCATGTAACTACCAGGTATCCATGCTGGCATGGCCACTCGCACAGCAGAAGGTGCGTTAGTGCTTGGCAAGTCTACTGTCATGGTAACTTCAAATAAATGCTCTTTAGTACTTAACACATGTATTTCGTATTCAATATTGGCTTTTTTTGAAACCTTAGATTTAGATATTTCTGATGAAGTCATAGTGGGAGCAAATGAGTAAATAATGTCTAAAATATAACATGTTAAAGGGTTTTTTACATAGATTGAAACAAACATCCTTGTACTCAATTCCTGCGAGTTGTAAACTTATCGTTAACAACAAGCAAAAGTGTCAACAGGACAATATTGTGCGCGAGATAGAAAGGCTCATTAAAACTTATGGCGAAAGCCATCAAAACAAAACCAATATTGCAATACATGCGATTGCGGTACCCAGTATATTCTTTGTCACAATAGGGCTGATATGGTCAATTCCAGTCCCTGATTTTATTGCGCAATTTAAAATTACTTTTGCTCATATTGCTGCTATACCTGTCTTATATTATTATTTTAAGCTATCTGGTCCCATAGGTGCCGCAATGACATTGCTGATGTTACTCACACTTGGTGGCATAAAGTTGTTAGTAGCGGCTGATATAAGCGTCTGGCAATTTTCAATAGTGCTGTTTGTTGTGATGTGGATATTACAGTTTGTCGGTCATAAAATTGAGGGTAAGAAACCATCATTTTTTGAAGACCTCAGATATTTACTTGTAGGGCCGGCTTGGTGGTGGGTACATTGGCTAAAACGTATGAACATTAACTACTAGAAAAAAGATGCCGCATAGGCATCTTTTTTTTCATTCTTTATTCCTCCGAACTATCAAAAATAGCGACTAGCCGCGCAAGGTAATAGTATCTAACATTTCCATCGAATAAGGATTTAGTTTCTTTTCTTGTTCATCAATTGTTTCGAACGCAACTGAGACTGGTAATGCCGCCTTAACACCCGCCATTACACCTTTCTCGCCGCGCAACATAGCTTGTAATGCATAGTTACCTAGTTTGGTAGCTAGCAGTCTGTCCTGCCAAACAGGTGAACCACCGCGTTGCACATGGCCTAAAGTAAGTATTCTTACGTCTATACCGGTTTCTGAATGTAAAGAATCTTGCAATATGTTGAGACCACCTGGCCATAAATTTTCAGTAACCACTATAATATGACTTGAATTGGCGCGATAGGCTCTACGTTTTGCTAATTTATCAAGAATGTTAACGAGTTCTTCAGCCGCCGAAGTAAAAGTTTCAGGTAAAATAACATGATCCGCCCCGCTAGATATTGCTGAGTTTAGCGCAATAAAACCGGCTTCTCTGCCCATTACATCAACCAGAAAAATACGCTCAAACGACTCGGCAGTATCACGTACCTTGTCTATTGATTCTACAGCTGTCTGAATAGCAGTATGATAGCCAATGGTATAGTCGGTCCCCGCTATATCGTTATCGATTGTGCCTGGGCAACCTATGATAGGCTTGTCCCAAAAAGCTTGTAATTTTTGGGCACCTCTAAAGGTACCATCACCGCCAATAACAATTAGGCCATCTATCTTATTGTCGTTAAGGTGTTGGGCTGCTTTTTTGACATGCTCGTCTTGTTTGAATTTTTCACACCTAGCACTATATAGCACTGTGCCGCCGCGCTGGAGAAGGTTATACACATCTACCGAGGTTAATGTTATGTAATCTTGCTTGAGTAGGCCAATATAGCCAGACTTATATCCAATAACTTCAATATCAAGGCTTTGCGCGGTTAAACAGATAGATCTGATGCATGCGTTCATGCCGGGTGCATCGCCACCCGAGGTCAGTACTGCAATTTTCTTTAACGACATATGAAACCTTTAGTGTAGTATTTGTCGTATGTAAGGATAGCAAATAAATCAAGAAGGAAAACAACTGCATGAAAAAAATTATTATATTGGTGTGCGTGCTTTTGTTAGGAGGCTGCTCGGCTAAGTTCGCTTATAACAATGTTGATTGGCTCATATACTGGTATTTAGACGATTACGTTGAACTCAACAACGAACAAGAAGATATGTTTGACGATATGCTTAGCAGTTGGAAGCTTTGGCACAAACAAGACGAATTACCACAGTATCAGTCACAATTAGAAGATATTGTTGCTGATATCAAAAGCAAAAACATCAACGAACAAACTATCATATCTCATCGCGAGAGAGCCCGTGGTCATTGGGTAAGAGCGCGTGCGCACCTTGCTCCCGATTTAGTAAGATTAGGCGCCACTTTATCGCAAGATCAAGTTATTTATTTATTCGCAAACCTCGAGAAAAAAAATGTTGAAGACGACGAGGAAATGCTCGAAAGCAGTACCTTAGACAGCGAAGAACGAGCTAAAAAATGGGTCAAACGCAATCAAAAAGGAATTAAAAAATGGCTCGGTAAATTAAGCGAAGAGCAAAAAGAACATATTAGCACTTTTTATGACAGCTTCGAATCTACCGGCCCTTATTGGACTGAGTATAAACGTGAATATCAACAGCAATTAAGAGAAGTATTTGCGCTTTCAACAAGAGATGAGACTTTTCAAGAAAGGTTGCATGAACTTGTTGTAGATCCAGAACAATTTAGAACGCCTGAATTTCAAAGCGCAATGGAAGTTAACACCCAAGCAAGCACCGAGTATATGATAGGGATTATGGCATTATCTACCGACAAGCAAATTAACCGTTTGCTTGACGAGATAAGCGAATTCCAAAAGGATCTAATAAGCCTTCAGAAGTAATTAATTAGATACCTAAGTTACTAAGAATAAACGAAGCAGCTTACCTTTTATTAGACGGTTTAAAAGCAAGGAGTACGATGTGAACTGCATTCAATATCTACTAACACAAACGATAAGCCTAGTTGTACTAAATGCCGCCTATAAATATGCCTATAGTGATGAATATAAATAAATGACGAATTCAACCCCAATAGATCAAGAGTTAGCCGCTAGGCTTGCCAAAACAGAAGATAAAGCACGGATAACTCAAGCCACTAAAAGACATGCAAAAGGCTACAATACTGCGCGAGAAAACCTCGATAAGTTATGTGACGGGAGTGATTTTAGTGAGTATGGCCAATTAGCCGTAGCGGCACAAAGACAACGCCGAGAGTATGAAGAATTGCAGTCTGAAACTGCCGCAGATGGTGTTATTACTGGGGTTGCATCTATTAATAGTAAGCACATTAATATAGCTGATACGAAGTTGACTTCGCATCATCCACATAACACTGTATTAATAGTGAACGATTATTCGGTGCTGGCGGGCACTCAAGGTTACTTCCACCACTTGAAAATAGACCGTATGCTACACATTGCTTCGAAAAAGAACTTGCCCGTTATTATGTTTACGGAAGGGGGTGGCGGTCGTCCTGGCGACACCGATATTTCAACGGTCAATTCAGGTTTGCAATGCGCAACATTCGGTCATTGGGCTGGCCTAACAGGAAAAGTCCCCCGTATAGCTGTCAATAATGGCTACTGTTTTGCGGGTAACGCTGCTTTGTTTGGCGTTGCTGATATTACTATTGCCACAGAATCATCATCAATCGGCATGGCTGGACCGGCAATGATTGAGGGCGGTGGATTGGGTAAGTTTACACCTGCTGAAATTGGTCCTATAGATGTTCAGGCCAAAAATGGTGTAGTAGATATTGTAGCGGACAATGAAAACCATGCTATTGAGCTTGCCAAAGTATGTTTAGGATATTTTCAAGGTCATACTAATACCTGGCAAGCACCAAAAAGTGATGCTTTAGCCAAGGTGTTGCCTCAAGACAGACGTTTTGTTTACGACATGCACAAAATAATAGATGGGATTGTTGATAAGGACTCCTTTACCGAGCTTTCATCTCAATACGGAGGCGCTATTATTCAAGGGTTTGCCAGAATAGAAGGCAAACCAATTGGCTTGATCGCGAACAATTGCAAAGTGCTGGGCGGTGCTATTGATGTAGACGCCGCAAATAAACTTAACCGGTTTATGCGCTTGTGCAATCAATTTAAAATTCCCTTGGTGTCGTTAACCGATACGCCTGGCTTTATGGTGGGGCCTGAGCATGAAAAGAGTGGGGCGGTGCGCCAATTGAGCGAACTTTTTGCAACAGGTGCTAATTTATCGGTTGATTTCATTGCCATTGTTATTCGCAAATGTTACGGATTAGGTGCGCAGGCTATGCTGTCTGGAAGCACCTCAAATCCTAGTTACATGGTTTCATGGCCACAAGGCGAGTTTGGTCCGATGGGGCTTGAAGGCGCTATAAAACTGGGCTTTAAAAAAGAATTAGCTAACGAAAAAGACGCCAAAAAACGAAAAGTATTATTCGATAAACTACTAGCGAAGCAGTATGAAAAAGGCAAAGCGCTAGAAGTTGCGACTATGCTTGAAATAGATGCAGTGATTGACCCTTGCGATACGCGAAGAACTTTAGCCAATGCATTAAACTGAGCAAATGCTTAGGATAACGCATCTTCTACTTCTGCGCGCATTCTTTCAAATTTGGTCTTGTGCACAGACTTCAAAGGCATGTTATTGATAAAGCGGAAAAGCTCTCTTGCTTCAATAATGTGTTTGCCTTCAGGCTTTTCAGTTTGTTTAATAAGCTTTGCTAAAGACTGCATTAAATTAAGGGTAATACCAATATTTAGGGGTGAAATTTTCTTAGCGTGACAAAATTCTTCATAAGCATTGGCATAGCTGCCTTGCCCATATAATTCGATACCTAATTTGTTATGCTTGACGTATTTCGTTCTGTTTTTTTGTATTTTAGCTGATTCTGACTGTGCTAAATACAGAATTGAGCTATCTACTTTCTCAGGGTTCTTTTTGATGATGGCGGCTAATTTTGCAGCTTCTTCATAATCACCTAAATCAAGCATTAGCTTTAAACTGTCGGCGGCCATGGCTACGGGATATTCAGTGAAATTGCGTTCTATTTCAATTTGACTCTCTTCTAATGCTTTTTTAGAATCGCTTGTTTTACCCTCTAAATGAAGCATTCTGGCATGAATGATGGATTCAAAAATACCAAAATCGAAATCATCTGGTTGGGTTTTTGTGCTCTCGTCATTTTTAGCTCGATGCATTGCTACAATCGATTCTTGCATAAACTTATTGCGTACGCTTTTACTTTCAGCATTCTCAGCTACATCTAAAATGCTGCGAACATAGCCACACAAATGATTAACGTTTTTATGTACCGAGCGTTGTGACAGTTCAAAGATAGACTTAGCGCTATTCATCGCTAATTCGAAATCATCATTTTCTCTGGCAATTTCACATACTCTAAAATGTCTATCAATGGATAATGGAGATAACGACAAGGCTTCTAAAATAAATTTAAGCGCTTCGGGTTTTTTATTGTTTTGTAAGTACGCGTCGGCAATAATGTCGTATGCTTCAACATTGTGCATAAAGCTTTCAATAGCGTCTTTTGCAAGGGTAATTGCTTCTTCAAACTTATGCTGTAGAAGCTTCGTTTTTGCTAACGCACACAAAGCCCATTGCACTTGGCGCTGGGCGAGAATCTTTTCTAAAATACTTTCGGCTTCACTATAGTTTTCAACTTTCCAACAAAGTTTTACTAAAATTTGTAAAAGGTGATTGGCGTATCTTTGCTCAGTTTCTAAAAAGTGTCGGCATGTTTCTGTGCTTAGTTCATATTTACCATGGTCGATTTGGCTATATAATGCAGATAAAGTAATACGTCTAGTAATAGCGCGGGTAATTCGAGAATTTAGCTGTGCTTGAGAAAATGGTTTAATGAGGTAGTCGTCGGGTTGTTTTTCGATCGAACCCAATACCATAGATCTTGCGCTATCACCGCTTATCATAATAAAGACGGTAGAAGGACGTATAAGGTGCAGGGTACGAATTTCTTCTAAAAATTCAAAGCCATTCTTGCGATTAGTACCTAAATGCAAATCGCAAACAACGATATCAAACTTTTTTACTTTACATGCTTTTATGCCTGCTTCAGCCGACATTTCAGTAGTAACTTTCGTTGCCCCTAGGCTATTAAGTAATCCTTTTAATAGCATTAAAAATGGGCGCCTGTCTTCAATTACCAAACAACGTTTATCGGAATAATCTAAGGTTCTCATAGTTTCCTTTGCTAAACATTGGCTTAGCATTTATAAATCTGGTAGATATTTCATATAATGACCAAGGTATGAACATTGGAATATCGGCGCTAGCCTTGTTCATCCCGGCCTAATTTGTTGCGACTTATTTATCGACTTTATACAAAAAGACTTGAGTAAGTAGGAGAGCTTGTCGATATCTATACTTACCAATAATTGTATTTTTATAGTTAATACTTCTTATGCAAATTTCGTCGTATATTCAATCTGTAGACAAGCAGCTTAGTCGTACGTTACATCAAGCGGGCCATAGTACTTCTGTATTCGGATGGTACTTAGCTTTACAGATGACAAGTGCCCAGTCATATAATGCTAAAAATGAAGGCGCGATAGAGCATAGTTTGCTATACGCAAGTATAAATCTCCCTTCAGCCCCAAAGCCTAGTTTATATGTTGAAAACAAGCATTTTACACAATACGCAAGGCAGGCCAATAGTCTTCATACTTGTAAGCATCCATCAATATTAATTCAGTTTTATAATAGCCTGCAACCTCACAGTTTACATTGCACAAAAGAAGAGCAAAAACTGCCCGTTGAGGTAATTGAAAACACTTCGGTTTTTGTGCAAAACACCCTTAAACCCGATGAATATATAAGGCAATACAAGGGGGTTGAAGATAATCCAAGTAACAATAAAGAACAGCACGAAAAAGATAGTAATTCAAATATACTTCATCCCCATGATATTCCATATGAGTCCTTAAGCGAATTGCCCGCTAGCGAATTCGTAGATGCTACTTTTGCGAGTATTGAGCAAGGTATGGCCGTTAACGTTTAAGCATATTCTGGCACATTCATTTTTACCATTGTAGTTCCTCAGCAGCCGTGCTATCAAATTGGCGATTAAAGCTTTGCTATGCTAGTATTTGCGCCGCAATTTTGCTTTGGTTTTACGTTCCAACTCGCAAAGGAAAAAACAATGACCTCCAGTCATAATCAAAAAGATACGCCAACATATTTAGTCTGTGCACTTTATAAGTTTGTGACTTTAGAAAACTATATTGAAATGCGCGAGCCATTGCGCGAATTTATGGAAACGAATCGCATTAGAGGCACTATTTTACTTGCTCATGAAGGTCTCAATGGCACTGTGTCGGGTTCTAAAGAGGGTATTGATGCGGTGCTCGCCTATTTAAATGCCGATGAGCGTATTTCGCCTATTTCACAAAAATTTTCTTGGCATGAAGAGCAACCGTTTTATCGCACAAAAGTAAAACTAAAAAAAGAAATTGTGACTATGGGTGTGGAAGGCATAGATCCTCTTAAAACCTCAGGTACATATGTATCAGCAAAAGATTGGAATGCCCTAATATCTGATCCTGACGTTACCGTAATCGACACACGTAATGACTATGAAATTGAAATAGGGACGTTCAAAAACGCGGTAAATCCACATACTGATTCATTTCGCGAATTTCCAGAATACGTAAGTAAAGAATTAGACCCTAGCAAACATAGAAAAGTAGCCATGTATTGTACAGGGGGTATTCGTTGTGAAAAATCTACTGCGTATTTAAAAGAGCAGGGATTTAATGAAGTTTATCACTTAGAAGGTGGCATATTACAATACTTAGAAGATGTGCCCGAATCGGATTCTTTGTGGGAAGGCGACTGTTTTGTCTTTGATAATAGAGTGGCAGTTAATCATAAGCTAGAAAAAAGTCATTATGATCAGTGCTATGGCTGCAGATTACCTATTACAGAAGAAGACAAACTAAGTGATCAGTTTGAAGCAGGCGTTACCTGTCCAGCTTGCTATGGCTCTCATACTAACGATCAGTTAGCGCGCTTTAGAGAACGTGAAAAACAAGTCAATCTTGCAAAAAAAAGGTCACAAGAGCACGTTGGTGCAGATGCACGTGACTTAATGCAAAGCAAGCGAAATGAAAAAGCACAGGCGCAACGAATAAGAGCTTTGGCTAAAAATAAACAGGGATGAAGCTTTGTTACCGATAGTTGAACATGTAATTAAGCAGACAGCTACGCTTAAACATTGAGCAATAAAAAATATGCGGGGTGATTAGACCAAGAATAAACACCTATACAGAGTTTTCTCTAGACTTTGCTTAAGGTAAAAGAGTAAACTTTACAAAAGCTTACTAAAGTGGAAAAAACAATGACTGATTCTAAATCAGCTAGTGAAGATCTCAGCCCTGAAAAGATTGCTGAAATACGCAAAGAATTTGATTATTTTGATAGCGACAACAACGGTCAAATAGACTTGCGTGAGTTTATTGAAATGCTAACAATACTGTCTCCCAAAACCAAAGCTAATCATGTTGAGGAAGGATTTAATATGATTGATGATAGCGGCGATGGCTATATTGATTTTGACGAGTTTTTAGAGTGGTGGCAAGATTGCTGGTGGGAATATTAAGACTTACTAACATCCTTCGTATTATCTAAGGCCCTCCCCACATTAGAACCTACCCTAATGCTTAGTTTTCGAAAAATTTATTAGACATGTTATAGCCTAGTATCTTACTAGGCTATTTATGAATGGGTTCAGCGCACACATTATTGATGTTAATCATCGTTATCTATTATCGTCTCATCTGCTGCAGGGCTATCATTTCGCGGCTTGCGCTTTATCGGCGAGTGCCCTATGTCGAGTGAGCCCATTGTTTTAATACGTTTTACTACGGCTTTAACCGGTGCTTTAACGGGCTTACTTATCGGCTTATTAGTTTTCTTATATACCTTTTTAGGTCTAGCTTTAATACCGGTAAACCGAGTGTCGATACCTTCAACTACGTCAAATTTCACTTCGTCTAAGTAGTTAGCCTTAATGGCCTGAAAGCTTTGCCAATCTTTTTTACCGACTAAAGATGATGCGGTGCCTTGCCGTCCGGCACGCCCAGTGCGGCCAATTCTGTGTATGTACTCTTCCGGAAACTTAGGTAAATCATAATTAATGACTTGTGCAACATTTGATATGTCTAGCCCTCTAGCACCTAAGTCAGTGGAAACCAATACGCTATATTTACCTTTACTAAAATCTTGTAACACTTGATTACGCTGGTTTTGCAATAACTCACCGTTAAGTGCAACAGCATTAAGGTTAAGCACATTTAACACATCGGTAAGGCGTTGAGTATCTGTACGAGTGGCGGTAAATACGATAGCTTGTTCTTGGTTTACAATCTTTAGAATTTTGCTGAGTTGCTCGTCTTTTTGCGATACGCCGTCAGAATAGTAAAATGTTTGAGTAATATCTTTATGTGGCTGATTGGAAGCGTCCACTGAAATTTTCTGTGGGCTGCTCAACAATTGAGTCGTCATTTCTTTAATTTGTGCTTGTTCAATTGTAGCCGAGAACATCATAGTTTGACGTTTTCTATGATCGGCTTGACCATGAATAATTGCCAATTGTTCACTAAAGCCTAATTCAAGCATTCTATCGGCTTCATCTAAAATAAGCAGTTCTAAACCATTTAAAAATAGTTGCCTGTCGGTCAAATGATCGGCAATTCTGCCAGCTGTACCAACTATTATATGAGGGTTTTTTCTCAGCAGTTTGGCCTGATCATTATAGTTTTCCCCGCCGACTATTAAGTTAGCTTGTAAAGTTGTATTGGCCACCATTTGGCGAACCACGCCGTATACCTGTTTCGCCAATTCACGCGTTGGGGCTAAAATTAAAGCCCTAGGATCGGCTTTTGAAAGGGCTCGCTGGGTTAATAACCTGTTTACCATTGGGATTACAAACGCAAGAGTCTTGCCCGAGCCTGTTTTAGAGGCAGCGAGTATGTCTTTGTTTAATAATGCGTGGGGAATAGCCTGTGCTTGAATAGCAGTAAGCTCACTCAATTGAGCGGTAGATAAGTTCTTTACAATTCTATGGTCAATGGGAAGTTCAGAAAATAACAAAAATGCGCGCCTTTAATATAGTAAGACATCTATTATAGCGAGCATTGAAGTAAAAAGCCTAAGTATTCATTATGTTTTGTTACCCTACCATTTCTGCTTAGGCGCAAACAGTGATTCGATATCTGTATTTTCTTTTTCTTTTTCTTCCATCAACTGTTTCAGGTTGTTATCTTTTACGTTCATTTCTAAGCCGTTCAACATACTTTCTAATTCAATTTTACGCTCGGCAGTGTAATCACTTTGAGGTTTATGATTGGTCAGGGCGGTAATAGCTTTTTCGATATACTGTCGCGCCGAACCCTGCATATTATTGCTTACACCGTCTGTTGCGCGCTTCATTAGCGTTTCAACATTGACTCTTAACTGCAAACTCGAAAGTGCTTTTTCTTCTTGGGCGTATAACTTAGGCGTAATGTTGGCTTTCGCATATTCTGAACGCAGGATAATGCGTAATTTCTTTACCGCCTGTATATATTTTATAATCACTTTATCTGTTTTAGGCAGTATGAATGTATTTTGGTTAGGTGCCGCTTGGTTTATATCAATGGCTTTAATGGCTTTGTTAATCTCATCCATTTTACTTTTTAATTCACGGTTTGAGCTGTATTCGTAAATTGCTTTCAATGCAGAGAACGAACGCTTGCGCATAAGCGCAATTAGTAGGGGAGATACCGGCATTTGCAAGGCAGCTACAATAGACTCTTCAGTTCCGTCAAAAATTGCGCGTTGGCGACTCACTTCTTCACGTTTCTCGTTTGCTTTGCGTTCGTTAAACTGCTGAACGGCGGTTGCCCCAATACCACAGACGATCAAAAAGGCGATTAGTATAATAATAATGGTGTATGTCATGACGCTAATGAACCACTCTTCTTAGTCATATTTTTCATAATGCTATTATGGCAAGTTTAATTCAAAAACACTGCCACCGGTTTTTTCATCATTTGAAAGCTTTATAAAACCAGACTTGCCGTTGTTTTTATGAGTTTGTGCTATAAGTCGGGCAAAGAATAGGCCTAAGCCAGTGCGCCCTTCGGATATACAAAAGTTGTTCAGTTTAACGGTTGCCATTTCTAACATGCTCGCTGGGTAGCCTGAACCGTCATCAACCACACTTATGTGTAATTCACCGTCTATTTCTTTGGCACTTATTTGAATATGGTCGCAGCCATAGCGAATAGCATTAATGAGTACGTCGTGAACCAGTAGGTAAATTAGTTCGCGGTCTAAGTACCAGCATAGATCTTGGTGCACATCTATCGTGACACAAAGGTCTTTTTGAGTAATGTAGGTTCTGTTTGATTCAACCACTTCTTCAATTAGATCGACTAAAAAGCATTCATCAATATTGACAGGCAAAGCGTCTAGTTCTGAGCGATATAAGGAAAGTACCTGCACTAAGGTAGTATTCATTCGATTGGCTTCATAATGCACGCTGTTGATGCCTTCTCGCGCTTCTAGGTTATCTGCGGGTATTTGCGTAGCAAGCTGCTCGATTGACTGCATAAGTAAGCTCAATGAATTTTTCATGTCGTGAATAGCAACAGCTATTACCGAAGAAAAATCAAAGCTCTCGCTTATAATCTTGTCATTGTCTTGTAATTGTGAAGTGCTATTGTTATCCATTAA
Source organism: Acidiferrobacterales bacterium (assembly GCA_964195425.1). Lineage (GTDB taxonomy): Bacteria > Pseudomonadota > Gammaproteobacteria > Enterobacterales > Alteromonadaceae > Glaciecola. Next base: position 120,221 of record CAXMOM010000065.1, read on the forward strand.
CCCTCATAACTCCTATCGGTATCGAGCGAGTAAATATGTGTATTTGCGCAAAATCAATGCGCTTATAAAAGAATCTATAAATTTAATATGCAAAAAATGTATAGATTCGCTATTATTTAGACACAAAGTGATATTACTATATCGTCCAAAGTTGTATTCTACTTAGCAGTAATTTTGATTATTGTTGTGTATTGTAAACAGGGTTTGGATAAGCACGTTTTTGCAAACATCATTCTAAGGGAATCAATGAAACTACAGCAACTAAGATACATAGTAGAAGTGTTAAATAATAATCTAAACGTGTCTGCTACTGCCGAAAATTTATATACGTCGCAACCGGGCATTAGTAAGCAAGTGCGTATGCTGGAGGATGAATTAGGGATTCAAATTTTTGGCCGAAGCGGCAAACACTTGACCCACGTTACTGAAGCTGGAAAAGAAGTTATTAATATTTCTCGTGAAATATTAGCCAAAGTTGAGAGTATTAAGTCGGTAGCGCGTGAGCACACTCTGCCCGATCAAGGTAAGCTAAATATCGCTACCACACATACTCAAGCCCGTTATGCCTTACCTGATGTTATTAAAGGGTTTATGGGAAAGTATCCCAAAGTGTCTTTGCATATGCATCAAGGTACACCCTCGCAAATAAGTGACTTAGCAGCTAAAGGCGAAGCAGATTTTGCGATTGCCACTGAATCATTGCATTTGTATAACGATTTGATAATGTTGCCTTGCTATCACTGGAATAGGTCGGTGATTGTTAATAAATCCCATCCTCTGGCTAAGAAAACCAACATCAGTATTCAAGATATCGCTAAATATTCTTTAGTTACCTATGTGTTTGGTTTTACTGGGCGCTCAGAGCTCGACAGAGCATTTAGTGAAGCGGGGCTAGAGCCTAAAATTGTCTTTACTGCTACCGATGCAGACGTCATAAAAACCTATGTGAGATTAGGCGTTGGTATAGGCGTTATTGCTTCAATGGCAGTTGACGAAAATCTTGATAGCGATTTAGTTAAGATTGACGCAAGTCATTTATTTGATTACAGCACGACTAAAATTGGCTTTAGAAAAGGGTCATTCTTGCGTAATTATATGTACGAATTTATAGAACGTTTTGCACCACATTTGACTAAACCTGTGGTTGAACGGGCCATGATGCAAAAAAATAACGATGAAGTTGAAACCATGTTCAAAGATTTGACCTTACCGGTTAAATAGCAGAGCAAGCCCTACAGCGCTTAAGTTTAGCCACTATAGGGCGGTCTATTTAGCTATTATTCGCTAAATAGACCATATTAACATTCAATAATATTCACCGCCAAACCGCCGCGAGCAGTTTCTTTATATTTACTTTTCATATCGTTACCTGTTTCCCACATGGTTTTAATAACTTTGTCTAGGGACACTTTTTGGTTACCGGTTCCTCTAAGGGCTAATCTAGAAGCGTTTATTGCTTTAACGGCGCCCATAGCATTACGCTCAATGCAGGGAACTTGTACTAAGCCACCAACAGGGTCGCAGGTTAGGCCTAAATTATGCTCCATTCCAATTTCAGCGGCGTTCTCAACGGCTTTAACCGAGCCACCTAATATTTCAGTAAGGGCACCCGCTGCCATAGAACAAGCTACACCTACTTCGCCTTGGCAACCTACTTCAGCGCCCGAGATTGAGGCATTCTTCTTATACAATATGCCAATAGCAGCTGCCGTTAGCAAGAATCGACAAGCAGTATCGTCAGACAATGGCCTAACAAACTTGTGGTAATAGCTCATAACAGCAGGAATTATGCCTGCAGCGCCATTAGTTGGGGCTGTCACAACGCGGCCGCCAGCAGCATTTTCTTCATTTACAGCTAAGGCAAACAAGTTTACCCAATCCATTACTAACATTGGGTCAGTGCTTATTTCATTTTCAAGTAAGGCTAATAATGCGGGGGCACGACGGTGGACTTTCAAACCGCCGGGTAAAATGCCTTCTGTTTGTTTTCCATTTTCAATACACTCTTGCATAACATGCCAAATATGCACCAAACCTTTTCTTACTTCAGCCTCGGGTAATAGCATGGTTTCATTTTGTAGCATCAAGCTACTAATTCGAAAACTATTTTCTTGGCATATTCTCATTAACTCATTGGCGGTAGAAAATGGGAAGGGCGCGTCCATTTGGGCTACTGCAAACTTTTCGTTTTTTTGTGCTTCAAAATCTTCATCTTTTACAATAAAGCCTCCACCAATAGAATAGTAGGTAGAGGTCTTAACCAACGTTTGCTCGTTATAAGCAAAAAAGGTCATGCCATTTGCATGTTTGGGTAAGGTTTTACGGCGATGAAATACAATGGCGCCTTTTTTTGAAAATGTAATCAAGTGTTTGTGCATTAGCGAAAGTGTTTGTGTGCCTTCAACTTCGCTAAGCATTGCGTCTATCTTATGCACTGGAACCGTTTCAGGTGTAAAACCCAATAACCCAAGAATAACGGCTTTACCCGTTCCATGCCCTTTGCCAGTTTGGCCCAATGAGCCATATAGTTCTGTGGTTACATGGCTTACGCAGTCTAGCTGATTTGAGGCTATAAGTTCCTCACAAAAACCTAATGCAGCTCGCATAGGGCCAACAGTATGAGAACTTGACGGACCAATCCCCACTTTAAACATATCAAAAACGCTAATCATAAACACCTCAGTAGTAGACTGGGAAGTGTTACACAAAAAGCGCACAACACAAGTCAAATATGCTAATCGTGGCTATTAGAAATGTTAATGCATTGTTAGTATTTTAATTCCGTCATTACAACTGAAGTTTCTATCGAGGTAAGCTTTATAAGAATATCGTGCGAACATATGTTATTAGATAAGGTGCGTTGTAATGTGCTTTTGTAACTGTGCTAAGATTCCTGCCGTTGCCCCCCAGATCATTCGTTGTTCGTATGGGATAAAATAAACGGGGAAACTCGTTTTATGCCGTTTGACTATTTCAACATAGTAACGCTGTATATCCATCAAATATGCTAATGGCACGCTAAAGACGTTGGCGACTTCATTTGGGTCTATTATTAAATCGATGTCTATATTTAATGGTTTATCGTATATAGCCACAATGGGCATAACGGCAAATCCGCTGATAGTTCTATAAATGCCTAGACGACCTAATAAACGTAATTGTTCTCGCTCTAGTCCAATTTCTTCTTCAGCCTCGCGGTAAGCAGTATCTACTAGGTCAATATCTGTTTTTTCTGCTTTCCCACCAGGAAAGCTTATTTGCCCAGCATGATGTTTCAGATGACTCGCGCGTTGCGTAAACAACACGTGTAATTTGCCTTGGCTAGGAAATAAGCAAATAAGCACCGCAGCAGGGCGCTTGGCCTCGAGAAATGGGTAGTCTGCGGTTTCTTCTAAAGTCCATGGGCGATTAAATGCAGAAAGAAAATCGAGTTCGGTCACTTAATATGTCTCCTTTCTTTGCTCATTTGCGATGGCATGTTTATCTAATATAGGTAATATTTTAGCGACTTTATGAAGACTTTCCAAATATTCATCAGTGTCTTGTGAATCAATGACTATTCCACCACCTGCCCAACAATATAAGATTTTGCTTTCAAGCTTGTCATTAGCGGTAGATTGTTCGCTTGTATTACTCTCGGCTAACAAGGTACGGATGCAGATATTAGTGTCCATATCTCCTCGAACACCAATGTAACCAATTGTGCCACAATAGATAGCCCGTTTGTCGGGTTCGAGTTCTTGAATTATTTGCATGGCACGGACTTTGGGTGCGCCGGTAATAGAGCCGCCAGGAAAAGCGCCTTTCATCAAATCATATACACTTGCATTTGCACGTAACTTACCAACAACGGTGCTTACCATATGATGCACCGCTGGATAGCTCTCTAGCGCAAACAGCTTGGGAACATCAACCGAATGAGGTTCGCAGTGTTTGCTCAAATCATTTCGCAGTAAATCAACAATCATCAAGTTTTCGGCGCGGTCTTTTTCGGCGCTTAATAATTCATCAGCAAGCGCCTCGTCTTTGGCAGGATCACGGTCACGTTTTCTTGTGCCTTTTATAGGTTTGCTTTCAACATGTGTGCCTTTGACCGATAAAAAACGTTCTGGTGACAAGCTCAGTATAGTACTTGTTGGTAAACGCACATAGGCAGAGAAGGGCGCATTATTAGCTTTTCTCAATTGACAGTATGCATGCCACTCGCTCCCTTCATAATGCGCGTGGAATCGCTGCGCAAAATTTACCTGATAACAATCACCGGCTCGCAAGTAATCTTCTATTTTCATGAATTGTTCACAATAAACATCTTTCATCATATTAGACTGCCAAGGTTCAATCAGCGAAAAGTTGCTTTTAAATGGCGAAGAAGCGTTAAGGTTTTCAATGATCGTTATCATGTTTTTAAGCAAAGTCTCATCGATTGAAAAAAGATAGAGTGATTGAGTTAGGTTATCGTAGACAATACTTGAATGATAAAAGCCAACGCTAATATCAGGCATCTTGTATTGCTTGGGATAGCGGTCTTTAATATTATCTGAAGAGGTATTACCATCGTAGCCAAATACTCCTAAAGCCCCAGCAATAAAAGGGATATCGAGTTTTTCAATTGAAGTTGTGTCAAATAAGCCATCGAAGGTTTCTTGCAACTTCGCTAGGTTTTGATAGGGACAAGTTGACGTCAATATCTCGCTTTTAAATAAGTGAACTGGCGGTATTTTTTTTGCGTGCAGCCCCATTTTCGGGCTATTAGGTTTCGTCCAATCACCGCCCAACACATGCACACCTTGTTTGAATTCGTAAGTTAGACAGGGAGAGTGAACGATAATGTCGTAGCGACCATCCATGCTAGTTTGCTGACAACTATCAAGCAGAAAAGACCAAGCCTTATGTTCAACAGTATTAAACAAGGCTAATATTTTTTCAGGCTGAAAATTCGGAAATTTATGGGTGGTAAATGAAAAAGCCAAAACTGCTCCAAATAAGAATGTTCATACACTTAAATGCCTATTTGTATACAAAACAGACATATCTATTAAACCGCAATTGCTAAATAGGAATGCTTGGTGGATTATCTAAATTTGCGTAGTATACTTATGATTTTACCCATTAACCAACTCGCTCAACAAGCTTTGTATTGATTTATGTAGGGATGTGATGAAGTTTTACATTTCATCATTAATAAGCTCCAATCATATTACACAAATTTTGACAGCGCGCCTAATGCCAAGAGGAATTTATGACCGTTATTCGTCAACAAGACTTTATAGATAGTATTGAAGATGCCCTGCAGTTTATATCATATTACCATCCACTAGATTATGTAAAAGCAGTAGAGCAAGCTTATAATCGAGAAGAAAGCAAAGCAGCAAAAGACGCGATGGCGCAAATACTGATCAATTCAAGAATGTCTGCTCAGGGTAAACGGCCAATATGCCAAGACACCGGCATAGTAACCTGCTTTGTAAAAGTAGGCATGCAGGTGAGTTGGGATAAAACTGACCTAACGGTTCAGCAAATGGTTGATGAAGGCACCAGACGCGCCTACCTTAATCCTGATAATCCACTGCGGGCTTCTATTGTTAAGGATCCAGCTGGCGCGCGTATAAATACTAAAGATAATACGCCCGCAGTAGTTCACATTGACATGATTGCTGGTGAAAAAGTAGACGTAATGATTGCGGCGAAGGGCGGAGGTTCAGAAAATAAATCTAAATTGGTGATGCTAAACCCTAGCGATGATATTGCAGATTGGGTGGTTAAAACATTGCCAACAATGGGCGCCGGTTGGTGTCCTCCTGGTATGTTAGGTATAGGTATTGGCGGTACAGCTGAAAAAGCAGCGGTATTAGCCAAAGAAAGTTTGATGGACCCTGTAAATATACAAGAACTCATAGCCCGCGGGCCAGTTACCACTGAAGAGAAGCTACGTGTTGATATTTACAAAAAGGTAAACGATTTAGGCATAGGCGCACAAGGCCTAGGTGGTTTAACTACGGTCGTTGACGTAAAAATTATGTCGGTACCAACCCATGCGGCATCAAAACCTGTGGCAATGATCCCAAATTGTGCAGCGACGCGCCATGCGCACTTCACCCTAGATGGCAGTGGTCCATATGAACAAAAAGCGCCACGTTTAGAAGATTGGCCAGAAATAACCTGGGAAGTGGGCGAAGATGTGCGCCGTGTTGATTTAAACAACATTACTAAAGAAGACATTCAAGACTGGAAAGTCGGTGAAACCGTTCTATTAAGCGGCAAAATGCTAACAGGCCGCGACGCCGCCCATAAACGCATTCAAACCATGCTTAGAAATGGCGAAGGCTTACCAGATGGCGTTGATTTAACTAATAAATTCATCTATTACGTAGGGCCAGTAGACGCGGTACGTGACGAAGCGGTAGGGCCTGCAGGTCCAACAACCGCTACTCGGATGGATAAATTTACCGATATGATGCTAGAAGAAACAGGCCTAATCGGTATGATTGGTAAAGCTGAACGCGGACCTGCCACTGTGGCGAGTATTGCTAAGCATAAATCGGTATATCTAATGGCCGTTGGCGGCGCGGCTTATTTGGTCTCAAAAGCGATCAAAAAATCGAGAGTCGTTGCCTTTGAAGACTTAGGCATGGAAGCGATATACGAGTTTGACGTAGTAGACATGCCGGTTACTGTGGCGGTAGATAGTACAGGAGCGAATGCTCATGAAATAGGGCCGGCTATTTGGAAAGTGAATATAGCTGAACGTGCAAAGTCAAAAGTATAAAATACGGATTATTAAAAGGCGTATGAAAAGGGAATTGGATTGAACATACCTTCATGGGCGCAAAATATAGATATTTCGCTTGTAGCGATAGTTGCAGCAGGTCTAGTTATTTTGTTGCCTATATTTGTAGGCTTTGTTGTTAGGCGTGCTCATAAAAATAGGCTTGCAGGGCAGTTATTACAATGGCAAAACGAACGTCATGGCTTTGAAAATGAAATTGCGCTTATCTCTCAAAACCTTCAGCACTTTCGCTCTCAGCAAGAACATACTATTCAGAGTCATGAAAAAGAAGCACTGCGCCGTGACAAAGATGCTCAGCAAAGCAATCTAGAAACCAGAAGACTGCAGCAAATAGTGACAGAACAAGAGCGCCAATTAGGCCAATTGTCACAACAGGCAAACGAGCTTTTTGATCTAAAAGAGCAATATACTCACTCTAAAGCCGAATACGCACAACTACAATCTCGTTTGTCATCGCTACAAGCTAGCTTTGAGGCGCAAGATGCTGCAATTGCCCAAGAACGAATAGGGTTTGATGAAAAATTTCAACTACTCACCAACGCAGAAAAACATTTAAACACCCAGTTTGAAAATGTAGCCAATAAAATATTTGAACAAAAATCCGAAAAATTCACCAAAACAAGTGAGCAAGGGATCACGCACTTACTGTCGCCCTTAAAGCAACAAATTGATGATTTCAAGAAACAAATTCGCGATCAATATGTCTCGGAGGGTCAAGAAAGGGCGTCGTTGCGCACAGAAATATTAGGACTAAAGGAACTCAATTTACAAATCACTCAAGAAGCCGCAGCGCTTACCAACGCGCTTAAAGGTGATAATAAGCAACAAGGGAATTGGGGCGAGATTGTGCTAGCACGTATTCTAGACGAGTCAGGTTTACGAGAAGGTCACGAATACGAAATACAAAAACACTTGGTTGCCAATGATGGCAAGCGTTATAGACCAGATGTAGTTGTACACTTACCTAATAAAAAAGATATTGTGATTGACTCGAAAGTGTCGCTGATAGCCCATGAACGGGTGGTTAATGGGCAAACAGAAGAAGAGCGTAAACGCGCTTTGAAGGAACACATTATATCGATTAAAGGGCATATTAAAGGATTAAGTAAAAAAGACTATCAAGACTTGCCTGGGGTGCAAACGCTAGACTATGTGCTTATGTTTGTGCCGGTAGAATCGGCATTCATATCTGCCGTACAAGAAGCCCCTGATTTGGTGAAGTTGGCTATGGACAATCAGATTATGCTTGTGAGCCCTACCAATTTATTAGTAGCACTTCGTACGATCAATAACATATGGCAGTATGAATATCAAAACCAACACGCTAAAACTATAGCCGACAGGGCGAAAAAGATGTACGACAAATTTGCTAGTTTTGTTGATGATATGCAGCGAATTGGGAAAAACATAGATGCTTTGGAAAAGAGTTATGACGCGGCTATGAATAAATTGTCTACTGGCCGAGGTAATTTGGTGACCCAAGCAGAAAGTTTTAAAACTCTCGGGGTAACACCTACAAAAACAATAGATAAAGAACTATTACCGCCAGCACACAATGATAAACCTAGCGACTAATTGGGTTTTGTTGTTCTCTACGTTTAAATAGCCTTAGTCTACCTAGCCGCCACTGCGCAGTCGCTCATACTCATCGTTATCTATTTCAAACACATACAAAAGAGTATCGCGCGCATGCGTGCTTAATGGGTCACTACTATTTTCAGCAATACCAAACAGTTTTTCTTTCAAAGCATCGCTTGGTTTAATTGAACCATTATGCATGGTTGACAGAATCGCGACTCGAGTCTCAAAATTGTTAGTATAAGCTAAGTAGTTAGTCGCTAAATTTATTCTTTCGCTCTTATTACTAAAGCGAATAATGTTTTCGAGAATGTAACTCACTTCCTCTCGCGGAGCATGGTTTAGTGCAAATGATAAATCGCTCACAACCTTATTTTTTTCAGTGGGGTTAAGTTGGTAGGGCATTAGCAGGTCGAGCGCGTAGGTGCGATTAGTGCTATCTGCTTGGCTGTAAAGTGCAATATTTTTGATTGTAGATATGATTTCTTCGTTTTCATAATGCATACCGGTACTTGATATCAAATGTAACAACCTAGTATTGCCAGATGATGTGCCCTGTGCGCTTAGGCGTAATACTAAATCATTCATTAGTATGTCTTTACCCTCTACTTCCGCGCTTTGAAGAACACTCGTGATGTAATATGGTATTTCAGAGTCGATATCTGACTCTGCAAAATAATCTATTAGTATTTGAAAGTTGTCGGGGTTATTCTTAACCGCATTGCGCAGTGATTCTAAAGCAGGTGCAAATTTGTCAAATCTATCTTTATTTTCACTTGCATTAAGCGCATTGAGAAACGCAATCGTATCCATAATGCTGGCGTTTTCGAACAAAGTAAGTTCAATATCATTTTGAACTTCTGCAAGCTGAAAGTTCGATTTTTCTGTATTTGGGAGCTCGACGTGGGGTGAAATGTTCTCGATAATCTTGCCAAAAGTAGTACTTGATTGTGCAGCCTGAGAGTTACTATTTGACAGTGGCTTAGAAATATCCGTAGAGAGATTTTGATTATTACTCAACGCTTTATCGCTTCTTAAGTGCTCAAGTGTGTTTCTTGTGCCTAACCAATAACCGCCCGCAAATGCTGCAAGCGTTAACATGATCACAATGAACGTTGCTGTATAGTTGCCTTTCATATCCGGCTCATATCATTCTTCTAGAACACCATAGCTAGTCGATATATCCACATTCCCCGTTAGCATTAGCATTACAGAGCAATACTTTTCAGTCGAAAGCTTTACCGCTCGCGCCAAATGTATTTCATTTACCTTGCTGCCAGATACCTCGAAGTGTGCGTGTATTGATGTAAATATACGTGGCGGGCTTGTCGCGCGCGTGGCTTCAAGTTTACAAATGCAACTATCTATAGGCTGTCTTGCTTTTCGCATAATCTCAACCACATCAACTGAAGAACAAGCGCCTACACTCATTAGCACCGCTTGCATGGGCGACAAATCATCACCATTACCATCAAGCTTTAGTGTTTTGCCGTCATCCATAACGCCATTAAAAGCTAAACCATTGTCGCTGGGTTGCCAAGTTACTTCTGCTTTCATATAACTATTCCTGACTTACAATTATGTTTAGTATTTTCGTTTAACAAAGTTTAATCAGTTTCCTGATTAATATATAAACAATTTTTTTCAATGCGGATTTGTTTCAGCTTGTATAAGCTGCCAATGGCTCTTTTATAGGCCGCTTTACTTACTTTAAAACGAGCAAATATTTCATCGGGACTGCTTTTGTCTGTCAGCGTCGACATACCATCGTGGGCAATCAAGTCTTCTAATATTTCTTCGCTTAAACTTAAACGTGCCTGACTAGTTTGGGCTTGTAATGATAGGTCTAACTTACCATCTTCACGCACCGATTTAACGAAGCCGTCTATGTAATCACCAATCTTAACGCTAGTAATTAATTCACTATTAAACAACAAGCCTTGAAATTCATCATTAACAATGGCTTTATAACCTAGTGGCGTTTGTGCATAAATCAATAATGAAACAGACTCGTTGGTACTTAGCTGGTGACTATGTTGACCTAAAAAACGTTCGATTTTTGTGGTGGCAACAAGTTTGCCTATTTTATCTAGCACGGCGCAAACAACGTAACGACTACCAATATCAAGGTCGGTATGAAGCTGTCCTTCAGGGGCGTATAAATCGGGCTTAATACCCCAATCAAAGAAGCAGCCATGGGTACTTGCACCTACTACTACCAAGGGAGAAAATTGGTGTAGCATAACTTTAGGCGCGTCTATTGCGCCTAAAAATGAACCGTCGGCATGGGTATATACAAACACATCGAGTTCTTGACCTTCGGTATAGACCTGTGAGGTGTCTTTAAGCATAACAACCTGATCTTGCGACATGCCATGCCCAAGGAGTTCATAGCCAAAAGGAAAAATTTCAACAACGTAGAGGCGATTAAATTGGCCAATTTTCAGCATCTTGATATGATACCCAATAAGTAAAACACAAGTATAACAAAGTCTAATGAGTTTGGAGAGTGTATCAATGAAACTAAATGCGGATATTGGCGAAAATTACGGAAAATGGACCTTGGGCAATGATGAGCAAATCATGCCTTTGATAGATCAAGCCAATATTGCCTGCGGATATCATGCAGGTGACGCGCTTACTATGCAACAAACCATAGGCTTAGCGAGTAAGCATCAAGTAGAAATAGGCGCACATGTTTCATACCCCGATATCCAAGGCTTTGGGCGTCGTTCTATGCAGCTAAATCACAACGAGCTTGTCGCTATGGTCCACGCGCAAATGGCTACCTTAGATGGTTTGGCAAAATGCCAACACACAAACACCACATATGTTAAGCCCCATGGCGCTATGTACAACGATATGATGAAGCAGTTACATTTATATGAATCTATTGTAGTGGCTATTGCGAGTTATCATCGTGAGCATGATTTAGTTATTCAAGCATTACCAAACATGTCGTCATTTATTGAAATTGCGAATAAATACAAAGTGCAATTGCGCTTTGAAGCCTTTGCCGACAGAGCATACAGCTCTGACGGATTGCTGGTTAGTAGAAGCAAAAGCAACGCGGTATTGTCTGAAAAGGATTGCTTGCACCAGGTTAGTGCTATGATACAAGGAGGGACATTTTTAAGTGAATGCAAAAAGCCACTTTCACTCAATATAGACACCATCTGCGTTCATTCTGACACGCCAAACCCGCATATGCTGTGTTCGAAAGTACGTACGCTAATTATTCAAAATGTAGCATCGACGTCGGCGAATATAAGCTAATGTTAGACAGTTTTAGCGGTAATAGCTATCAGCAAAAAAACAATCTTATTCACTTAGATGGCTCTATTTATATAGAACGAGTGAGTGAAACAAGTATCATTCTGCGCGTAAACGAAATGAGTGGTACTCCCGATACGGATTCTGCCATGAGCCTTCAAATGCGTAATATTCTGGTTAGACGTTGCTTAAATCGTATTGTAGCAAACGGACCAAACTGGCTTCTAGACCATGTCGTTTCATATGATAGTGTGTTGCTTGTATTTGATTCGCTCGAAACGAGCTTTAGTAAGGTATTAAGTTGCTTAAATAGTATGGTGGGCGAGTCCAGTTACGAACAATTTGAACCGCCCGCCACGCTAAAAGGGCAACTACATAAGATAGACGTTTGTTACGCCCTTAGTGATGAAAACCACCCGAATGATATGGCATTAATAGAAGCGTCTACAGGCCTAATAGCATGCGATATTATCGATTTACATAAAACGACCGAATATCAAGTTTTTGCCATCGGGTTTATGCCAAATTTTGCTTATTTAGGCACATTGTCGCCAAACCTAAAAGTGTCAAGACTTGCGCGTCCAAGGCAAGCTGTGCCTGCGGGCGCTGTGGCAATTGCCGATAATCAAACTGCGGTATATCCAAGTGCTTCACCTGGTGGCTGGCATATTATTGGTTACACTGCATTTTCGTTTTCTGATGATATTACTATCGCAATTGGGCCTAACGATAAGGTCATATTCAATTCAATCGACAAAGACACCTACTATCAACAAGTAAAGAGAGCAGGCAACTAAGGTGCTGACGATTATAAAAAGTGGCCTCATGACACAGTGGACCGACGCCGGGAGGGAGCACAGTCAGGTTAATGGTTATAGTCAGTCGGGTGCGATAGATTGGTTTAGTTTTCAACTCGCCAACGCTCTTTGCGGTAAGACCCTCAACAGTGCTGCACTTGAAGTAATGGCAGGTAATATTGAATTTAGCGTGAGTAGCTCTTGTTTAATGAGTATTACCGGGGCAATTTCTGATATAAGTATAAACGGGGAGCGTGTTGTAAATAGGCAATTATTTATGCTCAAACAAAACGATTATGTAAAAATAGGGCCTGCTGTTAAGGGCCTATTTTCCTATATTGCTTTTTCAGCAACTTTTGAACTGCCCGTATTTGCAAATAGTGTGTGTGCTGTAAAGCGAGAAAATATAGGGGGAACTCATGGTGATGGTAATTCAATTGCTAACGGGGAAGGGTTTCCTTTTGTTACTCAAAGAACTATTAGTAAAAATGCATCAAGGTCATTTAATAACGATGAGCATAACCCTATGTACACACCAATGTTGCAAGACCTTATTCAGTCACAATTTGCCCAGCACAAATTTATACCGTTCTCGTTTTGTTACCAACAGAGTTCCTTTTCTAGTATTGAAAAGCAACGCTTTGTAGCCCATCAATATGAAGTGACTCAATATATCGATAAAATGGGAGTGCGTATGACTGGTCCACCCGTTCAATGTGATGTATCAGATTTGACGTCGCAGCCAATGGCTAACGGTGCTATTCAAATACCCGGCAATGGCATGCCTATAATTATGCGTAATGAGCGACAAACTATAGGCGGTTATCCGGTTATAGGCACAGTCAACAGCGCTGGCTTAGCGATATTGAGCCAGGCTACAACATTCCAAACAATTACATTTATGGCTACCGATTTTGATACTTCAATTATTTGGCGTCAATTGATTGATATTCAACTCAAACAAGTATTAAATAAAGCTATGCAAATGTTGAGCAGCTAACACTATCAATTATTCTACAAGCAATGAACATACATTTTGAAACCTAGATGTATATTCATATTTAAGGAAAACAGACAATGCAGGTATTTTTAAATGGTAAATTTGTGGCAAAAGAAAACGCTGTCATCTCGCCAATGGATAGAGGTTTTCTGTTTGGTGACGGCATATATGAAGTTATCCCATGCTACGATTCAAAACCAGTTGGATTAGCGCTGCATTTAAATAGAATGAACAATGGCTTAAAAGAGATTGGTATTGGCTTGGTAGCCGACACCAAAGAATGGCTACGTATTATTGAAACCATAATAGCGCAATTCGATTCAACTTCAGTTGGCGTTTACATTCATGTGAGCAGAGGCACCGACACAAAACGTCATCATGCGTATCCAGAAAACGTAACGCCAACAGTTTTTGCCTATGGGTTTGATATACCGCCATCGCAAACCGTCGACAGAAATACAGCGAAAGCGTTTGAAGTCATTACCGGTAAAGATTTAAGATGGCAGCGCTGCCATATTAAATCTACTTCTTTGCTGGGCAATGTTATGCATTTTCAGCAAGGACAAAATGCACAAAAAGATGAAATCATTTTGTTTAACGATAAACACCTTATTACCGAGGCCGCAGCGTGTAATGTTTTTGTGATTAAAGACAATGTTATTATGACACCTAAGCTAGACAACCAGTTGCTGCCAGGTATTACGCGCAATATATTGTTGCAATCACTAGCATTACAAGGGGGGTTCACTGTGTATGAACAAGACATAAGTTTAGAGCAGCTTGGTAGCGCCGATGAAGTCTGGATTACCTCTTCAAGCAAGGAAGTAGGGGCCGTGGTTAAAGTCGATGATAGGGTGTTAGGAAATGGTAAGCCGGGACCTGTGTGGGAAGCCGCGCAAAACGCTTATAATCGTTTTAAATATACGCTGTAGAGGAGAACATACAAGACCTACTGTTGATTTAAGTAGGTCTACTTAGGTGTTGTTATTGCGCTATTCGTCTTCGTCGCAATTTTCTTCGTTACACTCGCCATACAAATATAAGCTATGATTGATTAAGCGCATGTTATTTGCCTTAGCAACCATCTCTTGGCGTTCTTCGATGATGTCGTCTTCAAACTCAACAACTTTACCGCATTTTAAACAAACTAAATGGTCGTGATGTTTTTTGTGGCTTATTTCAAAAACAGATTTCCCACCTTCAAAATGATGGCGATGCAAAATACCTGCATCATCAAACTGGTTAAGTACTCTATAGACCGTGGCTAATCCAATTTCTTCTTCCATGTCAATCAATATTTTATATACAGCTTCAGCGCTAATATGCTGGTTTTTTGGGTTCTGGAGTATTTCTAAAATTTTGATACGAGGAAGCGTGACTTTTAAACCGGCTTTTTTTAATTCTTTATTATTGTCCATATGCCTTACAACGCCTTTTAATTTGAGCCTTAGTATAGGTTAGTTTTAAAGTTTTAACACCTTTTGCCGTAATAATAACAAGGAAAATACGCTAAATAACTATTGTCATCGATTTGTGGCGAATGCTTTTATTACAACAACTGGGAAAAGATGGTTTGTCTCTTAAAAATTTACAATTAACTGTTGTTACGAAAATGGTTATTGGGTTCGTTTCGCTTGCATTGCTGTTGGTAGTTACAAGTGGTTTATCATACCTTGGGCTAAGCGATATTAAAGAGTCTGCAGAAAAAGTTGCGTTTAAACAGATGCCGGTGCAACGAGCGGTGTCGGAGGTAAACGAAATTGTGTTGAGTTTGGCTAGGTTAACAACTAACACTTACTATGCAAGCGAAAGTGATGAACTCACTTCTTTAAAATCAGAGTTTGATAATTTAAATCAGAGCTTCAATGAGAAGGTAGATGTTTTATCTTCTTTATTGCAGACGTCGCAAAGCCTTGACCAAGCCCTCACTAATAGTAAAACGTATTTCGATGCCAGCGAAGCCATGTTTATGGGCAAACAAAAAGAGCTATTGGTAGGTGCGCAAATATCTGAAATAGGCCTATTGGCGCTCAATCTAACTGATGAAGCCAGCGCACTTATGCTCGACATAAGTTACTTAGAAAGTGATGATCCCAATATTGAACAATTAATTGGTATGTCTACTAACATAGATAATAAATTAGGGTTAATGCTAACCACTATTAAAGAATTAATGCGTGAACTAGATAGCAAAACAATGGGTGTGATTATTGGAGATTTAGACTACAGCCTCAGCAACATTGTGGTTGATGTTGACTACGCAAAGCGCATTGCTCAAGATATTGACGATGATGGTATTTTAGCCACCTTCGATGAAGAGTTCGGTGCAAGCGTACAAGCGTTAAAGGGTAACGACGGTTTATTTGTACTTAAACGCAAACAAAACCTATTATTTGAAGAGTCGACTGTTCAACGACTTTTAGCGACTGAGTCTATCAATCAGGCTATTTTGGGTTTAAAAGAGTTGTCTACTACTGCCAACAAAAATGCATTAGATGGTCAGGAAAGTATTTTGGCTGCTGTAAAAAGCAATGTGATAAAAAGTTTACTCGCTTCTGTTTTTGGAATTATCGCTACTGCGACACTGGCTTTTATTGCAACGCGTAGTATCGCAAATCCCTTACGTACGATTAATAGTCAGCTGTCTATATTGAGCAGTGGCGATTTGCGAGAAACGTTAAATGAAGAAGGTCATGATGAATTTTCACTCTTAGCAAAAAATGTGAATCAGCTAATCCACTCTTTACAGTCCTTAGTAGGTAGCATTAATGAAAAAGCCGATAATTTGCGTCAGGTAAGCATAAAAAGCATTGAATTAGGCGACGAATCATTACAAAAAGTCGCTCAAGCACAGTCTCAAATAGATATAACTTCAGAGAGTACGCAGCAGGTTAAACAAACGAGTATTTCTACTCTTCAACAAATACATGATGCTGATAGCAAAATTGAAGAGGCTATTTTACAAAGCGAGCGGGTAGTTGCGCTTGTAGGGCAAAGTGTCGTTCAAGTAAATGAACAAGCTGCTCAGGCGAAGCTAAGTACACAGATAGTGAATAGAGTGGGTGAAAACAGCCAAAAAATTGGAAGTATACTTGATGTTATTAAGAAAATTGCGGAACAAACTAATTTATTAGCACTTAATGCTGCCATTGAAGCTGCCAGAGCCGGTGAACAGGGCCGAGGGTTTGCAGTTGTGGCCGATGAAGTGAGAACTCTGGCAACGCGTACACAAAACTCAACCGAAGAAATTGAGAAGATGATTGCAAGTTTACAAAAGGACTCTTCACGCGCGGTGTTAGCGATGAGTGAGGGCACAGAACAAGTAAGAAAAGGTGTAGAAATTACAGAAAAGGTCACGCTACAGGTCAATCAAATAAAATCGATAATTGAAGGCTTAGCATTAGTTAATAACAGTATTGTGCAAGACACTCAAATTCAAGACACACTATTGGATGATGTTGTGGGACGATTGAATGTAATAGTGTCATTAAACAAAGAAAGCGCATCTAGTACGCAACAATCGAACGACGCAAGCAATGAAATAGAAACACAAATGGACGCCTTAAGAGCAGCCGTGGGTAAATTCAAACTAAATTGATGAGCCTTCAGCGGATTCTTTTTGGGTAATGGTACGTTCGGTTGTTTGTGGCGATTGGTCAGAATTAATATCAATTGTTTTACCACTAGAAAGTATAGGTGCTTCTATCGTAATAAAAAATTCTCGCAATACATATTCAAGGGCGCGATTTCTAATTCTTTTAAAGAACGTTGTTTTATCTACAACAAGGGTATCTTCCACCAATGCTTCATTCTGGGAATACAGCGTTAAACGTTCTTTATATTCGTTTTGTGTTCGCTCTAGAACAGATTCACTAAAGTTTGCATCGGTCAGAAGTTGTAAAGCCTGTTGCTGGGCCGTTTTTGCTTTCTCAAACATATTGTGTGCAGCCAAGGTCGCGGCTAATGTATCGACATAAACCGGGTTTTGTCCATGGACAGGATCGTCCACCACCCGTTGAGCAAGCGATACAGCATACTTACTTGGTGTAAATGGGTTGCTGTCTAAGGTCGCTAAAAACCAAGCAATGTTGTTAGTCGCCATTGGAAAGCCTTGGTCTGCTGAATTTTTTAGTAGGCTCGTGCCCGCTGCAATATTTACATCACCTACAAAACCATTGGCATGAATAAGCGCAAGCAGTGAAGGGTCGAGTATAAGAGGGTCTTTTTTATTCGCTCTTTTTAATAACCAAAGAGCATTGCTAGAAGGTGGAACAGTGTTCTCATCAAGCGCATAAATAGAGGCAAGTACTACATTTGCCGGGGCATAATTTTTAGCCACTAGCCTGCTTATTCCAAGCTCGCTGTCTTTTTTTAATTCATCCGATTCGGCATTTAAATGAACAAGGCTGAACATCAGCAACTGAGTTGCGCTGTCTTTGTATGGGAGCGCTCTTAACCATTCAAATACTTTTCCTAAATCTTGGTAGTCACTTTTACGAGAGTAAGCCCATATTAGTCGTTTAATCGCTAATACTTGTCCCTCTTCAGCTACGCTCAAACAAATGTCATATGATTCGGTGGGTGCTGAAGTTTTAACATCGTTGCATGACAAGAGCCGGGAATCGAAGGCGTTTATACGGGCAATCTCAGCTTCAGTCGACGCACTTGGTTCATCAAAATCGAGAGTAGAATACAAAACAGCAATTGCACCAATTATGCCAAGTGCAGCTGTTTTCCAGCTAAACATGCCTGTTTTCGGTGTCTGTGGAGAATTTTTTTGGACGCTTTCTTGCATGCCATGCGGCAGGTTAGGTGGCGATGTAGGCTGTTCTTGTGGCCCAGTTTGGGTGCTTGGACTGCTGTTTTGGTCTTGGTCAAAACTTGACATTAATTGGTCTCATTCTTTTACACCGCATTTGTTTAGTATTTGCCTTAGAGTTTTAACACAATGTATTTTGCCTTTACCCTAGTTCTGCCAAACACATTTCATCATATACTTGCTTACACCAACCTTTTACTCTTTGCTCAGTCAGTTCTGGCTGTCTGTCTTCATCAATGCCCAGACCAACAAAGTGATCGTCGCCGCTCATACCTTTAGAAGCTTCAAAATCGTAGCCTTCTATAGGCCATTGCCCGATGAGAATAGCGCCTTTAGGCTCTACGATATCTCTTATCATGCCCATGGCGTCTAAGAAATATTCCGAATAATCTTCTTGATCACCGCAACCAAATATAGCGACAAGCTTATCTTCAAATTCGATCTCATCAAGCTCTGGGAAAAAGTCGTCCCAATCGCATTGGGCTTCACCGTAATACCAAGTAGGTATGCCAAAGATTAGTAAATCAAATTCTGCGATTTGCTCTTTTGTACTTTTCGCAATATCTTTTACGTCGATAAGGTTCTTGCCAAGTTCTTTTTGGATCATTTTAGCGATATGTTCGGTGTTACCTGTATCGCTGCCAAAAAATAAACCAACCGTTGCCATGTTAATACTCCACTGATTTGTACGTAAACCGCTGCGTTTTATATCTAAACGCCCGATCCTATATAAAATAATTGAATGATACCTTTAGCTACAAATCCTAAGCCGCCAAGCCCTAATACGCCGTAAGCTACAAAACGGCCTATTTTAGGGACATCATTTTTCTTCATGACGTCGTGTATTGCGTATCCCATTAATAAAAATAACGCCGCTAGGGTCACATTTAATAATATAGCTTCAATTTGTTGAAATGTTTCGGCCGACATTAATTCTAGATTCGTATATGAAATTTATGGGCCCAGATTACCACAAAAGCATTGGGAATGAGAAAAATCAGGCTCAAAAATATTGCAAAAGTGTTCGCTTTACGCTCCAAGTAAATGCTTTGCTATTAAACTGTTAACGACTTGTGGTTTTTCTGCGTGCAACCAATGGCCAGCGTTAACAATCTTAACGGAAGCCTTAGGGAATTGTATTTTAGTGGCCGCTTGATATTTCGCCAATATATAATCGGAGTTCTCACCCTTTATAAAAAGAACATTGTTTTTGTAAACAACTTTCCCTGCAAGTGTCCAGTCGCTCAACAATGGATAGTCTCTTACAAGGAGGTTTACGTTGAAACGCCAATGCCATTTTGCTTCTTCTTCATAAAAGCTCTTGAGTAAAAACGCTTGCGTGCCGGGATCGTCAATAAATTTAGCCATAAGCTTTTGCGCATGTTTACGCGATTCAATACTGTCAAGCTTAACCGCTGTTAAGCCGTTTATTACATCGTGATGCCTGGGCTCATAGGCGACAGGGGCTATATCTAAAATAATTAAGCTATCGATAAACTGAGGCTGCAAATAAGCAATCCACATCGCCACTTTGCCACCTAGCGAATGGCCAATAATGCTGGCCTTCTCTATGCCCAACTTATTGAGGGTAATTACAACTTGTTGCGCATAGTTTTCAAAGCTAAAACCCGCTGAACGAGGAGATTGGCCATGATCGGGTAAGTCGATATTTATGACACGAAACTGCTGCTGTAAATGCCTACGAATTACATTTAGGTTATCACTACTACCAAATAAGCCATGCAACAAGACAACAACCGGAATATTGCTTCGGTCGCCATTGCTGTCTTGCGGGTAATGCTCACTGTAATGCAATGTTTTAAGCATAAATATCAATTACATGTTTGGATAATTCGGACCGCCAGCGCCTTCTGGCACTACCCATTTGATATTTTGCTGAGGCTCTTTTATATCGCAGGTTTTACAATGTATGCAATTTTGTGCGTTTATTTGGAAACGTTTGTCACCATTGGCTTCCTCAACAACCTCATATACTCCTGCAGGACAATATCGCTGAGCGGGTTCATCATATTTTGCTAAATTTATGCTAATAGGAATTGAAGCGTCTACCAAGTGTAAATGACACGGTTGGTCTTCTTCGTGGTTCGTATTAGATAAAAATACTGACGATAATTTATCAAAACTTAAAATACTATCTGGTTTTGGATAGTCTATTTTTGGCATACTAGCTGCTGTTAGAAGCGTAGCATGGTCTGGCGTTGAGTCAGTTAATTTGAAAGGCAGTTTGCCTCCAAAAATATTTTGGTCGATGGTGTTATAAGCGCCACCAAAAAAGTTACCAAATTTATGCATGGCTGGACCAAAATTACGCGAACCATAAAGTTCGTCATATAGCCACGATGCTTTAAAGTTATCTGCATATTCCAATGGATCTTTGATAGCGACTTTGTCATCAAGCAATGGAAACAAGGTTTCAGCAGCTAAAATGCCAGACTTCATCGCAGTATGATTACCTTTTATTTTAGCAAAGTTCAATGTGCCTGCGTTACATCCCACCATAATACCACCAGCAAAGGTCATTTTAGGTAAGGACTGCAGCCCACCTTTCGCTATTGCACGAGCACCATAACTAACGCGCGTGCCACTTTTTAATGTTGATGCAATAACAGGGTGATGTTTTAATCTCTGAAATTCATCAAAGGGGCTTAAATGCGGGTTTTTATAGTTTAGGTCAATAATAAGGCCAACGAATACTTGATTGTTTTCGGCGTGATATAAATAGCTACCGCCTGTCGCATCAGTTAATGGCCAGCCTGCAGTGTGAACTACTAAGCCTTCTTGATGTTGCTCTGCAGGGATATCCCAAATCTCTTTGAAACCTATCGCGTAATGCTGCGGGCTTACATCTTTATTTAAATCGAATTTTTCAATTAAGGATTTTCCTAAATGCCCTCTACAACCTTCAGCAAATACCGTGTATTTAGCGGTTAACAGCATGCCTGGCATGTAGGTGTCTTTTTCTTCACCACTTTCGGAAACACCCATGTCGCCAGTAATAATGCCAGCTACGTTGCCCTGGTCATCATAATGTATTTGAGAAGCGGCAAAGCCAGGATAAACTTCGACCCCCAAGGCTTCCGCTTGCTCAGCTAACCATCTACACATATTTGCCATGCTGGCAATATAATTACCTTTATTATGCATAGTTTTAGGCGTCATGAAATTTGGTAGTTTAATACTACCTCGATCATTTTTAAGCAGGTAAATTTCATCATGAGTGACTTTGGTGTGTAAGGGGGCACCTAGGTCTTGCCAATTGTCGAATAATTCGTCAAGTGCTTTAGTTTCAAACACAGCGCCGGATAAAATATGCGCGCCTACCTCTGAACCTTTTTCAAGTACACATACGTTGAGCTCTTGCTCATTTTTTTTGGCAAGCTGCTTTAATTTGATAGCGGTAGACAGACCTGAAGGGCCTGCGCCTACAACAACAACATCAAATTCCATTACTTCTCTTTCCATGGGGCACTCCAAAGGCAAGTAAAAAGGTTATAGTTCTGTATTCGTTAATTCAATATTACTCATTATAAAAACATTGTAATATTCACATGTAAATTATTCGACATTAAAAATGTCGCATTAAATATACAATTCAAGGTTGACGTTTACGTTAAGTGTATATAGATTGCGCTTTACATCATGACTAGTAAAATTATATTAGTAAATGATCATTAGTTAATGGTAGTTATTGTGGCAACCAAAAGGGTTGCATTATGTTTACAATGCTATCATTAAGTTATGTTCAATGCTCGACAATAGCTTAGGGGAAAGTATGAAAATCTTAGTGCCAATCAAACGTGCTATCGATTACAACGTGAAAGTACGTGTAAAGGCAGACAACAGCGACGTTGATTTAAATAACGTAAAAATGGCAATGAACCCATTTTGTGAAATTGCCGTTGAAGAAGCCATTCGGCTTAAAGAGAAGGGCGTAGCAACTGAAATCATTGTAGTTTCGGTAGGGCCTAAAGCCGTTCAAGAACAAATTAGAACAGGTTTAGCATTAGGCGCAGATCGCGCAGTCCATATTGAGACCGACGCTAGGCTGGATTCTCTGCAAATTGCCAAGTTGCTTAAAACAGTAGTAGATAAAGAACAACCCGATTTAGTAATTTTGGGCAAACAGGCAATCGATTCAGATAACAACCAAACTGGCCAAATGCTTGCTGCACTTACGGGCATGCCTCAGGGAACCTTCGCCAGCGAAGTTAACGTAGCTGAAGGTAAAGTTAATGTAACTCGCGAAATAGACGGCGGTTTGCAAACCGTTGCTTTGTCTTTGCCCGCAGTTGTTACCACTGACTTGCGGTTGAATGAACCGCGTTATGCTTCATTACCCAACATAATGAAAGCCAAACGTAAGCCAATTGACATTGTAAACGCAGCCGATTTAGGCGTTAATTTAACGTCGAATATAACACTTGTTAAGGTTATGGCTCCAGAGCAACGTAAAGGCGGCGTGAAAGTAGCTGATGTTGCAGAATTAGTAGAAAAATTGAAAAACGAAGCTAAGGTGATCTCATGAGTATTTTAGTTTATGCAGAACATGACAACGCGTCATTAAAGACTGAAACCAACAAATTAGTTCATGCAGCAAGCGCTGCTGGCGGCGATATTACCGTATTGGTAGTAGGCGCAAATTGCACGGCTATAGCCGATGCAGCGGCGAAAATTACAGGGGTAAGTAAAGTCCTTATTGCAGACAATGCTGCCTACGAGCATCAACTGCCTGAAAATGTAGCCGATTTAGTAGTTGAACTCGCCAGTGATTATACCCATATATTTGCGGCCGCCACTACCACGGGCAAAAACTTTATGCCGCGGGTAGCAGCTTTACTCGATGTTGCCCAAATTTCTGACATCATCAAAGTAGAATCTGCCGATACGTTTGTGCGCCCAATATACGCAGGCAATGCAATTGCGACAGTACAATCTGCTGACACTAAGAAGATTGTAACAGTTCGTGCCGCCGCCTTCGATGCTTCAGGAGATGATGGTAGTGCAAGCGTAGAAAGCATTGACCTAGTAAAAGTGTCTGAGAAGTCATCTTTTGTTTCAGCTGAACTAACGGTCTCAGAACGCCCAGAGCTTACTGCTGCCGATGTCATTATATCAGGCGGTCGTGGTATGCAAAACGGTGAAAACTTTGCATTACTTAACGGCATAGCCGATAAATTGGGTGCTGCAATTGGTGCTTCACGAGCCGCGGTAGATGCAGGCTTCGTTCCAAACGATATGCAAGTAGGACAAACAGGAAAAATTGTTGCGCCTGACCTGTATATTGCAGTTGGAATATCGGGTGCTATTCAGCATTTAGCGGGTATGAAAGATTCAAAAGTAATTGTTGCCATTAATAAAGACGAAGAAGCGCCAATTTTCCAAGTTGCTGATTATGGATTAGTAGGCGATTTATTTGAGATACTGCCTGAACTTGAAGCAGCGCTTTAATAATTACGCTTACTAGAAACCTTTCAATTGTATCTTTGAAACAAAGCCGACATTACGTCGGCTTTGTTGTTTTGGCACGTTATTAGCTCACTTGTTTGAGAATCTGTTATGAGCAAACGTAAATGTATGCTAACAGCAAAGCAACCATTTTAGTCTGCTAAAGCATTGAGGTGAATCCAGCGCGATTATGTGAAACATTCTCCAATTATTATTGCCTCTTCCTCAGTATTTATTACATGTAACGAAAGTCTAAAGACATTACCGCGGCAATCGTACTTAACGCTATGTTCTGCTAGTTTGGCTTGCGTTTTGGTATGATCATTTGCAGGAATACAAAGGCTTCCACCAAAGCGTGAATGGTGTTCTTTAATGTAGGCATACGTGTTGTGTTTAGGTAGCGTATCAGCCATTATTTCTTTCATTAAAGCGTTATGCGTAACCACCCTAGGTAGCTCTAGCCCTAGCATTGTCTTAATTGATGCGGTAGCCATAACATACGGTGCAATACTTGGCGTGCCGCCCCAAAAACGCTTTGCATCATCTGCAGCAACGTAATGGGTAATATCAAATTCAAACGGATTTTGGTGAGAAAACCAGCCGATAGGGTCGGGCTCTAATGTGGCTATTAATATCTCTTTAACATACATAAATCCAGCACCTGGACCACCACATAACCATTTAACACAGGAGCCAAACACGGCGTCGGCTTGCCAATGTATTACATCTACAGGCACAACGCCGGCAGACTGCGCTATGTCTACACAAGCAAATGCTTCAAACTGTTTGGCAATATTGCATATTTCCGCAACATTAGATTTCACCGACGTGTTTGAATGAACATGAGTTACTAGGCATGCCAATACTTGATGGTTTTCGAACGCTGTGTACCAAGCATCAATATCGTTTGGGTCGCCCTCAATCAAATGCAATTTTAGATTGAAGGTCTTAGCCAATCCCGTTACTACAAATCCCATAGAGGCAAAAGCATCTTTATGCATAAGAATAGTAGATTGATGCTTATGTGATGGAAGCTTTGCAATGGCCGTTAAGAAGCCATAAAAGCCTGATGCCAAATTCACTTGGGGACAAATTAAACGGGCAGGGGCATTAAGGACTTCTCCAATAGCTTCACAAAACGCATCGATTTGAGCTAACCAATGTGGCCATGCATCACCACCTTGTTTCGCCCAACTTGTTAAGTATTCAGTTTGCAATGCATGTGAGGCCGACTTTACAAGTGGCCCTACAGAATGTGATAAGGCATATATCCCATCGGGTTTATCAAAAATACCAGTTGTTTTCATTTCTATGTCCTGCAATTTGGTTTTGCCACTAGCTCTTGCCGCTAATAGAGGCGCGCACCTTGCCATATTCGCCGCCCCATTTATCGGTCATGGTATTTCGAACGTCCCATAGCTCAGGGAAGAAACGCTTTGCGGCTCCTTTTTGTAATAGCTCGACAGGTCTGCCTTTTAATGATTTAGATCCTAAACCAATGGAGCGATGGATTAAAAATAGATGACGCCATCTGAATAACTGTAGCTGTTCATCAAATTCAGTAAGCGCTTCAGCAACTGCGTATTTGTGGTCGTGCGTGTAGTCTTCATCGTAGATTTGATCGACTGTCACTTTGCCATTTTCTAAATAATACTCGGTGAAGCTTGCCCAAATATCGGCGGGCATTTTTATAAGGGTTTTAAAGCCAGGCGACTCTTGTCCGCTGCCATTACCCAATTGTAATCTAATTTGCTGATATTCCTTGGGTGACATAGTCTCTAATATATCGAGTTGATCAACCATCATGCGTTGTAATTTATGCACTCTAGAGAATAATGTAATGACTCTATGATGTTTTTGCTGCTGCATATAATCCAAAATATCCACAAGAGTGAAGCATATAAGCTTCATCCATAGCTCTTCTACTTGATGGATAATTTGAAACTGCATTTCATCTGCGGTCGCTAAGTCTTTAATAGGCTTTTGACAATCAAGCAATTTATCGCATTGCAAATATACGCCATAGTCGAGCATTTCTGGGTTTTCTATCAATGTATAATATTTTTCTTTATTCAAGGCCGTACTATTTTTTTTATTACTAGTCATTTAAAAATACACCTGCATATATAGGGAACTGCGTTCTTGCACCTAAGGTATTTGCGCAAAAAAACGAAAGGGTTCGGCATAGTTCGCCAAACGTTTTTATGCGACTAAGCTAGCTGAAAAGCGCCATTAAGCAAGCAGTTTATTCTATCAATAATTATAAATGGAAATGTAGGCAGCTGATAAACGTAAATATGTGTACAAGCCATAGTAATAAGAATTTTCGACGTCTTGTAACAACTAGAAACATTTTACTCGTCAATATTGACAATAGTTTACTCTAGATTATTAGGCGCTCAGTCATCTAAGCACGTATACTAAGGCTATCAATTTTAGCTGAAAAGTTTTCATAATTTATGAGCGGTACATTAAAAAAAGTCGGCATTCCCATTATCATTTTGTTAGCGGCATTCGTAATACTCGCTGTAATGATATACATGAAGCCTGCCCCAGAAAAAAAGGAAGTCGTTACCAAGGCTTTTTTAGTTGAGGCGCAGTCCATATTTACCGAAAACGTCGAGTTTTTGGTGTATGCCCAAGGAGCCGTTACACCCAAGCATAGAACAATGCTAAGTGCTCAAGTTAGTGGCACGGTGGTATCAGTGTCGGATAAATTTGACGAAGGTGGCTTTTTTAAAGAAGGCGATGTTTTAGTTGAATTAGAAAGTGATGACTACGAAACCGATTTGTTATTGGCTGAAGCCGAGGTTGCCCGCGCACAAGCAGCATTCGATGAAGAAATCGCACGATCTAAAGTAGCAGCAAAAGAATGGAGTTCAATTAACTCAGGAACGCCACCCGAGTTGGGTTTACGTAAACCGCAGCTTGCCCGTGAACAAGCCAACGTCAAGGCCGCTATGGCTAATCTGGCGCGTGCGAAGCGTAATCTAACACGCACGCAAATAACCGCACCATATGATGGCTTAGTTAAATCTAAAATGATCGATATTGGCCAGTTTGTGCCAATGGGCGCACAAATTGGTGAGGTGTTTTCCACCGGTACGGCGCAAGTGCGCTTGCCGCTTACCGATAACGATGTAGCGTTTATTGGTGATCTTAAAACAGAGCAGCCTATGGTGTCTCTTAGTGCAGATGTAGCGGGTAAACGCCATTTTTGGCAAGGAACACTCGTTCGAGATGAAGCCGTGTTAGATGAAGCACGCAGGGTAATTTACGGGGTGGTTGAAATATCAGACCCGTATAACTTGCAAGGTAATCAGCACCCTAATAGGCTCAAGTTTGGCCGCTTTGTAAGCGCCGCTATTAGCGGCTTAACGGCGAATGATGTTATTAAACTTCCGCGTTATGTACTAAGGCTCGATGGCACGGTATTAACAGTAACCGAAGAAGACACAATACACATTAATTCGGTTGAAGTAATGCGTGCCGATGAAGACTTTGTTTATATTAGTGCCGGATTACCGGTAAATCACAAAGTAGTAATGAGCGCGGTATCGACTCCTTATAATGGTATGCCCGTTCGATTTACCAAAGACAAGCCCACAAAAGCTATTAATAGTGAAAATGAGCAAGGTGGTGAGGTTAGATTATGAGTGACACTATAGATACAAAAACAGGCCTTATTGCGTGGTTTGCTCGCAACAGCGTGGCGGCAAACCTGCTTATGGTCAGTATTATTATTGGCGGGGTTTTTGGTGCTATTAATGTCCAAAAGCAAATCTTTCCTCAATTTGTTATCAACGTTATTAACATACAAGTTCCATATCTTGGCGCTGCGCCACAAGAAGTCGAAGAGGGTGTAGTTTTAAGGATTGAAGAGGCAATTAAAGATTTAGAGGGGATTAAAAAAATCACCTCAGTTGCGCGCGAGGGTCTTGGTTCTGTGAGTGTTGAATCGGAAGACGGTTACGACGTTCAAAATTTGTTAGATGAAATCAAAGTGCAGGTAGATGCTATTTCTACTTTTCCTGCTAATACTGAGAAACCGGTCGTGTTTCGTATAAAGGCCCAACAAGATGTGCTTTGGGTTTCGGTATATGGAGATGTGACTGAACGTGAACTTAAAGACGTTACTACAACTATGCGTGAAGAAATGGCAAATTTAGCCGGCATTTCTGACGTTAGTGTATTTGGTGCGCGCGATTTTGAAGTGTCTGTTGAAATATCGGAAGTGCAACTGCAAGCATATAACCTAACTTTTGAGGATGTAGTTAATGCTATTCGACGTACCTCTGTTGATATTCCTGGCGGCTCAATTCAGTCTGAAAATGGTAATATCCTGCTAAGAGCAAAAGGCCAGGCATACAGTGCTTGGGACTTTGCCCAAATACCCCTGATTAATCGTGCTGATGGCACTCGCTTATTAGTCGGTGATATCGCATCTATAAATGATGGTTTTGTTGAAGACAACAACTTTGCATTATTTGACGGAAAAACCGCAATGAGCATAAGAGTTCGTGCGGTTGGTGATCAAAATGCTTTGCAAATATCCGAAAACGTTAATGAATATCTAGACAAAAAACGCCTTGAATTCCCAGACAACATAACCGCTGATACATGGGGTGACAGTTCTTTTTACCTAGCGGACCGACTAAGTATGATGATTAAAAACATGCTTATGGGGGCGTTTCTAGTATTTTGTGTATTGTCTATTTTCTTGAGAATCAAAGTTGCGTTTTGGGTAATGGTTGGCTTGCCAGTATGCTTCTTAGGTGCCCTTATGTTCATGCCAATGGAAGGGATAGGGGTGTCTATTAACCTGCTTAGCTTATTTGGATTTATATTGGTGTTGGGTATAGTCGTAGACGATGCCATCATTATGGGGGAATCTGCTTATACCGAAATAGATAGAAAGGGCCATAGCATAGATAATGTTATACGCGGCGTCAAAAAAGTAGCCATGCCAGCGACCTTTGGCGTTCTCACCACTATAGCCGCGTTTTCGCCTATGTTGATGGTCAGTGGCACCTTTGGTGTCATATGGAAAACTATTGGCATGGTAGTTATTTTGTGCTTAATTTTTTCATTGATTGAGTCAAAACTTATTCTCCCTGCGCATTTGGCGCATATGAAAATTCGTCCATACAATCCTGATACCGCAAACCGCTTTCAACGTTTACGTGTGCGAATAAACAAACGCTTAAATAATTTTATAAAAAATAGTTACGGTCCTTTTTTAATAAAATGCGTGCGTAATAGATACACAACACTTGCGACTTTTATAGCAATCTTTATATTAACTATTGGCTTGTTTGCAGGTGGATTTGTGCGTTTTGTATTTTTCCCTACAATACCATCAGACTTTATGATTGCGTCGGTTGAAATGGAGGCCGGTTCATCGCTTAAACAAAGAGATATAGCCATACAAGAGCTTATGTTTTCTGCCGAGAAAATGAATCAACAAATAATCGATGACACAGGATCACCGGTTATCAAGCATTCCCTAGCGTTTGATAACGGTCCTTTATCAGGTCAGCTATTTATTGAGTTAACTAAAGGTGAAACAAGAGATTTAAGCGATACTCAAATAAAAGAAGTGTGGCGAGAATATGTACAAGAAATACCGGGTATACGTTCTTTAGATATTGGCAGTCCGGGTGGCCCTGGTGGAGGTTCTGATCTAGATTTCGAGTTTAGTTCGAATAATATAGAACAGCTAAAAGCAATAAGTGAGGAATTGAAACAATATTTAGAGGCCTACACTGGTGTAACTGAAGTTAATGATTCATTTAGCGGCGGCAGTAACGAAATTCAACTTGAGGTAAAACCTCAAGCAGAAGCGATAGGTATTAGCTTATCACAGCTAGCACAGCAAGTTAGGTATGGCTTCTATGGCGCTGAAGCTCAGCGTATCCAGCGCAACGACGAAGAAGTGCGCGTGATGGTACGTTATCCACAAGAAGAGCGTAATTCAGTTGGCAACCTAGAAAACATGAGAGTGCGTGCCCCAAATGGCGATGACATACCCTTTAATCAAGTCGCTAATGTGAAACTAGCGCAAGGCTATGCAAGTATTATAAGAGTAGATGGTTCTCGTTCTATCACCGTGAACGGTAAGGTTAATAAAGATGTGGTCGACCCTGGCGAAGTGGCCCGCGATGTTATGACTAATCTGATACCAGAAATGCTTGAACGCTACCCAGACGTAAGCACTAAATTGCAAGGTACATCACGCGAGCAAGGCGAAGCTATGATCTCATTAGCGCAGGGTTTCCTTTTTGCGCTACTAGCGATATATGCATTAATGGCTATTCCGCTTAAATCTTACTTACAGCCACTGATCATTATGTCTGTTATCCCATTTGGTCTAGTAGGGGCTATAGTGGGGCACATGATAATGTTTAAGGCGGTAAGCGTGCTTTCAATTTGTGGCATTATTGCGCTTTCAGGCGTGGTAGTGAACGATTCACTCATTATGGTCGATTTTGTTAATCGCGCACGTAAAGAAGGGCGCTCATTAATGGATTCTGTATTTACTGCTGGTACTGAAAGGTTCAGAGCAATTGTACTTACCTCATTAACCACGTTTATGGGCTTAATGCCTATTGTATTTGAACGTAGTTTGCAGGCGCAAATTGTTATTCCCATGGCCATATCCTTAGCCTTTGGTATTTTATTCGCTACGGTGATTACTTTGCTATTGGTGCCTTCCCTTTATTTAGTGTTAGATGATATTAAGAACGTTTTTAAAGGGAAAAAACAATCATCACCAAGGCCCCTCGTTAAACAAAGCACAAGCGCTGATTAGTATGCATTTAAAACCGTGCTAATAATAGAATGTTGAAAAATATTAGAGGAAAAGTAAAGATGAGTAGTGTGAAAACGAACAATCATATACAAGTAATAGTGTCAGGAATGGCGGTAGGTGTCTGCTTTTTAGCATTAAGCGTTATGCATGCCCCATTTGCGCAAGCACAAGGCGACAAAATAGCCTCAAAATCTACTCTTGTCAAAAACACCGAAAAAGATGCTAGCACAGACCTAAAGTACCCCAAAGGAATTGCTCACCCCCTATTTCAACCAGAAGACATATTCGAGCTAGAAGTGGCTAACGACCCTCAAGTTTCACCAGATGGTAAACATGTCGTATATGTGCGCCGCTCCAACGATATTATGAGCGATAGCACTCGCTCAAGTATTTGGATAGTTGAGGCCTCGGGAAAGAGTCATAGACCCGTTGTTTCTTCTCAAAAAAATCATTATTCACCGCGTTGGTCGCCCGATGGTAAAAGACTTGCTTATGTATCAAATACTGAAGGAAAGCCGCAGCTATATGTGCGCTGGATGGACAGTGGGCAAACCGCCTTGGTTACCAACGTTGCATCTTCGTTATCGTCTATTGCTTGGGCGCCCAATGGTAACACTATCGCCTTTACCATGAGTGTTGCGTCTGACGAAAAACCTTTCAGCGTTAACATGCCAGCAAAACCTAAGGGAGCGACTTGGTCAGAGTCTTTTAAATATATTACTAAACTTCGATATCAAGCAGATGGGCGCGGCGTCCTTGAACCCGCTTACACACATATTTTTGTGGTGCCAAGCGAAGGCGGCACTGCGCGACAATTATCATCGGGTAACTTTCATCATAGAGGGTCTTTGAGTTGGGCCGGCGACAGTCAGCGTATTTATTTTTCGGCAAACCGGTCAACGAATTGGGAATACGAACCTGTCGAATCTGATATCTATTCCATAGATACAAAAGGCACTTTGCAGCAAATCACCGATAGCCCCGGCGCAGAAACTAATCCAAAAGTTTCACCTAATGGAAAGTACATTGCGTATTCAAAGCGAGATGACAAAAAGCTCGCCTATAGAAACCGTTATTTGCATGTTATGAATATATACGGTGAGAACGATAGGAACATGTCTGCGAGTGTCGACAACTCAGTATCCAATTTTCATTGGAAAGACAATGCCGGTATTTATTACCAACAAATGGTAAGAGGAATTACGCAAATAAACTACGTAGGACTATCAAGCGTAAAGCATCGTGAAATTATAGCTGGCTTGGGCGGCGTTTCTATTGGCCGTCCCTACACCAGCGGAACGTTTGATTACGCTGATGGCACTTTTGCATTCACAAAAGGCCGGCATGATCGTCCTGCCGACATTTTTGTGCAACAAGGTAAAAACCAAAGGCAACTTACCGCGCTAAATGAGGACTTATTTGGTCATAAAACCTTGGGTGAAATTAATGAGTTTACTTATAATTCTTCTATAGACGATGAAGAAATTCACGGCTGGTATATTTTACCGCCTGAATATGATGCCACTAAAAAGTACCCATTAATTACTGAAATCCATGGCGGACCACATTTGGCATATGGACCGCATTTCTCAGCCGAGCTTCAGCGCATGGCGGCTGAAGGTTACATTGTTTTTTACAATAATCATCGCGGAAGTACGGGTTACGGTGAACGATTTGCGTTGCTATTGCAAAACAAATATTCATCTAAATATGATTTTGCTGATCATATGTCAGGCATAGATGTTTTGATTGATAAAGGCTTAGTGAATTCTGAAAGACTTTATATTACAGGTGGCTCTGCTGGCGGTATTGCAACAGCATATGCGATTGGCCTAACCGATAGGTTTAAAGCGGCTGTAGTGGCTAAACCCGTCATTAATTGGTTATCGAAAGTATTAACCGCCGATAGTGGCATATATCAGATTCCTTATCAGTTTCCTGGCATGCCGTGGGAAGAGTTTGAACACTATTGGGAACGTTCGCCGCTGTCTCTTGTGGGCAATGTCACAACGCCTACTATGCTTATCACGGGTGTAGAGGACAAACGTACGCCTATTTCTGAAACTGAACAGTATTATCAAGCCTTAAAGTTACTTAAAGTAGACACCGTGCTGGTAAAAGTGCCAGGCGCTTCACATGGTATTGCTAGTCGACCTTCGCGCCTAGTAGGTAAAATAGAGAATATATTGGCGTGGTTTGAAAAATACGAATAGTGGGAAACGTACTCTTTTACGATATTATGCCTCCAAGTTTTAACAAACCGTATTATTACACTTTGGTGCTAGCGGCTTGTTCTAAATAAAAATAGGCTACTTAATCTAGTTGGATATGAGTCGGGAGTAACTTCTTTTAAAGATTGGTCGCAGGGAGGTGTTTGGTTGTAAAAATAAGGAGGACGTTTAAGGGAAAACGGCAACAATAAACTCCAGCGGATAGCTTCTAGAGTTTATTGTACTTAGGGTGTAGCCGCTGATGTTACTTCGTTTTATCTGCCATTACATTATCTAACATCTCTACAAGTTGGTCTCGAGTATAGCTATGTGGTCCCCACTGATTAAGCTCTACTAACTGTTGTACTTTTGCACCAATCGTAAAGGCCTGCTCTTGTTAATTAGGCGTTACTACATAACGGCGCAGTGGTTTGCCATCAAACAAAGCATGCATATAGGCAGCTGAGACTTCATCAGGTTGTTTGTATAAAAGTTCGCGAGCAGCGGTATCATCATACATTTTTTGCATTTCTTCGGTAATTTCACCGCCCATCGCTTCTACTTTTGCAAACGCACGCGACTGCGGCGAATAAATGATTGATAATTGCAGGCTCAATTACGCTTACTAAAACGCCTTGTGGCTCCATCTCCAATGCCAGTGAATCAGTAAATGCTTCAATCCAATGTTTGCTTCCACTGTAAGCGCTTAGACCAGCTCTTGTAATGGTGCCAGCAATTGAACCAGTAGTGCTAATGCGGCCTTTTGATTCGAGAATGAGCGGTGTAAATGCCTTAGTGACGCGATAAACGCCCTCAACATTAATGTGGTAAACAATCGTTTGATCTTCAATAGGCGTCTCAGCAATAAGGCCACCACCACCTATTCCGGCATTGTTGAGCAAGGCATAAAGCCCGTTGCCGCTTTCCTGAATAAGGGCAAAAACAGCATAAATTTCATCTTGTTTGGTAACGTCTAATTTAACGGCAGTAATATTTTCGATGGCACTAAGTGCTATAAGATCTTTTTCTTTCCTTGCGCCTGCATAAACATGAAGGCCATTACGCGTTAGGGTTTCAGCCAAATTACGGCCAATTCCTGTGCTTGCACCTGTTACTAGCACTGACTTGACTTCCTTTTCGCTAGTGGTACTTGCGGACACCGATAATAATAAAGTGACGGACATTAATAAAAAAATTAAAGGCAAAATGCGTTTATTATACTTCCTTATAAGGTTGGGATATAAAAACTTAAACGTTAACTAAAATTGAGCATATCGACTATTTAAGGCATATGCAACAAAGCAATTTAGAGGCAAATTAGAATACTAATTCCTGTGATTGCTTATTATAACAACAGGCGCAGTGATTCTCAAATTGACTATTATTTGTGTTGTTTATAGGGTTAAAAAGGACGACAGCATATGAAAGCTCAATCGTCATATCACTTTACTGCATCCACTATTTATTAACGTTAAGCCTATTTATTACTTCTGCTAGTGCCGAACAAGTAAATACGTTAAGAAACAAAACGAATGTAATATTTTCAATATTCGACTTTAGATTGATTTATGTTTATGCTCAATAATCAATAGCTTTAATCTATCCGTATAAGAAAAATAAATATGTCACTAACATCAAATTTTGTAGTACTCGGAATTCTTTGTTTATTAATAATGTTAGGTCAATATATCTCTACAACACGTTGGGGGAAACCTATTGGTGCAGCATTGGCTGTTATTCTTTTAGGCGCGTTGTTTGCCAATCTACATATTATTCCAAGTGCTTCAAATGCAATTCCGCTTTACGGTGCTATTTTCACTTATGTAGCGCCAGTGTCGATATTCTACCTGGTGCTAGGAGTGAACTTACAAGAAATTAGAAGCGCTGGCTTACCCATGATCGGTTTATTCTTGTTAGGAAGTGCTGCGACTGTTATTGGCGTTATTGTTTCCTATTACATTATTGACCCAGGTTCTGCGTTGGGAGAATTTTCTTCTCCCATGGCAGGTATGATTGCCGGTACCTATACAGGTGGTAGCATCAACTTTAATGCGGTTGCTTTGCACTATAAAGTGAATGAAACGGGTATTTTGTATGCAGGTGCTATTGCGGTCGATAATGTTATAACGACGATTTGGGTTATCGCTACTTTGATGATACCAAGAGTTATGCATAGTATTTGGCCAGGAAAAAAGATACTCCCAAAAGTCTCAAACTCTAGTGATTACGAGTCTGAAACCCTTGATGATTCGAAAGACGATTTTTCAGAGCTTTATTTTTTGATACCTCTGGGTTTTGTAGTTTTTATAGTAACTGAATTGATAGGACAAGTTATTCCGCAAATCCCTTCAATATTAATTATTACCACAATTGGTATTGTACTAGCTCAGCTACCCTGGTTTAGAAAACTCAAAATGGCGCGTAATTTAGGCCTATATTTGGTATATCTGTTTTTGGTTGTTATTGGCGCATTTTGCGAGCTTGAAGCGATTGGACAGCTAGGTAATGTAGGTTTGATACTCATGCTATTCTTCGGTATCACCATTGTCATTCATGGTGCGATAATGTTAACAGTGGGGCGACTATTTTTCACAGACTGGCAGATGATCGCGATCGCTAGTCAAGCCAATGTTGGCGGAGGCACCACCGCCATGGCCTTGGCCCAGAGCATGGATCGCAAAGAGCTTATTGTTCCTTCTATTTTAATTGGAAGTCTAGGCGGCGCTATTGGTACCTATCTTGGCTTTTCTGTTGCAGCACTCTTATAGATAAAAATAGGGATTGCCCTTAATCCATTGAGTCCTTTTCTTTATACTATTCATTAGTATGCTTGGAACGGACAATGGCGAAGTTGATGCAACTTGGCCTTTGTCCGTTCTGTGCTTAGTTTGACTTTAACTAGTTTGATCGATTTTTTCCTTTCCATCTTTTTTGTCTGGGTTCATATTTATTATTTCAATTGCAGATTCAGTTTTGCTGATAATCGGAGTTATTGGCATTACCGGTGTAATTGGTGCGTCTAGAATTTTTAATTCGTCTAGTAATCCATCGAGAGACGAATCAATACTTTGTTGAACTAAGTTATGGATGATTTTTTTGCTAAACATTGATTCAGATATTTTTGTATTAGCTGATACGCTCATGCTTGCGGTTAATGTGAGTGCTAATAATAATGATATTTTTGTACGATTTTTCATTGGATATTCCTATTGCAATAAGTAAAGCAATAAAAGTTAATGAGTTATTGCTGGATTCAAGATGTGTAAAGCGATAACTGTGCCAACTAATAAATATCCAAATAAAAATCACTTGTTAACTTAGTTGTGAATTGATAAATATTTTTATCGCTTCTTATGAATCGAAATAAATCAATATAATACAATTGCCTATGTTTATTTTGCTAAAAGTACTAGCAGTAGATTAGGTCCTTCTTTATAAAATTAGTTGTAAATGGGATCATGGATTTGAAGATAAATTATCTCAATAAGTGTCCGGATTGTGTCCGACATATGTTTAAGTGTCCGGATTTCGTCCGCTGCCAGTCAGGGGCTCAATTAGTTGATTATCAACATACCTTTGCATAATGTACGTGCGAAATATTTAATTGTGCTTATACAGCTCGTATTAGGTATTCAAAAATATACAAAACATACCTGTATTATGCCGCCTAAACACAATTTAACTCCATCTATCAAACAGAACCCGCACTTCATCCCTTGATCAATTATTTTCAATAAGAGTGGTGGTATATTATTTCAGCCCTATTACGCCGCCATAATCTTGGGCTGGAGTCAGCTATTAGTAACTTCCTTTCTTCTCGCTTGAATGTCAATTCGTCAAGCTTTGAGCGGTTCTTGCAATAAAGGGTAGGGATGTCCCCATTCTCTAGGTTATCGCAATAATCGCTTTGTCATTAGGGGGTAACTCCGTTGTTTAACAATTCCACCGCGCGATAAATAATCGCTATATCTCGTTAAACTCGTTAATTCGCTCAGTTGCAAACCATGTGGCGTTGGATAAAAATTAATAATTTAACAGGCTTAAAACTGCTTTTAACGAACGCGTAGATTATATGTATTAACCGGCATTTAGATTGCCATCTTAGTTGTATCTTTAACTTAAAGATTTTACGTCTTTACTATAATAATTAAATTGTGAATGGAGAAGTTGATGAAGATTAATAAATACCTATCAGGTATTGCCGCATCGGCCATTGTTGTTAGCTGCGCTTAAGCAGTATTAGCAAATGCTATGCAAACAAATACCAGTAAGTTCACAGTAGCTGATTCTGTAAAAGCAGCTACTAAAACAAGCGGACTGTATATTATTCAAATGAAAGGCGCGCCAGAGATTGCTCGAGCGTCTGCAATTGGTGAGCTTACCCCTATTAATCAATTGGTATCTACAATTGGCAATAATTACAATGCAACTATGCCTAAAATGCGTGCGTACGTTAAAGTAATGAAGATGCGTCAAGCTGCAGTAGCTTCACAAATTGGTGTGGCTAATGTATTACACAATTACGAACATACGTTTAACGGATTTTCTGCACGTTTAACGCCAAGTCAGACGAAAGCAATGAGAAGCCATCCAGATGTAGCGGCCGTTTATGAAGAAGAATTACATCAGTTACAAACTTATAATACACTTGCATTCCTTGGTTTAACTGGTCCTGGTGGACAACACACCCCAGACATTAAAGGTGAAGACGTAATAGTAGGGATTCTTGATTCAGGTATTTGGCCTGAAAACCCCTCGTTTGGCGAAGACCCATCTATTGCTGAGTAAGCATATGGCCCAGCGCCTAGTCGATGGGCAGGTGAGTGTAACGTTGGTAGTGTTGGTTCATTTATAGTTGATGACGTTGTGATATACGATGACACAACCGCGCCGCCTGACGAGTTCGCATGTAATAATAAACTCATTGGTGCTCGATATTTCGGTAGTACATTTTCGAGTGCTTTAGAAATGCAACTTGATTTGGGTGCGTTTGCATCTGCTAGAGATGATGACGGCCATGGTAGTCACACAGCCTCAAACGGCTGCTGGTAATAATGGTGTAACAGCAGTTTTACAATGCGCTGAAGTAGGTCTTGTTTCCGGCATAGCACCACGCGCACGTGTTGCTGCCTATAAAGTATGTTGGCATCCCAACTTTAACAATGAAGCTGGAGTTAATGAAAGCGGCTGTTTCTTCGGAGATAGCATGGCGGCGATTGATCAAGCGGTAGTTAACGGTGTAGATGTATTAAACTACTCAATCGGCAACTCTTTAAATATTAACTCTGGCACGCTAGCAGACACTTCTGTATTTTCTATAGAAGCCCCTATTGGCTTAGCTATACCTGCAGAGGGATTTAGCGGTGATTTAGCGCTTGCAGATCCTGTGTTAGCTCGCGACCCATTAACAGTTGACCTATCAGGGCAAATAGCACTTGTTACGCGCGGTACATGCAATTTCACAGATAAATTTGCAAATGCTGTAGCGGTGGGTGCCGTTGGTATCGTAGTTTATATTGACGCCCGAGCACCACAGGAAATGCCTGGAGACATAAACTTTGATATCCCTGGCGTAATGATCACAAATGCTGACGGCTTAGCATTAACTGAAAGCATACTAGGCAGCGACGGTTTAGTTAACGTTACTATGACAAACACTTCAGCAGCTGGAACAGCTACTGAAGTGGGCAACATTATGGCGAGCTTCTCGTCACGTGGTGTTAACGCGCAAACTAACGACATCATTAAGCCTGAAATTACCGCACCTGGTGTTCGTATATTGGCTGCGTCTAGCCCTGAGCAGCTGCAATTTGGTGGTAATCCTCAAGGCGAAAACTTTGCATATTTGCAAGGTACTTCAATGTCTAGCCCGCATATTGCAGGTATGGCAGCGTTGTTAGCCGGACAACACCCAAGTTGGTCTCCAGCGCAAATTAAATCTGCAATGATGACATCTGCTCGTCAAGATTTGGTAAAAGAAGATGCTCTTACTCCAGCTGACCCGTTCGATTTTGGCGCAGGTCATGTTGACCCAGTTCCAGCAATGAACCCAGGCCTAACTTATAACGCTAACTTTGGTGATTATATTGGTTTCTTATGTGGCCAGGGCGAAGAAGGTTTAGTTGTATCGTTAACTGAGCAATCTTGTGCATTTGTTGAAGATTTAGGCTTTGCAGTTGATGCATCTCAGCTTAATTATCCATCTATTGCGATAGGCGAGCTTATAGATACAGAGACTATCTCGCGTACAGTAACTGACGTTTCTAATGAAGATGGTGTATACACCGTAACAGTAGACGCGCCAGCTGGCATAAACGTAACCGTTAGAACGTTTGATTCTGAAGGTGTTGAAACGCCAGATTCATTGCTAGAAGTGTCTGCAAATGGAACAGCAAGCTACAGCTTAACGTTCGATGCTACGCCTGAA
>CAXMOM010000066.1:0-34145 GCA_964195425.1 Acidiferrobacterales bacterium
ACAGTCCTTGCTTGTGAACTAGCTGTAATGCGTAATCAAATGCTAACGTCAGAATTACGACAGGTGACGGAACTTTTAGCCTATTTTGACTTGCCTATAGTAGGGCCTTGTGAAATGAGCGCCCCACATTATATTACGCACATGCAGCGAGACAAAAAAGTATTAAGTGGCACAATGCGATTTATTCTTCCCCTTGGGATAGGCAAAGCGCAGGTGGTAAGCGATGTTACGCAGCAGGAGCTTAATCAACTTCTTAATTAGATTTAACCGTACTTACAATGGGTTTTAATGGTAAACGTGTCAGAACTTCACAAACGACTTTCCCACCTTGTGAACTACTCTTCGCAGCTAATATTTGTTAGCGGCGATTCTATTGCTGATCAACAAAAAACCTTAAGTGAGTTTTTGTCCAGCCAACAAGAAAATACCGAAGTATCATTTTTCTCTGCCTCAAAAAGCAAACAAGCAAGCGTTTACCGCGGTTCTATTTGTCGCCAACTGTGCGGGCATGAGGTGGGTAGTTTTGTTAGGCCATTGCAACAGTTATTAAGCGACCCGACAAACGGTTTATCAAACCAGTCCGGTTCATATTTGGTCTGTATTACGCAGGCAGAGGCCCTCGATTCATCATTTTTACAAGAATTATGGGATTGGGTCATGCATGCCCAGCAAACCAGCCCAGGAATTCATTTAAATATCATTTTATTTGGTGAGTCTTCATGGGCTAAAAAATCGCAAGAATGGTTGCCTATGCAAAATAGCCACAAACCTGTGTTGCTATCGAGCGAATTGGTCAATCCGGTAGGATTTGATGTAAACGCACTTGAAGCGTTAATGGCAGACAAGTCATCGTGGTTTAGTGCGTCAAATCAACCTTTGGTGACTAACAAATGGTTTATTAGCAGTGTATTGTCGGTTTTTTTAGTGGTATTTGTAAGCTTGATGGCGTGGCAATACCCAGCCCAATTTTCAAGCTTAATATCGGGTGATGATGAAACCTTAAGCACCCTCAATACCCCTGTTGGTCAAGCTGAAAGCAAAACTGATCACAGTACTGAAAACACAGTTCGAAACATAGACGAGAAGCGAGAAGCGATTGTGGATGAAACGTTCACGGTAACTAGTCGCGCACAGAATATCTATCAACAGCAATTAGAAGTTGTAGACTCAAAGGTGAACGGCAACGTAGAAGTGTTAGATATTTCAGCAAGCATAGATAATCTGACATCAATTGAATCGACAAGCGTTACCGATACATTACTTGTTTCTAATTGGTCTGACTCAGTAGCCGCTTCAAAGCAAAGAATTAATGCCGCTGTCGACTCACCGAAACGCTTATTAAGCAATGACTCGATAGATTCTATACCCGAGGTTGCTAGTAATACAGACGGCGATTTTCAAGTACCCGACATAATTAGTGTAGAACAACTAGATGCACAATTTAGTAGTAATCAAGACACTAATCTTGTCCTTGCGCTGAACACCAACCCAGAAACATCGCCACAATTGCAGCAAATACCAAAAACATCTCTAGAAACGCAACAAATCGCAATAGTTTCCACCTCCACTATTGACTATCAGTTTGATGAAACTACACTATTGTTATTGCCGACAGATTCTGTCGTATTACAATTGTCGGGTATTCAAAATCCATTGGTGCTCGAGAATTATCTCAACAATAACAATTTGAAGGCTTCAACCTGGGTATACGAAACCCAGCGTTATGGCGGACCATGGTATGTAGTGTTGTATAGACAGTCATTTGAGTCTACCGATGCAGCACTTAACCAATTGGCTAGCCTGCCAGCAGATGTGAAGGAAGCCCAGCCTTTTGCGAAAAGTATTAACCAGATACAACAAGAAATTAGTCTCCGCGCGTACTTATGAAATAAGTGCTGTTGGCGATAGGTATTTTTGTATTCAAGCATATGCCAATACATTATTTGTTATAAAGCACACAGCTTCTTTAGGCTTTTTGTGAGCCCAACCTTACCAGCAAAAAAACGCACCGCGATGCCCAATACGAAAGCGCAGGCCAAAAGCAGCAATAAAAAATTAAAGTCAAACTTAGTAAAATCACCTCTTAAATGGGCCGGTGGTAAACGTAAGCTTGTTGCTGATATTGCTAAACTCATTCCAATAAACGATCGCCGTAGATTAATAGAACCTTTTGTAGGGGGCGGCTCAGTTTTTTTGAATATTAGCTTCGATGATTATTTCTTGGTTGATAGCAATCCAGATCTTATTGCCTTTTTTGGCCACATGCGCGACGACCGTGAAGCCTTAATAAAAGAGAGCGAAGCGTTGTTTGTGCCACACAACAATATTAGTGAACAATATTATGCACTGCGGGCGGAGTTTAATAGGACGCCCTCTTCTCTTCGCAGAAGTGCATTGTTTTTGTATTTAAATCGGTATGGATTCAATGGTTTATGTAGATACAATTTGAAAGGTGGCTACAACGTACCCTTTGGTCAATACAAAAAGCCTTATTTTCCACATGCTGAAATACACGCATTCTCCCATAAAGCAAAGTCGGCAACCTTTGTTTCAGGTGATTTTTCCATTGCTTTTACACAAGCCCGTGAAGGAGATATTGTTTATTGCGACCCGCCGTATACGCCTATAAATGAAACCGCTAGTTTTACCGCTTACTCTGGCAAAGGCTTTACTTTGCATGATCAGCAACGATTGGTTGACTGTGCAATAAAAGCTCAAGCCCTGGGTATTACGACAATTATATCTAACAATAACTTACCTCAAACACGTACGTTATATGCCCAAGCAGATAAAATCGTTAAATTGAATGTCGCACGCAGTATTAGCTGTAAAGGTCATATTAGAAAACCTTGTGCCGAGTTAATTGCACTATTTAAAGGCAAACTATAAATCTTCAAAATCAGACTAACTAAATTATTTCTATTGCCGATATTATTGTAGGGGTTCGAAAAGCTTTGATTGCTTGAAATATTGCTCCGATAAGCCATATAGCTTTAAGTACTGACCATTTTAGTCATGCTTAGCCTAAGCCACATAATCAATAGGATTAGTTGTTTTTTATGTCCATAAACTATTTTACAATATTATCGGTGTTGCCTGCTAGCTTAGTAAAGGGGCCTCAATATGATTAGTATAAATGGCTTGCTAGCGAAAATGCTTATATTGGTCATGATAGTGGCAGTTGTTTCCTTAGGCGCTTCGTACACATTCATCAGCATGCAACAAAAAGAATTTTTCGTAGAAAATATTAACGATATCAAAGCAACACATCAACGCTCGGCACAACTTCTATTCGAACAACATCTTCAAGACCAGATTCTTTCAGCCGAAGAAATAGTTATGCTTAGTGGTTTACGCGATAAAAGTAGAGACAATCTGCGTCCTTTCTTTGACAGCGTATGGCCTAGCATACAACTCAGTTATTCACTTTCTTCTATGTCTTTCACAAATGGTACCGACCGCATCGAATTTGGACGTTTTCCTAAAGGTGTTATGGATCCAATGCAAGAGGCCGTTTTTAAATCGTTGCGCCCACAAAGCGCAATCGTGTGCCATATTTTGTGCGAGCTAACATCTTCCATTGCTGTCAATATAAACGACGAACAATGGGCATTCTCATTGTTAACAGACATTGCTCCATCGATTATTTTTCTAAATTCAGTAGTGGGAAGTGACATTGGTATTATCTCACCATCGCATTCTGCGAGACCTGACAATCATACCTTAGCGCGATATGTAGTAGAGGTAATTACAGGTACAGAAACAAACGGCGAATTATTTGATATTTACCTCACCGACGCTCAAATT
Source organism: Acidiferrobacterales bacterium (assembly GCA_964195425.1). GTDB lineage: Bacteria > Pseudomonadota > Gammaproteobacteria > Enterobacterales > Alteromonadaceae > Glaciecola. Next base: position 3,808 of record CAXMOM010000066.1, read on the forward strand.
ATTAAACTCGAAAACGGAGGAGTACAGCTTAATACAAAGAATAAAAACTATTTTGTATGGTTTGAAACAGTTGTTGATGTTGGACAAAATGTAGAACTGTTGTTTATACGTGATATTTCGTTATTACTCGAGCAGCAAAATAATCAGACACAACAGGTAATTGTCATTTTTGTGACCTTGACCTTCGGCGTTTTGTTCTTTCTTATTCTATTTTCAATCATCCCAATTTCACGACTCAATCAATTAAAAAGAGCAATCAAGTTAATTGGAGCTAAAGAATATAACATCGCTAGATATCGTTTAGGTAAACCTTCTAAGTCCTACTTTAATGACGAATTGCACGAATTAGAGGACGAATTTAGACACGCAATTGACTTGTTAGAAACATATGAACAACAGCTTAATAGCTCGCAGAAGCGACTAGTGCGCCAAGCGACTATCGACCCAATAACAGGCTTGTTTACGCGCAACGTCCTTATTGAAGACCTCGATAAAATGATTGCCAATTCGGGCATTAAGGATGTATCGATATTTTTCTTAGACCTTGATGGATTTAAGCCGGTAAATGACAACTTAGGGCATGAAGCTGGCGACATAATGCTTAAAAAAATCGGTTATCGATTAAAAGGTGTGGTCAATAAGAGTACCAAGGCATATAGAATCGGCGGCGACGAATTTGTTATTTGTTACAGCAACTATGGCACCATGGAAGACCTAAGCAAAATGGCCGATGCGGTTGTAGAACTTTTCTCAGCACCCTTCCATATTTACGATACCAGTATAAGTATTAGCGCAAGTATTGGCATTTGCATGCAAGAAGCCGAAAACATAGACGCTGACCAACTGCTTAGATATGCTGACATTGCCATGTACCAAGCAAAAGAGCGTGGCAAAAACCGCTATGAGTTTTTTGATGACTCAATGCGCGATGCCGCTCAACGCCGTTTCATTATAAAAAATGATTTTGTTACCTCATTGGCCGACAATCAGCTATTTGTTGTATTCCAGCCTATTGTTAGCAGCCGCTCAAGAGAGGTTATAAAGCTCGAGGCACTTTGCCGTTGGGAACACCCTGAATTAGGCTTTATACCTCCCCCCATATTCATAGATGTGCTTGAAGAAAGTGAAAACATGAATGTCTTGTTCGAATGGATTATTAAAAATGTTGTTAAAGAAATACTCTACTTAGATTCAATTGGACGCCAAGACGTTGTTATTTCTGTAAACTTGAGCACCTCGCAGCTTGTTAGCGATGATTCCCTAGACGTAGTAATAGAAACGATTGCCATACATAAAATTGATGCATCTCGCATTGAGTTAGAAATAACAGAAACATCGCTCATAACGAATTTCGTACAAGCAAAAGAGTGGATAGAAAGAGCCTCTGACACGGGCTTCAAAATAGCGATAGACGATTTTGGAGCAGGCTACTCATCGTTATCATATTTAACCGCCTTCCCCTACCATACGGTAAAGCTCGACCGGTCTTTGTTAAACAACATTGACGAAGACAAACGCCAACAACGAATAGTTGGGTCACTTACCCAGATGTTGCATGGCTTGTCGGTTCCTATCGTTGCTGAGGGGGCTGAAACTGAAGCACAATTTGCTCAACTCAAAGCCTTAGGTTGCGATTATATTCAAGGCTTCTTAATTTCTAAGCCTATCCCGCACGATGAATTGGTAATTTTCTTAGCTGAATACAAAAACAATACGCCACAAATAAAAGTGATGTAAAGGCAATAAGGAATAAAGGGGGAAGTTGTTAACTATTGGGTAAAAGTAAATTCACGCCAAACCAAATAGACACCACAAGCACTATCACCATTATCACGCCTACAATTGCAAACGGGACAAAAGAAGACGAGCTTGCGTCTTTAGCATACTGACTATGTGACTGCACGCCAATAAAGCTTGCCATCACACTTTGTACAACACCTAACCAACGTTTAAAAACATTCATTTTCGAGACAAAAGCTCCAATAAATCTAAATAATGAAACTCTTCCGAGTCAGAACGTTTGAAAAGCCATGTTAGCCAACCTATTTGTTGGTTGTTGCGGTTACAAATAACTAAGGGCTGATCACTGGAGATAACTTGCGCATTAGAATGTGTGGTATCTACCACGACTCTGTCGTGCATTGCCAGACTACTCAAGCAAGGCGCGTTAGCTTGTGCGAACACCGAGCTAATGGCAAACATCATTAAGCCACTGAATAGCGTTGCCGTGACAAGCATAGTCGTTGGAAACTGCTTATGTTTGGCATTACTAGCAGTTGAACTTTCGTCTACGCTTGGCTTTGTAGGCATATTAGTCATACAAAATTATCCTTGGCATTTGCCTTATCCTTTGCATCAGATCCAAGTGTACACCAATACGAGTGAATATCAAAAAAAGGGGCCAATAAACTAGCGTTCATTGGCCCCTTTTCTATTCTCAATTTTCTCTATTAAATAGAGCTTAAAAGCTCGTTGACCAACTAACTACAAATTTAGTGTCGTCGTCGCCACTATCATCGGTCGCTTTAGAAATGCCGAAAGCGAAGTCGCCTTTAGTAATATCGGCCTGGACATGCGAGTAGCTCTCGATGTCAGCATCAAAGGTATAGGTGCCAGCAGTTAGTGCTAGTTCAAATTCGTTACCTAAATCGATTCCGCCATAACTCACACTATAATAAATGTCACCGCTGTCGAAAGCACTGCCTTCGTCTACGTCACTATTAATAGTATAAGCAACACCAAAACCAAAGTCGCCAAAACCACCATTAAGATAAATTTCACCGAAATTACTATCAGAAAGGTCGGTATAAGCGTAATAGATATAGCCTACGTCATAGGTAAAGCCTTCTGCTTCGCCGCCAAATCCCAAATAAAAGTCGGTTTCTGCACCAACACCCGTTGCTAATGACCCAACCCAAGTGCCGGCATAAAAACCGCTTTCGTTTGAGTAGTCAATGCCACCTGATACAGAAGCTGCGTCACCACTTTGGCTTACGCCGCGCCACAAATAGTTACTAGTAGCGCCAATGTTAGCACTCACTTCTGCTAGTGCTGATTGACTTACAAATAAAGTTGATGATAAGGCCGCTGCTACCAACGATAACTTAGTTAATTGTTTCATGTGTGTACTCCATACGTTGTTGGATATTGATTAAAAAAAACTTTGTGTCGTTGATTTTTATTGTTATTAGTATCAACTATAAATTTGATACAGCGCCTTGTGTAATTAACATTAGACACGCCTTAAATAGTTATGGATTAGGGTTAGCAAGAGCAATGCCAATGCATAACCATTCTTGCTTACAGCATCTCTAAATAACAAAAAAACCAATAACTTACAGTGGCATAGCTAATTTTCATAACTAGCAAGTTGATACTCATGTCACGCTCAACAAACAACAGAGTGGCGAAATACATTGTTTTTTTGCACCAACTTGAAACACTTTCACCATTTTAGAGCAACAGTGAAGTTATGCTTCGTTATCGGCTGAATTAAAAAAATAGAAAGCTTTTTATTATTGGGGTGAATCTTTATGTGAATCTAGGGGGGAAAGTACGGTAAACTATGTTTTTATAATAACGACGCGACCAATTCATGCACACACCATTAATAGCTCCCTCCATTTTGTCAGCCGATTTTGCGCGATTAGGAGAAGAAGTCGATAACGTGCTTAAAGCCGGTGCCGATATTATTCACTTTGATGTTATGGACAATCACTATGTGCCAAACTTAACCTTCGGCCCTGCTATATGCACTGCGCTTCGCAATTACGGCATTACAGCTGACATAGACGTGCATTTAATGGTCTCGCCCGTTGACTCAATGATTGAGGCCTTCGCACAAGCCGGTGCAAGCATGATTAGCTTTCATCCAGAGGCTAGCCTGCATGTAGATAGAAGCATTGAACTTATTAAACAAAACGGTTGTAAAGCTGGCCTTGTGCTCAACCCTGCAACCTCATTATCTGTACTAGACTATGTGCTTGAAAAACTTGATTATGTGCTGCTTATGTCAGTAAACCCTGGTTTTGGCGGGCAGAAGTTCATTCCCAATATAGTCGAAAAGACGGCACACTTAAAAGCCATAATAGATGAAATGGGATTGACCACGCGTATTCAGGTAGATGGCGGTATTAACAAAGATACTATCAAAGATGTGTATCTTGCTGGTGCCGACATGTTTGTTGCAGGCAGTGCTATTTTCAACCAAAAAGACTATACAAAAGCCATTAACGATTTAACTCAACAATTCAAATAGGAATATTCAGTGAGCAGTTCATCAAAACCAGTAGTACTCAGCGGATGTCAGCCTTCAGGACAGCTTACCTTAGGCAATTATTTGGGCGCACTGCGACAATGGGTCGCTATGCAGGCAACGCACGATTGTTTGTATATGATTGTTGACCTACATGCAATTACCGTAAGACAAGATCCAACTGATCTACAAAAAGCTTGTTTAGATGGTTTGGCGCTTTATCTTGCATGCGGTATTGACCCAAACAAAAGCACAATATTCATGCAATCTCATGTGCCTGAACACGCACAGCTTAGCTGGGTGCTTAACTGTTATACGCAAATGGGTGAACTGAACCGTATGACCCAGTTCAAAGACAAATCCCAGAAAAACCAGTCAAACGTAAATGTTGGCTTATACGCTTACCCGGTATTGCAAGCAGCCGATATTTTGATATATCAAGCAAACGAAGTTCCTGTTGGCGAAGACCAAAAACAACATTTAGAACTAACGCGTGACGTTGCTACCCGTTTTAACAACATCTATGGAGATGTTTTCACTGTTCCTGAACCTTGTATTCCAAAAAATGGTGCAAGAGTAATGAGCTTGCAAGATCCGAGCAAAAAAATGTCGAAATCTGACACCAATCCCAACAATGTGATTGGGCTTTTGGAAGACACCAAAAAGCTTACAAAAAAAATAAAGCGCGCAGTTACGGACAGCGACGAGCAAGCCAATATTTATTACGATACTAAGGAGAAACCAGGTGTATCAAACTTGCTTTCACTGCTAAGCGCCACAAGTGGCAAGAGTATTGAAGACTTAGTGCCGCAGTACACCGACAAAATGTATGGCCATTTAAAGGGCGATGTAGCTGAATCTGTAGTGAGTCTGCTAACCCCTATTCAAAGCGAATATGCAAGGATCAGAGGAGATTTACCTTATTTACATGAGGTTATGCATAAAGGAAGTGCTAAAGCTCGCGAAAAAGCGTCCGATACACTAGCTAAGGTGTACGAAGTACTGGGTTTTATACCGAGGGCTTAGTGTGATACTCATCATAGATAATTATGACTCCTTCACATACAACTTAGCGCGCTACTTTGAAGAACTGGGTCATACCGTTATGGTTATTAAGAATGATAGCCACTCTATTGATGAACTTACCCATATTGATTTTTCGCATTTAGTATTGTCGCCAGGACCCTGTACACCTAATGAATCCGGAATTTGTTTACCGGCCATAAAACGATTTGCAGGGAAAATTCCCATACTAGGCGTGTGTTTAGGCCATCAGGCAATTGCCCAAGTTTATGGAGCTAAGATTATTAGAGCTGAGCACATAAGACATGGCAAAACGTCATTTATTACAATTGAAGACAAATGTTCAGTCTTGTTCAATACTTGTCCATCGTCCTTTGTAGTAACACGATATCATTCATTGTTGATTGATGAGACTACGCTTAGTGAGAATTTTCAGGTTACTGGTGTTTGTCATACACAAGGCGCTCGCGAAGTAATGGCGATTGAAGATGCACAGTTAAAATTGTACGGTCTTCAATTTCATCCTGAATCACTGCTAACCGAAAATGGTCATTTAGTATTAAGTAACTTTATCAGTAAAGGATAATTGGCTTGGATTTACGTTCACAACAAAGTGTTTCTCAATTAGCGAGTGAGTACAACATGCGCTTCGAAAAGCTGCTGTTATCGCAAGATGAAGCAATAATTGATGCTGGCTTAAAAACCGATAAACAACGCTTAATTGAACAATCTGAACAAAACGAGAGCCGCAGGTTACTACTTGTTATAGAAGAGCTTGCGAACAAGAAAAAAGAAGTTGCTGCATCCGCCGAGAACGCATTTTTAAAGCAAGTTGAAATAGACTTCCACGAAGCCCTAATCGCCGACTTAGATATCGAATTTAAAGATACCGATATGATAATGGACAAGATACTTAAGTTTGATAAAAGCTTAGGCAAACTGCTTGACGTTTTATATACGGAAGCTTGTTCAATCACTCGGATAATTACCTGTTTAGAAACCTTACCTTGGTTAGAAGAAGCGATTCTAAAATTTGTTAGACAACCAAAATATAGAAGGCTCGGCTCTGCGGGTCATCCAATTGTTTTGAAGACCATACGAAGTGCGCTTAGCTTCGTAGGGATTGAAAGTCTGCGCACCTTAATGCCAGTCCTAATAGCAAAACATACCAATCCGACGCAGTCAGAATTCACTCCCAATATAGTTAAGGCAATGTGGCTTTACACGCTAGGCACAAGTAATATTGCTAAAGCTTTATCGGAAAAATATGGTGTTAAGCCACATTTTGGATACAACATAGGCTTATTAGCGAATGTAGGTCGGACCGCTGTAGTGAATTTATATTTGCGCACATTCGACAAAAAATTACGTGAAGAAATCATTAAAGCACGTAAAAAGAACAATATGAATCAAGCTAAAGCACTAGGCACATTGCTCCCTTCAAACAAATACATCATTACGTTGTGGCAACGCCACGCAAATACCATAACAGCAAATGTGATGAAATCGCTTAACTGCCGCTGGTTAATGATTGCTATTGGCTTTGAAGATTTTGCTAAAATTCGGCAAGTCGACATTACACATGTCGATAAACTAGACGTGCACCCACTAGCTAAACTCTTGTTTACCTCACAAGGATTTATGCAATACAAAATTCTTAGCAAAGAAAAACTAATGGGCAAGCAAGAAGCGATGGTATATTTGCGTAACTTTGGTGTTACCTCAAGCCATGTTAGCCTTATTTCTAAATTGAATTTAACTGGCATTGAACTCAATATCGCCGGTGTAATTGACCAGACTGAAAAAGAAAAAGGCTAATAGTTAATTATTTCACTGAATAACTATTGAATACTTATGCATTTCGCTTTTAAGATTAATAATAACAATTTATTTACAATACATCTTACAAATATTAGATGCTCCCCAACTGTCATATAGTTTCAATTATTTACTAAATTGGTTTACTAACCTATTTCGGTTTCTCTCCCTTTCAATAGTTATGCAAATAATTCGAAAAATTCGCCAAGGCGCGCTAAAAACAAGGCCTTCGCGCCATAAACCATAGCGACTTCTGGTTTTCTTTCTGGCATACTCAGTTCTGGTTTTTTACGAAATGATCACTCCATCTACCACAATATTAGCGGTTTTAGCCGCAATAATATTACGACGGGATGAAGCAATAATTAACACCAGTGAGGTATCAGTATGCAAGTAACTCGTGACACATTTAATGATGTAATGGTTCCCAATTATAATCCTGCGGCCATGGTGCCTGTAAGAGGCGAAGGCTCGCGTGTATGGGATCAGCATGACAACGAGTTTATTGATTTTGCCGGTGGTATTGCCGTAAACGTCTTAGGCCATTGTCATCCAGCGCTAACCAAAGCCTTAACCGACCAAGGTAATAAGCTATGGCACTTAAGTAATGTGTTCACTAACGAACCTGCATTACGTTTAGCTAAAAAGCTCACCGATGCCACATTTGCAGACAGAGTGTACTTTGCCAACTCAGGCGCTGAAGCAAACGAAGCCGCATTAAAGCTTGCAAGGCGTTTTGCCTTAGAAGTACACGGCAATGAACGTAGTGAAATTATCGCTTTTAAACAAGGTTTCCATGGCCGTACTTTCTTTACCGTTACCGTGGGCGGACAGCCAGCATATTCAGATGGTTTTGGTCCAAAGCCCGGCGATATTTTGCACTGTGAATATGGTGACTTAGGCATGCTAGCAAGCATGATGTCAGACAAAACATGTGCAATAATGATGGAACCTTTGCAAGGAGAAGGCGGTATTATTGTGCCCGATCCGGCGTTTGTTAAAGGTGTGCGCGAGTTATGCGATAAACATCACGCATTGTTAATATTTGATGAAGTACAATCAGGTATGGGTCGCACAGGCAAATTATTCGAATATATGAACCTTGATGTAAGGCCCGACATACTTACCACGGCTAAATCGTTAGGCGGTGGTTTTCCGATTGGCGCTATGCTTACCACGACCGAAATTGCTGCGCATTTAAAGCCCGGCACGCACGGCAGTACCTATGGCGGCAATCCCCTAGCATGCGCCGTATCCGAAGCCGTTTTTGATGTTGTGAATACACCCGATGTGCTAAATGGCGTAGCCCATAAAGAAGCCTTATTCAGAGAACATCTCGGCAGAATAAATGCAAAATATCATGTGTTTGATGAAATTCGTGGCAAAGGTATGTTGTTAGGGTGCGCCTTAAACGAACATTACAAAGGCCGCGCAAGAGACTTCATGGTAGCCGCAAATAACGAAGGCTTAATGTGCTTAGTTGCGGGCATGAACGTAGTGCGCTTTGCGCCTTCATTAGTTATTCCTGATGAAGATATTATTGAAGGCTTAGCAAAATTCGAGCGTGGCATAGCTACGCTTGTTGCTGCGCCTCCTGTTACAGGATAGCGGCTAATATATGTTGGTAATTCGCCCAATTCGGGAAACCGATTATTCTGCGCTGTCCAAAATTGCGCACGACTCGGGAATTGGCTTTACGTCACTTCCCGTAAATGAAGCACTGCTGAAAAAGAAAATTGCGGCGGCGCAACGAGCTTTCGTCTCAGACCCAGAATCACCAGGGCAACAGAGCTATTTATTTGTAATGGAAGACACACAAACCGGTGAAGTAGTCGGCACCTCTGGGATAGAGGCTACAGTAGGTATGCAAGATGCTTTTTACCATTATCATGTAGGCAAAGTTGTTCATGCCTCTCGAGAGCTAGGCGTACACAATTCTGTAGAAATACTCACCTTTTGTAATGATTACACTGGTGTTAGCGAAATCTGTACTTTGTTTTTACAAGAAAGTGCTCGAAAACCACTAGCTGGTAGACTTCTATCCAAGTTTCGTTTCTTGTTTATGGCCCAGCATAAGCATAGATTTGCCAATACTGTTATTGCTGAAATGCGTGGTGTTTCTGACGAAACAGGCAAATCACCGTTTTGGGAATGGTTAGAAACCAATTTTTTCTCGGTAGACTTTCCCACTGCAGATTACCTTACCGGGATAGGCAACAAAGTATTTATTGCTGAGCTTATGCCTAAATACCCAATTTACGTCAATTTGCTATCAAAAGAAGCGCAGGCAAGTATTGGTAAGGTTCACGTAAAAACTAGTCCTGCACTTAGATTGTTAGAACAAGAAGGCTTTAGGTTTAGAGGGTACGTAGACATTTTTGATGCCGGCCCTACGGTCGAAGCCGACATTGAAAACATTGCGACGGTGCGCGAAAGCAAAGAAGCAAAAGTGCAAATATCGCCTGTTTTGGACATAAATGTGCTCGAAAACTACTTTATTGTAAATACCAAAATAGCGGATTTTCGAGCCTGTGTTGGCCAGCTTAAACGCGTAGATGATTCGCTAGAGAATAATACAGTATTGATAAGTCAGTCACTTGCCGATGCATTACAACTGGCTAATGGCGATACAATTCGCTATTCAAATACACACACTACTCCCTGAACATAAGGTGGAGCTTTACATGTCGCAAAATACACATTACATAGATGGTCAATGGCTCAATGGCGATGGTCAGCAAATGAGTTCTGTAGATCCTGCTAAAAATCAAGTGGTATGGACCGGTAATACAGCATCTGCTGAACAAGTAAATACAGCTGTAATAGCCGCGAGAAATGCTTTTATTGAATGGTCGCTACATAGCTTTGATACTCGCTTAGCCATAGTCAAGAAATTTGCTAGCCTATTGGGAGAGCATAAAACTGAGTTTGCCCATATTATTGCCAAAGAAACCGGCAAGCCACAGTGGGAAACTGCCACTGAAGTTGGTGCAATGATAGGTAAAGTGGCTATTTCTGAAAAGGCCTACCATGAACGTACAGGTACGGTAGAAAACCCAATGCCTGCAGGTAAAGCGATGCTGCGTCATCGTCCTCATGGCGTAGTGGCGGTGTTTGGACCTTACAATTTCCCCGGTCACCTGCCGAACGGTCATATTGTGCCCGCTTTGCTCGCTGGAAACACGGTTGTATTTAAACCTAGCGATTTAACCCCACTGGTAGCTGAGTTCACTGTAAAACTTTGGCAACAAGCAGGATTACCTAGTGGTGTACTTAATCTTGTACAAGGTCAGGTTGAAACTGGTAAAGCGCTCGCGAGCAATGAGCAAATTGATGGTTTGTTTTTCACCGGTAGTTCTACCACAGGCAAACTTTTGCATGAACAATATGCAGGGCAGCCGGGCAAAATTCTTGCCCTAGAAATGGGCGGTAATAATTCGCTAATAGTGACTAAAGTGGACAATATTTTGGGCGCTGTACATGACATTATTCAATCAGCGTTTATCACCAGTGGTCAACGCTGCACTTGTGCACGAAAACTATTTGTTCCTGAAGGTGACTATGGCGACCAGCTTATCAGCAAGTTAGTTACGGCAACTAACTTACTTAAACCCGGGCACTATGATGCACCAGAGCAACCCTTTATGGGCGCAATGATATCGGCACGAGCAGCGGCTATGATGGTTGCTACGCAAAATGAATTAGCCGCTCTAGGCGCTAAATCTTTAGTGACTATGCAACATAGCGATACCGCCACAGGCTTTGTATCGCCTGGTATTATCGACGTCACAACAATTGTTAAACAGTTGCCCGATGATGAACATTTTGGTCCGCTACTAAAGGTCATTCGATACAGCGATATCGATACCGCAATTACCTTAGCTAACGCGACTAAGTTTGGTCTTTCCGCGGGTTTACTGGCAGACGACCAAGCCGATTACGATTATTTTTTACCGCGCATTCGTGCCGGTATTGTTAATTGGAATCGTCCAATTACCGGCGCAAGCAGTGCAGCCCCATTTGGTGGCATAGGTGATAGCGGGAATCATAGAGCAAGTGCATATTATGCAGCTGATTATTGCGCCTATCCGGTTGCATCAGTAGAGCTAGATAAAGTGACCTTACCAGCCACATTAAGCCCGGGCTTAATCTTAGAATAGCCTAGTAGTAGAAAGCTTATTATTGGACTCAAATATAGAAAGTCACTATGCAAAAGCATAGTGAACTTTATCTAAGATTCCTGGGTGCTTCAGCAGAGCAATTATTTACTCGCCTTATTGTTCCCAACTAAACGCTGGATACGATGGGAAAACTAGCGTTTCGTTTGATGTGCTAATTGCTTGTTGCCTTAGCGTTTGAATATCTTTTTGTAGATTTATGCGGTATTCCCTCACTTCTCCCCATTGTTTGAAAAACAAATCATTGGCCTCGCCTGAATTATCTTCTACTTTCATATTGGGTACTAATACATTGTAAGCAGCGGTTAAGCGCTGTGAATTTACTTTCTCAAAAGCGCTTATTTTTTCAATATGTTGAACCGGCACTGCGCTATAAACGGGCTGTTTATCGTTCGCATAGCGATTGAAATAAGCGATATAGTCGGCCAATGGTAGACTGTCAGCCCCGCCCCAAATATTCATATCACTTGCGTTTATCAAACGCTCGGTCTGTGGATTAATAACCATGACCGTGGGCGTAGCATAATAATGAGCTTGTTCAAATCGCTGAGTAATATGAGACAAGTCCTTGAAGTAGCCAACATCCACAAAAACAGTATGATAATTCTCAGATAGCACTTGCGACAATTCTTTATCTTCAAAATTATCGGCTAAGCCACGGCTGTCATGACACCACTGCGCACCCATTACCAGTAGCAAAAGCTTATTTGTAGATTTAGCCGTTTCAAGTCCAACTTGCACATCTTGCATAGGACTATCTGAAGGTTTATATACAGACTTACTAGCTGCTGATTGGCTTGATGAGCATGCGCTTAACGACCAGCATATAATCATAACTATGGCCGTTAGCCGCGAATATTTATTTATTAATGAGCTGCTTAACATGAATGATATTTATCCTCTTGGTAGTATTATATAATAACCGGTATTGACGCTAATAATGCGTTTTTTAATAATATTAAGGAACTACGATGTCACAAACTCTTGATCAGGTGCTACAAATGTCGGCAGATAAACGCTATACATACTTGCTAACAGAAGTTCGTCAGCACAATCAGCTTTGGATACTCACCGATGAACATGGCTGCGTAATACTTACCACAGAGGATGAAGATTGCGTACCCATTTGGCCTGCACAAGAGTTTGCACAGTACTGGGCTACCGGAGATTGGGCGCACTGTGTCCCTGAAGCTATATCGCTGACTGATTGGCTAAACAAGTGGACGTCAGGCTTACAAGGTGATGAAGTCAATATCGCCGTTTTCCCTAATCCTGAAGAAGAAGGGCTAATTGTATTTCCAGATGACCTCGATACCGACTTGCGTAAAAAGTAGCGAGTTGCTTAAGCGACGACTACAGGCTGCCCTATTAACCCGGCAGCATAATTAATTGGCTGAATAACGCTTTTCAAGTGCCTGATACAACACAGTAGCATAGTCGGCAGTAGCACTGTCGGTTGCTGCCATTGCTTCGACTAAATGTTCGTTATCTTCACGTCCTTGCCATATTTTAATGTAAGTGCCTTCTTTATAACCGTGATCTTGACGAAAGAAATTTAATATATTTTTACCCACATATTGTTCAAATAACATTGTGGAATTCATGTCCGCCTGCTCGACTATTTTTACAAATAAAGGCACATCAAAGCGCTTAACTACGCACAAGCCCGCCATTAACTCTAAGTTATCCACTAGGGTGTTTTTCGAAAAATCGAACCTTACACCATCAAATTCAATGATAGGATTTGACTGTTGTAAAGCGGCCTCAATTTCGCTCGCGGCTTTAGGGATATTGCCGTCATGTTGAATTATGATGTGCGATAACGCGAAATGCCAAACATCAACCAATTCCATTTGTACCTGTGCTAAGTCAAGCTTTTGCGCTTTCCACCATTTCCAACCATGGTGGTCGATAGCCTCTACCGACTCGATTAGCGCGGCGCGCAAATAGCTGTAGCCAGCAGTCAACCATTGAGGGTTAACCTTCTTATTCATGCCGTCTTGTAGATCTAACATAGTCGCGAGTTGGGTGTTACTTAGCATTGGTATTCCTTTTTCAATATTGACTCTTATTTTTGTGCGAATATTGTAGCTTTTTTAGACCTTAAGAGCAGTCCTTATTTTTAACCATCGCGTTTAAAAAAATTAGAGAGCCTCGAAGCGAACAGTATATTCGCCCAGTCGTTTGTATCTAAAATTGATATCCTAATCCCAAAGCGATATTTACTTGGCTACTGCTATCATTTTCCCAGTTCACTGAGTTAAACGACGCTTCGGCACTTAAAAAAAAGCCAACATTAAATTGATATTCTAATGCGAAATTAGCGCCCAACATGTAACCATTTGAATCTAATTGTAATACTCGTTCCGCTATACTTGGGTTAGTAAAGTCTGCATTGTCGGCTTCACGAATGGTAAGGGTTTGATCGCCACTTAAATCACCATGTATGAAATAAGGCCCACCATAAATCAAAAAGTTACTGTTGACTCGATAGCCTAATATCCATGCCACATCTATCGCATGAGTGCGCTGTGAATAGGCTTCATCAAATTCGGTGTAAATTCCGTCTATTGGGTTTGAAATAGCTATAAAAGAAGACGAAGAGGACGTTGCTGGACTGTCGTCTTCAAATCGACTATAGCCTAAAGAAACAGCCTGTGAAAAATTGCCAGCGGTGGCTTTATCTGCGCTATCGCCACTAAATTGATATTTAACACTAATCTTCACATCGTCATTACCACTAAGTGAGACTTCGAGTCTTGGCACAATAGTTAAGCCTATGGCCGAAAAGGGCGAAATGTTAGCGTCATCCACTTGCGGATCTAAAGTAGCTGGCTCATTGAGATTGGTAGCAAACTCAGAGAGGATTATCTCGTTTCTTTGTGCTAAGCCTAGCCTAGCTCTTACGGCATAGGCGTTTTCACTCACCTCAGGGCGGTCCATGCGAACCGTAGAAAGCGATGTTTTAGAGCTAAAGCAGCCGCTTAATAATGAGGCTGAAATTAATACTATGCAAATAATTGTTGTGCCTTTCAGCATATATAAATCCTTTTATTAGGGAATGGTTTTTGGACACTGCGAGTGAATGAGAACAACTGTAGCGGAAGCAAAGATAGGCCATTACTCTCATGAGAGCAATCTATATAATATTGAATTTACCGTGGCTTGTCTATCACATTATATTGTTCAATGACTGCACGATTGACGGCGTAAACATATGAAAGTACTGAGTATAAATCTCAACTTACCAGAGGGCAGGATCAACACCATAGTATAAAGATAATTGCCGATAAAGTTTTGGATGATAATGCCTAAACACTTCAGATTTTTCAAAAAACACCTCACTCGCCACCGCAAAAAACTCAGCTGGATTTGTCGCCCCGTAATAATCAAATATTGAGGGTTCTCGGCTGTTAGCTTGCCGCTTTAGATGTTCAAACTGAGCAGATAGAATGCTCGCCCAAGCATCGTAATTTTGACCCTTTCCTAGTATTGGAGCACCATTTGCAGAGCCGTTTTCTTGATCTAATTGGTGTGCAAATTCATGGATAACCACGTTGTGTCCATCGTTAGGGTCGTATGCGCCATTGATTGTGTCTTGCCACGACAATACAATTTTACCAAATCCCCAAGACTCTCCGGCCAGTGCTAGATTTTGCGTAAAGTGCACTCCGTCTGCACTTGCAGACTGCTGCTGTTTCACAAACGCACGCGGATAGACCAAGATGGTTCTTAATTTAGGGTAATAATCTGTCCTACGGTTTAACAACAAAAGGCAAGCTTGCGCTGCAATAGTTACTCGTATTTCGTCTGTAATAATAATGCCATTATAGCCAATGAAGCGTTTTTCAGCCAAAAAGACCTGAATATGTTGCTTTAATTGTAATTGTAAATGCGTAGGCATTGTTTTGAAGTACGGCATTCTTTGCTGAATGATTTTACGCCACTGCTTTTTAAATGGTAAACGCCTTGTCTCACTTCTTTTGTATTCACGCCAATAGGGCTTGCCAACAAAGTAAGCAATAAACAATGCGCCAATTACTAAGGGTAATAAATAAGAAAACATACTTAACTTTTGAAATTAACGATAGGTAAATGATTGGGACAAATTACGCTATTTTCAATACTCGTGACATCAGCAAATATGATGGTGTTGAATTATCAATACATAAAATCAAATATCATGTGGGAGTATTATGAGCTAAACGTTTGCATCATCTAGAGGCAACATTCTGGTGGAATATTAATTGATACAATAATAAAAATTGATAGTGTTCTTGCAACGTTCCGCCAAACTTGTCCAAAACACATACGTGTGTTGAATAGATCAAATATATTGTTTATTGTTCTTACAATATTAAACGCAAATCGCACCCAAAAGAGTAAACGGTTTATTTCCTGTTATTAGGCTATCTAATTTTGGGGCTACTCCTTTGCTTGATAGGTGGTAAAGGTATTCTAGTGAGTCTTAATTCTGCTAAATCACAACGCGTTGCTGACGCACTTAAAACACAGTTCATTGCTGACGCTTTGGCGATGCCAGTACATTGGTATTATCAACCGCTAGAAATAGAACGCATCTTTCCAGGCGGTATTCAAAGGTTTGAGGCTGCTCCGGAGTTTCATCCGTCTTCTATTATGTCTTTGCACTCGAAGCGCAAAGGTGGCCGTCAGTCCAGCGATACATCTAACAGCAATACTGCTGAGGTTGTAGGCGATATTATTTTAAAAGATAAAGCGCAGTTTTGGGATGTCCCCAACGTGCATTATCATCAAGGCATGCCTGCAGGAGAGAATACTTTAAACACGCACTGCGCTCGCGTTTTGATGCGCATCTTGGCTAGTACCCCTGCACGTTACGACAGGCACGCATTTGTTCACGCTTACATCGACTTTATGACCGCAGATCCACCGGCTCACCCAGACACCTATGCAGAGTCTTATCACCGAGGGTTTTTCGCTAACCTTGCGCAAGGTCGCAAACCAGAAAAGTGTGCCATGAAAACACATGACACTGCTTCCGTCGGTGGATTAGTAACAATAGCCCCTTTAGTTTTTTCAGAACGCCTTAAGGGCGCCAGCGAATCTGAAATACAGATTACGTGTCGTGAGCATCTAGCACTGACACATCCTGATGAATCCCTAATGCAAGTATGTGATCGCTACGTAAAGTTGCTCTGTGGCCTTATGGAAGGGCCTGGTAAGGATGGTGTAAAGGCACTTCTGGTTGAAGCAAGCAAAGGCTCATCCGGTTTCGATGTCGCAGGCCTAGTTAAACGCAACTTACCTGATCATCAGGTAGTTGGTCACTTGTTTTCACGAGCGTGCTACATTTCAGATTCATGGCCCGTTGTATTGTATCTAGCCTATAAATACCAAAACGATCCTTGGCAGGCGCTTCAAGTGAATACTAACCTCGGTGGTGACAACGTCCATCGGGGCATAGTGTTGGGTGTCATATTAGGATTGCAGACCAACACTGTGGCCACCAATTGGTTTGATCAACTAGTAAGCCACAATGCAATCGGTCAGGAGATTGACGCACTCATTAGCGCGGCAAGCGCTCCCAAACAGTAAGTTCAGACAAAGTATGCTGAAACTTGTGTTGAGTTTCACGAATAACGAAGGGCACTTTGCGAGGGTCACCCACTAAGGTAAAGTGGCTTGAAAGGTGCTCTTTTAAGCCATCTAAAGTGGTATAGTTTTCACCGTCTTTTTTGAAACCACCTATCCACTCTTCCATAGGCGTGTGCTCTTCTAGCCACGTGTAAGGCGATGCAATAATAAGCAACCCACCATCATTAATACGTTCAGCAATGTCTTTTAGAAATACTCTGGGTTGATATAAGCGGTCAATTAAATTAGCCGCTAGCACCAAATCGTAGCCCGTAAATTGAGGCTTGAGATTACAGGCGTCTCCTTGGTGAAACGAAACGCGATCGGCACAGGCTTCTAAGCCAAGGTTTTGCAATGTACGGGTATGGTAGGTTACCAATTCGCCCTCTTCGGCTCGTGCATATCGAACAGCACCATGTTCAGCCATTTTAACGCCTAAACGGGTAAAGTTAGCAGAGAAATCAATGCCGTCTACTGCATTGAACTGACGCGCTAATTCGAAGCTTGCTCGGCCACAAGCACAGCCTAAATCGAGCGCCTTACCTGTTGTTTTACCCTGCATTGCCTCAAGTGCAATATTTGCCAATGCTTTGGGAAAGTTTTCTACTCCGTACCATGAATCACCAAAATGAAATTCTGCATACTCTGATAGTAAGCGATCACTTTCATAGTAAGCATTAGGATCGGTCGCCTCGGTATCGGACGCAATATAGCGAAACCCGGCATGCTGTGTAAAGTGACGTCTAAACGCATAGCGGGCAGATAGGCGAGTTTCGTTGCCGGATGAAATCCAAGAGCCACCTTTAATTAAGTTGTGCTTGCCATCAAAAGTAGGCGTTGTAAAATCGTCATACAGTGGATGCACTTTGAAGTTGTCGAGAGGGTAGATTGGAGTTTCGGTCCACTGCCAAACGTTGCCAACTACATCAAACCACTCTCCGTGTTGGAAATTATTTACCGGGCAAGATGACGCGTAGTGATCAAGATGCAAGTTAGCATTGGCAACATCGTTATCGAGCTCTTTTACACCAGCTTGTGAGCACAATCGATGCCATTCGTCTTCAGTAGGCATACGAATTAGTTGTCCAGTTTCTTGCGCTTTCCATTCACAAAAAGCTTTCGCCTCATGATAGTTGACCTCTGCTGGCCAGTCCCAAGCCATCGCAATTTCTTCGGTCAAAAGGCGCAAGTGCCAAGCCTTGTGCCAACGCCAAAAAGTGGGGTGTTTAGCCTGCGTAAACTGCTTCCACGAAATACCCTCTTCGCTCCAGAAATGGTCTTGCTTATAACCACCAGCCTCCACAAACGCTAGAAATTCCTGGTTACTAACTAAATACTGGCTTGCTTTGAATTCGGCAACTTCTATAATGCGCTCGCCATATTCGTTATCCCAGCCATAGTAGGGGTCGTCAGCAGACTGACCAATACTAATCGAGCCGGCAGCAACGGTAATCAGCTTGTTTGTTGGAGCATCACCGGTGTCTGTGCAAACAGGCCACAATGCTTGCTGCTGGACTTTGTCTAGATCATGCTGTCGAATTAGAACAGAAGACGTTTCAAGGTGAATACGCTCATGCTCAATGCCCATAACAATTGGCCACCATGAGCTTTCCCAATTAATGGGAAGTGTAAGGTCTAAGGTGTCAATCAGTTGCAGCACTCTAGCACGCACTTTGGCGCGGTAGTCTCTTACTTCTGAAACACCTGGCCAGTCGTAATTCTTGTCATCAAGGTCGTCCCAACTCATTTCATCAACACCTACAGCAAAAACCGACTCCATGTGGGAGTCAATCCGCTCAGGTATTAGTTTTGCCAATAGCAATTTGTTGATGAAGAAAGTAGCGGTATGACCAAAATAGAAAATGAGAGGATGGCGCAGTGGGATAGATTTTTGGTAAAAAGCGTTGTCATCAACCAAGCAATCAAAAAGGCGCGAATAGGTGTCAAAGGTGTTGCTGAAGTAAAGCGCTATTTCCTTGCGCTTGTCATCTTGAGTGGCGCCCTTCAGTTTGGGCGTTCTAAGCAACGCTGTTGTTCCACTGAGATTTTCAGATGGATTTGGATGTAATTCAGCGTTTTTCATAGGTGATGTCATGATCGAGCATGTTCCGTTAATATTTTATTACACACAACTACGTGTGGGCAATGGATGGTGGTTCAACCTTTCTAGCAGATATTAGCAATAAAATGACCTGCTTTGTAAACATAGGCTGCCAATAAAGCTAGAGTAGATGATGCACTAAACATGGTTTTTAAGCGCGTCCCCCAACTAAAAAGAGATATGCTCAATATCATTCACTCATCCCGAGCGTGATTTCAGCAATTATCGAATCAAAATTAGATTGATCAACGCTTATGGGTTTATCAAAATAAACATCGACGTTAGAGAATAGTCTCGGAAATCTTTTTTCGTCCCATCCACTCAGATTACGCGCATTCGCATATTCAAACCTCACGGGTAAAATGGGTACTGCACTATTCATTGAAAGATGCAGTGCCCCTTTTTTAAATTCATGTAACGGCCCTGAAGGCCCGTCGGGAGTAATAAAGGTGTTGCTACCATTCTTTAGAGCATCGGTTAATTGTATGGCTGCAGCTTTTCCAGCATGGCCGGATGAACCATAGTATATTTTTTTCATACCCATAAAACGTAGACATACATGAACGGGTTTCATATACCAAACAGGATGGTTCAATATTCGATAATTTGAATAATCAAACATCGAAGCGAAAAATCCAGGTAAATCTTGATGCCAGCAGCAAAAAATATAATTTTGTTCGGCAATTAGGTTTTCTTCACCGTGAAAGGTTACTTTGCATGTTGTGTGTTGTAACCAGACTATAAAATACAACAAAAACCCTAGAATATACCCATACAACCAATAGACTGGTTTCCAATAGAATGGAACGTTATATACCTTGTATCTATCTTTTAAACGAGTAATTGAAATGTAATCCTTGTGGCCTTTGTGATAATCCTAAAATATACGATACTTTGATAATTATTTCACGTAAATAGTATAGTCAAAATACATACATCAAGCGCGCACATCTGCCATAACCTAATTGTCTTTGCCATGAAGCTGTTCCAATAACCTGCTCAATCAGCCAAGTCCCAATAAAAAAGCCTGTCGGATAGATCAGGCTTTTGTTTTATGTTACCTATAATAAATAAGAATTATTTGAAACGCGTTAATGCAACTCCCTTTCGGCCAAGTACCATGAATGCGAATCCAAACATCAACAACATAAATATACGAGGCTCAGAAACTTCCGTTGGCCCAGAAACTGTTCCAGGTGGATACTGAGCATTGTAGGTGTCACGATCTGCAAGGTACTCAAATCCTAACCACCATCCGTCAGTATTCTCATACCAGCGTCCAAACCAGTTGTCAGTGGTTTCAATGGTCCATGAAGATAAATCGGAAATTGCATTGCCATCGCCATCTAAAATATCACCAAGCACATACATAAAGTCAAATTCAAATTCAAATAAACTGTCGAAATCCATAAACGAGTTAATTTCAAAGGCGCTTTCCATATCAAACAAAGTTAAATCACCCATAACATCGATTGCATCAAAACTCATGCCTCGTTCGGTGCCGAAAATCTCCATAAGCCAAACCGTGTCCTCAACGCCCAAATCATTCGCGAACGTTAACTGACCAATGCTACTGCCGGGGTTTACATTTGCGCCATTCAGCATAGTATCACCGTAAAAAATACCGGAGCCTGCTACACCGCTGGTTAAGGTCAACTCTTGGTTTTCAGTCATGAATATAATGCCGTTATTAATTACCGAACCGCCTAACGAGGTGCTTTGCGCAAAAGTAATCACACCAGATTCGGTATTATTGAACAAGCCATTATTTTCAAAGCTTGAACCTGTGCGGTTCTCGATCATGCCGGCATTAAGCATAATGTCATTGATAACGATGCTGCCAATATTGACGATTTCACCAAAGTTCTCAAAAGTACTTTCAAAATAATTGAATTTTTGAGCGATGGTATCAGTCGCGGCTTCAAAGGTATTGATGCCTACTTGAATCAAACCACCTGCATCATTAATAATGCTTCTGTTATTAATAAATAGCGCGGTACTAACTGATGATTGTCCATTATCATCAACAATTTGCGGATCATAAACAGCAGACAAAAGAATCTGTCCTTTGTTATCAATCATTCCATTGTTCATCATGGTACCGGAATTGACTTCAATAAGACCAGTATTGTTAATTTCGCCTTGTGATACCAATATGCCGTCATTGTCAGTAATGATGTCGCCATCATTATTTATTGTAGCATCTTGGGCATTTAGCAACACACCATCGTTATTTATGCTTGCGCCAACACTGTTATCCAAGGTTGCTCTGTTGTTGATCACACCATAATTGTTGATAGTCTCGTTATTAGTCAAATTGGCGGTTAATGAGGTAACGTTAGCCAAGTCGATGTTAAGACCGCTTAAGGTTGTATTTGAGGCCAGAATACCGTTCATTACATCGGTAAGATTTTGATAGATAGACACAAGATCAAACGACAATGTACCGGGCTTTGGAGAGCTAATATCATTAAAGCTAAAGCTTTGTCCATTTCGACCATACGAAGTTGACTCGAGAAAGACTTGATCTAGCCAGCGGGCATAAATTGCATCAACGCCATTATTAATATCGCCTTGGCCAAAATTATTTTCATCGCCATAACCGAAATAATTACTTTTTAAAGAACGTGCTATGTCTTGCGGGTTGTTCGATGGTGGGTTTCCAAACTGCAGTACATTGCTCATATCTAGCCCTTCTGCTTCGAGCATCATTAACATGGTCCATTCAAACCGATTTTGGTCATCTTTAACACCAAATCCACCCCCGGAATTTCCCCCTTCAAATATAGAATCTGCAAATTGAGAATAGGTTTGAATACCCGCATTGTTTGAGCCAAGCTTATAATCAATTGTATCGACCTCGTCATCGCGATTGCCATAGTAAATCTTGTAGCACTCTAAAATATTACTGTTACATGCACCTTTCTCTGATGCAGAGTAGTTACCTTTATTTACCCAATCACGAATTCCGTTTCGCTTTTCTGATAAAGTTGCGCCTGCTGCGCCCTCTGCGAAATTGACCTCTGGGCCATAACCATAGAGTTGGTCAGACACTAAGTATTTCTCATACAAATGGATGGCAAATTCGTTAGCGTTGTCGCTACTTAGCTCACCTTTAAAGCCATTTGCAGATAGGCGTGCGCTTTCATTGTCGAATTTGGTTGTTAGTTTGGTAAATTCGAGGTTTTGCACCGCAAGCGTTTGCGAGGTTTGGTAAAACGCCAATGCTTCGGCTTTAACGCTGGCATTGTCATCTATCACAGTGGCGTCGTTATTGGCGATACCGTTGTTGATAAACCCGTGGTTATCAATAGTTGCATTATTGACTATGGTGGAGTAATTGTCGGTTTGCGCGCCACGTTCATTGCTAAATTGCGCTACGTTTTCAATGTGTCCGACGTTACTGATGAGTCCGCTATTGACTATGCTGGCGTTTGAGTCAGGGCCTACATTTTCATTGTAAAGTTCGCCATAATTCACAAAAGTATCGTTGTTATTTATGGTGCCGGTATTATCTATGCTATCAATATTGACCAGAGTAGATATACCTGCAAACCCTACCGCACTAGTGCCATTTTCAATCACCCCTTTATTAATGATGCCGATACCGCTGTGACTGACAATGCTGCCGGTATTACTCATATAACCGTTATTGTTTATTAAGCTTTCGTTATAAATACTGGCGCCAACGTTATTGATCATCACGGCGTTATTATTAATGGTGCCTTGGTTAACCAGCAAAGCGTCTTTGTTGTTTTCCCACACACCGAAGCCAGCAGACTTTAAGGTGTCAACTTCAGCTTGAATTGCTGTATAGGCCTGATCTAAGGTGCCGCCTGTTTTTCTAATTTCATTTAGCTGGTTAGACGTGGCGGCATAAGCGGCCTCATTGTCAAACGGGTGATCGTGCCAATAAAGTTTGGCTTCGCGATTGTCTTGGGCGGCGACTTCCATGCCCTCGTATGCTTCAACATAATTGTTAGGATTATCTTGGCCGTTATAAAGGCGCCTAATTTCGTTTTTAGTCCCCTGCCATTCAAGCATGGCGGTCGCGTCCAAGTTGCCAATGCTACCGTTGTTGATAGTTTGTCCGCTGGTATTTAATACATACCCATCGTTAGTCACCAAGCCATAATTAGTTAATGTCGAACTGGCAGGATTTGAAGTGTTGCTTAAGCGAAGTTCTCCGCCTTTGCGGATCACCAAGTCACCTGTATTGACCAAAGAACCTTGACCAGAGGCAGATGTCAGTTCAAGCTCGCCGCCGCGATTAACTGTTATGGTGCCGTCGTTTTGATATTGCTCGTTATTGTTAGGGTCATTGTGCATAACAAAACTGCCATATAAATCAATATTTGCGCCTACTTTGTTCTCAATACTACCTGTAGACCAACTGTTTTCTGCGGTGTTTTCAATACGACCGTAGTTTTCAATGTCACCTTCATTTTGCAGGTTTCCATCAAACTTCAACCAACCATTTGCACCTACTTCAATTTGACCATCAGCAGCATTTCTAAATACGTAGTTCTCGTTTTGCGTACCGGCGTTGCTATATAGTTCACCATATACTTGTAAGTCACCATTATTTATTAGGCCTAGCTGCCGAATATCATCGATTTCATCAAATATATTTCGTATCGCGTAATTATTATCTTTGCCCATCTCTACGCTTGCATCAGCTTCAATAATCATAGTGCGATTTGCGTTGACGGTTAACTTACCGTCTCGCATAACATGGCCCGCTTGTTCTTGGTCTACAGTATATTCGCGGTTCAAACGGTCTTGCAATACTCCATCCTGAATCCCCCCATAATAGCGTTCGAAAGCCTCATAGCGAATTAACTGGTCTACTGTCAGTGCTTCGTTAATTCGAGCTTCGTCATCGTAAAAACTGTCATTTGCGCCGCCGGTGTTCCCGCCATAGCCTCTAGCTTGAAAAACGATTTCACCAAAACCATTAAAGGTAAGCTCTTCACCTTGAAAGGTGCGAGTACCTGTTTCCATGCCATCAGCATCTAAACCTGACCATCGGTTAAGTGAAAACTGGTCGTTATAAATATCAACTTCAAATAGAGATGCTTCTTCTCTAAAGGAAAACAAAGGACCAATACTTAAGGCATCAAAATCATCAATCGCTATCGATGCGGACAACAGTTCACCTGTAATCTGTGCGCCTACATCAAGGTAAGTACGATTACTGACTGTCGCATTTAGCGAAAACTCAGTGGTAGCGGTGACGGTCTTGTCTTCGCGAGTTTCAACGCCGCGTAAAATGTTTGATTCGGCTAACAAAGCAAACTGCGGTAAATCTTCCCAAGAACCATAGTATGACGTTTGCTTGCCAATTTTTCCGCCAATGAACACTTCATTGTCAAACTCTATATTGACCATTAAATCGGGCGTGACACTTACCTCCTGAATTAAATCGATAGTAGGACCGGCATTGATATCACCTAAGGTTAGTTCAGCAGAAACCACACCCTTATCAAACTCCAAAGTACCGCCACTAGGTAATCCAAATGCATAGCCAATCACTTCGTCTATATCTAAACTAATGTCGAGTAAATCACCGCCAAGGCTGGCATTAAAACTTCTGCCATCATATGAACCTGATACGTTTTCAGTAAAGGGATTTGACAAGGCAATGTTAATTGGTCCAGCATCAATCTCTAGCAAGTTTTCGATAGTATTGGCAACACCGTCTTTTTCGCGTTGCTCCGCTTGGCGTTGCACTTCCTCTGCGACTTCTCTTGCGCTTATTTGTTTATAAAACAAATCGGATGCATTGGCTTCACCAGTGACAACTTTTGCAAATGTATCGAGTGAGAATTCGCGAGGATCAATATTCAAATGTGCAAACTGTCCAGTAAAGGTATCAACTCTTAACAGGTCAACATTGAACCCAACGTCGGTGCCAGGGATATCGTATTTTTTGTCTAAAAAGCAATCAACAAAACAGGCTTCTGCAAACAGACTCAAATTGGTTTCTATTCTTATACCTGTGTCTAATGCAAATCTCGGCGCATTTACATTTAGACTAGAAGCGCCGGCATTAAGTCCCGAGCTTGTATCTAAAGAGAAACGATCGGTTCCTAAACCTTTAAATTGATAGGTTACCGAAGGTGCAAATTGCGCCACGGCGTCAAACGTCCCCGGATCAAATACCAGGTTAACATAGGGCAAAAAATAAGCTTCTAGCTGAATGCCTGCAGCTGCACCAAATGAAGCACATACGCCCAAAATACATTCACTCGCTATGCCGCCAACACCCAATCGCTTTCTAGCCGGTCTGCCAAAAACTGAATTCCAGTCACTTGTTGACAAATCCCAATTAATAGTTGTCCTACCTGGACCATTTGCAGCCCAAACACTTTGGTTAGAAACGCCAAAGGCGAAGCTACCCATGCCTTGCGTTTTTGTATTGTCTGAGGTTGGCACCCCAGCTATTACTGAAGAGCTTGCCAAAGTAGCTATAATGGCAATTGCGAGTTTATTGATTTTCATTGTGTTCCCTTACAACCTATTAGAATAAAGCGGTCTTTGAAAGCAGATAGTGTTAATGCAATTGACAATAAGCCTTTAATGGCAATGTCGGGGATAACCTAAATCTACTTAAAACATTCTTTTAATTTTTATTGAATATAAAGTAGCACGCCAAGGAACTTTGAGTTTGTAAAATTGCGCCAATAACTTGACATAACGGGCCAATTTTTTGACAAGTTAAAAAACATAAGGGCTGTAACATTATTTTCTATGGGGAAATGGATTGATTTAACGGTAATTAGTGTCTATTTGTCACCATTTAAGGCTCTATCTTCTATTGAAGTAGGAGACTTGCCATAGAATTTTTTAAAGGTACGGGAAAAATACGACAAACTT
The DNA here is from genome assembly GCA_964195425.1 of Acidiferrobacterales bacterium. GTDB lineage: Bacteria > Pseudomonadota > Gammaproteobacteria > Enterobacterales > Alteromonadaceae > Glaciecola. Next base: position 29,678 of record CAXMOM010000066.1, read on the forward strand.
TCGTAACCTGTTCCATAGGCAATTTCGCTAATACTTAGTCTATTTTCGTTGAGCAATTTAAGGGCTATCTGCATTCGAACTTCAGTGATAAATTGCCCTGCAGATTGCTGGCATTCTTGCTGAAATTTACGACTCAGTGACCGCCGACTTAAGGCCATCGTTTTTGCCAGCACATCAATATTAAAACTTGGATTAGTCAAATTTTGCATGATCTCGTTGCGCATTTTATCTTCGAAATCACGCTCGCTTCTATCTGGTATCAATTCCGCTGTTAATGACGCGGCCAACTCGGCTTTAATTTCTTCGCGGATCATCTTCCTGCTTCTAATTAATCCATCTATTCGCGCGATTAGCTCAGAGGTATCAAAAGGTTTACTCATGTAGTCATCAGCACCCGTTTGCAAGCCCTCCACTGTTTCACGTTTACCCGATTTGGCACTTAGCACAATAATGGGGATGGTACTGATGAGTTTAGTTTTTCTGATTTCACCGAGCATTTCCAGGCCGTTCATTTTAGGCATCATCAGATCAGTAATGATTAAATCGGGTAACATCGATAGGGTTTTAGCTAGGCCTTCAGCGCCGTCACACGCTTGAATAATACGAAAATACCCTGACAGCTTGAGTGAGATAAATTGTCGTAGCTCAATATTGTCGTCAACCACCAGTATAGTGGTGATATCGTCTTCGTTGTGGGAAAGTGCATCTATTGTAAGTGCCTCTTTGGCAACAAAGGCGGGTAATCGTACATCAGGTAAAATAGGCATTTGATTAACACTAGGCAAAGCGATATTTTCATGTAATTGCGAGGTTTCAAAGTGTTCATGGCCGCATTTTAGCCACAACGTGAAGCAGCAACCTTGCCCGAGCTGGCTGACCAAATCCACCTCCCCGTGATGTAATTCCATTAGTTCTCTAATTAACGCTAAACCAATACCTGTGCCGGGTTGGCTTACATTCTCTGACGACTTTCCCTGATAAAACCGCTCAAAGAGCTTATCTTGCAATTCAAGTTCAACGCCAGCGCCGTTGTCTTTTACTTCAATGCCTAGCCGTGATTTTTGTTTGACTATTGAGATGACTATTTGGGTGTGTGTACCACTGTACTTAATCGCGTTTGACAGCAAATTGGAAATGCATTTGTCCAACTGGTCTCGGTCGAAATACAGTAAAGCAGGGTCTTGGGAATTGCGTATTGAAATAGTCTGCTGATGTTGCGTTGCCCAGCTGTTGAACCTTGGCACTACTTGATTGATTAGCTCAACAATATCGTAGTGTGCTATGTGCAGCGGAAATTGTCCGGCATCTAAGCGATTAATATCCAAAATGTGGCCCACTAATTCAAGCATTTTATTGGCGTTTCTCAACGCCGTTTCTACTGGAAAAGCGACCGCTTGCTGAAGCTCTGGATGTTCTCGTAACAAATCTTGTAATGGCGCAATAGTTAAGGTCAATGGCGTGCGAAATTCATGGGATACGTTGGCAAAGAAACGTTCTTTTAGAATTTGTTGTTGTTCCAATTCATCTACCTTACTGTTAATTTCGCGGGTTCGTTGTGCAACGGTATTTTCTAACATCAGATTCTGCACTTTAAGCTTGCCTGTTCGCCAGCGCTGGGTTAACCAGCCAGTCAATGTTAATAAACTGATAAGCACTAGCGCATAAAGCCCCCAAGCGAAATCACTCAAATACCAAGCAGGCTTAACGTAAAACATAAGTTCACTTTGATAAATGCGCTGCCAGTCATCTTGTGCTTCCACTTGGAACTCGTAATCGCCACCCGACAGCAGAGTATAGTCTTTGTGATGTTCCGTTGCCCATTCGCTCCACTTGTCATGACCACTACCAAGCAGTCTTTGCCGATACAATGTGGGGTTTAATATACTGTTGTTGCTCAGCGCAAATTCAATGCGAATGGAGTTATTGGTCTGATTAAGTTTGATAGAATCCGCAGCCAAAAGCTGGCCACCATCAATAACGGCTTTGCTATCAAGGTTACTTACATAGCGTATATTTAACTTGCCTTGTGGTGGCACTTGCTCGGCGAGGTCGACATTTGCCCGGTACACGTCTCCCGAATTTTGCGCAAACCAAATGACGTCGTTGGATGTGCTAGCGAAATCTTTAAGTCCACCACTAGCGAAGGGATCAAACAGTGTCGAATGCTCAATCCAAACTCCGTTTTTGTCTTTTTCAACATAACCAGATTGCTGTCCAATCCGGTACCAAATACGCCCACTACCATCTTCAAAAATACGAAACACGTCCTCTTCAGGGGTGTTAAAAATAGCCGGGAACCCCGACATAAACTGTAAAGCCGGTGTGCGATCTTGCTGATAATCCATCAGGCCATTGCTGGTGGCCATAACCACCCCCGATGATAAATTGAAAGGCATAACGTTGCCAGGACCTAAGCCATCGGTGTCAATGTACTTGTTGACCTTAGTTTCTCTATCTGCAAATTGCGCGTTTTCGATACGGTATAATTCTTGGGTAGTGGTGCCCGCCCAAATCACGCCCTTATCTTCGATGGCGACGAATTCCAACTCATCATCTGTGTTGGCAATCTTATTTGAAGTCCACTTGCCATCAACATACTCAACAAGAAATAAGCCTTCATAAGTGCTGACGACAAGGATGCCTGTGACAGGGTCAATTTTTAACGATCTCGCCCAGCCTGTTTTAAGGATATTTTCAAACGCTTGCTTGGGGGTATCGATTGATCGCGCGAATATTCCTCCTGAGCCGCCATAAAGAAAGTAGTTTTTATATTCCACTGCATCAAAGTAAATTCTTTTATTGTCAATCAACGGTTCGAAGGCAGCGGGTGCGTAACCTGACTCCCCTGATTTGAGTTGAAATAAGCCATCTCCGGTTGCAACAAGTTTTCCGTCTACAGGGACTAATCTGTCAATAATAGTGGATTGGGTTCCTGGCTTAAATGCACTGACTCTATGGGGCGGGATCATTTTAATGACGTTTGGAATACCCGATAACCAAATACTGCCTTGATGATCCTCTAAAACACAATACAGTGAATTGATGCCTAAGTTGTGCTGTTCAAGATAATGGGCAACCATCTGCAATGAACTATCAAGAATGAAAAGGTCACCATTTAGGGATATCAGATAATAATAGCCATCGCGAGCTTGAATAGCATCGTAGAGGTGATTATCTGCACCAAATTGCTGACCATCGATCCGCCGCTCAAGGGTATTTGTTACCTTTTCAAAGATACCGTCTAAAGAGGTGACGACTATCAGCTTATCGTTATTATTATAAAAAACGCTACGTATAAAGGCTTTGGTTGGTAACACTAAACCGGTATTTTCAATGTTAAATACAGGGATTTCGGATGAGGAGTCTATGTTTATTTTATATAATGATTCTTCATTGAGGGTTTTGTAAACAAAGCCGTTATCTAAAGCGAAAACACGGTGTTGACCACCGGGAGCATCTTTAACTATTCGGACTTGTTTGCCGTCCCAAAAGTACAGCGCTTTTTTTGTGACGAACATCACACCATCTTTATTGGCTGCAGTGGACCACACTTCACCAAACTGACGTTGCTCGGCAGTCCAGTCTTTGACTAGAGAAGTAAACGCTAGTTTTCCTAGAGAATTTGCTTTATAAACACCTAAATCGTCAATGGTGCCCACATAAATATGGCCATCTCGCCAATGGCTTATCGACCGAACCCGCGAGCTATTAGGTGTGTTGTAGAGATGCCACTTTTCACCATCCCATTCGGTGATGCCTGTTCCTGTACCCGCATAAATAAGGCCGTTTTCAGCCTGGCTAAGATGCCAATTTTGATCACTGCCGCCATGTTCCTTAAGACCAAATTTTTGCGTAACAGGAAGACCTACGTCACTGTAATCGCTGGCTTGAACCACATTTACATAAGCAAGAAAAACTAAAAAAAGCAGGTTAACTTTAACCATAAATACAACAATTCTTTATAATCAGTAAGTTATTGATGCGTAGGGTACGTGATATCAAGCTTTTTACAATATAAAACGGCAAGCAATGATTGTTGCTGTTTTATATTGTTTACTATGTATGAACGACTATCTGAAAAACAGAACAAATAAAAGGAATGGCGCACCCGGCGCGATTCGAACGCGCGACCCACGGCTTCGGAGAACAATCGTCGTTTAGTGATTTACCTAATTAGAACAAAGGTCAGTAAAAGAGATGGCGCACCTGGCGCGATTCGAACGCGCGACCCACGGCTTCGGAGGCCGTTACTCTATCCAGCTGAGCTACAGGTGCTTATTTTTTTGAGCTGCGGATATTAACATATTAAAATAGAAAGGTGTTATGTCCATTGTTCTTTGTGTCGATTTTTACCTCTATAAAGTACCTGTGTCATCTGTGTGCCAAATTCAAAACCAACTTTAGTAAATATTGGCCATTAAAAAGTTCAATATTGAATGAATTACGTTTTACGAAAACCTCTCAATTA
>CAXMOM010000067.1:0-4331 GCA_964195425.1 Acidiferrobacterales bacterium
ATAGGATGAGCAAAAATCAGGCAGAAACAAGTCTTTTAATTGTCCTGTCACGGCGTCTAGATTGGGTACTTGTTGCTGGCTGTGATTCGGCATTCGTAAATCTAAAGCAAGTGTGGGATGCTCATATTGCAGCTCACAACCGGCTGCGCAAACAGAATAAATTTTGGTTAATTCAAAAATATCTAAAGTTGCAGGTAAACTGATATCTGCTTTCAACTCACTTACCCAGGCATTATAAAACTGCGCAATTGAATTTGTGGCAGGCGACTGCGAGGCCTGAACAGCAGCCTGCGCGGCTGGTGAGTTGCTGCCAGAAACAGATTGTTGGCATGCCGAGAGTTCGGAGTATTTAACTGATGCCCCTACCCTCAGAGAAATACTACATAGAAATTCACCTTGATAGCTAATTGCATACCAATGGCTCTCATAAGTGTCGCTATAAGCGCCACCATTTTTGATTTCCCATAATTGACCTGGTTGAATAGCTACTCTGCCGCTGGCAGTTTGGGATTGGGCGCCTTGATAGTCAATCCAGTTGATATGCCATGCGAAATTAGAGTCGTTCAACAATGTGAATTGAGTGATTGCTATAGATGCGCTATTGATTCCCTTGGATGCAACACGTAAAGTACTAGAAGGTACTTGTCTATCGGAAGCGATAATTTGTTTCATCTGCATTACATCATCAGGCCCCATCCTTTCGTAGGTCATTGAGCAAGCAATTAAATAATTTTCGTTAAAGACCTCAATCCTACCGGGTACATCCTTAACTGCATAAATACCAGAGCCTTCATCATATACCTTACTGCAAGTAACATTTCCCTTTAAATCTTTATCCAGTGCCCCTGACCACACCTTCACATTTGCATTTAGGCAACCATCACTAAATGCGCTAGCGACAACCTCTTCTCTTTGATGGTGTATTGTTACCATTCGCAGCATCTGTCCAGTAGGGCAGCCATATCTACTAGACCAGTTACCACTGAGATTTATAGGCGGCGGTTGGTCACTGACAACTTCAACTGTCAAAGAAGCCGTTACACCTGGTGAATCGGCAAAGGATACATGAAGTGTCGCCTTACCCGTTGCTTTGCCTGTTGCTCTTAGATAAGTCCCAGTATTGTCGTCAGTGCTTATCGTTTTTATCAGATCATTAGGATCGCCACTTACATCATCATAAATGGCTCTTCCAGGGTACGCCATTTCATACGCGTAATCCAACATACGATTATCACTGGACGTAGTAACTCGTAGGTTTATATGTCGTTCCCACTGAAGGCTCGACGAAACAATGGGATCATCTCTAGTTAGAGCTAACCTGTTGGTTTTGCTGGCAATAGTTTCTCTCTCTGTTGACCACAACGTCATTTCGGCGAAGGTAGCTTTGCTGGCTTCACTCACTCTCCTTAACCGTTCCTTTTCATGATTTTGCTCTAACTTTTTGTTTTCCGCCCTTTGCTTTTTGCTTTCTAAAGCCGACTTTTTGTCTTGTAAAGCCCACTTTTTGCTTTGTAAAGCCCACTTTTTGCTCTCTGTTTGATTTGCCACGTTAATTGCGAAGGGACTCAGGCGGAAGGTCAATTGGTACAGGCTGCCCTCCGAATCACTGCGAACCAAAACATTCTCATACAATTTATCTTGAGATAACTCGTTATTAGTAAAACCGATCCTTCCCAAGGAGTCATCACCACTGCCAGAGTCGTATTCCACCAAGTCTATAACCAAACCCTTGGTGTCTTCAAAAATGTATGTCTTATTAACAGGCAGTGTTTGTTGTGATTTTATTTTGCGACTATCTCGGCCACCGTTGGGCCAAATTGAAACATTGTTAACCTTAATATTAAGGTCATCGGGGCTCTCACCATAAATTGTATTAAAAGCGTTTTGCAGCGATGTGGCTTTTTCAAAATCATTCATGGCATCTAAGGCATCCAGGCCAGTCCCACCAGCACTGCCCACGGCATTGTTTTGGTTGCGCACATCAGCTTTTAATCCATCTTTATGAGCATCTTGATAAGCTTTAACCCCTGATACCTCTTTTGCACTCGCGTCTGCCGCCGATTTTACGCCTTCTTGCACTGCTTGCTTGGTTTGGCGTTTAATGATTTGCCCGGTGGTTAATTTTAAGGCTTTTTGTCCCACTTTGGATGCAGCGCTTGAGAGGCCTGTTGCGGCAGCTTCAATGGCGCCAAATAGGATCTCTGTTCCTACACCTTGTCCTGTAGAGGTTTTGATCGCCTTAACTGATTGTATTGTTAATTGAACCAGATCCGCTTGCCCTCCATCATGAAGTAGCCACGACCAGCCATTCGCATCAAAAGTTTGATTCGGCCAAACAGTGACATTAACTTTATCTTCTCTAACTCCGCCATAAGCTTGGTTTAAACCTTGATTCGTGGCCTTGTTAATAATCATGTAGCGATTCACGTTGCGATTGTTATCGCGTTCGAATCGCCATAACTGATTTGGGTTGTTTTTATCCGTTAATCCCCAGTTAGAAACATTTCCGTCGTTGCCATCCTTTGTTAGGGCTAGACCTGTTTTCATATTAATGAGGTGCCAATAGCCTGCACCAGCGTCTTGCGTGATCCAACGAAAGCTATTATCTTGTACTAATGGCAAATTCCATACAGTGACATTTCGCTTAGCATCATTGCGGCCACCATGAGTTTGAGTTAAATACCCGCTACTGTTGGTATTTTGAATGCGAATTAAGCGATTGTGTTCGGGGGTTACTAACGTCACATAGTCTGAGGCTGTCCAAGTATAACTTCCATCTCCAGTACTCTTGGCACTCAAATGACCAGCGTAAAGTTCTGGTACCTGCCTTAGCCTAAGGGTACCAGCGTTATTAAATGAAAATCCTTGTCTACTTTCACCGCTATCCCATTTAGTCGTTACACTAAATACTCCTTGACTCCCATCGCAATCACTGAGTTGGTCTCGGGCCATGTTTAGTTTAACCCATGCTCCTGGCGCAACCGGACCTTGTGTAAGCTTTCGACGGTCGTATGCTCCTGTTCCTTGATAGCAGTGACCTGGCTCAATTTTAAATGTGATTGGATAACTAAAACCATTTTTTAGATATAAGGGGAATTGTCTGTTTGCAGCCGCGGCTTGACCAAGGGTTAAAATCAGTAATAGTAAAGCGAGAAACGTCAGGACGCTGTTCTTGTGCATGGTAAAATGTGTTTTGATGTTTTTCCCCTATTAATACAAACAGCGCTAGACCGTCTTCAGGCGTTTATCTACTGGATATATTTTTTATTTTTAGCTTTAGCAATTTAGCTATCATATTCCATTCTATAACTTGTACCTTACAATGTCAGAATAATTCAGCATGCTGATATAGTGCTAATTACCTAAGTTCAAACTTGAAGTACATCAAAATTTAGATTGTCATCTCAGTTCGATGAATTGCCCTTATTTTTTTGGTGTTCTACTTTTGTTCATTGGCAATTTAAATTAACCGGATTGACGTGATGATAGATTTAAAATTATATATTATCAGCAAACTAACGCCTCATTGAGAAGCAAAAAAATTGTGGGCTAAAATAGTGAGGCACGAACAAAAACTAACTATTTTTTGTCTTTTTGAATGACTTGTATATTTATTATACTGCAACGTACGACATTACCGTACATAAATAAAGAGTTAATTATGAAAAGCATAAGCGTAAATCAGTTTAGGGACAACCTAAAAAAATATGTTGAACAAACAGTTAGTGATCATGAGCCTTTAAAGGTAACTCGCCGCGCTGGTGATTCTTTTATTGTTATGAGTGCCGAGGATTGGGAAAGAGAGCAAGAAACATTACACGTATTACAAAGTAATAGTTTAATGAAACAAATTGCTGAATCCATGAAAACGCATAGCAGCAATAAAGGCTATAAACCAACACAAGAGCAATTAAATGAGATCACTGATTTTTGAAGGTAGAACATGGCTCGTTTATGAGCAATTGAGTGAAAAAGATAAAAAACTACATAGATCACTTTGTAACGTACTAAAGGAAATGTTCCGCTCAGATCCTGCTAGCGGATTAGGAAAATCAGAGCCATTAAAGCATAATTTATCTGGTTTATGGTCTAAAAGAATTTCACAGAAAGATAGGTTGATGTATAAATTTGATAATGAATCTATTTATATATTCGCCATGGGTGGACATTACGACGATCATTAGAAAAACATAACGAGGCTGTAGATTAACCCCATTTCCAATTCAATTTATCAATAATTAAACAATATACGAGTTCATTTACCGGTTCAATCCTTTGCTTGATTTTATCATGGATATAAAAATGGAAGTGTTCGTGTTGTTTATATTGGG
>CAXMOM010000068.1:0-14562 GCA_964195425.1 Acidiferrobacterales bacterium
CGGGTTTTTTTATGCCTGTAATTTGGTGTTACGGGGTTATTGTTTACTAAAGAACATAAGAGTGGAGGACTCCCTACCGTACCGGCGGTTGAGCCGACAATCGGTTGCGCAATATTTTTCTTTACAAAAGCGGTAAATAAAAATTTGCACGAAGTGCACTTCTTTTTCTATTTTCCAGTATAAATACTTTATATTACACTTATTTATCTCTTTCGTTTTTGCGACTAAAGTATAGTAAGTCTTCGGCCTAATAAAAAGACTATAGAACGTATGCTTGCACTATCAAATATAAAAAAGAATTTCCAAAACGGTGAAGAAACTGTTACGGCTCTCGATGATGTAAGTATTGAGGTGAAAGAGAACGAATTTGTTGCCATTATGGGTAGCTCGGGTTCTGGCAAGTCTACTTTGATGAATGTATTAGGGTGTTTAGATACTCCAAACAGTGGTGTATACAAACTTGATGGAAAAGATGTCGCTAGTATGACCGATGATGATTTGTCAAAGGTTAGAAATAAGCACATTGGTTTTATATTTCAAACCTTCCACTTACTATCAAAACTTGATGTTGTAGGTAATGTTAAGCTTCCTTTGCGATATAGCGATGTTGATGAAGAAGAAGCTGATAAACGAGCAGCTGTTCTAATAGACCGTGTAGGCTTATCTCATCGTAAACAGCATAAACCTTTTGAATTATCTGGAGGTCAGCGCCAACGTGTTGCAATTGCTCGCGCGTTAATCAACAAACCAAGCGTAATTTTAGCCGATGAGCCAACCGGCAATCTCGATTCAAAAACATCAAGTGAAATAATGGGCCTTCTTACTGAATTACACAAACAAGGTCAAACCATCGTAATGGTTACCCATGAGGATGAAATAGCGGCTTATGCTCAGCGTATAATTATAATGAAAGACGGCAAGATAATTGGAGAGAAATAATGATGAAGAATTTTAGAGTATTCTTTTCCTTAAACTTATTAGCGATTGCTACGCTGTTTACTTTTAACGCTAGCGCAAAGGAAGCACTAATATTAACGGGGCAAATTGGATCTTCAGCAAAACAAATCGTAAATGCACCGCAGGGTAGCCGTTGGCAAGTTCAAATTCAGTGGATGGAAGATGAAGGCAGTATTGTTCAGCAAGGAGAATCTGTTGTTGTGTTTGATGGTGCTACTGAACAGGCGCAATTGACCCAAAACCAAGAAAATTTAGATAGATATGAACTTGAATTAGAACAGCAAAAAATAGAACAAGCGCAAAAAGTTGTTGATGCAGAAGGTCGTTTAAAAGTTGCGCAAATGCGAGTTGAAAAGGCACGAATAGAAGCTTCCGTACCATCTACTGAAGTGTCTGCGCTAGACAAAGGACAGTTTGAACTGGCACTACAGCGCGCAACATTAGAACAAGTTAAATCAGTAGAAGCATTAGTAAGAGCACAACAAGAACAAAAGGCTGAAATAACAAAAAAACAGGTCGATATTTTGCGCACAAAAGAAGAAATTGGGTATTTGAACGATATTCTTAGTAAATTAAATGTAATTGCAGAAGTTACAGGCCCGGTAACGTATGCCATTCATCCATGGTTTGGAACCAAAGTTACTGCAGGAATGAATGTAAGACCCAGTTGGAAAGTGCTAGATGTGCAATCCACTAGCAATTTTCAGATAGAAACATGGATACACGAAATTGATGCTGTGGGTTTATCAGAAAGTTCACAGGTAAAAGTCGTCTTAGACGCATATCCAAACAGTGAATATACTGGCACGATTGTTAATCTATCTAAACAGAGTGAGAAAAAATCACAGTGGAGTAAGAGCGCGTACTTCCCAGCGATCATAAGGTTTGACGAGTCACCTAAAGTTAATTTATTACCGGGGATGAGTGTAAGGTTGCTTGTTAATAAAGGAGGCCTTCCCAATGCGTAGGTTTATTTTACTTATATATTTATCAGTGGCGTTTCTTTTATCTGCTTGTTCTCAAACTGAACAAGACGATAGTGTGGATAATGGTCAATCAGACCGAAAAATTTCCGCACCGGCAGAACTTGTATCATTACAAAAAATCAATCTAACGCCTCCCAGTATTAGACGTATGTGGGAGTTCAAAATAGAATATCTAGCAAAGGAAAACGCTTTAGTAGAAGAGGGCGACGTATTAATTAAATTTGATGGTCAAAGGCTCAAGACAGATTTGGTGACACGCCAGAGTGATTTAGATGCTCGAGTTAAAGAAGCAGAACAAAAGAAGCTACAAAACGAGGCGAAATTGGAGGAATTGGTGTTAGATTTAGCAGAGGCTAAAAAAGACAAAGATATTGCCAAAAGGAAGGTTGAAATTACTGACGTATCTCGTTCACAGATAGCAAGAGAAAAACAACAAGCGGAGTTTGGCATTACCACCGAGCTTCATGAGCAAGCAATTCAACGCAAGAGCCAACACAAGGTAGCAATGGTAGTTAATGAACAAGTGCAGGCAGCAAGAATATCTAAAGCACAGTCTAGAGTAGATGAAATAAAAGATAATATAAGAAAACTTCAAGTCACTGCACCAAAGTCAGGTATGGTTGTCCTTGTTCCAGACGGTGACGATAAAAAGCCGGCAATAGGCGACACGGTATTTATGGGGAGTCGATTAATCTCATTGCCGTCGTTAGACAATATAGCCGTTAAAGTAGAGTTTGATGAGTCCTACACCCCTAATATCAAGTTAGGCGATGAGGTAAGAGTAACGCTAGACGCTTTCCCCGAGAGACCATTTACCGGCAAAATTAGTGAGCTCGGTAAAGCTTACCGCAGTAAATCACAAAACAATTTGAAAGTGGTATTTGATGCTTGGGTAACATTAGAGGAGCTTGATTTAACTATTATGCGCCCTGGAATGAAGGCAACTGTAGACATGGTAGGGGGAACTTCATGAAGTTAACAATCCTTATCATTATTGGCGCTGCGTTATTAATAATGGGTTGTGCAGGCGAAGAGCAGAGTTCGGTGCCGCTATATGAGGTCGAAGAAATAGATTTTGCTATTGAGGTAAGTGGGTTTGGAGAAATCGAAGCAGCGCAATCTCAAAAGATTTTAACCCCTGGCCGTCGTCCAATGACTATTGCATGGTTAAAGTCAGAAAACTCTTTTGTAGAGAAGGGTGAAATTATTGCTCGATTTGATGCTCAACAAATTTTAAAAGACAGTCGTGAAGAAGAGTTAGAGCTACTAAGCTTAGAGCAAGACATTAATAAGAGTAACGCCGAGCAAAACCAAGCGAAACAAGATATCGATTCTGACCAAGTGTTTGTAAAACAGGAGTTTGCCTTTGTAGATAGGTTCGCCATAGATGACTTACGTATTTATTCACAACTAGAAATTATAGATACTTTTGCTAATCGTGATTTTTTAGAAGCGAAAGACGATTTTCTAACATGGAAAGAAACCAGCATTGTTGAACAGCATACTAGTGAAATGGCCGTGCTAGATATTCGCAAACGAGGCATGCAAACAAAGTTCGATCAGCACCAGCAAGCGTTGTCTAGCCTAGAGGTGGTATCGCCTTATAATGGCTTGCTAGTATATGAAAAAGACCGACGCGGCGAAAAGCCTGCAATTGGCCAAACCGTGTTTCCTGGTCGAGCGATTGCACAAATTCCAAATTTAGACAGTATGCAGGCAACGTTGTTCGTGCAAGCTAATGACGCAATTGACTTAGCGGTTGAACAAGCGGTGAATATTCGACTCGACGCCTTTCCTGAAAATGTGTTTGCTGGTGAAATTGCGAGTGTATCGGGTTTTCCTCGCAGCATTGAGCGTGGTAATCCGGTTACCTATTTTGAAGTAACAGTTACCCTTATTGAACAAGACAAAAGGATGATGCAGCCTGGGCGTAAACTCACGGCGAAAATTGACGTGAAAGCACCTTCAAAAAGTTTAGTCGTGCCATTACAGTCGCTACATTTTGAGAACGGCAGTACTTATGTGTATGTACAAGCGGGAAGCAAATTTGAAAAACGAAACGTAACCAGTGGTCGTAAAAATCTATACTTGGTAGAGATTATCAATGGTCTCAGCAGTGGCGATATGATTGCATTGAGTGCACCCGAAAACCAAATCGTTCAGGAAAGCTAATGATTAGTAAATATTACGTACTTATTAAAGATGCCGTTGGCGAGTTACTCGGGCAAAAACTCAGGACTTTTCTGACGCTTTTAGGCATGATTTTTGGTGTGGGCGCGGTAATAGCGATGCTTAATATAGGTGAAGGGGCTGAAAGAGAAGCGCTAAAATTAATTGATTCTATGGGTGTTAATAACATCATAATTGAGGCTAAAGAATATGAAAAAGATGAACTAGTCGAAATAAGAGAAGAAAGTTTAGGGCTTAATTTAGGTGATGTTGAAGCTGCTTTAGCAACGTTACCTTTTATTGAAGGTTACAGTGCATCAAAGATTATTGATGTTTACGACGTGTATAGTGACTACAACAAAAGCCAAGCCGAGGCACAAGGTGTTACGGTTAGCTATTTCAGCAATGCAAATATGCAAACCCAAGCCGGTCGTTTTCTCAACGATGAAGACAACGACTCTATTTCACAAGTTGCCGTGTTAGGAGCCGATGCTGCCAAAGAGTTATTTGCCAATACTGGATATAGCGCACAAGAGACGCTGGGTAAGTTTGTAAAAGTGAACCACGTTTGGTTAAAAGTAGTGGGTGTCATTGCTTCACCACCGGGTAATAAAAACGAATTTCAAGGCGTTAAAATAGGGGGCGATCGGTATCGTGTATTTGTTCCCTTGAGTGTGAGCGTTAACAAATTTGCTAGCGACACTTTGGCAAGTGAGCTAGACAGCGTTAAACTAAACGTGGTGAAAGGCACTGACCCTGTAATAGCCGCTAAGGCTATTGATAGCTTGATTAAAATGCGTCACGGTGGCCTGGACGATTATCAACTCATTATTCCAGCTGCGCTGTTAGAGCAACAAAAGCAGACTCAGCAAATATTTAATATTGTAATGGCCTGTGTTGCTGGTATTTCTTTGTTGGTCGGTGGTATTGGTATTATGAATATTATGTTGGCTAACGTAATGGAGCGGACCAAAGAAATTGGCTTGCTGCGTGCTGTTGGTGCAACGCAAGACGATATACGTCAACAATTCATTGCCGAGAGTTTTACTATTTCGGTAATGGGTGGCTTGTTAGGTATTGTCTTTGGTCTAGCGCTCTCTGAAATTATTGGTTTCTATTCAGGTTGGGCAGTAAGTTGGTCCTTAACCGCTATTATGTTGTCGCTTAGTATTTGTATGTTTGTAGGGGTGGGATTTGGTGTTTTTCCGGCCATTAAAGCGAGTAAACTTAACCCCATAGATGCTTTGCACAGTGACTAGTAAAACCAATAAGCCGATTATTACTTTGTTGGCTCAATAGTGCTGCAACGCTACATATGTATTACTGATAGATAACAATCAAAAATGGTGGCTGGTACACAGCCACGAAATTGGCTGTAATAAGCTTATCTAAGAGCAAGTACAGTCTATAAAAGGGCTATAGGTGGTGAGAGCATGGCAGTTGTCAATACAAGCCCAAATGAAAACAAGATAGCAGAGCTTCAACAAATTACACCTTCCGATAACGCTGAAGAAATTAAGTTCATCGACGTCCCTCTGCCTGAGCCAGGCAAATGGGAGCAGGTTGCTCCGGGCATATTATGGCTACGTATGCCTTTGCCTTTTGAACTTGATCATATTAACTTATATCTTATTGAAGACGCCCAGTCGGATGGTTACGTACTTATCGACACCGGCATTGGCACCAGTAAAACTAGAGAGCTGTGGGATAGTTTGCTGAGCGAGCTTGGCAAGCCTATTACCAAAGTCATTGTTACGCATATGCATCCAGATCATATCGGCATGGCTGGTTACTTGGTTGAAAAGTTCCGCGTGCCTTTTTATATGTCTCATTCAGAATACTTTGTTGCACGGGCGCTTACAGCAGGTGCCAGAGGAGCCAGCGATTGGCAAGACGATGAGTATTTAGTGCGATGTGGAATGACGCCTGAATACGTCGCTAACGCTAAAGAAAGCCGAAAATCAAGCAAAGGAATTGGCACAGTTATTCTACCAATTCCAGTCCAGTTTGAACGTCTAGGGGCAGGTGATAACATTGAAATAGGCGAGCATAGCTGGAGAGTTATTATTGGTAGAGGACATTCACCCGAGCACGTTTGTTTGTATAGTGAATCATTGAATGTACTTATTTCTGGCGATCATGTGTTACCCAAGATTTCACCAAACATTGGCGTTTATAGCACCGAGCCCAACGCAAATACGTTAAAGCAATATTTGACGACCTTACCTCAGTTTACTGAGTTACCTGCCGATGCGTTAGTTCTGCCATCTCATAAGCAGCCCTTTCATGGACTTCATTGCCGAGTAAATCAGCTTATTAGCCACCATCATACTCACTTAGACAGCTTACGTGAATTTTGCAAAACACCCAGAACCATAGAAGCCTGTTTACCTGTGTTATTTAAACGAAAGCTCAACCAGCATAATATGTTTTTTGCGATTGCCGAGGCATTTTCCCACCTAAATTACTTATACTTTGCTGGAGAATGTTCTCGTAATATTAATGCACAAGGCCAATATCTTTTTACTTTAGAAAACACTAAAAGCTGAACGTGACACGTTTTGCAAATATCGACAAACAAATAGTAAACGCGTAAATATTACATCCAAGATGGTTTATCTCGAGCAACAATGAGTAAGGCCTTGTCGGCTTGCTCTCGCGCTATCGACTCGGGAATTAAAGGCACTTTATGCGCTCCCGAGGCTAAAACATAGATTACATCAGCTAGCTTACGTGGGCGCATAAACAAACTTTGCTTGTATTTTACCTGTTGGGCTTTGCCGATAGGAAAGACATAATAATTAACCCCCATTAGCCCTTTGCGAATATATACAAAGTCGCCTTCAAAATGATAACCCCAACGCCACCAGCGCAAGTACACGAAGCCTATTGTTATAATATTAAATGCCGCTAAAAAAGACCACACAGGTACAATTAACTCGCTCGTTTTCAGTACAAGGCTATTGACTAAAATTAGAATAGGCACGATTGGAAATGCTAATATGCGAATAATATAGCGTTTTGAAATACGCTTGAAAACGATACTGCTAAAGCTTTTTACATCAAATGCATTCTGAATCAACAATGCCGATTCACTAGGCGTTACGGACGGTACAATAAGCTTACTGGCATTGTTAATGTCTCCTGCTTGGGCGCCGCCAGCAGGAAGGCTAGTGTTTTGCTCAAAGCGCAGGTTTGTGCGCTGAATAACAAGGTCGAGCCAGTCTTGCTGTTGTACGGCTATTTGTATTCTACTTAAGCGCATGCTGACTTCGTGCTTGGTTAATAGTCCGCTTCTGCGTATATAGCGATCGCCTTGTCGACTCAGTTTGTAGTTATAAAATACAAATATTGAGCCGATAACGGAAAAGGTAACAATGGCCAGCATAATAAGCATGACTAAAGACAACAAATGCAAAATAAATAAGCCAATACTTTGGCTTTCGTAGTCGAGATAAGCAATTATATCTACCCCTACGTTTTCTAGTATCGCACCTATGTTTTCCCCAATAGTGTTATAAAAAGGCGCTAAGAAGCCTAGAAATATCCATACTCTATTATTAGAAATACCGTGAATGACCAAGTCCATTAATGAGCGTTCGTTTAAAAGCGTTTCTTGATCAGGTGTAGTTTTTGCAGAGGCTGGATCATCGCCTTGCGTGCTTAGAGGTTCGTCGACTTTTATCTGCAGGATCATTTGCTTAAAACTTTCAGCAAGCGTTAATGGAAGCGCGACTATTTTTGCTTCCTGCTGAGCCGAACCGGCAGTATCTAATTCAATAAACGAATATTTGTTAAACCGATAATAGATTGGTTGAACAATTTTTACGTTTTGAATTTTTCCAAACGGCAAATCCAAATGCGATTTTTTAAAAACACCCTGTTTAATCTCAACGCGGTCGTTGGTGAATTTATAATAGTAAAACCAATATTTGGCAATGCTACCAAGCAAGATCAACGAGAAGAATATCCCTAAGCCAAACGCCAAGTATACGGGCTGTTCTTTAATAGTAGAATAACTAGCAGCAAAAGCAGGCAATGAGTAAATAAGCACGCCGCTCACCAGGCCGTATACTGTTTTCGCAAAGAAGTACAAAATGGCTAAAGATGATACACGTGACCATTCTTCAGTCTGTATTTTTGCTAAATTGGGGTCTATTAAGTTTTCAGTGCTTTCTTTAGTGCCAGCTTTGGTGATATCAATATCCGCATTGGCAAGATCATGTTGTCTAGTTTCAGACATCAGCAGCCAAATCCTTATGATCAAGAATGAACTGGCGCAGTGCTATAGCATCTTCATATACCAAGCCAGGAATATTGAAGGTATGAGACATGCCCCCGGCACTAAATACTTGTAAAGTCGCTAGGCCTGCTTTTCTTTCAATCGGACCGCGCTTAATCTCAATATGTTGAATACGCAAAATAGGCTGGCTGACCAAGCTTCGAAAGATCAGGCCCGACTGGTAATTAAGGTCGTGTTCACGCAGAGCATATTGCATAAGCGGATCTGCTAGGAAATGATAAATCAGGTCTCGTAGCGTTATAAATCCTATAAAAACGTAGCCCCAAATAACATAGGGCTTAATCTCTTCGGGTAACTCAAAAAAGAAGCCGCTTGTGACAGTGGCAAATATAAGTGCAAGCAGAACGCCAAAGCATGCACCCCAAATAAGGTTTATTTGTCGATATTTAGGTGACAAAGACGCTAATGCAATATTTTCAGTGCTGATAGTGTTGGCAGCTATAGTGTTGTTAGTAAATTCAGGATCAGCATTATGAGTAGAAGTAATTTCAGACAAAACAAAAGTTCCTATGAACATGCCTAGGGATACGCTAAGTAAACCCTAGTCTATCGGCTTTGTAAAGATGCTTAATTGTTACCAATTACTACACAATTTCGTCCTTGTGCCTTAGCCTTATATAATGCAATGTCGGCGCGTCTTATAATATCCATAGGCGCCTCGTCTGCTAAGGGAGAAACAGTCCCGATACTAGCGGTGGTAGTGAGGGTTAAGCCAAGTTCTTCGCCAATGGCGGGTAATTTTTGCTTAAACTGATTGAACACATCTACCGCTTCTGTAATGTTGGTATGGGGTAATATGATTAAAAATTCTTCGCCGCCTATTCGTCCCGATATGTCTGACTTACGGAAATTGGCTTTACAAATATCCCCAAAGGCTCGAAGTACTTTGTCTCCCACAAGGTGGCCATAGTTATCATTAATATTCTTAAAAAGGTCTAAGTCTATAATGGCAACGCAAAAAGGCTGCAAATTACGAGAATACAAGTCTTGATGGTGGGATAATAGACTGAGTACTCGCATACGTGAGTGAAGGCCAGTAAGGGCATCGGTATGTGTTATTTTTTCTAAATTTTTCCGGTGTTTGCGACCGCGCAAGTAAAACAGTAGTAATAAAGACGAAATACAAACTAAAAGGCCAATAACCAAAAAATACAATCGATTGAGCATTTGCTTATTTTCAATTTGTGTACTTTTCCACTGATTCTCTTGTTTTAAGTCGGCGTTTTCTTGTTGCTGTAACTCTAGCTGAAAATTTGCGTGCATGTCGAGCATACGTTTTATTTCGGCTACTGGCTGGTTTAATTCGCGGTCTTTCAAAACGTTTTGCGTCACCTTGAAAGCAGCTTCAAATTGGTTTAATTGTCCGAGCAAATTTGCTCTGTGTAACTGTAAGGCTTGATTTAAATAAAAGGAACTGCTGGCAGTGTTGTCAACAATACTAAAGGCCTTAATTAAGTGTTCAATTGCTATATCCATGTGGTCCATGCTGGTATGAGCCCGGCTTAATAATAGATACAACGTGGCCAGTTGCGAAGGATTGTGCGCAGGCACCAACTTAGTGGCAATAGTAAGGGTTTCGATGCTTTTTATATAATTACGGCTATTTAACTGAGCTTCACCTAAATATTCAAAATATCGCGCTTTTTGCTGAAGGTTACCAAATTTGCCAATATACGGCTCAGTTTCATCTAAATAATCAAAGGCTAGTTCTACTTGATTGGTAGCCAATAAACTTGAAATAGCCAATAACATACTTGATGTAACCTTATTGTCAGCCCCCTGTTTCTTGTATTTATCAAGAGCCTGCTGTACGTAACTTAAAGCAATACTATGTTCGTTTCGTGATTGATGAATGCTGGCGATGGTATATGCAACATCGGCAACCAGATCTTGCTGGCTGGTAGAGGCAGACAGCCTGAAGGCAAACTGCAAATCTTGCAAAGCTGAGATATTAGCGCCAACGTCTCGATCGAGTGTTGCTCTTATTAATAGCCGGTTTACTAAGGATCTAGGACTTCGGCTAAAGTCGGTAGCGTCTATCGATTGGTTAATGAGTTGCCTAGCTGAAAGTAAATCACCTTTACCCATTAACACAAGCACCTGTTTATCAATTTCGTCGAGCAGCGCATAATCAATATTTGCTTGAGCAATATATGAGCTTGCTTGTTTAGGTATTTGCGAAGCGACATTGTTAATGTTGGTTAAATCGGTCTCTTGTGAAGCGATTATGTTTACCGAAGTGAATAAAAGGCAGAGTATGGCGAGCATTGGACATATGTATAATTTGGCGTAAGCGAAATATGGCAAATAGAACAAGCGCTTACATCCACTGATGAGAATTTTTGGATTATGCAAAAAATCTCGAGTACTTCGCTTGCTGAATTTGCTTTCGCATAGTGCTTTCACATTATTACTGCTCGCTGTTGTATTTACGGGGTATTAGTAACCCTAATCTATACCTTTTAAGTAGATACACTAACACTTCTTACCCGAGAAACTTTAATTAGTATTAGCAGATATTTTAAGCTTTGTCGTGATTTATGTTTATACACTTGTACTATTTTCTGTAACAATATAGCCAGGTACATTAACAATAAGCGGTCACTATTGGACTCGTTAAGGTCTTTGCATACATTTTCGTTACTTGCGCACTGTCATAAGATTATGACCATCGAATCGGTTGATAGTTTAATTGCTAGCATTAGTGATTTATTACAGGCTGGTGTTGGGTCTGAATATTTAATACTGGGCGAGGGTAGCAATACCGTATTTGTTGAAGATTATCCATACTCAGTGCTGTTAAATCGTATAAAGGGCATTGCCGTAAGTGAAAGTGAAAGTGACTATTTACTTACCGTTGGTGCAGGTGAAAACTGGCATGATCTAGTCGTGTTTTGTATACAAAAAGGTATTGGTGGCTTTGAAAATTTAGCGCTAATTCCCGGAACAGTTGGTGCCTCCCCTATCCAAAATATTGGGGCTTATGGTGTTGAAATAGATAAGTTTATTGAGAAAGTCGAGTTTCTAGATAGCACGTCGTTAGCGCTTAAAACATTATCGAAAGCACAATGCAATTTCGCTTATCGCGATAGCGTATTCAAACAACAAGCCAAAAATCATCGTATTATTACTCGTGTGTTTTATCGCTTACCTAAGCAATATAAGATTGAAACTAGTTATGGTCCTCTTGCACATTTAATATCGCCAAGTGCCGAAGATGTGTTTAACGAAGTGGTAGCAATTAGAAAAACTAAACTGCCAGATCCTGCAATATTAGGAAATGCAGGCAGTTTTTTCAAAAATCCAGTGATAGATAATGTGCATTTCAAAACGCTCTCAAGTATCTACAGCGACATACCTAGTTATCGTGTGAACGAACAACAAGTAAAGATTCCCGCTGCGTGGCTGATCGACAAATTAGGCTATAAGGGCAAACGCATTGGCAACATTGGGTGTCATGTTAGTCAGCCGCTTGTTTTAGTAAATATGGGAGACGGATTGGGTAAGGATTTACTTTCACTCGCTCGGGATATAAGAGACTGTGTGCAAAACAAGTTCGCTATTCGATTAGAAAATGAAGTGCGGCTTATGGGTAAACAAGGACTTGTAGCATTATGAAAAATACGCAGGCCAAAAACACACAAACCTTTCGTACGCAATTATTACAAAAGCTTGAAGATGGAAGTTTTCATTCTGGCGAAATGCTCGCAAACGAGTTTCATTTGAGCCGTAGTGCGATCTCAAATCATATTAAAGCCTTAAATAAATTGGGCCTAGACATTTACAGCGTAAAAGGGCGAGGATATAAATTAGCAA
The DNA here is from genome assembly GCA_964195425.1 of Acidiferrobacterales bacterium. Classification (GTDB taxonomy): domain Bacteria; phylum Pseudomonadota; class Gammaproteobacteria; order Enterobacterales; family Alteromonadaceae; genus Glaciecola. Next base: position 12,232 of record CAXMOM010000068.1, read on the forward strand.
CGGGTATTGAATTACTCTCACAAAACAAAATTTTGGCTGCATTATCAGCTTCCAATAGATCCAAAGCGTTACTTATACAAGTAGAAAACTTAGTTACCTCGACCAATGATATTGTAAAAGCAAAGTCGCAAGAGACTCAGGACGTAGGGTCTGGTTATTGTTGTTTAGCTGAAGCGCAAAGCGCTGGTAGAGGCAGACGCGGACGCACTTGGGTTTCGCCTTATGCTAGTAGCTTGTATTTTAGTATGCTGTGGCGTTTTGCAAGTGGTTACCAGGCAATGGCCGGATTAAGCCTAATGGTAGGCGTGGTTGTAAATGAGACATTGAAAAGCTTAGGACTTAAAACTTGTCAGTTAAAATGGCCCAATGACATTTACTATGATCATCAAAAACTAGCAGGCATTTTGATAGAGGTTGAAGGGCAAGTAGGTGGGAGTACATCGGCCATTATTGGAATAGGCGTAAATATACATTTGCCTAGCAAAGTACAAGGAATAGATCAGGCATTTACGGATTTACACAGTATAAGTGAATATCCTATTAGCAGAAACAACTTCGCAGCAGCACTCATTCAAAACTTATGGGAAGCATTGCCTATCTTTGAAAAAGAGGGCATGGCACCATTTATGCCAAAATGGCAGGCAGCCGACTTGTACTATCAAAAAGAAGTTAAATTGTTAGTAGGAGAAAAATCAATTATGGGTATAAGTAGAGGCATTGACCCAACTGGTGCATTGCTACTTGATATAAAGGGCAATGTTCAGGCTTTTCATGGCGGAGAAATAAGTGTTAGACCGGCCTAGTTTATTACTCGATATTGGCAACACCAGCATAAAATATGCCTGGTACTCATTTCCCAATGATATTGCCGACTTACATGTATTGAGAACATCTTTGGACAGTATACCGACACTACTTGAACAATCTTCAAGTTGTTTGCTGTGTAGTGTCGTCAATAATGAAACCAATGACATTGTTAGTAAGCTTTGTGAAAAAGCGAATGTTTTATTCCATCAAGCCAATACACTGGCCTCGCAATTTGGCGTAGTAAACGCTTATGCTACTCCGCAGAATATGGGAGTTGACCGATGGATGGCTATTATTGCTAGCAGCGCCCTTTGCGACAAAGGCGATGCAAACAACTTTATTGTGGTTGATGCCGGTACTGCCATTACATGTGATTTTGTTGTAGGCAATAAACATGTAGGCGGCTGGATTGCGCCAGGTTTAACGCTGGCACGCAAAGCGGTAGTTAGCCAAACTAAAAAAGTATTTGATGAGCAGCAAACATTACATGAGTTAGCGGTGGGTGTTGATACTCCAGAATGCGTTGCTCAAGGCGCGCTAGCACAACTTACCGGCATGCTGTCACAAGCTTGTAAAATAATGCAGTCAAAATGCACAAAATATGAAATATATATGAGCGGTGGTGATGCCCCATTGCTTATAAACGCATTTACACAACTAGAAAATGAGAATAAGCGAGTCAGTATTAATTATCTCGAAAATTTGGTGTTAATAGGTCTTGCTAAAACAGCGCATGAAAATATAGCTAAAAACGACTGATTTAATGGCAATTTTCGATGCTTTTATGGACAAGCAAAAATTAATCGCAAAAAAACCTTATTTTTTGCTAAAAGACACTTGCGCATCACCAATCATTACTCTAGAATCCGCACCCACTTGATGTAGTGCCGACTTAGCTCAGTTGGTAGAGCAACTGACTTGTAATCAGTAGGTCGACAGTTCGACTCCGTCAGTCGGCACCATTAATACTTTAAGCAGAAAATTTTGGAGGGGTTCCCGAGTGGCCAAAGGGATCAGACTGTAAATCTGACGGCTCAGCCTTCGCAGGTTCGAATCCTGCCCCCTCCACCATCTTTTTGAAAAGAAGTTGGTCAGAGAATTTTTGGGAATGCGAGCATCGTATAATGGCTATTACCTCAGCCTTCCAAGCTGATGATGCGGGTTCGATTCCCGCTGCTCGCTCCACGTTGCTGATATGGCTCAGTTGGTAGAGCGCACCCTTGGTAAGGGTGAGGTCGGCAGTTCGAATCTGCCTATCAGCACCATTCTTTGAATTACTTTTTATTTATTAATTACCTTGCTAGGATAAAGACAATGGCAAAAGCAAAATTTGAACGTACAAAACCGCATGTTAACGTTGGTACTATTGGCCACGTTGACCATGGTAAAACAACGCTAACAGCAGCAATCACTGCCGTTCTAGCAAAAACTTATGGCGGTTCTGCTCAAGCATTCGATCAAATCGATAATGCACCAGAAGAGCGCGAGCGCGGTATTACTATCTCTACGTCTCACGTAGAATAT
>CAXMOM010000069.1:0-65352 GCA_964195425.1 Acidiferrobacterales bacterium
GACCACTGTTAATGCAGTAAAACTAAAGATACGACCACCTTTAACTACTTTAGAAACACGGTTTACAGCGATTAGCTTTTCTAACAGGTCGCCCTGTTGTTGAACTTCTACTTTAGCCATTTTAAACTCCTAGAACTGAAGGCCCGCTTCACGAGCGGCATCAGCCAGTGCTTTCACACGACCGTGATATTTAAATCCACTTCTATCGAAGGCTATTTTCTTAACACCCTTTTCGATAGCGCGTTCTGCAATCGCTTTACCTACCGCCGCTGCAGCTTCAACATTACCTGTTGCTTTCAAAGATCCTTTCAGATCTTTCTCAACAGTAGAAGCCGAAGCTAATACTACAGAACCGCATGGAGCGATTAACTGAGCGTATATGTGGCGAGGTGTACGGTTTACTACCAAGCGAGTCGCTTCGAGTTCACTGATCTTCTTACGTGCGCGAGTAGCGCGACGTAAGCGAGCTGTTTTCTTATCCATAACACCCACCTACTTTTTCTTAGCTTCTTTACGACGAACAACTTCATCAACGTAACGAACACCCTTGCCTTTGTAAGGCTCTGGTGGACGGTATGCGCGAATGTTAGCTGCAACCTGTCCTACAACTTGCTTATCGATGCCAGTGACAACGATTTCGGTTTGCGTAGGAGTTTGTACGGTAATGCCTTCAGGCATATCGTAAGCGACAGGGTGAGAAAAGCCCAACGTTAGGTTAAGTTTGCTACCTTGTGCTTGCGCACGGTAACCAACACCATTTAGTTGAAGTTTCTTTTCAAAACCATCAGTCACACCTTTAATCATCGATTTTAACAATGAGTTAACAGTACCTGCTTGAGCCCAACCATTTGCCGCGCCTTCTTTCGGAGCCGTGGTTAATGTGTTTTCTTCTTGCTTTACGTCAACTGCGTTGTTAAATACGCGAGTTATGGTGCCATTTTTACCTTTTACTGTGACTTCCTGACCAGAGATAGTTACTTCTACTCCAGAAATGATGTCTACAGGGGCTTTTGCTATACGTGACATATTCTATTCCTCAATTATGCTACATAACCGATGATCTCACCGCCCATGCCAGCATTACGCGCTGCACGGTCAGTCATCACACCTTTTGAGGTAGACACGATAGCAATCCCAAGACCACCCATCACTTTAGGCAACTCATCTTTGTTCTTGTAGATGCGTAAACCAGGACGGCTAACTCTTTGAATTGTATCAATTACTTTTTTACCTTCGAAATATTTCAAAGTTACTTCTAACGTAGGCTTAACACCTTCGGTAACTGCGAAACCTTCAACATAACCTTCAGACTGAAGCAATGCTGCAATAGCAACACGTAACTTCGACGAAGGCATAGAAGTCGTAACTTTAGCGGCTTGTTGGCCGTTACGAATTCGGGTAAACATATCCGCGATAGGATCTTGCATGCTCATATGTGCTACTCCTTACCAGCTGGCTTTTTTAAGGCCAGGGACTTCACCACGCATAGCAGCTTCACGAAGCTTTATACGAGAAAGACCAAATTTGCGTAGGAAACCATGTGGACGGCCCGTTATACGACAGCGATTTTGCTGGCGTGAACGTGACGAATCACGTGGAAGTTGTTGTAGCTTAAGAACAGCGTCCCAACGCTCTTCTTCAGAAACATTCACGTCATTTATGGTTGCTTTTAAAGCATCACGTTTGACTGAAAATTTCTTAACCAGCTTGGCACGTTTTACTTCACGCGCCTTCATTGATTCTTTTGCCATAACCCTACACCTTATTTTCTAAACGGGAAGCTAAACGCACTCAAAAGAGCATGTGCTTCGTCGTTAGTTTCAGCACTGGTAGTGATAGTGATATCCATACCGCGCATTTTATCCACTTTATCGAATTCGATTTCAGGGAAGATGATTTGCTCACGTACGCCCATGCTATAGTTGCCTTTACCGTCAAATGATTTCGGGTTAAGACCACGGAAGTCACGGATACGAGGAATAGTGATTGAAATTAATCGCTCAAGGAATTCCCACATACGTTCGCCTCGTAAGGTTACTTTACAGCCAATCGGATAACCTTCACGGATTTTAAAGCCCGCTACAGATTTTCTTGCAACAGTGACTACTGGCTTTTGACCAGCGATTGCCGCCATCTCAGCTTGCGCTGATTCGAGGACTTTCTTGTCTGCTACTGCTTCACCCAAACCCATGTTTAAGGTGATTTTCTCTACCCGAGGGACTTGCATGACACTTTTGTATCCGAACTGCTTCGCAAGATCGGCTACTACGGTCTCTTTATAGAACTCATGCAGTTTCGCCATCGTATTCTCCAATAGTTAAACTAGGTCGCCGTTAGATTTAAAGAAACGTACTTTCTTCTCGTCTTCAACACGGAAACCAACGCGATCAGCTTTACCCGTTGCCGGATTAACTAACGCTATATTTGAAACATGAATAGAAGCTTCTTTGTCAATAATACCACCTGGCTCATTCGCTTGCGGATTTGCCTTTTGGTGTTTCTTAACAATATTTACGCCTTCTACATATACACGGTCGTCAGACACTACAACTCGCAAAACTTTGCCTTGCTTGCCTTTGTCTTTACCCGCTAATACGACAATTTCATCATCACGACGAATTTTTCTAGCCATTATCGCGACTCCTTATAGTACTTCTGGGGCCAATGAGATGATTTTCATGAATGAATCTCCACGAAGTTCTCTTGTGACCGGGCCAAAAATACGCGTGCCAATAGGTTGCTTGTTTGCATTAAGCAAAACAGCTGCGTTGTTATCAAAACGGATAGTAGAACCATCTGCTCTGCGAACGCCTTTCCTAGTACGCACCACCACTGCATTTAAAACGTCACCTTTTTTAACTTTACCGCGAGGAATTGCTTCTTTCACAGTAACTTTAATAATGTCGCCTATGTGTGCATAACGGCGATGCGAGCCACCAAGAACCTTAATACACTGAACTCTGCGAGCGCCCGAGTTATCGGCTACGTCGAGGTTAGATTGCATTTGGATCATGTTAGTGCTCCGCTGTTTAATATTATGACTCTTATGAGCCTCTAAGCTGCTATTTATTCGGTAAATTACAAGTAATCCACTAAAAAAACAGAACATACCCCTACAAAATGGGCGCGAAACTATAACAGAAAACATGTATGAGGTGTAATCTAATTTGAAGAAAAATAAATTTTGTTCACTAATTTACGCATTTTGTTTACTGATCTAGGTTTTGCTTAGCATAATTGCTTTGCTAAACACCAATAAAGGCTAATAAATACGTAAAGTCACACATTGTTTCCCTGCAGTGAAAATGGATGGTAATAATTTATAATCAAGCGCCTGTTGTAAACTAGCCTAGAGGAATAAGTGTCAAGAGCGTGTAAAGGTTACGTAAATGGTAAAACCTTACACCAGCACAAATGTATAGTTGGTGCATAAACACCAACTATACAGATAAAGGTTTATATTATGCGTAAGGCTTTATACATATTATTATGTTCTCATGTGATGCTCACAGTCGCTTGCGGAGGTGGTGCTGCAACAAGTCCCTCACCGACGCCAACTGTTACAACTACTCCCACTCCAACACCATCACCTAAGCCTTCAACTTCACCTAATATTTTGTTGATCATCTCAGATGACCAGGGCTTAGATGCTTCTGCGCAATATTCTTTAAGTACAGATTTACCCAACACGCCAAATCTAACAGCTTTGGCTAATCAAGGACTGGTATTTGATAATGCATGGGCAACGCCTGCGTGCACAACTACTCGGGCAACGCTAATTACAGGTAAATATGGTGTGAACACGGGTGTTACTTTTGTGCCAGCCCAACTTACAAACGAACATCAATTATTACAAGACTATATAGAACAACAAGCGCCCACTGCAAATTATCAATCTGCTGTGTTTGGAAAATGGCATTTAGGCGGCGCAAACGCCCAAGCTTCCCATCCGAACGACCTTGGCGTCGATTATTACGCGGGTAACATTGGCAACATTTCTGACTATAACAATTGGCAGATAACCGTTAATGGCGTGACTACAATATCTACTGAATATCATACAACTCATATTACCAATTTGGCGAGCGAATGGATAAATCAGCAAACTACGCCTTGGTTCGCATGGGTCGCCTATGCAGCACCGCACTCTCCTTTTCACTTACCACCAACTTTATTACATAACCGCACCCTTACTGGTTCTAGAGCAGACATCAATAACAACCGTCGCGATTATTACTTAGCGGCAATAGAAGCCATGGATGCTGAAATAGGCAGGCTTGTTAACAGCCTAGACACAAGCGTTCGCGATAATACACTTATTGTATTTATAGGCGACAACGGCACCCCAGCGAGGGTTATCGACACATCTAGTTATAATAGTGCTCATGCAAAAGGCAGCTTATATCAAGGCGGCATTGCCATACCGATGTTTGTATCAGGCAATGGTGTAACGCGTGCAGGACAGCGTGAAGCAGGCTTAGTAACGGCTACTGATTTATTTGCCACCATTGCTGAGGTTGCAGGTGCAAATACCAATCAAGTACATGACAGTTATAGTTTTGCAGATAGTTTTAGCGATGCACAGGCCACTACATCGCCTTATATTTTCACGCAATTTGAGTCGGCTTCAACCACCGGCGTTGCGGCAAGAAATGCAAACTATAAAGTGATTGAATATACCGATGGCACCAGAGAATTATTTTCATTGGCAAATGATTTCGAAGAGCTAAACGACCAAATAAGCGATGCATCGCTTAATGCGGATCTTAGTAAAGAATTGAACGCCTTATTACAATTTGTTGGCAATATTACAGGTATAAGTAATTTCGATCCTATTGATATAAGCAACGCTATTTTAACCAAGCAAGATGATAATTGTGCAAGCTATATGGCTGCTTACACCGCGACTGCGAAAGATGTTGCCCGTGACCTTGTGTTTATAGGTGATTTAACGGTAGAAGTCAGCAATGATAAATGTATTTTTACCACCAATGCGATCCCTAATCACGATTTCAATGACGGCGGGAATGCATTCGCAAATAACGTATCTGAACAAAACGATGTGTTCGAAATAACCACCATGCCAAGCAAGGCATCGATTACTACTGAGCTAAGTCTAAGAGTAGACAATGCTATATTGTTAAATGGCGTTAAAGTTGATTTGATTGCTGCAGGTTGCTTTGGCGTGGGCGACGGTAATATTGGCTGCAACGATATGACAACCCCGTGGCGATTTGACCCCATGCATCCCGCCAATAACTTTAGAGTCGACACTCACAACGCGCACGCTCAGCCCGATGGCACTTATCATTATCATGGTTCGCCTTTTGCACTTTTTGCAGACGACAACAGCCAAGCCTCACCCGTAATTGGATTCGCTGCCGACGGTTACCCTATATATGGTTCTTATATAAATAGCACAGCGATAAACGAAACGAATGGCATTCGCAAGGTAAGCTCAAGCTACCGTTTAAAAGAAGGTCAAAGAACACATGAAGATGGCAGCATCGCAGCCCCTGGTGGTCAGTATGATGGTGCATTTAGAGATGACTATGAATATATAGAGGGCTTAGGTGATTTAGACGAGTGTAATGGTATGGTAGTAAATGGCCAGTATGCGTATTACATAACCAATGACTACCCATATGTATTGGCTTGCTTTTCGGGAACACCTGATAGTAGCTTTAACAAATAAGGTTGGCGCTTGGCATTCTATTTGTGTTTGCCTGCATAGATGAAATATCAGTTTTTATCAGGCATATAAAACGAATGTATATTGTGCCTTATCGGCACAAACTTATGCGCTGTTACGCTGGCGCACAATTTCAAATAAACATATACCCGTTGCTACCGAAACATTCAAACTAGAAACCGTTCCCGCCATAGGCAGCTTTACTAATTCGTCACAAGTTTCGCGCGTTAGTCTGCGCATTCCTTTTCCTTCGGCACCCATCACAAGAGCAATTGGCCCCTGCATTTTACAATCGTAAATTAGTTGTTCAGCTTCACCAGCAGTGCCTATTACCCATACTCCTTTCTGTTGAATATATTTTAGCGTGCGCGTTAAATTAGTTACCTGTATCAATGGCACTGTTTCAGCCGCGCCAACGGCCACTTTACGAACCACCGGCGTAACACCGACAGCATTGTCTTTAGGCACAATAATCGCTTGAACGCCTGCTGCATCTGCATTACGAAGGCAAGCGCCTAAGTTGTGCGGATCGGTAACGCCGTCTAAAACCAAAAAGAACGGTAAGGTATTTGCTGAAGATTGTGTACCATCAAGTAAAGATTCAAGAATCTTATCAAGATCAGACTCATCCATCACTCGAGCAGGTTTAGCACGGGCTAACAAACCTTGATTTTGTTCGCCATTGCTTTTTTCGTCAAGCGTTTTACGATGCACAAATTGAACGGATATTCCGTTACTTCGGGCTAAGTTAACAATTGTATTAATGCGCTCGTCATCGCGCCCTTTTGCAATCATCAGATCGAGTATACGCTCAGGCTCATTCTCAAGTACGGCTGCTACCGAATGAATGCCGTACAAAAACTCTTGTTGTGCCATTAACTGTAATTCCTAATTATTTTGAAATGCTTAGCGCTATTGGTTACTACCTAGCTACCTAGCGCTATTAATTAACATTTAACGGTTGGGTTTTGAACGCGATGACTTGGTACGTTTAGACGTGGGACCAGATTTGCGTTTACCTTTACCGTTTTTACCAACCGTTGACGGGCTGGCTTGATTGTCGGCAGGCTTTTTAGCTTGTGTGCTAGCTTTGCCAGCACCGGATGGTTTACCTTCTTTCCTACCACTCGCCTTGCCTTTACTCTTTTTACGCGCAGGACGGTTAGTATTGTTTTCTTGACCATCTACCATCAAATCAATTTTACGTTCATCAAGATTAACGGCCACCACTTTTATGCGCAAAGGATCGCCTAATCGGTAAGTTAGGCCAGAACCTTCACCTACTAAACACTGTTTTATTTGGTCGTAATGATAAAAGTCATTTGCAAGCGATGTTATATGAATAAGTCCGTCAATTTGAAAATCGTTTATACGAACGAATAAGCCAAAGTTAGTAACCGACGCCACTACTCCGTCAAATACATCACCCACATGGTCTTGCATAAACTCGCATTTTAACCAGTCTGACACATCTCTGGTCGCATCATCAGCACGGCGCTCTGCCATTGAGCATTGCTCACCTAAGGCTTCAATTTCTTGCTCTGTGTAGAACTTTGCCCCTTTACACGCCTTGTTACCTTGCTGTTTATTGACAATCGCTTTAATCACGCGATGCACAACTAAGTCCGGATAGCGTCTTATTGGCGATGTAAAATGCGCGTAAGCCTCAAGCGCTAAACCAAAATGCCCCAGGTTATTACCGTCGTAAATCGCCTGTTTCATAGAACGCAGCAGCATAGTTTGAATAAGCTCTTTGTCGACTCTATTAGCAATTTTAGCAGCCACTAGAGCAAAATCTTTAGGCGTTGGCTGATTGCCCGCTTTAAAATCTATACCTACTTCTGCCAAATATGACCGAAATGTAATTAGTCGATCTTCATCTGGCTTATCGTGCACTCTAAACAACGCTTCTGCATTATTTCCTTCAATGAACTGTGCCGCACATACGTTGGCCATAATCATACATTCTTCGATTATTTTATGGGCGTCGTTACGCACCAGTGGCACTATATTTTCTATTTTACGATGTGCATTAAAGACAAATTTGGTTTCTAGACTTTCAAACTCTATGGCACCACGATTTTGACGTGAACGCTTTAATGCTTTGTATAAATTGTTTAAATGACCAAGGTCATCTACTCTATCTTTATAACGTTCTACAAGCGCTTCATCACCGCTTAAAATGTTCCAAACTTTAGTATAGGTAAAACGAGCGTGAGAGCGCATAACTGCTTCATAAAACGTATATTCACCTAGCTTACCATTTGCATCTATGTGCATTTCGCACACCATACATAAGCGGTCTACATCGGGGTTAAGTGAGCATAGTCCATTTGATAAGGCCTCTGGTAGCATCGGAATAACTTGTTCAGGAAAATATACCGACGTTGCTCTAGTTTGTGCTTCGTTGTCAAGTGCAGTGCCAAGCTTCACATAGCTGCTAACATCCGCAATCGCCACCCAAAGTTTCCATCCGCCTGTTTCTTGAGGCTCACAATAAACCGCATCGTCGAAATCTCTAGCGTCTTCGCCATCAATAGTAACAAGAGGCAACTTACGTAAATCTACGCGGCCTTCTTTTGATTGATCTGGCACGTCTTCAGTTAGTTGACTAACGCTTAAAGTTACCGCTTTTGGCCAAGTATGTGGAATATCAAAGTTACGTAGCGCAGTTTCAATTTCCATTCCAGGCGCCAAATGCTCGCCAAGTACTTCGGTAATTTTCCCTGTCGGGTTCATGTTTCGACGTGGACGCTGCAAAATTTCAACGACTACAACGTGGCCTTGTTTTGCGCCATGGGTATGTTCTTTGGGGATCATAATCTCGTGACAAATTCGATTGTCATCGGGGATTACCATGCTCACGCCTTGCTCGTAGAAATAACGTCCTACAATGGCATCTTTTCGTGGCTCTAGTACTCTGTTAACGCGAAATTCTGTGCGCCCTTTTCTGTCAGTTTGTCCTAGCGCACCCTCTACTACATCATCATGGAAGAGTGTTGACATTTGTCCCATGGTAATAAAAAAGTCTTTTTCGGTATCAGAGTGCTTTAAAAAGCCAAAGCCATCTCTGTGTCCAATAACACGGCCTCTAACTAGTTCGTCTTGCTTTTGCACTTCGTATTTTTTGTCGCGATTAAATAGCACTTGTCCTTCACGCTCCATCGCGCGCAGACGCCTTTGAATGCCAATGCGACTATCTTCATCTTTTGCATTTAGTATTTTACAAATTTCTGTATAAGCTAAACCACCCGCATTTGTTTGCGCGTGTTCAGTTAACATACTGAGTAAATATTCTCTGCTAGCTACCGGATTTTCATACTTGACTTGTTCACGCTCGAAATGAGGGTCTTTTATGCTGCTTGAGGAGCGTGTACTAGATGATGTTTTTTTAGAATCGCGTTTTGCTTGCGGTGCTGATTTTGTTTTGGAGATGTTCGTTTTTATGTTTTTCACTGTTTTGTTTTCTTTATTCATGACTAAAGTATAAACGATTGAATTACGAATAACATCTTTTTAAACAGTGCCATTATAATTTAGACCTAATACTTGCTGCCATATGTAAGCCTTTTTCTAATGCTATTTCTAGCGATGCGTCGGTCGCTAAGGCAACACCCATTCTGCGTTTACCAGTTACTTCTGGTTTACCAAATAAGCGTAAATCGGTATTTGGGAGTGACAATACTTCAGACAAATTACCAAAACTTACAGCAGAAGATTCACCCTCAACCAATAAAGCGACTGAAACCGATGGTTGTCTAAATGCTATATTAGGAATTGGCAAACCTAAAAACGCCCGTACATGCAGGGCAAACTCAGATAAGTCCTGCGAAATCATGGTTACCATGCCAGTATCATGAGGTCGTGGTGAAACTTCACTGAAAATTACGTCGTCCCCTTTTATGAAAAGCTCAACGCCAAAAAGGCCATTTCCACCCAGCGCTGTCGTCACCTTTTCTGCCATTTCTTGGGCGCGTTTTAAAGCTAAGCCGCTCATTGCTTGAGGTTGCCAACTTTCGCGGTAGTCACCTTCTTCCTGTCTGTGCCCTATAGGCTCGCAGTAGCTGGTGCCGGCTATATGCTTAACCGTGAGCAATGTAATTTCATAATCGAAATCAACGAAGCTTTCGACTATTACTTTGCCTTTACCAGCCCTCCCGCCTTCTTGTGCATATTGCCAGGCTTGCTGCGTGTCGCCGACTGTTTTAAGTAAACTTTGTCCTTTACCCGACGAACTCATAATAGGTTTTACGATGCACGGAAAACCAATCTCTTGTAGCGCAAGGGTAAACTCTTCAATATTACTTGCAAATTTATAATGTGATGTGGGGATATCAAGCTCTTCAGCTACAAGCCGTCGAATACCTTCCCTGTTCATGGTTAAGTGTGCTGCCTTAGCACTTGGTACAATAGTAAAGCCATCGGCTTCAAGCTTTAGCAGCGTATCAGTGGCAATGGCTTCTATTTCAGGCACAATAAATGCGGGCTTCTCTGCACGAATAATTTTTTCTAAAGCGTCACCATCGAGCATAGATAAACAATAGGCTTTGTCGGCTATTTGCATAGCTGGGGCATTGGGGTAGCGGTCAAGGGCGATGACTTCGCAGCCTAAGCGTTTTAGTTCAATAGCCACTTCTTTACCAAGTTCGCCTGCGCCTAAGAGCATGACTTTGATAGCAGATGAAGAAAAAGGAGTGCCAATTTGGTCTAACGTGTTGTGCGTTAAAGAAGTGCCAGAAGACATTATACAACTACCCTAAAATAAATCTTAATAAGCTTTATTAAAGCATAATCTGTGTAGAAGGTAAGTACTCTAAACGAAGAATTTTTTCAGCAGGTATTTCAATCCTTACTATTGAGTGACTGGTCTGCGTGCTTTGCGAACCGCTTTCGGATGCATTAATTTTTCTAAGCCCGTCATATAAGTCGCTATTCTTCTATGTATGGCGGTGTCGTCGGTAATTGAGTTGTAAAGCCAATGATACAAATCTTCAAAGTCGTAAGGACTACCGTGACCGTCTAAAAACAAATCAGCAAGTTGTAACTGCGCTTCTAAATTACCCATAGCAGCAGCTTCTCGCAAATACATAACAGCACGTTTATTATCTTGTTGCACAAATCTGCCGCTAATGTGATATCGACCTAATTGCTCTAATGCAGCCATTAAACCCTGATTTGCAGCCTCGCGCATATAATAAACGCCTTGTGTAGGGTTTTTATCGACGCATACACCCCACGCGAGCATATCGCCCCACAAAAACTGGAATGCAGGCACTTGCATAATATCGGCCCTAGCCTCTATGTCTTCGACTATCTGACAGCGATCAGCTTTTATGCGTGTTAAATGTTGGTTGGTGTTAATTAAGCGAATTAGTTCGTCTTGTGAGTAAACCTGCACCGCTTCGAGTTCTTGAGACTGAGCCTGCATTGACAAACTAGTGCTTATCACGATTAAAAACGCACACACTGGTGCTAACAATGGTGACGTGAATATATTTTGGTTCACGCTGGGGTTTTTAGAGTAATACATTATCGACATGACCCTTTTACTATAAAAAAAATGATTATTACAAGCATATCGGCATTCTATTTTATTGTATTAACGTCATTTATTATAAATTACCAACAAGCGCTTATTTGTATCATTTATTATAAGGTAAGCAAACCCAACAACAATCAGCAAGAAAGTAATGTTAGGCAAACCCACCCAAAAACGTATTGACACAAAAGTATTTTAGTGTTTTTATCATAATTATCGCGTTATTACGCAAAAATTAATTCGAATTCCATATGGCTCCCAAGGATTCATGTTTAACGAATCGTAAGCATGTTTCGTTGTATTCGTATCAGTTCATTTGCATATAAATGCGTTCTTATATCGGTTTACTCCTTAGGGCCGTAAAGATTTAGCCGAGCCTTTGCTTGGCTTTTTTTTGTTTTGGGTAAACGAAAAAGTAAAAATACTGTAATATTCCATCTATATTCACCTTTATTGAGAATGTCCCGTTTATGAAATATAAAGACCTACGTGATTTTATCGAACAGCTCGAAAAAATGGGCGAACTTAAACGCGTGTCGATGGAAATTGATACCGAATTAGAAATGACAGAAATTGCTGATAGAACCCTCCGCGCAGGTGGACCTGCCATTTTGTTTGAAAACGCTAAAGGCCATAGTATGCCAGTACTAGCAAATTTGTTTGGCACACCTAAACGAGTGGCCCTCGGGATGGGACAACAGTCGGTAGAAGCCTTGCGCGAAGTAGGCAAATTACTGGCGTTTTTGAAAGAGCCCGAGCCACCTACAGGCTTAAAAGACTTAATGAGTAAAATCCCTGTATTTAAGCAAGTCTTGAATATGCCTGCAAAAGTCGTCAAAAAAGCAGTCTGCCAACAAAATATAATTAGTGGTGATGATGTAGATTTAGCCATGCTACCTGTTCAGCGTTGTTGGCCTGGTGACGCAGCACCACTTATTACTTGGGGGCTGACGGTTACCCGTGGGCCACTTAAAAAACGCCAGAATTTAGGCATTTATCGACAGCAAGTGATTGCCAAAAACAAAATTATTATGCGCTGGTTGTCACACCGCGGCGGCGCACTTGACTTTAGAGAATGGTGTCAAGCCCATCCCGGTGAGCCATACCCGGTTTCGGTAGCGCTAGGTGCCGATCCAGCAACTATTTTAGGCGCAGTTACCCCAGTACCCGACACCTTGTCTGAATATGCATTTGCAGGCTTATTGCGCGGTGACAAAACAGAAGTTGTTAAATCAATTTCGAACGACTTGCAGGTTCCGGCTTCCGCAGAAATTATACTTGAAGGCTATATTGCGCAAGGCGAGATGGCCCCTGAAGGCCCTTATGGCGATCATACAGGTTATTACAACGAGGTGGACGATTTCCCCGTAATGACGGTGACCCATATCACGCATAGAGACAATCCAATTTACCATTCGACTTACACCGGGCGCCCACCCGATGAACCGGCAATTTTAGGGGTCGCATTAAACGAAGTGTTTGTCCCTATTTTGCAAAAGCAGTTCCCAGAAATTGTAGATTTCTATTTGCCTCCAGAAGGCTGCTCATATCGAATGGCCATTGTAACCATTAAAAAACAATATCCAGGCCATGCTAAACGTGTAATGATGGGCGTTTGGTCTTTTTTACGACAATTCATGTACACTAAATTTGTGATAGTATGTGACGATGACGTAAACGCGCGCGATTGGAATGATGTTATTTGGGCAATTACCACAAGAATGGACCCTGCTCGGGACACCACACTAATTGAAAATACACCAATAGACTATTTAGACTTTGCCTCACCGGTGTCGGGTCTGGGTTCCAAAATGGGACTAGATGCTACCAACAAAATGCCAGGCGAGACAGACCGTGAGTGGGGAACGCCTATTATTATGGATGATAAAGTCAAACAGAAAGTAGATGACATTTGGCAGGAACTTGGGCTGCTTGACTAAAACAAGCCCAGTAGTTACTGCGTTTGATACACATAAAATAGGAAGACAATGACCACTATTACTACCAGCGTTCTCAGTATTGAGTCGTTAAGCCCGAATGTACTAAAAATTATGTTAGACGCAAAGCAGCCCGTTAGCTTTAAGGCCGGCCAGTATTTGCAAGTTGTTATGAGCGAAAAAGACAAACGTCCCTTCTCGATTGCAAACGCTCCCAACAATGACCATTTATTAGAACTGCATATTGGCGCTACACCCTCAAACGCATATGCCTTTGAGGTCATCGAACTAGCCAAGTCGGCTAAGGCGCTCACTGCCGAAGTAGGTCTGGGTCAAGCATTTTTGCGTGACAGTGATATGCCTGCCATTATTGTTGCGGGTGGCACGGGTTATTCTTATGCTAAATCAATACTATTCGATTGTTTGCATCAACAGCCAAATAGAACCGTGTATTTGTATTGGGGGGCTAAAACGCCCGATGATTTGTATGAATTAGATTCTCTTCGCCAATTAACTAGCACACATAAACACTTTAACTTTATACCTGTTATTGAATCCTCAATGCCACAATGGACTGGAAAAACGGGTTTAGTGCATGAAGCAGTGATGAGTGATTTTCCGTCACTTATAAACACCCAAGTATATGTTGCCGGACGGTTTGAAATGGCGGCGGTGGTTAAAACAGCATTTTTACCTCTTGGCCTGACTGCTGATAATTTGTTCGGTGATGCTTTTGCATTTTTAAAATAAGCAGTCAACCCGCCTAAGTATTAATTTAAGGGAGTAACACTAATGCTTAACGTATGCCTTCAATTCTTAAGACCCTCTTGGTTTGCCAGCGCAACTAAGCTTAAGATAAAAACCTTAACATTCTCATCCATAGCAGTCCTAATCGGCACAACTATAGCCATGTCGGCTGCTGCCCAAGCTAAGCCTCTATCAGAGAACAACGCGGTCTCGCCCCAAAATTTACATGATATCGCCGGGGCCATGTCGGCAAAACGAATTGAACAAGACATCCAAACATTAGTCAGTTTTGGGACTCGTCATACGCTATCAGAAACAGAATCGGACACGCGAGGGATTGGTGCGGCCAGACGCTGGATTAAAGCCGAGTTTGATAAAATATCAGCCCAATGCGGTGGGTGTGTAGAAGTATTTTATCAGTCACGTGTTATTTCAGGTGAAACGCGAATTCCTGACGCGACAGAGGTAGTAAGTGTCATTGCCATTCAAAAAGGCGTAAGTGACCCGAATAGATATGTAATCATGAGCGGTGATATAGACTCGCGAGTTAGTGACATAATGGATTACACCAGTGACTCACCCGGCGCCAATGATAATGCGTCAGGCGTGGCGGGTGCACTTGAAGCGGCTAGGGTATTAAGCAAGTATAAATTTAATGGCAGTATTGTTTACGCAGCATTAGCCGGTGAAGAACAAGGCTTATTTGGCGGACAAATTTTAGCTGAATATGCCAAGGAGAATAACTGGCAGCTTAAAGCTGTATTAAATAACGATATGATTGGTAACATTGAAGGCGTTAATGGCGTTATTAACAACACCACTGCACGAATCTTTGCAGAAGGCACAAGACAAACAGAAACCCCGCAAGAGGCGCGTTTAAGACGCTTCACTGGCGGCGAAGTAGATTCGCCTAGTCGCAACCTAGCACGTTACATAGACATCATGGCTGATAAATACATTGAAAACCTTGACACTATGGTCGTTTATCGTTTAGATAGATTTAGAAGAGGCGGTCACCATAGGCCTTTTAACGATTTAGGTTATGCGGGTGTACGTATTATGGAAACTAACGAAAACTACACTCGCCAACATCAAGATTTGCGCACGCAAGACGGTATTGTTTATGGCGACACTATAGACGGTGTAGATTTTGACTACGCCGCAAAACTCACAGCGCTTAACGCAGTATCGCTAGCGAGTATGTCGTGGGCACCTAAACCGCCTACAGGGGTAGAAATTAAAGGTGCGGTGCAACCCTCTACTACGCTAAATTGGACAGCCTTACCAATGCAACAAAATCCACAATTAGCAGGCTATAAAATATATTGGAGACTCACAGATGCACCGCAATGGCAATATAGCCGAGACGTTGGCAATGTGACAGAATTTACTTTACAAAATGTAGTCATTGACAATTATTTTTTTGGTGTAGCCAGTGTAAGCAAAGAAGGATTTGAAAGTCCGGTAGTCTATCCTGGTGCAGCTGGGTCATTTGGCGAATAGCTGTTTTTAAATTTCGAGCGATAAATAAATCCAATGTGCTCGATTTACCGTTTATAGTATGTATGAAACGTCATTTGATATTTATCAGGTAGCGGCGTTCCGACCCATTACATGATATTGAGGTTAAATTGAGTATAAAAACAATGATGAAGCGCTTTGCGTTGGTTTATATAGTTTTCCTAACGGGATTGATGACAGTACCGGCATTGGCGCAAAACGCCAAGCTAGCTCTGGTTGGTAATGTTGTTCCTACCTTGATTGACAAAGCCCCCTACTCTGCGCGTGCTAATAATATTGTTAAACAAGCATTAAATAACTATGCAGTGACTATTACGGCGACGACTCAAGCATGGTCAGGCAGTGGTTTACGAAATGGAACCTTTGTTGGGTTTATTGATCATTACTCATTAAACGCGAAGCGAGCCAATTACATATACTCCGACCCCTACATGGTGTTGCCCTTGCATATAGCGTCTCGGCTGCCAGAAGCAAAGGAAGCCAATAGACTCGACAAAATATATAGAACCACTCTGGGTATT
Source organism: Acidiferrobacterales bacterium (assembly GCA_964195425.1). GTDB lineage: Bacteria > Pseudomonadota > Gammaproteobacteria > Enterobacterales > Alteromonadaceae > Glaciecola. The sequence goes on from CAXMOM010000069.1 coordinate 15,958, forward strand.
GAAAATAGGTTTGCTAACACCGACGAATTACGTTCTGAGCGTTCAGTAAGATGGGCGCGCACACCTGACTTTTTGGCAAACATAAAGCAGCTAGCAGATCGGCGTGTAGATAACATCATTGCTGATAAGTTCATGCTAGAAGCATTCAATAATTTATTAAAAGACGCAAAAGAAGAACCCATGTATTTGTCACGCGATCCGATTTATAGAGTGGAGCTTCGCTTAGCCATTAAAACTGATACGCCGAATGCGCAAACGGTTATTGACCAATTTAATACATCACTTTCAACCTTAACTACCTCGGGCGAATTGGACAAGCTAATCAACCCGGCGAGCGATTCTACCTCCCTTCTGGATGAAGCACTTTATGTAGACATTGTGAGAAAATGGTAACAATTGAAATATTCTCTAAAGTAACAGGGTCTAGTTTATTACACGAGATAAGGAAAAAATGTCATGGGTAAGCTATTCAAAAATGTTGTCACTATAGTGGCGGTTGTGGCCATTGTTTATTTTGGCAACAAAGGCGTGCAAACATATTTAGGCAAGCAAGCAGTGGGCGACCTTTCATTCATAGTGCATAACTTAGATGAAGCAAAAGAAATAGCGAAGAATGAAGGTAAGTTAGTGCTAGCTGACTACTCAGCAATTTGGTGCCCTAGTTGCCGAAAGTTAGACACCCAAGTGTTCGCCAATAGTGATATTGCTGAACAAATAAACAGTGACTTCGTTTATGCACGGCTAGATTACGATACTGACGAAGGCGCCGCATTTGCTAAAAAACACGAATTGGTTGGATTTCCACGTGTACTTGTTTTAAATACTGTAGGCGACAAACTTGCAGAAATGCCCCTAACGTTCGATCCAATAGAATATGAGGCAAATCTAAATATGGTAAAGGCTACATTTTTACCTAAACAGCCTTAAAACACCTTAGGAATTAGCGGTGGCGTACGGTTTTTGTAATCTTGGTACGCTTTGTTTGCCGCCCACTTTTTATCAGCTTTGTCCTCTAATAAAGGCACTCCACTCACTTTAGTAAGTAGCAAGATAACAAACAGCGGGGAAATCAATACCGCATATTGCCAGCCCGATAACGCAGGTATGGCGACGATTGCAACACCAATCCACAGTAGAATTTCACCAAAATAGTTGGGGTGGCGAGAATACGACCACAAACCTGTACTAATAAATGGCTGCTCGTTATTAACTTTTTGTTTAAACCTACGTTTTTGTATATCGGCGACAACTTCAATCATAAAGCCTATTGTCCACAAGCTTAATCCTACTGCTGTTATCCATCCTACTTGCGGTCGATTGGTCGAAATAATAGCACTAACAGCAGCCCCAGATGTAATCAGAACCCACAATCCTTGGATTGTCCACGTGACAAAAAACCGATATTTATTTAGTTTTATTTCATCAAACCGATCATCTTTGCCGTCTTTGTGGATCCTTAAAAATAGGAACGTACCTAGTCGCAGTGCCCATATAACGACCATGGCGGCGAGTATCCATTGATACGCAGTTGTTGGTGACACAGAGTATAATGCGACACCAATCACCAATACAAAAGTACAGCTGCCGGTAATGTCATAAAGCCGCTCGGTCTGCTTCAAATAAGATGGAATAAAGACTATCCACTGAATAACAAAAGCAAGTACTACACATATAACAATTGTTGAATAACCAAAAATATGCGAGCTTTCACTGTGCGTGACTGCAATTAGCCCAGCAGCAATAGCTAGACAAACAACAAGCACACTAAATGCACGTAAAACGTTTTCTTTCACCTAAATATCCATCTAGTCGGTCTGGAAATATAGAGTTGTATACTCTAACAATGCTGATTTGTATCAGAACTGAATTGCCGAACTAATAGTTCGCACTGGTCGTTTGCGCCATCACTATTGGTTTTTTAAGTTGTATATATACATTATTTGCCCCTAACCTGCTTTTAAGTGATACTTTTGCATAGCAACATGTTTGGTGTAATGGCGTTTATAGTTACCCAGCAATCAAGCGCAAAATTAATGACCTGTGGTATTGAAATGACAAGTGCAAATGCTATATTTATTCATCGAACGGCAACCGTAGATGATGTGCCAAATATTCGAAAGCTAATGGGCCTTTCGATTGAGCATAATATGCGTTCTTTTTTGTCTGACGATGAAATTGTCGCGGCAAAAGAGACAATGGGCGTAGATATGACGCTCATAAATGATGGGACTTATTTCGCTATTGAAAACCATAGTGAATACGCGACCATTTTAGTTGGTTGCGGCGGTTGGGGAAAACGCAAAACATTATATGGGGGTGATCATACTAAGGGACGCAATGATCAATTAAGTGACCCAAATATAGAGCCTGCTCGAATACGTGCTATGTATACCCATCCCGATTGGGTGCGCTGTGGCATAGGTAGTTTGTTGCTAGAACTAGGCGAAACTGCAGCTAAAAAAGCAGGCTTCAAACGCATAGAGTTGGGCTCGACTGTTCCGGGGGAACCCTTATATTTAGCCAAAGGCTACGTAGAACTAAGCCGTAATTCAGAAATAGCGGTAAACGGCTCAGAAAGTGTGATTATTAAAATGACAAAATCTCTGTAAGTCGCAAAAGTGCGGTGTGTTCAATTAATCTTTACAGCCTAGCGTCTCGAAAATATGACACGCTATTGTTAATATTCAGCCTTAACGAGACACTTATATCTATATAGGTGTCTCGTTCGGGTGTTTATTTCTTCGGCATCTGATCCAACAAAGCATGAACAGTGGCTTCAACACCAGCAGTTATAGAAGGTTCAGGCGAAATTTTAAATTGTGGGCTATGATGACTCGGCACTGGCGCACCTCCTGCGGCTGCGCGATCGAAATGAGCTTGAGGCGTGCCGCCTACATTAAAGTAGACACTCGGAATATAGGGAGAGGTAGTGAAAAACCCAAAGTCTTCCGCACCCATGCCTTTTTCGTTGGGTTCAATCAAAATATTCTCGCCCATTTTATTGGTTAAAACACCTTGTAAGCGCCGCGCTAAAATTTTGTCATTGAAGGTAGGCGGATAAGAAAACTCACTCACTATCACTTCCGGTAATTTATCCTCAGCGATCCCAGCAGTTCGGGCGGTGCCAACGGCAACGCGTTTAATCGCAGACAATAACTGGGCTCGCACTTCCGGGTTTAGGCTCCTAACGGTGAGTTGAAGGTGGGCTTGGTCAGAGATAATGTTGTGCTTAGTACCAGAATGGAAGGCACCAACAGTGATAACGCCAGCGTCTCTAGGGGCTAGTTCTCTGCTGATAATGGTTTGCAAATTCATTACAATTTGTGAACCAATAACGATAGGATCTTTGCCCTGATGAGGAGATGCGCCATGAGCACCGACACCATGAATAATAATATCTATAGAATCTGAACCGGCATAAGGAGAGCCCTCATTAACGACAATTTTACCCGCTTCATAGTCAGCATCAACGTGAAAGGCAAACGCAACATCAGGTTTACCAAAGCGCTCCCATATATTGTCTTCAATCATAGCGGAAGCTCCTGGACCTCTTTCTTCTGCAGGTTGTCCAATCAACATCAAAGTACCTGACCATTGATTACGCATTTTCGACATTTGTCGGGCCGTACCTACTAGGCTTGTAATGTGGACATCGTGACCACAAGCATGCATTACACTAACCAAATTACCATCCCAGTCTTGCATAGTCACTTGAGAAGCGTTTGACAAGCCTGATTGTTCTTTAACAGGCAGGCCGTCCATGTCTGCGCGCATCATCACAGTGGGACCTTCACCGTTTTTCATGATCGCAACAATGCCGGTACCGCCGACGTTTTCAGTCACCTCAAAGCCCACTGAACGTAATTCCTCAGCAAGTCGTTTAGCGGTCTTAGTTTCCATCAGTGATAGCTCAGGGTTTTGGTGGAAATGATCCCAAAGCGGCGCTAGGTACTCAGTGTAGTCTTTTTGAATGGCATCAGATAAATCTGAAGCTAAACAAGCCGTTCCAACAGTCAGTGATGAAGCAAATAAAATAGCCTTAGTTATTTTGTTCATTTTTATCCTTTTATTATTGTTATTCACTGCGGTAACAGCTTGAATCAAGGGTAATAAATATGCCTGTTTAGCTTATATTTTACAAAGGGTTTTGCACTTACTAACGAGTGGGAATCTATATGGTTCATTAAATAACTTAATGAACCATCCTCGCCCTTTTATAAGTATTCGCAATAGTATTTTTAAGCTCAGCGAACCTTGTTGGCTTTTGCAGCACTTCTTCGTCATGGGCATATGACGAGACATCTCCGGCATAACCAGTCATGACCAAACAGGGAATGTCGGTATGATTATGAGTAAGATGAGTATATACGTCTCTTCCCTGAACTTTTCCGGGCATACTGTTATCTGTTATTACTAGGTCTATAGACATGTAATTTATATCGATGTAGTTCAAAGCATCTTGAGCGTCTGAAAAACATGTTATGACAACACCAATACTTTTCAGATACTTACTTACCACGTGCAAAAGCGACTCTTCATCGTCGATATATACGATCTTTAGCCCTTCTATACTATTGGATTCCAATACCACCTCTGGTTTAATAGGCAAGTTGGCAATCGCTTCAGGTAGCCAAAGGTTAATGGTGGTTCCCATACCCACATCACTTTGAATAGTCAGTCCCAACTCGTCGTTATTAACCAGTTCAATTAAAATACTTAAGCCGAGTCCGGTGCCACTTTCATCGCTTCGCGTAGAAAAGAAAGGGTCAAATATTCTAGTCATGTTTTCAGCGGGGATACCGCATCCCGTATCTCTAATACTTATTAAAACATAGCTATGAGAGGCTTTGGGCCTGCTTATTACAACATAATTGCCACTGCCAAACGTTTCAACGTTATACGTCGACACCTTAATGACACCATGATGATCTATTGCATGTTGAGCATTTACTATAAGGTTAATAACCGAATCAAATAGAGCGTCTTTACTCATAAATGCGGTTTTGCCTGAATTAAAAGACGATGTTAATTGTATGTTTTTAGGGAGGGACTCAGTAAGTATCGCAACGGTAGTTGAAAGTTCTTTGTCAATATCAACAACCTCGGACTGCTCAGACTCTTTCTTGGTCGACTTTAAAAGTCGTGATGTTATTGTGGAAGCTCTTAAAATTACTGTGTCCATAGAGCTCAACAGCGGATCTAAGCGATCGTCTTCATTTTGTACTTTAAGCAACTCCATATTGCCGGATAAAATGCCAAGTATATTGTTAAAGTCATGACACACACCTGCAGACAATTGTCCGATTGCATCAAGGCGTTGATTTCTGTTGATGCGCTCTGCTTGTTTTTTTGCCTCACTAATATCATGTTCTATCCCCACAAAATGAGTAATATTTCCATGACTATCCCTAACGGGCGATATCAATAAATTAATCCAATATTCACTTCCAGTTTTATGATAATTGAGGATTTCAACACTGATATCATTTCCTTTATCCAAATCATACTTCATCTGCATAACAGTGTTTTTATCTGTATTGGGGCCATGTAAAAGTGCTCCAAAACCAGCGGCTTTGACTTCATCTAACTCATAGCCCGTTAATGATGTGAATGCTTTATTAACCCAGACTACTTTGCGCTCACTATCACAAATCATTACGCCAGCATTAGAGGTATTGGCTACATGTGAAAGAAGTCCAACTTGTTTATTAAGTTTTTCGTAATCCGTCACATCTTGAAATACGCCCAACACAGAAGTTGGTTTATTGGTCGAATCTATTGAAACCTCTGCCAAACATCTTACGGTTCTAATTTCACCATCAGGTCTGACAATCCTTAAGGTAGAGTTCCAGCCGACCCCATTTTCCAAGGCCTTATTCACATATTCATTAATTTTCGGAATATCATCGGGATGATAAAAACCGATGGCCGTATCAAGTTCAGGGGTGTATTCCTGCGTTGTTACACCATGAATTTCATAAATTTCCTTCGACCAAAAAAGTGCTTTAGTCTCAAAGTTGACACTCCAGTGCCCCAAAGAGCCTAGTGCACTCACTTGCTCGAACAATAACGAGTGTTGCTTTAACTTATTTTCTACCAAAACCAAACTATCGATTTCATGTGCACTAGATGCAACACTTCCATCGGGCAGAGGAGTGGCGAACCATTGAAGCCACACATACCTACCAGAACGAGTACGATACCTGTTACGAAAGTTGCAAATATCCTCACCGTCTAGAATTTGTTGGAAGGTTTTAATAGTTATATCTTTGTCTTCAGGATGAACATACTCAATAAAGGGGATAACCATTATTTCTTTTAATGACCAACCTAGAACAGTGCACCAGTGAGGATTAAGATAGGTAAAGAAACCATCGCCCGATATGGTGCACATCAGAGCGTTTAATTGATCGGCAAGTTTTTTTAATGGCATATATATGACTCCATATATTACAAATGTATTGTTAGATACCTATAGGCACTAGCGGTTATTCTGCCAAACAACTTTCCCTGCTCACAATATGCAAAATCACAAATCTGTGAATTTACGTTATTATGGTTTGTATACTGCTAAAAAACGGCCGTTTCTAAAAATCTAGAAGCGGCCACATGCGTCAGTGGGCTAGAAAGACTATTGGTTTTATTTAGCCGGCTTCACAAATTTCAGCGTCATTCGATCAGATTCGCCAATTTCACGGAATTTCTCGTCCTTTTCAGCAACTGGCTTGCTAGCTTGTAGCGCCCAAACGCCTCCTTCCCAATCTGCAGGATCTTTTGCGTTTGCATTTATTTCACTGGTTGCAGCTAGCTCAAAGCCTGCTTTTTCTACCAAATCGATGATATAACTTTGCTTCACATACCCACGCATAGTTTTTACTGGGTCAATGTCGAAGTCTTCGCGCTCACGGTGCTGAACGATGCCCAAAACGCCGCCTGGTTTCAACGATTCTAACACTTCGGCTAATAAGCCCTTAACATCGCCACGGCCGATCTGACCGTGCATTCCACGGAAAATTAGCACTGTATCAACGCTGTTAGGCGCTGCAAATGGAACGGTTTGTCCAATGTAGCGAGCTGTGGCGTTATGCCCAAACATGCCGCTATCGTGCTTTATAAAGCTTTCGCGCCATTGCATGCGGCGCTCAAAACGTTTGTCGCCTGGGGTTGGGCTATTGTTTAATGCTATGTATTTTCCACTGTCGGCAGTAAGAGGCGCTAGAATACGGGTATACCATCCACTTGATGGACCAAGTTCTGCCACTGTCATGCTTGGCGTTACGCCAAAAAAGTGTAACGTTGCAGCAGGATTTCGAAACTGATCACGTTCTATATCCAACACCGAACGAAATGCATTGTCGCTCACGGCTTTTTCGATAGTGGGCTTCGCTGAAGGCATATTACCCTCGACTTCACCTTTCTCATGATGACCAGCTTGAACGGCTGTTGCGGTAAGCAGGAAAAAAGCGCTGGCTGCGCCTAAGATCATGGGTTTTATCATATCGTTTTGGATCCTTGTTATGGTAAATGCTAGCAGGAAGAATAAACTTAATCACTGAGCTACGCAACAGGTGTTGATTTTGCTTTTTTAGGGTCTGTAATCTTATTATTAAAAACAAAGCGATAAGAAATATGACCTTGCTTTTTATTTGGTATTGCTTAATAAGTGCTCTTCAGATTAACACATCACTGAACGGGTACTTTAGCGGTCGGTTGCATTGCCTTATTCGCCGTGGTGGCTTCGGTAATATTTACTTGAGAAAGGAAATCCAAGAAATGTTGCCTGTTTGTTTGAAATGCCCCATCCATACCTAGGTAAGATACCCAATAGGAGCCTTGGGGGGATGAAAGAAACGTGATTTCTTTATGTAGCTGTGTTTCCCCATTGTAAATATAAAAGCTCTTTAAGGTATTAATGCCTAATGCAGAAGGTTTTGTCTTGGCGTTTATTTCAAATTGGCTTAACCAATAATCTGCAAACTCTTTTATGTTCAAAGATGGTGAATGTATGAACATTAAAGTCGATTGAGACCTGCCTGCTTCTGGGTTGTCTTTTGCTGCTCCAGTAGAAATACTAACAAGTTGGGGCGCCATTCCATTAGTGGCTCCGAATTCATGGATAATACCCATCGTGAAATAGTATGGAAATTTTATAGACCAAACTCCGTCAGTGGGCTGAGCGTCCAATTTCAAGTTGTTAGAGCGGGCTATCCGCTTTCTTATCGGGTGTCGGTCTGCATGTTATTCAATAAGATTGGCTGAAGGCGGAGTAATCTCAGAAACAGTCCGTTTTGGCCTTATAAATTAGTAAACCGTCAAGTTTCAAATCTTGGCGGTTTTTTTAACCTAAGTTATTATTTAGCTGTGTACATCGATTTGTCTGCTGCTGCAATTAAGCTATCGCTTGTGGTGCCTTCATCAGGGTAAATTGCAAGACCAATACTGCAGCTAACCTTAAACGATTCATTTTTGATCATAAGTGTCGAATTTAATGTTTCATAGAGAAGCTCAACCATTGTATTAGCATCATTCTTGTGTGATAAATTTTCCAACAAAACAACAAATTCGTCACCACCAAAGCGGGCTACGGTATCTGAATTACGAATGGTTTTTTTAATACTCAAAGCCGTTTCTATAAGAACTTGGTCGCCGAATGCATGGCCTTTGGTATCATTAATATTTTTGAATTTATCTAAGTCAATGAACAAAAGAGCAAAGGATTTTTTATCGCGAGTAGCCTGTTCAATTAAATGTTCTAATCGGTCGAGCAAAACAAAGCGATTGGGGATCTTAGTGAGATGGTCATAGTGTGCGAGGTGCTCTAGTCGTGCAATTTCATCCTTGCGCTTGGTTATATCCCTATTAATTCCTATAGCGCCTTGCATTTGGTTGTTCTCATCATAAACCGGTACACAACTCGACTCAATCCACCCTATAGAGCCATCTTTGCGCAGCATTCTAACTTCCCCAGACCATTTCCCCTGACTTTGTACCGCTGATAAAACTTCAGAGGTGATATGCTTGGTATCTTCCGGAACATGAATAATATCGACAGCTTGACCAATAGCTTCTTGTTTGGAATAGCCATAGAGTATTTCTGAGCCTTTGTTCCAATCAACGATCACCCCGTTTAAGTCAGTTACTACAACTGCATCAAACAGATAATCGAAAGCCTTAGCGCGTTGTTTAAGTAGTTCAAAATTCATTATTTGCAAATACACCTAAATACTTTTGCTAAAAAAAGTTAACACCCAAGCAATGGGCGTTCTCATAGCGGTTATGAATCTGCATTGAAGATAAGCTAGGCAAAATTTTAGACCACACTATCTAAGAAACATTTAGCTTTAGCAAAAATCGTTATACTTCCAAAGTTTCTCCGCATCACAAACATTACACAGATATAGAAATTAATAAAGCTGAAGAACTATTTTGTTCTGAAGAATATGCAATGTATGAGTGCTAACTGCATCTTGTTAATACCATCAGCAAAGCCTATATTTTTATTAAGCCATGTCATGCTGGGCTCATAAAAATTCATCGTTTTTGATGATTAGAGCATAGTTTTCGATAAATTTTTGCACATCACTGGCTTTACTTGCTTGTAAACAAGTGAATTTACTTTCTTCATCTTGCCAACCAGTCGAGACTAAACCTACTACCCGATTTTGTATATCCACAATGGGCGAACCACTTAATCCGGCTAAGCTTTTAGGCCCTTTTATTTGTATGAGTGTATGTAAATCATCGTCTGTTTTATCAAATTCAAATTCATATCTTCTTTGTGGACCTTCTTCGTCTTGATACGCCCAGCCTACGACATATAACTTTTCGCCTTTGACCAATGTGTTCTCTTTGAATTTCAGAGGTTTATTTTTAGTGTTATTATCCTTGTATAAAAAATACAATCCAGTCGTTTTCCAATGTTTCCCACTCAAGCTTTTCTTTATTGTTAGCATTTATTAATTTATCAACAATAAGGTAATGAAAAGCATTCTTTTTATCAAACATTTTCCATTGTTTCACTTCACCTGAAAAATCGACAGACTTCATTTTGTCTGTTTTAACAATCATTAATATATGTTTTGCCGTAATCGCATAGTCTTTTTCCTTAACGTTGACAATGAAGCCATTGCCCGCATTATTGTTTCCATACTTGGTGTTATGAAATGTCACATCGTTGATAAGTGCCATGGGCTTATGTTGTTGCGCTTTAATGTTTGAGGAGCTAGTCAGGCTTATAAATAAAAGCAATAATACAATTGAATATTTGACCATGAGTTTTCCTATAGCTATGTCTACTTTGCGCAAACATAAACCAAAATTGATGAATAAAACGTGTAAATGACAACAAGCAAATTATGTTGTTTTGAGCAATCTCAGCCAACGCTTTCCTAAGGGAATTTTTATACTCCATAGGCGATTAATCTCAGCGCTAGGAATTAGCGCTTACGCAAGAAAGTCAGTCACGTGTCGGTTAAATTCCACTGGGTTTTCAGAATGCAAAAAATGACCAACGTCATTTATTACCTCAAGCTTCATATTCGGAAACAGCGCAAGCATAATGGAGTGATGCTTGCTTTGAATGTAGGCCGAATTTTCACCTTTCAAAAATAATGTCGGGCCACTGTAAGGTCGCCCCGCTGGGGCTACCGCCAAGGTGGGGTAGTTTTCTGAAATAGAAGACATATTGATTTTCAAGATGTAAGTACCGCTGGCTTTACGGATAAGGTTTTTCAACAGCAAAGATCGAAATTCAGGCGTAAGCAAATGCTCAGCCATAACACTGTCGGCTTGTTCAAGGCTTGTTACGTCGATGCCCGATATAGTAAGCAAAGCCTCCAAAGCTGGATCTTTCCTAGGAATATAAGTCACAGGAGCAATATCAGCGATAACTACTTTGGTAACGCTAGATGGGTAATTCAGTGCGACCTGCATTGCAACCTTACCGCCTAAAGAGTAACCTATTAGGATCGCGGCGGACAAACCGAGATCATCAATGAGCTCGACAATATCGTTAGCCAAAGTTGGGATATCCATTTGCGGATGGTGAGGAGAATTGCCATGATTGCGCAAGTCAACGCTAATCACGCGGTAAGCAGAGCTCAGCTCGCGGGCTAAGTTGCCTAGATTGGACAAATAACCGAAGATGCCATGCAATAAAATGACAGCCTCTCCAGCGCCTTGATCGGTATAATTTAATTTCACTATATTCCTAAAGATTTATTCATTAATTTGTCGATTACGGTACTTATCTTTATTCTTGCGACCTATAGCATATAGCTTTGGACGAAGATAGCGACGTAGCCAGGGGAACAGATAACCCAAATTGACCATCCTACCGCTGGCCGCTGGCATGGGAATTTCTAATCTATCTCCAGCGGCTATTCTCAACACAGCATCGGCGACCTCGTCAGCAGTGCTCATAGGCTGGGAAAAGACGATGTCTTCAACGCTATCTATTTCATCCATAATAAAGCCAGTATCAATTGGCCCAGGAGAGACCACCCCAACATGTATGTCGGTACCTCGCATCTCATCTGCTAGCGCATACGCAAATGCACGCAGCCCAGCTTTAGTGCCGCTGTAGGTTGCCGCACCTTGTAAAGGTGCCATACCTGCAAGTGAGCCGACCATAACAATTCCACCGCCACCAGCTCGCTGCAAATAGGGAATAGACGCACAAGACAGCATTAGTGGGGCGCGAATATTGATATCAACCATAGCGCCGACGTCTGCAGGAGAAACGTTCTCAAGGTTGCCTCGGCTGTGCATACCCGCATTGTTTACCAACACGTCAATGCTACCAAACGCCAGCTCAGCCTTGGCAAAAAGCGCCAAACATTGATCGGTATCTGATACATCCATAGCCACGGTAAGCACGTTTGTTTGCGTCGACAATTCCTCTTTGATTAAGTCCAGTCCTTGTTGACCTCTAGCCACCAATACCAAATTAGCCTTTTGAGCGGCGAAGGCTCTGGCGCATGCGGCGCCTACACCTGCAGACGCACCGGTGATAATAATTGTTTTTTTGTAAAATCGTGCAGTCATGGCTAGACTCCTTTGACATTGACTTACTATTGTTGTCGAACGGTTCTTGTTTTGGTCATAATCGGTTTCTTTATTGACCTTATTACCTGCCTAGGCGCCCTGCTCGTATTGCCGCTTAAGGACCCTATTAATTAAACTGAATACAAATTACGGCTGTGCTATTCATAATTCAATTCCTAAAACTATTTTTGTATGGCTAAATAAGCTTTAGCGGCTAAATACGCACCATATATTGCAGTGTCATTGGGAATATGAACATCTCGACCTATTAGTTTCTCAATTAGAGGCTTATAAACAGCGGCCAAACCGCCAGTAAGGAAAATAGGGACATTGCTAGTACTATGATTTATTAGCAAACTAGCCGCATATACCGCGCCTTCTTGAAGCCAATTGTTAAGCGTTACGCTGGTGTCTTGCACTGCTATCAGAATAGGCGCTAAAGTGCCAAAGTCACCTGCATGGGCTTGCCCGTATTGTTCAATAATTTGACTCGTATTATCGCCTAGAACATTCGCTAATGCCGACAACAGCTGAGAATCTTGATGAGGTGTTTCAAGCGCCTGTAAATACCAACTTACGGCTAGTTTGCCTAACCACGCACCCGAGGCAATATCACCAAGCAAGAAACCGTGACCACCATACTGCTTAAGCGTTCGTTTCGCTTGGTGCTGCGTTGTGCTTTGCTGATAATTTATAGGTAAATCATCTTCAGGTGAATAAACAGCTAAACAAGAACCCGTTCCAATAACAAACAATGCACATGGCTTAGCGTTGTTGGCTGCTAAGCAAGACACATGCACGTCGGTAGTAAGGACAGCACCCGCATATTCATGATGCCATTGTTGAAACTGTCGTTTAACCGAATCAATACTACCACCGGCGCACCCTAAGCTCAGAAAACAGTCTTGTTTTGTAATAGTGATATTGTGCTGCGCTTGGCACATCGACAGTAGTTGCTCAGCGGATTGTTCTATTGCGTCGAGTGCCCCCTCGAAATTGGCATATAAATTAGCGGGACCAGCGAGCGCTGTTGCGAGTATTTCACCATTGCTTGTAAATAAGCCTGCCTCACACTTTGTGCCACCGCCATCCACACCTATAATCCACATACAGTAGCCTTGCCTCCAATCATTATTTTTTGAAGTTATATAACAGCCGCTTAAGCCTGTTCATTTTTATTATTGATAGTCTTTGACAAACACATCAATGCCATACATATAATAAGACAAAAAACGACAACAACCCATCATTACTTGAAAAGTGCCTTTTAATCACTTTAAAAAGTACATTTATTTTTTATCGAGCTTAGAATTATGCTTTAAGGGCGCTGCGAAGCACATAGCGTAATGTTAAAATCAGCATCACGATGAGAAAACTGGTAGCATCGTGAGGGAATCGTATAAAGGCTGTATTAACTAATTGACCGCCCTACTTAACCGAGTGACTTTGCCGCGCGACCTAACCCTGTGGTAATTTGGAATGTAAAAATGAAAATGAAACTTTGGCACTGCCATGGCGCGCGCTCTTTGCGTCCTTTATGGGCCTTGGAGGAAATGCAATTACCTTACGAAGTGGAAATGCTGCCGTTCCCGCCGCGTTTTTTTAAAAAAGAATTCCTCGTAATAAATCCACTGGGCACCGTTCCGTTTTTTCAAGACGGCAAAACTACCATGACTGAATCAAGCGGTATTTGTCATTATCTGCTTGAAAGATATAATAAATATGATTTAGGTATTAAGCCGGATCATGCTGAATATGGCGACTATCTAAACTGGTTGTATCATAGCGATGCTACGCTAACATTCCCACAAACTATTATTCTGCGCTATAGTCGATTAGAACAAGGGGAGCGCCGTTTGCCTCAAGCCGTAGAGGATTATGCCGCCTGGTTTATTGCTCGTTTACGACGCCTTGACGCGCACATCGAATCTCGCGAATTCCTATGTGATGGCCGCTTTACCATAGCGGATATCGCAGTGGGATATGCTTTGCATTTAGGACAATCTTTGGGCTTGGACCATAAGTATACGCCGCAAGTTAAAGAATATCTGGCAAGGCTTCAGGCTCGTCCAGCCTTTAAAAAAGCCTCTGCCATAGGCGCTGATCAAAGCGTATTCAAAATTTAGACTTTGCAGCATTATGCCAACGACTATGCTCAGCTTCGCCAATCACTCGAATTTTGTCTAGCAGCATATGGCGATCTTCATAGGTCAGGCCCGCTGTTGAAATAGGCCGTAAATACCGAATAACAACCTTACCAGGCCTAATTTTCCATTCACCTGCAGCAAGACATGCTCTGGTTCCCGCCATGTACATTGGATGAATCGGCGCCTGTGATTCTATTGCCAATACAATGGCACCTTTCTTATAAGGGCTCAAACTCCCATCGAGACTTCTTTTTCCTTCCACAGACAAGAATACTAAGCCACCATCGGCTGCATATTGCGCCGCTTTATGCAGCTGACGCTTAGATTGCTTAAGATTTTGACGAATTATGACCCAGCAAGTTAGGAGCGATTGCCAACCCAAAAAAGGTATTAGAGCATATTCAATATTAGTGATACCCATGACTTGCCGATCCCACGCCGAATAAGCCACTGTTCCATCGATAATGCTCTGTTGGGTGAGATGAATAATTACACCTCCACCATCGAGCTGTGATGGGTCACCTTCGAATTCAGTAACTACGTCAACCCCGAATATTGTTAGCGCAATTTTGGACCAACTGTGAGTAATATAGCGACTGAAGTTCCCAAAAACGGGGGCGATTAGCAAAGCGATAATTACCATGGGAACCAACAAACCAATTGCGAGGGCATATCGAGCAATTTGACTAATTTCATTCATAGTTCACCTAACATAGTGTGAATACTTCCTAGTAAAATCCAGATATTCATCTCGCGTATTAATTGATGTATTTACGCGGCACCCTTGCAGACACCCGGGTCATAAGTTCATAGCCAATTGTACCAACGTGCTCAGCAACATCATTTATAGGTAACTTGTCGCCCCATAACTGCACGCTATCGCCTATGGCTACATTGGCTAAATTAGTCACATCAAATGTCAGCATATCCATAGATACACGCCCTACTAAGGGAATAAGTTCATTGTTACACCAAGCTGGCGTGCTGGTGGGCGCATGACGCGGGTAACCGTCTGCATAACCAAGTGAGACGGTGGCTATTACCGACTCTCTGGCGGCTCTCCAGGTGCTTCCATAACCTACGGTATCGCCTTTGGGAATGGTTCGAAGACTTATAATCTCAGAATCTAGACTCATTACAGGCTTCAATTCTACTGGATTGTCTTGGCTTTGAAATGGGCTTGAGCCATACATAGCGATGCCCAAACGCACATAATCACCTCGAGCAAGATCAAAACGTATATTGGCAGCGGAATTGGCAATACAAACAGGTAAGTTAAGCACCAAAGCGACAGCCAAAAATCTATCTATTTGTTGAGTTGCATGACTTTGAAGAGGCTCATCTGCATTTGCAAGATGAGTAACAAGAACCGTGTTTTCATCTATTATACTAGAATATTTGGCTAATACTGGCTGTAGCTGCGCAATCGGCAGTCCAAGTCTATGCATGCCAGTATCAAATTTAAGCCATGAAGAATTGCTTTGTAAAAGGTTGTTTTTCTTATATTTTGTAAACGCTGCTAGCTGCCATTCGCTATGCAGTATCCAAATAAGATTAGTGGCGGTGACCGCGTATAATTCATCTTCATTATGCGGACCTTGCAGCACTAAGATAGGCTTTGTAATACCTGCCTCACGTAATTCGACTGCTTCAGCCAAGAATGCAACTGCTAGCACATCTGCCATTGCCTCTATAGATTGTGCAACCCTAATCGCGCCATTTCCATATGCGTTTGCTTTCACCACCGCCACAATTTTACTGCCGTTAGCAAAATCAGTCAGTTTTTCGAGGTTAGCGTGTAGGGCTCCCAAATTTATAGTAGCGACTGTATTACGACTCAAAAATATTCCTCTTTAACCTTATCTCTATTTATAGAAACGATACGTGATGATTATCTAATCATACTGTCTCAAAAGCATTCTTAATCTGCAACTAAATAAGGTAATTAAGCCACAACAGTAATGGATGCCATTGCTGAGTTAATGACAATTCCGATTTATTGTATAAAATTGAAATATTTTATTACTATATAGCGTAAACTCGATTTAGCATAACGAGTTTCTAGTATTTTATACATTTTGCATGTGTAAAAAAACTTCTCACAAAACCAATAATAATGAGAACAATCGATGCCAAAGCTCGACCATTCCACCAAACCTTTTAGCCATTTATCGGCGCGCAACTCTTCTAACTGTGTTTCTCATTGTGCCTTTCATTGTAATATGCACTACGCGCATTTCCTTTCAATGCCAGCATGTTCACATTCAACTAGGCACATAAATAATGATTGATCAGTTTTCGCTTATCGATTGGGCAATCTTTGCCGGTTATGCGCTTATTTTGGTAGTAACAGGTATATGGTTTAACCGTAAGGCACAATCGAGTAAAGACTATTTTTTAGCGGGTAATAAGATGCCTGTATGGTTAGTGGGTATTTCAGTATTGGCTACCTCTCAGTCTGCGGCTACCTTTTTAGGCGGTCCTGACCAAGGCTATAGAGGAGACTTAACCTATCTAGCCACAAATTTAGCCGGTTTTATTGCGGCTGGTTTTGTTGCTTATTTCTTATTGCCTAAATTTTATCAATACAAAGTGTTTACCGTTTACGAACTGCTTGCCCAACGTTTTGGCGAAAAATCTAAGTACCAGGCCGGTACGGTATATTTGGCAGGAAGACTATTTGCAAGTGGTGCCAGGTTATATATGGCGGCGATAGCCGTGGCCATGATTTTATTTGGCGATATCCAAGCAAGCAACGTGGTCGCTTCAATTTTACTAATAGCAACAATTGGCTTCGCCTATACTATGTATGGCGGCGTGCGCAGCGTTATTTACAGTGATGTAATTCAAGCGATTGTATATATCAGTGCAGCTTTGTTAGTACTGGGCTATCTATTCACCAGTATTCCAGCAGATTTTTCAACAATATGGGCAGTATTGGCAGATCCAGGCGACGGGCAAGCATCTAAGCTTACCGTATTTAATTTCACCACCGACATAGGTGGCGCTGGCGTATTTAGTTTCTGGTCTATTGTAACTGGGTTTGTTTTATTGAATATTGCCGCCTTTGGTCTCGATCAGGACGTCACTCAGCGCATGCTGACATGCAAAGATTCTAAAAGCGCTACACGAGCGCTCGTTAGCTCAATATTTATGGGCATTCCCGTTGTATTGATTTTTGTGTGTATTGGCCTATTACTATTTGTTTATTACCAACGTCCCGACTTAATGAACAGTGGACAATACGGAGCGCCAACACCTGAATTTGTTGGCCAAACGGTCACTATATTTATGTACTATGTGTTAACCGACTTACCCAATGGTATAAAAGCGATTGTTACTATAGGCATTATTGCTGCCGCTTTGTCTACCTTGAATTCTGGATTAAATAGTATGTCATCGGTAGTGGTACAAGACCTTTATCGTGGTTTTTACTGTGGCATGATAAAAAAAGTAAGCCCAAGCGAACAGCAACTAGTGAAAGCCGGACGCATTAGTATGGGAGTTGTCGCTATTTTGTTAAGCGCAATGGCAGGGCTTTGTTACTATTGGCAGCAATATACCGACATGCCTCTTTTAGCCTTTGCCCTGAGTGTAATGGTGTTTTCATATAGTGGTTTATTAGGCGTATATTTTACTGCACTTTTCACAAAACGCGGCTCTGCCGGTTCTATTTTAGCCGCGCTGTTAATTGGGTTTTCTATTCCAGTACTTATGCAACCCTATGTGCAAACGTGGTATTTACCAGAGGCTTGGCAATTTAGTTTGAATTTCTCATATCAACTGTTAATCGCTACTAGTGTTGCCACTATCGTGTGTTGCTTGGGCAGTACGCCAAATGCGCGTTCGTTCACAAAAGAGGATGTCTAAAATGCCCCGAGCCCCAAGTCAATTCAAAAGCGAATCTGCACTTGAAGAAACGAGCACACATGACTTAATACAGCAGCTAGAAGGTCTTGTTTCTGAAGGGCGCAACCCAAACACCATGAAGCTAGATACTTTAAGCACTTGCGATCTACTAAAAGTGATTAATCAAGAAGACCAAAAAGTAGCGCTCGCCGTTGCCAACGAGCTTCCTAATATTACCGCGGCCGTCAATTTTGCAGTTAGTAGTATACAAAATGGTGGCAGGCTGATTTATGTTGGTGCAGGTACAAGCGGCCGTTTGGGTGTCTTAGACGCCGTAGAGTGCCGACCCACTTTTGGCGTAAATGATGATTTAGTAGTAGGCATCATCGCCGGTGGTGAAAAAGCTATTATACACGCTGTTGAAGGTGCGGAAGATTGTAAAGAAAGCGGCATTAAAGATCTGCAATACATTGCCTTAACGCACAATGATATGGTAGTGGGCATAGCGGCAAGTGGTCGTACGCCCTATGTTATTAGTGCTTTAGAATATGCAAATTCATTAGGCTGCAATACCGCAAGTGTGGTTTGTAATCCGACATCGCCTATGCTGAAAATAGCCGACGCTGGTATATGTGCGCAAGTTGGCCCTGAGTGCATAACCGGCTCAACCCGCATGAAATCAGGCACTGCTCAAAAACTTATACTCAACATGCTCAGCACCGCCACTATGGTTAAGCTAGGTAAAGTATTTGAAAATCTGATGGTAGATGTAAACGCTAGTAATCAAAAATTGCGCGCTCGTGCCATTCGTATAGTTATGCAGGCAACCCAATGTGGCCAAGAGCAGGCACAACTATCATTAGAGCAAGCCGATAGCAGTGCAAAACTCGCAATTTTGATGATCCTCACCAATACTGATGCAAGCACCGCTAAAGCGATGTTGCAAAATAACCAAGGGCATTTGCGCAATGCACTGGAGGGTTTATCACACAATTCAAAGAAAAGTCCAAAGGGAAAAACTGAAATTTAAAGGTGGCTGCAATATGAATATTCGTAATTTATTTTTTTTATCGAAATACTTTTGGTACCTAATCGCATCTTTGCTTATTGTTTCTTGCCAGACAACTACGGCCTTAGGAACCAGACCTGCTCAAATAAATAAACCCGCATCAATTAATAGCTCAGATCTCGTATTAGGTGCACAAAACATTCACGAATACTTAGCTAGTTTGCAGGGAAAGCGGGTAGGATTAGTCGTTAACCAAACGTCTATGCTATATAAATATACAAACAATACAACACCACAAAAAGCACAACACTTAGTCGACTTTTTACGTAGCCATAACGTTAATGTAGTCGTGATGTTTGCTCCTGAACACGGCGTTCGCGGGAATAAAGGCGCGGGTGAGCACATTGAAAATGGTAAAGACGCCAACACTCTTATTCCAATTCAGTCTATTTATGGAAAAAACAAAACACCGCCCAGCAGCATCATGCAAAATCTCGACCTCATCATTTTTGATATTCAAGATGTAGGCACTCGCTTTTATACATATATCAGTTCAATGCATTACATGATGGAAGCCGCCGCTGCGCACGATGTTGAATTTATCGTGCTTGACCGCCCCAATCCAAACGGTGAATTTACTGACGGACCGGTGCTCGACATGAGCTTTCAGTCTTTTGTAGGAATGCATCCTATTCCCATCTTACACGGGCTAACGGTTGGCGAATTAGCATTGATGATAAAAGGTGAGAAGTGGATAGAAAACGCAGAAAATTTGCGCTTAAAGGTAGTTAATATGCTGCGCTATAAAAAGTCGTTAGTGTATGACTTACCGGTTGCACCCAGCCCAAACTTACCGAATTATCAAGCTATTAGACTATACCCTTCATTGTGTTTCTTTGAACCCACTGCCGTAAGTATTGGCCGCGGCACCGAGTTTCCATTTCAAGTTACCGGCCATGATCGCGTGCGCTTGGGCGACTTTGCATTTACCCCTGTTTCAAAACCATTTGCCGCGCCTAGTCCAAAACTTATCAATACCCCACTACTTGGACTGGATTTACAACAAAGCAATAAACAAGGCTTAGATTTGCGCTTATTTATAGAATACTACCAAGCATTCAAAGCGCAAAACATAACGTTTTACACTACGCCTAGTTTTATGGATAAGCTTGCGGGAACCGACAAGTTAAGAAAAGCAATTGAAGATGGCGTATCAATAGAAGATATTCGGGAAAGTTGGCAAGCAGATTTAACTCAGTACAAAGAAATGAGAAAACCTTATTTACTGTATGCTCAATAACGCTGTATCCGAATATACTTGGTACTTCTAATACAATTATATCATTCTAAACTGTGTGACTATTTTTCTCGATTTTTCGAGTAACTGACGACCTTTGTCAGAGCGTTGCATTAAGGTAATAAACAATACATCTATTATCAGCTCCTGCGCAGTACGCGCCAAAATAGAAGATATCCGTGTAGAGGCTTCTTCGGCCACTGAATAAAGTTTTACATCAGCCATATTACTGACAGCAGTTGCGCCAAACTTTGTGACCGAAATCACGGGGGTTTGGTTTTCTTTTGCTTGCCTAACTATATTCACCACCTCGCGGGTAAGACCAGATTCGCTGAGCGCAAATACAACATCATCTTGATTAAGGGTGCAAGCTAAGGCTAATTGCGCATGCCCGTCTACTTCCGACATTGCAGTAATGCCCAATCTTTGCATTTTAAAACAAAAGTCTTTTGCCACAAGTGCAGATCCGCCAAGCCCTGTTAGCATTACCCTGTTGGCTTTTAATATTAAGTCTACGGCTTGATTAATCGCTTTTTGATCATTCAAGCTTTGCGTTTGTTGCAGCACTGCAATTTTACTTTGTACTAGTTTATTCGACATTGTCAGGTAATCGTCGTCTAAGCGAATACTGCCGTGAAGTTGCTGAGGGTTAGCATTGGCATTAGAGATATCATCAAGAATAGCTAATTTGAGGGCCGGGTATCCTTTATAACTTAGTTTTTGCGCAAATTTAACCACACTGCTCTGACTGACACCAACACTGGCTGCTAGCTTTTGTGATGATAAGTCACGTAAGGCGCTGGGAGAACTTAAAATAAAATCAGCTAGTTTTTCCTCACTACTTGAAAGCGAAGGTAGCAGTGCTCTTATTTTTGAAAATGCCGCCATAAATTTCCTCTTATACTTTCACTCATTATTCGCTACGTCGGTTTATAAGCAGAGGGTAAAATGCGTGCCATCTGTTTATTATCTCGGGCGACTTACTTTTAAATGAACATTTACGCATAACGTAATAAATTATTCCTCGTTTTATAGCACCATTAGAATAATTTGTACAATACCCCTATTTTTGGGTATCTTACGCATATCATTCTTATGCACAGTTTAACTATGTCTCAAGCTTCATGTATTTCGCATCTATTACCACAGTTAAATAAAAGCCATTTGGTACAAAGTGATATTGCCCCACTTATACACTTATTAAAAAATGAACCCTTAGTGACAGTGCAATTGATTGGCCATTCTTTCGAGCGGCGTCCTATTCATCTTTTAACCCTAGGACAAGGGCCAATAGTTATCTTTGCTTGGACTCAAATGCACGGCAATGAAGCCACCGCGACCGCCGCCGTATTCGATTTAATTGACCAACTTATTGGCAATAAACATGCGTCAATAAAAAATTGGTCAGCGGAATTTACTATTCATATTCTACCCATGTTAAACCCAGACGGCGCTCAGCGATGTATTAGGCAAAATGCACAGTCGATAGACATAAACAGAGATGCGCAAAAATTACAAACACCCGAAGGGCAAATTTTAATGGGATTAGTCGAGCAATTAGCTCCCGACATTGGTTTTAACTTGCACGATCAGTCGCCTTATTACCAATGTGGAAAAAGTGCAAACCCCGCCACCATCGCATTTTTAGCGCCAGCATTCGATGTTGATAAAACTATAGATACCTCAAGGGCGCGCGCAATGATGCTTATTGCACATATGAATAAAGCCATTCAGCCACATATTCCTAATTGTGTCGCTCGCTATGACGACACCTATTCTGTACGTTCTTTTGGCGATAATATTGCCGCAAGAAAAGTAAGTACAATACTGATTGAATCTGGCGCCGCAAAAGGCGATGACAATCGACAAGTTGCTCGGGAAATGAACGTGTTAGCTATGCTATGTGCATTTGAAAATTTGATGCATGAGGAAGCACCAATCAAAGAGAAACAAAGCGATAAAAACTTTGGCCCAGATGTTTCTGACTATTTTGCCATACCCGAAAATGTGCCCGAAGCTTTATCAAGTTTGCTTATACGTAATTTAGCTTTTACGGGCAATCATTCCTATACCGCAGGAGTGAGTATTAAACAAACCGCGCGGTACTCAAACACCTTTATAATTGATTATACTGGCGATCTACATACCCAAGCAGGCTTAGTAGACTTCGATGCACAAGGTTTAGGCTATCGACAAGGCAAGACTTTTTCACCAACACAAGCAATGACCTTTTCCAAGCAAAGCTACATCGCTATGTTGCGTAAAGGCTACTTACAAATAAACGATACCCAAGGCTTCATTACAAACAACTCTGGCTACGATATTTGCCACACTAAACAGCCATTGCATGGCGAAAATGCTTTTGTATTGCAGCAGTGCGCTTACTGTTTACTAGCCGATTTAAAGGAGCCTGAAAGAATATTGTATGCCATGCTAAATGGAACATTAATCGATCTTAAAGAATAAGCTCTGAATAACTGATACTTTTTTAATTGTTATCTGATGTTGTTTCGGAAACTATTTCTTTTTTCACTTGAGGCTGCGCCTCATCTTTTATACCAGACTTAGGCCCAGATAATAAAGTCACCACTTCGGGCAACAAGGTAACGGGCAGTGTGCCTTGTGCTTTTTGTTTGCCGGTAAGAACGTTAATCAGTGAAAGAAACGTAGGACTAAAAAGATTGTCTGTTTCAGCAGGTGACTTTTTATCTTTTATACCAGCGTGATCAGCAGACACTACATTGTCTAACAATTCAATGTTAGACAATGCATTAACCGGCACAACTTGATAGTCGTAGCTTGCAAATATGCCGGAAAATAACTCGGCATCATCAACAGAAATATACGGCGATCTAAGTTTAACGAGCACTCGCGGAATACCTTCTGTCTTAGCTTGTTTAACAAGCGAGTAAAGCTTGCTTTGCTGCGTAGAGTTATCAATCCGCTCACTTGCATCAATACCCTCAAATTTGCTACTTTCATAAAATGCGAGTGGCGGAAAAGCATCACCCACCACAAGCGCATCGATATTCGCTAAACGGTCTATATTTTCAGGGACAGCATCGCTTAGTATACTTAAGCATGTTATTGCACGACTAGCTTTTTGCTGAATCCAATACTGCTCAAAAGCTTGGCATCTTAACTTGTCTGGCATGAATACCAGCAAGCGTTGGCTTGATAATATTGCTGTCGTAAGGCTTTTTATTTGAGTAAAAGAAGCAGTAGACAATGAAAGAGCTAGCTTGTTATCACTAGTTTTGTAGGCAGTGTCATCTAACATCGCCAGTTTGTCCGCTAAGGGTAATAGAGTACGTTTAGCAATATTTCGTTTCGCTTTATGCGCAATTATTCGGTTGTAGGACACATTCACTAAAGCTTTGAGTTCATTGTCTTGAGCAATGAATATAGTCAACTCGTTTAACCAGTCCAAAAACCCGATAGCATCTTCGGGGGAACTTATGTGATAGGGCATTAGCGTAATATCAGCGCCGGCACTAAAGGATTGAATCACCGCTTCTATTGGCGTTAAATACTGCGTAATTGACTGCATATTCAAGGCATCAGTGATTATAAGTCCGTCATAAGCTAACTCTTCACGTAAAATGCCGGTTAAAATTTTCCTCGACAATGTGGCAGGTAATACCGGCGGCTCTGCTCTAACATCAATATAGTTGTTTGACTCACTTGTGGGTATAGCTTTGTCTCCAACAAACCGTGTGTCATCGAGCTCCGGGTATTGAATGTGGGCTGTCATGATCATATCTGGATGCGTGCTGGCGCTGCCAATCACATTTCGAAAAGGGAGCAGATCTATGCTATTAATCATTTCTCGACTATGATTTACACGTGGTAAACCAACATGGCTATCGATGAAGGTGTCGCCATGACCTGGGAAGTGCTTTGCCGCTACGGAAATGTTTTGTTGTTGCATAGTCTTTATTGCAGCGCCGCCTAAATCTGATACTAAGTCTGGATACTGACCATAGGATCTTACGTTAATAATTGGATTGTTAGGGTTGCTGTTTACATCAAGCACAGGCGCAAAGTTAACGTTGATACCCAGCAAGTTTAAGTACTTAGCGATGGCAAGACTGGTCGCTACCGAAAAGTCATTTTTGTGAGCTTTTGCAGTGGCTCCAATTGCCATGTTACCTGCAAACCCTAAAAATTCAGATTGTGGAAGTCGCGACACTCGCCCTCCTTCTTGATCGATACCTATATATAACGGTATATATAAGCGCTTCGATTCTTTTGTCTCTTCATCATTTGCTGCTAAGGATTCTAGTACCTCACTCTGTCGCTGAGCGGCTAAATCTGTTTGCAGCTGCGCGGGCTTACTTATGTTTCGTTGCACGGGCTTGAGTGCAGTTTGCAGTTGATGCGTGAGCATTACAATTTGCTCGGCAGAGGACAAGTTTTCGGAAAATAAAATAACGCCACCCACCTTCGATTTTGCCAGCATGGACGCAAGCTCATCAGGCAGTTCAAGCAGCGCTTGTTGACAGTAACCAACTACTTTAGGGGCGCAGTAGTAGCGTAAATCAATGAATAGTTTTTGGGCAATCTTTGCGCGCAAGTCAGTGTCTACGTTCTTAAACTGGTTTTGCAAGGGAATTTGCGCATTAACATAAGCGGTGTTCGCACTTATATGAAAGGAGCACACAATAAGTAGTATCAAGCACAGCAAATGATACACCTGATTGGGGAACACCATAATATGATTACCACAAACGCGCATGTGACTTACCGCTTTAATTGTTTGCTTTTCACTCTTCATTTGCTTTTTATTTAACCACGCTTTACGATTAAGTCCATGTTTTAAATATAGAAATAAATTATTTACATATTATGTCACAATTTTGGAATAATTTATTATTTACATTTTTGAAAGTTATGCTAGCTTTAACACTAAGGGAGGGTGTTGAGCATTCTTTTTATTAGCTTTTTACTGATTTTTCAATATCAAGCTCAACACATTCTCCTGGCTAAAGCACTCGGGTTTACTATACCAGTTTCACACTTTTATATGTCACGGTATTGTCACTAATTGTCATCCATGTTGAAGGATTTCTCCCGAGTGACACACAACAGCGCCAAAAAAAATAACTAAAGGGAGATTGCATAGTGAATTTAAATAAAATTACACTAGTGCTAGCCATGACGGGCATATCGAGTAGTTACGCATTTGCCCAACAGGCTGCAAACGAAACAGACGACACAATAGAGCGCATTCAGGTAACCGGTTCTAGTATTAAAAGAACCAGCTTAGAAGGTGCTTTGCCGCTCACTATTATTAGCCGATCCGAAATTGACGCCGCCGGTATAACATCGGCCGAGCAATTACTGCTACAACTGAATATTTCATCTAACTCAAACGACAACCTTGCCAGTAATGCGGGTATTGTTGGTGGTGAAGAACGTGGGAATAATGGCGCATCTAGCGCTAATTTGCGTCAACAAGGAGCAGGCTCTACTCTGGTATTATTAAACGGACGCCGCATTGCAACGCATGGCTTAAAAGGTCGTTCTGTCGACCTTAACTCCATTCCGTTTGCTGCCATTGAACGCGTAGAAGTGCTGCGTGATGGCGCATCAGCGGTTTACGGCACCGACGCAATTGGCGGGGTTATTAACTTTATATTAAAGAAGAGTTTTAACGGCCTGCAGCTTGGCGTATTTGCCGATCATACTGAAGAGGGCAGTGGCAACATCTATCGCTTTAATGTACTTGCGGGTACCGGCGATTTAAACACCGATGGCTATAATATAATGGCGTCAATTTCAGCTAAATCGGCTGAAATACTGCGCGGTACTGATCGTGACTTTACCAACACCTTTCAACCCGATCGCGGCTTATCTCCTGATACCCGTGGTGCGCCACATGCCTCTATTAATAATCGCAGCAGCGGTGGTGACGATCCAGACAGCAATAACTTCAACCTCATTGGCACTGGCTTAGACAACCCAAATGGCAACTTTAATGATGTCATCAACTTACTCGCGTTTCCTGGTCAAGCGGGTTGCGACGCTATCGAAAACATGGGGGTGGATGGTGCCCCATTGTGGAACAGAGCGCGCAATGAAGGCGTAAGTTGTTCTTGGGATTACCCACGTGCTTCAGTATTACAGCAACCTGTTGAAAATGTTGATTTTGTATCGCGTGCTACGATGAAAGTAGGCGAAGATTCAGAAGCTTTCATTGAATTATTAGCGTCTGAGGTAACCTCGAAAAAAGTGTTTGAACCAAACCAAATTACACCTTGGGCGATTGGGCGTGATGGTTGGTATCCAAGTACGGGTGAATCATACGATTTTATTGTAGATACATTGTCTGACTTTTATGGTGCTGACCAGCTTAATATTGGCGCTCCTGTCGCTTATAGATGGCGCTGTATAGAATGCGGACCTCGAGAAATCGAAACCGTCACAAGCTCATATAAAGTTCAGCTTGGTATGGAAGGTGTAATAGCTGACTGGGATTACTCAGTAGGCCTTTCTCGTTCTGCTAACGAGGCTGAATCAACACTAGGGGGGGGTTATCACTACACTGAACAATTAGCAGCGGCCATTGGCAGTGGCACAGTAAATCCCTTCCTTTTACCCGGACAAGATCAGTCTGATGCCGCTAAAGCAGCCGTTGCTGCCGCTTCTGCACAAGGTGTTAAATTGTTTGGTGGTGAAACAACTATGACACAACTCGACGCAACTATTACTGGCGATACTGGCTTTGAACTTGGTTTAGGGGGTGATACTATTTATGTTGCCGCGGGCGTAGATTTACGCCGTGAAGAATATAAATTTAATGGCGATCGTGAAGCTGCGAATCAAATACCATCTATTTACGGTGCACCTTTCGATACCGCGAATACATTAGATGATGTTAGTCGAGATATTAAAGCGGTGTTTGTTGAAGCCTTAGTCCCAGTGTTCGAAAATTTTGAGTTAAATATTGCTGTTCGTCATGATAACTATGATGGATTTGGTGGTACTACTAATCCAAAATATGGTTTTAAATTCGATCCCACTGATGACTTATTGTTCCGCGGTGCTTACAGCACAGGTTTTAGAGTCCCTAGCTTCAATCAGCTCTTCAACGGAACAACAGCAGAACCCTACACGGGAACTGACTTAGCCAACCCATTCTTATGTACAGATGGTATTGTTGACCCAAGTGATCCTAATTGTGGTCCAATTACGCCAGCAATATTTTTTGGTGGCAAAGCTGACTTAGGTCCGGAAGAATCTACACAAAGCAGTTTAGGTGTCGTGTATGCTCCATCTCGTAATTTGGTGATGAACGTCGACTGGTGGTCAATTGAAATTGAAGGCACTATTCAAACGCCAGGTTTTAGAGAATTAATTGAAAATCCTGAGTTATTTGAAAGCAACTTCATTCGCGGAGGCAGCGGTGAAATTATCGCTATAGACCGTCGTTTCATAAACGCCGGAGGACGTAAAACTAAAGGTATAGAAGTAGGAGTTGTCACTAATGGTACAATAGACGACGCTACTTGGAGTATAAACTTTAACGGTAATTACTTAATTGAAGATAGCAAACAACAGCGCGACATTGCACCTTATGGTGATAACTTAGTAGGCACTCACTCTCGCGGTAATTTACCACTGCGCTGGAAGCATACCCTTACTGGTAATTATTCTTATGGTGATTTCACGCATACTTTAACGCAATTATATCGCCATAGTTATGACGATGAAACACCTCCGGGTGTTGCCTCGGGTGAAGCTAATCCTAGTGCCTATGACGGCGAAGTAGGTAGCTATTTAGTCTATAATTACAGTTTGCGCTATCGCGGATTTGATGGCTTTGATCTTACTGCTGGCGTTAAGAACCTGCTTGATCGCGATCCACCATTTACCGCGCATCAAAACGATTTCTCGCCGGGGGCTGCTTTCGATCCACGTGTTGCTGATCCAAGAGGTAGATCCTACACAGTTCAAGTTATTTACGATTTTTAGATAAATGTAAGTCTAAGGTGTAGACATAGTAAACAATGTAAAACGGCAAATTTAATTTGCCGTTTTTTTATCGTTTAGTTCTGTCTGCTAATACCGTATATTAACCATCTAATTACAAACAATAATTCACAACTATGTCTAATAATTCTCAGCCATCTTCATTACGTAAACAATCTATTGTTATAGTAGGTGGCGGTTCAGCCGGCTGGATGAGCGCGGCCGCTTTTGCTACACATTTATCGCCAGAGCATTTTCACATTACCTTAGTTGAATCCAAAGACATTGGCACCGTGTCGGTAGGTGAAGCTACTATCCCCGGCATATTAGAGTTTAATCAAATGTTAGGCATTAACGAAGCCGAGTTTTTAGCCTTTACTAAAGGCTCATTCAAACTCGGCATCATATTCAAAGACTGGTATGAAAAAGGCAATCAGTATATGCATCCTTTTGGCGCCTATGGCGTGAATATTCAAGGCCTGCCTTTTCATCACTATTTACTTCAAGACAAAGCTGATAGTGGCAGTTCAATGCAAAACCTGTCGCCATATTGCATCGAATATGCTGCTGCACTTAATAATAAATTTAGCCACCCCCAGCCACAATCACGTTCACCATTAGCCAGTATTAAGTATGCCTACCACTTTGATGCAACATTGTATGCGCAGTTCTTACAGCAACTCGCGTGCAGCAAAGGTGTAGTGCATATTCAAGATTATATTACGGATGTTAGCCAGCATCCCAATGGCGATATTGCCAGCATTACCTTAGCAAATGGTCCTGCAGTAGAAGGTGATATTTTTATTGATTGCTCGGGCTTTAAAGGTTTGTTGATCAATCAAACACTCGGCGTTAAGTTTGAAGACTGGCGCCAATATTTACCTTGCGATAGCGCCATTGCGATGCCAAGTGAGACACTCGAAGAACTAAAACCTTATACTATTTCAAGCGCTCACGAAAACGGTTGGCAATGGCAAATTCCCTTGCAGCATCGCGTAGGCAACGGTTTTGTGTATGCGAGTGAGTTTTTAAACGAACAAAATGCCATTGATCAGCTTTCAACTCAGTTGCCTTCTAAAGCCATAGGTGAACCACGTACGGTAAAATGGATAAATGGAAAGCGCAAAAACGTGTGGGAGAAAAACTGTATTGCTATTGGCTTATCAGCTGGTTTTATAGAGCCGCTCGAATCCACCGGCCTACAGTTAGTCCAGTCAGCAATAACACGTTTGTTATCCTTGTGGCCAAACTTACCCGTTGCTAAGGCTGTACGCGACCAATTTAATGCTTATACCAACGATGAAATTGATGCCATTAGAGACTTCGTGATTTTGCATTATGTGGCAAACAAGCGAAGGGATAGTTCCTTTTGGCAGCATTGCCAACAAATAACATTGCCCGAGCGCTTACAGAATAAAATAGCGCTTTATGAATCAAGTGGTAATATATTTAGAGACAACAACGAGTTGTTTAATGAGATCAGTTGGTTTTCGGTACTCAATGGTCAAGGCCTTACGCCTACTAGCTATCATCCATTGGCCAATAATTTGCCAGCGGCTAGCCGTAAACAATATTTCAAAACCATTGCAGGGGCCATGCAAGAGGCCAGTGCAAGTATGCTCGACCATGGTGAATATTTGGCCAAATATATAGCCCAGTCTTGAGGTCAGCGATAATATGAACACAACAAATAACATCAGTCGTTATTATCAATTGTAAGAACCAATATTTAAGCGTACTGAATTCACATAAGCAGGAGCAGCATGAGCCAACCACAATATTCACGATTTTCTTGGATACTTAAGCGCAGCGCACTTAAGCAAAACATATTGGCCTACAAAAATAAATATCAACTAGTGGTCTTGATGACAATAGTTATGAGCTTGTTAGTAAGCTGCACAAGCTCACACAAAGGCGCAAATCAAGTTACCCAATTGCAATCTAGCAACTATAGCTACAGGGTTAAATCTTTAGTCATGCACTTTACCGCGGTAAATTATGAGCAATCGGTTAAGTTTCTAGTCAATGAAGGCGGTGGCGTTAGCTCGCATTATCTGATTCCTGAGTTAAACGACCCAACTTACCCAAAACGCCAAATTGAAGTGCTGCAATTGGTTGATGAAACTGAGCGTGCATGGCACGCAGGAAGAAGCTATTGGCAAGGTCGCACCGGACTAAACGATTCATCTATAGGTATTGAAATTGTGAATGTACCCCAATGTACTGAGCGCGACGTACCGGCTGGATTTATTAAGCCAAAAGCCATGTGTATTTATCCCGAATTTGAACATAAGCAAATTGAGCTTTTAATTGCCCTTTCAAAAGATATCTTGGCCCGTAATCCTGATATAAGCCCTACATCGGTGATGGGCCATTCTGATATTGCGCCTTCACGTAAAAATGATCCCGGTCCACGCTTCCCCTGGCAGAAATTGTATGAGGCTGGTATTGGCGCATGGTACGACAACGACACAGTTGCTAAATACTGGCAACTATTTAGCCATCAGTCACCCAGCACAGGCTTATTGCAAAAAGCGCTGCATATTTACGGATATGCAATCGATCAGACGGGTATTTTAGATCGTCAAACACAAGACGTATTGGGCGCATTTCAAATGCATTTTGTACCTTGGGAAGTCACTTACCAAGCCGACAATCAAAGCGCCGCGACTCTGTTTGCCTTGCTTAAAAAATATTTTGAACCACAGCTAAGCGAATTAATGGCAGAATACCAAACTGAGTCTGCAATGATAGACGACTTTACGGAACAAACGAGCCAACTAGATATACGTTTTTCTGCCTCTCAACATAACGAAAATCGTATATACAGCAGTAATCGGGCATCTTTTTTGGCGATAGCCAACAAAGGGACTATGCATATTAAAAGTACCGGCGTAGCCTCGGCGGATATTTATATAAATAATCAGAAGCTTAGCTTAGGCGCTCTATTTGCCAAAAATGAACAAGTAGCCCAGTCTTTTACAATTGCCAAGCGCACGCAAACGGGTATTAATAGTATAAGAGTTGAAAATATACGCGCTCAAAATGATGAAATTGTTAGCGAAATAAGTATTAACATTCCCTACCCCGTTGTCGCTAACGGCACTGTGAAAAGCGATTCTGCACTGAAGGCTTCTGAGAACCAAGCAGTCTCCATCGACTTTTCTAAACTCGACCAATTCATCCAAAATGACGTCGACAAGGGTTTCCCAGGCGCAAGTATACTGGTCGTACACAAAGGCAACATTATTAAGCAACAAGCTTATGGCTATTCGCATAAATATGACGAACAAGGACGCATATTAAGCAACCCTGTCCCTATGAAAATAGACACTCTATTCGATTTAGCTTCAAATACTAAAGTGTTTGCAACTACTTTAGCCATTATGAAGCTAGTAGATGAAGGTAAGCTGTCGTTAACGACACCTATCGCTAATTATTTAGCAGAATACCAAGGCGATGGAAGAGACACCCGCACAATTGCCGATTTGTTATCGCATACTTCTGGTTATGACAGTGAAGTGCAATTTTTTAAGAGCGACAATCCCTTTGGCGATCTATTTTTCTCGCAGGACAAAGCCTTAACAAGTCAATTTTTATTGCACCAAGTACCCTTTAGCAATGCACGCAGAAGTACACAAAATTATAGCGACATCAACTTTATGATCCTTGGACTTTTGATAGAACGCATTACTAAAATGCCCCTCGACCAATATGTCGAAAGCGAAATTTATGCGCCTTTAGGACTTACCGACACCCTATTTGTGCCGCTCATAAAAGGTAAACAAGCGCATCAGTTTGCTGCAACAGAACTACAGGGAAATACCCGCGGGGGTCGCATCGAGTTTGAAAATATTCGAAGCTATGTTTTACAAGGTGAAGTACACGACGAAAAAGCGCACTATTCAATGCAAGGAATTGCTGGTCATGCGGGCTTGTTTTCCACACCGCAAGATTTGGCAGTACTAGCACAATTGTTGCTTAATGGCGGGGGCTATGGCAATGTTCATTTGTTTTCACAATATACAATAAACCGCTTTGTGAACCCAGAATTTGTGCGCGATTCAATGGGTTTAGGCTGGCGACTAGCCTCACCTGAAACTCTGTGGCATTTTGGGCCTTATGCAAGTACAAGTGCGTTTGGCCATACAGGGTGGACCGGCACCGCCACTGTGATTGACCCAGAATTGGATTTGACGATTATCTATTTAACTAATAAAAAGCATTCCCCGCTAGATGAACGAAATGGTCGTGTACAGTTTATTGGTGACCAATATCCGAGCGCTCGTTATGGCAACATAATGACCCTAGTTTACGAAGCGATTTTGGCACAAACTGCCGCTAATAAAAATAATAATTAAGGAGTAGCCCTTTGGATTGGTTAAGTATATTACCGCCATTAGTTGCCATAGCCGTAGTGCTCTGGAAAAAAGAAGTCATATTGGCCTTGTTACTTTCAATTGTTACCTCTGAATGCTTGATGTTGTTAAAACTAGGCCAGCAAAGCGTATTTTTAACCCCTATCAATACAATTGAACGCGTAGTCTCAACTATTAGCAACGAGGGCAATGCGCGTATACTTTTATTCAGCTTGTTAGTAGGCGCCTTACTTGCTTTTATGCGAGATTCGGGTGGCGTGGCGGCCTTTGTAAATAAGCTGGCGTCATCTGGGATCGCTAAAACTAAGAGGCGTGCAGGCGGCGTTACTATGTTTACCGGTATGGTGGTTTTCATAGAATCTAATTTGAGCGTTCTTACCGCAGGTATTATGGCCCGCGGTCTGTTTGATAAATTCAAAATGAGCCGGGCAAGATTAGCTTATGTAATAGATTCAACCAGCGCGCCAGTATGTATTCTCATATTACTTAATGGCTGGGGAGCATACATATTGGGCCTATTAAGCGCTTATGAACTACCTGGGAACCCTTTAATTGTCCTTTGGAGCACACTTCCCTACAACGTATATGCATGGCTTACACTGCTAATAGTCGCCTACACCATATTTGCCGACAAAGTACACGGTCCAATGAAAGAAGCCGAACAAAAGTTAGAACGTATCGACACCAAGGTAGAAATAGCCGCCCCCACTAAAGCGCGGTTTATGCTGTTACCTTTGGGCGTCATGATATTTGGCATGGTAGGCTTTATGCTATGGACGGGCAACGGTGATTTAACCAAAGGCAGTGGCAGCCAGTCGGTGCTCTATGCCACATTTTTAGCCTGTATTGTTGGTTATGCACTTATTGTGTTGAGTAAACAAACCAGTCATCAAGGTGCATTTAAGCTTGGATTTTCGGGCATGAGTGAATTATTGCCCTTAGTCACTATCGTAATGTTGTCTATAGGCCTAGGCGCTAGTTTAAAAGTGCTGGGAACAGGCATATTTGTATCGGGATTAGTAGGTGATTATTTACCATTGGTCTTGGTAGTGCCTATGTTATTTGTAGCAGGGGGGATTATCTCGTTTACTACAGGTACCTCATGGGGCACCTTTGCCATTCTAATTCCAATTGGCATGCCTTTGGTACAAAGTTTAGGCTTACCGCCAGAACTCGTGTTAGCGGCGATTTTAGGCGGCGGTATATTCGGCGACCACTGCTCACCAATATCAGACACCACCGCGGTCTCGTCACTAGCAGCCGGATGCGACTTACTCACCCATGTGAAAACACAATTGCCCTACGCGCTGGTAACCGGAGCCGTTACTATTTTGGCTTATATAGTGTTAAGTATATTTATGGTGTAAAGCAAAACCTATATTTGAGTTAAATTATCTGTAGATACAAAAACGGCTAGCGAATGCTAGCCGTTAAATAAAAAGGACGAACCTTTCTAATAAGTCTTAGTTGCAGGCATCTTTAAGTGCTTTACCAGCTTTGAAACCAGGTACTTTAGCGGCTGCAATTTGAATAGTTGCACCAGTTTGTGGGTTTCTGCCAGCACGAGCTGCTCTGTCTTTTACAGAGAAAGTACCAAAACCAACGAACGTTACAGAGTCGCCTTTTGCTAAAGCAGCAGTGATTGTGTCGGTAATTGCATTAAGTGCATTTCCAGCAGATGCTTTAGATAAGTCTGCTTGCTCAGCGATAGAATTGATTAAATCTTGTTTATTCATAGTTATTTTTTCTCTTTTTTTATGAGGTTTGTATGACTGCAACTCCTAGCAGCTTGTGTTATTAGATGGTATTTACGCGATAAGATCAATATGTACCCATCTGATATTTCGCAAAATGAGCAAAATAAAGCCAATTAGCGCCATTTAGGCTGCAAAAATTTGCGTATGATCATTAAAATACTTAAATTCGAGTGCGTTTCCGGCGGTATCAAACAAGAAAAAAGTGCCCTGTTCCCCTGTTTTTCCTTTGAAACGTATATACGGGTCTATTTGAAATTCAATATTATTCGCTTTTATACTGGCGATTACTTGTAACCAACTCTGCTCGTTTAATATCACCCCAAAATGCGGAACAGGGACAGATTTACTGTCAACTTGATTCGGCTGAATCGCGTTGGGCATGACATCAACAAGATGCGTGACCAGTTGATGCCCAAAAAAATTCCAGTCGATCCAGTGCGTATCGCATCGGCCCTGTTGGCAGCCTAAAACGTGCCCATAAAAATGAGCCGCATCTTCTAAATTATTTACGGGAATCGCTAAATGAAACGGCGTTAACATTATTCACACTTCCTTATTTTAAAAACTTACGGAACACCCATAACTTAAAGCGATTAAATGGCATGTACCTGAGATTATTTTCAAGCCTAAAACTGCGCCTTAATATCGATTTTTGATGAGAAAATGATTCAAAGCCAAACTTACCATGATAGCGACCCATGCCGCTAACCCCAACACCTCCAAAAGGTAGCTCTGGGTTTAGCATAAACATACAAGTATCATTGATGCACATGCTACCGGCACTAACTTGGTCAACACAACGTTGCTCAAACTCACTGTCTTCGGTAAATATGTATGCCGCCAGCGGTTTTGCACGCTTTTTGATAAAGGCCAGCATATCGCTACGGCCACTAAAGCTTATAATGGGAAATATGGGGCCAAAGACCTCTTCTTGCATTAATGGGCTATCAGGACTTGGATTGAGCACTATTGTTGGCGCAATAAAACGCTGCATTACATCATGCTCGCCACCAAACACTACATTTTGGTCTTTCAAATATCCAACGAGACGCTCGCAATGTTGTTGACTAATAATCCGCCCAAAAAACTTGTTCTTGATAATGTCTTTTTTATATTGTTTTATAATGACTTTTTTAAGCATGCTAATAACGTCATCAAGATTACTATGGTGCACCATCAAATAATCGGGCGCTATGC
This sequence comes from Acidiferrobacterales bacterium, assembly GCA_964195425.1. Taxonomy (GTDB): domain Bacteria; phylum Pseudomonadota; class Gammaproteobacteria; order Enterobacterales; family Alteromonadaceae; genus Glaciecola. The sequence goes on from CAXMOM010000069.1 coordinate 51,612, forward strand.
AAGTTTGCCCTGTATTCAGCAGCTTACCCCATACAATTCTGTTGCACGCAGTATTCAGGTCTATGTTTTTATCAATAATACAGGGGCTTTTGCCACCTAACTCCAATGTTACAGGGATAAGGTGTTCAGCAGCCGCTTTCATTACAATTTTACCGACCCTTTCACCGCCGGTATAAAATATTTTGTCGAAAGCAAGTGATAACAACTCAGTAGTAGGCTCTTTGCCACCTTCAACAACCGCAATTGCATTCATATCTAAATATTTAGGTAAAAGAGCGGCAATTATAGCAGACGTGGCAGGCGCTAATTCTGATGGTTTAACAATCACGCAGTTGCCAGCACTTATTGCGGCAAGCATGGGGCTTAACGATAATTGAAAGGGATAGTTCCAAGCCCCTATGACTAGGCAAGTGCCTAGTGCTTCAGATTTTATCATGCTTTTAGCTGGCATAGCCATCATTGGCGTGCCTACCGTCTGCGGCTTCATCCAGCGTTCTACATTTTTCAGCAGATGGTTAACATCCTTAATCAAATAGCCAACTTCTGTTACAAAGGCTTCTTCTGGTGATTTATGCAGATCTTGATGCAAGGCCTCTGCAATCGCTTTTTCTTCAGTTTTTAACAATTTTAAGAATGAATTTAGCTGACGTTTACGCCACGATAGAGATTCGGTAGCGCCTGACGTAAAGTAGTCATCTAATCTAGTCTTGATATCAGAAATGGCCGAAAAAGCATCTTCTTTAATGGGTATTGCAGGTATGTTTTCATCTTTTGCTACGTTAACAACAGGGGCTATTTTTTGCACCATGGCTGAATCGTCCTATGACCAATAATGTCAATGATATTAGCAGAACACAGATATATTTTCGACAACAAAAAAGCCTGCAAAAGCCAATAAAAATAGCTAACTACAGACTTCTTATTTCATTTAGATATTACCTAAACTGAATACGGGTCTCTAAGTACCATTGTATGCGCTCTGTCAGGTCCTGTAGAAATAATATCAACAGGTACTCCAGCCAGTGTCTCAATGCGTTTAATATAGTCTTTAGCCGCCTGTGGTAAACCTTCTAGAGTCGTTACGCCAAAAGTGTTGTCGCTCCAACCGGGCATATCTTCATACACCGGTGTAACAGCTTCATAGCCTTCTGCAGCCAATGGCGGGATGTCACTAACGTGACCGTCTTTGTCCTTGTAACCAATACAAATACGCAAAGTATCGAGGCCGTCGAGTACGTCAAGCTTGGTCAGGCAAAAACCGGTGATAGAATTGAGCTGCACCGCACGTTTTATGGCAACTGCGTCGAACCAACCTGTACGACGTTTACGACCTGTAGTAGCGCCAAACTCATGACCTTTAACCCCTAAATGCTGACCTACTTCGCAATCTAGTTCGGTCGGGAATGGTCCTGAGCCTACGCGAGTTGTGTAAGCTTTTACTATTCCTAGCACATAATCCAAATGCAAAGGACCAAAGCCAGCGCCTGTAGCTACGCCGCCCACCGTTGTGTTTGAAGATGTGACGTAAGGATAGGTTCCGTGATCGATATCGAGCAGAGTACCTTGCGCACCTTCAAACATAATTGCTTGGCCGCTTAGTCTTGCAGTTTCAAGTAAGTCTGTTACATCAACTACCATTGATTTTAGTAAATCAGCTACCGATAAAGCATCAGCCAATACGGTATCGTAATCTAGAGCATCTGCTTTGTAATACTCAGTTAGCATAAAGTTGTGATATTCCATCACTTCTTTTAGTTTAACGGCAAAACCTTCAGCGTTGAACAAATCACCGACACGTAAACCTCTACGCGAAACTTTGTCCTCATAAGCTGGTCCTATACCACGGCCGGTAGTACCTATAGCTTTATTGCCTCTAGCGGTTTCGCGGGCAACATCAAGCGCTATATGAAAAGGTAGTATTAATGGACAGGCTTCACTTATTTTAAGGCGATCTTTAACAGGTACGCCTTTATCTTCAAGCATTTTCATTTCTTTAAGTAAGGCTTCAGGGCTTAGTACCACGCCATTACCTATCACGCAGGTTACTTTACTGCGCAATATACCTGAGGGAATTAAATGAAGAACGGTTGTCTCACCGTCAATTACCAATGTGTGACCAGCATTGTGTCCACCTTGATATCTAACAACATAAGCGACTTGCTGCGTTAACAAGTCAACCACTTTTCCTTTGCCTTCGTCACCCCATTGGGTGCCGAGCACAACAACATTTTTAGCCATGAGTACAAACGGTAATTAAATTAGGAAGCGATTTTAGCAAAAAAACTATTGTCTAGCATCTATATTTACCTTAATAATGCGTCGTTTTTAATATAAGAGGCTATATAGTTTGCGTCTATAGGCAGACTTTAAAGGATCGCCGTCGGCTAGGGCATTTATCATATCCAACATGATTTTTTTCGCATCACCAAAACCCAAGTCTTTTTTCACTACTTCAAACAACAAAGACAAGGCTTCTTGTGATTTATGCGCCTGCTGTAGTTGCACCGCAAGTTCCACTTTAATACCCAAATCATCAGGTGACTGTGCGTGTTTTTCTTGAAGCTCCAATAGCTCTGGCGATTCAGACGCTTTTTCTGCTAGTTCAATTTTGCCTAGCACAGCCTGGTATTCTCCTTGTTGATCAACTAGGCCAATCGATTCAATCAAGGCTTTTGCTTGCTCCAAACTGCCGATTTCAATACAAGCATCGGCATAGGCAATTTTAATATCTACCCTAGTTGCATCTAGCTCATACGCCTGTTTTAAGAGACCAAATGCAAGTTGATAATTTGCTTGAGCAATATGTTCCTTTGCTTCCTTAAATAATTCATCTTCAGGTTTAGGAAGGTAATTGGCGAAAGTGACTTTTAATTGAGCTTCATCTTGAGGCCCTGAGAACCCATCTACCGGCTGCCCATCTTTCACCAAAATAGTGGTTGGTAGGCCTTTAACACCGAATTGCTGGACTATTTCAGCTTGTTCGTCACAGTTTACGGTCGCAAGTAATATATCCTCAGGATATGAACTGACAAAGCGGTTAATGACTTCTAACTGGGCAACTGAGGGCTCATCCCATTGCGCCCAAAAATATACAACCACCAGTTTTTGGGTCGATTCCTCTGCCATAACAGGACGAAAATTTTCAAGCGTGAGCGGTACCGTGTTTTGATTCATAAAAGTTAGTCGTTTAGTGTTAATGCATTATGTTATAAATTATGGCGTTAATAATTGCTTTTGCAACACTTGCTGCAGAATTAATAGTACTTCTTTGAGGTACGGTATTGGAAACCTATCATTGTTGACACCCAATCTCATTTAGAAAATAAAAAAGCGCTATAGTTAGTAGGCATTCACTTATTTACATTCAATAAACATAGTCAAATAGACTCAGGCTAAAGTACATTAGCGCGCAGTAGAATTATCAAACAATTTCGAATATGATGTTTACGCTATGTTACGAAGTCTTTTTTGACTGAAAATCGCATACATTATTTCGTAAATAAAGGGAACTATCATGCAAGACAATATTATAAAAAGCGCCTCCTTCGATAAAAACGTCAAAAAATATTGGTTAGTATTTTGGCTAATACTGCTCATTGTTAGCATATTTTTAATTCCTCTGATCCCAATTGTCGTAATAGCGGTGTTTCTAATATCGCAGAAATTATTGGATGCCATGTCGGCCCAATTGTATGAGCGCAAATTAGTGGTTAAGCGAGGCGTATGGTTTAAAGTCGAAAAATCTATCCCGCTTGAAAAAATTACCGACGTGGGTCTTACGCAAGGTCCGCTTATGCGCTTCTTCAATTTGTATAGACTCGATTTCGAAACTGCCGGGCAGTCTGCTCCAGGGGCATTGGTATCTATGCTAGGTATTGTCGATGCAACTACATTCAGAGAAGCAATATTGTCGCAAAAAGACAAACTACAGGGCAAACAAAGCGTACCTGATAAAAGTTCTGAACCACATGAGCTAAGCGACTTGGTGGAAAGCGTAAAACGTATAGAAGCGATGCTTGAAAAAGCCATTGCACAAACAAAAGAATAAATACGCTATGAGCAACCCTCGATTCGCCAGCTTTTCACAGTTTTATCCTTATTACTTAAGTGAGCACGCTAACCCTACCTGTCGCTTGCTGCATTTTATTGGGTCATGGTTGATATTGGGTGTTATGGCCTATGCTTTGATAAGTTCGCAATTTATTTGGCTGTGGGCAACACCCATCATTGGATATGGATTTGCTTGGGTAGGTCATTTTTTTTATGAACATAACAGACCCGCCACTTTCAAATATCCGTTTTATAGCCTATTGGGTGATTGGGTCATGTTCAAAGATATCTTGCTAGGAAAAGTATCGTTATCAGCGCAATCTTCAACAAAATTATAGTCGATAGTATCGCAACATAAAAAACACTGCAGATTAGCCTGCCGTGTTTTATAATCTACCCTCAATACTAGCCTGCGGTCAGTTTAGGCACCTTGCCTTTTGCGCTAATCGCGTTCTTCTAGCATTTCATGCCGTGCAACGGCCTTGTTGTTCTCGTCTACTTCAATGCGAAGTAAATATCTGAACTTTAGCGAACCTACCACCAAATCGCCCTGCCAATCACTAAACATATTGCCATCATAAAAATCCATGCCGCTTGGTGTAATTGATGGGGCCAATAGGTTAAAGGTTGACGCATGATGGTCATTTCAGTTTTGTCTGTAATGATGGGTCAACCATAGTTGTCGCCGGCGTTAATAATATTGATTTCATCGCCGCCTTTAGGGCCGTGCTCGTGAGTCCAAATTTTACCTGTTATTGGATGTAAGGTCATACCTTTTATATTACGATGTCCAAGCTATATACTTCATCGGCGCCGGCTTTACCTACAAACGGATTGTCACTTGGAATGTCGCCATTTGCTTGCACCCTAACAACCTTGCCGTGATGAACATTTGTATCTTGTGGATCCAGTTCCTTATGCTTAGCTCTATCGCCTAATACTATAAACACGACTTTGTTGGTGTCGAATGTAACGCGACAGCCGAAATGGTGAGCAGAGGTTTCCTTAGGTAAAGCAATAAAAATGGGTTTTGTATTAACTAATCCACTACCTTTTAATTGCCCTGCATGGACTTCACTGCCCGCACCACCCTCGCCTGCTACATTTAAGCACACGTACACCATTTGATTTTCTGCAAAATCAGGATGAATCGCTATACCAAGCATGCCCCCCTTGGCCTTTTGCAACGGCTTCTGGCAATCCACTAATTGGGCCGCTTATTTGACCATTAACACTAAGCTTAACGAGGTCACCCGAACGCTGGGTGACTAATGCATCACCATTAGGCAAAATGCGATCCCCCAAGGAAGTTTTAAGCCTGTGGCTACTTCAGTAACCTTATAGCTAAGATTATTAGCATGACCATCATGGCCGTCAAGATTAGCATAAGCATATGTTGATAAAAAAACGGTGGCTAGATAGCTGTATTTAGCTCAGGTGCGCTTGGCAATAATTTTAGATTCATAAGAGCTCCAATCAAAGTTTTACTGTGTAGCACGAAGCATCCAAGCTGTCTTTTCATGCACTCGCATGCGGTCTGAGACCAAAGCTGAAGTAGATTCATCATCTGCTTGTTGAGAAAGTTTAAGCACTGTTCTACAGGTTTTCACTACGGCTTCATGCCCTTGCAATAGTAGCGCTACCATTTGCGATGCTTGTGGAACACCATCTACCTCTTTAATACTGCTCAATTCAGCAAAAGCGCGATATGTAGCTGGCGCTGCAACACCTAAGGTTCTAATTCGTTCAGCAACATCATCAACCGCAATGGCAAGTTCGGTGTAGTGTTCTTCAAACATTAAATGCAACTCACGAAACTGCGGGCCCGTTACATTCCAATGAAAATTATGTGTTTGTAAGTAGAGAGTGTACGAATCTGCTAACAACTTCTTTAGTCCATCCGCTATTTCTATACGGTCGCTTTCAGTAATACCAATATCTATATTTGACATATTTTCCTCTTTTTTATTACTAGTCTGGTCTGTAGTTGTGGTTGCGGCCAGTCATCAGCGTTACATATATACCTATTCTTATTGCTTAAACTAAACGCTTACCGCTTAAAGGCTTATTGGTTTCGATTGTGGCTAATTGCGCTTTTCTAGAATGGGGAATATCTGAGTTAGCTGTGAACCATCTTTAAAATGTAGCTCAATCTCAATCGACTCGCCTTTATTAAACGGTTTTTGCAAGCCCATAATCATTACATGCATGCCACCGGGCGATAATTCAACCGTAGCGCCTGCTTTTATTTCAATACCATCTTCTAATTCCTGCATTCGCATCATGTCGTCTTCCATAACCGTATGATGCAACTGTGCCATCATAGCAATGCTTTCATCAACGACAACTGACGTAAGCACAATTGTTTCACTGTCATTGTTGGTCACTGAAAAGTATGCCGCGCCAGTCTTTGCTAGCGCGAAGGTTGCGCGCACCCAAGTATCGTTAATACTTACCGAAGTTGCTATTTGAACCTGTGTTTTTTGCGCCTGTGCGTGTACATCAGCGTTAACGTTGGCACTTGTGGCCACAGTTACGATTAAAAAAAGTAAGCTCGCATTTGTAATGATGGTTTTTATACCCTTTAGCACTAAACGAAAAAATGGGTAAAAAAAACAAAAGGGAAAGATTGATTGAGATCTCATAACTTGCTTTATCTCCGTATTACATGATTAAAAATGGCTATTGCTGTTCTGAAAATTGTTGCAGGCGCTTAGCCTCGTCAGCTAACAGCGGAAATGATTCTTCAGGCAAATGGTCCAGTAAAATGGAAAGTTTTTTCCCTAGCTCTGCATAATTGCTAGCGACTACGTTGATATGCCCCATTTTACGTTTCTCACGCAGGGTTTTACCATACCAATGCAAATGACAGCCGTCAATAGCGATTAATCCGCGGCTAAAGCTGGTGCATCCGATAATATTTACCATAGCGGTTACGTAAGGTGTTTTGGTGCTGCCCAGGCCAAATCCTAAAACAGCTCGAATATGCTGTTCAAACTGACATGTGTCGGCACCATCTTGAGTCCAGTGGCCAGAATTGTGTACCCTCGGTGCAATTTCATTCACCAATAAATTGTCGCCAATTTGGAATAACTCTATTGCCAACACGCCTACATAATCAAGCGCGTTTGCAATGCTATTAAATAACGCGTTAGCCTGCGATGAAACCGCATCACTTAGGCCTGTTGCCGGTGCAATTGATACATGTAACTGGCCTTCATAATGTAAATTTTCAGCAATGTGAAAACAACGTATATTACCGTTAGCGTCGCGTGCACCTACGACTGAAATTTCGCGGTCAAATGAGGCCATTTTTTCTGCTATTAGCGGCACTTTCTGTAAATCGAGCTTGACAAAAATTTCACGTAAAGCGTCTAAGTCGGAAATAGACTGCATACGCCATTGCCCATATCCATCATAGCCATCGCGGCTAGCCTTAAAAATTATTTTATCACCCAGCACTTTCTCTATGCCTGCAAGCTGATCAACATTATCAATTACTAAATGTTGGCAGTTGGCTATTCCATGTTTTGCTAATAGATACTTTTCGCGCACGCGATCTGCGCCAGCCATAATAGACGGAAGGTTTGGCATGAGCTTTCCGCTCGATTCAGCAAGCGCAAGTAAGGGTTCTGGGATATGCTCAAATTCAACTGTAATAGCCTTAGCTTCTTCAATCGCAAAGGCCAAATCAAATTCATGCACTTGCTTACTAACTGGATTAACAACCGCATTATTAGTTACATCTACTGCTAGAACCTCTACACCTAAGGGCGCAGCGGCTAAATACATCATTTGCGCTAGTTGCCCAGCGCCCAGCACGAGTACTGTCATTCAAGTTCCAAAGTTTGGTTTGCAAGCACCGTTTGGGTCTGCTTTGCTCTAAACGCTATAATATTGTCGCGCACGTCTTTATTTTGCAAAGCTATAATTTGCGCCGCCAATAAGCCTGCGTTGGCAGCCCCTGCTTCGCCAATCGCTAACGTACCAACAGCAACACCCTTGGGCATTTGCACAATAGACAGTAAAGAATCGAGGCCATTTAATTGGCTTGAGCGCACTGGACAGCCTAACACCGGTAAATGGGTATGCGCTGCAATCATGCCGGGCAGATGCGCAGCACCTCCCGCACCGGCTATAATAACTTGATAGCCTTTGTCCTCAGCCCCTTCGGTAAATTCAACGAGCAAGTTTGGGGTTCTATGCGCAGAAACAACCTGTGCCGTAAATGCAACGCCAAGCTCCTTTAGCATTAAGGCTGCCTTTTGCATAGTTGGCCAGTCTGACTGCGAACCCATTACAATTGCTACTTGCGCCATTTAATACCCTCTTTAAAAAAGTGACTCATCACAGCCAAAGGCTAAACCTTGTAGATGCAATTAATATAGTGAAAGGGCGAGATTATACGAGAAACCGCAAAAAAGAGCGACCCTAGCCGCTCTTTTTCTTTTACTGGATATTTTACTTTACATTTATTAAAGCTTCACTTGGCAGATGGTATATAAACAAAGCTCAAAAAAAAGAGAACATCAACGTTCTCTTTTATACTATTAAGGCGGGCTTAGCTTAAACAACTAGGCCTTTTGACGTTTCATACTAGCGAAGAACTCTTCGTTCGTTTTAGTCATCGACAAGCGACTAATCATAAACTCCATGCAGTCAATCTCTGACATTTCATGCACGATTTTACGTAGTATCCACATTTTTTGTAGCTCATCTTGCGTTGTCAGTAACTCTTCTCTACGGGTGCCCGAGCGGTTAATGTCTATCGCCGGGAAGACGCGTTTTTCAGCTATTTTGCGGTTCAGGTGCAATTCCATATTACCGGTACCTTTAAATTCTTCGTAGATAACTTCATCCATTTTAGAACCGGTATCGATAAGTGCTGTGGCAATAATAGTTAAACTACCACCCTCTTCCACGTTACGCGCCGCGCCAAAGAATCGTTTTGGTTTATGTAATGCATTTGCATCTACACCACCGGTCAATACTTTGCCCGAAGATGGAATAACTGTGTTGTAAGCGCGTGCTAAACGAGTAATTGAATCGAGTAAAATAACCACATCTTTTTTATGCTCAACCAATCGCTTGGCTTTTTCGATTACCATTTCAGCAACCTGAACATGGCGGCTAGCGGGCTCGTCAAAGGTCGATGCAATAACTTCACCGTTAACCAAGCGTTGCATTTCGGTCACTTCTTCAGGACGTTCATCAATCAACAAAACCATCAATAAACAATCTGGATGATTGGCTGCGATAGATTGTGCAATGTTTTGCAATAGTAAGGTTTTACCCGCTTTCGGCGGAGCCACTATAAGCCCACGTTGTCCGCGGCCTATAGGCGAAGCCAAATCTAAAACCCTTGCTGTAATATCTTCTGTACTGCCATTGCCTCGCTCCATACGTAAGCGATCGTTAGCGTGAAGAGGCGTAAGGTTTTCGAATAAAATCTTGTTACGAGAATTCTCTGGTTTATCGAAGTTAACTTCACGAATTTTCAGCAATGCAAAATAGCGTTCAGTGTCTTTTGGCGGTCTAATTTTACCTGAAATGGTATCGCCGGTGCGCAGGTTAAAGCGTCTAATTTGACTAGGCGATACATAAATATCGTCAGGACCGGCTAGGTAAGATGAATCACCCGAACGTAAAAATCCAAACCCATCTTGTAGAATTTCAAGCGCACCATCACCAAAAATATCTTCACCGCCTTTGGCGTGAGATTTTAATATAGAAAAAATGATGTCTTGCTTACGGGCGCGGGCTAAGTTTTCTAAACCCATTGTTTCAGAGAGTGCAACGAGTTCGCTAATCGGTTTGCTTTTTAAATCAGTTAAATTCATATTGGGGGGTCTGTTTTGTTATTACGAGTTGTCGAATTTACAAAATTAGAGCCGTTGTCACATCTTCTAAAAGAATTCTGTGTAGGAACGTTTGCTAGAAGAAAATGTTGTACGAGTGCCAATTTTATTGTGTGTAATTCATTGATATTTGTCTACATAACGCCTTTGAGGATAGCCAAGTTTATAGATGATACAAGGTAGTGTTTTCTACATAACAGTCATTAACGCAGCGCGTTAAAAGTCGAAAATAAAGCTAAGCCATAAAAGGTGAATCTACGTCACGCTTTCGCATGATGCCAGACAGATACCGACGGTGAGTGGACTAAAAGTATCACTTAATTCAATTATCGTCCAGTTTTTTGTAATCATTAGCAACATTCAACAAAAAATTTGAGATAAACAAAGCAGCCAAGGTGACTACTTTGTTTTTAATGCTTAAACGTGTTCGTCTAAAAACTCTTTCAATTGTGCCTTAGAAACCGCGCCAACCTTAGTCGCAGCAAGTGCCCCATCTTTAAACAGCAGCAACGCTGGAATACTGCGTATGCTATATTTAGGTGGAGTTTCATTATTTTCTTCGACATTTAGCTTACCAACTGTTAACTTGCCCTCGTAATCGACCGCTATTTCTTCTAGAATAGGGGCGATCATTTTACAGGGGCCGCACCATTCTGCCCAGAAATCAACTAACACAGGACCTGACGCTTTTAATACATCGGCTTCGAATTTTTCGTCTGATAATACGAGAATATTGTCGCTCATTCTTTTCTCCAGTTTAGGGATTGTTGCTGACACTCTTCAGCAGTGCCTAATAGTGTTATATAGAAGTCGGTTTTATTGCAAGCAATGAAAAGCTATAAGCTATGCCACAAACACATTTAACTGATACGCTATTTTCATCACTTTCGATTCATCCGCAAGTTCAAGCGGGTTTAGCCGAGGCTGGTTTCACCCAGTGCACGCCTATTCAATCGATGAGTTTACCTCAACTACTTGCTGGCAGTGATATTGCAGGTCAAGCCCAAACCGGTACGGGTAAAACCATCGCCTTTTTGGTCGCAACCTTTCACTACCTACTAACAAATCCAAAAAGTGACCAAGGTACTAGTCCACGCGCTATTATCATGGCACCAACTCGAGAGTTAGCAGTACAAATATTTAACGACGCACAACTACTCAGTAAACATACTGGATTGTCTGTTGCTGCTATTTATGGAGGCGAAGGTTACGAAAGTCAACGCCAACAACTCGAAAAAGGTGTAGATATTTTAATTGGCACTTGTGGTCGCATCATCGATTATCATAAACAAAACGTTTTTAATCTAGACAACATTCAAGTAGCGGTGCTCGATGAAGCCGACAGAATGTTTGATTTAGGCTTCATAAAAGACATTCGTTTTATGTTCAATCGTATGCCCGATCCAAGCAAAAGATTAAGTATGCTGTTTTCAGCGACTTTGAGCTTTAGAGTTCAAGAACTTGCTTACGAGCACATGAACAATCCAATACATGTTCAGGTCGCACCTGAAACAAAGACAGGTGTTGGTATCAGCGAAGAGCTGTTTTATCCAAGTAACGAAGACAAAGCATTACTGTTGCTGACTTTGATTGAAGAAGAATGGCCCGACAAAGCAATAGTGTTTGCGAATACCAAGCATGATTGTGAAAAAATATCGGCATGGCTGCAAGCAGACGGGCACAGAGTTGGTCTATTAAGCGGTGATGTACAGCAAAAGAAACGTCTTACTATTCTAGAGGATTTTACCCGCGGTGTATTAGACGTATTAGTTGCAACCGACGTTGCAGCTCGTGGCTTGCACATTGAAAAGGTTACGCACGTTTTCAACTATGACTTGCCTGACGACGCTGAAGATTATGTACATAGAATTGGCCGAACCGGTCGCGCAGGCGAGACAGGCAAGGCAATTAGCTTTGCTTGCGAACGCCACGCACAAAACCTACCCGCCATCGAAACTTACATAGGTCACGATGTACCGGTTACCGACTATAATCCGCTGAATTTATTAGAAGATGTTCCACCCCCTAAGTTCCAACGACGACCACCTGCACGCGGACGCACGAATACTCGTGGGGGCCCTCGTAAAGATAGCCGTCAAGGAAAAGGACCGCCTCGCGGTCCAAAAAGACATTAATAGTATGAATTAGAGACACGCTTATGTTTGTAGAGTCAGCAAAAATGGGTGAATTAGGCACTGATACAAAGCAAGATGAGTATTACGCTGCTATCGATTTAGGCTCGAACAGTTTCCACATGGTAATTGTTCGAGTACTTGCCGGCTCCATACAAACTGTCGGTAAAAACAAACATAAAGTACGCCTTGCTGCGGGTCTAGACGAGCATAACTTTTTGCACGAAGAAGCGATTGAACGCGGCTTATCATGCTTAATAAATTTTGCTGAAAAACTACAAGACATTCCTCCTGATAACATCAAAATTGTCGCTACGGCCACCTTACGCTTAGCCACAAATGCCAATGATTTTATAAAACGCGCTGAATATATTCTCAAACACAACGTACAGGTAATAAGTGGCGAAGAAGAAGCGCGTCAAATATTCTTAGGCGTTGCCTATACCTCTGGCAACCAAGGTAATAGCTTAGTCATAGACATTGGCGGCGCAAGCACCGAAGTTATCATAGGGCGCGATGTAGAGCCTGTGCATTTGACAAGTTTAGATATGGGTTGCGTAACCTTTATGGAACGCTTTTTCCCGCACGGTGAGTTAACCAGTACTAACTTCGACAATGCTTACCAAGCTGCACTCACTATTTTGGACGAACATAAAAATACGTTCTTGTGCTTTGACTGGCAGCAATGCCTAGGTGCATCGGGTACTCCTCAGGCTGTAACACAAATTTTAGTCAAGCAAGGTCTTAACGATGCTATAAGGTTGCAACACTTATACGACCTTCGCGAAATATGCATTAGTCAAAAACAGGTGAATGATTTAGACATTGACGGCTTGCCGTTGGCAAGACAGGCTATTTTCCCAAGTGGCTTGGCTATCTTAATTGCTCTATTTGAAAGCTTTGATATAGACAATATGCAAATTGCAGGTGGTGCTTTACGCGAAGGGATTATTTATGGAATGCTCAACAGCTATCAGCGCTCAGACCGACGCACCCAAGGTTTAAACCAGCTTATTTCACGTTTTCATATTGATCCTGCCCATAGCCAACGGGCCCGGGATACCGCCATAACTCTGTGTCATCAAATGTGTGAACAAACGCAATTTTGTGATTACGACACCCATGGTGTAGTAGGCGCTGCTGCGGCCTTACACGAGTTAGGATTACATATTGGATATAAGTCATACCATGAACATGGCGCTTATATATTAAACCATGTTGAAATTACGGGTTTTACGACCCTACAGCGTATGATGATAAGAGATTTAGTCAGCATGCATCGTCAACCAATAGACATGCTGGCGATTGCTAATTACAGTGAAGATTTACGTGGTATGTTAGCTTGTAGTTTACGTATATTACGTATTGCCATTATATTAGTGGGTAGACGAAAAAGCTCAGCAATACCGAAGGTAGAGTTACGCATAGGTGGAGATAACTGGTCGCTAATATTACCTGAAGATATTAAGACTAAACATCCATTAATCCATACCGAACTAATCCACGAATGCTGGATGCAACATAAAGCGAGTTGGCATTTAACCTTGTCTTCCCAACAAAATAGCGTCGCAAAAAAAATCGAATGGAATGATTAACTAGCAGGCATATGTATTAGTCAATAATTTATATGCTGGTAGCCTTTATCTCAGTCGTTTAAACGAGGCGTGCCATGCCATCAACGCAATCACTGCACTGCCTACA
>CAXMOM010000070.1:0-4216 GCA_964195425.1 Acidiferrobacterales bacterium
AAGCGATGATGCTTACATTGTGTTTCTCGCATTTTTCGCACTCTGTAATGTCAATATTGAAAACTCGCTCTAACTAGCCGGTTACCGGACGCTGGGCAGTCCCTGCTAGCCATGACATCCCCCTAGCATGGTAAGACTTAATTGACTGGTTATCTTCTTTATTAGCAGGTTTAGGGCTATTCTTTCCACGTTGTGACGCAGTAACTTGTGCTCGCAGGTTGCTGTTTGGCGCAAATACGCCATAAAATCGGGTGAGGTTGAGTCTAGGTGGTGGGATAAGGGCCGCTAATTTGCCAATAAAGTCAACCGGATCGAAGAAGACATGGGTTGTCCCATCGCGATAGGGTGTTTTTAATTCATAACGCACTTTTCCATGTTGCGTCATGCTTAAACGCTGCTCACTGATAGCCGGCCGACTGATGTAGCGGCAAAGTCTTTCTAGTTTTTCAGGCTCATCAGCGTTAGCAAACACACCCGCGTGAAGCGAAAATCCAGACGTATTAGCCAACTGTCCATATTCACCCTCGATGCTTACAGGTAAGGTTTGTAGTTTAAATACTTTTTGCCCTTGTTGTGGTCCCATAGCAATCCGGTAACTTACCGAGGCACCTTGCAGCGCAAGCAAACTGTCCATCCGGATTAACTTCATCATCTACGGGGAAATTGAGAAAACTGGTTTCCATATCCCGCTCAAGTAAGCCAACTTTCTCTAAATATCTCGCAATACGTTGGCTGATAGTGTGCACGAGCTCTACCATGTCATTATGAGACGGGGCTTTGATGCGGGTAAAAGTAGCCCCACCCCATCGATTTTCAGAAATTGCCCCTTCTAAAAAAAGCATGTGGAAATGGATATTTAGATTAAGGGCGCTACCGAATCGCTGAATAAGCGTCACAGCTCCAGTTTTCGCTTGTTTGTTAGTAAAGCCTGCCTTGTTCACAATATGACTAGAAATGGCGCGGTGAGTGATTTGCATCACTTTGCTCAGCTCATTTGGGTATCTTGCTAGTAGTAATCGAAGGGGGATGGGCAAGCTGAGCACCCACTGGCGAACTGGGTAGCCGCGCAATACATCATCGACCAGCAACGCGGCGCTTTCAGCCATTCTTCTGGCCCCACAACTAGGTCCTGCAGACCGCGACCAGAAATCCACGTCGCTTGCAGCTAAAGGCGACCAGTTTCTCATGTTTGCAGTCGCCGCATACCACGCGTAAAAATCCGTACTCAAGTCGGCCGCAACGCAAGAATTCATCAAACTCACGTTCAACATATTTGGGTAAGTACTTGCCTTGCTCGGCTAGGTTTGTAGTAAATTCAGGATAATAACGTTCTACCAACTGATACAGCAATGTAGTTTCGGGGCGGTGCCGTTTGTACTTTTGTTCTTGCTGTATTGCCAGCACATCCTTCATCCTTGAATAGTGGCATTCAAGGATGTCAAACAAGAGCTTAGAAAACGACTGAACTATGAGCCAGATTTTGGGAGGTGAGGTACTGCCGTTATATCTTGAATGACCGCTTCCAAGAACGGCAACTCAAAATTTGGCAATGACTCCTAATCGTTAGACATTGCACTCATTTTCAGTAAAAACTCAACGGCAGGTAACTGCCCATTCTTGCCCTACAATGAAGCTTTTGAAACGTCCGCTTTCTTCAACAATACAAATAATATTAAAGCCGAAATGACCGGTTTTGGCACAAAGTACCAATTGGCTGAAACGCATCGACCGTCTGCTTTGCCATGAAGCCTAAATAAGTGAAAAAAATCCTGACACTTTTATTTTTGAAAAAATACTCACTTAAATTTGAACGGCGTATGGCGGCTTTTGCCGTGCAGGAGACTGTTGTAACAGGTAAATCTACTAATACATATAAATATTTTTAAATGTAAATTCTCATTGCGCCAATAATTTTCAACTTATTTGACGATACACATGTAACTCTACTTAGTATTAATCCAAATACAGCCTATAGTTACCTGTATCGTTAGGCAGTATTAATGCAAATATAGCCTATGGTTACCTGTATAGTTAGAGCTTCACTTTATTAAATAACACTATAAACGGTTTATACAGTTTAAATAATTAATATCGTATAAATGATTTAAACTATTCTTGTTAATATTTTGGTATGTGTTTTTGGCGTGAAATTAGTTAAAAACTCATAAAATCAATTAAATAACCGCCTTAAAGGTGGTTTCGAATAATCGTTTACTGCTCGGCCACATAGACTGATTTACCATTATTGACCGTTTCTAAAACTTTGATATCTTTGATGGTTTCTGGCGCAATAGTCAATGGATTTTTGTCTAAAAACACCATATCTGCCTGCTTGCCAATAACCAGTGAACCTTTAATATCCTGCTCAAAATGTTGATATGCACTCCACAACGTCATGGCCTTCAATGCAACGACTGGCTCAATTTTTTGTTTGCTCCCTAAAACAGCAGTAGTTCTAGTAGTTCTATTGACGGCGCTATCTAAAATTCTCATTGAATTAGGGAAAGTTACTGGCGCATCAGAGTGGATAGTAAATTGCATCCCCTCATCTAAGAACCAACCAGTGGGTGAAATATTTTCTGCACGTTCTTTGCCGGCAACAGAATCGCGATGCCAATCCCCCCAATAAAAAGTATGCATGGGATATAAACTAGGAAATATTCCTAACGATTTAAGCTTTTTGACTTGATCAAAACGAGTAAATTGACCATGGATCATAACCGTACGGTGGTCGGGTTGCTGTAAATTTGGGTTCAGTTTTTCAACTAAATTAATTAATTGGTCAATAGCCGCATCACCATTGGTGTGGATCAATAATTGCCAGTTGTTGTCATAAGCCATTTTCATCCATTTTAGGGCTTCTTCATCGGTAAACGCAGGGTAACCCAAATAATCAGGTGCTTTGCCTTCTGGCACTTCAAAATAGGGCTTTGTGAACCAAGCAGTTTTACCTTGTGGCGAGCCATCAAACGTAAGTTTGACCCCACCAATTCTAAAGCCGTTAGTATATTCCGACGACATAAGCTCACTGTGAAGTATTTTATTATCACCCATCGCCGCGATGTCTACATACGAAATAATATCGAGATCAAAACCCGGTGATGCCGCCATTTTAGGTAAAAGATTCAACGATGCCAGGTCGGTCTTACCCTCTTGGACAGTGGTAAATCCGTTTGCTAAGTAACTGCTTTCTCCTGCTTTGTATACTGCTATCGAATCTTTTTCAGTAAATTTTGGAATAAATTTGAAAAACAAAGTAAAATGCGCATTTTCTTGCATCACTCCACTCGGTGTTTTGCCATCGGCCTCTCGTTCAATAATACCACCTGGAGGATTTTCAGTCTCAGCGGTGATCCCCATCATTTCAAGCGCTTTGGTATTATAAACACCAATATGACCTGATTGATGCATAATAACAATCGGCAAACTAGTTGAAATGGCATCGAGTTCGTGTCGAGTGGGATGGCGTTTTTCAGCTAATTGAGAATCATCATAATTGAATCCTATGGCTACATCATAATCTTTAACAATTTGCGATGATTGAATGTAGTCAGTCATAGCCGACTGTAATTCTTTAATATTATTTACTTGACCATCGGGAGCCGCAAGTAAATTTGCGACCACAGCTTGTAACCCTACGCCAGCGAAATGGCTGTGCCCATCAACAAAACCTGGTATCACCGTCTTACCCTGTAAATCAATCACTTGAGTGGTCGAATCACGATGAGCCAATACGTCATCGTTCGAGCCTACCGCCATTATCATTCCCTCTTTAACAGCCAGTGCTTGTGCAGAAGGCTGAGCATCGTCGAGCGTAACAATATCTGCGTTAATATATATTGAATCAGCGGGTATAAGCTTATCCTTACTGCATGCCGTAATTAAAACAACCGCAACACTGATCACAATAAATCTTGTGAAATAATACATAGATGTGACCTTAATTTAAGAAATTAGTTAACCATAGCATGAAGTTAAATGATTATGCACAGACCGAGTAAAAAATATTTATAGTGGCAGTATAGGACAAATTAACGCTACCGACTAGTCTCTGTGACAGCTGTATTTGCGGGTAGTTTTGTAGTTACTCATTTGTGGTGTTGAAGAAATTTGCGGGATGTTTGTCGTTGAGGTGAGTGAGTAAGCTGGCCTTTGGTACTGAAATCTGGATAGTGAGGTGCGAAGGGCCTTGCCTCAACATATGGCATGTTCAAGC
>CAXMOM010000071.1:0-121219 GCA_964195425.1 Acidiferrobacterales bacterium
GACGTTTGAAACGATTCGTTTTACTTTCATTCGACGAGCTCCATTATTTTTGACTTTACGCTATACAGCTCAGTTATGATGACCGCATTGTAACAACGAGACTGGTTCATTTCACAAAACCCTCATTCTTTATTAATTTCAATAGTTTACTCCTTTTTTCGCTGAACTTTTGCCAACTTATCCTGCGCTTACTAGGCGCAAAGGATCTGCAATCGCTTACGTCAGCAATCAGGCAATTTTTGCCTCTAACCATTCTCGCGCATTGGAGCAAATGAGCGTTCAACGGTCATACGATTATTCCCGTTGAACTCACATGAGCAAACGGTCGGTACAGTAATGAAAAATTAATTGTCTAATTTAGCTGATTTAGCTATTATTAAACTAATTTCCCTTAGTATAGGAATAATTATGAAAAGTGTAACTGCAACAGAAGCAAAAAATAACTTTGGTGATTTATTAATGAATGCGCAATCAGCACCTATCGCAATAACTCGTAATGGCAAAGAGCAAGGCGTTCTAATATCTGCTAAAGAGTATTTAAGAATTAAACAACAAGCTCTTCAAACAGCCATAAGCGCTGGTATTTCAAGTGGTGATGCTGGGAAAATAGATATCAACTCTATTAAGGCATTGGCACGAGCCAAATCTGGTACGCAATCTTGAGTGTCGCTTTAACGAACCTTGCTAAGGAAGACCTCATAGATGTATGGTTATATGGAGAAATGAATTGGGGCGCAGTTAGTGCAGACCAATATCTTGATTCTATTGATGCATTTTTGATGACATTGATTAATTTCCCTGAAAAATTTGCGCTACGAAGAGACTTTCAACCACCGGTAAGAATAGCGCCCTTTAAAAGCCATTTAGTTGTTTATCTAGAGAGTGCTAAGTACATTCAAGTCATCAGGGTACTGCATCAGAGTATGGACGTTCCACAACATTTATAGAATATTGGACTGGCGGCTTCGCGCTCTTTAGAACGTTCACAGAAAGATAAGCGGATGACCACAACACTTTCCGGTAAAAAAAACAACACAAAAAGCAACATAAGCAACGGTCAGCTATCAGGCATTTTTTGCTGTTAACTCATTCTATTCGAAGGTAATTTTGAACGAACTATAGACGTTCTATCCAGCTTAGACTGGCGGTGCTATTCGAATGTCTGACGTTCTTCATATAGATAATAGATTTAAAAAATATGAGTTTATGTAAAGGTTTTTGACCTACTGTTCTCAGCGAATTCCTGCCATACGCAGGTGTAGGTTGACCAACTCTATTACAGGTAAATTTAAAGTGCTCGCCATCTAGCTTGTCTTTTGCAGTATTTGTACTCCACTTAATTTATAGTGATGGACAATATTTTCTTTATATAAAGTAATGGAATAATGAGGAGCATCAAAGGTTGGCCGAATAGTTTGTAGTACGCCCATATGTCATTATCAAACGAAGAATGAACAACCAACGCTAAAAGTGACAATGCTATAAAAAAAATGACAGTTGAAATATTGAACTTGCGCCAAAATGAGTTGTTTAAATTTAGTGCGCTACCCCATAAGAAAAACACTAGCCCATTACTTAGCAATATTGTAAAAACAAAAAATACAAATGCGATAAAGCCCCAAAATAATGTGGGGAAATAATTGATGTTGCCAGCTATAGCTAAGATATTGGTTTTGTTGTTGGACAAAACTGAATGTCACGATTAGCAATACTGTAGCTAGAATAGTCCGCCAATAAACAGCAAACAACATCGACTATCCTCTCTAAAACCTACTAAAAGTAGACTAACTATCCTATTTATGAAAAGGCAATGCAAGAGTTTGGTGGGAAAATTTGGCAAAACCGCTAAGTATTAGTGTAAATTGCTTAATGGACTGTCAATCACACTATCGGGTTTAATATTATTTTCCTAACCAATTGTAATTTACAGGTTTATAAATTTGGTTCAATACTTGCTGGTTTCTGCAATTATTAACAATAATTCACCATGAGATACATAATGTACAAAAATTATAAGCGAATATTGGTAACAATCATTACAGTTGTAAATATAGCTATGGGAGTCAGTTATTCATCGTATGTGAATGCGGAACAAGTTGACTCATTTATTGCGGGGGAGATGGAGTCGAGGGAAATACTTGGGCTACAACTCGCCGTAGTTCATAATGGAAAGATAGCAAAATTGACGAGTTACGGAAGTTTGGACGCAAAACGCAATGAACAAGTTGTAAACGACACAATTTTTCCAATAAATTCGATGACTAAAGCGTTTACAGGGACTTTAATTGTTAAATTGGCGTCTATGAATAAACTGAATTTGTCAGACCAAGTCGGTATTCATTTGGAGAATCTGCCTGAAGGTTGGCAACTAATTACTATAGGGCAAATTTTAAGTCATACCTCAGGATTGCCAAGTATCCTTTCAGGAAATCTTATAGAACTTGTAGGTGACGGAACTGATATAGGTGCGTGGAAAGAGGTACAAACATTATCAATGCTGAATCAGCCTGATGATAACTTTAGTTATAACCAAACAGGCTATGTCATCCTAGGAAAAATTATTGAAAAACACTTTGGTGAAAGTTATGCCGACACAGTTAGAGCCTTGCTGTTTAATACAGGAATGAATGCTACGGCTCAAAACAGTTTTCGAAGCGATAAAATTTCAGGGCCAGCTCAGCAATACGTGTTTGCTAATAGTAGCTTCCAAGAAATAAAACTCGATTTTCCAACTATTTTATGGCCAGATGCTGGCATGGCGTCTTCGGCTGAAGATTTGGCTAAGTATTTAATAGCTTTACAGAATGAAGTATATTTTGATTCAAAATACCTGAAAACACTATGGACACCACATATTCTAAAAGACGGCAGTTCAGTAGGCTTCAATGAAAAAGAGAATGGTTACGCTGCTGGTTGGCAGGTCATGACGAGAGATAAGTATCCCGCAGTTAGTGCAAGTGGCGGCAACGCAGTTACTCTTATTGTTTATCCTGAAGAAAACTTGGCGATTGTTGTCCTGACTAATGTATTAGGAAGTTTACCCATAGAATTTGTTGATCATATCGCGGATTTCTATCGTTGATCCAACTTATAATGTTCAAGTCTTAAAGATGGCCTGAAGTGTCGAGAGAGGAGCTCATTTACTATTGTTTAGTCTACGTTCTTTTTAACTGTTTACTGCCAAGCATCGACGCTGAAAATCAATAAAGCTTACGTCAGCTAACAGGCATTTTTTGTCTTTATCCAAGATTACTCAACGGCTGCTATAGGTGATGACCTACCCGTCGCGATTGATTCAAAATTATGACCGGTTCACGCTCAAAGCTTTAAAAGCTAATGAAAATAGCTACGTCTGCAAACTGCCCAAACCCGTCTGTCACTCATTGTATTTTTAAGATTAAAAAAGCTACGTTAATTTGAACAAAAATTTGAACTGGCTATGTCGGCTCTAGGCTCAGAAGGGCCAGTCAGTGTGATTTAGCTGCAACAGAGAAACCGGTTTCTTGTGGTCGACGTAGTTTGAATAATTTTTACGTAATTGTTGGAAAATATCAATCAATAGTATCTGCTAACAGAGCCAAATAATTTAGATTTATAATGCAAACAGCAGATCTAAAAAATGGCACTAATTGACTACTAATTCACGCTCGAAAATAAGTGTAAACTTAGATAAATTTATGGAAAGTTAGATAACCGCCTTGGATGCCCCATTTTTATTGGTGTTTCTAACTTTTTTATCTAACTTTTAGTTATATGTACTTTATTGTCGAGTATGATTCTTCATTGTCACTCTACAATTGTTTATGGTTATTCATCGTTGTCTGTCTACAGTAATTGATTTCACAAAGTTTGTTGGTGCAAAATCTGCATAAGATGTCAATATGCTAGTATGTAGCAGAAATGGCCGAATATTGACGCCATTGCTATGAATAATTGGAACCAATAGCCAATGGCTGCAATTGAGTTATATAAAGTAGGTCAAAACATTGACCAATACGTTGTGCTTAAAACACTTAACGCTACACAAAATAGTCATTTGTATATTGTGCAGGGTAAAAATGTGCACAAGCGACAGGTGCTGAAACTTCATGCAGGTAGTCTTTCTGATAAATCATGTTCTATTTTCACTCATCAGGCAAACCTTCTCCTAGAATTTTCGTCACAGCCTAATATTGTCGATGTTCTGCATGTAGGGACTATTGTAGAGAGTGCGTCGCTCGTAAAACCATCTATTGAAAATGCATCAACAAGCGATAAAGTAACACAAGCAAACGAACGTCCGTTTATGGTGATGCCATTTTATCCACAAACCTTAAATGATCTATTGGCCGTGCATCATCAAAAACTTAGTTTTGTTACCAGTTTGCATATAATCAACCAGGTAATTGATGGTTTACACGCTATTCATCATTTAGGCATAGCGCATTTAGACATAAAACCACAAAATATATTTTTGGATGAGCATAATAATGCACTACTAGCAGATTTTGATAGCGCGGTAGTACTCAATTCGAGCCCCTTAGCTGCAAGGTTTCCGATAAACAATTACGACAGCAGTATTGTGCGGCGATCAACACCCGATTATGCAAGTCCAGAACAAACTTTAGCCATTGATGCTGATGACAATCACTACATCAATATAAACAATATTAGCACCGCAAGTGATGTGTATTCTTTGGGTGTGCTGTGGTTCAGAATGTTAACTGGGGCATTGCTTCAAAAGCCAGTGCTTGAGGGTACATTACACACACAATTAGAAAATATTGCGCCTGCGTGGGCTATCGAATTAATTAAAGACCTATTAAATAACAACAAAGAACAACGACCCAGTGCCAGCCTATGCAAGTCTAGAATATTAGCGCAAATGCAAGCCCCTGAGGTAAATCAAACTGTGCAGGCTGATGTACTTGAAATCCCACAAGAAATAGCGGCAATTCAACAAGAAATAAAACGAATTTTGCTGCAGCAAGGTTGGCTCAATGAACAAGACAAAGAACGTTTGTTGCTTAGTTTTAGGTCAGGGTTACAAACTAAATCGAATGTTGCTAACTATGAATCAAACTTAAGTAATCAAAAAGACTCACTTCAGCAGATTATTGATGCATGCCGAGCGCAGCTTATAGCGGATAAAAACTTATTATCATGGTTTGGCTGGATAAATTATGTAAAGGCCTTGCTTGCAAAGTCGGGCAAGCGGCTGACAATATCGCAGTATCAACAAGTGTTACAAGTAGGCCGCGCAGCAAGACCGGATGATCCGAACGCTGCAGAGTGGTTACTAAAGCAGCATTTCCAATTACCTAGCTTGTCGTTTCAAAAAGTAAAACGCTATGCACTACCCGTTTTTGTGATACTGCTAGTTTTTATTTATTGGGGCCATGACTCGCAAACGAAAAAACAATTTAGTGTAGATACTCCTTTTAAAAGCGAACCGCAGGGTATTGCCAGCGATGTATCTGCCGACATTTTATCAAAAACGGTACTTAGTGTGCCTAATGATATTGCTTTGTTTGCACACGAACCTATGGAAAAAGTCTATGACCTTGAACCTCTAGGTAAATCGTTTGCTGCTGCGGGAGCTTATATTTTATTTACGGAGCAGGAAAACTCCACTAATAAAATTATAGTTGAATGGGTAAGAATCGACAGCCTTCCCGAGATAAGAATTATGGCAACAGAAGTCACTAATCAACTGTATGCACTATGCGCTCAAGAGGGAGCATGTAGGCAAGTAAAACAATTTTCTTCGGCGTCCAAAGCTGCAACAATGGATTTGCCAGGCCACCCTAAAGTGAATATAGACTGGTATGAAATTACGCAGCAGTTTATTCCTTGGCTAAATCAGAAAACACAAAAACGTTTTTCGCTGCCAAGTTCTGAGCAATGGCGTTTAATGAGAGCTTCAAAGCAGCGGATTAATAACAATAAGATAGCGATTCATTGTAAAAATTGTAATCATAGCCTTGCCAGACAATATGCGGGTGTTACCATGCCTGTTAAGGCCATTAATCCCGATGAAAACCTTATGTACCATGTACTTGGCAATGTTCAAGAATGGCTAAATGATTGCTGGCAACAACGAAGTGCAGACAATACTTTTGTTGAGCGATGTGACCAAGCAATGGTTATGGGCGGTTCTTGGATAAGCAAAAAGTCAGGTATAAATGAACAGCCCCTTTCTCAGTTATTGAAAAGTGCTAGAACGCCTACAACAGGATTCAGATTAGTAGAATGGATAAATGAATAAAAGCGTTTATATAGCATTGGCTACATTAACTCAACTGAAAAGTATTCTCCTTATGTTGGCGATTACCTTGTGTATATCGTTAAGCACACCTGCGCCCGTTAGTGCTCGCGATTGGCAAATAATGTTAGTACCAGAGCGAATTGAACAGGCTAGTCAAAAAGCAATTGAAAATGCATCCCAGCAGCTTAATCCAAGCTATTTACAAATAGAACAGGGTCTTGCATTAAGTCTCACCCGAAGCTTAGAGAAACTGATTGAACAACAAAAGGTGTTCGACAATTGCCAGCAGTTTTTGTGTGGTCAGCAAGATATTGCAGGCGTAACTAAAAAGGTAAGAGATAGCGCGCCCAGCGTGCACTTAATTGTATTGTACGGCTACGGTGGTGAAGACAATCCCACTTTGTATGTGCGTTTACTCGACCCTTTGTCGCTGCAAATCATGTTTTCAGATAGCCTCGCTTTAGTGGGAAGACCTTCGCAAGCTAGCCTAAGGTCTTTAGGTCAAGATATGGGGACCTTAATAGAGGCAAAACTCAGTGGTAATCAGCCACAATCACAATTTGCATTATATTTTGACAGCTTCTTATTTGAAGAACTTAACGGTTTAACCACCATGGTGTTAGCAAATAATCAAAATACGCAGTTGATGCTGAGTAAATCGTTTGTAAGCTATCATTTATTCAACCAATATTTCCCAGTGACAAACAGTGAATATATCTTACAAACATCATTAAATGCTAGCCAAGTTAAACAAATGCTAACGACCTTTTTTACAACACAAAATGTAGATAGCAATATTTATTTCATCCAAAACGACAATGCTAGCATGGCCTTTAGAATGGAACGTCAAGGCAATCCTTACGCACCATCTTTAATTACTAGGGCATCAATAATTATTGGATTAATTGTGTTATTAGGTATTTATATGAGGCGTAAACATCTAGATTTTCACCTTGTTGAATATGGCAATAAGCGCAATGCCGATATGTGGCTCGCAACTTATAAAAACGCTTCGTTTGTGCTGTACGCTTTGCGATCAAAATGGGTTTCTCAAGCTTCTTATTGGGCGCGTTTACAAAAAGAATCAACAGCGCTGTCGGCTCAAGCCAAGCTGTATTTCGATGCAGGTGATGTGAATACTAGTAAGCTTTTTGTTTCAAAAGCATTAAATGCTAATACTGCTAATCCACAAGCAAACAAACTCGTGCAAGACATAGAAGCTTTAGAAGAAGGCGCAAAATCTTTTTCTGAGAATGAGCAGTGGATAAGAAATAAACTGGCCAAGGCGATGAATAATTATCGCCAACAGCAACCCATTAAGGCTTTGCGTCAGTTATATCAAGCCGTAGAGGTGGCGCAAAAAGAGTCGTCCTTAAAAAAGCAAACTAAGGCGATTAATAAGCTCATAAAACAAGCTAACAAAGAGTTTACGCAAAGTATAAGCTCGGTGGTGATTAGCTGTGCGAAAGATCCTCAAAGTGTCTTGCTTTGTGAAAACGCAACTGTGCATTTAGGCAGGCGTCCTAACAACGATGACGATACGTGGATTAGTAAGCAAGACGCGGTTTTTTATGTTAACCATAAATCTATATCTAGAGCGGGTCAGCACGGGTTTGTGCAAAAACAAGATTCTGGTTTTTATTGGGTCGACACAAACAGTAAAAATGGCACATTTATCAACAATGAATCTACAACACCGCATCAACCAGAAAAACTACATGATAAAGATAAGCTTCAGTTGGGCGGCAAGAATGTGATTTTATCAGCAGCTCTTGACGTTGAGCTCTCTGAACATGAGTCTATTTTACAATTAAAGGTTAACCTGCAGTCTATGACCTTACTCGACAAACAAGAACTCAATCGTGTTTGGCCCGATAATGCATTGGCAACTAGAACAAAGTTAGTCTTGTTACAAAAGCAGTGCTGGCTTGTGTTGAACACTCTTACTTCCAAAATGCATATTTGTGAAGTAGGGGCGCTTCGTATTGAGGATCGTCAAGCTCCTAAAAAAGGTAATGTAAAAAACGAGTTTATCCCATTATGTACTATCACCTTGGGCAAAAGCGCGACTATTGCGCCTGCGAAATCAGAACATAGAAGCGCAGAGATTACCCTCGATTCAATGCCGCTTTTAGGCGAAATGCCTTTATATTTTCCTTGTAGCCTTATGTATGGGGATATTCATTTTCAAATTAGCGATTACGACAATGCCAGTATTCGATATAACCATGGACCTATAATGTCCAATGCGCCAATTGCACCCGCTACAGATGGTGTAAATGGCGTGACAATGAATGAGGAGCTTTCGTCGACACGGTCCTCATCATCTTCACCTAAGCCCAACGGCGAATAATCATGAACTCAGCGTCGGCCTTTACCGAACAATCCATAGTCAACTATGGCGTTAGCGAGCATTTAAAAGCAGAATTCGAGATGCTTCGTGATGTGGAAGGCAACAATGGCAACGCAAAATTCACTAATAAAACCGTTGATAGCCTAGCGCAACATCTTGTGTGTCGCAATTATGGTAACTTGTGCTATGAATTTGCACATATTAACTGGGCACTAATATTTACAAACACCAACACAAATAGGCCAAGTAACATTCAACAAGCTTTGCTAGATTTTTATTGGATAACACAATGCAGTTCGTCCAGTGCCTTTAGTGCATATTTTAAAAAGATAGACATCGATTCTAAGGCAAATGCCAACTCTCCTATTACGGTCATTTCTATTGCTGGTGATAAGCTTGTTAAGGAGCCCAAGTCACGCAGTGGGTCTTCAAGTACGCACTTAGATACGTCAACAAAACCATCAATGTCGGGTATTACAATCAATATTCACGAGCATAGTTTTACGATAAGTGCTACTAGAGCAAACTTATTAGCTTGTTTTGCGGAATGGCTGGTTTGCGTGGTGCCAGATTTATTAGGCCTTATTGAGAATATGCTGCTGGGGAAAGGGCACAACGCGATAAGAGAATTTTCAAGTGTATTGCAAAAACACATATATTATTATCTTAGTGAGCATTTGCCCCCGGCTAAATTACAACTTCGGTATAGACTTTTACAGTCTTGGTATCAAGATAATGCGTACACGAACTTGAGTGATATAAATGATGGTAGTTTGCTGAAGTTCTGGCAACAGCATAACACTCAAGAAGGGTATGGTAAGTTCTCAAGCGTTGTGAAAGACAGTTTATCTTACCAGCATGCCCTAGATATTACCCACACCAGTGTTAGTCTTCAATACGCAGTTAACAGCGATGATATGGCTGAAGAGTTGCCTGACTTATTGCCAGAAGATGCAGACGCGCAAGGCAGTGCTATCTTTAGCTTAGCAGCGCAATATGATGCTACCCATATGATTGATGCAAAGAGTTTATTAAATACGCCTAAAGTGCTTAATAAACAACAGTTTGAATTGATTGAGTTAGCGGCTCGGTATCCATACTATATACTTCCTTTGGTCACGACGTGGTTGCGTCTTCAGGTATTCGGAAAGGCACAACATCAAATAATACAGCTTGTGCGAATTAAGCGTCTAAACATTGGCTGCGAACAAGACTATTTTGCTCTTTGTGAGCACGACTACGAAGATGTAAAGCATGCTTGCGTTAGTCTAATGGCGAGCAACCAACAGGTATTGTTGGCAATAGTGGATGTTCTAATTACCGAAACACCAAAACAGGCCTGTTTAATATTACTTAAGCTTATGTCTAGTATGTCTAAATACGAGGCTTATGTGAGCAGCTTTGCGCGAATGTTAGATGAGTCTTCAGATCTCAATATCAATGAAGTAAGTGCTGTAAACTTGTCTACTTTGGCTCAGTGGCAGCTGACAAACCCGTGGCTCAAAGATTTATTAGGGCAATGCCGCATAGCGTTTAAACACATAAACCGTGAAGGATTTACAGCAAAGAGTTTGCTTGGTTCGCATTGCTATATAAGCTCAGCCGAACGTTTATTTGACTTAAATAAAACGCTTAAACAGTTAGTTACGAATATTAACAATAAAGAGCAACATAGCGCGGCAAAATTTGAGGCTGACCGTCTCATATTCACCAATGAGTTTTTCACCCTTTATTCTCAGGACGATAAATAAGATGAATATTACGGAACGTGCTTTTATAATAGATAAACAATTACAAGGCATAGTGCATGGTATAACCCATGGTGATGACAACACTAGTGTGCAATCCACTAGCATAAGCAATACGCAAACCGATAAAGATAAGCGTGCGCTTACCACGAGTATGCAGGCAGTCGTCGACGCAGTGCTGCAGCCTATGGCAAACCAAAGCCAACAAACACGTGCCCTCGTTAACACCTCACTTCAGTACTTTATCTGGTACAAACAAGTAGTGAGCTGTGTCACCACAATGCAAAGCCAAAGCCAAGCGGCTGCCAGCAGCGCATCAGACCTTACTATGAACAATGGTGAGGTAGACTTTACGCGGCAAGGGAAGGGCTTTGTGGTAAGACTTATACAAACCACTAAGCAAGAAGGTGACGCCTATGTTGTTTTGAAACTTGATGATATTGGCCAGCAGATAGAGAAAAAAGATTTGTTTTTGCATTGCGAATATGATCAACAGATACATGTAGTTCAACTTGGGTATGTAAATAAAAACAAGTTTCAGACACTAATAAATGTAAGCAACAGACGCTTTAAAGCTATCGCAAATGAAGAAAGTCATTTATATTTAACGTAGTTACTTTTTACGAATGATAGTGAAATTATTATTTTACATGTTTTTTTGTTCGCAATGTAAGCGCTATTTATGAATAAGCCAAATTTTGATAGGCCAAAAGTGGATAAAAAGTACGCCCAAGTTTTTATAGCCACCACTAAGGGCTTGGTACAAGTGCAGTCAATCACAAGATTGACTGCGAGCGACCTTAGCTCTGTGGCTACCATTTCTGGCACCTCTCAACTAGCCGGTATTAGCGGTGGATATCAAGCCTTTGTAGAAAAACCCCAAGGAATAATTACAGATGTTTTTGGTGGCCATGCTTACAGGTTGAATTTGTCTGATAGTATCGACCAAGGAGAAAGTTGGCAGCTTGGCGTTTTTATTGCGCATTACTTGTTTGAGCATGGTTGTTTGTCTGAAGGCGCTAGTAAAGAAACCTGCGGTGCGGATCCTGTAAGCGATGATATGGTTATTATTGCTACTGGCAAAATAGACACTCTGCTTTACACCGTATTACCCATCCAATCCTTGGCCAAAAAATGCTTACTCGCTAATTCACCGATTGATGAATGGAAAGCGCAACAAAAACGAGTCTGTTTTTTAGCGCCTAACATTAACTTTCGTGAGCCGGTGCCCGATACAGCTGTTAATCTTACGCCTATTTCTGCATTACCAGAACTATTTCAGTTATGCAGTATGTTTGGATTGCCGGTTGGAGATTTGGTTTTTTCAAAAGAGATTGATGCTAATCTGAAAAATGAGGGTGCCCTTATTGAGGCAGATTTTTTGCCGACCGACACCCAATACCCGTTAGATAGAAAGCGTATTTTGGCGCCTAATAAGCCCTTAATCAATAGCCCTTCAATAAGAACATTATTTGTTCTATCGCTACTATTATTTGCGTTAAGCTTGTTTATTATAAAGGTGGTTAACGTCAATAGCGTCAGTGGTTTGAATAGGCCGGTTGTGTTTGCCCTTATGGGAAGTTTATCGGATAACAAAAAAAGCTGTGGCCAAGGGGGCCTAAGTATTCTAGATAAGGGCTTGTTGGTTAATAAATTGTTGCTTAACCCCACTAACATAGCCCACCTTTGCCAGTTATATTTAGTGACGGATACGCACGTGTCGAGTTTATGGTTGGTAACCGACACAAAAGCTATATTTCCCTTACGCTCTCTTGCGCCTGCCGAAAAACGCTTAAATACTTTCTTAGCGAACTCAGAATTGTTGGCAGACATTGCTGAACCGTTGCAATGGTCTTTGCCACTGCCAAGCAATCAAAGCCAAACTAGAAAGTACACTTTATTGGCATTCACACAGCCAAGCGATGCCGCGGATATCGATGCACTCGAGAGCTATTTATATCAATTTCAGCAAACGGGAAGGTCGCATAATATAGAAGACTTGCAGACATGGATTAACAAAACCCAAGCAGACAACAAAATCGTAATGCTCGAACATGAATTGACAGTTCAAAAATAAAAGCCTTTTTTCACAGCGTGAATAAAAAATAGGGCAAATCGTTTTATATCTCTTAATAAGCACATTTAGGAGATGGCAATGACACTAACTTTATATAACAACCTTTTTTCAATTGTAACAAGCGTTTTACCAAAAACGACTTTGGTAGTTTGCAGCAGGCTGACCACCATAATCCTATTTTCGGTAGCCTTTTTAAGCGGTTGCAATATGACAAGCACCTCCGCTAGCATAATAACGGTTGATACCAGCATAACTACGCCAGACCGCATGAGCACTGAATGTATTAGTCAGGTACAAACACAACAAGCAGCGATGAATACGCCCTCGCTTAGTCAATCACTTTCCTTAGCCAATGCCGCACAACATTGTGTAGGCAATATCCAATATTCACCTAAGCACCCCGATATAAAAACAGCCATGCAATTTAGTGCGCTTGCCTTTGTGAATTATGTAAAGGCTGGCGACATGCAGGCAGCCACTAACACCCTAGCTAAATTTAGAACAGCGTTTCCACAACAAGATTTATTGTTTGCTGATTACACTTCATTTGTTGATACCGCTATTGTGTTGACCAAGCAAAGTGAAGTCACGTCTTATCAATTAACCTCGCTTAATATTAACCCAACATTACGTGCCGAAATCGCTCGCCAACGTAAATGGTCATTGCGGTAGGAGTGCCCCATGAATAAAATTAAACATAAAATAAACCAAATTGCCTTTGCCACCGGACTTGCATTGGCTTGCAGCACATTGAATTTGGCCTTTGTAAATAACGCTTATGCCCAAGAAAACTGGCAGCCAGTTTCTGCTGACTCCTTAGTTGAACTTCCAGCAAACTTAATAGAGAAACGCATTCAACAAGACTTTAGAATGTCACCTATGGCGACCGAGTTGCTCGCAATAGAACAGGATATTGGTGCTAAGAGCCAACAAATCAAGGCGCTTAAAACCCTACTTGGCGATGCGTCTAGCGGTAATATGATTGATGAAAAAGTAGATTTAATTCAATTGAAATCAGCTTTTCTTGATCTTATGCAAACAGGTCAACAGCTACGTCAAACCCAGCTTGGGAATAAGATTGACGTATATCAGCAAGTACTTGCAAAGTTATATTCGCAGTCAAATGAACAAGCTAATACGACTGCTTATCAATTAAAGCTGAGTCAACAGGCCGCCAAGGCACGCATGGAAAAAGTAATGCGCCAAGTAGATGAAACACTATTGCAAGATGGGTATAGCGAACAAAGCCCATACGCAAAGGAATTTGCAGTCAACTTAGAAAAGATTGACCAACTAAAGTCCGCTATTAATGCACACAAAGCGAACTTGGCAGCAAAAGTAGATGGCATCGAAGTTAGTACTCAAGAATATATGCGTCAATTATTGATGCAGTCATCAACCGAACAGTCTTTACTCGATCAAGAAGCGCTTATGCTCAGCTATATGGCCAAAATTGTGGCGCTAGATGCGCAATCACTCGAATTTTCTATTAGCGAAGCGCAGGAAGTCAATGCTATGAATGCAGGTCCGTTAACCACTCCCGCAACTTCGGTTTCACTTTTTTTATAAGGATTAGCCATGTTAAGTATTTTATTTAGAAAAGCGTTCTCATCAACATCCAAACTGATTGCAATTAGCATAATGGGTTTTCTCTTTGTAGGTTCAGTAACCGCTAATGCAGCTACTTCAGCGAGCATGAAGACCTTGAGTTTACAAAACTTAGAGCGTGAGCGCGCTGCCCTGATCCAAGACATTTTATCGCCTGCATTGGATATACAGCAGCGCCAACAGCAGTTAATAAAGCGTCAGCGTCACCTGACTGATATGGAACGTATGGTAATGCGAGACGAGCGCTTATTAGTATCTACTTCCCCCTTAGTAAAAAATGCATTTAAACAATATGATTTAACGTTTTTAGTGCATGCGGGCGCCGAAAACAAACGCAGTGCAAGTGAACATTGGTTGAGTACGATGAATGTAACTAGTGACGCCGTACTCAATACTCAAGTTGGTTATAGGAAATGAAATCGGCAATGGCAAACTCGCCATTATCTGGTGTAGCATCTAGGCGAAATGAAAGGACGTCTTTTAACGCAAGTGCAGAAAGTAACACAACAAATAACGCCAAAGCTGCCACCTCAACCGTTGGCATGACCATAGGCGGCATGGCTATTTTGTTTGCGTTGATTAGCTATATTACCAATATGCAAATAAGCGCCATTATTGCGTGGATGGATAAGTATTTTGGTATTACATTCACCGTTTTGTTTGCTAGTTTATTGATTGTGTCTGTGTATGCCATATTGAAAGTAAATCAGCGTCACGCAATATCATTTTGGGCGCAAGTAGGCGCGCAAGCTGCGAATGGTATATCGACGCTAGCATTGACCTTTACATTATTGGGAATTAGTTTAGGAATAGGCGCATTGGCCGATCAAAGCTTAACTCCCGACAACGTTAACACCATTATTTCAGTATTAACTACGCAATTTTCGATGGCATTTATGACCACGGTTGTGGGCTTGCCTGCGTCAACCGCTGTGAGGGCATGGTTGTCAATTTTGCTTGCTAAGCAGGCTGAGGACATCGTTAATGAAGCGAAAGCACCGCACAATATAAACAAAACCGAGCTTGATTCAAACACACTCTAGGTTTTATAGGTGGCAGTGCACACTGCGCTACAGGAGAAGAACATGAAAACACTTTTTATAGTAATCAGCGTGGTTGCTATGGCTTATTTAGCTATGCAGACCAATACTGTGAAATCATTTGTGAACAGCATTGTTGTTAAGGCTTCACATGCAGATGAAAATGTATCCAATGCCCGGTCAACACCTAGTGATAATGCTTTATTAGAACAACTCACTATGTTATCTAATCAATCTGCAGACCAAAACATAGCCTTAACTACCCGAGTTAAGCACTTAGAAGGAAGTGTGGCTGAACTGGAGAATAAGTTTGTTGAACAAACGGCTAAGCAATCAACCAATACCAAAACATTACAACCTGCAGTTATGGTGCTGGCAGCAAATAACGTTCCTGAAGAAAGTACGGCGCAAAGCACGCGCTCATCAAAGCAGGTAAATGAAATATCTACTGCTGCAATAATGACAACAAGCTTCGATGAAAACGACTTAGTCAAAAACGAACAACAAAAAAGAATTAAGCAGCAAGCAATCTTACGCGCATTGTCACAAAAGATGGAACTGGCTGCGCTTAGTGGCTTATCGAACTAATCGATGAGAGTTTCTGGTGTATCAATGCGCTATGGCCTTGCAACATTATGCATTGTACTAATAACGGTCTTAATTGATTGGCTATATTTTGCTGATGAAACTCTTTATGTAATTGACGATAGTCCCACACGAACTGCTCAGCCGGAGCAAGTAACTGTGTTAGTGACCAAAAAACTAGATAATTTAAAAAATGAAGTGTTAACACCCCAAAAAGATGACCTTCCGAAAATAAGTCATTTAGCGTTTGCATATATTACATTACCTGTTCCGCCGGCAGCGCAAAAGGCTGAATCGCTTACAAATCAGTTGGAGGTCACAGATCTTCACAACACGGAACCGCACTCTATTATAAAGCCAGCAACAACATTTATTAACAACGATTCAATTGTCATGGCACCTGTCTTGCCTGCTAGGGCCTTAAGCACTATGCAAGTATATAGTCGTGCTACTAGCCAGACAAAAAGCTTAGCACAACCTAGTAAAGTAGAGATAAAACAGCGCCTTAGTCAACTTGTAGCATTGAAGGGAAGTGAGCGGTCGTTATATTTCCCTGAAGCGACGACTAAGCAAATATTAGAGTATATGCATTCGTGTATTGGCATTGACGTAGGCGCGGTTCAGGATAACAAGTTAACGGTATTTTCCCATAAGAATAAGCATCATAGCGCAATAGTAAGAGTGGCGAGCGGATATAGAACTCAGCAAGAACAAGCATTACTCGACGTATATGCTCCTAACCAGACCTTAGTGCGCTTGTATCCCATTTCATTTGACGAAGTTCTTGGGAAATCAATTGCGCGTTATTTAGGGACAGCACCCTTAACACAATTAAGCGGACAATATGCTTTAAGACGCAACAGCCTTTGGTTGACTAATGTAAGTGTTAATCAAAAAAACGTACTTACAGATTGGCAACTAAGCCGAGGTTGCTAATTTTGTAGCGTAAAATTGGGGTCATTGTTAATGGTATTATAAAGATATACGATGGTGCTTATATTAACTAGGCGCTTATTTTTTTGGTAAGCACATTTATATGCAAAAATTAGTGAACCACGTACATGCAAACCTATAAGTTACTTAAAAGCCATCAACGCCTTGCGGTCAATACCACAATGTTGATATTGAGCGTTTTATTTATGGCTAATTCACACGCCTTGGTGATTCAAACTGCCAACGAAGGTAAGATAAAAACAAAGCAAAATGAAGTAAACAACGCAGTCGTAGAATATCAACTGTTGTTCAATCAGTTTGCACAAACTCAAATTTTGCAGCTACAGTCTTTTATGCGCCAGTATAGTGGTTATCAATCCGATAACACCATCATGCAAAACTCAATGAGTACCGAGCTTAAATACACCACTACTGCAAGCAAGGAGCAACTCATTAATAATTTACAAAAAACAGCCTCGCATCTTGGAATGCAGGTATTAGTTCGAACCGCAGAGCGGCAAATCAATATCCGTTTTATAAAATTGACGTCAAAAAGCTTACCATATAAACAGTGGTAGTAGTTGCTATAACGAGCTTATTAAATATAGCGCAGCCATCATAATGGGTTGGTGCAACAAATAAATACTTAAACTGTGTTGTCCGGGCCAAATTAACCATGTGCGTGAATTGACTTGTTTATCTACAGGGGCATTTAAGCTCTTTGGCGAAAGCGGGTCGCCAATAAACCATTTAGTGTGTGCAATCGTTATCCCCAAAAAGACCATGCCTAACCATGGGACTATTGCCACGTAGTCGTTTGTATATGACGGTAAGTTGTCGGACAGTAAATGAAATGGCCAGCGAACTGGGACAAGCTGCAAAGCACCTATGAGAAAAAAGGTGAGTCCAATGCAAAGGCTTATTTTTGGCATCTTTACGAACCACACCACTATGCAACTAGCAAATGCTAAAAAATGCAAAACACCAAAGAAGATCCAGTTTTTTGGAAGCGCGAAGTAGGTAGCCACTGAAATTATTAAGGCGGCAAAAGCTATTTGAGACACTCTGAAAAGAAATTTCTTTTTGCGAAAAGAATGTTTATGCGCAAAGGTTAGAGATATACCTAAGCATAAAAAGAACAAGCTAATAATAACCCAGCGAAATTGTTGCCAGCCAAAGCCGTCCGGAGTGTCCCAATCAACATAGCCAAAAAACTTTACATCATATATAAAATGAAAAATGACCATTAGCACAATGGCAAAGGTCCGCACGATATCTAAGGTGTGGTTTCTGGAATAGTTTGGTGTATAGGGTTTAGTCATCTTATTAGGATAGCATTTAATTCAAAAAAAAACGCCTCACATTTGAGGCGTTTCGAACATTACAAAACTGTGTTATTCAGCTGCTGGAGCAACAAAGTCATCTGCTAGAATTAACTGTGGACCCATGTCGCTATTATCACCGTCTACCGCGATAGCAGTATAAATACCTGCTGCCGATAGCACTAATTCACCCGTAGCGATTGCTGCATCTTTCGAACCAGTGCCCGTTACAGTCACAAAGTAGCTACCTGGTACTAATTGTACATAGCCTGTTTCTGCTAGCGCTTCTGTCATGTACTCAACGCCAACAAAATTCGGTGTTGCATCAGTAATAACACCGTCGGCGGTTACATAAATATCAACTGCGCCTGTTGCCTGTGAAGCATGAAAGATTCTTACCTGTGCTGCTGTCGCTAGCGGTCTACGATTGTCTTCAATTAAATCAAGGTCGGCTGAGGCTAATGTGTTGTTAGCAAGGGCGGTATAACGCATGCCATTAGTAAGCGAAATCATCGCATCATTAATTGCAACAACAGTATTGTCGGCATCGGCTACAACATCGAGCACGTAATCACCGCCGGCTACAGCGATGTATCCGGTAACGCCTTTAAACGGTGCGCCATCAAATAACACGATGTCGTCAGCGTCAGGGACAACCGCTAATACATCTACTGCTGGAGCATTGGCTATTCCGTGAATAGCACGTACGTCGGCTAGTGTGTTAGTATCTAAGATAACACTAGAAGCTGTTCCGTCGGCAACTAAAAGCGCAACCGGTGAATCACCTGTGGCGACGTTTTCGGTTGCAGTTATTAACAAATCAGCGCCTGCAGCTAAGGCTAGAGTGCCTGAATCAAAAACAACGGTTGTTGTGCCAGCGGCTGCAATACGTATTTGATAATCGCCGCCCGGTACCTCAACCGATCCGGTAAACTCTTTAAACGATAAAGTAGCAAGTGGTTGTTCGTCAGCAAGTACTGTGTCGGGTGCGGTAACGTAAACGTCTACCATTGGGGCGTCGGGTGCACCGTGAACTACTTGTACTCTTATATTACCGTCTGCTATTGGACCTTTAATACTTGTCACAAGCAAAGCTTCTAAATTTGCTACATCACCAACGGCTAAAACGTTGTATACCGTATCGTTGCTCAAAGTAGCTGGAATAACTAATACTTCAGCGTTCCCGGCTGGCGTTTCTGCTTCAACTCTGAAGGTAAAATCACCTGGGTTTAGCTCTAATAGACCAGATGCAACTTGATAATCAACATCTTGCATTGACGTTATAGCTGTTGAGCCAGCGAATATATCAACAATGGGAGCATCCGGTGATGCATGTATTACACGTACGTTTGCAAACTCTGGCGGAACAATCGGGGGAGTATCTGTAATAATTGGATCGTCGTCTGAGCTGCAGCCAGTCAAAGCTAGCGCACTGAGGACAGCAAATGGTACTGCTTTTAAAAATTTCATGGTATTTCCTATTATGTAGCGTTTGATTATTATGTAGCGTCCAATATTGATACCCAAACTATTTTTATTGGATTAATTACTAAGCGCTTATTTTAATTAAATTTTGTTAATGAATAAACCATGATTAATCAAGTCGCAGTTCCTATTTTTTATGACAAGCATGTTAGTATAATCACTCGTATAGATTTTTTACATGTTTTGTTATGTGATGTTTCTACTATTTCTTAGATAGGCTTTACGCAGTAAATATGTAACTTTTATACTACTTGCCGAACAGTTCAACTTTTTATTTTCACAAGCTTTAGTGTGAGAACATACCGTGAAACATACCTATGAAAAATAGCCCCACAGAAAAAGATTTATGGTTTTTACCTTTAGGTGGAACTGGCGAAATTGGCATGAATGTCAATCTCTATGGACATAACAAAAAATGGCTCATGATCGATTGCGGGGTTACCTTCAACGTGCCACTCGACCGAGAACAAGACGACACTATTGGCGTGATGCGCCATAACATGGTGACTGCCGATATTTCCTTTATCGCTAATAGGCGTGATAGTTTATGCGGCATTGTGTTAACCCATGCACACGAAGATCATTTAGGCGCGGTAATAAGTCAATGGGAACAGCTACAATGCCCAATATATACTACTGCATTTACGGCCGCAGTATTAAGGCGAAAAGCGTATAGAGCAGATCTACCGTATGAACTTCCCATAGTAGTTGTTGAAACCGGCAGTGTGCTTGATATTGGTCCATTCACAGTAGAGTGGATACCCACAACGCACTCTATCCCTGAAGCGAATGCACTACTTATCACCACTGCGGTTGCGCGAGTATTACACACCGGTGATTGGAAAATTGACGCAAGCCCTGTTATTGGAGAAGGTTTCAATAAACGGTTGTTTATGGAATTAGCCAGTAAAAATATTACGGCCATGGTGTGTGATTCAACGAATGCTAACCGTCCGGGGCATTCTTTTTCTGAAAAAGACTGCGAGCAAGGCCTGGGCACACTTATTAGCAAGGCAAAAGGAAGAGTGGTAGTTACATGCTTTGCAAGTAATGTCGCGCGCTTGATTACCCTTGCCAAAATAGCGCAGGCAACTAACAGATACATGTGCCTACTAGGCCCTGCACTTGAAAATATGGTAAGTATTGCCAGAAGCACAGGCTTTTGGCCGGAAGAGTTCAAAATTACGCCGCGCAGACACATTGGATACTTACCAAGACACGAAGTGCTTATAGTCGCAACGGGAAGTCAAGGTGAGCCGCGAGCTGGCTTATACAAACTCGCATTGAATAACCATAAAGACTGCGATCTTGAAAAAGATGACACCGTTATATTTAGCAGTATTGTGATCCCTGGAAACGAAAAGTCGGTCAAACGATTAACTCATTTATTGACAGAACGTGAAATAAACGTGGTTGAGTCGGCAAATTGTGAGCATATTATTCATGCTTCGGGACACCCTAATGAGGGCGATTTGATCCAATTATTTGGCTGGGTACGACCAAAGTGTATAGTCCCTGTGCATGGCGAGCCAAAGCATTTATTGGCATGTTCAGAAGTCGCAAAAACACAAGGGATAAATCAGCAGTTGGTTGGCTTAAACGGTGACCTATATACTCTTGCGCCACGTTTCTCTATCAAAAGAAAGGCTATTAGCGCCCCTCGAATAGCTTTGTAGAGCTCATTTATTACATCACTTTTAGAAAAACACATGTGCATTATGTATTTTTTTTCCCACACCCTTTTAGATTGTTGCAGCTTAATAACAACTAGCATTCAACGCTAAAAGGGTCACACATGAAATCTCTCAATATTACGAGTTCGCGGTTACGCTATTCGAAGAAGTCTTTTACTAATTTTGCTAAAACGATATTGGCAGCCGCTTTTTGTTTTGCAATTGCACCGGCGTCTAATGCCGCTAGTGAATTAATATCTGCCAGCGATAAAAATAAAAACACTTCGGTGGTTTTAGGTGGTTATGCGAAAATAGATGTTCGGCATGTAAACGGCGATATTGCCTATCAAGACTACTGGGTAGCCAAAGTATGTTCTCGTGTATTTATAGAGTTTAAAACATTGCTGACTGATGTGACGCTTTCGTTTTCTTCCATTCTTGGGGAAGCTGGTATAAGCGCTGGTTTTTTAACATTATATTTGCCCGTTGGCATACTAATAGTATGCGCGCTAGTCGCCGCTTTTTTACAAACACGTAAATCGACCGTTGCACTGAGTAAGGCTTTTAATGACTCGAGCAAAACTATTTTAGGGGCCGGTTTTGTGCTTTTATTCACTATTCCAATGGTCCGTATATTCTTTAATTCTGGCGTTAACTTGTCTGACATTCCTAGTATGCCAGTGTCTAGCGCAGAATTTTTTGCAAATGTATTTGGCGTAGGATTTCCTATGATAAGTGCTACAATCGGCGCTTTAGGTGCATTTATTGCGGGTTCCAATACAGTATCGAATATGATGTTTAGTCAATTCTAGTTTGAAGCCGCTATGAGTTTAAATATAGCACCGTCCATAACTATTGCCGCTCAAGCAGCAGGAGCTACAGCTGGGAACATGATCGCTATTCATAATGTGGTAGCTGCTTCGGCAACATTAGGCTTACTTGGCCAAGAGGGTGCTACTTTACGTAAAACAATTTTACCGACTTTATATTATGTGCTTTTCACCG
The DNA here is from genome assembly GCA_964195425.1 of Acidiferrobacterales bacterium. Classification (GTDB taxonomy): domain Bacteria; phylum Pseudomonadota; class Gammaproteobacteria; order Enterobacterales; family Alteromonadaceae; genus Glaciecola. The sequence goes on from CAXMOM010000071.1 coordinate 22,077, forward strand.
GTATTATTGCAGTGGTAGTGCTTTACGGATTTGGTTTCACAGATTAATTGGCATAAACGCGAGTTTGTACAAGCAAGGACGGACACAATAATGAACGATATTACAAATGATACAGACAAATCAAGCGACAGCATCAACAATAACGATGCAATGAATGCGCTTAGCAAGGGTGTCGCTGAGCAGGCGAACGATGCGACATTAAGTATGGTGCACAGTTTCAGTCTAGATGTTGAATTTGATACCGGTATTTCTCAGCATGCTAGTGCAAATTTTTTTGATGAGCAAGTCTTGCTGCAAGCATTTGAATTGGTGCTGGGCGCGTCACATATAAGTGCCAATCTAAAGAAAAACGGGCATTATCGTAAAGGTTGGCGTTCAGGCGGTGGTAGCGCACCGCATTCGGTGATTGGTTCATCTTGTTTAGGCGCATCAATTGTCGGCGGTATTGCCAATAATTCAGGTGGGACTTTGGTAAAACGTGGGCCTGCTTATACAGAGTTGTATGTGTTTGCTAAAATTGATGAACATGGAAAGTTGTACTAGTAAATCATATGGGAATAGAATTAGGGCAAAATCCAGACGCTGTCATTCGTAACTTATCAAAGGGTAGTTTTGACCAAGAAAAAGCAGAACAGGGCTCTCGACAGGCAGGTGATGAGTCATATCAAGCCCGTATTAAAGATGTAGATGCTAATACACCGAGTCGATTTAATGCCGACCCTAGACGCTTGTACGAAACTAGCGGTTGTGCAGGAAAATTACGGTATTTGCAGTAAGAGTAGACAGTCATCCAATAGCAAAAACAGAAGCAAGTTTTTATGTTGGCACGAACGACGCTAAAGAGTTATACGATATTAGGCGAATACTCCTAACCGAGCTCGACGAGCTGCCTGAAGTAGGCGAGTATATGCATCACGATATTTTCGACGTTGCCGAAAAATATGGTAAAGAAACTTTCTTGAGTGTGCTGCATTTAGGTACCCAACGTTTGCCTAAAATGTTTGCATTGAAAGGGAGGGTTGATGCTGTCTTTAACAATGTTTCGTGGATGCCTAAGTATCTTCCAGACAAAGTTATGCAACAAATGGCCAGAGTATTTCCGCAACACTTGCTCGAGAGGCTGCTCGAATATAGAAACCAATATGAACATCATCTAACACTTAAGCTAAGTGATACCAGTATAGAGAAAGGTCGCCAACTATTGCGCGATTATTTTGTACCGGTATCTTCTGGCAATTTCTTCGAATGCACGCCAGATGAAGCGAAAAAAGCCTATTTACATCGATTTGCAGCAGCAGGTGCCGCAATACGTTATCAAACTATCCATGCAAAAGCAGTAGGCGAGATACTATTGCTAGACATAGCCTTACCGCGAAACGAAATGAATTGGGTAGAACAACTTCCGGTTGAAATTGAACAACAGATTGACAAGAAACTTTATTATGGACATTTTTTTTGCCATGTGTTTCATCAAGATTATGTTCTAAAAAAGGGTGTTGACGCTGGTTTATTGAAAAAACAAATGTTAGCCCTTTTAGACAGCCGAGGTGCCAAGTATCCTGCCGAACACAATGTAGGACATTTATATGAAGCTGAAGGGCCATTGAAGCAATTATATAAACAACTCGACCCAACGAATTCATTTAACCCAGGTATAGGGAAAATGGAAAAAAGTCAGCGCAATTGTCAATGTTGTCATTTATTTTTTAGTGTCACAGCTAATATTTAATGGCAACATTAGCTAATTATTTGTGAACATAATGCAAAGCGAAATATAGGCACAAATTAGACCATATCCTTTAAGTCGATAATTAGTCCTTATACTATGGGGAATCGTTCTCAGTCTTTTCTCAGTAACTGCGATCTCTTTAATGTGTCAAAGTATAATCCTAACTTGGAGGATGGGCGCAATATTATACAAAGTCGACGATTTTAGGTGAAAATGAAGTGTATATTCATGCTAAAAATTTTTTTATTTGCCATCAATATTCCCCAATAATCATAACAAGTTCCTAAATTCCGACGATATCGAGTTCAAAAAAATGTCGCCATGGGTCCGTTTTCTCTGCCAACTCAACGACCCCATGGTGACCATCACTAATAGTAACGGCCTTAGTCAGCGCGGAGGCAATAAAACTCACCTACAATTATTCCGGTCCACCAAGACGGACGACAGCATAGCTGAAATACACCAATAACAGCATAACGGCTTCTGGTTTACGCACACCCCTTCGCGTGACATAGAAAAATAACAGTATGAGGATTGTCGAAAGCATTAACACCGGCAGGTCTATAAATAAGATAGATGACGACACCACAAGTGGTGAGATGATAGCAGCAATACCAGGCACCAGTAATGTATCGAGCACGTTGCTGCCAACCAAGTTCCCTACAGACAGGCCGCCGCGCTTGTGCATGAGCGCAACGAATGAAACCGACAATTCAGGCAGACTGCTTCCCAAGCCGATGACGATCGCAGACACAGCAATATTGCTAAGGCCCGCATCGGTGGCGAATTCGGCTGCGTAGACAACGGTCAACTTGGCGGAAACCAGCAGAATTGAAAGCCCGCATGCCAATGAGAAACAAGCTCGCCATGCAGGCATATGCGCGACTTCCTTGCTATCATCGTCAATCTCGACGCGTCGCAGGATCAATACCGTCAGGTACACGGCATAATATAAGACGAGCAGTCCGCCTTCTAGCCGAGATATGCGGCCATCCATGGAAAAAAGAAATACCGCGACGATGCCACCCACCAAGAAGAAGGCATTGCGCGACAGGAACTTTTGCTGCATAGGCGGATAGCCAATGAAACCGACGACGCCGAATACCAGCGCAAATTGTGCGATTGCGCTGCCTATAGCACTGCCGATGACGATGCCCGACAGATCTTCGCCAGCAAGGCTTCGAAAAGACGCATCGAAGGCCACAAAAAGCTCAGGTAAATCAGTGCCGATAGCCAGTACGACCATGCCAAAAAGTGCATCCGACAGACTATAGCGGTCAGCGAGCGACATTGCACCCTTGATAAGTATCTCGGATCCAAACCAGAGACCGGCAATACCACAAACGAGTAACAGGAAATCAAGCATTTTGTTTTATCATTCTCCTTATCTTAAACGTAGGGAATATTTAGAGGCGAGGGCCAGCCTCTTCTAAAGCTCTTCCTGCATCACTATCTGTAAATGTTTTAAAGTTCTTAATGAATTTTTTTGAAAGTTCGACAGCCTTTTGTTTCCAAATGTCTTCATTATCATATGTTTTTCTTGGGTCCAGTAGTGGACCGCTAATATTGGGTATTTCTGTGGGTATTACCAAGTTAAAGATTGGTAGTGTTTTTGTGGGTGCATTATCGATCGACCCATCTAATATTGCATCGATAATTGCTCGCGTATCTTTTATTGAAATTCTCTTTCCTGTGCCATTCCATCCTGTATTTACGAGGTAGGCCTTTGCATCTACCTTAACCATTTTGTTGGCTAGTTCTTCTGCGTATTTAACTGGATGGAGTGTTAGAAATGCTTTCCCAAAACATGCAGAAAAAGTCGGTTGTGGCTCTGTAATTCCGCGTTCAGTGCCCGCTAGCTTTGCCGTGAAACCAGACAGGAAGTGGTATTTTGTTTGTTCTGAATCTAGTATGGAAACAGGTGGTAGGACACCGAAGGCATCGGCCGTTAGAAAAATTACTTTTTTTGCATGGCCGGCTCTAGATATTGGTTTAACAATATTTTTTATATGATAGATCGGATACGAGACCCTTGTATTTTCTGTAATCGAACGGTCAAAGAAATCAATTTTCCCACCGTCATCAACCGTTACATTTTCAAGTAGGGCATCGCGTTTTATAGCGTTATAGATATCTGGCTCTGCCGCTGGGTCTAAATCGATAGTCTTTGCATAGCAACCACCTTCGAAATTAAAAATGCCATTTTCATCCCATCCGTGTTCATCATCACCTATCAGCTTTCGTTTCGGGTCGGTAGATAAGGTCGTTTTTCCGGTGCCAGAAAGCCCAAAAAATAAGGCAACATCGCCATTCTCGCCAACGTTTGCGGAGCTATGCATAGATGCCATATTGTTAAGTGGCAAGTAGTAGTTCATCATTGCGAACATGCCTTTTTTCATTTCTCCACCGTACCAAGTGCCGCCAATAATTTGCATCTTCTCTGTCATATTGAACACGGTAAAAACCTCTGAATTCATGCCATGTTCCTGCCATTTTGGATTCGCTGTTTTTGACCCATTAAGCACGACAAAGTCGGGTTCACCGAATGCTGCTAGCTGCTGTGTTGTGGGTCGAATGAACATATTTTTCACAAAGTGTGCTTGCCAAGCAACTTCACAGATAAAACGTACTTTCATACGAGAATCTTCATTAGCACCGCAGTAGGTATCGACCACAAATAGACGTTGACCAGAAAGTCGCTTTGCAACGGTTTGTTTTAGGTCATTCCATACTTCAGTACTAATCGGTTTGTTATCATTTGAAGAGGCTTCTGAATTCCACCATAAGTTTTCTTTGCTAACGTCATCGTATACGATGTATTTATCTTTGGGTGAGCGCCCGGTAAAAACTCCTGTGTTAACAGCTACAGCGCCTAACTCTGTGGCAACGCCTTTCTCATAGCCTTCTAGATCCACTCGCGTTTCTTCCGTAAAAATTTGCTCATAAGAAGGGTTGTATATAATCTCTTGTACGCCATAAATTCCATATTTTGATACGTCGATTTGTGTTTTCATTGCAAAACTCCAAAAAGTTAACATTAAATATTCTCGTAATCCATTCGTAGTTCCCGCTAGCCTTTCGGTATCTTGAAGAAATATTCACGGTCATATGATATTCAACATACGCATGTATTCGATTGACCAAGATCAAATTAAGTTTGCTTTTTGCACTTATAATCGCATGAGCAAGTCACCAAAATTTGATGTTTATCAAACTAAACATAATCGATCCTGACAAAATGTAAGCTTCATAATCGAATTCTAATATTCTGATATAAAGAAGGGTATATCTCTGCATAGCTCACTCTTTATAAAATAGTGATGTTTTGATGACAGGTAAAAATTGAATGAAAAAAATTGTGACCCTTACCTTAAGCCCTAGTTTAGACAATACATCTGAAACCGAACGGGTGTATCCAAGGGGTAAACTTCGCTGTAAAACACCGAAATTGGAGGCGGGTGGAGGCGGTATAAATGTAGCGCGTGTAATAACTCGTTTGGGCGGTGAGGCTACTGCAGTGTACCCAAGCGGCGGTGCCACGGGTGAATATTTAACGAATCTTTTAAAGGCCGATAAAGTCATCGTCAAACCAGTTACTTGCAATACATGGACGCGACAAAATCTCAATGTTACTACGACTTGTGATTCTCAGCAGTACCGCTTCGTTATGCCGGGTTCGCCAATATCGGCCGACGAACTAAAGAAAATTGAGAGATGTATTTTTGACCAAAATCCAGATTATCTCGTTATCAGCGGTAGCTTACCAGAGAACCTAGATAGTAAATTTGTGGTGAGCTTAGTCAATGAGGCTAAGAAAAAAAATATAGAGATTATTTTGGATTGCTCAGGGCAATCTTTAATAGATGCCTTGAACTGCGGGGGATTACTGTTAGCTAAACCAAACTCAAAAGAACTGGCAACCGTGCGAGGGGCGCATTACTTGCGTGCCGGAGATTTAGAGAGAGAGGCGCGACATTTAGTTGAATCTGGCAAATGTAAAATCGCACTGATTTCTTTGGGTGCTCAAGGAGCTCTCCTTGTGACTAAGGATGTTTGTGAACAAATCATACCACCAAAGGTTGTAACTAATAGCACCGTTGGAGCAGGGGACAGCCTAGTTGCTGCCATGGTTCTATCTTTGGCAAGAGCTTGTTCTATACGAGAGGCAGCGCGCATGGGAGTTGCTGCTGGAACGGCTGCAACTATGAATAGCGGCACTGAATTATGTTACCGCAGTGATGTTGATCATCTTTACGAATCAATACTATTACGATGTCCAATCTAATCAAAATAGCGGGCGGTATTATTGGTTTTTATCGTCTTATCGTTAAAGGGGGATGGCCGTTTGGTGACGATATAAAAAAGATACGAGGAAAATTAAAACTAACTAAGTGGATCATCACCTTATTTATTTTGGTGCATGGTGTTTTTACTTTAGTTCCAAAACAAAATAGTAAATTCGCGATCATCGGATTTTCCTGACAAATTCTTTTATAAAAAACAGTTGTTATATCTGACGAATAAAGCATTATTATATGTAAACATAATGTAAATAACTTTATTGGGATGATATATGCCGCTAGACAACACCGCCTCTGCAACGACTCAGGTCTTATCGCCATTAGCCATTCTCTATAAAAGAGAAACTGAAACACCCAACGTCCACTTTATGACACAGCCATTTGATGGTACTGAAAGAACATTCACCTGGGCGCAAACAATGGAACTGGCGCGCAAGCTTGCGGCACGAATAAATACTTATCGCTATCCGAAGGGAACACGTATTGGCATTTTGGGTAAAAACACCGCTGAATGGATAATTACCGATATTGCGATTATGTTGTCAGGCCATATATCGGTGCCTATTTTCTCTACTGCGGGTAAAGAAACCATTAAGTTTGTTTTGGAACATGCCGAATGTCCAATGCTATTTATTGGCAAATTAGATAACGACAAAGCGGTAAAAGAAGCGACTACAGACGCACTAGTCACCGTTGGTTTTCCTTATCCATCAATTGAGGCGAAAGTAAGTTGGGATGAATTTACCGATATTGAGCCCTTAGATAATAGCCCAATACCTGATTTAAATGATGTTATGACCATTATTTATACATCAGGCAGTACTGGTCAGCCTAAAGGGGTTGTGCAGACATACCAAACAATATGCTGGGCAGCACAAAACTCGCTTAACGCGCTAGCCGTTTCCAGCGAAGACCGAGCAATGAGTTATTTGCCTCTTGCGCACATAACTGAGCGTGTTTTAGTAGAGCTAGCAACTTTCTATAGCGGCGGTACCTTGTATTTTGTGGAGTCACTTGAGACATTCACTCGCGATGTGAAAGCTTGTCAGCCTACGTTATTTATTTCGGTCCCGCGATTGTGGACAAAATTCCAAATGGGCGTGCTGGCAAAGATTCCTCAAAAGAAGCTAAACTTTCTACTCAGCCTTCCTATCATAGGCAAAAAGGTAGCTAAAAAAATACGTGATGGAATGGGCTTTGGTTCAACCAGACTGTGGGCATCGGGTTCGGCACCTCTAGCGCCAGCGACCATTGAATGGTTCCACAAAATTGGGATAGATATATCCGAAGGGTGGGGCATGACAGAGAACTGCGCATATGGCACAAGTAGCGTGCCCTTTAGAACTGACAAGATAGGCGCTATAGGCTCTGCTTACGATGGCGTATCCATTCGCATTGCTGAAGATGGTGAAATACAAGTTAAGGCACCTTGTAATATGATTGGCTATTACAAAGACCAAGAGAAAACCGAAGAAGTCTTTACGAATGATCAATACTTGCGTACCGGCGATAAAGGTGTGATGGACGATGAAGGCTTTGTTTATATTACCGGAAGACTAAAAGATATTTTTAAAACAGAGAAGGGCAAGTACGTAGCACCAGCGCCTATTGAAGCGAAAATAATGGAAAACTCTATTGTTGAGCAAGTATGCGTTACAGGTACTAGCTTGCCTCAGCCTATTGCCTTACTGGTACTTTCAGAGGCAGCAAGAAAACATTCTAAAGATTTAATTACTGAAACACTGCAAACAACTCTCACGTCGCTTAACGAGACGCTAGAGAGCCATCAGCGTCTCGACCGAATTGTTATATTCAAAGACGAGTGGTCAATTGAAAATGACTTGTTAACGCCCACACTTAAGGTAAAAAGACACATAATCGAAGAGAAGTTTAAGTTGGTTATTGTGGGACAATATACTGACAAAGTGGTTTGGGTGGACTAAACTGTAAGGGATTACCAACGCAATATATGGTTAGAAACAAAAGGGCTTTAAGCCCTTTTGTTTTTGATGTTAAGATATTCCATAAGATTGTTTGCTTACCTGCCTTATCAGTGAGGGTTATTTGCTTTATTTGTATCCATCAAATCGTCTAGAAGATTTAGCTATACTGCTAGCAGAAGTGGTAAAAACACGTCCAAGAAATATTCTCACGCCTACTAAAGTGTTGGTTCCTAACCCTGGCATGCAGCATTGGCTAAATATGCAGCTATGCGACCATTTAGGTATATCGATGAACATCGACTGCCCCATGCCAACACGGTATGTATGGGACCTATGCAGAGAAGTTCTTGGAAGTGAAAATATCCCACAGCAAAGCCCATATAAACGTGAAGTACTTGCGTGGAAGATATACGAACTATGTCAAACAGCTGAGTGTAAACAAGCTGACTTTTATCCTCTGTTAAGTCGCTATTGGGCGCAAGCAAGCACCAAGCTTGATCAGCAAAGAAGAATATTTAGCTTTGCTAGGCAACTGGCCGACTTATATGAACAGTATCTAGTCTTTAGACCAGATTGGCTGCAACAGTGGGAAAGTAATCGCTCACAAGACTTTAGCTCTCCTCGCTATCAACTCTTTGAGCAGTGGCAGCAATGGTTTTGGCTGCAACTAGTAGAGTGGATGCCCGCCCATCCGGTGAGTCTTCAGTTTGAAGCAATAGCTGCGCTGGCAGACCGTACAGCGGCATTGCCAAAAGATATTTATATTTTCTCAATTAATAGTATTTCGCCTATTTATCTCACATTTTTTGATGAAATCAGTAAACATACAAACGTACATCTGTTTCAATTAAACCCTTGTGTCAATTACTGGGGGGATGCGCAATCTGACATTGCGATTGCTAAATTGCAGCGCAAACAGTCAGTGGCCTTATCACTAGATGAGAATGCAGTGCATCCATTGTTGCGCAATTTAGGGGCGCAAGGGCGTGATTTAAATAACTTGTTAGCCGACATGCAGCATCAAGAAATAGCGGCATTTGATGTAAGTGAAGATTCAATTCAAGTAAATAACAACAATACACCAAGCTTATTGCATCATCTGCAACAAGATATATTATCTGGGTCTACTGAAAAAAGAGTAAATGAACACGATGGCAGTATTGCCGTGCATGCATGTCACAACGAAGTGCGTGAGCTTCAGGTCTTAAAAGATGTGTTACTCGACAAATTCGCTGCAATACCTGGCTTGCAGCCAAAAGATATTTTGGTGATGTGTCCCAGTATAGAAGCATATTCGCCTTACATTCGGTCTGTTTTTACCCAGTCGGCTCAGTCAGCACTTAATTTACCAATAAGCATAAGCGACCGCCAGCCTATTGAGTCTCAAGCCTACATTGTTGCTTTTATGCAGTTGCTTTCACTGCCCACAACACGGTTTGATGCAAGCGGTATTATCGACTTGATTTCGCTGCCAGCACTTGCAGATAGATACAAACTAACACCGCAAGATATAGATATTTGTGCAACGTGGATAAAGGATGCGGCTATCGATTGGGGCAAAGATGCACAGCACCTTAGCCAACATATAGGCGACAATATAAGTGATGACATGCATACCTGGCATTGGGGTGTATCGAGATTACTGGTAGGTATGATAAACGCGGCCGATGAAACCTTGGTTGATAGTTTGTCACCGGTTACATACATAGAAGGGCAGGCAACAGTTGTTCTTGGTAAGTTCTTGCAGGCTTTAGAATCCCTTGAACGCGTTACAGATCGCCTCAAAGTGAGCCAAAATGTTACGCAATGGACACAAACCCTAGTAAATTTAATGAATGAGCATTTACAGGCAAACGAAGGTGATGACTTCGCGCAAAAACTGTTATTAGACGCAATATATAGCCTTGAAAAAAATACGCTTGTGGCTGGTTTTAAGGGGCAAATTGAACTCCCCATTTTACATGAAGCACTAAGCAATACTCTGAGTATCCCTGAAGTAAGATCACAATTTTATTCAGGGAATATTACTTTTTGTTCAATGTTGCCCATGCGAAGTATTCCGTTTAAAGTGATTGCGATTTTGGGTTTGAATCAAAGTGATTTTCCGCGTCAAGATAATCCGATTGAAATTGATTTAATGCAGTCAAACAGCGCCAGAAGGGGCGACCGCTCGCGCCGCGGCGATGACCGTTATTTATTTTTAGAGTCTCTTGTATCAGCAAGACAGTATTTGCACTTAAGTTTCCAACACCGACATATTAAAAACAATAGCGTTCGCGAGCCATCTTTAGTGGTCAAAATATTGGTCGATTATTGTCATCAACATTATTCACAAGAATCGCTGCCCATAATTGAGCATGCTTTACATCCCTTCAGTCCTTACAGTTTTCTGCCAAAGCTTGGGTATAATGGCAGTTATGATGCCGGTTGGTTTACCTGCCTAGAAAGTGTGCAAAAATCACTTCTAGTCACCAATATGCCAGATACAAAAATGGATCTTGCAACGCCCGAAGCCATAGACCACCCAAAAAACCGACAGCAAACCACGATCAATACCCAACAAGTGACTAAATTTCTAAAAGGCACATTGCCATACTATGCTAAACAAGTGTTGAGTCTATATTTAGACAAACCAAGTGCTAGAGATTTCGCCCCCGTTTATAGTATTGATGGTTTGACGCAGTATGCTTTACGTTCTGAAGTGGCTAAATTTCTCAAGCAAGACAACAAATATTTACTTTCCAATATTGCTGCAGCAACCATCGATAGCCGCAAAAGCCAATCGGCTTTAGAAATATGGATGAGTCTTCGAAAGACGTGGTTACTGTCGGGCAAATTACCGTTTTTAGTGGGTGTGGAAGATGAGCTAAACACCGCTTTTTTAGATACCTTAGCCCTTGAACTTAGCCTACCCAATAACGAGCATCGACGACGCGCGAGGGGGAAGTTGGTCTTTGGCAATATCAGCCTTGAGTATGATTTTTATTATGATCTTGTTGCGGGTATTAATGTGCTTAGGCTTAATCCTAAAGCACCCTCGTTAAGCCACTTTATTGAGCCATGGATTCAATATTTAGTTCTACTTATACACATACAAACTGATGAAGAGTTTCAACAATTTCACGCTGACAGGCAACAAACTAACCAGGCTATAAGGATTGATGAAAGCGCAAAGGTCGTTCTCCAAGAAAATCACAATGAAACTGATTCAGCGCAAGAATTTGGCGTTCATATACATTATGTAGAGCCGTCTTCTAAAAAAGGCGAAAGCAACAGCCAGCCAGCATCAAAGCAAGTGAATGTTTGTCAGTTATTGTTAGCCGCCAATGTTAATCCAGCCGACGTATTACGTAAAATCCTTTGTGTTTTTGAAGAGGGTTGCAAAACACCAATATTAATAGACTTGTCGTTGGCAGCAGAGGTCATGAAATTTTCTTCAGCAGACGAGGCTCTTGAGTCTGCAGCATTAATGGCAAAGTGGTCTACTTGTAATCAGCCTAGTGAAAATGGGCCAGATTTATTTCCAAGGACATATTTTGATTTTCTTTTGGGTGCAATACCGGCATTTGAAAAGGATAACATGCAAACTTATTTTGATTGTTTTGATGCAATAGAGCAGCTTGAGATCGCCGCCATTACTGTGGACCTAAGCGCCGTCAATTATCCAGTTTCGTTTAGAAGCGAGTATGTTGATGATAATGAGGACGGTATATGAGCAGCTATGACATTCTAAATCCCCTTAGTATTCCTTTGACTGGTCGCCATATGATTGAGGCGAGTGCGGGTACTGGCAAAACCCACAACATAACTAGAATATACGTGCGCCTTTTGGTTGAAAAGAAACTTTCGGTACAGCAAATTTTAGTGATGACCTTTACAGAAGCCGCAACAGAAGAAATAAAAGCGCGCATTGCTTCGTTTATTGACACATTGCTAAATGATTTTGAAACTAAGCCATGCGAATGTTCGCTTGCTCTACAAAAAGAAGTGGGTGCGCAAGAGACACTGCGTTTATTAAAGATTGCGCAGTTAGAAATTGATTTAGCGTCTATTTATACCATCAACGGATTCTGCCAGCGTATTATTGGGCGTTTTGGCTTAAGTATGTCGTTGCCGCAAAATGCCGATTTAATTACCGATTTTTATAAGATACAGCTTGCTTACGTAAGCGATGCAATAAGAGCCTTACGCTCAACACCCAATAAATACTTACTTTTACAAAATGAAAAATTTCATGATCCCGCGGTGTTTATGAAAAATTTTGGCAAAGTAATTGGTAAGCCTGAGCCACTTATTGTGCAAACGGCGTTGTCGCTGAAAACAAATAAGGTTGACCAATTTAATATTTGTTGGCAAAAGCACAAAATAGCGCGCGAGCAGTTGGCCAAAGATCTCAATACGCAGCGTACATTTTTTTATAATGGGACCAAATCAAGTACCGCTAAGAATACCGACCCTCTAATTGACAGTGCGATACCGTGGTTACTGGCAGATGAGCTGATTAATAGCGCACAAAAGGTTGAATTTATTAATACCTGGTTGGGCATTCAGGGTGCAACAAAAGACGACATGAAAGAAGCGGATTTATTGCTAATGAACAATGGGTTTAAAAATCTATTTAGCGATGCGCGAATAAAAAACTATGTAAATGAAGGTATGCAAATAGACCATCCAAGTATAACAAATGCTAAGCAACTGCTTGGAGAAATTAAGCGGGTGGGTGTGTTGGCAGGAGAAAAAAATTCTTTAAAAGAGAGCATAAGTAAGGTGCCTTTTTATGAATTGATACACGCAATTGTGAGCAGGGTTAACCAAAAGATTTGGCAACATAAACAAGCTTTCAGCGTTATTGGCTTTGATGATCAAATTCAGGGTGTAGCCCAGGCCATGAGTGACGGTGGCGAAGCACTTATTGAAAGCTTACAACAGGAATACCCGGCAGCATTGGTTGATGAATTTCAAGATACCGATAAACATCAATATGCCATTTTGGAATACCTTTATCCCCCGCAAGACAATCAGCGCTTATTAGTAATGATTGGCGACCCGAAGCAGGCTATCTATTCGTTTAGAGGCGGTGACATCCATACTTATATGCGCGCAAAAGATTTGGCTGACAAAGCATGGGGAATGGATATAAATTACAGGTCGAGTAAGTCGGTCATTAAAAGTTACAACCGTATTTTTCATGGAGCACCTTTACAAAACGACGCAATAAGCTTGTTCGATGGCAATATAAGCTACCCTATTATAAGCGCACCTAAAAATGATCTACCGGGTAAGTTAAGCTTAATAGACAATGATCCTAAGCAGGGTGGTGCCGCTTTTTCTTTTGTTTGTGCAAATTCATCGCGATTGATTAATGCAAGCGCGAAAACTAAACAAAAGCACGATACCTCAAAGGATATACAAACAGATGAAATTGTTAACTGGTGCGCGAATGAGATAAAACGCTTACTGAGTGACGTGCATATTGAGCAACAAGGTGAAAAACGCCTAATTAACAGCGAAGACATAGCTATATTGGTCAGAAGCCACAAACAAGTGCCTGTGGTAAAAAAAATACTCGGCGCACATGGTTTATCAAGCGTATTTTTAGGCGAACGCTCTGCCTTATTTGAATCGCCACAGGCGCTGCATGTATTGTGGCTGTTGCAAGGCGTTCATCAACCTACCCGAGATAATGTACGTAGAGCTATTTCCACGGGACTTGTGCTGTTTGATAGTAATAAGATCATAGAAGCGCCTGACTTGCTGTTACTCGATAATCATCCTTATTGGGAACAAGCGTTTACGAGTTTAGCCAAATATACTTTGCTATGGCAGCAAAAAGGCGTGCATGCCTTGTTGCAGACAGTTATTCAGGAGTGTTCATTGCAAAGTGCTGATGCAGAAAGACAGCTCACTAACTATTTGCATATTGCAGAATTATTGGCTGAAGCCTCAGTAACGGCAACGTCGCCTTTACAGTTAATTTACTGGTTACACCAACAAATTACCAACCCCGATCAAGCCGATGCAAATGAATTGCGCCTAGAAAGCGATCAAAAATTAATAAAAATTGTTACTCAGCATAAATCTAAAGGGCTGGAATACCCAATCGTATTTTTGCCTTACGCGAATCATGTCAATACTAAAACGTCTAAGCATGTGGCCCAGTATTATGTTGATAATAACACTAGCATCGCCGAGTTAGGGGTAAGCAATGTTGCCAAAGAAGCGGTTGCTAAGGAGTCTTTAGCGGAAGATATGCGTTTGTTATATGTATCTTTAACAAGGCCAATATTACGCTGCTACTTAGGCGTATTTAGTTCAGTTAGTTGCAACAGCAGTGCATTGATGAGAGCACTCGACACCTGCGTTGATAAAGACAATGAGGACGACGATACGGGTGCCACTATGCTCAATAATATCCAACATAATTTATCAGATATAAGCAATAATATATTCTTAACCATGGCCGATCAGTTATTACCGATACAAAATGATATTCCGGCTAAACTGTTGCCCACTATAAATTTACTGTCATTCAAACAGAATATCAATCGCCGTTGGCATGTTACTTCATTTAGTAAACTGTTGGGGAAAATGTCGAACGCTGGTGGCTATGAAAAACAGTCTAGGCTAGGCAAGGATAAGACTACGTTTGAGTCACCAGACTTAGTATTTGACCGAGACAAAGAAGATCAAAAAACGCCCTTAGATGCCAACAAAGTATTCATGGTGGATGATGTAAATTCGACAATTGAGATACGCTCTACTAGCCAAACTATTATCAATGATGGCGAAAATACAGACGCAGCACTGGCATACCGTTTTACATTTCCAAAAGGAGCGAATGCCGGCACATTTTTACATGATGTATTGGAAACAATTGATTTTACTAAGCTGTGTGTTCATTCAGCCTTAAACAGCTTAAATACACACGCAGTTAATCAACATAATGTAGACGAACTGCAGCTTAGCGGATGGTTTGAACAGGTATTAACAACCCCTTTGCTCAGGGCCGCAGGAAGTGACGACATCTGTTTAAAAGATTTATCTCCTACTGACACACTTAAAGAAGCTGAGTTTTATTTCCCAATTGACGGATTAAGCATAGCGTCTATGACCCAGCTAATTAATACATATCGACAGCAAGTTTGTACCCAATACCATTTAAACACTTACCCAGATTTACAACTAAGTCACGAAATGATGGAGGGTGCTATGCATGGGTATATAGATCTGATATTTGAATATAAGGGCCAGTATTATGTGGCCGATTATAAGTCAAATTTTCTCGGTGACAGTGCTCAGAATTATCAATCTACGGCAATTGCGCAAGACGTGTTGTCGCACAACTATGATATTCAGTACCTTATTTATAGCGTTGCACTGCATCGGTATCTAAGCACTTATCTGCCAAACTATAGTTATGAAGAGCATTTTGGAGGTGTTTGTTATTTATATCTTCGCGGTATGGAGGGTATCGAGAAGCCCCTTTTGAAAACATCACTTGGTGAAAGCGCAAATGGCGTCTTTTTTGATAAAATTGAACAAGCTTTGTTGTTGGCTCTAGACGACTTGTTTGCTAATAAAAATGTAAATACGCACTCGCAAACAGTCAGCAAGGAAGAAAACACGCTATGAGTATTTTTGCCAGTGTTAGTCATAGTCCGTATAATAATAGTCAAGAATGCATGGCTGCTTTGCCTAGTATCGAAGCCATTGATTATTTCTTTGCAAGACAAATACTTTTTAGTCAACAAAAAGTGGACTCGTTGCTAAGCCAAACACAGTATCAAGAAGTGTTTCATGTTTTATTGGCACTGTCGCAGTATCAGCGCCGTGGAAGTGTATGTGTCTCGTTAACAGCCCTGGCAAATATGCATTTTTGGAAAGACGAGAGTGTTAATAATGAAATTGAAGCTGCTGATGTAATAAAGGTATTAGACGCACCTCAGGCTTACACTGTAGCCGCAGATCAGCTAAACAAGGGCTTTCAGTTTTCTTCAATAGAAATTTTGCAAAGCATACTCGCTACATTCATTGAAGGCTTACCCGAAAACACTTATCTTGTCCTTGAAGAAAGTCGCTTATACAGCAAACGTTATTGGCATTATGAACACACGCTTTGCCACTATATAGCGAATAGCTTACAACATAAAAATATACAACAGCACCGCAGCAAGCTCATATCGGAGCAAAGTTTAGTGGTCAAAACAATGGGCTTATTATTCCCTTCTCCAGCAGTATTAGATGGGCTGCCCGATTTTCAACAATTGTCTGTTCTGAATTCATTAGGCTTGCCACTTTCAATTATTACCGGCGGTGCAGGGACAGGAAAAACCTATACTATAACGCGTCTAGCTATCTTAATTAGTGTCGTTAATTCAGTGCCTATACATGCAATCGAAATGGCGGCGCCTACTGGGAAAGCAGCTAACAGAATGGCGCAGTCATTAAATGATGAACTCGAAAAATTGTCATCATTACCTGAACTTACAGACATTTGTAATCAATTAAGTAAGGTGCAGCCTAAGACCATCAATCGCCTGCTCAAAACTAACCCGATGACTGGGAAAAGTGCCTATTCGTCACAGCGGCCATTGTCTGCGCAGCTAGTCATAATAGACGAAACCTCAATGATAGATATTAGTCTTATGAACAAACTCATTGATAGTTTGGCTGAGGGCACGCAACTAATACTTGTTGGCGATCCTAATCAACTGCCGTCAGTTGAAACTGGGTGTTTATTGGCTGATTTAGTAGCGCATCCTTTTGGTAAATTGTCTCATCAGCAGTGGCAGTCACTTTGCAGTGCTTATCCTTCATTGTCAGAAGCAGATGATTTTGCATCGCAACATTTGCTTAGTGAGGAGATGCAAAGTAGAGGCGTAGTGAACAAGCTTGTGGGTATGCAAAGAAGTCATCAGCAAATTGACCATTTTTCTAAGGCAATACTAGCGTCTGATAGCAAACAGGCCTTGCGACTTGCCCATGGCTTAGGTGCTCATAGCAAGGAAAAACCTGAGTTTGAAAACGTTCAAGGGGAAGTTCAAATACTGCCTTTGTTATCTCATAATGAAAACCATGGTTTTACTACCAAAAAAGCGCTTGAAAATGTGTTGGCTAACAAAATAGTCCCTAACTTGTTTGACTTATTTAATGCATCTTCGCCCGAAGAAGGCTTTTTAGCTTTGAGAAGATATGCTTTGCTTACCCCCTTTCGTAAATCATATTTTGGAACTGAGTCTTTGAATCAACTCATTGAGCGTCAATTGAGCGTCAATTTTGATTGGGTTAAGCCAAATAAGCTTTATAAATGTAAGCCAATAATGATTTTACAAAATGATTACCAGTTATCTTTGTTCAATGGCGACATAGGCATTATTTGGGAAAACAATGACAAAGATATAATGGCTTATTTTACCATAGACAAAAAATTAGTCGGTCATCCTGTATATAACTTACCCGCCTTTGATACAAACTATGCCATGACGATCCATAAAACCCAAGGTTCAGAGTTTGAACGCGTGGATATTATTTTACCCCATTCAGACACTGACTTTTTAAATAAGCAATTGTTATATACAGGCGTTACAAGGGCTCAAAAAAGTGTGAGAATATTTACTAGCATTGATACATTCACGCAAACGGTGAACAATTCTGCTGATAGAATTAGTGGAATAGAATCGAGATTAACCATGGCATTTGAAAGTGGTGAGCAGAGCGAATATCCGAGAAAGGTATTTTAGGTAAGCGCTGAAAAACGCAGTATGTTTTTACTATGCGACATGTTTGCATCGACATCGTGTATTTTAATGGGTGTAGACACGACAATTTTGTTTTGTGATGTGTGGAGGAAATTAGTTGCCTCTATGTAGCGATTATCAGGTGTGATACAAGCAAATTTGCTGATATCAACATAGTTAACCCAGCCTAAAATTACGCCGGGAAGCAGAATTGTTCCAACTAGTGATCTTACGTTTTCATTAATGGTTACATCATCCCCAAATATAGGCTTATCACCAATATGAACGACAGTGTCACTATCAATCAACAATGTGATTATGTGTTCATTATATTGTTTCGATAATGATGAAACCGATTGTTTGTTTAACATTCTATTTGGTCATTAGTGCGCTATGGTTTATTTTGAGAATTAGGTACATCATCAGAGCGCAAAACCTGAAGACGACGAACATCAATAGCATTTTTGTAAAGGCAGTAAATGTTATAAAAATTGGAACAAACGATGGCATATCTACTATATGTTTCTATTTATCTAGTATACTTTGGTCGTATGCAATGGCAGTGATATAGATCAATTGATTATAAAAAAGAAGGATTTAATTTTGACGCGGTTTATGAATATAGTATTAGTTATTAGTTTAGGTGTTTTTGCTACAAACATAATGTCTAAAGAGTCTGAAGAGCCAAAAGAGTTCATGGCGAATAAACAAGTTCAGAATGGCATGATTGATATTATGCATGACGCAACAACAGACACAATCTATTTGCGTTTGGATAAAAATCTATTAGAAAACACATATATTTTTCAAAGCAGTTTACCCCAAGGTATAGGCTCCAATGATATTGGATTAGATCGCGGTCAATTAGGCCAAACACGTTTGGTAAAATTTGTTCGGTTTGGTAATAAATTATTATTGAATCAATTAAATACTGATTATCGCGCTATTACTGAAAACGCGGCAGAGCGTAAAAGTATTGATGAGGCCTTCGCTAGTTCCGTAATAGCTGGATTTGAAATAGCAGATGAGACCGACAGTACAATAGCAATTGATTATACTGCGTTTTTACTTTCTGATATTCACGGCATTGCAGACAGACTTGATCGCAGTGGACAAGGCGGTTACAGTCTTGATAAAACGCGCTCAGGAATATATTTACGGCGAACTAAATCATTCACCAAAAATACTGAGTTAGAGGCCTTAGTTACATTTGGCGGTTCGCCAAAAGGCCAGTATGTACAAGATGTTACGCCTGATGCTAAAAGCATAACGGTACACTTACATCACTCTTTTATAGCCTTACCCGATAATAATTATCAGCCGAGAACGTTTCATCCATTTTCTGGGTTTTGGAAACACAGTTATTATGATTATTCGGTGCCTATTGAGGGCAATATGGAACAGGCATTTATACCTCGCCACCGTTTAGCTAAAAAAGATCCAGGCGCTTTACAAAGCGAAGCGCTTGAACCCATTATTTACTATTTAGATCCAGGTATTCCAGAGCCGGTTATGAGCGCATTAAAAGAAGGTGCATTGTGGTGGAATCAAGCATTTGAAGCTGCTGGATATATTGAGGCATTTCAAGTGAAAGTTTTACCTGCCGACGCCGACCCGATGGATGTTAACTACAATGTCATTCAATGGGTGCATAGAGCTACGCGTGGTTGGTCATATGGAAGTTCCGTGATTGATCCGCGTACAGGAGAGATTATTAAAGGGCATGTTACATTGGGGAGTTTGCGTGTCAGACAAGACTTCCTAATTGCCACGGGATTCACTTCACCGTACACAGGTGCCTCAAAAGAGATTACTGATGATACAAGTAAAGAGCTAAGCTTAGCACTCGACAGAATTAAGCAGTTGTCTGCTCATGAAGTAGGCCATACGCTTGGCATTGCGCATAATTTTGCGGCAAGTGAAAATAACCGGGCGTCGGTAATGGATTATCCCCATCCCTTAATTGAATTAGTAGACGGTAAAGTGGATATATCTAATGCATACGCCGATGGAATCGGAGATTGGGATAAATACACGGTTGCATATGGTTACCAAGATTTTGCCAATAAACAGGATGAGCCGGCCGGGTTATTAACGCTTGTAAATGGGGCTATTGAGCAGGGCTTTTTGTATAAATCAGATCCAGATGCTCGTATTCCTAAAAGAGCCTCAGCAACCGGGCATTTATGGGATAACGGGGCTAATCCAATAGATGAATTTAATCGGGTAAGCGAGCTACGTGAATTTGCCTTAACTCGATTTGGCAATGGCAATTTACCCACTAATGAAAACTATTCAGATTTAGAACGAAGGTTAGTGCCGGTATATTATTCCCATCGCTACCAGCTAGACGCGTTGGTAAAACAAATATCGGGTGTCAATTACACTTACTCAGTAAAACAAAGTTCACGTCCGCCAAACGTTAGTTTTGTAGACGGTAAGCAGCAAACTGACGCCTTATCACTTATATTGCAAAGCGCTTCGGCCGATTATTTGCGCTTGCCCTTACAACTAATTGAACAAATCCCGCCTAAGGCTTATGGAAGTGCAAGGACTCGTGAAAGTATGCCTACTAGAATGGGGATTGCCTTTGATCCTATTACTGCCGCAGAATCGGTCTCGGCCTATTCCATCAACATACTATTGCAGCCTGAAAGACTAAATAGATTAGCGTTTCAGCATGACATGCACAAAGGGATACCATCTGTTACGAAGGTAAGCGAATTACTGTTTACCAAACTGATCAAAAATAACGACACTGACCGCTTAACTCAGCGACTCAAAATGGTTGCCCTGTCGGTATTTTTTGAGACCCTAGCCAACAGCGAATTAAGCAGTGACGCAAAGCTTGATATGCAAAAGGTCTTAATCAGCTATCATAAGTGGTTAAAGAAATACGACAACAAACTAGCAAATAGCGTGCTACTTAAACACGTAGAGCACTATTGGCAACATAACAAGTGGCCAATGGAAGTTAAGGTTAAGTCGATGCCACCGGGTTCGCCAATTTAGTTATTTTATAGACTAACTCACTGCTAAATAATCCCCTGTGTACTTAAATGGAGCATGCAGGGTTTTCATAGGTATATTTTCAACTGATGTATCTATATCAAGATAAACAATTACTCTTATGCACCTAAAACTATTAACCTTTAGTTTACATTAGTGAATGGATAAAATAATGGCGCAAATGATTCTAGTACGTCATGCCCAAGCTTCTTTTGGTGCAGACGATTACGATAAGTTGAGCGACTTAGGTCATCAACAAGCATCGTTGTTAGGTGATTATTTTACAGAGCGTAAACATGCCTTCGACATGGTCGTGACCGGCGACATGCTGAGGCATAAACAAACGGCTGCAGGCATCTTACGTAACAGCAACAATCATAATGTTGTGACCGATGGTGGTTGGGATGAGTTTGATTTTGAAAATATAGTATCGGCTTACTTACGCGCAAATCCCCAGCATAAACCCGCGTCTGGCGCACCACGTAGCGAATGGTACAAGGTTTTGAAAAAAGCTATGCTAGCGTGGTCGAACGACTCATTATCGTTAGGCGACGGTGAAACATGGTCACAGTTTTGTGAACGTGTTCAAAAAAGCGCCGATTTTGTGCGTCAAAGTGGACATAAAAATGTGCTAGTAGTAACTTCAGGTGGCGCAATGGCGGTATTTTTGATGGTTTTATTAAAAACATCTGTCGATCAGGCCATCGCATTTAACCTACAAATTAAGAACACCAGCGTGAGTCAGTTATATTTTAACAGCGCTGGTTATCAATTAAATAGTTTTAACAATGTGCCTCACTTAGACACATCTGTTCATTTAGCAAAAATTACTTACAGTTAAAAGCGGCAAGGAGAATACAATGAATTTTGATCATAGCAGTAAAGTCCAAGAATTGATGGAGAAACTATCTACGTTTATGGACGAAGAGATTTATCCTATCGAAAACCAGTATCATGATTTAGTGGCTAATAGCACTGATCGTTGGCAAACTCCCGAAATAATGCAATCATTGAAAGCAAAAGCCAAGGCGCAAGGCCTATGGAACCTATTTTTGCCCGAAGACTATTTACCACATGGGGCCGGCCTCACTAACTTAGAATATGCGCCATTATGTGAATTAATGGGTCGTGTAATGTGGAGTTCAGAGGTGTTCAATTGCAGCGCACCCGACACCGGAAATATGGAAGTAATAGCAAAATACGGTACGCAAGAGCAAAAAGACAAGTGGTTGTTACCCCTTTTAAACGGTGAAATTCGTTCTGCATTTGCTATGACCGAGCCAGAAGTGGCTTCATCTGATGCAACTAATATAGAAACTAGTATTGAAAATAAAGGCGACCATTATCAAATAAATGGCCGTAAATGGTACACCAGTGGTGCCATGAACAATAATTGCAAAATTTTGATTGTGATGGGAAAAACCGATACAAGCGCCGCACGTCATGAGCAACAATCGCAAATTTTAGTACCGCTTGATACTCCAGGAGTAACCGTGGTGAGAGCGATGTCTGCTATGGGATATTTAGACGAGCCTATTGGACATGCCGAAGTATTGTTTGAAAATGTGAAAGTGCCTAAAGAGAATTTAGTATTAGGTGAAGGGCGTGGTTTTGAAGTTGCTCAAGGCCGATTAGGCCCAGGCCGTATTCACCATTGTATGCGCCTAATAGGTTGTGCACAGCGCGCGTTAGATCTAACCTGTGAACGTGTTGAAAATCGTGTTGCCTTTGGTCAGCCCTTAAGCAAACAGCAATCTGTTCGTGAAAGTATTTCACAAATGTACTGTAAAATTGAACAGGCTCGATTACTCACATTAAAAGCCGCCGACAATATGGATAACTACGGTAATAAAGTAGCTAAAAATATTATTGCTGCTATTAAAATAGTTGCCCCTAAAATGGCCTGTGAAGTAATTGATGAAGCCATTCAAATTCATGGTGCATTGGGCACCTCTCAAGATTCCATCTTATCAGCAACGCTTGCCTATGCGCGTACTATAAGATTGGCCGACGGTCCTGATCAAGTGCATATGATGCAGTTAGGTAAAAACCTAGTTGTAGGCCACAACAGCAAATAAAATAAGGAAGCATTTACAATGAAAGCAATAGTATGTAAATCGTTTGCACCTGTGTCTGAATTAGCTTTTGAAGAAGTAGATACGCCCAGCGCTGGAAAAGGTGAAGTGCTTGTTGATGTAGTCGGGGCAGGGGTGAATTTTCCCGATAGTTTGTTGGTGCAAGGCCTGTATCAGATGAAGCCAGAGCTACCCTTTATTCCTGGAACCGAAGTGTCGGGTATTATCTCGGAAATAGGCCAAGGTGTGCCTCACTTAAAAGTTGGAATGAAGGTTATTGCTATGTGTCAGTTGGGTGGTTACGCTGAAAAGGTAGCCGTACCGTGTAACCAAGTTATGCCTATTCCCGACGCCATTCCCTTGCAAGAAGCAGCAGGCTTATTAACGGCCCATGCAACTGCGCACCATGCGCTGAAACAACGTGCCCAATTGCAAACAGGGGAAACATTGTTAGTGACTGGCGCCGCAGGGGGTACCGGACTGGCAGCAGTACAAATTGGTAAGGTTATGGGCGCCACTGTAATTGCAGTGTGTTCAACCGACGAGAAGTGTGAAGTGGCAAAACAAAATGGCGCCGACATTACAATTAACTATACTGACCAAGATTTAAAAGAAACAGTTAAAGCCTTAACCAAGGGTAAAGGCGTAGACGTTGTATATGAATGCGTGGGCGGTGACACTTTCCACGCATGTACTCGGGTAATGGGATGGTCGGGACGTTTGCTGGTAATTGGATTTGCAGGTGGTGAAATTCCAAAATTCCCGGTTAATCTTTCGCTTGTAAAAGGGTTTTCAGTGGTTGGTGTATTTTGGGGTTCGTTTACGCAGCATCAGCCTCAAGATTTCATGATGAATATGAAAGAACTGATTACCTGGTATGGTCAAGGTAAAGTGAAAGTGGTCGTTGATGAGGCATTTGGACTTGCACATGCAGTTGATGCTATCAATAAGGTCACTTCTCGAGCGGTAAAAGGGAAAGTAATCTTAGTACCGTAGCTATGTCTCATTTAACATGACAGTGATGTTGCTAAAATAAAAAAGTGACCTCCGGGGAGGAGGTCACCAAAAGGACAAAGTCACCTTTGTCTACCATGTTGAAATCGTTATCAACAGGATGATAAAGCGTTTACATTCTGTCTTTTACTACCTGCGTGATAGGGTTACCTTCAAAACCTTGTTCATTTATCCACACCAAAATTGTCTTTCCATCTGACTCTGGTGCTGTCAAAAGCTTTTTTGGCATTTTTTTAACCAATAGTGTACCGGTTTCCGTTGCATCATTTAATAACGCTACGCGAATTAAGCTATTTCCAGCACACGAAATTCCACCATAATAATCCCGAAGCTTAATCGAATAGTCTGATTGTACTTTTCGCATTTTCTTTCGTAATTCGCTTTTGTCATCAGCTTTTACAATCGCACAAATGTTTGCGAGCGCTTGTTCTACTTGTGCATTTGCCTGATTAGAAAAACTAAAACATGCAAGTGTCAAAGCGGGTATCAGTAATTTTTTCAACATGTTACTTTTCCTGACTAAGTTATTATTTGAGACAACACTATACAAAAAAAAGAGATGATAAAAGGTAGTTATATAATACTAAAGTATTAGTTTGTATACTGTTTGAAAGGATGTTTAGGTTCTATGGGTGTTTACGTTATTACTTGCAGCAAATATTATTTTCACTGCAAGTAATCAATACTTATTGAAATAAGATGCAGATTACCAAGCGGTGACACCACCATCAATCGCAATGGTTTGGCCATTCATGTATGAATTTCCCGGCGACAATATTAAGATCATAACATTCACAATTTCGTCAATTGTACTAATTCGCTTCATTGGGCTACCCATGCCTAATTTTTGTTTATCTTCTTCAGACGCTTGCCCCTCAACATTGATAATATCTGTGGGGCTGAAAAATGGACAAATTGCATTACTGCGAACGTTGTACCTGCCATATTCAACAGCTGCGGTTCGAGTAAGTCCCACTACTGCGTGTTTAGCAGCGCTATAGGCTGCGCCTTTTGGTGTGCCGCCAATACCGGCCAAAGAACTTATATTAAGAACATGTCCTTTACCCTGTTTAAGCATTGCTTGTATTTGATGTTTCATCCCAAAGGCAACACCTTTTACGTTTATATCAAACTGCTTGTCGAAAATGTCGTTCGTCATTTGATGCAGTGCAGCCTGTTTGTGGGCAATACCTGCGTTGTTAACCGCAATTGTTAGTGCACCAAATTTCTCCATGGCTGAAGCAACCATAATTTCAGCACTTTCTTCCTTTGCAACATCTAGCATATGAGTTTCGCAGTTAGCAGGGGTAGCCAGCATAGACTTAGTTTGGGCCAAGCCTTCTGCATTTATATCACTTAATACTAACTTGCAACCTCGTTCATTTAAACCAATCGCTAGCGCTCGTCCAAAACCGCTTGAGGCGCCAGTAATAATCGCGACTTGTTCACTGAAATCTAATAATTTATCCATGTTTACACTCTTTAAAACAGTTAATTGCTAAGGTAATTAATTCAAAGGAACAGTCTTCTTGTAAGAAATGTCCACCATTCTTGATAATGCTGTGCGCTTGCCCTTTGCATCCAGGGATAAGTTTTTGAAATGCTTTTTCACCACCTCTAGTGATGGGGTCGTTGTCGCTAAATGCAGTTAAAAAAGGTTTGTTAAAGCTTGCCAATATTTTCCATGCTTGTTTATTGTTAATGGCCTCAGGATCATTTTCGTCGGTGGGGACCAACATAGGAAATTTACGTGCACCCGCTTTGTAAGTTTCGTCAGGAAAGGGCGCATTGTAGGCAGCAAGCACTTCTTCAATCATATCTTTATGAGTAGCCCCCTGAATAATGCTAGCAATATCAAAGTGTTGACTCGATTGGGAATAGGCCTGCCACTTTAAAAATGCTTCAGGTACTTCATGACCGCCAACGGGTAGCATGGTATTGGCTGCGACTACCGCAGCGAACAAGTCAGGTTGATTCGCTACTAAGCGCAAACCCAATAAACCTCCCCAATCTTGGCAAATCAAGTGGATATTACTTAACGATAGTTGTTGTAAAAGTTTAGTTAACCACCTTAAGTGGCTAGCATATGTATACGCATCTTGACTGGCGTATTTGTCTGACTTTCCAAAACCAATGAGGTCGGGAGCAATTACTCTAAAGCCAGCGCCAGCGGCCTCATTAATCATGTTGCGATAAAGGTAGCTCCAGCTTGGCTCTCCATGCAACATTAGAATAATAGGGCCATTTGTAGGGCCGTAATCAACATAATGCATCATCAGTTCATGCTGTGTACCCACATCGCAATAATGTTCTTGGAAACTATAACCAGGAAGATCATTGAAATATGCCGCAGGTGTTTTTAAAATCTCCATGTTTGTTAATCACTTCTCTCATTAATTTACATTGCGTTAACATTATAGGGCGTATTGGTCTTTTGAGGCAATCATAAAGATGAATAATTATAAATAAGCTGTAATTTAATTTTGCCATATAAATGATTAACTTATGCTTCGTTTTTCGAATATTAATTTATTCAAACAGGCGCTTTAATAAAACTTGCTTATTCAGGTGTATAAGAGCAATAAAGTAGCCGTTAGCGACGACTTGTTTTAACATTTTGGTATTAGATTAATGATGGTTTAACAGGTAACGGTGATAATAGTGAGCGTAGTCAATCATGTAGTTAACGAAAATATATGCGTAATTAGCATGGCCAACAAGCCGGTTAACGCTTTGTCGAAGGCTATCAGAGTAGGTGTGATAGAAGCAATGACAGCCGCTTTAAATAATGATGACGTGGAAGCTATCATCATTACAAGTGAGTTAGCTATATTTAGTGCAGGTGCTGATATAACTGAGTTTTCTGGAGGCGACTTAGCACCTATGTTACCCGATGTACTAACGGTAATAGAGAATAGTAGCAAACCCGTAGTCGCCGCTATTAACGGCGGTGCTTTTGGTGGTGGCTTAGAAGTCGCATTAGCCTGTCACTACAGGGTAACTACTAAGCATAATAGAGTGGGCCTTCCTGAAGTACATTTAGGTATTTTACCAGGCGCTGGCGGTACTCAGCGTTTACCCCGACTAATTGCTCCAGAGAAAGCTTTACAAATGATTGTATCGGGCGCTCCAACGCCGGTCAAAGTAATAAGTGAACTGTTCGTAAGCATTGTTGAACCTGCAGATTTGCTATCAGAGGCGGTGAATATAGCAAAGAATGCTATTGGTAAACCTATTCCAGCAACCAGTCTTATTGAGTTGGCGCATAGCAACGAAGTTGATGAGTTATGCGAGCAAACTAGAGCACAAATGAGCGGGAAAGCACGTGGCTTTTTTGCTCCTAGTAAGTGTATTGATGCTGTTAAAGCTGCTTTTCAACTACCGTTTGAAGCAGGCTTAAAGCGTGAAGGTGAACTATTTACTGATTGTATGCGCACTCCACAGGCACGTGCTCAACAACATTTCTTCTTTGCAGAGCGGGCGGCCAGTGCATTGCCACAAATTGCAAAAGATACAGCCCTTAGAGATATTGAGAAGGTCGCTATTATCGGTGCCGGTACAATGGGTGGCGGTATTGCAATGAATTTCGCTAATGCGGGCATTCCTGTAGTGTTGCTTGAATTAGAACAGGCAGCACTCGATAAAGGCTTGGCACTTATACGTCGTAACTATGAAAACTCGGCGAAAAAAGGCAAGCTGACCCAAGAGCAAGTTGAACAACGTATGGCGCTATTAAGCGGCACAACTACTTACGAAGATTTGTCCGATGTCGATTTAGTGATTGAAGCTGTTTTTGAGAAAATGTCAGTTAAAAAACAAGTGTTTGAAGCCCTCGATCGTGTATGTAAGCCAGGCGCAATACTAGCCAGTAATACCTCAACTTTAGATTTAGATGAAATTGCGGCCTGTGTTTCTCGACCACAAGACGTAATTGGATTACATTTCTTTTCACCGGCAAATGTAATGAAGTTGCTTGAAATTGTGCAGGGTTCCAAAACTGCTGATGACGTTATTAAAACCTCCATGAAATTAGCCAAAACCATCAAAAAAGTGGGTGTGTTAGTTGGGGTTTGTTTTGGTTTTGTAGGTAACAGAATGATTGAAGTCTATGGCCGAGAAGCCGGCAGATTGATGCTGGAAGGTGCAACGCCAGAGCAAATAGATAAAGTTATTTTTGATTTTGGATTGCCAATGGGTCCATTCACGATGGGTGACATGGCCGGCTTAGATATTGGTTATTTTGTTAGGCAATCACGCCAAGAATTTATCAGTCATGATCCATCATACTGCACCGTAGCCGACGAGTTAGTTGAAGCGGGCAGAGTAGGTCTAAAAGCCGGTAAGGGTGTTTATTTATATGAACAGGGTAGCCGCAAACCAGTTCCCGATCCTAGCGTACTTGAAATTGCAAAACGCAGAGCTAAAGAATTAGGAATTGAACAGCGCGAGATCAGTGACCAAGAAATTCTTGAACGCTGTATTTATCCTCTAATTAACGAAGGTGCTAACATCTTATTAGAAGGCATTGCCCAACGTTCTAGTGATATAGACGTAATCTATGTATACGGTTATGGATTCCCAGTATATCGCGGCGGTCCTATGCAGTATGCAGATGAAGTTGGTGTAGACGAGATTTTAGCTCGAATGAAGCACTACGAGAGCACATTAGGCGAGTATGGAAAACATTGGTTTACACCCTCGCCATTGCTGATAGAACTCGCTCAGAAACAACAAAAATTCGCGGGTTTTAAAGCGTAATCTACAAATAAACTAATGATATAGGTAGTAAAGATGCAAAATTACAAAGCACCAGAGCGAGATACATTATTTATCACTCACGAGTTGCTCGAGATGCAAGCGCATTATCAAAAATTAGGCTTTGGTGAAGCAAGCGAAGATTTAGTAAGAGCCATATATGCAGAAGCAGGTAAATTTGCTGAAAACGTACTCGCGCCCATCAACGCTATTGGTGATCAACAGGGCTGTAAATTAGATGACGGTGTTGTTACCACACCAGATGGTTTTAAAGAAGCTTATGCAACGTATGTAGAAGGCGGCTGGCCTTCAATGGCTCATCCAGAAGAGTTTGGCGGACAAGGGCTACCTTATTCACTTGCCAGCTCGATGTCTGAGTGGTTTTCAGGGGCTAACCATTCATGGGCAATGTACCCAGGTTTGAGTCAAGGTTGTATGGAAACCTTAAAAGGGCATGGTACTAAAGAGCAGCAAGAGCTATATTTACTTAAGTTAATTGAAGGTACCTGGACTGGTACCATGTGCTTAACAGAATCACACTGTGGTTCAGATCTTGGCATGCTTAGATGTAAAGCAGAACCGAATGATGACGGAACCTACAGCATAACTGGCACCAAGATATTCATATCTGCTGGTGAACACGATATGTCAGACAATATCATCCATTTAGTATTAGCCAGATTGCCAGGCGCACCCGCAGGTACTAAAGGAATTTCATTGTTTATAGTGCCTAAATTTAATTTAGATGCACAAGGTGAGCCGGGTGAACGTAACACTGTTAAATGTGGTTCGCTTGAACATAAAATGGGCATTAAAGGCAGTGCGACGTGCGTAATTAATTTTGACGCCGCAAACGCGCAACTAGTTGGTCAAGCTAACCGCGGCTTAAACTGCATGTTTACGTTCATGAACATTGCGCGCATAGGCACCGGAGTAGAGGGTTTGTCCGCCATCGAAGCAGCATTTCAGGGTGCACTAGCTTACGCGAAGGATCGTACGCAGTTCCGTTCTATTTCTGGTGTTAAAAATCCAGATGCGCCTGCAGACCCTATTATTGTGCATCCTGATGTACGTCGTATGTTACTTACACAGAAGTCATTGGCCGAAGGTAACAGAGCATTAGCAAACTATTGCATGAAATTAGTAGATATAACGACTTATGGAAAAGATGAAGCCGAAATGAAACTGGCCGATTCCAAACTGGCATTATTAACGCCAATCGTTAAAGCTTTCTTAACAGAAACGGCTCAAGAAGCGACCAGCTACGGTATGCAAGTGTATGGTGGCCATGGTTATATCGCAGAGTGGGGCATGGAGCAATTAGCGCGTGATACACGTATTTGTACTATGTATGAAGGTACAACCGGTATTCAAGCTATTGACTTGCTTGCACGCAAAATAATGGGCTCAAACGGCGAGCTACTTAATGTCTTCACTAAAGAAATTAAAGATTACTGCGCCGAAGTTAGGGGTAAATCGCAATTTACAACGTGGACTAATGCTATCGATTCTCATGTAGATGAATGGCTACAAATTACGAAAGATATTGGCTACGCAGCGGCTAAAAATCCAGATGAGCTAGGTGCAGCATCGGTAGATTATTTAATGTATTCAGGCTATGTTACCGTTGGTTATTTCTGGCTACAAATGGCAGTTGTTGCGCAGCGTAAACTAGATGAAGGAACAACAGAAAAAGATTTTTATGAAGCTAAAATTCATACTGCTAAGTTCTATTTTGACCGTATGTTAACGCGGACTCGTTCGCTAGTGTCTGCTATTCACTCAGGCTCTGATAACTTAATGCAAATGAAAACAGAGCTATTTAAAGTCGGCTAGTTTTGAAATACTATGCAGCAACGTGACATAAGTTGCAGTGTTAAATAAAAAAGGTGAGCATTTTTGTTCACCTTTTTCATATGTATTGAGCGCTATGGCAGTAGCGTAAACGTAAGGTTAAGCCAAAGCTTATGCAAATTAAACAAAATACAATTGCATTATCACACACTAAGATACAATACTTACATGCAGGGGATGATGCGAAAACACCGCAAAAGCCAATAATGATAATGCTGCATGGCTTTCCAGAGAACAGTTGGAGTTGGGAGCACTACTTACACACATTTAGTAGTTCATATAATGTATATGCGCCTGACTTACCCGGATATAACCACAGTGTTGGTCTTGGTGCAGATGAAAATTATACGCTTGATAATCTAATGGCTTGCCTCGTTGAATTTATTGAAAGCGTAAGCAAAGGACAAAAAGTCGTTTTAGTTGCGCATGATTGGGGTGGTGTAATAGCGTGGCCATTGGTTGCATTTCATGCCAAGCTCATTTCAAAATTTATTATTATGAATGCTGCACATCCATCTACATTTACCCGTGAAATGGCTAGCAATAAGCTACAGCAGAAACGCTCAGATTACATTACTGATCTAATATCTGATGAAGGGTATGACATTGTTGGTGCAAATGATTTTAAGATGTTAAAAAGACTATACGGTGGGTGGTTCGAGAAACTATCTCGACAGCAGCAGAAGCATTATTTAGCGCAATGGTCTGACAAAACAAGTATGCAAAACTCGTTTGCTTATTATAAATGTATGCCTAATTTGGTCACAACGAGAACACAAGCGAACCAAAACGTAAAACTGCCTAATATTCGCATTCTAGTGCCAACCTTAGTTCTATGGGGAATGAAAGATACCGCTTTCGTACCTGAAGTACTCAATGGTTTAGATAATTGGGTTGAGCAGCTAAGCTTAATTAAATTTGATGATGCAGACCATTGGTTACATCATCAATTACCTAAGCAACTAACGGTATGTATAAACGAATTTTTGAAGGTGTCAGACTGACCCTAGCCATGATCATACGCTTTTGCCACTTCGGATATTTGATCACGCATCCATTGATGAGCAGCGTCGTTATCTGCGCTTAAATGCCAATATAAAAAATATTCAATGGGAGGTAGTTCGAAAGGTAATTCATACATTGCCAAATCATAATGCTTCGCTAAATGGTAAGGAATACAAACAATAAGGTCAGATTTCGAAATGGCGCCTGGTGCGGTTAAAAAGTGCTGTCCGCGCATAACAATATGCCTCTTCTTGCCTAATTTATCTAAGGCAATGTCGATGGGCCCGGTACCTGACCTACGCTGAGAAATATTAATATGACCTAATTTCAAAAAGTCATCCATACTCATATTGTTTTGTACTACCGGATGGTTTTTTCTTGCTAGCACTACAAAGCGGTCGGTTGCTATTACCTGTTTTTTTAAATGAAGGTCGCTAAAAGTAGATGCATCGGCATAAAAATCTAAATTGCCACTGGCCATTGACGATACTATTTGTTGCCGTGGTATTTCATAGTTTGTTATTGTGATGTTTGGTGCTACATTTTGCAGTCGCGGCAATAACCTTGGCATTATGCTGACTTCGAGCAGGTCTCTACTGGCAAAGTTGAACACTTTAGTAGAGGTTTCAGGCTCAAATATATGGCTTTGTTGTACACTTTTGCGTAACAAACCTAATGCTTCTCGCGCGGGCACTATAATATTCTGCGCCACCGGAGTAGGGGTCATTGAATGGCCCGTTCTAACAAAAAGAGGATCATTTAGCATTTCACGCAAACGCGCTAACGAATTACTAACGGCTGGTTGCGTAATACATAATACGTCAGCGGCCTTGGTTAGGCTGCCCGCGGTATAAATTGCGTCAAAAACAGCAAATAAATTAAGGTCGATCCGATGTAGGTTCATAAAAACTAATTCCTGAGTAAATTATCAAGTCATTAATAAGTGATTAACATAATAGTTGAGTTGATGTATAAATCAAACTAATAGTTAAAATAAATTTTCATAACAATAACGAATAAGGATGTCCTATGGATATTACGCAGTTAACAATCGGAAGTACCCACGAAAGCCCCAGTTTGCATAGCGTGACGCAAGATCAAATACAACAGTTTGCCGATGCCACTGGCGATCATCAATGGATTCATCTAGATACCGAGAAGTGTGAAAAATTTAGTCCCTATAAATCGACTATAGCGCATGGATTTTTAACATTGTCGCTAATGCCACAAATGTTTGCAGAGTCTATAGAAGTCGACCCCAAAACAACCACTATGATTAATTATGGTATGGATTCTTTACGTTTTATTGAAGCTGTTCGCGTTAATGATAAAATAAAGTATATGTTTACCTTGGTTAACATTGAACAAAAGGCGATTGGGAATTTATATAAGTTTGAAGGTAAAGTACTTATAGAAGGAAGAGAGAAGCCTGCATTGATTGGTAGCTTCCTTACCTTGGTTATGAAGGCGAAAGCTTAGTTGGACCCTTTTAATTAATCTAACATGACTAAAATTTGTAATAAATCCTGTCAGTTGACGAGGTCTTTTTAGGCGTAGTAATCTAAATTGGGCCTGAGGTGCTTACTAATTAAGGTAATTCTTAACATATCAATAGTGTTCAGATAAGGCTCAGAATGGTGTTATATCGCCTACCTTTTACAATATATAAAGAGAGCTATATCTACTCTATACAGCAGCCGTCGATTTCGTGACGTTTAAGGTGATCTCCTTTTTACAAGCACTCGTTTATAGACAATATACAGTTCAAAATTTATAACCATAGGAACACCGTTATGCCAAATAAATTAAGTGAAGAAGAAATAAACCATCATTTACATCTTCTGAATGAAAAAGCAGGGGACGACAAATGGCAAATAAAAAATGCTAAGTTACATAAAACATTTACATTTAAAAGTTTTATTCGTGCTTTTGGTTGGATGACGCAAATAGCGATATGGGCAGAAAAATTAAAGCACCATCCAGAATGGTTTAATGTTTATAACAAAGTAGTGATTGATTTGGTAACCCACGATGTTGACGGTATCAGTGAACTCGATTTTGAATTAGCTAACAAAATGGAACTG
The DNA here is from genome assembly GCA_964195425.1 of Acidiferrobacterales bacterium. Classification (GTDB taxonomy): domain Bacteria; phylum Pseudomonadota; class Gammaproteobacteria; order Enterobacterales; family Alteromonadaceae; genus Glaciecola. The sequence continues at coordinate 55,583 of CAXMOM010000071.1, forward strand.
TTTCGTTAGGATCTTGAATATTCATTGTTACTGAACTGTGCTCAACTATTCTGGACTATGGAGTCGGTAAAATTCGATTCATTGATTCTGTTAGAATGGTTGAGCGAGTAATATTTATATCAACTTTGATTAATAAACACCAAAGTATTTCTCCAGACATTCTGGTCAGACCATGTTGATAACTAATATTTACATATAACTAACAAACTATTTACATAAAGTCCTCTCCAGTCTACTATCATGCCAAGTGTCTTACATTTTGTTTATCAGATACTTTACAAAAATAATATTATTAGAATTAAATAGTTTGATAATCTTTTCTTTCGGTTGTCATCTGTCCTTGGGATGAGGTATTTAATATCTATTAGATAGTAGCTTACTTATTGGGGTCACAGTATGAAAATGAAAACCAAACTAACAGCATTAGCATTGGCAGTATCTGCCCAGCTTATGCCATTGAGTAATCTCGCGGTTGCTCAAGAACAATCCGCCGAGACGGATGATGATGTCGAATTAATTATGGTAACGGGCAGTTTTGTAAGACGTAGTGAAAACTTTTCGTCGCCTTCACCTTTAGCGGTTTTAGATGCTGACGACATCGAATCTATTGGCGCAAAAAATATTGGCGATATTACGCAAACACTGACAATTAATACTGGCGCAGAAAACACGCCTGATGCCTTTACTCAAAACGCAACAGCTGGCACATCAAATATCAACTTGCGCGGCCTTGGCGTTGCGTCTACCTTAGTACTACTGAATAGCAAACGGCAAGTAGTGACAGCCCAACCTAATAATGCTGGTGTCAACTTCGTTGATACCAGCTCTTTAGTACCTATGATTGCTATAAATCGTATGGAAATAGTAAAAGACGGGGCTTCTGCTTTATATGGTTCAGATGCTGTAGCAGGCGTTGTTAACTTTATTACTAAGAGCGACTATGAAGGTGCACAGGTATCACTTGATTATCAAGATGGCGCTCATGGTGATAATAAAGAATATACAGTGCAAGGATTGTGGGGAACTGTTGGAGATGATAGCAGTTTAATGGCGGCTATTAGTTATACAAATCGCTCTCCCATGTTCACTGGTGATCGTCGCCTAAGTCGTCCGCAAGATGATACCAGTGCGTTAGGTAACCCGGGTTCTTACTTTTTAACTCCCACGTTACCCATTATTGATCCAACAGGCTGCGCAGAGTTTGGCGGTGCTGAAATTCTTCGTGCGCCTTCAGGCACAGTACCTGGACTAGAAGTTGGTTTTTGTGGGTTTGACTTCGGTAGAACTTATTCATTTGTGCCTGATGAATCACGCTTAAGCACATTTGTGCAAGCAAAAAAACAACTGACCGATGATATAGAGTGGACAACGGAAATTACGACTGCCAGAAACAGAGCAGAACGTGGTGGTTCACCTTCCTTTCCTATATTAACTTTCCCGACTGTTCCTGCAAGCCATCCTAATAATCCGTTTGGTGCGGATGTGTCTTATTTTGGTCGTGAAATTGGTAACAGGGGTGATGGAACTTCTCTTCCTGGTGATCCAGCTAACACAGAATCTGACACGTTTAGATTCAGTACTATGTTGCAAGGAGAGTTAGAGTCTGGTTTTTGGGAAGTAAGTTATACAGTGGCTAAAAATGACTTCCTGTTTACCGTAAACGATACCTTGGGACAACAATATCAAAATGCTCTTAGAGGATTTGGTGGACAAGGATGCGATCCAATATCAGGTGTTGCAGGTGTCGGAGCTTGTGAGTATTTTAATCCTTTTGCTACCTCATTCACCAGTGCGCCAAACTCACAAAATGTAATTGATTCATTTACCGCTCGACAAGAAATCGACTCCAAATCAAGTCTCGAAGTGGTTGAAGCGTTTGTTTCTACTGAAGTATTTGAGATGGAAGGTGGAACAGCTGGATTGGCATTCGGTGCTCAGTATCGTTACCAAGATTTGACCCAAGACTATGATTCTCTGTCTAACCAAGACAGATTTTCATTCGTTATAGGTAATGCCGATATATATGGCGAGCAGGATGTAATTGCGGTATTTGGTGAATTAGCTTTACCCGTTAGTGATGACATAGATGTTCAAATTGCACTACGATATGAGGACTACGGCGGCACAACGGGCGATACTATTGATCCTAAGTTTGCCGTGTCTTGGCGGGCGACGGATACGTTCTCGTTAAGAGGATCTATTTCAACATCTTTCAGAGCGCCTTCTATATTTCAAAAAGATGGTGGCGGAACTAGCTTAAATCAAATGATTGATCCCTTAACCGGCGCTGCTGCATTTGCTGCGGATAGAACCTCAGGTAACAAGGGTTTGGTGCCAGAAGAATCTACAGCCTATAACATTGGGTTTTCGTTTGAACCTGTTGATGATTGGTCTGTTGAAGTGGACTATTGGAGCTTTGAATTTACCGATTTGATCATTAAAGAAAACTTTCAGGCCATATTGAATGATGATCCTCAAAATCCTGAAAGAATTATTCGGGCAGGAGACCCTTTAAATGGTCCATTGCTTCAAGTTTTAACAACTTACGTGAACGCCAGCTCACTTGAGACATCGGGGCTTGATATTGTTTCTAGTTACAAACTAGAAACGGAGTTAGGTACTTTCACTCCAACCCTCAGCGCCACTTATATACTTGCATATGATTTAGTAGATCCTCAAGCCGGTCCAATTGATGGGGCGGGTTCGCGAAATAATAGCAATATTGGTGTGTCTTCTCCTGAGTTGCGTGCAAATTTAGGGCTAGCTTGGCAACATGAAGCATACTCTGCTAATATTTTTGCTCGTTACATAGATAGTTATAGCGACGATCAAAATTGCGCAGATGGCACCGCCTTTTCGCCTGCTTGTACTGAGGGCTTTAAAGACGTTGATAGTCATGTAACGTGGGACGCGCAAGTTAATGTTGATATGGGTAGTTTATTTGAAACTGATGGTGCTTACGTTCTTACATTTGGCGGAGTAAACATTACAGATGAAGATCCACCTCAATTATTTACTAATGCTGGTTTCGATTCTAAAGTGCATGATCCACGTGGCAGACAACTCTATGTCCGCTTAGCGATGGAGTTTTAATTAACACCTAAGGTAGATATATAATCCCCGGCTTCGACCGGGGATTTTTTTATAAAGTAATTATGATGTTGACCGTTTAAGCGACCTCGATTTTTGACTTAGCTAGCAAAGTCGAGTTGTTTCGAGCGTAATTGGTCTTTATTTCACGCAATTGTGTAAAGTTTAGCCATGCAGTAAAAATAATGACGTTTGCTGTTGCATCCTTAACTTTGCTATGTATAATACGCATCTCGTTGAGGGCAGTTGCTTCAACAAACCAGAATTCAAGCGCGGGATGGAGCAGTCTGGTAGCTCGTCGGGCTCATAACCCGAAGGTCGTAGGTTCAAATCCTGCTCCCGCAACCACTTTAAAAACCACGCAAAATAGCGTGGTTTTTTTTAGCCTTAATATGCATAAGTTTATTAAGGTGAATAAAGCATTTTGTAGCGGCACTTTGCAGATAAGCATTAATTTTTGTTTGACTGATTAAGGTTTGCGATATTACCGCTGTGCTAGTATAATCAAGACGAGTAACGAACTCCCTGAATGTGTACGCGATTTTCAAGTTACGATTTCGTGTCTGAATTCATTCCAAAGTAACGTTAATGCAAGTGGTCTTGGTACAAAACCATCTTAACAGGGTGTTATCGAGTCTCTATTTTTTGTTGTCATCATAATAGGTGAACAGCATAAAGTACTGCTAATGTACGTGATAGCTCCGCTTGTTCGGGGTTTTTTTGTATTTGTTGGTTGCTAAAATCAACGTTTATTGGGCTATATGCCCTTTTTTTATATGTATATATGGAGTTGGGATTGTCACAACTTGAGAAAAAATTAACACAGATGCTTGAAGCACCTGTCGAAGCAATTGGATTTGAGCTGGTTGGCGTAGAATTTGTGCGTGCCGGCAAGCACTCCACTTTACGAATATATATCGACTCCGAAAACGGCGTCGAAGTAGAAGATTGTGCCGACGTAAGTCGTCAGGTAAGTGCGGTACTCGATGTTGAAGACCCTATTACCAATGAATATAACTTAGAGGTGTCGTCACCGGGCATGGACAGACCTTTATTCAAACCTGAGCATTATCATCAGGTGGTTGCCCAAACCATTACCGTGAAATTACAAATGCCACAAGATGATAGACGTAACTTCAAGGGATTATTAGAAAGTTGTGACGACCGCGGGTTTGTTATGGTTGTTGACAAGGAAAAGTTTGAATTGGCTTACGACAATGTACTGAAAGCCAATTTAGTCCCAGAATTTGATTAAACTTATTATGCTGTATATAGAGCGATGAGGCGAAGATGAGCAAAGAAATACTACTAGTAGCAGAAGCAGTTTCAAATGAAAAACAAGTGCCAAAAGAAAAAATATTTGAGGCTTTGGAATTTGCGTTAGCAAGTGCCACTAAAAAGAAAAATGAAGGCAACATAGAAATTCGTGTCGCTATTAACCGCGAAACCGGCGATTTTGATACATTCCGCCGCTGGATGGTGGTAGAAGACGATGTTGTTCAAGAAAATCCTTTTGCGGAAATTACCATATCGGCAGCTCAAATTGATGAACCAGAGATTCAATTAGGTGAGTTTGTTGAAGATCAAGTTGAATCAATTTCGTTTGACCGTATTACTACACAAACAGCAAAGCAAGTAATTGTACAAAAAGTGCGTGAAGCTGAACGCGATCAAATGATAGCCGAATACGAAGATAGAGTAGGCGAGCTAGTTACAGGAACAGTTAAGAAAGTAAACAGAGAAAATGTTCTTATCGATTTAGGAAACAATGCAGAAGGCGTTATTTTAAGAGAAGACATGCTTCCTCGCGAAACCTTCCGTCCAGGCGACCGTGTACGTGGTTTATTATATGTTATTCGTCCAGAAGCCCGTGGCGCGCAATTGTTTATTAGTCGTACACACCCAGACATGTTGGTTGAATTATTTAGATTAGAAGTGCCAGAAATTGCTGAAGAAACTTTAGAAATTAAAGCTGCGGCACGCGATCCAGGCGCACGCGCTAAAATTGCGGTAAAAACCAACGACAAACGTTTAGACCCAGTAGGTGCATGTGTAGGTATGCGTGGTTCACGCGTGCAAGCTGTATCGAGTGAGCTAGGTGGTGAACGGGTAGACATCGTGCTATGGGATGAAAGTCCGGCATCATTTGTTGTAAATGCTATGTCACCAGCGGAAGTTGCTTCTATTGTTGTAGATGAAGACGCTAAATCAATGGACATTGCCGTTGAACCTGACAACTTAGCGCAAGCAATAGGTCGTAACGGTCAAAATATTCGTTTAGCTAGCCAGTTAACAGGCTGGGAACTTAACGTAATGACAGTAGAAGATTTGGCTACTAAACACGAAGCAGAAAATCAAAAAGTATTGTCGGTGTTTACCGATGGCTTAGAAATTGATGAAGATTTTGCTCTTTTGTTAGTAGACGAAGGCTTTACTAGTTTAGAAGAAATTGCCTATGTACCGGTAAGCGAATTACTCGATATTGAAGGGCTAGACGAAGATCTTGTAGAAGAGCTTCGTAGCAGAGCAAAAGCAACCTTGACAACCCGTGCGCTAGCGAATGAAGAATCGTTAGAGTCGGCAGAACCGCAGCAAGAGCTTCTTGATTTAGAGGGCATGGACAAACATGTTGCCTTTATTTTAGCGAGTCGCGGAATTACAAATCTTGAGTTGTTAGCTGAACAAGGTACCGACGAAATTAGTGACATTGAAGAGTTGACCGAAGAAAAAGCGGGCGAACTCATCATGGCAGCAAGAAACCTCGTTTGGTTTAACGAAGAATAGGTCAATAGGAGAATTATTCGATATGGCAGAAGTTTCCATAGAAAAGTTAGCAAGTGATATAAGCACGACTGTTGACCGATTATTAAAACAATTTAAAGATGCAGGCATTGAAAAAGCGTCATCCGATAGCGTAACTGAAGAAGAAAAGCAGACCTTGCTAGATTTCTTGAGTAAGCAACACGGCGGCGCAGGCGCAACAGCACCTAAAAAGATGACCTTGCAACGAAAAACAACCAGCACTATTAATCTAGGAAAATCTAGAGCTGTTAAGGTAGAAGTGCGTAAAAAGCGTACCTACGTTAAACGATCTGAAGCTGATATAGAACGCTTGGCGCAAGAAGAAACTCAACGTAAAGTTGAAGAAGAAGCACGCCAAGACGAAGAGCGTAAGCTAGCGGAAGCAGCAAAGGCAGAAGCCGTAGAAAAAGCGAAGAAAGCGGCTGAAGCACGCAAGCAGCAAGATGCCGAAAGAGCGGCTCGTGTTGAAAAAGCGAGAAAGGAAGCTGAAGAACGCAAATCGACCGACTCTAAATTAACTGACGAAGAACGCCAAGCGCAAGATAAAGCAAGAGCAGACGCTGAAAATCTGAAGAAGCAACAAGAAGAAGAAATTCAGAAGAAACTTGAAAAAGAAGCAAATAAAGCAGCTGAAGATGCTCGCAAGTTAGCAGAAGAGAATTCGCGTCGCTGGAAAGAAGAAGAAGAGCGCCGCAAAAAAGATGAAGCTAAAGAAGTTCATTTGCATTCAAATCGTTATGCGCAACAAGCTGAAGATGAAGAAGACGCACAAATTGAGCGCGGCGGACGCCGTCGTAAAAAGTCTAAGAAAAATGCTGGTGAAGATCTTAAGCATAGCTTTAATAAGCCAGTGCTTCCGGTTGAACGCATCGTTAAACTTGGCGAAACCATCACGGTAGGTGATTTAGCCAGCCGTATGGCCGTTAAAGGCACAGTCGTTATCAAAACTATGATGAAGATGGGTGAAATGGCCACTATTAACCAAGTGCTAGACCAAGAAACAGCGATACTTGTGATTGAAGAAATGGGTCACAAATATGAGATTGTTAACGAAAATGCACTAGAAGAAGAACTTATTGCCCTTGCTTCAGGTGGTGAAAAAGTAGCTCGTGCGCCGGTAGTAACTATTATGGGTCACGTTGACCACGGTAAAACATCATTACTCGATTACATTCGACGTGCGAAAGTAGCCGATGGTGAAGCAGGTGGAATTACGCAGCACATTGGTGCATATAGCGTTGAAACTGACAATGGACGTATCGCGTTTTTAGATACTCCTGGTCACGCAGCCTTTACGGCAATGCGTGCGCGTGGAGCAACTGCTACGGATATCGTGGTATTAGTTGTTGCTGCCGACGATGGTGTAATGCCACAAACCAAAGAAGCTATTCAGCATTCTAAAGCGGCCGGTGTGCCGATGATTGTTGCTGTTAATAAAATGGATAAAGAGTCTGCAGATCCAGATCGCGTTAAAACCGAGCTGTCGCAAGTAGAAGTTATATCTGAAGAGTGGGGCGGTGAATACCAATTTGTTAGTGTTTCGGCAAAAACAGGTATGGGCGTTGACGACCTACTAGAAGCCATTAGCGTACAGGCAGAAATACTAGATTTACAAGCCATTCCAAGTGGTCCAGCACGCGGTATTGTTATTGAATCACGTCTTGATAAAGGCCGCGGTCCGGTAGCTTCTGTACTTATTCAAGAAGGCGAATTACGCGCTGGCGACATTTTATTATGTGGCGAAGAATACGGCCGTGTTCGTGCAATGCGCGATGAAACAGGTGCTGATATTCAAGTTGCTGGACCTTCTACGCCAGTTGAAGTACTAGGCTTGTCAGGCGTACCTATTGCTGGTGAAAATGCCTTAGTGGTTCAAGACGAGCGTAAAGCACGTGAAGTAGCGGCTAAGCGTCATACTAAGCAACGCGAGTTGAAATTAGCTAAGCAGCAAAAAGCCAAGCTTGAAAATATGTTCGCAAATATGGAAAGCGGCGACGTTAGTGACTTGAACATTGTTTTAAAAGCAGATGTACAAGGTTCTATCGAAGCTATTGCTGACAGTTTAACAAGGCTTTCTACTGACGAAGTTAAAGTGAACATTGTTGGTAGTGGTGTAGGTGGAATTACTGAAACTGACGCTAGTTTAGCAGCTGCATCTTCTGCAATTGTTGTTGGCTTTAACGTTCGTGCCGATGCTACAGCAAGAAAAATGATTGAAGCTGAAGAAATTGACCTTCGTTATTACAGCATCATTTATGAATTAATTGATGAAGTGAAACTGGCTATGACAGGTATGTTAGCGCCAGAGTTTAAGCAACAAATCATTGGTCTTGCAGAAGTTCGCGATGTGTTTAAATCGCCGAAGATTGGTGCTATTGCAGGCTGCATGGTCACTGAAGGTGTGATTAAGCGCAACAATCCAATTCGTGTACTACGTGAAAACGTAGTTATTTACGAAGGTGAGCTTGAATCTTTACGTAGATTTAAAGATGATGTACAAGATGTCAAAAAAGGCATTGAGTGTGGTATTGGTGTTAAAAATTATAACGACGTGAAAGTAGGCGATCAAATAGAAGTATTTGAAATTGTTGAAGTGAAACGCGAGTTGTAAGCTCCATAAAACCCAAATAGGACGGAGGCCAAGTGCCTCCGTTTTTGTCACTACGCTGTTTACAAATAGTGTAGTCATTAGGATAAAGGTACAAAAATGGCTAGAGAATTTTCTAGAACCGACCGAGTCGGCCAACAAATTCATAAAGAAGTTGCAAGTATTCTTCAGCACGAATTTAAGCATCGTGAACCAGAGGTTGGCATGATTACGGTGTCTGGTGTTGAGGTATCAAGAGATCTTGCCCATGCAAAAATATTCATCACGTTCTACAGTAATAGCGCTGAAAAAGTAAACGAAGACTTTGAAAAACTACAAGAATCTAAAAGCTTTGTAAGAGGTTTGCTGGGCCGTCGCATGAGAATGCGCAATGTTCCCGCTGTTCATTTCTTTAAAGATAGTTCTATTGAGGAAGGTGCACGCATTTCTGCTTTGGTTAATGTCGCAGTTGCTTCTGACAAAGCTAAGCATGTAGATGACGAAGGTCATGATGACGCGCCTGATGATATTTCATCAAAAAATAACGATTAGAAAATGGCTAGAAAAAGAAAAGGACGCCTAATAAACGGGATATTGTTGGTTGATAAACCCCAGGAAGTGTCTTCAAATCATGTTGTGCAGCGTGTTAAGCGTATTTATAAAGCTGCCAAAGCAGGGCACACTGGTGCGCTTGACCCCTTAGCCACTGGTTTATTGCCTGTTTGTTTAGGTGAAGCGACTAAATTTTCGCAATTTTTATTAAATGCAGATAAAAGCTATTTTGTTACCGCAAAGCTAGGACAAAGGACCGATACTTCCGACGCCGACGGTGAAATTGTTGAAACAAGACCTGTCAATGTGCTTGAAGCGGATATAAAAGAAGCGATACAGCATTTTGTAGGGCCTATCAAACAGATTCCATCAATGTTTTCTGCGTTAAAGCATGAGGGCAAACCTTTGTACTTTTATGCCCGCCAAGGCATAACTATAGAAAGGCCTGCTCGCGACATTACTATTTATAGTATTGAATGGGTAAGTTTAATTGGCGATGAACTATCTTTGAATGTGACTAGTTCGAAAGGAACTTACATTCGAACCTTAGTTGATGACCTGGGTCAAATGCTAGGCTGTGGCGCACATGTTATTGTGCTTCGCAGAACCGCCGTTGCGCATTATAAAGCGTCACAAATGATAAGCTTTGACGCCCTCGATAAATTAGTAGAGTCCAATACGTTGCAGGAACAAGCATCTCAGGGCGCACTAGAATCTGTGTCTGAAGCAGTAGCCCAAGACTTTACCGATTTAGATGATTTATTATTGCCGATGGATACACCTATAGAAACTCTATTCAAAGTTGAAATAGGTGATCAAGATACCTTGTACTTTCAACAAGGCCGAGATATCAAAGTAGATGTAGAGTTACCTGAAATTATGGATTCAGATCAGGTTGTTCGGGTCTACCAAACTGGCAGTATGCTTTTTCTAGGTGTTGCCAGTATAGACAGCACAAAAACAATACACCCAAAGCGTGTAGTCGTTTATTAAGGTAATATTGTGGAAATGTGCTAGGTTTGTCATTAAGCACTTGCGCTACTTATAATAATCTTTATACTACGCGCTCTTTTATACGAACCTGAATTAGTGATTGGGTTCGTTTCACATTCTTTTTTGGAGATATTATGTCACTAACTACAGCAGAAACAGCAGGCATCATTGCCGATTATGGCGTTAAAGAAGGCGATACAGGTTCACCTGAAGTACAAGTTGCCTTACTTACTAACAACATCAACAAATTACAAGGTCACTTTGCTGACCATAAGAAAGACCATCACTCTCGTCGTGGACTTTTGAGAATGGTAAGCCAACGTAGAAAGCTTCTTGATTACTTGAAGCGCAAGAACGCACAGCGTTACTTAGATCTTATTAAGCGTTTAGGCCTGCGTCGCTAAGCACTTATAATGAAAATAAAAAAAGCATCTCAATAGATGCTTTTTTTGTGTCTGCTAATTTGGTCGCGCGTATCATTATTTAAAAAGCACGGTTAAATTGTTCTGCTGTTCTAAACCACGTGTTAGTCTTTAAACAGACTTGTTTATAAGTTCATTGAGCTTATTCTCGAGCTGCTGTATTTTTTGCAATAGGCTAGTGTTTCGCTTTTCCAATAAAATAAGCTTTTCGGTCATGTCTCTGAGGGTTGATGCCCGCACAGTGTTCGTTTGCTGATTCTCGTCCTGCCTAACATTTAGGCTTAACAACCCATTAGCCTGAGCGTTTACTTTAGTATTGACCCCGTCTATACGAGACTGCATCGCGGCAACAGTCGTTTTGTTGTCAGACACATTAGCATCTAACTCTTTTACTAAGCGGTTTGTATCTTGTTGTAAGTTATTAAAACTACTTTCTAATGTATTGATTTCTTGTTGGTTTCTGCGCCATGCCGACGCCCAGAGCTTATCTATTTGTTTAAAATTTTCTTCTCCTCTTGCCGCGAGCTCACCTACCTTAACTTGAAGTTCACCGGTAGAGTTCCCCATTTCTTCACCCGTTGCTGATAACCTATCTTCTAAAGACTTAATTCTTGTCTCATTTTCAGCAAGAAGAGTTTTATTGTGCATATTGGCACTATATAAATAGGCAGATGCAGCGCACGCAATAACCGCGACAACTAGCACAATACTAGTATATGAACTACTATTTTTCGGGGCGTCAGCAGTCGATTTTGAACTAGATTGACGATTGCCAGCCATTGGAATTCTGTCACTTAATTCAACATTAATTGGAGCGAAATCTTTGTCTTTCGGGTTGTCTGACATTCATCAGGTCCTTTTTTATTTAAAATTGTTTAATGTACTTCGCGATATCATACAACAAGTTGCAAAACCTGCTAACTTTTTATCAACTTTAGTTGCAGAAAACCTATCGATAAAAGGAAGTAATGTCTGTGAGTAGCCCAGCGTGGGTGCATAAATAACCCAACGAACATCAATTGATTGGAATATAGCGTATACATCATATATGATGACGCCTTAACAGAGTTGTACTGAGTCATATGAAGCTAAATAGAAAACTGTCGTTTACCCTAGGTGTGCGTTCGTTAATACTGCTAGTGTGCCTGGGTATACTAATGGCGTTTTTTCAAACTATGTTTGATTTTAGAGAACGTGAAGCTGAGATAAAAAGCACGATAAAAGCTATTGTAACGTCTGCTAAAGGCTCCGCTAGCAATGCGGTTTATTTGTTAGAGCCAAGAATGGCAGAGCAGGTAATTAATGGTCTGTCCTACTTTGATTACTTTACTTACGTGGCCATTATTGATGATCAAGACAATGTTATGGCTAGTTTTTCTCGCCAAAAAACATTAGTTGGTAATAATAGTGTTAATTTAAACACTTCCTACAATCCCATTTTAAATTTAATTGCCGATAACTTCGACAAACAATTTGTGCCGTTATCTGGCGATATGATGTCGCCAAGTCGTAATGAATCTTATGGCGAAATGGTTATCATTGTAGATAATCATATTGCTTTATCTGGAGTGTATGACAGAGCAATAAGAGCCTTTGTTATTGCAATAGCCGGTTATATGCTGCTAACGGTGGCCCTAGGTATTCTGTATCACTTTTCTTTAGCTTCGCCTTTAATTAGGCTCTCTAAGCGCTTGCAGCGAGTAAATACTAAGTCAATTGCTACGCAAAAAATTAGTCATCTGGCGGGCCATGAAGAAAACGAATTTAGTTTAATTGTAAATGCAGCCAACGATATGTTAGCCCGTCTTTCTAGCGCTCAGATATTACTCACAGAAAGAAGCCAACGATTCAGATTAATTTTAGATACAGCGCCAGCCTTAATATTTTCACTAGATAACAATCTTAACTTTGTATTTGCAAACAAAGCCACCGCTACGTTTTATGGATATTCAATTTATGAACTCAAAGGCAGGAATGCCGATGACGTAATTGAGCCTATCGATCCTAATATGATGAAGTCGATAATGGAGTTTATTTCATCGAGTAAACGTCAGTATGATAAAATTGTGTTGGTTAAAAATGCGAATCGTGCAGGTTGTCATATGGAAATGTCAATCGTTAAATTTAAAACGCCAGATGGGCACAGTATTTTAGTTACTGCCTCTGACGTTACAAAACGTATAAACGCAGAAGAAAAAATAGAATCCCTTGCCTATTTTGATCCCCTAACGTCATTACCCAACAGAAATAAAGTATATGAGATGCTTAGTCAAGATGACGAACAGGGTAGCAGTATGTACGGTATTGCGGCCATAGCCGATTTAGACCAATTCAAACGCATAAACGATACCTTAAGTCATTCCGTGGGCGACCAATTAATAGTCAAACTCGCGCGCAGATTACGCAAGGAATTTGCATTTTCAGATTTAATAGCGCGCTTGGGTGCCGATGAGTTTCTGTGTATTGAAGAAAATGTTTCTAATGATATTGAAATTGCAAAAAATGGTGCTGAGGTGCTTGGCGAAAGACTCCGAAGTTGCATCAGTAAAGAAATTGAAATTGGCCTACATAGCTATTCCTTGACCGCTAGTGTTGGTGTTATTGTATTTAGAAAAAATCAAATAGGCGCTGATGAAATTTTACAATACGCCGACACAGCAATGTATGAATCTAAACGGGCAGGGCGAAACTGCGTAACCATGTTTAGAGATGAAATGGCCACCCAAGCGGCAGAACTCCTTAAGCTTGAGCGTGATATTATGAAAGCGATGTTCAGAGATGAATTCTATTTTGTATTACAACCTGTTGTCGATTCAAGCACTCAGGAAGTCATTGGCGCTGAGGCCTTAATGAGGTGGCGCAAAGGTGACGAAATAATACGACCAGACGATTTTATCCCATTTCTTGAAGAAAGCGCCCTAATCGTCGACGTAGGCGAACGTATCTTAAGTAAGGTTTGTGCCTATATTGCCGACATACAAGCGCGTGGGATGTTCCCTGAAGGCTTTAAAGTAGCAGTTAATATAAGCGCTAAGCAATTAGCTAGAAATGACTTTATAAAAACCGTGTCAAAGGTATTGAAAAAACACAATGTGTCAGCGAGTTGTATAGAAATCGAAATTACTGAAAGTGTTGCCTTGAACAACATGGCTGACACGGTCAAGAAAATCCTAAGTATGAAGAAAATGGGCATTACATTCTCGCTCGATGATTTTGGCACAGGATACTCTTCGCTTAGTCACTTGAAAGATTTACCAGTAGACAAGTTAAAAATAGATCGCTCTTTCATTAATGATATTACTGTCGACAAGCAAGACGAAAACTTAGTTAGATCAATTATTCAACTATCTAAAAATTTAGGCTTAACGACGGTTGCCGAGGGCGTAGAGACCCAAGCACAAGTAGAATGGTTAATGCTAAATGGCGACATCTTACTGCAGGGCTATTATTTCAGCCGTCCAATAGAGCCTGAAGAGTTTGAGCAGAAATATCTTGCAAGCAATAATAAATTCAAGAAAGTGTTAGTCGACTAGAAACATGTAGCTTTAATGTAAATTAGAGTTTGCAAGAGGTTAAGAATTGAAACAAAGCATAAATTGTAGACAATAAAAAAGACCTCACTTGAGGTCTTTTTTATACTTAGAATATGAAATAAGTCCCCCTTTACATTTGTATAAAACAAACATTAACTTGCACACAGCTCCTTGTTAGCGCTTTTTAGTGTCAGCTTACTTTACAGTATAGTATGGCAAACCATACGTGAAATCTGTATCTTGTTGAAATGATTTAATTTTAATTAATGGTCTGTTTTTTGCATTCTAATATAGTCGGAACTGATCCAATAATGTTCTATTCGAATTTTAGAAGGAATTGAGATGAGATACAACGCTTTAAGATATGTGCTAGCAGCACTCATTATACCAATATCATTGATGGGTAATGTCGCGCACGCAGGGTTAATTAAAGAAATATGGCAAGCCAAAGCTACAAGATCAAGTTTTGGAATCCACGTCGTAGGCTCAGTATTATCATGGTCGGTAACTTATGATAATACCTCTACTACAATGACTATGTTTAACGATGGTGAAGACAGGCATGCTTCTACAAGTGACGATACTGTCGAAGGCTACTTAAATTTAACGGGAGATAGCCCGTCTGGCTCGTTTTATTCAGATGCGATATACGATTTTAATAATGTTTTTATGGCTCATGATGCTTTTATAGAAGCGGATAGCGATTTGATGAAGAGCGATAATATAACTCTTAATAATAGCTGGCGAACTAGTAATACATCACGCGACGTTATGAGCTTCGTTTCTGACGGCGAAAATATGTACAGTAGCTCCTCTTTTGGTTCAGGAGTTTTCATTACGTACCACACAGACAATAGTGGACCTGAAACATACGGTACATATTGGGCAATCGATACGAGCTTTAATAACCTGACGTTAGTATCAGCAGGCCCAGTGTCTGAGTTAGACGCTGCTGCTCCGCCTCTAGCGTTAATGATAGTCAGTGGTTTGCTAGTTTCTGGATTCGAGAGCCGCCGCAAAAAAACTAGTTACCAGCTAAAACACTTGTTTAATTAAAGTGAACTACAAAAAATAAACCTAGTTTTCAGTGGTTTACCGGGTTCTTAGATACAAAAAAAGACGCTTAAGAGCGTCTTTTTTTGTCTAATTGGTGGAGCTGGCGGGAATTGAACCCGCGTCCAGAAAGCGTCAACCATTGGCACTACATGCTTAGTTTGTCTTTATTCTCGTAATTAAGCTGCGAACAAACACGCCATTTAATCACATACCCGAATTAGTTTTAGTGGTTCAGCTCTCAGGTATAAGCATCCACACGAGCCTTTTTGGGTTTGACTCCTTGAACTCCCCGTCTTAAAGGCAGAAGCTAGGGCAAGGAGGCTCTATGCAGGGTATTAAGCTGCTAGTGCGTAGTTTTCGTCGTTTGCGACTATTTTTTTGCGGCTGTTTAAAGAGGCAAACCGCACCTCTGCATGCACCTCAAGCATCATTGAATCCTGTCGAATCCAGAGCAGCCCCGATGTAGACATAATATTAACACAACAACTTGATAACTCGCTAACAAAAAGCAATCTAATTGTTCACATATTACTTGTAAGTGTTGAAAAATTAGCCTTTTTTCATAATCCGTTCTTTTTGACGCGACCAATCCCTGTCTTTTATGGTATTTCTTTTGTCGTGATCTTGTTTACCGCGGGCAAGATAAATTTCAAGTTTTACCCAACAGGCTTTCCAATACATGGCGGTTGCCACGATAGTTAATCCCTGACGGTCCATGCCGCCCATAAGCTCTTCAATTTCACGTTTATTCATCAGCAGCTTACGCATGCGGGTTGGGTCACATATTACGTGAGAAGAGGCCTGAGTAAGCGCTTGAATACTAATGTTGGTAACAAATGCCTCACCATTCTTTATAAACACGTAGGCATCGGTTATGTTTGCCTTACCCGCTCGAATACTCTTTACTTCCCAGCCTTGTAATGTGAGACCAGCCTCAAATTTACTAATAAGCTCATAGTCGTGGCGCGCCTTTTTATTCAAGGCAATGGTACTATTACTTGATTGTTTCTTTTTCATGTCTGTATTATACCTATAAACACGATAAGGGAAAACATTCGTTGGTAAAATACTAACTATTATTTATAGTAAACAACACAATATAGTGTGCAGTAAAGATTGCCGTGAAATAGAAGCAACAAAATCATACAAACGATAAAGGTTGAAATGTTCCTTTTACCCTTATTTTTTAATCAACTAGCAAAAGTAGTTATAAGTTGAAACATGCCGAATATTAATAAAAATGCATTGGTTGCTTACAGCGCCAGTCAAATGTTTAAACTCGTAAATGATGTGCAATCGTACCAACATTTTTTACCAGGGTGTCGCTACAGTGAAGTACTGTCGGTAAGTGAACATCATATGGAAGCTAAAATGATATTGGTAAAAGCGGGCATAGAACAAGAGCTGGTGACCCGAAATACGCTCATTGCAGGGCGTAGTATTCAAATGAGTTTAGCACAAGGTCCATTTGAGGCTTTAAGTGGAGGGTGGACCTTTACACCGCTTTCTGATGAGGCTTGTAAAATAGAACTATCCTTAGATTTTACTTTTTCTAGCACATTGGTCGATATGGCTTTTGGGAAAGTGTTTCGCTCGGTTACCAGCAATATGGTAAAAGCATTTACAAAGCGCGCAAAAGAGGTTTACAGATAATGCCTAATACTCAAATTGCAATAGAAATAACCTATGCGCTGCCAGACAAACAAACTTTATTAAGCCTTCACGTGCCGCCTAATACTAGTGTTCAAGAAGCAATTGAGCAATCGGGTATTCTTCAATTGCACAGCGATATAAACCTAGAAGAAAACAAAGTAGGTATATGGTACAAAACAACCAAGCTATCTACCGTTTTGAAGGTGGGCGACAGAATCGAAATTTATCGCCCTATGACCGCCGATCCCAAAGAAGTCCGCAAATTACGAGCTTTGAAAGCGAAGGAAGAAGGTCGAGCAAATAAAATAACGGGTGCAAAAGTGTAAAATATACAATGCTTGTTCACCCGTGCACGATAGCCCTCTTAATATTTTTTCCGCTTAAGCCCAGTATTAGCCAATATTTTTGCTGATATCTCTTCAACCGAAAATTTTGTACTGTTAATAAACGGTATCTTTTCTTTACGATATAAATTCTCGACTTCACGTAGCTCCATTCTGCACTGAGGCATTGATGCATAACGGCTATTTGCGCGCCTCTCAGAACGAATTGCTTGTAACCTATCTGCGCTTATTGTTAGCCCAAATAGTTTGTCTTTAAAACGTCTTAGAATAGGCGGTAGTTTCAAAGTGTCCCCCATATCATCTTCCGTAAATGGATAATTTGCGGCTTTAATACCATACTGTAATGCCAGATAAAGACTTGTGGGCGTTTTACCCGAACGTGAAACGCCCACCAAAATAATATCAGCTTCTTGGTAGTCTTTTAGGTTCGAACCATCGTCATTTGCAAGGGCATAGTTAACCGCCTCAATACGAATGTCATAGGTTTTTTCATGAATTGAATGGGTTCTATGTTTTTCAGGTTTTGAAGGCACTCCAAGAACTTTTTCTAGAGGCGCCACGAATTGATTTAAGAAATTGTAGTTGATACCCGGTGAATTACTTATTATTCGACCAATGTCTACATTCACCATTGTGTAAAAAACGAGCGGCCGGTCTCCTGTAGCCTCATATAAGCGCTTTATCTGTGCGATAACATCTAAAGCATGTTGTTCGGTTTCAACAAATGGGATGGTAATGTGTTCAAACTCGATCGGGAATAGTGATAATAATGCATGTCCAAAAACCTCGGAAGTAATAGCTGTACCGTCTGATATATAAAATGCTGTGCGCACAACAATTCCTTAACAATGTTGTAATTTAATTACGAAAAAAAATAAATTTTACTTTCAAGTGAAAGCGCATTTACAATCTACATGTCATGAAGTTAGCATACTTACGTGTTTTGTAATAGACATTGAAACACTACGACAATAATCGGTCATAATGATCAACCGTTTTACTTTTCTGGAGGTTCTACAGTGCAAGAATATGTTCTTTGGTATCAAGAATTAGGCATGGACGATGTTAACCGAGTTGGGGGCAAGAATGCTTCCCTTGGCGAGATGATATCAAATCTATCCAATGCAGGTGTTCAAGTTCCGGGCGGCTTTGCGTCTACCTCCTATGCATTTAACCAATTTTTGGAAAAAAGCGGTGTTGAATCACAAATTTACACCTTACTAGACGAGCTTGACGTGGACGACGTTAAAGCACTTGCAAAAGCGGGTAGTCAAATCAGGCAGTGGATTATAGAAACACCGTTTCAAACTGAATTAGAAGATGCTATAAAAGTCGCTTTTACCAAATTGGTCGACGGTGCCGGTGATGACGCTTCATTTGCCGTGCGGTCGTCGGCAACTGCCGAAGATATGCCCGATGCTTCTTTTGCTGGGCAGCAAGAAACGTTCTTGAATGTAAAAGGCTACGACTCTGTATTAGTGGCCATGAAGCATGTATTTGCTTCGTTGTTTAATGACCGTGCTATTTCTTACCGTGTGCATCAAGGTTATGACCACAAAGGGGTTGCTTTGTCGGCGGGCGTTCAGCGTATGGTACGAAGTGATTTATCATCGTCGGGTGTTATGTTTACCATCGATACTGAGTCGGGCTTTGAAGATGTGGTATTTATTACTAGCTCATACGGCTTGGGTGAAATGGTTGTGCAAGGTGCTGTTAACCCAGACGAGTTTTATGTGCATAAACCGACTTTGCAAAGCGGAAAACCTGCGGTGCTGCGTCGTAATATTGGTAGCAAGCTAACCAAAATGATCTACTCTGACGATCTAGAACATGGTAAACAGGTAGATATTGTTGATATTGAAAAATCTGACAGCAGACAGTTTTCATTAAACGACGATGAAGTGATGGAGTTAGCTAAACAAGCCATGGTCATAGAAAATCACTATGGGCGAGCCATGGATATTGAATGGGCAAAAGACGGCACAGACGGCAAACTATACATAGTACAAGCGCGTCCTGAAACCGTGAGAAGCCGAGAAGATATGCAAGTGATTGAACGTTATCAGTTAAACGGTGACGCTAAACTCGTGTGTGAAGGCAGGGCGATAGGCCATAAAATTGGTGCTGGTAAGGCTAAAGTATTGGGCTCAATTGCTGAAATGGACAAGATTGAGGTTGGCGATGTGTTAGTTACCGATATGACCGATCCTGATTGGGAGCCGATCATGAAAAAGGCTTCGGCTATTGTTACCAATCGTGGTGGACGTACTTGCCACGCGGCAATTATTGCCCGTGAAATGGGTATACCTGCAGTAGTTGGGTGCACTAATGCAACCGACCTTATAGAGACGGGTGATGAAATAACCGTATCGTGTGCTGAAGGCGATACAGGTTATATTTATGGTCAAGTAATAGATTTTGATGTAATAACATCTAGAGTCGATTCTATGCCTGACTTACCCCTTAAAATCATGATGAATGTGGGTAACCCAGATCGCGCATTTGATTTTTCTCGATTACCCAATGAAGGTGTAGGTCTAGCAAGACTCGAATTCATTATTAACCGAATGATTGGCGTGCACCCAAAGGCCTTACTTAATTACAGTGAACAACCCTTGGATGTGAAAGAAGAGATTGACGACATGATTGCAGGCTATTCCTCGCCGGTTGAATATTATATTCAAAAGCTGGTAGAGGGTATTGCTTCAATTGGCGCTGCGTTTTCGCCTAAAAAAGTGATTGTGCGTATGTCTGATTTTAAATCAAATGAGTACTTTAATTTGGTAGGCGGATATCAATACGAGCCCGATGAAGAAAATCCAATGTTGGGTTTTCGTGGCGCTAGCAGATACATATCAGAAAGCTTCAGAGACTGTTTTGCATTAGAGTGCGAGGCTATTAAACGAGTTCGTAACACAATGGGCTTAACCAACGTAGAAATAATGATTCCGTTTGTAAGAACCGTAGATGAGGGCCAACAAGTGATGGATTTACTTGCCTCAGAAGGCCTTGTAAAAGGAGAAAACGGACTGCGGGTTATTATGATGTGCGAGTTGCCTTCTAATGCATTGTTAGCCGATCAGTTTTTAGATATTTTTGATGGCTTTTCAATAGGATCGAACGATCTTACGCAATTGACATTAGGCTTAGACAGAGACTCAGGCTTAATTGCCCACTTATTTGATGAGCGAAACGATGCAGTTAAAGCTTTGTTGTCGATGGCGATTAAGGCCGCGAAGGCGCGGGGTAAATACGTTGGTATTTGTGGGCAAGGACCATCAGATCACGAAGATTTTGCGGCTTGGTTAGTGGATCAAGGCATTGATAGCGTATCACTTAATCCTGATACTGTAGTTGAAACATGGTTGTATTTGGCTGAGCAACACGCTCAATCAGATTAAAGTACTATAAAAGTAAAGTTAAAACAAAAAAGCCACCCAAGGGTGGCTTTTTTTATGTAACATTAATTATGTTGCTGCTTTGGTTCGCGCTTATCTATATTTGCGTTTCAACAAAAAACGGTCAAGTTGACGAGCCGCCTTTGTTAGCGATTTTTGTATCAGCGCCAGAAATTTTCTAGCGGGCTTATAATCTATACTGATAAGTACCAGACCCGCCAATAACAACAAAATAGACCCAGGTAAAACGGTCAATAAAATACTAGCAAAAATAAGTATTCCACCTAGCATTAATCGAAGTAATTTCATATGCGCGCCTTTATTTAACGTAAATGTTATATTGATAATGGTACTGGTTGCTATAAGCAGTGTAGTAGAAAAAAACATTTAAGTGTGTAACAGGCTGTAACAGATTGTGTCAATACGCGATCTTAAAATGTATATATGCTAGGCGTTAACCTTGTGGATGGTTTTCTTGATCAGCAAGTTTCTCTAAATCCTTTCGTTTCATAACCTTGCAATCCATTGTTTTCTCAAAGTTTTTTCTGCCCATGTAGGCAACTGGTGCAAACGGATGTCTACGTTTGAAAAGTGCTTTTAATAGTTTTGTCATTTTGGTACCTCTTTAATTTCGACTAAAGTATAACATAAATTTTATTAACTTACTGTAATCTAACAAAATTTTATCGGCCGTCTGCGGAATTCACTTAATTTATTAACATTAATTGTGCATAAATTTATTGTTTTTGTGTGTCTGTAAATAATTATTGGCTATTGTTTCGTGACAATATTTTAGATTTAAATAGGATTTAATCTAGAGTCCTGCTTAGGCAGTAGGTATACTAAAGAAAGACACTAAGGAGCCTTTGTTGAACGTATTACCGCAGCTTTCCCCCATCGATACCGTAACTGAAGAAACACGCATATATTTACGTGCATTATCGAACACTAAATATAGTGGTGATATTGAAGTTACCTACGGTAGTCGTTTAGCCGTTGCGACCGATAACTCTATTTATCAGCAACTCCCTCAGGCTGTAGTATTACCTAAAAACATTGCTGATTTACAATTAATCGCACAAATCGCTAATGCCCAAAGTACCAATCACAAGCCAGCAATTACGTTCAGTGCAAGAGGTGGCGGCACTGGCACCAATGGTCAGTCGCTAACGCCAGGCATTGTGGTAGACACTTCTCGATACATGAATCAAATACTCGAGTTGAATTTAAATGAGCAGTGGGTGCGCGTTGAATCAGGTGTTATAAAAGACGTGCTCAACGATTTCTTAAAGCCTCATGGCTATTTCTTCAGCCCGGATTTGTCGACGAGCAATCGCGCAACAGTGGGGGGTATGATTAGTACCGATGCGTCGGGGCAGGGATCTTTGGTATATGGCAAAACCAGTGACCATTTACTTGGCCTAGAGACTGTGCTGGCAAGTGGTGAGCTTTTTTCAACGCATCCAATAAGTGTAGACGAAGCACAGGAAAAGGCGAAGCAAGAAACTACCGTTGGTAGAGTATATAGTCAAATTTTGGCAACATGCGTAACAAAACGCTCAGATATTATTGCAAAATTCCCCAGACTAAATCGTTTTCTCACAGGTTATGATTTAGAACACGCATTTGATGATCTTGAAAATAAGATAGACGCGGGTCGCTTAATTGCGGGCGCTGAAGGCTCGCTTGGATTTATTGCACAGGCGAAGCTTAATATTACAAAAATTCCAAATTATACCACCTTGGTTAACATCAAATACGATAATTTTGAATCGGCATTGCGCCACGCGCCTAGCATGATTGCAGCCAATGCAACCTCAGTAGAAACCGTCGACAGCAAAGTGTTGAACCTTGCCCGGGCCGACCTTGTTTGGCATAGCGTGTCTGCGCTTATAAGTGATGTGCCAAATAAGCTTGTGGATGGCTTGAACATGGTGGAATACAACAGCGATGATAAAAATGAAATTGATACAAAAATCCAAACATTGTGTAAGCGCTTAGACGCTGAAATAGAAAATAATAATGAAAATGGTGTTATTGGGTATCAAATAACATCGTCTATGCCCGATATTTTGAAAGTTTATGGTATGCGTAAAAAAGCGGTTGGCTTGCTGGGCAAAACAAAGGGCAGCAAGAAACCCATAGCGTTTGCAGAAGATACCGCTGTTCCGCCCGAGCATCTTGCCGATTTTATAATGGAATTTAGAGCATTGCTCGACAGTCACAATCTTGATTACGGTATGTTTGGGCATGTCGATGCAGGTGTATTGCATGTGCGCCCAGCCCTTGATATGTATGACCCTGCCCAAGAACAGTTGATGAATACCATTTCTCACCAAGTAGTTGCGTTAGTCGCTAAGTATGGCGGCCTAATGTGGGGCGAACATGGGAAAGGTTATAGAAGTGAATTTGCGCCGGCCTTCTTTGGTGAGACACTTTATGACGAGCTTAGAAAGATAAAGCGTGCTTTTGACCCCCACAATCAAATGAACCCCGGAAAAATTTGTACACCATTTGAATCGCAACATGAATTGGTTAGAGTGAGCGATACAAAACGTGCAACTTACGATCGCCAAATCCCCATTGCTTTTAGAGAAGAATTTGAACCCGCTATGAGCTGTAATGGCAATGGTCTGTGTTTTAACTACGATACGACTTCACCCATGTGCCCATCGAGTAAAATAACCCAAGACAGGCGGCATAGTCCCAAAGGGCGAGCAGGACTAATAAGAGAGTGGTTGTTACAGTTAAGTCAGCATGGCGTAAGTCCACAAACAGTGGCGCCAAGTAGTTTCAAAAGTAATGTTTTTGCAAAATGGCTCAGAACGTTTTCTTCGCAAGATGATTTTAATCACGAAGTGTTTGATGCCATGAACGGATGTTTAGCCTGTAAGTCGTGTTCAAGCCAATGCCCTGTTGGTGTTGATGTGCCCGATTTTCGTGCGAAATTTTTGGCAATTTATTACACTCGTTACATGCGTCCTTTAAAAGACTATTTTGTGGCTAATGTAGAAACCTTAACACCGCTGATGGCTAAAGCGCCGCGTACCTTTAATGTTTTGGTGCAGTCGGCGCCCGCAAGCTGGCTATTGCGCAATGCGGTCGGTTATGTAGATACGCCAATGTTGTCTTCGCCGACCATTGACAAACGTGTAAAAGATACCGCTCTAGTGTTTCACTCGCAGCGCGATCTTAAAATACTGCAAGACATGTCTAATGAACAACGCCAACAGCATGTGCTAATTGTACAAGATCCTTTTACGTCCTTTTATGATGCTGACGTAGTAGAGAAATTAGCTACTTTTATAAAAGATATTGGAAAGACGCCTGTTTTACTGCCATTTTCTCCTAACGGTAAACCTCAGCATGTAAAAGGGTTTTTAGCTAAATTTGAAAAAACGGTGAATAAAAGCGCTTCTTTTTTAACAACAATTGCTCAGCTTAATATTCCCATGGTGGGTGCTGACGCATCACTCGTTTTATGCTACCGCGATGAATATGCTAAAATATTGGACACTGTTCAAAATAGTTTTAATGTGAAAACCATTACAGAATGGTTATCTGAACTAGATGTTGCCAGCTTTCCAGTAATTTATTCAAAGAAAGAGTTACAAAGAACGCCAACAACTTACAAGCTTTTAGCACATTGTTCGGAGAAAACGGCACTGCCAGAAACAGAAGGTGTTTGGCAACAAATATTCTCTCAATTTGGATTAACACTCAATATTGCCAGTGTGGGGTGCTGCGGAATGGCAGGAACATACGGACATGAGTTAGAACATTTTGAAAATTCGAAAGGTATATATAAACTTAGCTGGTTACAGCATGCTACATTACCCTTAGTTAAAAAAGATAGTAATGAAGTACTTAATACTGAGCCGGCAGCCGAGGAGATACTAGTTACCGGTTATTCATGCAGAAGCCAAGTAAAACGCTTTGAACAATATAGACCTAAACATCCAATTGAAGTGTTGGCAAGTATGTTGAGATAAATACATTGAATACACTGGATTAATAACATAAAAATAATAGTGAAATAAAAATGACAGATGAGATAAAAACTCAAGAAGAACTATCAAACTGGGTAAGAGAGCAGTTTCAGCGCGCAAATAAGCACCTTGCGGAGAAAGGGATTTTATTCGATACAGTGGTGACAGAAGAAAGCCGGTACATGGCACCTGATGTAGCCATATGGAAAATAAAGGATACTAAAAAGGATCTCTATTGGGTAATAAGTGGAGACTTACCAGCAGATGCACTACCTGTTTCTACTGCGAATTCAGCTAGAGAAGCAATAAGACACTTTTCATTGTCGTGGCAGTTGAAGGCAGAAAACATACTTAGCATGGCGTCGAGTGATGATACGCAAAAAGATTTTGCTGCAATATTGACCCAAAAAGCAGAGATGCTCTATGAGTTACAAGATAATGAAGAATGGTGGAAGGCAGGATAATATTCCATCCCTGTAGGCAGTAGTTAAATTGTTTTGTATTCGCGCAATTTTTATAACCGCCATTATTAGATACCTACCACCATATAGTTTTACTCATCGGCACTTACGATTTTTTTGCTAACTATTAATGTTGCACTATTTCTAGGTGCTGTTGCAGTTTTTGCTAAGAGCATACTGTTATTTAATACCAAGTTAGGTACGTTAACTGTAAAGCTGTCTAATTGTTGATTTGTTTGTTGCTCTGTCTCAAGTATTTTAACGAGTTCATTTTTACTAAATGTAGCCGTTTGTGATGGAACCACTTGGCTAGAAGCGATTGGTAAGCTAGTTACGTTAACCAAATTGGCGAAAAGCGCGAAACTCGCGATAGTTATATTCATTTTGTTTCCTTTGTATAAAAATTGTTTAAAAAATGTATTTATTGCCACAACTTAATAATATATCCTTAACATATTGAATTAAATCAAGTTATTTATAAGTCACAGGATATATTACGGCTGTTTCTAGAAAAAGTTAAACGACAAAAATTGATTTTTCGCATTAAAAAAACTAATCTATAGATCTTATTTTAAAATACAGTAGCCCATGCTTAAACGATTGCCACCACTCAACTCACTAAAAGCCTTTGAATCGGCCGCTCGACATTTGAGCTTTACTAAAGCCGCCGACGAGTTGTTTGTTACTCAGGCCGCTGTAAGTCATCAAATAAAAAGCTTAGAAAGCTATTTATCAATAAAATTATTTCATCGTAAAAATCGTTCCCTGTTATTGACGGAGGAAGGTCAGTCTTACTTTCATGATTTACGAGATATTTTTGTGCATATGCAAGAAGCAACTGAGCGTTTAGTGGCCCTTGGTGCAAAAGGGGCAATAACAATCGCGACTCCACCCAGTTTTGCCAGCCAATGGTTAGTGCCGCGTTTACACATGTTCTCAGCGCAGCACACAGATATTGATGTACGTATCAAAGCGGTCGATGCTGATGATGGTTTTTTGGACGACTCTGTAGATATTGCGGTTTTTTACGGCAGCGGAAATTGGCCAGGGCTATTAAGTACTAAATTATTGTCAGAATACTTAACACCAATGTGTTCACCTTTATTGTTGCAAAGAGGCAAGCCTTTAGGCTCGCTTAAAGATTTATCTGAGCACACGCTCTTGCACGACAACACTCGAATTGCATGGAAAAATTGGTTAAATGCTTTTGGTATTAAAAATATCAATGTTAACCAAGGACCTATTTTTAGCCATACTATGATGGTTCTGCAAGCCGCATGCATAGGACAAGGTATAGCGCTTTCCGACACTGTGCTTGCAAAACCAGAGATTGAAAGTGGTCGTTTAATTTGTCCATTTAACGAAAAAATAGAATCAAAACTTAGTCATTATTTAGTATGCAAAGAATCTCAAGCGGAGCAAAGTAAAATCAAAGTGTTTAGTGAATGGATGCTATCGCAAGTAAATTAAGCGCATAACAACGCATATGCCATTATTATAGAATTTGATGTTAAGGAAAGTGTAATGAATAGAGAGTTAAATGCTATAAAGGTATGGTTAGTGATAGGCGCTTTATTATGTATGTTCAGTGTAATTATTGGTGCCTTTGCCGCTCATGGCCTAAAAACATTATTAAGCGAGTATCAGTTAGGCATAGTGCAAACCGGCGCTAAGTATCAGATGTACCATGGACTCGCTATGCTCATTTGTTCAATTGTTTTTATCGTTAGCGGTCAATGCCTTAATTTGTATAAAAAGGTGAATATCGCACTTTTCGTTGGAAGTGTACTTTTTTCTGGTAGCTTGTATTTGTTTGCGCTTACAGAAATCAAAGTATTTGCATTTTTAACGCCTGTGGGCGGTCTGTGTTTCATTATAGGATGGTGCCTATTCATTTGGGCTTTGTTAAAAAGCACTCCTCACATTAAGAGTAATCAATAAATATGGATTTATTACTATACTGCCGTGCCGGCTACGAAGCCGACCTAATGTCAGAGCTTGAGCAAAGACTGGGTAAAGCAGGGCACTACGGTTATGCAAAAATGACCAAAAACAGCGCTTTCCTTCGATTTTGTTTACCGCAATTAGAGACAGTGCCTGATAGCTTTGATTCGATAAA
Organism: Acidiferrobacterales bacterium; assembly: GCA_964195425.1. Taxonomy (GTDB): domain Bacteria; phylum Pseudomonadota; class Gammaproteobacteria; order Enterobacterales; family Alteromonadaceae; genus Glaciecola. The sequence continues at coordinate 82,582 of CAXMOM010000071.1, forward strand.
ATCGATAAACAAGCAGCTGCCTAAACTTGTCGACTTAGTTTTTGCAAGACAAAAGCTACTCGTAGTAGACGATGTGGTTTTTGATGGTGAAGATCGCATTAGCACTTTATTAACTGTGCTTGAAGCTCATGACTTACCAAAATTTTCAGAAGTGTTTGTTGAATATCCCGATTCGGAAGAGGGTAAACAGCTAGCAAAATTTTGTAAAAAGTTCCTTGTTCCCTTACGTAATAAGTTAAGGCAGCAGGGGATATTGCATAAAAAGCCTTCAAATAACCAACCCTTCCTACATTTATTTTTTCAACAAAGTGGCCAGTGCATAATAGCAACTAGCGTTGTGGCTGACAGGAGTGTAAACCCTCTAGGTATACAGCGTTTAAAAATGCCCAATGCCGCGCCAAGTCGTTCTACGCTGAAACTAGAAGAAGCAATAAGCTTATTTTTTAATGAACAGCAAGCTAAGGCTTTGTTCTGTGCTGGCATGCGAGCAAGTGATTTAGGCGCATGTCCTGGTGGTTGGACTTATCAATTAATTCAGCGAAAAATTGTGGTGGAAGCGGTTGACCACGGTGAAATAGCAGAGAATTTAATGGCAACTGGATTGGTAGAATATTACAGCGAAGACGGCTTTTTGTATAAACCCCAGCAGGGCAATGTAGACTGGCTTGTATGCGATATGATTGAACAACCCACACGCGTTAGTGAGTTGATGTTGTTATGGTTAACAACGGGCAAAGCCAATGCCTGTATTTTTAATTTAAAACTGCCCATGAATAAACGTCATAAAGTTGTTACTCCCATATTGAAACGCTTAAAAGACGCTTTAAGCGATCGTTTTGGCGAAATTGTAATAAAGGCTAAGCATTTGTATCACAATAGAGATGAGGTTACGGTGATGATTATTGTGAACACGCAAATGCTCAATTCTTACAATGAAAACAAGCGGTAACAGTCATAAATATATCTAAAATAAGAACAAAAGAAAGGACGAATAAAATCGATAATTGGCCCTAAACTACGCTTGTATAAAAAATAAGATGGAAAGGGGTGTGAATTGTGTGCAATCACCTATATAATTCGCCCGAAAATTTTAACGAACCAAGAAAGTGGGAAGCATGTCAGAACTAGCTAATTACAGAAATATTGGTATTTTTGCTCACGTTGATGCGGGTAAAACAACCACAACAGAACGAATTTTAAAACTTACTGGTAAGATCCATAAAACCGGTGAAGTACACGACGGTGAATCAACTACAGATTTCATGGAACAAGAAGCTGAGCGCGGTATTACTATCCAGTCTGCTGCGACGACTTGTTTCTGGAAAGATCACCGCATGAACATCATTGATACTCCTGGACACGTTGACTTCACAATTGAAGTTTACCGTTCACTTAAAGTACTAGATGGTGGCGTAGGTGTATTCTGTGGTTCTGGTGGTGTTGAGCCGCAGTCAGAGACTAACTGGCGTTATGCTAACGATTCAGGCGTTGCTCGTATTATCTTCGTAAATAAACTTGACCGTATGGGCGCTGATTTTTATCGCGTTGTTAAGCAAGTTAAAAATGTACTAGGTGCAAATCCATTAGTAATGGCATTACCCATTGGTATTGAAGATGACTTCGTAGGTATTGTTGATGTTCTAGAACAAAAAGCGTATATCTGGGATGACACAGGTCTTCCTGAGAACTTTGAAATAACCGATATTCCTGCTGACATGGTTGAAAGCGCTGCTGAATATCGCGAACTCTTAGTTGAAACTGTTGTAGACCAAGACGACGATATAATGATGGCGTACATGGACGGTGAAGAACCTTCTGTTGAAGATATCAAGCGTTGTATACGTACTGGTACTCGTAAATTAGATTTCTTCCCTACATACTGTGGTTCAGCATTCAAAAACAAAGGCGTACAAAACATACTTGACGCGGTTGTTGATTATTTGCCAAGCCCAACAGAAGTTATTCCACAAGAATTAACCGATCCTGAAACAGGCGAGCCGACTGGCGAAAAAGCTATTGTTACCGTTGATGAACCTTTCCGCGCATTAGCCTTTAAAATAATGGATGACCGTTTTGGCGCGTTAACCTTTATTCGTGTTTATTCTGGTACGCTAAATAAGGGTGACAGCATCCTTAACTCGGCTACGGGTAAAACTGAACGTATCGGCCGCATGGTAGAAATGCACGCGAACGATCGTACTGAAATAAGCTCTTGTAAAGCCGGTGATATCATTGCAATAGTCGGCATGAAGAACGTGAAAACAGGCCACACCTTGTGTGATCCTAAGCACGAATGTACGCTAGAGCCGATGATTTTCCCAGAGCCAGTTATATCAATTGCTGTTTCACCTAAAGATAAAACTTCAACTGAGAAGATGGGTATCGCTATTGGTAAAATGGTTGCTGAAGATCCATCGTTCCAAGTGGAAACTGATGAAGATTCAGGCGAAACTATCCTCAAAGGTATGGGTGAGCTTCACTTAGATATTAAAGTGGATATTCTTAAGCGTACCTATGGTGTTGAGCTAGCAGTAGGACAACCTCAAGTTGCTTACCGCGAAACGATTACTATACCAATTGACGATTCATACACGCATAAGAAGCAATCTGGTGGTTCAGGTCAATTTGGTAAGATTGATTATAGAATTAACCCAGGTGAGCCAAACACTGGCTTTACTTTCAAATCTGTTGTTGTGGGTGGTAACGTACCGAAAGAATTCTTCCCAGCGATTGAGAAGGGTTTCAGAGGCATGATGACCGAAGGCGTACTTGCTGGTTTCCCAGTATTAGACGTTGAAGTTGAATTATATGACGGTGGTTTCCACGCCGTTGATTCATCAGCAGTAGCGTTTGAAATTGCCGCTAAAGGTGCTTTCCGTCAATCAATTCCTAAGGCCGGTCCTCAGTTGATTGAACCAATCATGAAAGTTGACGTGTTTACGCCAGACGATCATGTTGGTGACGTAATTGGTGATTTAAACCGTCGTCGTGGCATGATTAAAGATCAAGAAGCTGGTGTAACTGGCGTACGTGTTAAAGCTGACGTTCCGTTATCAGAAATGTTTGGTTATATTGGTACCTTACGTACTATGACTTCTGGTCGTGGTCAGTTCTCAATGGAATTCTCACATTACAGCCCTTGTCCTAACAATGTGGCCGAGAAAGTAATTGAAGAAGTGAAAGCACGCAAAGCAGCTAAAAAGTAGAATTATCTACTATATAGCTAGTAGCCGCAGGGCGTTTAAAGACTTTCTGCGGACTCTATTAAAACCAATCTTATTGATTGGTTTTTTTTTGTAAAATTGATAATAGCAAACGTGTTTGTTTTCTTTTGTTTATTGTCGCTTTTTTAAGACAATAAGAACTTCTTAAAACCATTAATAATTCAATCGTTTAGCCGTGGATTATAATTAACCATCAAATGTGTCTCTATTCCATCACACTAATTATTACTACCTTCTATTATTTGACCCCTGAGTTATGTAAATTATTGAAATATATAATATAAAAGTGTTGGCACGGAATGTGTAACGATTCTTAATTAGGTTTGCGGAGTGATAGACCAGATAGCAGTTTGTTAACTGTTTGATTAATAAGATTTCGATTATGAATCTGGAGAAAATTATGGACGTTATTAGTACAAAATACCTTTTAGCCATATCGGCTGTATCTTTAATATTTATTGGTTTCCATGCCATAGGAGATGATGTGAGTTTCGTGTCTATTGATAATGATAGTTCCGGGTTTATTACATATGATGAAGCTAGGGCTAATCATTTGTTGCATTTAACGTTTGAAGATGCGGATTTAAATAGAGATGGTGTGATTTCTGTTGCAGAGTTTAATTATACGATGGTTAAATAAGAGTAACGCATTCTTTTGATGCTCAAGTGCTCGAAGTTAGTGCAAAAGTTCTTAGTCACAGCACACGATAAAACATAAGTTGTTGATTATATTCAAATAGTTTTGTTGGCACTTAACTTGAATAAGTAATTTTGTGGGTTCATGCACCCAGTGCATGGATTGTGAGTGTGTGCTGTCTTGTGCTTTTGTGTGAGGCGCAAGACAGCTTTTTATTTTGTAGTTTCTTAAGAACTAACACGCTATTTAATTGCCGCGACTTTATAATATAAACGTACTAGGTCATCCTCTGACACTAACGACTCAGGCTTATATTCGCATTCATAATATTGTGTTACAAATTCTGCCATCGCTACTTTCAAATTGCTCGGTAACGCAGGCTCAATTCTATTATAAAACTGTTGTAATGACTCGTGCTTATAGCGAATAAATCCCTTTTTCATCAATAATTTGAGTGTTTTATGCAACGCTGAGTCCCGCTTTATTGATAGCCATTTCCTATAGGGTAAAAATAGCACTGCTAAAAACAGGCCAATGCAAGCAAGTGATATTAACAAAAATGTGGTAAGGTTTTTCTTACTTAGCTCACCAAAAATATCTTCAATAAGACTGCCTTGTGAATCATTATTAAATTCAAGCACAAATTGATTCCAATTGTGATCGAGCACCGCTAGGTTCTCACGAATACCATCAAATGCAGCATGACTAAAGAAGCCATTTATCTCACCTTCGAAAATTGCGCTCTCTTGCGCGTTTAAAGCCGACATTAGACCTGATAAGGTTCGATTTGGTGCAACGAGTGCCGTAGGGTCAAAGCGTATCCATCCATATTCTTTGTCGTAGGCTTCGACCCACGCGTGGGCATCAAATTGTCTTATTGTTAATATGTTTTCACCTTGCTCTTCTCCGCCCTGATAGCCCGCAACTATTCTAGCTGGAACGTCAGATAAGCGAAGCATATACGTTAGGGCTGAAGCATAGTGAGAACAAAATCCTTGCTGATTGTCGAACAGGAAAGCATCTACCGGTGATAAAGGCATTAAAGGTGGCTTGAGCGTATAAGCAAATGGATTATCAAGAAAATACCCATTTAAAATCGCTAATTTTTCTGCAAAGCTCATAGCACTGTTAATATTGTCTTTAATCCACTTTTGCGTCCGTTTATTACTCTCCAAAGGTGCTTGTAAGTAGCGGGCAAAGTCTGTCTCGGGTGTAAAGTTGCGCAAAGGGGATTGGGTAAACGATCTAACAATATATAGCGAAGAGTTTTTGCTGTTCTCTGTCTGAAATAGTTGATATTGGCGATTAACGTTAATACCCATAGCGCTCATATTTTCTTCAACAATAGGAATGTCGAGTGAATACAACCATTTTGTATTGTTAGCTTGGGCAATAACCAGGTAGCGATAGTCGGTTGGTGTTAGCGCCGAGCTTCGAGTTGTCTGCATTAATGACGAGATGTCTGGAGTGTAGCTTGAATATTCATTGGTTATTCGCCATGTTTTACCGTCGAAATAGTCAAGTACAATGGAACGCCAATATCGTTCTTGTGGTGTCGGTATATTCGTATCAAATTCAGCTCTAAAAACTAATTCAGCCGATTGTGCAAGATTTGCAATATCTCCAGGTGTAAGTTCTTCTGCTAAACCTGTTTGTGTATTTGATTCAACATCGGTTTGCCAAAATGGCGGTAAACGCGGCGTAACTACAAATAGTACCAAAGTAATAGGCAGGGCTTGAAGCATCATCTTAGTACTTTGCTTTATGCTTGACGGTAAATCTAAGGCCCCTTTATTGAGTAAAAACGCCGTAACAAAAAGTACTACTAAGCAAGCAAAATAATAAGCTACAAAATAGATACTCTGATGGTAAATAAAGCCGCATGCAATCAAGAAAAACAAAACGATAAGCACTACATGGTAATCGGAACGGCTATGCAGATTAATAAGCTTAAGACAAGCCGCTACCACTAGTAGGTTTACCATAGTGGCCATTAAGCCAAAGCTACCGGAAAGATAAATAAGTAGCACCATACAAAATATGGCGAGCAAGTTTAGGGTAATATTTTTAACACTGGGTAAATTTCGACTAATGCGAATAGAAGCAATCGTAATTGCGCATGCACAAAGAACCCATACCCAGCCCATCAAAGGTTCAGATACTGTTATTAGCACCATACAAAAGACCACGAGCAAACAAGCGTAGATTGACTTGTTGGCAACGCCGTGCGATTTCGCTTTAATTTTTTTCATAGCTTATTACCAGATAACTTAGTAACAAGTTTTGCAGCGCTAGACTTTGTAGTATCGTGCTCAGGTGATTTATCTAAAGCAGGGCGCTTGTGATAAGGCGAATACATCGCCAACTGCACTAAACACTTATGTAAGTGAGCTTGGCCTTCATGCGGCAATATTTTAGTGTTTCCCAAATCTAGCCCAAATTGCACTTGGTCTTTGTCGAGTTGTTGTACCTGATAACACAAACACTGGAGTGCTTGTTCTGTGTCGAGATGGTCTAAATCACTCAGCCTTAGCCAACCTGAAACACCTTTATTCTCGCTAAAGTCCTTGGTTAGCATACCTTGCCCTTTGGCAAAATGCTTCCAGCTTACATGGTGGATAGGGTCGGTTATTTGATGCTCGCGTATTCCTTGGAGATCATCTGAAATGATGTATTGAGAATCGCTCGAATGGGCAAGTTGTGCATCAGAATTGGCACGAAATAAATTCATCGCTGACTTGTGCATTGCCGGATAAACATAAAAATCTAATTTAGGTGTTAAATGTGTCCAACATTTAAACAAACCGAAGCCGTAAGTAGCCACTAGTTTTATCTTTGGACATTTATAAAACCCTCTTCTATATTTTGGCAACGGCATCTTGATGGTTTGTGACATGCTGTGCTGTGAATTTCTTAATTCAAGGCTATCATCAACGCTAAAAATCAGTGTGCCGCCGTTATAATCAAGAGCAGAGTTTATTTGAATGGGTAAGTAAGGTTGTCTATTTTCAAAGTCAGGCGCAATATCTAAAAACACCACTTCATGTTGGACAAAGAAGAAGTAACTATGAAAAACTGCTAAAAGGACCATTGCCAACAAAAAATAACAAAGCAACAAAATGATATTGTTTTGAAAATTAGTACCCAGTACAAAAAGACAAATTATTATGCCAATACACGACCAGCCAAAACTAGAAGGCAATATAAAAGTATTACTAATATTAAGTTTAATAATGTTTTTGCTAGGGATGCGTTTTTGTAACCAACTATCTCGCTTGGCGATTATCCATTTTGATATGCGTCGCCAATTATGCTTAATCATATTCACTCAATGAGATAAGGGGCTATGCTGCTAATGGATCCACTTGCTGCAATAAATGTTCGCAGTAAGTGGTTGCGGTAGGTGAAATTAATTGTCCACGAAGCCTATGTTCAAATACAGCCGGGAGCACAAACTGAACATCCTCAGGCGTAACGAAGTCTCTTCTTTTAACAAACGCTGAGGCTTGAGCCGAGCGATAAAGCGCCTTTGTACCGCGGGGTGAAATGGCATTAGGAAAATCATTTGATTCGCGTGTAAGTGTGACCAAGTTCAACATATAATTTACCACTGAGTCACTCACGCTAACCTGCACAACCTTTGCCTGCAAAAGTGCTAGTTGCTCAAGATTAACGATCGTATTTAAAGTGGGCAATTCATCGGGCTCTAATAACATACTCTTTTCGGACTCAAAATCAGGATACCCTAAGGACAATTGCATATTAAAACGGTCAAGTTGAGATTCTGGCAAAGGGTGAGTGCCCGATTGATTGAGCGGGTTTTGACTTGCGATTACAAAGAATGGTGAGGGTAGTTCTCTAGTAACGCCATCAATAGTAACTTGGCGCTCAGCCATCGCTTCTAAAAGCGCGCTTTGTGTTTTCGGACTGGCCCTATTAATTTCATCTGCTAATACTAATTGATTGAATATAGGCCCAGAGTGAAAACGGAAAGTTTGTGAGGTGTTCTCAAAAATGTTTACCCCGAGCATGTCAGCCGGCAGTAAGTCTGAGGTGAATTGAATCCTAGAAAAATCTAAGCCCAATACGTTCGCAAGCGCTTGCGATAAGGTCGTTTTGCCCATGCCAGGCAAATCTTCAAGCAATAAGTGCCCACGTGCAAGTAAACAAATTAATGATAATTCGATTTCATGCTCTTTGCCCTTAATGATTCGGCTTATTTGTGAAATACAATTGTCGATGTCTGAGCGCATAGTCACTTTTAGTTTTAAATTGTCATGGTTTTAACATTATCATAACCGACAATGAGATATGTGGATTATGATTTTACATACGCAAGTATAGGCTATCTAATAAACAAAGTGTATTTTGTCAACTTAGTAAGCGCAACTACTCTAAAACTAGACTCCAACTATTCTACTAGCCGAACATGAATATTCTCATACCAATTAATGGCGTAGAATGCCATTATATAGATCGAAGCAAGGCTATTTAAGACAATCTAGAACCACTTGGAACTACAATCTCTATAAGGAAAATAACGATGGCGGTGCATTCTAATGCAGGAAAACAAGCGCAACAAAGCGAACTTATCAATGTAGCTAAGCTCACCAGCGACTATTACAGCTTAAAGCCGGACGCCAACGAGCCTACACAAGCAGTCAGTTTTGGCACATCAGGGCACAGGGGAAGCGCATCTAAAAGTAGTTTTAACGATACTCACATAGCGGCGATATGCCAGGCGCTAGCTGAATATAGGCTAGCGAACAATATTACGGGCCCCCTTTTTATTGGTAAAGATACACACGCGCTGTCTGAGCCTGCATTAATCACAACAATAGAGGTGCTAGCCGCCAACGAAGTGTCGCTTGTTATTCAAGAAAGCAATGGATATACGCCTACACCCGTTATTTCTCATGCAGTAGTTTCTTATAATAAAGGCCGCACTAGTAATTTTGCTGACGGGGTAGTTATTACGCCTTCGCATAACCCGCCTACCGATGGTGGTTTCAAATATAATCAAACACATGGCGGTCCAGCAGAAGGGGCGGTAACTACACAAGTTCAAAACCGAGCAAACGATATTATTATCAATAATTTGCCGGTGAAACGACAATCTATTACTAAGGCAATGGCGTCGGGTTTTGTAACAAGCACTAACTTCGCAGTTGACTATATTGCACAATTATCTGATGTCATAGATATGCAAGCCATAGCAGACGCTCAACTAACACTAGGAACCGATCCTTTAGGTGGTTCAGGCATTCATTATTGGGATATGATTAGTGAGCGCTATGGTCTTAATATAACGGTGGTAAACGAGTCTGTGGATCAACGATTTGCTTTTATGCCATGTGACAGAGACGGCAAAATAAGAATGGATTGTTCGTCTGCCTTTGCAATGTCGGGCTTAATCAAGTTAAAAGACCAGTTTGATATTGCGTTTGGCAATGACCCAGACTTTGATCGTCACGGCATTGTATGCAAATCGAGTGGTTTGATGAATCCTAATCATTATTTAGCGGTGGCTATTAATTATCTTTGCGAAAATAGACCACAATGGTCTCCCGATCTGGGCATAGGTAAAACACTAGTATCAAGCAGTATGATAGATCGGGTCGTAAGTAGGCTAGGAAGAAATTTATTAGAAATGCCAGTTGGGTTTAAATGGTTTGTAGATGGATTATCGAATAAATCTATCGCGTTTGCCGGTGAGGAATCTGCAGGGGGCATTTTCTTGCGTCGTAATGGCGATACTTGGGCAACCGACAAAGACGGGTTTATATTGAGCTTGTTGGCTGCAGAGATAACCGCCGTTACCGGGAAAGATCCAGGTGAACACTATAAGGGACTTACACAAGATTTTGGCAGTCCTAGCTACACCAGAATAGATGTTGCTGCGACTTTAGAGCAAAAACGAAAATTGTCTTTGTTGTCGGTGGACGATATCGTTGCAACTACGATGGCAGATGAAGCTATTACTAATGTGCAAACCCATGCGCCTGGCAACAATGCAGCTATTGGCGGCGTTAAAGTAAGTACCGAAAATGGTTGGTTTGCTGCAAGACCTTCGGGCACCGAAGATGTGTATAAAATATATGCTGAAAGCTTTAATGGTGAAAATCACTTACAAAAAATAATAAAAGAAGCCGAGGTGTTAGTCGCAAAAGTAATTTAATTCTCTACTTGTAAGTAAGTATCGCTCTTTGTGTAAATAGAGTGTAAATAAAAGAATAATTTTATAACTATATTTCAAAACGGTATTAAAAATTAACATAATATTTACATTTATACGTATTTTTCTCTCTTTTAGCCATAGAGTTGATGAACATACTGTAATAAAATTACAGTGTGTTCATTAATCCATAGGTTATTTATGAGTAGTCCAAAAAATACAAAAGCGCCATCGACAAAGAAGGCTTCGTTACAGCCAAAACCGACGGCTAAGAAAAGTACCCCGATTAAAGCAAAAGCTGCTAGTCAGACTGTTAAATCTTATAATCCGCAACTAGATAAGAAAGCATTTAAAGAGTCGGTTATATCGCATTTGCATTCAACATTAGGTACCGACGAAAATAAAGCCGACAATCATGCTTGGTGGAAAGCCACCAGTGCCGCAATTCAAGAACTTGTTTTAAATAGATTGCGTACCACACAAAAAACTCATTACATGAATGACACTCGCGCCGTACATTATTTTTCAGCAGAGTTTTTAATGGGTCGTTTATTATCAAATAACATGCACAACTTTGGTTTGTTTGAAACCGCCGACGCGGCCTTGAAAGAGCTTGGCGTTGATATTGCAGATGTGCTTGAAGAAGAACCTGACATGGCTCTTGGTAACGGCGGTTTGGGCCGGTTGGCTGCTTGTTTTATTGATTCTTTGGCTACCATGCAATTACCTGCAATTGGCTATGGTATTCATTATGAAAATGGCTTGTTTAGACAAGAGATAAAAAAAGGCGCGCAAATCGAACGCCCAGACAGCTGGCGTGATTATGGTAATCCATGGGAAATTTGTCGCCCAGAATCAACTCAAGAAGTCTCATTATATGGGTATGTTGAAACCAAGTACGGCAATCAGGGCAATATTCAAAAAGAATGGCACCCAGGATCTATTGTAAAAGGTGTGCCGTGGGATATTCCTGTTGTTGGTTATGGCGGTGATACAGTGAACGTATTGCGCTTATGGCAAAGCCAATCTTCAGGCCATTTTAATTGGGATGTATTTAACGCAGGAGGATATGTTGACGCACAGCGCGAAAATATTCAGGCTGAAACTATCTCCAAAGTACTTTATCCAAATGACGAAACCGAAGCGGGCAAAGAACTTCGCCTTATCCAGCAATATTTCTTCAGCGCTTGCTCGTTAAAAGACATTATTCGTCGCTACAAAAGAGCTCATGGCGATAATTGGAGTCGTTTTTCCGACCAAGTAGTTATTCAATTAAACGACACGCATCCCGCTATTGCCATTCCAGAATTAATGCGCATATTGGTCGATAGAGCCGAACTCGACTGGGATTCTGCATGGGCTATTTCCTCTAAAACCTTCGCTTATACTAACCATACGCTGTTGCCTGAAGCGCTTGAAAGATGGCCCGTTCGTATGATTGAGAAGATACTGCCGCGGCACATTGAAATTATCTACGAGATCAATCATCGCTTTATGCAAGAAGTCGAAAAGAAATGGCCTGGCGATAACGTAATGAAGGCCAAGCTGTCGATTATTGAAGAAGCCGATGAAAAAATGGTGAGAATGGGTAACCTGTCGGTTATTGGTTCGTTTGCCGTAAATGGTGTCGCAGAAATTCATTCTAAATTAGTTAAGGAGAATTTATTCCCCGAATTTGATCAGCTTTATCCAAACAAACTAACAAATGTCACCAATGGCGTAACGCCAAGACGTTGGTTGAAAGCGTGTAATCCTTTACTTGCAGACTTGATCACTAAAAAAATAGGTGACCAATGGCCTGTTAATTTGACGCAGCTAGATGAATTATCGGCTTTTGCTGATGATAAAACCTTTCAAAACCAGTTTATGAAGGTGAAGCAGAAGAATAAAGATGCTTTAGCAAAAGAAATAAAAGCGATTACCGGTATTACGGTTAATACTAAAGCTATATTTGATGTGCAAATTAAGCGTTTGCATGAATATAAGCGCCAGCATTTAAACCTATTACACATAATGGCCTTATATAAACGCTTGCTTGAAGACCCAAGTTACGACATGCATCCACGTGTGTTTATTTTTGGGGCGAAAGCCGCTCCGGGTTATACATTAGCAAAAACTATTATTTACGCCATTAATAAGGTTGCAGATAAAATAAATAACGATAATCGTGTGAACAACAAGATTAAAGTCGTGTTTTTGCCAAACTATCGCGTGTCTTTGGCAGAAAAAATGATACCAGCAGCCGATGTTTCTCAACAGATATCTACGGCCGGTAAAGAAGCTTCTGGTACGGGTAACATGAAACTAGCGCTAAATGGCGCGGTGACTATTGGCACCTTAGATGGTGCTAATATAGAGATTGCCGAAGAAGTTGGCGATGAAAATATCTTTATTTTTGGTAAAACAGTGGATGAAGTCGCTGCTATCAACGCAGCAGGATACAAGCCTTACGATTACTATTATAAGAGTAACGAGATAAAAGCCTTACTTGATTGGCTCGATTCTGATTACTTTACGCCGGGTCAACCAGGTGCTTTATCTAGTTTAAAACATAGTATGTTAGAAGGAGGCGACCCATATTTAGTGCTTGCCGACTTCGAATCATACAGTAAAGCTAATGAGGCTCTTGATCAAGCATACAAAGACAAAGCTTTATGGGCAAAAATGGCCATTATGAATACGGCTAAAATGGGCAAATTCACATCTGATAGATCGGTCCAAGATTACGTTGATCGCATATGGAAACTCAACGTTTGTAAGGTGTAAATTATACTAAAAATAAGTTACTAAGGTCTTATTGTAAGATAAATGAAAAAAAAGCCTGTTTATAGGGCTTTTTAGTAAAGGTAAATCATAATTATACGATAACTATACTATAAGCACTTCTCGTGAATAAATAGCTTGCTAGGATTTTTTACTTTTTTATGACTGTAAACGTAATCAAACATCTAAATGAAATTCCCAATCGATATGATTTTATTGAACTTATTGATCAAATTTCTGCGAAGGAAAAACGCTTTAGTTTGATGTTGCTAGACGTTATGCGTTTTTCAGACGTGTCTGCTGCATTCGGACACAATGCCGGCGATGAATTACTACTTAAAATAGTGAATAAGATTAATCTGATTTTTTGTAATTCTATTGCGGTGGGCCGCATAAGTGGTGATATCTTCGGTGTGGTGTTTACCCATTCTGTAACCGATACAGCAATGCGACGAGAGCACGCGCGTTTATATAACCACTTCAAAACACCTATGTCGGTAGGGGGCACCGCGTTTATTGCCGACTTCAATGTTGGGGTAGCAATCCGCAATAAGCCAGAAACAAACATTAACAGCATAATCTCATTAGCTGAGACAGCGCTTAAGAAATCCAAGTCTAATAGACATCAAAATTTCACACTACTGAAAGATGATACCAAAGAGTGCACCGGGCGTGGCTTAACCTTAAAAGCCGATCTTCGGAGGGCTTTAAATAGTGAAGAGCTCGAACTTTTTTATCAGCCAAAAGTCGATCTTGATAATTACAAAATTATTGGTGGCGAATGCTTATTGCGGTGGAACCATCCATTAGATGGCATGATTTTTCCGGGTACATTGCTACAGGCCGCTGAATCATACAATATGATGAATGAACTGGGGTATTGGACACTTGAAAAAGCAATTGTTGCCATAGCCAGAATGAATCTGGATGGTCACCAGTTGAAAATTTCGGTCAACCTTTCACCTACGCAATTATATGATCCTGAACTTGTTCAAACCTTGTCACTATTACTCGGCAAATATGACGTTGAAGCTCATCAGCTGGAAATTGAATTGACCGAAGACGTTGCGTTATCTAACTCTTTATTAGTGAAGAGGCAGTTATCTGAAATAGGTAATATGGGTATTTCAATTTCAATGGACGATTTTGGTAAAGGGTATTCAAATCTACGTTTCATTAGAGATCTCGATTTGAGCGCTATCAAAATAGATAAAGCCTTTGTGCTTGAGCTAATCGACTCACCTATAAATATAGCTATTGTTGCTGCAACCAAACTTATTTGTGATGCGAAAGGCTGTGAAACCTATGCTGAAGGTATAGAAACCATAGAGCAACTCAACATGCTTCAATCGATGGGTATTAAAAAGGGTCAGGGCTTTCTATTCTCGCAAGCAGTGCCCATAGACACTTTTTTGGAGATGCTTAAAGTAGGTGATTTTCAACATATTATCGACCAGCAGTAAAAAATAACCCTCTAAATCTGTTAACATATTAATCGAATAATAATATGAACGGGTAAAGCCACAGTTATGCAATCAGCAATACAGTCGTATGAACACTATAGTCACGAAAGCCTCCTTAGCCTAATCAAAGACGATTTCCTGCAATGTGCATTGCATTACACAAATAATGAACGTGCGTTTGAACTGACACTAAATAACGGCACGACGTTAAGCTTGCTGGCCGATGGGATCTTAGCTTTTAATCATAATAGCAAGGACCAAGCTAGTAAAAGTATTGTGTTGTCATGCGGCATTCATGGAAATGAAACAGCACCAATTGAAATATGTAATCAATTAGTCAATGACCTACTCAATGAGAAAATAGCGACACCGCATCGTGTTTTGTTTATTTTTGGTAATGTAGCATCAATGGCAATTGCAGAGCGATTTATAGAAGAAAATTTGAATAGGCTGTTTAGTGCAAAACAAACTTCTGACAGCTTAGAAGGCAAAAGAGCATCTACAATAATGAATATTGTTGATAACTTTTTTAAGGCCAGCAGTGAGTCGGCAGATCGCATTCATTATGATTTACATACTGCTATTAGACCCTCTAAAAACGAAAAATTTGCGGTGTACCCCTTTTTACACTCAAAGCCCTATTCGAAACAGCAGCTTGCTTTTCTATCGGCATGCGATGTGAACACCATTTTACTGTCGCAGTCGCCAACGACTACATTTAGCTACTATTCATCTTTGCATCATCATGCGCATGCCTTTACCGTTGAGCTAGGCAGAGTGATGCCTTTTGGACAAAATGACATGTCAAAGTTTATAGCGGTTACGGCTAAGCTAACTGAGTTATTAACGGAGTCTGCGGTTAAGTTACTCGATTTTACGCAGTGTCAAATGGAAATTTATACCGTTAATCAAGTTATTAATAAGCATTTTGATGACTTTTCACTGCATTTCGATGACAAGATAGCGAATTTCGCGACATTTTCAAAAGGTGAGATAATTGCCAGCGAAACTAACTGTGAATACCGTGCTCAATATGATGGCGAAGCAATTGTATTTCCAAATGCCAATGTGAGCATTGGTCAACGTGCATTGTTAACGGTTATCCCTTATGAGCTTTAAGCTAGATAGAAGACTTGAGCAAGATTCTTCGTTTGTGGCTGAGATTGGTATTAGCCAAGTTCGCTTAAGCCACGACAGTCGATATCCTTGGTTACTGGTTATTCCGCAAATTAATGAGTGTTTTGAACTTGACGAGCTATCATTTAATCAGCAAATTGACGTAATGAAGGCCTCGAATATTATTAGTAAGGTGCTTAAAGACTGTTTTTCACCCGATAAACTGAATATTGCTTGCTTAGGAAACATTGTGAAACAATTGCATATTCATCATGTGGCTAGATTTGAGTATGATGCAGTATGGCCAGGTCCAATTTGGGGGCAGGGCGTTTCAGTTCCGTATGTGGATAATGCAAGAGAAACACAATTAGTGCTGCTGCGTGATTCTATAGCCAATTTAATATAAATGGCGGTAGACCAAACAACAGACGACACAATAATGGATAATTAGATGATTATTACAACAACGAACAGCGTAGAAGGTAAACCCATCAAAGTATATTGCGGCGTTGTTATTGGCGAAGCTATTATGGGCGCAAATTTATTCAAAGACTTATTTGCCTCTATTCGCGATATTGTAGGTGGACGAGCTGGTGCATATGAAGAAGAACTCACGAAAGCTCGGCGTGTGGCTTTTGATGAAATAAAGCATGAAGCCGAATTGTTGGGCGCAAATGCGATTGTGGGTGTTGATTTAGATTACCAAGTTGTAGGGCAAAAAGGCAGTATGCTTATGGTCAGTATTAGTGGGACAGCTGTACGTATTGACTAGGTTGTGAAGCCCTATATTCAGCTAGAGGGCTTATCTTCATCTTTTTGTGCCTCTTCATCTTCTAGTTTTTGTTTTGCGGTTTTTTCGTAAGAGTCAGGAAAAGTGAAGGGTTTATTGCTTTGAATTAGCATCATAATATTACTAAACACAATCGCGAATACCACCACAATGATGACGATAATCCATGTTGTACTAAGGTGCATTTTTATGTCCTATCAGAATTAACACTCTGGGGTCCCAAGTTAAATGTATATTGCCTAACGAGAGACGGTAGTTGTTTCAATATTAGTTTTTTGCCTAGTATATCAGCCTGTTGAAGTTGTGAATACAATTCATCAATCACAAAGCTTTTTTGTATGTTTTTGGCTACTTTTTTATACGATAAATGCCAAGGTTCGCGTGCAACACCCCCTACATATTTGGCATAGGGTAAATAGAAGCCAAAGCTTGCAGCATGCTGAATAATCCATTTTGACATTGCCTCACACGGTCCTCCACCTTCATATTCACTGGGTATTAACGCCAATTTATGATTTAGTGCTTGAATTGATGCATTGTCATACACATCGAAGTCTGTGCCCCAATGATGGCGACTTGCGCCAGGAAGGGCAGACCAAAGCATGATAGCGTGAATTTTTTCTTGGTCGCTTAATTCGCTCGCTATTAGTTTGGTGTTTTGTAAGGTATTAAGGGGTAATTCCCCTAACCACTTACGGTTCCAAATAGACAATTGCTTATCAAAACTTCGAAAACTGCTGCATATCTGTATATCGACACCGTCTTTCGCGGCGGCGTCGCGCATATTTACAAAAGGTATTAATACACTTTTATGTAAAAAATGTTCCGTGTTCACAGACACTAAATGAGACTGACTAAGGCCCATTAGTTCATTTGCGCTAATTGTAATGCTGTTCATGTCAGTAAGTTTATCATTGTTTGGTAATAGACTTTTTCTAGTTGTCTAACGTTGTCAATATTGACGCATTCATTAATCTGGTGAATGGTGTTATTTTCAGGTCCTAGCTCGACTATTTGAGCGCCAGTTGGTGCAATGAAACGGCCATCGGATGTTCCACCAGCCGTTGAAAGCTCGGTTTCAATGCCACAGACTTCTTGAATGCTTTTTATACAGGCATTTACCAACACTCCAGGTTCGGTTAAAAATGGTAATCCGTTAAATGTCCATTGTACGTCGTAATTAAGCGTATGGCTGTCGAGTATGCTGTAAACGCGCTCTTGTAAGTCACTAAATGTGAGTTCAGTTGAATATCGAAAGTTAAAAATCATGTTCACAGAGCCTGGCACTACATTTGTAGCGCCTGTGCCTCCGGTAATATTCGATATTTGCATGCTAGTGGCAGGGAAAAATGCATTGCCTTGATCCCATTGAGTATTTACCAGTTCGCTAATAATGGGGCCAAGCGCATGAATAGGATTGTCGACTAAATGGGGATAAGCAACGTGACCTTGCAAGCCTTTAATGGTTAGGTTGGCAGTGAGAGAGCCTCTGCGGCCATTTTTAATAACATCGCCGGTGACTTTTGTACTCGAAGGCTCGCCAACAATGCAGTAGTCTATTTTTTCCTGGCGAGCTTCTAAGGTATCAATAACCTTAGTGGTGCCATTAATAAACGGACCCTCTTCATCGCTGGTGATTAAAAATGCGATTGAGCCTTTATGATCAGGATGATCTTTTACGAATCTTTGTGTAGCAACGAGTATGGCAGCAATAGAAGCTTTCATATCGGCGCTGCCGCGTCCATACAAAAATCCATTTTCTTGTGTAGGCGTAAATGGGTCAAACTTCCACTTGTCTATAGGTCCTGTTGGCACCACATCAGTGTGGCCTGCGAAACAAAATACGGGGGCTGTATTTCCTCGCCGTGACCATAAATTGGTAGTGTCGGCAAACACCATGGTTTCATTTTTAAAGCCTAATGCAGCCAATTGTTCTTTTAAATACTCCTGACAGCCTTCGTCGTTTGGGGTAATAGAAGCTTTAGCAACTAATAACTCTGTAACTTCAATAACATCAAGCGCCATTTACAAATTCCAGATAAGTACTGTCGTTAAATCCTACCGTAAAACAAGGTGCTGAATTGCCTGATTGTTTAACCAGAACAGGGCGCTTTATCATCGATGGATTATTGCATAGCAAGTCTAGAATAGCGGCTGTGTTTTCAGCTTGATCTGAGACTAACAATTTGTCTTGCTCGGATAACTTTCGAAACGTAGTGCCACGTTTATTAACGACAGTTTCTATACTCGTTGCAGCTATGCATTGTTCAATGACTGAACGGTCGACCCCTAATTTTTTATAATCGTGAAAAGTATATTCGACGCCTGCAGCATCTAGCCACTTTTTTGCTTTCTTAATGGTGTCGCAATTAGGTATACCGTACATTGTGAGCATGTTTACTTCTCGATTGTGAATGTGAATTAATATCTATTCTGATGTTGTTTGTAAAATAGTCTTAGTTAAAGTCTTAATGTGTTAACTTGCAATTCTATAGTCAGCTTTTGTTAATGCCAGTTTAGCTTGTTCTAATTGTGTATCTTTTACCAAGACAAAATCGGTTTCAAAGGTAGATACTACAAAAATACTTACTTCTGCTTTTGCTAATACCCCACTAATTTCAGCCATAATGCCAACTAATGACAAATTCAAAGGGCCAAGTACTTCAAGGATGCGCCAATCAAAATCAGTTTCGACAGCGCCAATGGCAAGCGATTGCGGTACAACAATAGACAATTCGTCTAGTGTTTTAGCAATAAAAAATAACGAGCAATTAAGGACTTTAGACGGTATGTCGCTGTCTGCGTCTAGACTATGTATGGCGAATGTTTCATTGAGCACTTTTAGAGTTTGCTTAGCCAAACGTTTTTCCTCTTGTATATATTACTGTAGGGTTATCCACTAAAACTGTGGATAACCTTGTGTGTTACCACTGAGTTATCCACTAAGCTAATGAAAACTATACCAAATATGAGGTGCTTAATATACATCCAATTGCGACTTATTTATGTGTATTAAGCTTAATTAGTTGAAATGAATTGAAATAATTCCCATACTGGTATCTTTAAAAGTTCATAAGAATAATAACATGCATCCTCTTTCGTTTTATGCTGGTAAAACGGCAATGTCTAGAATTCAATCTGAAGGATTGAAACCCGAGATGTTTAGTGCGTTTCTAGGCGCAAGTGGCGGTCCTAAGTGGTTTGTACTAGCAGGTTTAGACAAAGTTATTTTTAATGAATTTATGCACAAATCAACGCGTCATGTTGATATTATTGGTAGCTCAGCAGGGGCCTTTAGGGCAACTTGCTTTGCACAGTCTGATCCTAAAGCCGCTATTACACGCTTGGCAGATCGTTATTCCACCGTTGTTTATTCGGATAAACCAAGCGTTAAAGAAATTACTCATAAAGGTATTGAACTACTTGATTATATGGTGGGCGATAAAGGCGTAAAGGAGGCGCTTAATTCGACTTCTAAATCCTTACATATTATTGTTGCTAGGTGCCATGGATTAACCGCTTCTGAACAAAAGCTTATACAATTTGCAGGTCTCGCAATTGCCGCGGGTAGAAATGCAATATCACGTAAGAAACTGGCAAAAAGTTTTACACGCGTTATTTTTTCTTCCCATAAAAAAGGCTTGGTTTTTAGCGAAAAAATTCCGATAGAAACTGAACATGGGCTGTTAAATCAAGAAAACTTCTTAGATTGTTTAATGGCCTCAGGTTCAATCCCTGCGGTTATTGAAGGCGTAAAAGATATAGCCGGCGTGCCCCAGGGCATGTTTAGAGACGGCGGCATTCTTGACTATCATTTTGACATGAAAATAAATACGCCAGATTTGGTACTTTATCCACACTTTTACGCAAAGCCTACGCCGGGCTGGTTTGATAAATCTTTAAAGTCTCGTTCATGCCACCCTGATAGTTATGATAACGTAGTTTTGCTTGCTCCAAGTGAAGAGTTTGTTGCGCAATTACCCCACGGTAAAATACCTGACAGAAAAGATTTTAGTGAAATGCCTGCGCAAGAACGTATTGCTTATTGGACACGAGTGATTAAAGAGTCAGACAGACTTGCTGAACACTTTTTGAACGTTGTTGAACATAGTGACCCAGCGCAATTCATTAAAGCTATAAACTTACAGCGCTAATAGCAAAAAAGCACTTGCGTATCACGTGCTTGGTCGCTATCATACGCGCCGCTTACCCGTTTTGGCTTACCGTAGTGTGATTCATCTTTTGCACTGTTAGGCAAAGCAAACAAAAATGCGACTATAGCTCAGTTGGTTAGAGCGCTGCATTGACATTGCAGAGGTCCCCAGTTCGAGTCTGGGTAGACGCACCACTTCCTTGATACATTTTTGATTAAATAAACGTTATTCAGAGCATTTAATCCATAGACCCGTGAAAACATACTTAGCTCAACCCCAGCGCGCGACGATAAAAACTAGCACTCGAAAGCAAGCTATCTAAAATAAATGCTCCTAAAGAAGTTATTCCTAGTGTTGCTAACGTTGAAGTAAGGACAAATGTTATTTGATTGTCATGAAGTAAATTAACGGGTTGGAACAAGTTTTGTACTTGGCCTAAAACCAACATATGCGAGAGGTAAAAATAAAAACTGCGTTGCCCTAGCCACGAAAGCATATTTTCTTTGTTATCTTTTCCGTACACCCAACTGGCGACAACCATAATACAAACAATGCCAGTGGTGAGTATTGAGGTAAACTTTAGCTGTGATGTAGCGAAACTGCGTATTTCCTGCAAGAACAACATAGCTTCGATCAAAGACAAGCATACGCAAATAAAGAACGAACCCAAAACAACCCGAACATTGATGCTCTTCCAAAACTCTTCACTTTTTCTACCTAGAATAAGTCCTCCTATGTAAAAAGGAAGCCAGACAAAGAATGGCAATGGATAGTAAGGGAATTCACTCAAGAAACTTGCAGGATAGATAAGTTTTACAGAATATGTAAAACCCAATGATAATACTAAAGATAGCGGGAGAAACTTGGCTAACTGTGAGGGGGTTAATCGTTCCAGAACAGGCGAAATAATGCTCATTTGTATCATTACAATTACGAAATAACCAACTGATACTGATGTACCGTTCAAGAACATTAATGGTATATCTTCAATTGCAAGGCTTCCGCTAAGCAAACGAAGAGTACAATAAATAATTGACCAAATTAGGAATGGTAGAGCTAAACGCCATACTCGCCTGGTAACGTTTTCCCAATAGGTTTCAGATGACCGCTGTGAACGGGCAACAAAGAATGCAGCAAGAAAAATAAACAAGCCAACAGGGAAATTGATGAACTGGCGTAAAATAATGCCAAAATCATTATTAAAACTGTCGCTAGGGTAATAAGAAGTACTTGATGAAGCATGAATGAGAACGACAGCAATGATTGCTGCACCTTTCCATTTGTCCCAAAAGCTTACTCTCACTAATTAAACTCCTTATAATCCTTGTTTCCAAAATTTATAAATCATCTCAGATGTACTTACCTTGTCAGACAGACTTTATGCATTTCCTTATAAAAAATCAGCCAAGAACGATCATTAAAATAAAGCCTGTGTATTGTTAGTTAGATAAAAATTAACTAACACCCAATATGTTCTATATCGGTAATAATTAGTCTAAACTTTAGTAATGAAATGATGTACAAATCCAGTTTTATCATCTGTTTACATAGGGGAACTATTGTACGTTATGAAGGATTGGTAACGTAATTAGGAATAGGCATTAACGACGGTCTTCTGAATTACAGAGGCTTGCATTTTTAGCTAAGGTAATGAGGGTTTTAGCGGTCTTTCTATTCTAGCTGTGCAAAACCTGCTGTACTAATTGGCGTATCAGGCTAAGTAAGTTTGTTGTAACAAAAGTTGCGTCTCGCAAATAAACATAAATATTGGTAGCGGCAGTTAAAGAGTTATAGATCATGGTTACTAGGTCGCATCAAACATAGGGGGAAAGGCATATGCTAAACTTTTGGTGTGCAAGGTGCGGCGATAAATCCCCTCTATTCGGTAATGGAAGTAAGATGGAATAAATCATAAACTAGCGCCACATAAAACGCGCGCATCATATGACTGAAGTTTACATTCTGGCTAAAGCAAACAACATTGGTGTTTGTATTGCTACCTCTGGTCTAAGCGGAATCGATATTATCAATGCTGATGCCGCGGATAAAGTGCTATCTTAGCTTGAACGCGAGTTTATCCCTTTTCAAATTAACAGGAAGGAAGTCCATGAAATTGACTAAACTTATTGCACAGCCCTTAACAAAAGAGGCCTTTGCACAATTTGGTGATGTAATAGAGCTTGATGGTGCTAAGCACTTCCCTATCAACGAGGGTAGGGTTGAGAGATATCATGATTTAGCTAAGGTTGAAATTGATTCGCAGGCAGGTGGGCGGGCTATTATAAGTTTCTTCAAAACAAACGAAGCCAGACAATTTCCCTATCGTTTTAACCTTATCGAGCGTCACCCAAAAGGTAGTCAAGCCTTTATACCTATGTTTGATGCACCTGTAGTCGTGGTAGTCGGTCCCAAAAACCAATCGCCTAGCAGCGAAAGTCTACGTGCTTTTTTGACCAATGGTCATCAAGGGTTTAACTTCCATGCCGGCGTTTGGCATATGCCGCTAGTGTGTGAACAAACCGATAGACTGTTTGTGGTTGTCGATAGATCCGGTCCCGGTACCAATTGCGATGAACTTACCTTAAAAAATGAAACTATCGAGTTAACGTTATCATGAATCAAGTAAATAATAGTACATACCCCACAGATATGCTGGGCTATGGTCAGAATACTTTTGAAGTTACTTGGCCAAACAAAGCTAGAGTGCCTATAGATGTTCTGGCATGGGCGCACCCATTATACCTAAGCCAATAAATCCGAATCTACTCATTTCATATCCCTTTAGTGTATGTGTTTTTTTCACAATCATTTTCTTTTCTTGACGTCACTAAATTTTACTTATGAAAAAATTGTAAAGAACAACGTTTACAATTTCTTGACCACTTTGACTGGTAAATGAAATTTAGTTACATTTAGAAGCGGATAAGTTTTAGATATCAATAAGCAATAGATAAGTAAATAAGCAATGAGTAAATAAGAAAATGACAACATATCAACAAAAAGCGCGGCTACAGGTAAATGCCGGTTTAGTAGACTTTATATGTAATGAAGTATTGCCTGATTTACCTATTTCGGAGGATGAATTTTGGGTGGCATTATCAGATATCGTAGTCACCTATGCCCCCAAAACCAAAGTTTTAATGGAAAAGCGCCTTGAATTACAAAAACAAATCGATGAGTGGAATTTAGCGCATCAAGGTAAGTTTGATGTTGCTGTATACAAAACGTTTCTTAAAGTCATTGGATATATAGTACCAGAAGGTGATGGTTTTCAGATTAGTACAACAAATGTAGACAGTGAAGTTAGTGCACAAGCAGGCCCACAACTGGTTGTTCCAGCTGCTAATGCACGTTTTGCATTGAATGCCGCTAATGCTCGTTGGGGTAGCTTGTATGATGCTCTTTATGGCACAGATGTTATAAGCGAAGAAGACGGTGCACAAAAAGGCGGTGCGCATAATCCTGTTCGAGCAGCCAAAGTGGTCGCTTATGGACGAGAGTTCTTGAATACTAATTTTCCGTTAGCTATTGGCTCGCATACCAATGCTGTTCAATACCATGTTATTAATAAACAACTAGCGATTAAATTAATAGATGGAACGAGTACTGGCTTAAAAAATGTTGATCAGTTTTTAGGTTACCAGGGCGCCGCAGACTCTCCATCTTCGGTATTGTTTACTCATAATGATCTACGAGTTGCCATTGAGATAAACGAAAGCTCAGCAATTGGTAAAACTGATGTTGCACATATAAAAGATATCACTTTAGAAGCCGCACTTACCACAATACAAGACTTTGAAGATTCAGTTGTTGCTGTGGATGCAAATGAAAAAGTTCATGTATATCGCAATTGGCTGGGTTTAATGAAAGGTGATTTAAGCGAAACCATCGAAAAGTCAGGCAAAGTTTCCCAACGTGTATTGAATGCAGATAAATACTATAAAGATGTCACAGGGCAGGCTTTTAGTATTCATGGCCGCAGCTTGTTATTTTGCAGAAACGTCGGTCATTTAATGACTAGTCCTGCGATGCTTGATGCGCGAGGAAACGAAGTGCCAGAAGGGATTATGGATGCGGTGATTAGTACACTGATTGCTATGCATGATCTGCAAAAAAATAGATTTATATGCAATTCGCGCAATGGTAATATTTATATAGTGAAGCCAAAGATGCACGGCCCAGAGGAAGTCGCTTTAGCCAACGATATTTTTGATGCGGTTGAAGACGCATTTGGGCTTGTTCGCGATACGATTAAAATAGGCGTAATGGATGAAGAGCGCCGAACAACCGTTAATTTGAAAGAATGTATTAGGCAGGTTAAATCACGCGTTGTATTCATCAATACTGGTTTTTTAGATAGAACAGGTGATGAGATTCATACCAGTATGCTTCTTGGGCCTATGGTGCCTAAAGGTGAAATGAAGGCGCAGCCTTGGCTTAACGCTTATGAAGATTGGAATGTTGATATTGGTTTAGCCTGCGGGTTTTCGGGTAAAGCTCAAATAGGCAAAGGCATGTGGGCGATTCCAGACAAGATGGCCGCTATGATGCAAGCGAAAATTGCGCATCCATTAGCCGGTGCAAATACGGCCTGGGTGCCATCACCCACAGGCGCTACATTGCACGCTATGCATTATCATCAAGTGAATGTTTTTGAAGTGCAACAGCAACTTACCTTAAGACAGCGCGCAAATATCAATGATATTTTGACCGTCCCTTTATTGCTCGATCCCGAGAACCTAAGCGCGAATGACATCGCTAACGAGCTGAACAATAATGCACAAGCCTTATTAGGTTACGTGGTTAGGTGGGTCGATTTGGGAATTGGGGCTTCTAAAGTCCCGGATATTAACGATATAGGGTTAATGGAAGATAGAGCAACCCTCCGAATTTCAAGCCAGCACATTTGCAATTGGCTAAGGCATGGAATCTTGACAGAAGTTCAAGTAAGAGAAGCGCTTCATAAAATGGCGGCTGTGGTAGACAAGCAAAATGTACACGACCCGCAATATAAGCCAATGTCTGCCGACCTTGATAAGAGCCTAGCATTTCAAGCTGCTCTTGATCTGGTCTTTAAGGGGTTGAGTCAACCAAATGGATACACCGAACCCTTACTCCACGAGTATAGGCATCAATTTAACGAATTGCAGTTAACTAGGACCACTGAACATGTCAACTAAAAGCCCTTACTATGCGCCAAGTGGCGGTCTACCACCGCAAACTCAATTATTATCTGATCGTGCCATCTTTACTGAAGGGTATGCGATTATTCCTAAAGGCGTAATGACTGATATTGTTATTAGCTATTTACCCTTTTGGGAAAAAATGCGCATGTGGGTAATTGCTCGACCCTTGAGTGGCTTTTCAGAAACATTCTCTCAGTACATAGTAGAAGTTGGTCCTAATGGAGGTTCCGAAAAGCCGGAGCTTGATGCTAGCGCTGAAGGCGTGCTGTTTATTGTTGAAGGTGAGATGGATGTAAACATTGAAGGAACTACTCACAATATGAAAACAGGTGGTTACGCATATTTACCACCTAGATGTACGTGGACCTTGAAAAACAACAGCGATCAGCTTGTTAAATTCCATTGGATCCGCAAAGCTTATCAATTTGTAGAGGGAATAGACGCCCCCGAAGCGTTTGTTACTAATGACCACTATGTAGAGGCCATTGAAATGCCAAACACAGGCGGTGTATGGAAAACCACTCGCTTTACTGAGCAATCTGATATGCGCCACGACATGCACGTAAATATCGTTACCTTTCAACCTGGCGGCGTTATTCCGTTTGATGAAACCCATGTAATGGAACATGGGCTATATGTATTGGAAGGCAAGGCGGTATATCACTTAAATGGTGAGTGGGTTGAAGTAGAAGCCGGTGATTTTATGTGGCTACGCGCTTTTTGCCCTCAGTCTTGTTATGCCGGAGGTCCAGGTCCATTTAGGTATTTACTATATAAAGATGTAAATAGACATATGCCATTCATTAGACCTAGAAACTAACCTCACAGTAAAGGGTTAACAAGATAAGACTAATAGTCTAAATACATAGGTGCTACTCTCATGAGTGCAATGGTTGCTCCAGAAAAGGCTAGAACGAGTGTTTTGTCTCGTAAACCCAGTAAAGCATTTGAATATATGGTGAATGACTGCAGAACCGCGGCCCTTGCAATGCTCGGAGTGCCCCTTGAAGGCGGCGAAATGGTTATTATTGATAATGAAGTATTGGGGCAATCGGTGTGTCGGGAGTTCAAGCGAGTCAATACTTACAATTGACGCAGCGTTTGAAAGAGCGGCTAAAAGTCAATTGCTACAACATATCGTTCATCAAAAGTTAGATATGCTTTGAGCGTTTGTGAGTTTGTCTTAACTTAATTATATTTCAATAATATAAGGGAAATAACATGCCAGAAATGACTATATTGGGTTGGTTTCATACCATTATTGCGATTGTTGCCTTAATAGCTGGTTTTTACACACTAGCCATCTATAAAATAATCACACTCGCGCATAAGACGGGGCTAATTTACTTGGCTTGCACACTCATTGCCGCAACCACTGCTCTAATGATTTATAATCAAGGAGGCTTTGGGCCGGCACATGTGCTTGCTGTACTTACCATATTAGCCTTAATTGCTGGGTTTATTGTGACCAAAATATCAATTTTTTCTAAAATTGCAGATTACTTTCAGGCGTTTTGCTTTTCAGGCACATTGTTGTTCCATATGGTGCCAGCCATTACAGATGGGTTACTGCGTCTTCCAATTGGTGACCCCTTTTTAAAGACTTTCCACGACCCTTTATTAAAACAATTTTACCTGTTATTTGTTGTAATTTTCTTTGTTGGTTATTTTGCACAGGTTATTTGGCTTAAGAAAAGAACAGCTCGATTGCAACAGTCTGACAAGTTTTCATAGATATATGGACTAAGAAACTATGCTTAAAATTGCCACTATGCTGGCAGCCAAAGAGAAATTATTATGAAAAAGCCATATATGGCGTTAGCGATGATGGAAATGCCGCGCATGTTTATGGAGCTCGGGAGTCTGATGTTAAGCGCACCTTGGCTTAGAAATTTACCTAAGGGTGATGGGCATGCCGTTATGATTATTCCTGGCTTTTTGGGCAATGATCGATTGAATCACTCTTTAGTCAAATACCTGAAGCACCTGGGCTATAGTGCTGCAGGCTGGGAAATGGGGAGAAATTTAGGTCCTGACCACTTTTCAGTTGATGAACTAAAAGAGCGAGTCACTAATCTCGCAAATACAGGTGATGGCACTATTTCATTGATTGGCCATAGCTTGGGCGGCTTGTACGCTCGGGAAATCGCTCGCATGCAACCTTACAACGTACGCCAGGTTATTTCATTAGGTTCGCCGTTTGGTAAAGGCAGTGAGCAAGGATCCAATGCTCGAGGAATGTTTAACAGAGTAAATCCTGGAATAAATCAGCATTCACTGTTTAATGACGGTCATAATGAGCTCGCACAAGCGCCACCGGTGCCAACAACATCAATCTACACAAAGAGCGATGGTGTGGTTAATTGGCGCACTAACATCCAATTGCCAAACCATCCTAATGTACAAAACATCGAAGTGTTTGGTAGTCATAGCGGCTTATCTCTTAACCCAGCGGTTTGGTATCTTCTTGCAAATAGATTGCAGCACACCCGCGATAATTGGCAGCCGTTCAAATCAAACTTATTCAACCACCACTAGGTATATTAAATGGGACGATTAGGAATAGCATGTCTATGCTTATTGATTGAATCATTTAGCCTATTAATATTGTTTGATATAGTATGATTCTGTAATAATAAAAAGCTAAATTCTTACAATACTCTCGTCGCCCAAGTAAGGCCCTAGTTGGCTCCATGTAAAGACTTGTAAATGTCTTGAATTTCTTCAGCTCGAATAAACAACTTATTTTCTTCATAGCGTTTACTTGGCAACGAGCAAAGCTCTGCCAATTTCGCAAGGGCCTTTTCTTGTACTTGGTTTGCTTCAACTGCTTCGTCCAGCATGCCTATGGTAGCGGCATGCAAAGGAGAGTAGCCTTCAGATTGGATAATAGCTCGCGTATGGTGCAAGGCGTCTACGTGTGTTTTGGCAATTGTTCTTAAAGTTGCATTGAAGGGCATATCGATGGCGGTTTCAGGTAGCTTGAGCACGAATTCGCCCAATGCACCTATGCGGTAATCAGATACCAGTAAAAGAAACACGCCCATTCCAATGGCATGGCCTTCACACGCTGTAACGACCGGGTGAGGGTGTGAATATATTTTTTCTAGTAAAAGCATCCCTTGGGCTACCATCTTTTTGGCTGCTTCGGGGCCGGAAGCCATTATTTTTAGGTCGAATCCGGCAGAGAATATGCCTACGTGGCCTGAAATTAACAGACCTTTGCTCTCGGTTTTGGCCCGGTCTAGGTTGGTCATGAATTCTTGGGCAAGGTCGAAAGAGATAGCATTGGCTTTGCCATTGTCTAGTGAAATTTTGGCTATACCGCCCTCAAGTAGTTCATATTTCATGGTGTTTATATTTCCTGGGCTCTGGTTCTAGTTTTACTTGGACCAAATTCTACCTGTTTTTTGATTCAAAAGTGCGTTTTTTTGTTGGTTCAGGTATAAACCTTTTTTATACCTTATTAAAGGCCAATTACAACATGTCGCGGTATTCTTGGCGGTCGTTTTATGCTGCATGGTTGTTCTGAACACTGAAAGTTTATGCGCTTAAAAGTGCAAATTAAAGTATTTTTCCAAGCACTGATAGATCTATTTTGAAAAAAAGAGAATATTTCAACCTATCTATTAAGTGGTTTGTATGAGCGCTAATTCACTTTCAGCTTGTTATAAAAACCTTTCACTTGTTAACAACTATTAACGGACTTTAGTAGTTTCGATCACAAAATGTAATTTAATTACCTATAGTAAGTTAACTGAAAATTAAACATCGTTAATAAGGCGCTTTTACTCCTTAAAATCCTTTAATTTCTTTTTATATTTACGATAATAAAGGGGAAACACATAAACCAATAAACAACCTTGTTCTACTACACAAATGAGAAAATGAAAATGAAACTATTAATTATCGCTATTACATTATGTATTAGTGCAACATCATTAAGCAGTATGGCAAAAAACGTTGTATTTAAACCAGCGGACGAAAACGTTGAAACGCAGATATGCTACCTAGCTGCATCAGAAGGCTTAAAGTCGGCAAAATCTTTCATGAGGAAACAGAGTATTAGCTTTGGTGGGTTTACAAGAGCAGTAAGCTGCAACGGCCTATCGTTGAGCCGTTTCGCCGACAAGTACCAAAAGATCGCGTCAGGCGAAGCTAAGCTAAAAACCGATGCTACTATTGTCTTAGTCGCTAATAATAGTGAATCGATGGTATGTATAGATGCTCTCACAATAGGTGAAAAGCAGGCTAGAGAAAAGCATAAAGCAGGGAATTCCGGAATATTATGTAACGACAAAAATATAAAGTCGTTCATGAGGCAATATAAATCTCAAAACTTCGTGGTTAGAAACTCTGCGAATTGAGTTGCGCGAACTCTGCTATAACTTTTTAATAAAAGGTGCGAATTTCTCTCGCACTTTTTTTTGTCTGGCTTTCTCACCCAAAAATACTCATAAGAAGCAACGATAAAACTAGTCAGATTATGAAACCAACAGCAGGCCTAGCTTAGGCTTATTATGTTGCTAATCAATTGCTGAGGAACCCTAAGCGGGGATTGCTTAATAATACGTCACAATTCGGAATGTTGATGTTAGCGTTGATTAGAACGCGTGGATTGACTTCACAATAGTTTTAACAAATCATTAATCGCATTTACTTGTCGTTAACACTATACTTCTTTCATTTATGATATCAGTTTTACAAATTAGCTTTAGTCGTACTTGTTACTGTAACTTTTAATTATAAAACATTAGTTTATAAGATATCTGAACTGCAAACATGTACACGTAGCGCAAAATTACAGTGCTTGTAGCTGTTATCGCGAGTATGTCTTTACTTAACACAAAGACAGTCTGGACATACTGCGCTGACATAATAGCCAATAATTTTTAAAGGAACCCTGTTGCCGAATCGCTTATTAATATTATGCTGTTTGATGTTATTCAGTAGCTGCATTGTATGGGCAAATGAATACAAATATGAATTGTTCAATGAAAATGATGGCTTTACGTCATCAATTATATTCTCTATTGCACAAGACGATAACGGTTTCTTATGGTTCGGAACTGGTTACAACGGGCTAATGCGCTACGACGGCAAAAACGTTGTGGTCTTTAAAAACAATCCTAGCCAAAGCAATTCACTCCCAAATGACAATGCCGGCAATCTTGTTCTAGACTCGCAGGGTAACTTCTGGGTAGGCAGCTGGGGCGGCGGCGCAATTAAGTTAGATTCAAATGCACAGTTATTGACGCAATATACATACTCTCCTGAATCAGAAAATACAATCAGTGGCAATAAGGTACAAATCATTTTTGAAGATAACAATAATGAGCTTTGGTTCGGCACAGCTACTGGTGGCTTGAATAAATTCAATATTGCATCTCAGGATTTTCTTCGACTTCCCATACAAAGCGACGACAAAAACGGGATTTCAGATGGTCGCGTTTGGGGAATTGAACAAACTGATCCA
Source organism: Acidiferrobacterales bacterium (assembly GCA_964195425.1). GTDB lineage: Bacteria > Pseudomonadota > Gammaproteobacteria > Enterobacterales > Alteromonadaceae > Glaciecola. Next base: position 113,566 of record CAXMOM010000071.1, read on the forward strand.
GGTGGATTATGGCTTGCAACGGGTTTGGGCCTCAACTTACTAGATAAAAACACCCAAAGCTTCACGCATTTTTTTCCTGAGCCTGATGAACGGCTTTCTGATTTAAATAAAATACGAAAAATTATAAAAGCACCTAATTCGAATTTATATCTTGGAACGCACAATGGCGTTGTGTTTTTTGATACGGTGAGCCATGTATTTGAGCCGCTAGCGATGTTTGATGTAACGAATATAGGTCCCATTTATTCGATGTTGTTGACAAGTTTTGGCGAATACTGGGTAAGCAGTGGTAAAGGCGTGTTTTCTTTCACCGATGCCGATAGAACTCTGCGTAAAGTAGCCCTTGGCTTTGATGACAGGTGCAGTCAAAGTCTTTTTCAAGATAAACAAGGGACGATTTGGCTGAGTTGTGAAGGTGTTGGCCTCTATAAAATAACGCAGACTAACATTTTCAAACTGTTTGATGATCAAAAAGTTAAAGCTGTAATTTCTCTAAAAGTAGCCAATGATGACAGTATTTTGGTAGGTACATCACAATTGGGTCTGCACAAGTGGTTGCCCGAAACTAACCAGTTCATTAAGCTAGGGAACAATACTGAAGCCAATAGCCAAGCCGAAATTTTCTTCATCACACAAACCTCTAAAGGTGATATTTGGTATGGCAATGAGCAAAGCCTTTTCATCCTAGATACAGAAAGTAATCAACGTGAAATTTCCCCTCCTGAAATGCTAGGAGCCGACTTTGGAAAAATCAGAGATATAGAAACAGACAGTCAAGATAACATTTGGGTTGTTTCCTCTGGTGGAATTTTCATCATTAATTCACAGAGCATTGCTTTTTCTCATATACCGCTTCCAGGCATCGGATTATCGCATGAAACTGGTAATTTAGAGGCTTATTTGGCTCAAGATAATATAATGTGGGTATCAATTAAGAATAATCTTTATAAATGGGATGTAAAACAAGAGCAGTTAGTAGGGGTAAGTTATCCAACGAAGGAATTTGAAGACACTGAGTCGAGTGACTCTATTTATGAAATCTATATTGATAGCCAACAGGGTTTATGGATAAGCAGTAAAACGGGCCTTTATTTGGTCGACCCTATTACGGGGGAACGTACTGTTTCTAGTGATTATTTTTTAGAGGCGAAAAACCGAGGTATTCGGTTTATTGAGGAAGATAAAAATGGTTTATTATGGTTAGTCACCCCCGTTGGTGTTAGCCGTTTTAATCCGGCAAACGGTAATTTGCAAAATTTTGACAAACGCGATGGCCTACCGGGCTCAAGGTTATTTTATTATCCCACCGCCAGAGTCTCAGACGGCACCATTTACTTGTCGAGCCGTGATGGCATCTCTCACTTTAATCCAATGGAAGTTAGTGATCGCCTATTGAGCGATAAGACCTTATTAACTAATTTTGAAGTCTTGGGTTCGCTAAAACATTACAATGTCTCTGAAATAGAATCATCAGGCCTTCAGCTAGATTCCGACCAGACAAATATTAAATTCGAGTTTGCTACATTGGACCTGCTCAACGCAAGACAAATTCAATATAGCTATTTTCTTGAGGGTTTTGATGATGATTGGATTGAGAATTCAAATAATAGCACAGCAACCTATACGAACTTAAGCGGTGGCAATTATGTCTTTAGGGTTCGCGCAAAGTTAAAAGACAAACTTTTGTACACAAAGGAATTGTCCGTAGATGTCGAAATTGGCACACCTTTTTGGAAGCAGTGGTGGATGTTTGTCGTATATACATCTTTAGTAATTTTGAGCGTTTATTTGTACGTGCAAGGTCAGAAAAAAGCAGTCATTGAACTTGAGCGACAAGTCTCTAAAAAGACAGCAGATATTGCTCAAGAATCCAAGAAGTTAGCCGTAGCGAATCAAATCAAGACTCAATTTCTTGCCAACATGAGTCATGAAATTCGTACGCCGTTAACTACAGTAATAGGACAAGCCGAAGCCATTATTTGCCGAGAGGTTAAAAAAGAAGATATTTACCAAGAGGTCGGAATTATCCATGACAGTAGCCTTTATTTGTTAGCGTTACTGAATGACATTCTTGATTTGACTAAAATTGAAGAAAATAAGTTTGAGCTAGACTATACGTCTCAAGATTTGCACGGGCTATTGACGAATATTAATTCTATGTTTTCTATGCAAGCAAAAGTAAAAGGACTCTCATTTAACTTAATTGAACGCTTGCCAACCCCCTACATTGTTAGCATTGATGGGCTTCGTTTAAAGCAAATTTTAATCAATTTACTATCCAATGCGCTAAAATTCACACCTAAAGGCTTCGTGTCCTTAGAAATAGTGTTAGAAGATAAAAATCTAGTTTTCAATGTTAAGGATTCTGGTATTGGTATAAATCATGATCAACTTGAGCAAATATTCAACAGTTTCACTCAGGGCGATAGCAGCATTGGCCGCCGCTTCGGTGGTTCTGGACTGGGTTTACACTTGTCCAATCAGCTTGCAGTATTGATGCGAGGGAGTATATCGGTACAGAGCGAAGTAGATAAAGGCAGTGTTTTTAGCTTCAGTATGCCTGTGCCAGCCACTTCTAAAAATGGGCAAGAAATAGCTCAAACAAACCTATATTTTGACAAGTTTCCGGCGAAGTCATTATTTAGCGGAAAGATTCTATTGGCAGAAGATCACCCTGATAATCGCCGATTGATTACACGTTTACTCACTAAGTTAGGCCTTACTGTTTACGTCGCTGCGGATGGTTTTGAAGCTATTGAAATGTATAAAGAGCATGATCCAGAAATTGTTTTGATGGACATTCAAATGCCTAACATGGATGGTTTACAAGCATATAAAGCCTTACGCGATCTCGGCTACGAAAAACCGATTATTGCTTTAACGGCTAATGCTATGAAGCATGAAGTTGAAGAGTACTATTCCTTGGGTTTCGACGACTATATACAAAAGCCTATTGATCGCCAAATACTAATATCAGCCATAGCAAAATATCTTAATGGTAAAGAGGAAGATTTGATGAGCAAAGCCAGTACTATTTTGGGTAATGTCGATATGTCTGACTTAGCCAGTGAATTCAAAGCCAGTTTAGTAAAAGAGTTGGAAAAATTCATAATTGAATCCGATAAGCGTGATGTTGAAGCCCTGAGAGATCTGGCCCACAGGCTTTCCGGTGCCTCTCACTTGTTTGGCTTTTCGGTATTAAGTCAAAAGGCAACCACCCTTGAAAATAATGTTAAGCGGGGCAATCAACGCTTCGATGATATTCAACCATACTTAGATGAATTAATAGATGAAATTAAGCGGATTCTGCTTGATTGAAATATTTGTAAGGATTCATTTTATTGCTCTGACGCTAAGATAATAGTAAAATATCGATTATTTATAAAGCGTATCGAATAAGTAATGGTTCGATTATCGTACACTTAGGCACATTAAATATCTATGACACAAACTCTTATTATTACAGGTGCTTCATCTGGTATTGGATTGGCCATTGCCAAGCGTTTTGAAGCGGCCAATTATCAAGTACATAATTTAGATATTACCCAAGGTGACATTGGGAATTATCATTACTGCGATGTTACCCAAGCGGAGCAAGTAAATGCCTGTATTAGTGCGATTGCCAGTGAACACTCAATAGATGTTCTGATATCCAATGCTGGTATGCACTTTTCTGCATCTATAGAAAACACCTCAGAATCAGATTTCAGCAAAGTATTTAATCTCAATGTAAAGGGCGCTTATTTAGCGACTCAAGCGGTCTTGCCTTTTATGAAGCAACAGCAAAATGGCGTGATAATGTACATTGGATCAGACCAATCTACTGTAGGTAAATCAAATTCGTTTATCTACAACTTAAGCAAGCATGCCTTAGCATCAATGGCGAAAACCACCGCCTTGGATTATGCTTCTTATAATATTCGTGCAAATACCCTGTGCCCCGGTACGATAGAAACGCCTCTTTATCATAAGGCGATTAATGCATATTGCGAGCAGTCGGGTGTTGATCCAGCGCTTGTGCATGCGCAAGAGGCAGCATTGCAACCACTCGGTAGAATAGGGCAGCCAGACGATGTTGCCGCAATGGCATTGTTTTTAGCATCAGATGAAGCGGCTTTTATTACGGGTAGTCTGCAGGCCATTGATGGTGGCTATACCACAGGCTAGTATGATGCATAAAATAATAGACCCGCACGTTCATTTTTTTGATTTGGCCAAAGGTGATTATGCTTGGCTGCTGCCGGAAAACCCACCTCATTGGCCTGATAAATCGCTCATTAATAAAAATATAACGCCTCATCACTTGCAGTTAGGCAGTGATTGTTCTTTGCAGGGTGCCGTTCATATAGAGGCTGGGTTTGACAATAACAACCCCAAAAGAGAAGTAGATTGGCTAGTATCAGAAGTTTATCCTCAAGCGCCAAATGCACAGTTTCGAACTATCGGATTTATTGATATGTTTGCTCACGCCGATGCTTTTGAACAGCAGTTTTTAAACATGACGAATTTAGAGACACTGGCAGGTTTTAGGTTTATTTTCGAGGATGATAGCCGCTCTTTCGACGACAAAGCTCGCATTAGAAAAAACTTGTCTTATCTTGTAAAAGGCCAGTTATTATTTGAGTGTCAGGCAGATTTCACCAAAAACATTCTTATTTCTGATTTACTAAATCTAATGGTTACATTGCCTGAATTGAAGCTTGTTATTAACCACGCAGGTTTGCCACCCTTGGCAGGTTCCAAAGCCTTTGTGTGTTGGCAAGAGAATATGAAATTGTTTGCCGAGTTACCCAATTGCTATGTGAAGTGCTCTGGCTTTGAAATGACAAGTAGGGAGTATACAAAAGAGCATGTTTGTATTGTGCTATCTACTATCGCAGAATTGTTTGGATATGAGCGAATGATGCTCGCCAGTAATTTCCCATTGACATTATTTACTAGGAGTTACGCGCTATATTGGGCATTAATGGTAGCTTGCGCTGAGTCAATAGGGCTGCCTATTAAAAAGGTCTTGTACACGAATGCAAAAGACCTTTATCGATTTTCATAAGTCAAAGCCAATTAGAGATCAGCTAGCTTAGTTAAAATAGAATATTATCTAACGGTTACCATAGGCGAACGTTTCACTATTTCATCATTTAATTCAATCCCAAGGCCAGGTAAATCAGGTACTGTAAACTTACCATTTACTGGCTGATAATCTTGCAAACATAGCTCTCTGTTCCAATGTTTGATTGCGTATGTATGGTGTTCGTGGATTAAAAAGTTAGGAATAGCCGCCTCTAGCTGTAAGGCCGCCGCTGTAGCAACAGGCCCGCCGCAAACATGTGCTTGTATGCGAATATCGTATACATCTGCATAGTCACATACTTTTTTTGCTTCAGTGAAGCCCCCACAAAGGCCCACGTCGGGTTGTAATACGTCAATTGACTGGTCTTCAAAATAGGGTCTTACATCCCATCGGTGATATAAACGTTCACCTCCGGCTATAGGAACATTGACGTTGTCGGCCACTTTTTTATGTACGGCTGAATTTAAGTAATTTACAGGCTCTTCAAACATCATACAGCCTACTTCTTCAATTACTTTACCCATTTGAATGGCCGACGCGCAGCCCATTAATGAATGCGCTTCAAAAATGATATCAACGTTATCGCCTACTTCTTCTCGAATGGCACGCAGTCTATCGCCGTATAACTTCATTTGTGCAGGCGTAAATAAGTTAGTTCTATCGAAGCTAGAGTCGCCATTTGCATCGTATACAATAGGGTCGACTTTAACTGCATCGTAACCTTGCGCAATGGCTTTAGCTGCTGCTCTCTTATAGTCGTCGGGGGTCAGCATTTTAATGCAGTCTTGGCTCCAATCAAACTGCAACTGGCTTGCGTAAGTGCGAAGGTTGTCATTGGTCTTGCCGCCTAGCAGTTGATACACCGGTACATTCAATGCTTTGCCTTTAATATCCCAAAGTGCCGTATCTATTGCGCTCATAGCTGAATATAAAACCGGTCCGCCGCCTAATCCCCAGAAACTTTCACGTAACATGCGCGACCATAGCAATTCTGTTTTAAAAGGGTCAAAGCCAATGAGTACTGCTTCTGCTATTTCTTTAATCATAGCGGCTGCGGCGCTATGTCCCCAATCGTAAGCAAGGCCGGCTTCACCTACACCGTGTATGCCTTCATCTGTAAATATTCTTACAAATATTGGATTCCATGATGTGCGATCAGGACAGTGAATATCGAATATTTCTACATGGGTTATTTTCATAAGTGTTTCTTATTGTGAATGCTTTAAATGAATAGCTATTAATTTATAGATTACGAAAATGACGTAAGCCGAATTTATTGATCAAAGTTAGGGTAGGCGCGTTTGACTCTGCGCATCATAGCAGGCCATGCTTTTTGACCGCCAGTTAAGCCGGTATGCACTATATTTGCCTGTGCCTTAATGCCTTCTATTACCTGTGGGTTAACCCTAATAATATTACTACCGCTATGCTGTAGTTTGACCTGAATTTCACATGCATTCAGTAAATCGTACATATGCATAAAGGCGTCACCAATGGTTTTTCCCATCGTTAATGCACCATGATTTCTCAGTAACATAAAGTTAGCGTTGCCTAAGTCTTGCTGTAAACGTTTAATTTCATCATGATCAACCGCTAAGCCTTCGTAATGATGGTAACTCATGCTTGCAAGCGCAAAAGCCGCGTACTGGCTGTAAGGCAATAAACCGTCTTTTGTGCTAGCGACTGCAATGGCGTCACTATGGTGCAAATGAAGGGCACATTGATCGTCTGGTCTTGCGTGGTGAACAGCGCTGTGAATGGTAAAACCAGCCGGGTTGATATCAAACGGAGTATTGGGGTCGACTTTATGACCGTTAATATCAATTTTAACGAGATTCGATGCAGTTACTTCCTCAAAACTAAGGCCAAAAGCATTAATTAACAAATCTTCTGTGCCTGGAATACGCGCTGATATATGCGTGTAAATAAGATCATCCCAACCATGCATGACTAATAAACGGTAGCAAGCTGCTAGTTCAACTCTTGTTTGCCATTCGGCTTGTGATACTTTTGTGCGTAAATTTACATGTGGTATGTCGTACATAAATAAATCGTTTTCTCTTTATAGTGATAAAAGCATACCATGCAAGGCACACTTTAGGCAGTCGCCAATGTTAGGATCGTTTAATATTTTTATAAATATACTATAAATATTAGTTATATAGATTCCAACTTATATATTGTCTTCGTCGCAGCGAGTAAAAATTTGCTGCCATATCTTTATGTGTGACTGCATAGCGTCGGCGTAAGCCTCATAATTTAGTTTATTATGCAGTGATAAGTATCTTACAAACTCGGGCGGCATTTTGGATGATTCTGATAGTTGCGTAACTAAGGGAGATAACTGGTAATGATAGTGATTTAATTGTCCTGCGACCGGCTGAATGCGATCTGCAAAAAATATTCTAAAAATATTCTGCATAATTTCAATACTTTTTTCTTCCTTCATATTGTTACAGGTATTACTTTCTAGATACGTAAGTAATAAAGATGAAATATTATCTAGCTCTTGCTTTAGCAATATTTGAGTACGCCATTGTTTTGCGAGTAGAGTCGAATTGCCCAGCTGTTGCAGGTGGAGTT
>CAXMOM010000072.1:0-2378 GCA_964195425.1 Acidiferrobacterales bacterium
CCAGCGTTACAGCACATTGTTGTGAGCCGGTAATAAATAACAATTTATAAACTGATTAAAAGCCATTAAAACATCAATGCATAAAGATTTAAGGAAAGTTAAAATGACAACAGTAGATCCGACATTATCAACTCACAAGCAACAAAGCATCGATGAATCTCCGTCTGCACTTAATATTTGTGGTAACAAAAAAGCCGTATGTAGGCATGATATAAAATTTGCTACAGGTATTCGTCAACCTAAAAACTTGCTTGAGGTAACTTCTCGCGATCACATTTTAAGTGAATTTGAAGTGGCACTAGGTGTTGCAAATATAAGTGCAGACCCACGTAAAAACGAACATTTCCGAAAAGGTTGGCGCTCGGGTGGGGGGGCTGCACTTGCGGTCATTTTTCCACAAACACTCGAACAGCTGTGGAATAGTATTAAAATTGCTGTCAGCAATAATCTTATTATTGTGATGCAAGCTGCGAATACCGGACTAACAGAAGGGTCAACACCAAATAAAGACAACTATGACCGCCCCGTTGTTGTAATTAACACTTTAAGCCTAGATGAATTACATATTATCAATCAAGGGCATCAAGTTATCAGTATGCCGGGTGCGACACTGCACAAATTAGAAGAGTCGCTTAACGCAATTAATCGGTCTCCACACTCCATCATTGGCTCCTCGAGTCTTGGTGCCACCGTTGTTGGCGGCATTGCTAATAATTCTGGTGGTGCACTTGTGAAAAGGGGCCCCGCCTATACTGAGCTCTCGATATATGCGCAAATTACTCAACACGGTGAGCTTGTGTTAGTTAATCACTTAGGCGTTTATTTGGGTGACACTGCCGATGATGTTATTCGTAATTTGCAGCAAGGAAACTTTAATGCCAGCAAAATTGAACAAGGTCAGCGAAAAGCCAGTGACCAACAATACCAAGCTAGAATTAAAGATGTAGACGCCAGCACGCCAAGCCGTTTTAATGCCGATCCTCGCCGTTTATATGAGTCCAGTGGTTGCGCAGGTAAATTAGCCGTATTCGCTGTAAGAGTCGATACATACCCTGTAGTGGAAAAAGAACAAAGTTTTTATGTTGGCACAAATAACCCAGAAGACTTGTATGCAATTAGGCGACTGTTACTGACTGGCTTAGAGCAAATACCTGATGTCGGTGAATACATGCATCGAGATATTTTTGATGTGGCCTCTCAATACGGTAAAGACACATTTTTAAGTGTCTTACATTTGGGAACCAAACGCTTACCTAGGCTATTTGCTGTCAAAGGACGAGTAGATGCAACATTAAATAAAATTGACTGGTTGCCACGTTATTTAAGCGACCGCGTAATGCAATTTTTTAGTCGCTTGTTCCCTGAACATTTGCCTAAACGTATGCGAGCCTATCGGAAGCAATACGAACATCACCTAGTATTGAAGTTAAGTAATGACTCTATTGAACAAGGGCGTCAAATACTAACCGATTATTTTGCGCAGTCAGGTGCAGGCCGCTTTTTTGAATGCACGCCCGATGAAGCAAAAAAGGCGTATTTGCATAGATTTGCTGCCGCTGGTGCCGCCATTCGTTACCAAACTATACATGAAAAAGAAGTGGGCGAAATACTCGCCTTAGATATCGCATTAAAACGCAATGAACAAAACTGGGTCGAATCATTTGGGCCTGAAATTGAGCAGCATCTGGTGAAAAAACTCTACTATGGGCATTTCTTCTGTTATGTGTTTCATCAAGATTACATATTAAAGAAAGGCGCTTGTGCAATAGAAGTTAAAAAACTAATGTTATCGCAGCTGGACCAAAGAGGTGCTAAGTATCCAGCAGAACATAATGTGGGTCATTTATACAAAGCAGACGATAATCTATCCATTTTTTATCGTTCTCTTGATCCAACAAATAGCTTCAACCCCGGCATAGGAAAAATGGAAAAAAATCAACGAAACTGTAACTGCTGTTTATGATTTTTTAATCATCAGATATAGCAATCCTTAATCAGCTAGTTTTAGTGCAAACATAAGTGTGGTTTATATTTTAGAACATTGATCCGTTCGCGCTTCGCGAGGCGTGTGATTCAAACATAACATGGTGAATTTATATGGATAGCAGTACAAGCGACAAAAAAAAGTTCATTCAACCGCAATTGAGGGCGTTATTATTTATAAGTATTTTATTGGGGCTGCTTCCTTTAGTTGCTTGGGTTGTTTCATTCGATAGTTCGTTAATGATTTTGGAAATAGCAACACTCTCGCTATCAGCACTTGCCATGTATGTTATTTCGACAATTAAGAATAAAATTAGTGCTTTTGAATTTTATCCAATTGACTTTAATGCACAGGTGGAAGGTGCAATAAATGAGCAAAACGTTATTGATTTAAC
>CAXMOM010000073.1:0-123997 GCA_964195425.1 Acidiferrobacterales bacterium
GGGTTTTCAACCATTGGGAAATGGGTGAAACAGCTTCAACAAGAGCGCGAAGGCTTGCGTGTGAAGCCAACACCAATGACGCCAGAACAGCTCGAAATTACGGAGTTAAAGAGGCGAAATGAACGCCTCGAACTAGAAAATGAGATTTTAAAAAAGGCTACCGCTTTGTTGATGTCGGACTCCATGAGCAACTCTCGGTAATCGAAATACTGAGTCAGAGCGATGAACGCCGTTATTCAATAAAATTGTTGTGTGAGGTATTTGGAGTCCACCGCAGTACATATAAATACTGGCGTAAGCGAGATAAACGCATTACACCAGAAACGGCTAAATTGCACAGTCCGGTGAAAGAAGTCCATCGCCAAAGCTCTGGCTCAGCTGGCGTACGAACAGTGGCCATAATGGTTACCCATTGTCTCGTTATCGCGCTGGTAACATCATGAATAAGCTCGATTTAGTCAGCTGTCAGTTGCCGAAACATGCTTATAAAAGAGCGACACAAGAGCATGTAGCCACCCCTAACACATTGGATAGGCACTTTGCAGTAACAGAGCCTGACCAAGCGTGATGCGGTGATGTGACGTATATTTGGACGGGCAACCGCTGGGCTTATCTAGCGGTTGTTATGGATTTATTTGCACGAAAACCTGTTGGCTGGCGTTGAGTCATTCGCCCGATAGTAACTTAACTTGCCAGGCATTAAGCATGGCTTATGAAAGTCGAGGAAGACCCAAAGAGGTAGTGTTCCACAGCGATCAAGGAAGTCATTACACAAGTCGTCAATTTAGGCGGTTAGTGTGGCACTATCGACTAACACAAAGCATGAGTCGACGCGGTAATTGTTGGGATAATAGCCCAATGGAACGGTTCTTTAGAAGCTTAAAAACGGAATGGATACCGACAACAGGCTATGGCGGTTTTAGTGAAGCAAAGCACTGTATCAATGATTATATAATAGGTTATTACAGTGAAATAAGGCCGCATTAATATAACGGTGGACTAACACCAAATGAATCGGAATATCGGTATTGGAGATACTACAAACCCGTGGCCAAAATGACTTGACCACTTCACTTGCCACAAATAATGTACTACACCATTAATCTAAATGAACACCTCATCCAGATACCATGAATCATTAAGCTGTTCTCGTGATCTGTTTACAATAGCTTGACCTGTGCTTGCTAGAACATTGATCGATGGTTTCATAACTGAAAACAATACAGCGTGCTGCAAGTAATTCTTCGATATCTCGAAAGTTAAGTGTAAAAAGATGGTCAAGCCAAACTGCGTGGCTAATAATTTGTGTGCCCACTCTAAAAATGACGTCATATTGAGTATTATCAAGTTCAGTTGTCGACATGGTATTATTCAACTTCGCCATAATTGCCGAATCATATAGTACTTGCTCACTGTAATGCTTACTTAAGGTCGTTTTTAAATGCTGGCCATTTTTCTGCAATGTGTATTGAGCGATAACGCTAAGAAGGTTGAACTAATAGGAAGCTGAATTATAAACATTAAACCTTTTTAGCAGAAAATAACTCGACATACATTTGCACCCGGCCAACTTTTTAATAGGGATATTTAATTGATGGAGCAAAAGTAATTTGGCGTGTAAGATACGATGCAGCAGGACGATGATTAATTATGTGTCGAGCTTTAAAGACCCACATCAGTTCGGCTAAAGTTCTACGGTTTATTAATTGGAACTGCGGTATTGATATTATTGGCTACTATAATATTGGCCATCGGTAAGACCTATTTCTCATGAACTTACCAGCATTGAACTCAATGTGTAAAAACCACTAAAGGCATTTGTATTTTGAACATGAGAAAAAACTCATTATTGCGGAATTTACTAAGAAAAATACTATTCATCGGACTTTTTTTCGCTGCTTTGCCACTAAGCTTGTTTGCGCTCCTCTACGTAATAACGCCTTCAGTCGAGCATCTATCAACTGACAATGTGCAAACATCTGCATTCATGCAGCTCTATTGTTCTAATAGCCCTTGCACTATCAATTGGACTGAATATGATGAGATTTCTAACTTGCTAAAGGAAGCTGTCATCAAGATTGAGGATCCCGGCTTCTTTACCCATGATGGCTTTAGGTTAGCGGGTATTCTGCATGCCATAAAACTCAATATTAAAGCTCGCGCTTATGTCAAAGCTGCTAGTTCTATTAGCCAGCAGACTGCAAAAAACTTATTCTACTATGCAGACAAAACAATATGGCGAAAACTCAAAGAAGCCATTATTACAGTTAAGCTGGAACAAACGCTAAGTAAACAACGTATTTTAGAAATTTACTTAAACATTATTGAATTTGGGCCCAATACATATGGCATTAATAATGGGGCGAAATACCATTTTGATAAATCTCCATCTGAGTTAACCTTTGAAGAAGTATCTGCTTTGATAGCTATTATACCCTCTCCCAGAGCAATGGCGCCTTTAAACAGTTTCAAAGCACCGTCTGCTAGACAGCAAGAGATAAGCCAACTAATTCTTGAATCAAAGCATCCTGTAGCTACGCAAAAAGCATTAAGCGATACGCAAAATTGTGAACAAATTTTGGCTCCCAAAGATAGAGCTTATATCGATAGCGCATTAGACAAAACTTATCTAAATTCAGCTCACCACATAGAGGCTGGAAACGGTGTGTTTCTGTCTTATCAATCACTGACCAATAATCTAAACACTAGTGAGCTTGACTTACTCAATAAAATTTTGATACCTGACAACGTCTCTTTAAAGCGTTTGATGGCCAAAGAAGCATTAATCAAACGAGAAAGCTTTGTGGCGCAAAATTCTAGAAGTCAGTTTGGTAGCAAGAATTATTGGCTACCTAAACACGTTTCTGTAGATCTTGAAAAACTTATTTTAAAGGCTAATCAAAACGATATAGAACTTAAAATAGAATCAGCTTATCGCGGGGCTGGTTATCAAGCTTACTTAGCGTTACTTATACTTAAGAGAGTCAATTATTGCTTACCAACTGCATTTAGTATTGTTGAAAAACCTTTTCTTTCTGAACATGGTGACTACCTATCAACTGCTATAGATTTCAGAACAAATCATCATCGTGGGATAACGTTTGAACGCTCTAGTGCGTATAATTGGCTTTTGGAAAATGCAGCTGAGTACAACTTTTACTTAAGTTACCCTCCTAATAACGACAAAGGCAAAGCATTTGAGCCTTGGCATTGGCGCCACGCTTTGGCTTATGAAAATAAGAAGAATTAACCAAATTCGCGGTACTGTCAAGTTAACGAATGGACTCAGAAACGTGCGATAATAAATGCATGAAAAAGACCAATATTTATACCGGATATCGCTATCCATCCCAAATTATCAGTCACGCTGTGTGGCTGTATCAAAGATTTGCACTTAGCTACCGTGACATCGAAGAATTGCTGGCAGCAAGAGGCATTGCTGTCAGTTACGAAACGGTCAGAAATTGGTGTAATAAATTTGGGCAAAGGTATTGTAGTCAAATCAGGAAGAGCCGAGGGCAGTTGGGTGATACTTGGTATCTTTATGAGGTATTCATCAAGATCAATGGTGTGCTGCATTACATTTGGCGGGCTGTCGATCAGGATGGTGATGAAATCGATATTCTCGTTCAGAAACGTAAAGATAAACATGCTGCTAAGCTTTTTTTCAAAAAGTTATTAAAATGTCAGCAAGCCGCACCAATCAAGATAGTCACCGATAAATTGCGCAGTTATTCAGCAGCCAAGAAAGAACTGATGCCGTGTGTAGAACACTCAACCTAGCAGTACGAAAACAACAGATACGAGTTGTCCCATCAACCTTGTCGACAACAGGAGAGGCAGATGAGGAAATTTAAATCACAAGGCCAGGCTCAACGTTTTCTCTCCTGTCATGGCGTGGTTAATAATCTATTTCGGCTTGGTCGCCATTCCATGATAGCGAGTCATTATAGAATTTTCCGTGACCGAGCGTTAGTTGAATGGAGTAGTGCGAGTTGTGTTCAAAATTTGGCATAGGCAGATAAATAATGGTTCTAACCATTCGAATTCGGTAACTTGACAGTACCCTTTTTAGCCAATTGGCGCTTTGTGCCAGAAGGCGACGGTGAGGATAATCGAATTAATAGACTGTGAATCAAGCTAAAGCTGACGTTAACGCCACATCAATACTCTATTTTAAACGATTGAACGTCTCTACACCCAAAGGGTTTATTCCATAAACATCAATAGCAGTCACTTCGCCTTCGACAATTTTATAGGCCGCAATTTTACCACTATCTATTTGAAACTGAATTCTCAATTCATTCGAGCGTTTTGCTGCGGTAGCGACGGCTTTCAACTCACCCAAAGTAAATTCAAGATCTTTGTTTTTTAATAAGTTTACGTGTAATTCACCCCATAAATGGTTATGAAATACTCCAGTATAATTACCTTTATCTTGGGTTAAGTGCATGGTTCGTGATGCATTTCTTTTTTGGTGAGTATCTTTTGTTTCCCTAATATCAGCTTGAATGTTTTTCCAGCTAACTTTCATGGTCTGAATATGAGAGTCGGTTATGTTATTTACATCTCCTTTGTCTAATAAAATACTATAAGCAATATCAGCAATACTTGCTGTCATGGGTCCTGCAACGGTTTCTTCATTGTTAAGTATTACAAGCCCGATATTATGTTCCAACATAAAAGAAGTATGCGTATGAGCACCCGCTATACCACCAAAATGATGATATGTTTGTTGTCCTTTGTATGGGCCTATATACCACCCCCAAGCATATCCTTTGCGAACGAAGTCTCGATACTTTAGGTCAGTAGAAACTAATTTTTGATGAGACTTTTTAATAACGTCAGCAGGAAAGATTTGTTTGCCCGAAACTTGCCCTGCATTCAATTGAGCAATCAAAAATTTTGCCATATCTTTAGCAGTTGAGAATGTACCTCCAGCAGCTTGCAAAGTAGCATCACTCTTTTCAAAAGGCATGACTTCTTTTGGGTTATCTGTGAATAAATGATAGGGTCTAGCAACATCAAAGCCTTTAGTAGCTGCATCACTAATGTACGATGAGGTATGGTCCATTGATAAAGGCTGATAGACCAATTGTTCCAGCGTCTTTTGCCAGTTCTGATTGAATTTAGTTTCAGCCCAAACACTAAGTAAGTTGTAACCTACATTACTATATTGGAATTGTCCTAATGTATTAGCAGTGTCCTTTTGACTTGCAGATGCCAACCTCTGACGTTGTAAATTATTATGCTGTCCAGTAAATGCGAGCGTGTCTTCTAAGGGGCGATTAGCTAAAGCATGGGTATGAGAAATTAGGTGCTTAACTTCAATGCTATCTTTATCGATATAAGGAAAATCTAAACTAGAAAACATCTCAGCCATACTAGTGTTTTCCTTAATATCACCGTTGTTCTCCATTAATAGCATTGAAAGAGCAAACAACGGTTTAGTAATTGATGCGAGGTAAAACGCTGTTTTATCGTTTACTTTTTTCTTCGCTTTTATGTCGGCATAACCAAAATACGCTTCGTAAACAATCTTTCCATCTTTAACGATAGCCACAGCCGTGCCAGAAGGAAAATCTACCTCGTTTTTTACAGCATTGATGTATTTGTCTATCGCTGAAAAGTCTGTACTTGCAAATGAAGTGTTAACCAAGAGGGAAGTAGCGATAAAAAGTAAAAAAGACTTCATTTATTAATTCCGTTTAAAATTTGTTGGAGTACGAATTAGTAAGACTGTTCATGTCCACTATCTTACAGCGGTTTTAGTATATATTAATTTCTAAACGGCCGCTTTTACAGTTTTTGAGAAAGTCAGAAGTCTTTAATCGTATGACGGGAAATCGCTCAGAGCCGACATTAGTGTAAAGAAAGCTGACAGTCTGCTATCGCAGTAAACCAGTGTTAGCCGCAAAAGTTTGCGACCGTCTCTTGATCGCTCAATGCCGCCCTTTAATCGATTTTGATAACAGGCCGGTTACTGGTATTTTTTGCTTGATCAGGTAAGGCAGTTCCACGGCAAAAGGGGTCATACGCCTCTCAAAATCGTACGGGAAGAATGAGCCGCAGCCGGCTAGTAGTCGTCCTAGCGAGCTTGCGAGCGTATTTATGCGTTTGTTAGGTGACAGCCTCATGATCGTTGATCGATCGTGAATGCTCCTTCTCACCCACTATCCGCAGGTGCTCAAGCAGTGAATGTCGATCCTCGTATGTCATGCCAGTGGTTGGTATCGGGGCCAAATACCTCATGATGATTTTCCCCGGACGGATTTTCCAGGCTCCGGGCGGCATACATTGTCGGCTACCCGCTATATAAACTGGGTATAACGGGACCTGGGCACTGATTGCCATGACAACTGGCCCTTTCTTGTAGGGGCTCAGGCTGCCGTCGACACTGCGTTTTCCTTCAGCAGACAAGTAGACCAGGCCACCATTTGCAGCGTACTTCGCCGCCTTCTCAATCTGGCGTTTTGATTGAGAAGGATTCTGGCGGACAATGACCCAGCCGAGAATAAACGAGACCCAGCCGAAAAATGGAATTAGCGCGTACTCGATGTTCCAGATTGCCTTGACCGGCTCATCCCAGGCCGCGAACCCTACCGTGGGGTCAATAATGCTCTGTTGTGTCAGCCCGACGATTATCCCGCCCTGTTGCAGTTGCTCGGGCCCGATGTCGTACTGCACTTCGAACGATATGCCAAATATGGACAGAAAGGCCTGGTTCCAAGCCCGCACCATGCGCCTGCCTGAGCGGTCGGAAAAAGGGGCAATAACCAATGCGCCTCCCAAAAGAGGCGCCATCAGCGCAAGAGCCAGTGCGTACCGAGCAATTTGTGAGGCCGTATCCATGATTGTCACCTAACGCTTATTATCGAGCATGTCGTATCTGTAATTGCCCGATTTATTTTTAATTGTCGTCATTTACAATTATTACCTTCTGATTTAATAAAGTATTTTCTACTTTTACACCCTCAAAATAATAAGAGATCTAAAAAACAAAAGGAGACCTGAATTTAACGCCACTTTTATACTTACTATTAGAAACTATGTAAAAAATATTTTCCATAGTTAAATTAATATATTAGCGACTTTCTGAAAGACAAAGTGAGACCTGAAGAATTTACATAATAGGAAGCAATGAGAAGAATATTTTATTATTTCCATTATATCTGTATTTATTAATAGTACCTTTAATTTGCTAAGATACGTCGATATGAAAAACACTTAATACGGTACTGTCAACTTGTCAAAGTCTCTTGGAATTGTGAGATAATCCGAGAATGAAGAAGAAGAATAATATGTATACCGGTTACCGCTTCCCGTCTCAGGTCATTAGCCATGCTGCTTGGCTGTACCATCGATTTACACTTAGTTTTCGAGATGTTGAAGAGTTATTGGCCGTCAGAGGGATCAATGTCAGTTACGAGACGGTGAGAAATTGGTGCTTGAAGTTTGGGTACCAATATTGTAGCCAGATCAGGAAGAAGCGAGGGAAACTGGGTGACACATGGTACTTAGATGAAGTCTTTGTAAAGATCAATGGTGTCTTTCACTATCTTTGGCGAGCAGTCGACCAAGACGGCGATGAGTTGGACATTCTGGTTCAGAAACGGCGCAACAGAAAGGCTGCCATGAAGTTCTTCAAGAAGTTATTGAAGCGTCAGCAGGCAGCGCCGTTGAAGATAGTTACCGATAAATTGCGCAGCTATTCGGCCGCGAAAAGGGACATCATGCCCAGTGTTGAGCATTCTACACAACAATACGAAAACAACCGCTGTGAATTGTCTCATCAGCCAGGGAGACAGCAGGAACGGCAGATGCGCCGGTTTAAATCAAAAGGGCAGGCTCAACGATTTCTATCGTGTCCCGGTATTGTCAATAACCTGTTTAGACTTGGCCGACATCATATGAAAGCCAGTAACTACAGAATACTCCGTGAACGAGCGTTTGCTGAGTGGAGCAGGGCTAGTTGTGTCCAGAATTTGGCATAAGCTATTGAAATCGGATTCAAATATTCTTAATTCGATAAGTTGACAGTGCCCTTTTGATTGCTAGTATTCGCGGTCAATATAATGTAACAGAGAATTTTGGTGTTTTCTTGCAACCCAGCTACGGCCGCTTAGAGGCTACTGCATCATCTAATGGCTTTAGTGTAACGGAAGACGAATGGGAATTTGGCTTTGGTGGCGGAGCTTCATTCCAAATATCTGAATCATCTTCAATCGAAGCAGTGTATGAAGCATTTGATGAAGCGGATGTTTTATCTGTAGGTTTTAGAACGACATTTTAAGACTTAAAGCAAAGGTGGCTAAAACCATCTTTGCTTACAAAAACCATTCCACTCAACACCCTACAAACGCAGCTTCATATTTCTTCTGAGAAAACGCGGTGACCATTAAATGATGAATGCCAATTATTCGTTTGCAAACAGCACATAACCAAAGGAATCTAAGTATAGATTATGAAGGTTAAACGACTATTACTTACCATTTTTTGCTTATTCAATTCAGTCTTAAATACGGCATAAGCGGCCATACGCCATTCAAAAAGGTACGAGAACTTTGTGCCACTTCTTACCTAAGACAGCGGATGGGAATATTCTTAATTAGTGTCCATTCTTATGGGGCAAGATCACTGGCTCTACTGTGCAGCATCGGCGAAGAGCTAGATCGTCAGCTAGATTTGAGTTGAATGTAAAAACACTCTTGGTTTGGGACAACTTGTATGGAATACTCTCGCCCACTCACTCACATGAATGCTTATTTAAAATAAAATGACACAGCGAACAAAAAAGTCGCCACATCAGGCTATAGAATTTTGGGAGTTCAACAGCATTGAAGCACGCAATTGTAAATAGGATAAGATGGTTTTGCCTATTTAGGCTTGAGGTATATCCATGACCCAGCACGAGTACATATTTGTCACTGTCTCGATAATACTTGGTTTAGCCATTACCCGTTTGCTGCATGTGGTTGGTGATTTAATCCGCCATCACACTAAGGTCAAATTTCATTGGTCTACTGCCGTATGGGGTTTGAGTATTATTACCTTTACCCTACAGATTTGGTGGGCAGGTTGGGGGCTACATGATTTTACTGCGTGGCAGTTTCAACATTTTTTGATTTTGATATTTGCCGCCGTTTGTGTCTATTTCGCGGCAGAAATGGCATTACCAGATTCTGACGATGGACAATTTGATATGCTCGCTCACAGTAAAGGAATGGGACGCATATCGGCATTAGCAATGTTGATTTACTTTTTGACCGGACCTTATGTCAACATAGCGATGTTTGGCCATCCGGCTGGACTATCATTGGCGATACCTCTACTTGGAGTTTTGATAATGGCGCTCGTGGTAGGCATACCTCGTTGGTTCAAAGGACTTTCTATTTTATTTGCAGTCTACTCTGTGATGATCCTATACATAACGGTTTAGATGATAGGTCGGTTAAATATTCTTCTTTTAAGAGACTTAGTTCCTCGATTGGTGGTGCGAAGTCTTCTTTGGCCGATTAAAAACTGAATTTTTCTTTTCACAAGATTAGAATAGGAAAATCTTAAATCGTACTGGACAGTGTTCGTCACTTATTCAGGGGAGATTGTTAAAGCAGAAGTCGAGTTTTAGCCCTGAATAGTCGTTTCGGGCATAGTTAACTTTCATGGAACCTTATGTTCCGACTTTCACTGAAGCGCCCAACAAATCTAGACAGTAAATAAATATTGTTCGAGCTAGCCTCCCGTCGCGTTTAATTAATCGTATGGAGGGTATTCTTTCATAGCCAAACTATGATCAATTTTAACGACAATCGGCTTCTACTGCCATTTTTTACCTGGTCAACTCGGTCTTCAATGCGGCAGTAACCGCCGTACACCGTTCAAATTTGTGCCAATTGATGCACCTAGCTTTAGTTTCCATAATTAATCCTTTAAGCTACAAAGTTGACGCTCAATTGACATATATCTGTTTCACTTACATTAGATAGATTAAAAATATTACTGAGATGGATCAGTAATATTCTTGCCGTGCGTTAGTAAATGTATAAAAACAACTTGTTAATATATTGTTTTTATGGAATATTTTACACCTAAATATAGGTAGACTTTGGGGGGTTACTCAGAGGTCTATATAATAATTACTGTATTACAAGGATCGTTATGAATACTAAATTTCTTCTTATATGCTCGTTTATCTTGTGTTGCTTGCCTTTTTCTTTGATTTTAGCAGAGCAAACTGCCCAGTTGAGACCGTCGCTTAATTGATCATTCTATTTCAACTCGAGTCCGGAGTAGGGCGCTAATATCTGCGCACCATCACAATTAAATTTAGATTAAAAACCTGAGCCATTACTTTCTATAGATAGACTATTTTTGTGCGCGAGAATTATTTTCTAAAAACAGTTCGCAGAACTTTACGTTCGAAATATTATTACTGCGGGTTTGTACCAACGAACTATTGAAATCGACTCATCACATTATCGGCAACACTTAACAGATACTGTCAGCATAAATAATTTTTAGCCAGCATTGAACATCCGTAAAACAATTTAAACAAATAGTTTTACGATTTCAGAATTAAAAAGTGCGAAGCGAACCATTAAAAAAAGCCACCACATTTCTTTTGAGTACAATTTAAAAAAATGAATCAAAGCTGCCGCTAAATCATTCAACATAATCCCAATACACAATTACCAAAACTCTCTTCCACTTTATATAACTCAACCGTTTCTAGTATTAAGAATAATAGAAAGCAAAGCTGACAGATGAATTAACGGTTCCCGTTTTAATTAGAAACGCCACTGCGCCGACAAACCGATGTGAGAAACAGAAGAGCATATCTTTTCTTATTATCACGTCGCTGAAGTGGTGAGGCCGAAACAAATCACAATTTCACCATTTTGATTCAACAGTGCAAAAATTCCAGCTTCGCTAGAACACGATTCCAGATTTGGAATAGAAACGACACACGCCAACTGTGGATTAAACCTTAATAACTTTTAATTTAACATAATATACATTATACGCCATTGTATAATGGGTGGATAAGTAAAGAATAACATTATCAATATCTTACATCTATGTGAACTTATGCGAACACAGCGCCTTACACGTTATTCTATAAAATAACAAAAAGTAACATTTCAAAATTTCGTTCCAATAAAATTTCACTTACCTTAGATCATCATATAAACCGTTGCTAAATTATTCAGATATGAAAACTGTAAGCTATATCAAATTAGCTGTTAACTCCTATCCCCACTATTGTTTATCGCAGCGAGCTTAACGCTGGGCTTATTGATACAAGCCATTGCTACCAATCAACACAAGTCAACGCAAATGACGATATTCGTGTTGTTAGCATCAATTTTATTATCAAGCTTTATGTTTTCCTATGAAGGAATGCCGGAAATTGCTTAATATATAGCTGAAATTCTGTAAGCTACACATTATATGCATTTAATTCGTGGCGTTCTTATTCGGGATGTTGGGTTTACAGACATGATGCCAGATGTTTACTGGCTTACACTGTTCACCATCGTTGTTATTGCGATTGCAGCTTTGCGGGCTAAAAAGAACCTAGACGTTTTAAGGAGTATTAAGTTGAAATAAAAAGAAACTTCTTTATGTCTTAAGGGTCATTATATTGGGTGATGTTATTTTAGTGTCATCAATATCGACGAAATTTCTATTGAATATTCACACCAAGCTAGTGCCAAAACGAATAAACAACGGCAAAAAAAATACCCTTAAACTATTGTCGGTGTCGGTATTTTTCCATGTGCTGGTTATTCTTGTAGTGTTTATATTTGCATCAGAAAAGAACAAGCCTATTTCGATTAATGCACCTATTCCTTTAAAAAGTTATTTGTATAAATCGCCAGCAAAACAATTGGTAGCCCCCGAGGTAGAAAAATCCTCAATTCAAGATGTGACAAACTTAAATAAAAAAGTCGTTGCACAAAAAGAAGTTCCAAGTGAAATAGATGTGCCTGCTCAGGAACAGTTGAGCGTGCTTACCTCCAATAAAACAGACACACTACCTAAGACTGTCCCATTCAAAAAAACAACAAAAGGAATACAAGCAAGAGACCCTCTATTAATTACCAAGGATGTAATAAGCCCAACAACTTCAATTATCTTCAATAACCCTTATAAAACATTAGTCACTAAACATTTACAAACCTATCAAGATCAACATGTTCTAGAACAAGCGCTTGAATATAGTAAACTTAAAATATCCCCGATTATTAATACAAAAACATCTGTCAATACAATCACACCAAACATAGTCGCGCCAGAAGTAAAAGTAGATTGCGCCAGTCGTGTTAATCAAGTTTTTGCCGTTATTTCTAACTTAACAAATGGCTCGGTGCGGTGTAGAAATAACAACCAGTTCCAATACTATATCGATAGGCGATTAAAAAAGTCTATTGAAAAAGATAGCGACGATACAAAAGACAGGTAATAAACCTTCACAAAACACGATACAATATTGCCCCTAACTTATGACATTTGTTTACTTTTAAAGGATATTAGATGAAAGTTTCATTTATTGGATTAGGTGCAATGGGTTTTCCTATGGCGGGACACTTAGCACAGGCTGGGCATGACGTTACCGTTTATAACCGCACTGCTACTAAATCACAATTATGGTTATCTACCTATAATGGACAAAGCCAACCTACCCCCGCTTTGGCTTGCAAAGACGCACAGGTTGTATTTTTGTGTGTTGGAAACGACAACGATTTAAAAGATGTCGTGTTGGGAGAAAACTCTGTGTTAGCTACCCTATCCAAAGGCGCTATTTTAGTTGATCACACGACTACATCAGCGGAGGTTGCTCGCGAGATATCAAAGACCTGCGTTAATCAGGGCATTGCGTTTCTCGACGCGCCCGTATCAGGTGGGCAAGCCGGCGCAGTAAACGGTAAGCTAACCGTAATGATCGGTGGCAACGAAACCCACTACAACTCAATTATTCCCTTGCTTGATTGTTATAGTCAAAAACATCAACTTATGGGCAGTGTGGGCGCAGGTCAGTTAACTAAAATGGTCAATCAAATATGTATAGCGGGTGTTGTTCAAGGATTATCTGAAGCCCTTCATTTTGCCCAAAATGCAGAATTGGAAGTTGATAAGGTTATTGATGTTATTAGCAAAGGGGCAGCACAAAGCTGGCAGATGGAGAATCGGTGGTCAACAATGGTCAATGGAGAATTTGATTTTGGCTTTGCGGTAGATTGGATGAGAAAAGATCTCGGTATAGTGCTAGATGAAGCCAAACGCAACAAAAGCACCCTGCCCGTTACCGCCCTTGTTGACCAGTTTTATGCACAAGTTCAAGGCAACGGTGGCAATAGATATGACACATCTAGCCTTATTACCTTGCTTAATAAAAAGGTTCCCTAGCGAGGGATATTGGCTAGAAAGCGGTCAAGGTGGCCCGCGAACTCTTTACGTTCGCGCTGGCTCATTGGTGGTGGTCCGCCCGTCTGGACCCCACTAGCACGCATTGTATCCATAAAATTGCGTGTCGTTAAACGTCCTTTAATATTTTGTTTATCTAAAACCTCACCTCGTGGAGAAAGCACTAATCCATCCTTTGCAATTACATCGGCTGCTAAGGGTATATCAGACGTAATTATTAAATCATTCGGATGAGTTCTCTCTACAATTTCGTCATCAGCAATATCAAAACCAGCCGGTACCTGTACAAACTGAATATTATCGCCAGGGGGTATTTTCATAGCATGATTAGCAATGAGTAATAATGTTATCCCCGTCCGATTTGCCGCTTTGAACAGTATTTCTTTTATGACTACAGGGCATGCATCGGCATCAACAATAATTTTCATATGAACTGACAACTCTCAAATTATATTCCGGATAATAATACACGATAAAAACATAACAATATGGCTGTTTTGCTATCATAAAATAGCGCAATCTAAAACAGTTGCATTATATAAAGCAATTACTTTCGTTTGCAAGAAACAGTCGTTTACTGCATACTAGTAGTGTAAATATTAATAAGATACGGAGCTATACAAGTGACTAAGCTTATAGCAGTAGAAACCAGCGATTTAGTGGGTTCAACCACATTCTCTTCAAGTCAGTTACAGCAAGCAATGAAGACGTTAAAAGAATGTCTTACACACATTCAGACCGAGCACGCCACCATTATAGAATTCTATCGGGGTGATGCGTTTCAAATTATGTATCCAAATCCGGTTTTTTCACTTCGTGGTTCTCTGCTAGTAAAATTGTATATGCTGTCGAAGCTAGATTTTCCAGTAAATATTACCCAGTCATTGGCACTTGGGTATATAGATAATCCGGTTACAAGCTTACATGACAGAATGGACGACGTATTTGTGAAATCAGGACGTCAACTGGAAACCGTAAATAATAAAGAATTAGGCGTATTTGTTGCGTCGTTTAACCCAGCATCTTATCTTTCTCTTGCTTTCTTGAACCGTATTTTGCATGGTCTCTCAGCAAAACAGGCGCATGTGATTTATTGGTATATTAAAAATGATTTTCCTGAGCACAAGAAAATTGCGACTCTACTAGATATGTCTCGTCAAAACGTAAACACCCATTTATTGCGCGGCAATGCTGATTTAATCAAAAGATTTATTCACTATTTTGAACAAACCGTTAAGGATCTTGGACTATGATGTTGTTTGCATGCTTATTGTTAGCACATATTGTCGCTGATTTTTACTTACAGCCATATTCGTGGATCATGGATAAGGTGAAATACAAGATAAAATCGCTTGGCTTACTTAAACATATGGCGGTGCATACTCTGCTCACTTCAGTTGCTCTTTATGTTGGTGGTGTGGCGCTGTCTGGCCAGTTTGCTTTGGCTTTGCTGGTTATTATATTGACGCATTATTTAATTGATGTTTGGAAAACATACATGGGCTTTACGACTAAGTATTTTTTACTAGACCAACTTAGTCATTTATTAGTATTAATTAGTGTCAGTGTTTGGCTATCCGGTACCGATTTGATAGGTATAGCTGCTTTTGTGCAAACGCAATTTACTATCCAAACCTTTGCTATTATTATTGGGTACTTAATTGCCTATAAGCCCCTATCTATCTTAATTCAGCTGTTACTAAAACCCTATCTTCAACAATTCGAAGCGTCAGATAAAGCGAACTCAGGCTTACAAACTGCAGGCGAATATATTGGCGGCCTTGAGCGGTTTTTAGTCATAACGTTTGTATTACTTAGTCAGTACACAGGAATAGGCTTTTTATTAGCGGCCAAAAGTGTCTTCAGGTTTGGCGATATGCGACGCCAAACCGATAGAAAACTGACTGAATATATTATGCTAGGAACTTTGTTAAGTTTCACTTTTGCTATGCTAGTTGGACTTACTATCAAGCAGCTGTGGCAATAATTACGACAGCGAATTGTAAATCATATAAGCAATTAAACTCGTTTGTTACGCCTACACCGCTCAGAACAATATTTCACGGTATCCCAATTTCTCTCCCACTTTTTACGCCAAGTAAAAGGCAATTCACAAACTGGACAGGTTTTAGTCGGTAGATCAGACTTTTTCATTTTGACCGAGTTTAATTAAAAATTTGTCTGCATCGTCAAGCATATGCCCTAGTTTGGTTTGGTCCATTTTTGCCATCGTGCGATAAATCATTGCCATTCTTGGGTTTTTTTCAAATTTATCTTTATGACGGTTAATAAAACCCCAATATAGATAATTGAAAGGACATGCTTGTGGACCGGTTTTTTCTTTCACGCTGTAATGACAATGGCTGCAATAGTTAGACATTTTATTGATGTATGAGCCACTTGCTGCATATGGCTTGCTTGCAAGATTACCGCCGTCGCTATATAAAATCATGCCGCTCACATTCGGTAGTTCGACCCACTCGTAGGCATCGGCGTAAACAATAAGATACCATTCGTTAACTTGTTCTATGTCTAAACCCGCCAGCAACGCAAAATTACCTAACACCATTAGTCTTTGAATATGATGCGCATAAGCATGTTCTTTTGTTTGCTTTACACACTGGCTTAAGCAGTTCATATCCGTTTTTCCATCCCAATAGAACTCGGGTAGTGCATTTACCGCTTGCAGATAGTTATCGGTTTTCAGCCCCGGCATAAAATGCCAATAAAAACCACGCACATATTCACGCCAGCCTAATATTTGACGAATAAAGCCTTCTACTGAGTTGATCGGTGCATGACCGCTATAGAAAGCCTCTTGGGCTGCCAGTATTGCCTCTTCTGGGTGCAACATGCCGGCGTTTATGTAAAACGAAACGTGGGCATGATACATCCATGCCTGGTCTTGCACCATAGCATCTTGGTAAGTGCCAAAATTAGGCAGCCTATCTGCAATGAAAGTAGCTAACACCTGCAGGGCTTGCTCTCTTGTTACGGCGTAGTGAAAATTGTTAATATCGCCAAAATGGTCAGAAAATTGGCTTTCGACTAAAGCAATAACTTCTTGTGTAATTGAGTCAGGTTCAAATCTTGTAGGTTCAGGCGGTAATATATTTTTAGGCAACTTTTCGCGGTTATCGGCGTCGTAGTTCCACTTACCGCCAACGGGCTGCTTGTCGTCCATTAGAATATTGAAGCGTCTTCTTACTTCCCGATAAAAAAACTCCATTCGATACTGTTTCTTACCCTCGGCCCAATCTGAAAAATCCTTTTCACTAGCCATGAACCGGTTATCTGGTGTTACCGAGACTGGAATATTTAATCGAGACGACCACGTTTCTAAATCTTGAAAGAGTCTATATTCTCCGGGTTTAGCCAAAATAACAGCTTCAATACCGTGCTGTGCAACAGCATGTTCAACCTGGGCGAACAAAGAACCTTTATTATCTTCATCATCATAGTGCACGTAATCAACTGTATAACCACTGTCTTGCAGCGAAATTGCAAAATGTCGCATAGCACTAAACAAAAATGCAATTTTCACTTTGTGATGCTTCACATAAGTGGCTTCTTCTTTTACTTCACATAACAAAACTCTATCATTTTCTTTGTTGATATTGCTCAATGAAGACATGTTTAGGCTGAGTTGGTCACCTAACAATAGGCAAAGATTTGACATTGATACGCTCCGAAAATTGCCATTATTTGGCTATATTGTTATATAATTATTTTTACTTAATAGAGGCATATGCATCAAGCGCTCTATGCCTTGATGCTTTTAAATCAACTATTGGTTCTGGATAATCCTTACCCAACACTACACCCGCCGCTAAGAGTTCTTCTGGCGTAGCTTCCCAAGGTTTATGAAGAAACTTCTTACCTAACTTACTAAGCTCAGGGCAGTACTTTCTTACGTACTCGCCCTCTTTATCAAATTTTTCACCTTGTAATATAGGATTAAAAATCCTGAAGTATGGCGCTGCATCGGCGCCAGAACCAGCGACCCACTGCCAACCGGCTGCATTGCTTGCCGTATCTGCATCTACTAGGCAATCCCAAAACCAACGCTCACCTTCACGCCAATCGATCAATAAGTTCTTAACTAAATAAGAAGCAACAACCATTCGTACACGATTGTGCATATATCCGGTTTGGTAAAGCTCTCGCATGCCTGCATCTATTATAGGAACCCCTGTATTTCCTCGTTGCCAAGCACGCAAACTTTTCGGATCTTTGGCCCACGGAAACTTATCAAATTTAGTATTGAAATTTTTATTTTGGATATCAGTAAAGTGAAACAGTAAATAGTAAGAAAACTCGCGCCAACCCAGCTCACTTAAAAATACATACACTCCTTTTTTCTCGCGGCTACCGTCGTAGGCATCGTGAACGGCATACCAGGCTTGATTGGGCGATATTAAGCCAAAATGAAGATAAGGTGAGAGTTGTGAAGTACCGCGCACAGAAGGTAAGTTACGAGCATCATCATAATTCTCTATCGCATCTTTTATAAAACATTCGAGTTTTTGTTGGGCCCCCTGCTCACTTACGTTCCACATATCTTTAATATGGGTGTCCCACTTGATTTTGGGAAGCAGCGCTAATGAGTCTGTTGCCTGATATCCATCCATATTGCTTATGCTGTGCATAAACTGTAAACGTGGCTGTGCTTCAGGATAGCGTGGGTGCGTCGCATTTAAACAACCATTTTTATAATATGGCGTAAATACTTTATAGGGCGTTTCATCTTTTTTGAGAACTTGCATTGGCTCCCACAATAAGCTTCCGTTTGTACTTTTAGCCTCCACTCCATTGGTCTTGAGTGAAATTTTTATAGCGGTATCGCGCGCTATTGCCCAAGATTCATACATGCGATTCCAATACACATTTGAAATATCATGTTCAGCACACAAAGCAGATAAAATTTCTTGGGGCTTACCGCTTAACACTATTAAATTTCCGTTAAGCGAGGTTTGCAGAGATTCTAATGCGTAATGAAGCCACCACTTTGATGCGCCGCCTAACTCAGCGTTTTCAGGCAATGTCGTATCGTAAATATACACAGGGAGAATATTGTCATGCTTGGCGGCATTAATTAGTGCAGGGTTATCTTTCACGCGTAAGTCTTGTCTAAACCAAATAAGCGCGCGAGTGTTGGATATATTCATGTTGTTTTTATTCTCTGAGGAACTAGGCATATAATAAATAAGCTTGTTGGGTATTCAATACGCATTTTAATATACATTTTTACTCTAATCACTTTAATATAGATCGCTTACTTGCTTAAGTTAGTAACAAAACATTATCAACAGTATAAATTGTCGTGGCGTTGAGAACTTTATGAAACATAAACCCTACAAACTTGGCTTACATTGGATTCGACATGATTTGCGCTTAAATGATAACGAAGCCCTGCACACACTCGCAGAAACCTGTGAACAAGTGGTCGCTGTATATGTGTTTGACCCAAAGTGTTTAGCATTAAATAAATACGGTCACTGTCACTTGGGTAAACACAGGCGCACATTTCTAGATCAAGGCTTGAGTTCACTAAAAACAATGCTAAATAAAATAAACATAGATTTTTATATGCTTAATGGCGATCCTGTAAACAGCATAACGGAACTCGTTAAAAACAATAGCATAAATTGCATTAGCTACGAAAATCACTACGGTTTTAATGAACAAAATCAAATTGGTCATTTAAGGGCTTCTCTTCCTGACAGGCACTTTATAGAGGGTCAGAGTCATTACCTAATGGTACATAATGAATTACCGTTTGAATTAGCCGACATGCCCGATGTTTTTTCGCCATTTAGACGAAAAGTGGAAAAGCATTTGTTTATTCGCGAACCTATTACCAAAACATTATCGCAGAGCCCAGCGGTAAACAAAGCCGCGTTTAATCTACAATCATTACAATCATACAAACCTACCACTTTAAGCAGTGACAATGGTTATTTGGGCGGTGAAACAAGCGCACAATCGCGTATTCAAGATTATTTTTTCAACACTGACGGTATAGCCACTTATAAAGAAACCCGAAATGGCCTAGATGGCTGGGATTTTTCAAGTCGATTTTCTGCCTATCTTGCTGCAGGCTTTGTATCCCCTTCTTTTGTCTATAAACATTTGAAAAAGTATGAAGAACAACGAGTTAAAAATGATTCTACTTACTGGCTGTTTTTCGAATTGCTTTGGCGAGAGTTCTTTCATCTTCAAGCAAAAAAACAAGGCGTTTTATTCTTCAGCTTCGGTGGCATACAAAATAAGCCTCCCGTTGTTAAGCACAACAACACTTCTTTCGAACAGTGGAAGCACGGTACTACCCCCTATTCGATAGTTAATGCTGCAATGAAGCAGTTAGCAGCAACTGGTTTTATGTCGAATCGCGCTCGTCAATTAGTCGCCAGCTGCTTTGTTCACGAATTGGGACTAGATTGGCGCTACGGCGCAGCTTATTTTGAGGAAATGTTAATAGACTTTGATGTTGCTAGTAACTACGGAAATTGGCAATATTTGGCGGGAGTGGGTTCTGATCCACGTGGCCATCGTCAGTTCAACCTAGCCAAGCAGACTCAAATTTACGATCCCAATGGAGACTTTATTAATAAATGGCAATAGCGACAAAACAATCGGCTTTAGCGGTTTCAAATATACAGCCATTTTCGCTAGTGTGGTTAAAGCGAGACTTAAGACTGCGCGACCATAAACCCCTGTGCGATGCAATTGCTTTGGGTAATCCTATTGTTATAGGCTATATCATTGAACCTTTACAATTATCAGACCCGCATATGGATACGCGTCATTGGCGTTTTATTTGTCAATCTATTTCTGATTTAAACGACCAACTATCGCCTTTTGATACCGCTATAAGTATCTTTCAAGAGGATATGATAAATGTTGTAGAAGCATTAGCCGACAAAGGCTTAAGCCATATATTCAGCCATCAAGAAGTAGGGCTTGAATCCAGCTATCAGCGGGATATTAAACTGGCCCCATGGTGCAAGCAGAATGATGTTAGATGGGAAGAGTCCTCATATAGTGCGGTTAAGCGACCCTTGCATCATAGGTATGCGTGGCGAAAACACTGGTACAAACAAATATCAGCTTCGGTACTCGATCCTGTGCTAGGTGATATAACACCGTATAAGAAAGACCTCAGATTTCATGTCCCACTTCAGCACCTGCCTGAAGAATGGTTATCACCTTCCATCTCGTTTCAACCTGGCGGTGAAAAGCGGGCTTGGTATACGCTGCACGATTTCTTTAAAGTTAGAGGCAAACGATATTTTGGCAATATAGGCAAGCCCGAACAGGCTAGAACCACTTGCTCAAGACTATCGCCCTACTTGGCGTGGGGCAATATATCTATTAGGCAGGTTTTTCAACAAGCCCTAGAACACCGTGAACGAGAAGGATGGACACGCTCTGTTGAAGCCTTTTGCGCAAGGCTAAGCTGGCATTGTCATTTTATACAAAAATTTGAAAGTGAGCATTATATGCAGTTTAGACCTGTTAATAAGGCTTATATACATTTCGAGTACGACCATTCAGCTTCAAGCCAAAAACTATTAGACGCATGGAAGCAAGGAAACACAGGTGTACCTATCGTTGACGCTAGTATGCGGGCACTAATTGCGACTGGGTATTTGAATTTTAGAATGCGCGCGATGTTAGTGAGCTTTCTGTGCCACCATCTGAACATAGATTGGCTAAGAGGCGTTGATCATTTGGGTAAGTTGTTCCTTGATTTTGAGCCTGGTATCCACTATCCACAATTTCAAATGCAAGCCGGTATTACTGGCACCAATACAATTCGTATTTATAGTCCTATAAAGCAATCACAAGAAAAAGATCCTGAAGGCGTATTTATCCGCAAGTGGGTACCCGAGATAGCATGTCTGCCGAACCACTACATACATGAACCAGCGTCGATGCCTCCATTAGAAGCTGCCATGCATAATATTAATATTGAGCGAGACTATTGTCTGCCTATTGTAGATGTAGTTTTAGCCGCAAAAAAAGCACGTGACCGGCTATGGGCATTTAGAAAGCGAGATGACGTTAAACATGAAGCTAAAAGAGTATTGCATAAGCATTCAGTGCTTAACTAATATCCTTTTTTACCTTCAACCTTTTTTTACGATCATCCTCTTGCAGCCATTTATTTAAAAACCGAATCTGCCCATTCTTATAGGCTGCATAGGTTATGCGTAACGAGTTAGAGATAATATCATTGTCCGTCCAACCCGTTTTTTCGACGATTTCTTTATAGTTTTCCATAGCGTCGGACGTTATATAACCGCGTACCATTTTTTTGCCCAATGCTTTTTGACGCTCTCTAAAGCGCTTCTGTTTTTCTGCATTTGCTACTAATTTTTTATTTTTCATATATATATTAATCGTCACCAGATACTAACAGTGTAAATCAAAAAATAAATTATTTTAATATTTTTAACTGTTCAGAGTTGTTTAGCGTGCAAGTGTTCGCTAAATTAGCGCATACTTAGAATAATACATTAACTGAAAAAGAAAATACTATGACTATGAATCAAAACAGTTTTACACGAGAAGAATTATTATCTTGCAGTACTGGCGAATTATTTGGGCCTGGTAACAGCCAACTGCCCGCTCCTAATATGCTTATGATGGATAGAATAACCACCATTACTGAAGAAGGCGGTGAAAGCGGCAAAGGATATATTGAAGCAGAGTTAGATATTACGCCTGATTTGTGGTTTTTTGATTGCCATTTCCCTGGCGACCCGGTAATGCCTGGTTGTTTAGGCCTTGATGCAATGTGGCAACTTGTAGGTTTCTTCTTAGGTTGGACTGGCGGACCAGGCAAAGGTAGGGCCTTGGGTGTTGGCGAAGTGAAGTTCACTGGACAAATACTACCAACTGCTAAAAAAGTCACTTACAGAATAGATTTTAAACGCGTTATTAAACGTCGTTTATATATGGGTATGGCTGACGGAACAGTATCTGTAGACGGTCGTGTTATTTACACCGCTAAAGATCTGAAAGTAGGTTTATTTCAAGATACATCTTCATTCTAAATAACGTTAGAAACTCACGCTTTAATACGTAAAAAGCCCGTCGTGTGACGGGCTTTTTGTTGAATGTAGTAAATAATGCTTTATCTGGTGTTTAATCCAAGGTTACGGTCTGTGAATGCTTCTCTCCACCCGCCTAACCAATGCGACCTTGCATCTGATGCCTGAAATGGACAGTACTCTTGAGAACGCCCTACAATACCGGCCTGATAACCCTTGGAATGGGCTCTAGTTAACTTATCTCTTTTTTGTCTCTTCATTAATAGCCTCTCTTGATTAAATAAATAAGGTAGAGAATTAATATCGCGTGTTGAAATGGATGCTTCAATCACTCAATAGAGTGTCAAATTTTTTCCCCTGCTATTTAGTGATTAAGGTAATGGCAACATCAAATCCCTACACCTAATTAGTACACCGATAGCATAAATAGTTCAAGAATCACACTGCATAAAAAGTGCAAGAATCAGGTAACTATTTGAAAAACCTAAGAGGATTTTTTTGTAATATTTAGTAATAAAAAACAAGATTGTTAACAGAAAAAGTTATTAAAAAACAGCAAAGCCACTACAGGAGTGGCTTTGGAGGGAATAGAATAAATATCCTAATTGTTTTTCACAATAATGCTTTTAGGCGATTTTAATGCGACGCCTAAATACACTTATCATGAATAACCCAATCAGCGTCAAAAAGCCAACACCGGCTCCTTGGCGTTCTGCAGCACTTGCTTCTTCATCTGAAGGAGTACAATCACTGGGGGCAGCCCCTGTAGGGATTAATTTCACAGTAATAATTGTGTCAACAAGTCCCCCACCGTCTTCACTGTTGATGGTTTCGCCCAGTAGGTTACGTGCAGGTCTTTTTACAAGCGCGCTGGCAACTATCTCATCACTATCGTTAATGTCGTCTGCAGTAATAATAGTTATATTAGCGTCGCAAGCAACTAGCGTATTTAGGTTTGTAAAAGTGTCGGTATCAATATTATATAAAAAACCGTTTTTTTGCCTTGAACCTTGCCCTGCTTCTGAATCGGCATCACCAACCACTAAGTTATTATTATTAATAGCCCTAGGAATAGTGGCTGAATTTATAAAAAATCCGTCAGGGAAATTTAACGTTTCTGAATTACGGTCAAATGTGAACATTTTTGTACGCAAAACTTGACCAACGGCGTAGGTTTGATAGCCCACAACATAACCATTATTATTAATACCCGTAGCAGTGTTGGGCATCAAACTTTCATCTTCAATAATTCTAGTGGTTACTTCATTTTCAAAAATAACCGCTGTGTCTTCGAAACGGTTAAAGAAAGGAGCATCACTAACCCCCACCGCAACGCCACTATCGTTAATAGCGTTTGCAGATGTAGATAATGTAACTACTGAATCGGCTTCAGGTTCAAAGACTAGCCCATACGTAGTTGTACTCAGAATCTCACCGGTAGCATCTACTTGCCAGATAGCGGCTCGTCTAGCCGTAGAATTTCCAAAAGCATCAAAACCATTTTGTCCCGGCAGTCGCAAGGTATATAAACACGCTTCGATAGGTTGATCACCGCGTGTATCCACGTCAGAACAATTTTCAAGGGCTGCAGTCAATGTATCGCTGGGACCAATACTTGTCGAACCGGCTACTTGTAAATTGGTGTTAATAGCCTCGGCAAAGCTTAAACCGCCAGCAACCGTATTTTCAGGTATTAACTCGGTGACATTATCACCAACTTGTACAAACCCACGAATAGTAAAATCGTTCACAGTATATAAACGTTCGGTCCCATCAGCGCTCGTGAAGGGAACTTCGTTGTATGGTCCTGCCATTGAACCAACAATATGAGTACCATTTACCGAATCACCCATAGTCGTTTTTTGCGCAAACGTAAAACCGTTTGTACCTTCGCTTCCGATATCCAAACCGCTGATATACTCAGCGCTAGTGCCGTCAGTTTTATACGCTAATTGCGCAGCTAACTTTTGGCCAAATAAACTGTTGTTAATAGTTTGAACATAAACAAACCTAGCAAGAAGTTGGTAGTCTTGATCCTCAAAATCGCCCATGGCGGCGCCATCAGGGTCATTCAAGGGAAAAAGCGACAAGTCGATTAACGACACATCGATTGGCGGGTTGAATGGACTATTCACGGTAGTTAATACTAATCCGGTCTCGTCTATTGAACTGCTAAACTGATTAAAAGATAAATCCTTCGACGGCAGTTCAACCACTGTATAGGAGGCCGAATTTGCCAGTAGAGGTAAACTACTTAGCATTAACAAAGCTGTTATGCGGTTTAATTTCATGAAATTTCCTGTTACTACTAATTATTCTGTAATGATTCTAATTCTTCCCATCGCGCGAATGTTTTCTCTAGTACGCTTTCATTCTGGGCAAGCTTATCTAATATCGGCTGCGTTTTAGCAGCGTCTTGACTGTAAAAATCAGTTTGACTGACTTTTTGTTGTAATGACGCCAGCGTTTCTTCTAATACTTCTAATTGCTTGGGCAAACCTTCCAACTCTCGTTGCTCTTTGTATGATAACTTTTTCGCAGTAGTCTGAGTAGCAGATTTACCGGTCTTTGCACTAGTAAGTCCTGATTTTTGTTTAGTTACTCCATTTGATGTAACTTGCGCATCAAGATTGGCCTTTCGAGCTGCATACCATTGATGCACATCTTCATAGCCGCCTACAAACTGAGCAACCTTTCCATTACCTTCAAAAAACAGACTCGACGTTACAACGTTATCTATAAATTCACGGTCATGGCTTACTAACAAAAGCGTACCTTTATAATCAACCAGCAATGACTCTAGTAATTCCAGCGTTTCGACATCTAAATCGTTGGTTGGTTCATCTAGTATTAATAAATTGCTGGGCTTAAGCATAAGCTTTGCTAACATTAAGCGATTTTTTTCACCGCCTGACAAAGTCGATACAGGGGCATTAGCCCGCTCAGGTGAAAACAAATAATCTTGCAAATAGCTAATAACATGACGAGGCGAACCATTCACTTCAACTTCTCTTTTGCCGTCGGCGATTACGTCAATCAGCGGTTTGTCTAGCTCTAGTTGATTTCTGTGTTGGTCAAAGTAAGCAATTTCTAAGTTTGCACCTTTAAAAACATCTCCGCTTTGTGCTTCTAATTGGCCAATTAATAATTTAATAAGTGTAGTTTTACCACAGCCATTGGGACCGATAAACGCGACCTTATCGCCTCTATTTATAAGTACATCCAAGTTTTTGATAATGGGTTTATCGTCATATTGATAATTGACATTGTTAAGCTCAAATACGCGTTTGCCCGATTTAACCCCAACGGTACTCACAATATTGGCATTGCCCAATTGGTTACGTCTGGCTTTAAACTCTTCTCTTAATGCCTCTAATGCCCTAACCCTTCCCTCATTGCGCGTGCGCCTGGCTTTTATGCCTTGGCGGATCCACACTTCTTCTTTTGCCAGCTTTTTGTCAAACTCGCGCGCATGGGTTTCTTGGATTTCTAAGTCAATGGCTTTTTGTTCAAGGTACTTTTCGTAGTTACCTGGGTATGACTTAACACAACCACGGTCAATATCAACTATCCGGGTAGCCATGCTGCGAATAAATGCACGATCATGGCTGATAAAAACAATCGCGCCTTGAAACGACATTAATGTTTTTTCTAACCACTTCACCATATCAATATCTAAGTGGTTAGTAGGCTCGTCGAGAAGTAGTATATCGGGCTGCGATACTAGTGCTCTTGCCAATGCCGCTTTACGTCGCCAACCCCCTGAAAGGCCTCGTAGGCTAGTGTCGCCATCTAAACCTAACTGGGTAAGTACATTGCTTATACGCTGCTCGGTTTGCCAGCCGTTATTGGCATCTAATATTTCTTGTAGTCGCTGTAATTCGTTCAATGCACTTTCACTGCTGTCTTCAGCAATTTTATGTATTTGGGCGTGGTAAGCCTTAATGGCGTATGCATCTTCGGCAAGACCTTCTGCCACATAGTCGAACAAAGTTATATCGTTGTTAGTTGGCGGGTCTTGGGCTAAGCGCGCAATATTAACGTGGTTAGCACCTATACGCTGACCTTCGTCAAGCTTCATTTCACCGCTTAATACTTGTAACAGTGTAGATTTGCCGCTGCCATTACGTCCAACAACACATACTCGTTCTTTTTCATGTAGCACAAACTCTGCTTGATCGAGTAAAGGCGGCTGACCAAATAATATACTGGCCTGTTTTATTTGAAGTAAACTCATGCGAGAAATGCTCTTAATTGTAATAGGGAAAATGGCCAGCCAAGCTCGTTTGAAGAAACATGGGAAGGACTATATAAAGGGCTTTGTGATGAACCATTTGAAGAACTATCGAGAGACCCTTTCTCTATGTCGCTGTTCTTTTTTACAACTGGAATACGCGCACCATATAAATGATATAACTCAACAGAATCTCTAACATTCACTTTTTCAAGCTCAATGGGGCCTTCTAACTCATGAATAAGCCCGAGAGCCTGTTCACATAATTCACAATTAGGGCCTGTGTATAAGGTTATATTCATAGACTCAATA
Source organism: Acidiferrobacterales bacterium (assembly GCA_964195425.1). GTDB lineage: Bacteria > Pseudomonadota > Gammaproteobacteria > Enterobacterales > Alteromonadaceae > Glaciecola. The sequence continues at coordinate 27,034 of CAXMOM010000073.1, forward strand.
CCCAACAATGATGTATTTTTTGATTTCGTTTGAAATCTTCATCAATTGTTTGGCTTGTTATATTGTGTAAACTAAAGCCTAGTGCTTCAAGCGCTGGCGTATCTAATTTAAAACTGCGCAAATTATTGCTGAAGTAAATTTTACCCCCAATGGCTAACAATTCTTTTGCATCAGTGAGTAATGCAACATGATCGCGCTGCACATCCCAATCGCTGTCCATACGTTTGGAGTTAGAAAACGACGGTGGATCAATAAACATCATATCGAACTTTTGCGCTGTATTTTGCCTGGCAATCCAAACCAAACAATTTGCTTGAACAAATTCATATGCTCCCTGCAAATTATTTAACAAAAAATTGTCCTTTGCCCACTGTATATAAGTATTTGACATATCCACAGAGGTGACTGACTTAGCCCCTTGCTTAGCGGCATGCACCGATACACTGCCAGTATAACAAAACAAGTTAAGCACATGTTTATTACGACATTCGGCCGCAAAGTGTTGACGCGTAAGCCGGTGGTCTAAAAACAGTCCAACATCTAAATAATCGGTTGGATTAATTAGAAACTTAGTCTGATTCTCATACACTTCTATGCGCGATTGCTTTGCATCTACTTTTTGATATTGCGCTTTGCCTTCCTGCTTTTTACGCACCTTTAACACAATACGTTTACGATCGACGTTTAAAATATGGGGAATATGCAGTAAAGCCTGTGCTAAGCGTTCTTGCGCAACATTTTCAGGAATAGTTTTTGGCGGCGCATACTCTTGCACAATTACCCAGTCTGCGTAGCGATCAATGGCAAAATTATAGTTAGGCAAATCGGCATCATATACTCTATATGCATTAGTATCGGTTTTTTTAAGCCACGTGCTTATGCGTTTTACATTTTTGCTAAGCCTGTTGCTAAACTCATCTTCATTTGGCTTAGCTTTAAACGCCTGCAAATTATCTTCGGTTAATTGGTATAAAGCCAATTGTGTTTCGATTTTTCCGTTAAACAACTTAAAGCGTTTATGAGTGCGCAGTTTAAGCGCTTTTAACAAATGGTCATTAGAACTCAGCAATGCAACTTTCCAGTTAGCAAAACTGCTTTTTAAATGGCTGCCTAGTTGTGAATACATAGGCAGTAAACCAACGTAATCATCGAGTCTTTCGCCATATGGTGGATTACACACAATGTAACCCTCGGTTTCTTTTACTTTTGCGTGTAATGCATCGCACTGTTTAAAGTCAATATAATCGACAACACCTGCATTTTCAGCATTGGTAACAGCGTAATCTAATATAGTTGTACTAATATCAAAGGCATAAATTGGCCCATCTGGCGTCTTTTGTTCAGCAATTAGGGCAGCTTTAACTTCATCAAAATCAGAAGCTATGTGACCAAACCAATTTCTAAAGCCCCATAATTCGCGGTTAATATTTGGCGCTATCTTTGCGGCTATCATAGCGCCTTCAATGGCAATTGTGCCGGAACCACACATAGGATCTAAAAGCGCTTTACTGTTATCTTTATGCCATCCGCTTCTATATAAAATAGCCGCTGCAAGTTGTTCTTTTAGGGGGGCATCACCAGTGGCTTCTCGGTAGCCTCGTTTATGTAGGCTAGTTCCCGACAAATCGATGCAGATAGCAGCACTTTCTCGTCTAAGTCTTACATGTACTTGAAGGCCAGGGAATTGTCTTTCAACGTTAGGTCGCGCTTGGCCATCCTCGACGAATGAATCTACTATGGCATCTTTTACTTTTAATGCACCAAACTGAGTATTGTTGATGGTTTTACTTACGCCTACAAACTGCACTGCAAAAGAAGTGTTTGTACTAAATTGCTGAGGCCAATCGACCTGTGCGGCAAGTTTGTATAACTCTTCAGCATTTCCGGCTTTGCCTTCATTCAGGACAATTAATACGCGATTCGCTAAGCGAGAGCACATACAAATTTTATAGCCGTCTTTCAACTCAGCTTCAAAACTGACCTGGCCTGGTTGCACTCGGGCAAAAGCTTGAACTTCGTCATCTGGAATACTTAACAATTCTGCGATTTCGAGCCTTAATAATTCATCAAGCCCCTTTGCAGCGGTTACTATAAATTTATGCATTAATAAGTTCTTTTAGTAGCGGTGGACCTTGGTAAATAAAGCTGGAGTATACTTGTAATAAACTTGCTCCAGACGCGTAGCGCTCGACGGCATCATCAGTATTACTTATGCCTCCCACACCAATAATTGGCATGGCACCGTTAAGAGCTTGAGTAAGCATTTGAGTGATATCATTACTTTGTTTGGTAAGCACTGCACCACTTAACCCACCCATTTCACCGGCATATTTATGCCCAGACACTTTGTCTCTGGCTAAAGTTGTATTAGTGGCTATAACTGCATCCATACCGGTTTCAATTAGTGCAGAGGCTATATCTTGTATTTCTGATTGGGTATTGTCAGGTGCTATTTTTACCGCCAATGGCACATATTTACCAGTTACTTTATGTAATATGTCTTGTTCTTTTTTCAAGTCGTTAAGCAGTCTTTTTAGCAAATCTCCATATTGCAAATTACGCAAGCCCGGCGTATTTGGAGACGATATATTGATCGTTATATAGGACGCAAGTTCATATACCTTTCGCATACAAATTAAATAATCATCTATAGCATTTTGTTCCGGTGTATTTTTATTTTTACCAATATTAATGCCCAACACGCCTTTGTAGCGACTCGCCTTTACTTGGTCAACCAAGTAGTCCACACCTTTGTTGTTAAAACCCATTCTATTTATAATGGCATTGTGTTCGGGTAACCTAAACATTCTAGGTTTGTCGTTTCCGGCTTGCGCTAAAGGCGTGGTAGTTCCCACCTCAATAAAGCCAAAACCCATAGCATCGAATGCATCTATGCACTCTGCATTTTTGTCTAAACCTGCGGCTAAACCAATCGAGTTTTTAAACGTTAATCCTAAACACTGAACAGGTTTACTTTCCAACGATTGGGCATAGAAGGTTTTTAGCCAATTATGCTGCGATCGTTTAAGAAATCCCATTGATAAATCATGGCTCCACTCCGGATCACAAAGCATTAACGACTTTTGAACTAATGAATACACTTTATTCCTAGATATAAAAAAGCCCTGCAAGCAGGGCTGTCTACTTTTTCGAGCTATAGTTTAATGGTTTGCGCTGAGACTTAACAGCATCAATTCACGTAAGGCAACAGAAAACTTAGCAAATTCGTGATTATCTGAGGTTTTAAACTCAGTCATCATGTGTTGCCAACGTGCCAGCTTAACACTATTGGTGTTTGACCAGTCACTGAGTATTTTATCTGCATCTTTACCTTTTGCTGAAGATTGCAATAAAACGATAGTAATAGCGCGCTGCTGCCAATCAAGTTCCTCTCTATAAGAAGCTCTTGCTAGTGCCTGCCAATGATTACCAACACCTTGCTGAATAATTTGAGTTAAGAACCAATGTAGCTCAAAGTTAAAGCCTAGTTGATAATAAAGTCTCGCGACAACCTCCACTGGCCTATTTTCTATTTCAGCAATTTGGGCTAAATCTAACGACGAGAATAAGTTACCTAAACTGGCTATTTTATATGCAACATCTTTAGGTACATTCTGCGATACTAAGTCGGCGCAGCGCTGCTCTATTTCTTTTACTTCCTCGTCGACCAAGAAACTAGTTAAGTTAGTGCTTATTGTCGTAAATGCTGGGAGATATTTCTGAATAGCTTCCTCTATCCCTAAACTATTTTCTCCGTGGCGAATATACCAGCGCACAATTCGCCTTAATGTTCGGCGCATCCCATCTAGAATTTCAAGCTGTAGGTCAGCTGCAATGACATTATCTAAATCTTCTACTGATTCCCACAAACTCCCCATACTGAAAATCGCTTTCACTATAGAGTACGCCTTGCATATTTCGGTTACATTAGCGCCGGTTTCTTCGGAAGTTCTGTGGACAAAGTTAAGACCCATGTCATTAATTATTTCATTGGTCAATTTTGTCGCAATAATCTCGCCGCGTAACGGGTGCTCTTGCATTTCATCCGCGAACTGCGTTCTCAATACTTTTGGAAATGCATTTAACAGATACTGATTATAATAAGGATTCGTGGTAATTGATTCTATATTAAACTCTTCCTTAAGCACCATTTTTCCATATGCGATAAGTACCGAAAGCTCTGGCCGCGTTAAGCCTTGACCCGTTACTACTCTTTCAGATATTTCATCATCCGATGGAATAAATTCAAGCTCTCTGTTTAATGAACCGTCCCGCTCAAGGCCATGAATAAATCTGAGCTGTTCCTTAAGCTGTTTTACGCCCATCATTTGTGTAATAGATATAGACTGCGTTTGACGGTAGCAATCTTGGATAACAATTTCGCCTACATCGTCGGTCATTTCATAGAGTAATTTGTTACGTTGTTTTACAGTTAAATCGCCATTATTGACAATAGTATTTAGTAAAATCTTAATATTCACTTCGTTATCTGAGCAATCTACGCCGCCTACGTTATCGATGAAGTCGGTATTTACTCTGCCACCTGTTGCAGCGTATTCAATACGGCCTAATTGAGTTAAGCCCAAGTTGCCGCCTTCTCCCACAATTTTGGCTTTAACATCACCACCGTTAACGCGGGTTACATCATTGGCTCTGTCTCCCACTTCAGAATGCGATTCTTTTTTACTTTTCACATACGTTCCAATGCCGCCATTCCAGATTAAATCTACAGGCATTTTCAGTACATTATGAATAAGTTCAACCGGCGTCATGGTGAGCTGGCGGGTGTTTAACCACTTTTTCATTTCAGGCGTAAGCTTGATAGATTTTACACTGCGTTTAAAAATACCGCCACCCTTAGAAATAAGGCTTCGGTCGTAGTCGTCCCAAGTTAAGCTTGGGTCTTCAAATAAACGCTGTCGTTCTTTAAACGTAGCAGCTGGGTCGGGGGTTGGGTCAAAGAAAATATGCATATGGTTAAATGCGCAAACAATTTTTGTTTGCTGCGATAACAGCATTCCATTTCCAAAAACGTCACCTGACATATCGCCTATAGCCACACAGGTGAATGGTGTGGTTTGACAATTTATACCAATTTCACGGAAGTGACGCTTAACCGACTCCCAGGCACCGCGCGCAGTGATACCCATTTTTTTATGGTCATAGCCTACACTGCCACCAGAGGCAAAAGCGTCGCCTAGCCAGAAATCAAATTCATCTGATATTCCGTTTGCAATATCAGAAAAAGTAGCGGTACCTTTGTCGGCGGCAACCACTAAATACGGGTCATCTTCATCTAAACGCACAACATCTTTTGGATGAATAATCTGACCATCTTTAATATTGTCGGTAATATCTAACAGGCTTCGAATAAATATTTTATAACACGCTTGGCCTTCAGCCTGCACGGCGTTGCGGTCAGCTCCTGCGGGCATTCTTTTACAAACGAAACCACCTTTAGCACCAACAGGCACAATAACAGTATTTTTTACCTGTTGTGCTTTTACAAGGCCAAGAACTTCTGTTCTGAAGTCTTCCATACGATCTGACCATCGCAAGCCACCGCGTGCCACTTTCCCGCCGCGTAAATGCACGCCCTCAATTCTAGGCGAATAAACAAATATTTCGAATTTGGGCATCGGTAACGGCATGTCAGGTATGTTTTCAGGCAACAATTTAAACGAAATATATGGCTTAAATAGTCCTGAGTCAGATTTTTGGTAAAAGTTAGTTCTTAAGGTAGCATTCAGTAATTCTAAATAGCGCCTAATAATTCTATCGTCATCCAAATTAGATACGGTATCGAGCGCAGTCATTACCTCAGCTTCGATACTCTCAATTTTATTTTTGTTTCTACGAATTGTTGGGCTAAATTTCTGATTAAATAAGTCTATTAGCAATTTTGCAATTTCTGGGTAACTCGCCATGGTATTAGCAATATAGTCGATACTAAAAGACGAACCAATTTGACGCATATATTTTGCATATGCACGCACAATAGTGACTCTTCTGCCAGTAATGCCAGCGCCTAGGATTAGACGGTTAAAACCATCGTCTTCCAAATCGCCGTTCCAGGTAGCAGTAAATGCGTTTTGGAAAAGTTCTTGTGATTTTTCCATGTCAAAATTGTCTTTAGTTTTATATATCATGGTGAAATCCATGATCCAGCTAATTTCTCCTTTTTCATTGGTAACTTTATATGGACTTTCATCCACCACTCGTAAACCAAAGTTTTCAAGAATAGGTAAAACATCCGACAAATGAATAGGCTCGTTTTTATGATATAGCTTGAGCTTTACAATGTTACTTTCGGCAATTTCTTCTTGTGGACGATAAAACAGTATGTCCAATGGTTTTTCAGCACTAAGCAGCTCTATTCGTTGAATGTCAACGAGTGCTACACTAGGTAAGTTTTGCTCTGCGTAACTACGTGAAAAAGCATTGTCATATCTTTGTACAATGCCTTTGCCCTGCTCATCACCATAAACAGACACTATTTTACTATTAAGTTTGTCTTGCCATGTTTTCGTGAGTTCAATCAGATTCTTTTCAATCTCGTTCACATCGAATTCCAAGTTGTTGTTGTCAACGCGCGCAATGTAATGGGTCCTTGCGTAAACTGACTCTGAAAAATAAGTATTAAACTCAATGTCACCCTTAGCATTAAACGAGCGCTTTAATAATTGCTGAGTGTCTCGTCTAAGCTCTGTATTATATCGTTCTCTTGGAGTGTAAACCATACAGGATACGAAGCGCCCGAACGCTTCTTTTCTAACAAATACCTTTGTCATGCCTCTTTCTTGCATCTGAAAGATGCCCAGAATAATTTGAGCAAGCTCTCTGTCGGGAGTTTGGATTATTTCATCACGTGGATAGGTCTCCACAATATTAACAAAGGCTTTGTATGCGTGGGTACCCTTTTCAAAACCAGATAGCTCGCACATTCTTTCAATTTTCTCTCGCAGCATCGGCAAATCGGTTGCGCTACTATTGTAGAAAGAAGCAGAATATAAGCCTACAAATCGATGTTCACCGCTTACATTACCTTTAGCATCAAATTCTTTAATACCAATGTAGTCCATATACGCCGGCCGATGAACGCGAGACTTCGAGCTTGTTTTAGTCAACATTAAAGGGTTGCTACTTAAGGCCTCATTACGTGCACTTGCTGGCACGTTTGATAGCACTCGTTCGCGAGCACTTACTGAATTTTTCATTAAGCCTAAAGAACTGTCGTCTGCTGGACACCATCGATGGTCTCCTTCAATGGCTTTCACATCGTAGTAGCGATATCCCATAAGGGTAAAATTATGATCATTTAACCAATTTAGAAACGTTTTGCCTTGAGACTTTACATCTGCTGATGCCTTGCTTTTTGATTCGTTAAACTTATTTGTTATCTCAGTGAGCTTTTCGCGCATAGGCTGCCAGTCTGTTACCGACAGCGACACTTCGCTTACTACTGAACGTAGTTCATCGCTTAGTTCTTTAACAAACTCTCGGCGCGATTGACGGTCGATTTCAATTAAGAATACTGTTTCTGAACTATGCTTTTCACTGCGCTCAGACTTTTCAACGAATCCGGCGACTTTACCGCTCACGTCACGAATAAAATGCATAGGTGAATGTAAGACTAAATGCGAAGTAATATTAAGTCTATTGATCGCCATTCTGATCGAGTCAGCTAGAAACGGCATATCATCGACGATAATCTGAATGACGGTATGAGAAGACTGCCAACCGTGTTTAGCTATTTCAGGATTAAAAACCTTTATGGACGGCTCACCATTTTTTTTGCTTTGTAGTAATTTCCACAAACTTAAAATAGCACCATATAAATCACTGTCACTACGACCATCCAAATCGTCAAAGGACATTGTTTTTAATAGAAGATTACCAAACTGAATTACTTTATTTGATTCTGTAGCATCAACTTTATCGTTGATGAGCGAAAAAACTTGTTCTAATAGTACTGAATGCTGATGGTGTGTGACCGACATATTCGTATACTCGCATTTATTAATAGTGACATTAGTTGTAATTACATTTACCTATCTATATTTTCCTAAAAAAATTAACGGTTTACCAGCTATTATTAACGTAACTTTTACATTTTGCATACTCATCTAGGGAAAATGCATAAAAAAAGGACCATATAGGCCCTTTTTTACATAATTAAGCACATTTATTTTTTGTGCGAGTTAAACCAAAGCAGTCTGGCGATGGCTGGTAACACAATTATTGCACCTAACATGTTCACTAAAAACATGAAGGTCAGTAATATTCCCATATCCATCTGAAATTTTAAGCTTGAAAATACCCAAGTACTTACGCCAATAGCTAAAGTAATTCCGGTAAATAGCACCGCACTTCCTCTTTCTTTTAAGGCTTCTAAATATGCAGTTTGGACATCATCACCCGCTTTTAAGCGTTGAGACATAGTCGATAAAATATAAATGCCATAGTCGACGCCTATACCCACGCCAAGTGCAATAACCGGCAAGGTAGAAACCGTTAAGCCTATTTGCAAATAAGTCATTAAGGCTTGTGCCAACACCGACACCACATAAAGTGGGATAACAACCGATAGCGTGGCTCTTATAGAACGAAAGCTAATTAAACACAATATTATGACAGCGCCAAATACATAGTAGAGCATAGGATCTTGAGATGCCTCCACCGCTTCGTTTGTCGCCGCCATAACGCCAACAGGCCCCGATGCTAATTTGAATGAAAGTTCGTCTGATTGATATTCATCACGAATTTCTTTTATCGCGGTGACCACGGTGTTAATTGTTTCGGCTTTATGGTCTTCCATAAATAATATAACCGGCATTACCGAACAATCGCTGTTCAACAATCCTGAAGAAGATGGCACTCGCGAAACAGCTTGTACCATCGTGGACTGATTGCGCGGCAGCGCTTGCCACTTAGGGTTACCTTCGTTATAGCCAGCATTTACTGTTTTTGCCACCGAGGCTAATGATATACCCGATTGAACACCCGGAATGTTCTGCATTTTCCACTGAAAATCGTCTATGGCAGACATTACTTCATAACTAGTACAGGCTTCCGGCGTAGCTTCAACAATAACGGAAATATAATCGACTGTTATTTCAAATTTATCAGTGATTAAAAAAGTGTCTTGATTGTAGCGGGAATCTTCATGGAGCGACGGAGCTCCTGCATGTAAGTCCCCTATTTTAAGATCTTGTGCTTGAAAACTTCCCCACACAAAAAGTGCACCTGTAACCAGCAAAATAACCACCGCTATTTTTGGCGATGCACATTTTGCTACCATCAGCCAAAATTTAGATTCTTTTGGCTCTTTAGCGTATTTAGCTTTATGCGAGTCAGAAAGTTTCACATACGACATGAGCACAGGTAAAAGTAATAAATTGGTCAATATAATAACCGCGACACCCATACTAGCGGTAATAGCGAGTTCTTTAATTATGCCAATATCAATAACCAGAAGCGTCATAAAACCAACAGTGTCAGAAAGTAAAGCAATACCCCCTGGGATCAATAAAGATGAAAATGCATACTGCGCTGAAGCCCTAACCGATATGCCTTTGGCCGCCTTCTTACCCATGGCATTTATCATTTGTACGCCGTGACTCACCCCTATGGCAAAGACCAAAAATGGTACTAAAATTGACATTGGATCCATGCCGAAGCCGAACAAGGTTAGCAGCCCTAATTGCCATACCACGGCAACAATAGAACACGCTAAGGGTAAAAACGTTAACGTAAAGGACTTGCAGAAGAAGTAGACCATGATGGCAGTAATAGCAATAGCAATGGCAAAAAACATAATGACGTCTTTTGCACCATCAGCAACATCACCAATCATTTTAGCAAAGCCAATTATATGGACACTTATTTTATCATCTTCGTATTGGCTGCGTAGCTGCTCCTCAAGTTTAGAAGCAATTTGCAAAGTATCTAAAGGCTCGCCTGTTTCTGGATTTATGTCTAGTAGTTGCGCGGTAACCATAGCACAGCGTGAGTCATTAGATATTTGACGCCCTACAATGCCGGCCTTATCTATGTTCTTTCGGACTATTTGAAGTGAAGCGGGATTAGATGAGTTGAAGTCGGCTGGTATAACCGGTCCCCCAGAAAATCCGCCTTCAACAATTTCGGTAAAACGCGTTGAAGGTGCAAACAATGAAATAACAAGTGAGCGATTTACACCCTCTATAAAAAATAATTCATCATGTACATCTTTAAGCGTATCGAAAAAGTTCTGGTTATAAATAGTTTGATTTTTATCACACACCGACACCAGAATATTATTGGCACCACCAAAATTCTCTTTGTGCTTGATGTAAGTTTGCATATATTCGTGGTTAAGCGGGATATTCTTTGTAAAGCCTGCATCTAGCTTTAATAATGATGCTTGATACGCTAGAAAGACAGTGGCAATTAAGAACAGAACTATTACCGCTATGCGGTTTTCAAATACGAGCTTTTCTACTTTGTTAACAAATGGAGTCATTTTATTCTTCTATTGATACTGTTTTTAAACCGCCTGCGGTGACCAATAAAAGGCCCTCATTCGATGCTATACCAGCCAAAATTGCATCAGAAAACTCTGTGCTTATTAATGAAACTGAGGCGTGCTTTTGGCAACCTTCGGTGTTGCTAGCTTCTAATTTGGTAGAGTTAAGGTTTTGCATATCAATGCTGAGCAACACACCATTATTACCCGCAACAAATACGTTTGTTGGCGTAGTAATAACGGTATTTAACGATGTAGTGACACATGTGGGAATAAGTACCGGCTCATTATCGTGAAGGACAAACATATTACCTCGTAATCCTACGGCCAATGAACTGTCGCCTTCCAAAATACCTACATCAAAAAAAGAACCCTGATAGTCGATGGCTGAGCGATTCCAACTGCGTCCTCTATTGGCGCTGGTGGCTACTAAGCCGGCTTCGCCCGCAATATATAAGATGTTATTAGCATAGGAAAATTGGTTTAAATGGGGCGATATAAAAGACAATTCTTCTAGATAAAATGCTTCGTCTTCCTTAATACTGTCTAAGTATTCATTGTCATCGTCTGACAGCATGCCAGGATGGCGTTCTTGGGTCCAAGTAATGCCGCCGTCCATAGAACGATAAAAGAGACCATACGCACCCGCTGCTACACCTTCATCTTTATCAAAAAAGTAAACGCTAAGTAAAGGTCTGTCTAAATCGGGGTCGCTTTGCACTACAGACCAAGTAAGACCTGCATCGCTCGATTTTATAATAGTAGCATCGTGACCCACTGCCCATGCAACGTTATCAATACTAAAAACATTGGTTAATGTTACTTTGGTTGGTGAAGGTACTTGAGAAAAACTTGAAAGAGAGGAGTTTTCAGGAGTTTCGTTTACCAATATGTGGCCACGTTCTCCAACAATTATATTGTGCTGACCTATACTTGCCCCGAGCAATAAAGACTCTTTTACCAAAGGCGCAATAAACGATTGTTCGTTTGAACTTGCGGATGTAAGTCCTAAAAAACTGCATGCCAACGTTGTTAAAATAATCTTTGTTCTCACAAAATTTCCCTTTTATAAAAAAAACGGTTGGCAATACCAACCGTTTTTCCGATTACCGTTTGCCTGCTCGTCTCAATGCTTGGGGCGTAAACTCTCTGTCATCAAGCTCGACAGTAAAGTCATACATTGATTCTTCATTATCTAAACCAATCGCTAAGTAACGACGTGAATTCAAATCATGGTATACATCAAGAGTAGACCAATGAGTAGGAACATCATAGTAGTTTACGCCATGAGCAATACCGACTCTGTATAGTTCACCTCGGTTGTCATACATATCAGCAACTTGAATCTGCCAGCTATCTTCGTCAATATAAAATACACGTTTTTGGTAAACATGCCGAAATTCTTCTTTCAGATTGGCTTCTACTACCCATACTCTATGCTTTTCAAAACGTGTTAAATCAGGATTAACATGCCCAGGTTTTAGAATATCATCATAGCTAGCGTTGTTACTATGTATAGCATAATTATTATAAGCTACATATAGTTCTTTTTTACCCACGAGTTTCCAATCGTATCGGTTTGGCGAACCATTGAACATATCGAAGTCGTCGGTAGTACGTAAGCCATCTGCCTGAGTCCCTGGTGCATCGTACGCAATATTTGGCGCCCTGCGAACACGTCTTTGTCCGGTATTATAGGTCCATGCTTGACGAGGGTCTTTCACTTGATCCACTGTTTCATGAACCAGAAGTGCCGTGCCTGCCAGTCTGGCTGGCTTGGTAACGCTTTGTCTAAACTTAAATAATATGTTTTCTTCAGTTAGTCGTTCTGGTGTCATGTCCAACTCAGCATATTTGATCATTAGCTGCTCGTCGAAACCAATTACATTGAAATCGCCACCAGCGGTTACTGCAGCTTGTCCGCCGTTTCGCTGAATACCCTGGCCTCTGTAACGAAGAGTATGGTTCCAAATAGCCTCAATACCACTTTGTGGAATGGGGAATGGAATACCAATTGCAGCGCCTTGAATACCACTTCCACCTTGCAACAATTCTGCAGTTGCGGCATTTCTCTTGGTAGCATCATACACAAACTGTGGATTAGAAGCCGAGCGCCTAGTTTGATAGACAGGCATTTTATATGTGTCAGGATACGTTTCAAACAGCTTTTTTTGACCGTCCGATAAAAATTCACTGTATTCAGAAACATTTTCAGCCGTAATGATAAACATCGGTTTGTCGCCCGGGAATGGGTCTATATGGAAATCGCCCACTGTATAACCAGCAGGGGCAGAAGTAATACCTCCATCCCATACTGGGATACTGCCATCGGCATTGCCAGCCTTTGTTGCGCCTAAGGGCGTTAAACTTTCACCTAATGTCGCCACTTCAGCATTAGACACCTTCGCCAGTGCGTGCTGGCTAAGTACTGCTATGGCAATAGTCGTTGCAATTACACCAATTTTTTTCATATTGTATCGTCCTTAAATAGCGTATTTAATATTGAATGAAGCAAAATCACGGTCAGACAACGCATTAGTAGTACCAATACCGCCCCAAAAAGAGCTATACGAAGCTGAAAAAGACCACTTGCTCAAATAATCAAACGTAAATCCTAAGTTTGCCGACTTTCTGTCTTCAATAAATAAGAATAATGGGTCGGGCGTGGTGCCGTTCACATCATGAGCAAAGGTAGCACGCGCGCGTAAATTCATGCCCGCAAATACGTTGTTAAAATCGGCAACGGCAAGTAAACGATATCCCCATGCGCCTTGCGTAGAAAACGGATTGGTTTCAGGCCCGTTTGATAAACCGACATGCAGACCCTCTCTATTATTACCGCCTAAAGGCTCTAACGAAGGTGTACGCGATGTACCTGGCGAATTCAAACGGATCACAGCAGGATCTGGAAAGTCTTGAATGCGCACATAGCCGGCTTCACCCAATAGAATAAGGTTGTCTGTACCAAATCTAGGCCCAAACACATGTGATGCAGTCATTTGAACTTGCCATGTATCTGATAACAAGAAACCATCAGCCGTTTCACCTGGTCCTACGCTTCTACCGATATTATTTAACTGCGAAATACCCGCCAAATCTGGGCGAAGACCAGCATTAGCTAGCTGCTCTGGCATAGCCATATATAGTAATTCAACATCATCAATTTGTAATGGCTCATCTTGACGATATGCAAACTCGCCTGCAAGTGCGGTTTCACCTACGGTAGTGTTAAAACTAACACCATAAAGCTTGATGTCTTCTGGATAAGCAAATCTTGACTCTGAAAACGCGTTTAAATCTTGCAGGTTATCTCGTGTGATAGTCGTTGAGGCCAACATGGCTAAGTCTCTGCCAATACCCGCTTGGGTGAAGTCAGATGTTATACCCGAAACTAATGGCCGCTGCGAATGATAGTTTATGTGATAGAAACCAAACTCAGTTTCATTCAAATCGGCAGCAAACCAAGATAGTTTGAGGCCGTATTGGCCAGAATCGCTAGCTTCATCGTGAGCAGCGTCGCTTTTGGCTCGAACAGTTACTTTTGTTGGATACGCTAAATAGGCTTGGCCTGCTAGCTCCGGAGAAATAACGCCAGACGCTAATGCAGAACCTAAACCGTTCAATTGCGACAACAATGTGTCTGCGTCTATATCAGGGTTACCTGTGAAGCCTAACTGAACATTATTAAACGAACCGCCCTCGCCTGCAAAATCGTTCCCCGCAAAATAACTACCTGCAACTGGCAATAATGAACGCTCATATTCGTATTGATAATAACCTTCAATACTAATCGTATCGGTTACCCCTGCTGATACATACACCATCCCTACCGGAATAAACACTTCTTTCAATTCTGAGCCAGGCGCGCGAGCCCTAGTCACGTCCACAGGATTGGTGGTGTTAATACCGTGCTGAATGAAAGTACTTTCACCCCAACTCACTACTTGATCACCAACTCGGATACTAACCGGAGTATCACCTACATAGAAATCGGCATAGGCAAAAAAATCTAACATTCTTATATCACTACAAAGCTCATCGCTGGCGCTAGAATCTCGGCATGGATCCACTGTGGTTCCCGTAATAGGATTAGACCAATCTCTGTCTGAATCAGACAATTCAAAATCATAAAAGTAAAAGCCACGAGCGAAGAACCCATAATCGCCATAGCTAACATCGAGTTCGTGTAAGCCAACAAATTGGGTTGAAAAAGCTTTACCGGGGTCGAAGCTTAAGTTGCCTAAATCACCATTGGCTGAATAGCCGCCATCTGATAAAGCCCATACATCTGCGCTAGGATAAATAACGTTTGTTGCGGCATTATAGCCTGACCAATCAAACTGAGGATGATTACTGTTGCCGATAAGATCAAAATCACGATCTTCAACACGAATACTTGTTGCCAATGTAAAGTTAGAATCTAAGTTTACTTCAAGGTCGCCAAAATTCCAGTCAGCAGCATAAACACTAGTCGACGTTGCTGCCATTATTGCAGCAACACCTATTGCGATAGAAGTCTTTTGAAAAGCGCTAAGCTTATTTTTCATGGGATTACCTTCTC
Source organism: Acidiferrobacterales bacterium (assembly GCA_964195425.1). GTDB lineage: Bacteria > Pseudomonadota > Gammaproteobacteria > Enterobacterales > Alteromonadaceae > Glaciecola. The sequence goes on from CAXMOM010000073.1 coordinate 42,102, forward strand.
AAAAATCATATGTTAACGTGTGCAAAATAAAGTGGCAACACGTCGTTTAAATAATTAACAAAATAATTACATCATTTTAGCCCAACCGCAAGAACAAATCGTACCAGTTGCAGCATATCCGTGAAATATTTATGCATTTGTCCACTACACATTAAAAATATAGGTTTCCATCAGCACTGTGGCGCTTTATTGCACTGTTATTATTAATGAATGTGGTTGATGCTGATAATTTTATTGCTTTGGTCAACTATTAATTGATAACTGCCTTGCAGACCACTAGGTGAAATAAATTTCTGCATATTTTGTTTGGGTAACTGAATACGCTTGCCTTCAATATCGGTAACAAGTAAATATTTAATTTGGTGGCGATACAAGTCTTCACATTCAGCGTAGCTCATACTTACTGAAAAATAGTGCGATTTTTGATCTTTGGTTGTTTTCTTTACCATTTAAACGTACTTCCGACGCTAGTTCACATTGTTAAAGCTTTACTAATTTTTTCAAACAAATCATTACTCAAACCCTTCACACCGTACAGCCTATTTAACTGCATCTTGATTAATTGTTGATTTTCATCGGCATAATTAGAAAATTGCATAAGAGGTGTTAATAAACGCGACGCGATTTGCGGATTTATTTTGTCTAAAATTATCAAATAGTCTGTTAAGTACTTATACCCCGAGCCATCTATTTTATGAAATCCTAATGTATTATAAAAGGCAAATGAACCAATTAATGAGCGCACTTTATTCGGGTTTTTAATAGAATATTGCTGATGCGCTTGTAATAAGTCCAAGTGGGCTAATATATCGGTTTTGCTCGATTTTCCATGCATAGCAAACCACTTATCCATTACTACCGCGTCATGCCCAAATTGACTTTCAAAACTAAGCATTAGTGAATCGAACATATCACCTTGATTAACCTGAGCTGCTTTCAATGCACCTAAACGGTCAGACATATTGTGTGCGCTTTGATATTGTGCCTGAATAAGTGACGCCGCAGATTCTTCATTGCTATATGCAAATAAATGCAAACAGGTATTTTTTAACGATCTATCATTTACCTGCTGTTTTTCATAAGCATATGGAGGCTGATTTACCGATAAGCGCGCATAGGTTGCTTTGCAAAACGTGTGCAAATTTGCAGATAATTGCGCTACTACTTTATGTCGAGCATGGTATAAAACTATGGGGTTCACTTTTTCTATTTGAGAATAAAGAGACTCTGCACTGGGAACCGACAATATTTGAGCTAACACTTCAGGCGCTACTGTTAGGGCTTGAATAGCATCGGCAAGCTTTTCAATGGCATTACTTAGCGCAGTGTCAGTGTTTGTATCAGCGCCACTTGATGCGCAATACACTTCTTTTATCAACATTACGTAAGCGTTATGCGATGCTTCCCATTTTGCATAATCACTAGTAGCAAACTTAATAATTACTAGCAATTGCGCCAGGGTATACTCATATTCAATGACTACTGGTGCAGAAAAATTTTGTAACAATGATGGCGTAATCTGGTCACTTGCGGCATCTAAATGTAGAGTGCTAGATGAACTTTGTAGCACCAAGGTATCGTTTTCTAGTTGTGTATCGACCTTTTGTCCGTTTGGGAGAAAACACTCTAGTTTAATAGGCACATACAAATCTTGTTTTTGTACTTGACCGGCAGTAGCTTTATTGATTTGTGTAAAGCTAAGTGTAGTCTTATTGTTGCTCGAGCTTTGCTGTTTCACTTTAACCACAGGTGTACCCGATTGCGAGTACCATCTTTTAAAATGTGATAACTCAACGTCATTTGCTTCTTGCATCGCGTTTACAAAATCATCGCAGGTTACTGCATGCCCGTCGTGACGAGAAAAATATTCATCCATACCCTTTCTAAAGCCTGATTTGCCTAAAAGCGTATGTAGCATTCGTATTACTTCAGCCCCTTTATTGTAAACCGTTACGGTGTAGAAATTACTCATCTCCATCACTTCATCAGGTCTTATTGGGTGGCTCATTGGTCCGGCATCTTCAGCAAATTGATGCTCGCGCATTACGTTTACCTGACTGATTCTTGTAACTAATTCACTGTACATATCTGCTGAAAACTGTTGATCCCGAAACACCGTCAGCCCTTCTTTTAAGCTCAATTGAAACCAATCTCTGCAGGTAACTCGGTTACCGGTCCAATTGTGAAAATATTCATGCGCAATAACCGCCTCAATATTGAAATAGTCTTCATCGGTTGCGGTATTGGCATCTGCTAGTACGTATTTTGAATTAAATACATTTAAGCCTTTGTTTTCCATTGCGCCCATATTAAAGAAATCGACGGCAACGACCATATAAATGTCTAAGTCATATTCTAAACCATAGGTTTGCTCGTCCCATTGCATCGCTTTTTTGAGGGAGTCTAGTGCATGCTGGCCTTGGCCTAATCGGCCTTCATCGACAAACAGTTCTAGGGCAATTCTTTTGCCGCTTTGGGTTATGAAATGGTCAGACAGTTTATCGAAGTGTCCCACAACTAATGCAAATAAATAACAAGGTTTTGGAAATGGGTCTTCCCACACGCAGGTCCGCTCGCCGTTAACAAAACCGGTATCTTCAATAAGGTTGCCATTGCTTAGCAGGTAGCTGTCAGACTCTCGTTTACTGACGATAGTTACTTTGTAAATCGCAAGTACATCAGGACGGTCTAAAAAATACGTGATTTTACGAAAGCCTTCTGCCTCGCATTGAGTGCAGTAAGCATTATTTGAATAATATAAACCTTCTAAACTCGTATTTTCATTTGGTTTAATAGTATTGACAATCGTTAGGGTAAAACTATCAAGTGCAGTGTAAAGCTCTATTCCGTCCTCAAGCAAACGAAAATCCTGATTTTCATGCAGAGTTTGTTCATTAATCTGAATTGATTGTAGACACAAATCTTTACCATTTAAGAATAGAACAGCCGATTCTGAATCGATTCTTTTAATCTTTGAAACATTCGTCACTTTGGTTTCGTCGGGATCCAAATTAAAAGTTAAATCGACGGTTTCGATAGTATGAGTTGGGGGTAGGTAGTCGCCTCTTTTTTTGCTAACTAGTGATGTAGTTACTAACGGTGCAGTCATGTGGAATAATACCCTATTTCAAAGATGATGTAGTAGCCATCAGTATTGCAAGATAACGACTACAGGTAACGATAAACAGCAGCGTCTATGGCTACTATGAGGAAGTAATGATTAACTTAGGTTTGCGCTTTAATTTCGACCCTTGGTGGTGTAAGGCGAAGAATCTTGATACCCAAGTAAGCATAAATAATCGCTAATATTGGGTTAATCAGGTTGAAGAAGGCATAAAATATATAAGCAAAGGGATGCACACCCAAAACGCCGTGCATATAAGCACCACATGTATTCCATGGTATTAATGGGGAGGTAATGGTCCCACCATCCTCTAGGCTTCTAGACAAATTGAGTTGATGTAGCCCACGTTTTTTAAATTCTTCTTTGTACATTCTTCCAGGCATGACTATCGCCATGTATTGATCTGCGGTAACTAAGTTGGTGCCTAAACACGTTAATATAGTTCTAGTTACCATATCGCCCGCACTAGTCGCACCTTTTAAACAGCCTGAAACTATCGCTTTAAGCAAGCCAACGCGTTCTAGAACGGCGCCAAAAGACATCGCACATATAATTAACCAAATAGTATTTAGCATGCTCGACATACCCCCGCGAGACAGCAGAGCATCTAAATTGGCATCTGATGTGTTAAAAGATACCCCACTAAATAAAGCTGTCCAAGCAACCATGACTGTTTTTATAGCTTCAAGTTGCCCTGCGCTTAACAAATCCACTACAAATTGATTTGTAGTGGCACTTTGCTGCGCTAATACCATCGATGCGAGTAAATCTTGTTGGAAAATAAGCGCCCAAATTGCGCCCAACATTGCGCCAATAAACACAGTTGGGAATGCTGGTACTTTCTTCACTGCTAAAAACATTAAAACAAACAATGGAATAAGCGTGTACCAACCAATGGTAAATTCTTTATCAAGAATTTGCTGCATAACTTCAATGCGGGCAGCAGAATCTACCATTTCTACATTAAAGCCCAATATAACGAACAAAATAAGACTAATGATAAAACTAGGAACCGTCGTCCACAGCATATATTTTATATGTTCAAACAAATTCGTCCCGGCGATCGCTGGCGCCAAATTTGTAGTTTCAGACAAAGGCGATAACTTATCACCAAAATAAGCCCCTGAAACGATTGCACCTGCAGTAATGGGTAAAGATAACTCCATTCCAGTTGCCACACCAATTAAGGCAACACCAATTGTGGCTGCGGTTGTCCAACTACTGCCTATACTTATTGCTACTACTGCACATATTAGGCAGCTAGCCGCATAAAATAAGCTAGGGCTAAGTAAGGATAAACCATAATAAATAAGCGTGGGCACAGTGCCCGCTAGCATCCATGTTCCGATAAGTGCTCCTACTGAAAGGAGTATTAAGCATGCCCCTAAGGACATTGAAATGCCTTTAATCATTCCTTCTTCTATATCGTTCCACTTATGGCCATTTTTAAGGCCAATGATAGCTGCCAAAAACATACCTATTAACAATACTATTTGGTTGGGTCCATATGAAGAGTCTTGGCCATAAAGCATAACGGCACTAAACATCAATACAATAAGCGTGCAAATGGGAATTAGCGCATCTAAAAGGGATGGCTCCTTAATGGTAGAACTCATATTATTTTCCATATTTTATATCGTCTTGCGTTTTTGTTGATTTGAAGTCACGGCACACTTATTTAAGTGTTCTATAAAACCGAACGAAAGAACATTAATGCAATTACTACAGGACACACGAATTTTACATATAAAGGCCAAATTTTCCAAAACAGTCCTTGTTCAATATTTTCATTGCCTTGCTTTAGTTCTTCTAATATTTGGTCGCGGCGCCATATCCAACCAGCAAAAATGCATAACACTAGTCCAAGCAAAGGCTGGCTATATTCTGTGGTTAAGGTAATTACGAATCCAAACAATAAATCAAAGTTGAAAACAATAATACTACTTATAAAAAACACAATTGTCGCCAATGTAATGGTCGCTTTCTTGCGCTTAATACCTTTACTGTCAACCAAATAAGCGACCGGAACTTCAAGCATAGAAATTGAAGATGTTAAAGCTGCAATTGCCATCAGTAAAAAGAACACAAACGCCACAAACGTTCCAATATAACCCATTGAAGTAAACAAGGAAGGAAGTACTTGAAATATAAGGGTAGGCCCCGAAATCAATTTGTCATTGTCATATATCTCCACACCGTTTGCTAACGCTACGTACATAGCTGGAATGATCAACATACCCGCTAAAACAGCAATGCCAATGTCGACTAACGCTACTGAAGTACCTAATTGAGGAAGGTTTTCATGTTTTTGAATGTAGGATCCATATACCAGCATGGTCCCTACCCCCAACGACATAGAGAAAAAGGCTTGTCCCATTGCGTCTACCATAAGCGCCGGATCGAGCACTCTTGTTACGTCGGGAACTAAGAACGCTTTCCAGCCATCTGCAGCCCCTTCAAGGGTGCTCACATAAATAATCAATAATATTATGAGTATGAGTAATGTAGGCATTAGCCTAACAGACCAACGTTCAATACCATTGCTAACACCACCTATTACTACTACACATGTCAGTACTAAAAATAATGCGGTAAAAGTAAGATTGCGTAGAATAGAATCGTCTGTTAACCAAGGGATACTAATTGATGAAACATTAGCAACGGAATCGACTAAATATGAAATCATCCAGCCGGCTACAATGCTATAAAACGCTAATATTAAAATAACAGTGATCGCACCAATGCTGCCCGTGATTGTGCCAAACACATTGCCGGAGATTTTTTGTAGGGCGTTAATCATGTTAGTTTGCTTAGCACGACCAATGATCAATTCAGCCATAAGCACCGGATAGGCTAATAAAAACGCCATAATGAGATACATCACAACGAAAGCAGCACCACCATTTTCAGCAACTTTTGTAGGAAAACCCCATATATTGCCTAAACCGACCGCAGAACCTGCCGCTGCAAGAATAAAACCAAGCCTTGAGGAAAAATGGCCCCGTGCACTCATAAGCACCTCTTATTATTATTTATTTTTTTCTATGCTAACAAAAAAGGCGCCTTGTATGCGCCTTTTTTTATTGTGCTTGCTTGTTACCATCGTCGAGCACATTATTTAGTGCGTAGCTGCCTGACTTAATAATGTCAAAGGTGATATTAGCAGCCTCAGACAAAAATGGATCTATCTCCTCTAAGACTTCTGGCAAATCTCCTTCAAGTGATTCAACAAGGGGGAGTCCTAATCTGGATAACCTTTCATTTACTCGTGCTAGTTGCTTAGTTTCGTTCTCTTTCTTTTCGGCAACCCGTTCAGAGGCGACCAAAGAGATAAACTTTTTGTCTTTGTTTTCATTGTATTCATCTATATCAGAAAAAATATACTGAAATTCAGGGTCTGTTTTTGTTCTTTCAATATGCTTAACTTTTAGCGTTTCAATAATGGCTGTATTGTCGGCTAACACTTCATAACTTGCACGGTCGATACTGTCCCAAGGTAAAGCTGTTTCTTCGTTGCTTTCGCCCCATTTTGCAGGATCAATTGCTGAAGGATATAAAATATCAGGCTTAACGCCAAGATGTTGCGTGCTACCGCCATTAATTCTATAAAATTTACCTGTTGTGAACTGCACTGCACCAATGGGCTTATCAAACATATCAAAAGCGCGCTCTAAAGAACGATGCTGCTGAACAGTGCCTTTACCAAAAGTCTGTTCACCAATAATCACACCACGACCAAAATCTTGCATCGCTGCTGCGAATATTTCGCTGGCTGATGCACTAAAACGGTCTACCATTACCGTAAGCGGGCCGTCATAGTAAACAATACCATCTCTATTTTTTTCTATATCTACCCTGCCACTTTCGTACCTAATTTGTACAACTGGACCGCGGTCTATAAATAAGCCGCTTAAAGCAATAGCTTCAGGCAAACTGCCGCCGCCATTGCCACGCAAGTCGACTATAATGCCTTCAACCTGTTCTTTTTCAAGGTCACGAATAAGCTTAATTACATCTGCATGAAGTTTGTGATAAAACGTTTTTATTTCAATAACACCAAGCTTTTTACCAGCGTTGGGGCCATCAGGCGCAACGAATACTTCTGCCTTCGCTTGCCTTTCTTCTAATTTTACTTTGTCTCTGGTAATGACAATTTCAGTGATTTTCTTAGTATCGGTGCCGCCTTTTTGAAGCTGCAGTTTTACCACCGATCCTTTTGGGCCCTTAATCAAATCAACAACTTCGTCTAAACGCCAGCCCACGATGTCTATAAAGGCATCTTCGTCTTCTTGAGCAACGCCAATAATTTTATCTTGTGGTTTAATCTGTCCCGTTTTGTCAGCTGGGCCGCCTGCCACTAAGCTCATTATAACGGTATGGTCTTCTTCACTTCTTAACACGGCTCCAATGCCTTCAAGTGACAAATTCATATCCATTTGAAAACGCTCTGTTCTGCGTGGAGATAAGTAGCTGGTATGAGCCTCAATACTGCGCGCGAAAGCATTCATTAATGTTTGGAATACATCTTCACTATTTGTTTGTGTTAAGCGTCGAATGGCTCTTTTATAGCGTTTTTTTAGGATTTCTTTGGCTTCATCCGGTGTTTTATCAGCAAGTTGTAAATTTAAGGCATCATATTTAACGCGTTGACGCCACAATTCATTAAGTTCAGTTTTAGAATTTGCCCAAGCTGCGTCTTCTCTATCATAATAAAACTTATCTTCTTTAGATTCGAAATCAAATTCATTGCTAAGAAGAGTAAGTGCGAATTTATAACGCTCTTGACGCCTTTCTAAGTTAGATTGATAAATATCATATGCCAGTGATAAATCGCCCAATTTTATTGCTTCGTCAAATTTATTATAATATTTACTGAAAACATCTATATCGTTCGCCAAGAAGAAGTGCTTACTACTATCAAGCAAATCTAAATAGCGTAAAAATATCTGTCCCGATAATACATCATCAATTTTTACTTTCTTGTAATGAGCGCGCACAAATAAATCAGATATACGTCGAACGGACTTAGCGTGTTGTTTTTCTTGTGACAAGTCAGGCAATACTAATACTTCGTCTGTATCAACACTAGATTGCTCTATAACTGCTGTCTTACTGTCGGTGGCATCTGCATAGGCGCCATTTGAAATGGTAACAAAACCGAATAATGCCAGAAAAAATGTTTTTTTCGCGAATGATGATAAAGCAAGTGTATTTACTTGTTTTAATAGCATATATGGAAACCCTCGAAAGTATTAATTATTAGTTAGCAGCCTTTTTTGAACTAAACAATTGCGTTTGTTGAACTTTGACTGTCATACCCGATTTTAGTTGCACTGAAATTCCATCCTTACCAATATCGGTAATAGTGACAGGCATAGGTTCTTTTCCTAGTTTTACTAAAGCTTGATTACCTACTAGCAACTCTGATGCCTGTATAGGTACCTGAGGCACCACAGCTGCGCTAGGTTTGTTCGCAGGTTTAGCACCTTTTGAAGAATGAGAACCAGCACCTTGCTTAGGTGCTTTATATGAACCTTTTCGGGGCTCGTTACTCGAATTATCGGTTTGACCGTCTGTTTTGCTTTTGGAATAGCCTTTATGCTTAACTGGATTTTTGGGCGCCTTTGTATTGGTTTCACGATGTTTGGCGGCTTTTTCTTTACTTTCTTTTAGTTGTTCCAAAGCATGTTGCGCATGTTGGTCTTCTACAGCATCACCTTCATCACCAACGAGGTTAATTCGGGGCACACCCGCTTTAATCGCCGACAAGTATCGCCAACTGCTTGTGTAATGACGCAAACTCATTCTAAGCAATCGTTTACTGACTAACTCTAAGCCTTCAAGATCACTAGCTAATTCTTGAAATATACCAATTTTAAGTGGTTTTACAGTACCGTCTAAAAAGAAGCATTTAGGGTACTTGTTGCATAAAAACGCTATTACTTCTTTTTGATTTGTTAACTTTTCTTGTTCCATTAAATTCAATTACTTCTTTTATTCATCGCCTTCATAGGCGTCATTATCCCAAGTATTCATCAGATGATCCACCCAATCGACTAAATCGTCAACCTCAATATCAGATAAATGCTTGTCCTGATGCCAATGTTCCCATACAAAACTTAGCATATTCTCTAGCTCTTGCCTTGTTATGTCGTCATCGCTCATATCATAAACCAAATGCAAAACTTCATTTAGCTTGTCACTGGCGGCCTCCGGCTCATCATGAATGTCGTCCATATCTTGAGCTGTCGACAATATAGTATGAATATCTACAAAATGCTTCATTTTTAACTAATCCATTGTATCGATTAATATATCGACAACTTTTGATAAATATTCAGCGTCCACATCATTAAATCGTGAAACTAAAGGGCTATCTATATCTAAAACACCCATTAATTGACCCTTTTTAACAATTGGAATCACCACTTCAGAATTAGAAGTTGCATCACACGCTATGTGTCCTGCAAAATCATGTACGTTTTCTACTACCTGCACTTGCTGAGATTGTGCGGCCTTTCCACATATGCCGTTACCAATAGGTATACGAATACACGCCGGGTTCCCTTGAAATGGTCCTAAGACCAATTGTTTATCTTTATAAATATAAAAACCCGCCCAATTCACATCAATTAAACCATTGAATAAAACAGCGCTAATATTTGCCATATTAGCAATGCTATCCGACTCCCGGGCGGTTAATGCTTCAATTTTACTAATCAAAGACTGATATTCCCTTGCTTTACTATCCATTAATGTATATTTACCTCTGTGCTATAAAATATATGTTTTTCTGCAAATTTTGTATGCAATTTTTTTGTTACTAATTATGACCAATAAAAATGGCATGCAAATCAAATAAGTTATCAACAATATGAACCGGCTTGTGTTGCATTATTGACTGTTTGTCATGTACACCATATGACACCCCTATTCTAGGCATAGCGATTGCCTCGGCCATTTGCATATCGTAAACAGTATCGCCAATCATAACGGCCTGATAGGGTTCAATCTGCCATTTATCGAGCAATTGAAGCAGCATATCGGGAGAAGGCTTAGAATCGGCTTCGTCGGCGCATCTGCTATCGCTGAAATAGACTGCAGAATCTGTACTATCAAATGCTCTATGTAAGCCTCTTCTGGCTTTCCCAGTGGCAACTCCTAGCGTGTAGTTTTGTGCTAGCGCCGAGAGGAGTTCATGAGCTCCGTCGAATAATGGACAAGGAGTTTGGTCTTTTTCTACAAATATTTGCTTGTAATAAACACAAACCTCTTGCGCCTTGGCAACCGTAATTCCGAAAAGCTGTTGCACAGCGGGCAATAAACTAATACCAATTATATGCTCTACTTGCTTGTTAGTAGGGATAGGCAGCTTAGCCATTTTGGCCGCTTTTTGCATACAGCTCACTATCTTACCGGCCGAATCCATAATAGTGCCATCCCAATCAAATATAATATGGCTTACTTTGCTCAAGTCGCTCGTCATTCGGGTCCTTATATTTATTTCGTTCGTTTTTGTGAAATTTTGCATTTTCGCTACAAAACTTCTGACGACTTAATTATTCTTTTCAAGCGTTTTAATCAAGTGACTTAAGTGCTTATCATAAGGCGCTTCAAACATAACCGGCTTTTCGCTTAATGGATGAATAAACTCGATACTTTTAGCATGTAAAAACAAGCGTTTACAGCCTAAGGTTTTTATATACTTTGAAAATGACTCATTACCATATTTACTATCGTTAGCAATAGAATGCCCGGCAAACTGACAATGCACTCTTATCTGATGGGTTCTACCCGTAATGGGCTTTGCCTCTAGTAAACTGGCTTGAGAATAATGCTTAATAACAGAGAAACGAGTTTCACTTGGTTTTCCGTCTTCGTCAGCAAACACCATTCTTTCGCCGCTCTGCAACTGATTTTTTTGCAAGCCGGCTTTTACTTTCGTGCGTTTTTCAGGCCAATGTCCATCCACTAGGGCATGATAGGTTTTGTCCATTTTTTTATCACGCAATTGTTCATGCAAATGACGCAGTGCCGAGCGTTTTTTTGCAATCACTATGCAACCAGAGGTGTCTCTGTCTAGCCTATGTACCAATTCTAAATATGGACTGTTTGGACGTAATGCGCGCAAGGCCTCTATAAGACCGTACGTTAGACCACTGCCGCCGTGCACAGCCATTCCAGAAGGTTTGTTAATCACCAGTAATCGATCATCTTCATATATAATCGCATCTTTTATATAAGCTAGATTACTGACGTTCAATTGTGCCGACGGTGATTCGTCAAGTTTTACTGGAGGAATTCGTAAATAGTCATTGGTCTGCAGTTTATAATCAGGTTTTGCGCGTTTTTTGTTAACACGTACTTCACCTTTTCGTAAAATTCGATAAATTTTACTTTTAGGCACCCCTTTCATTTTACTGATCAAGTAGTTATCTATTCGTTGAAGGTGGTTGTCTTCTTCAATAGTCACAAATTGTACTTTGTCGAAGGCATCAGCCATGAATAATCCTATTTTTCATTGAAGTTCCGTAGTGGTCAAAAAGCCGTTTCAGTACAATTATTATGCGCTCATAGTGCAGACATAGTGCAGTATTGGGCAATTAAGTGCTTATTTGTCTAGGCCATATAAAATTGGTGTGATAGTATCACGACTTGTGTAAAAACGCTCTACGAAAAGTTGCATATTTACTAAAGTCATACGCACTTTTTTTACGAGTAACTCATGTCAAATAAGATTAACGAAAGTGAGAATTATCACCGTTAACTAGGGTCGTAAAACCCCTTTATATTAATACGAAAATATGAGCGAGTATCGGACATTACAATTAAGGATTGATGTTGTAGATATTTACACAAACGAGAAATTTACTGTGTTCTCCCAACTAAAGTGCTACGAAGTAATGCACGCTTAGGGTAGGACACGCATTGAAATAATGCAGATTGAACAGCAAACAACAGGCAACGCCAATTGAAAAACCATTTGGTGATAACACATTATATTAGAACGCCTTAGAGCAAGCGGTAGTCATTAGCTACCTTTTGTAAGTTGTAGGAAAAGATAGAGTCAAACAGAACAAACATTACGTAGCACAGAGCCGTTAAGGGTATATTTACACTTAACATTCCACCGCTATATATAATGTTTTTCAATTTAATGACTTGGAAATTTTTTAATTTACGTCCCATTTTGGCCAAATTAAAAGTCTTCGAAATAGCAAATAAACTGTTGCTTATCTAATCCCTCCCCTACATATCAGGCACTTTTGAAACAGCACAGGCGGGAGCCTCTGCGATAAGCTTTGTTTGCTCATAGATCTGTATAGACACAGAGCTATTATAATATGAAAAGAATGTTAATTAACGCAACTCAGCAAGAAGAGCTGCGCGTAGCCTTAGTAGATGGCCAAAAACTCTACGATCTAGACATTGAAAGTCCAGGGCATGAACAAAAGAAAGCCAACATATACAAAGGGACCATCACCCGCGTTGAGCCAAGTTTAGAAGCTGCCTTTGTAGACTATGGCGCAGACCGCCACGGTTTTCTTCCATTAAAAGAAATTGCCAAAACTTACTTCCCGAAAGACTATCGCTACGACGGTCGTCCCAGTATAAAGCAAGTAATCGCCGAAGGCACCGAAGTTATTGTCCAAATCGATAAAGAAGAGCGTGGCCAAAAAGGCGCTGCTCTGACAACATTCGTTTCATTAGCCGGTAGTTATTTAGTACTTATGCCAAATAATCCGCGTGCTGGCGGCATTTCACGTCGTATTGAAGGCGACGAGCGTACTGATTTAAAATCTGCGTTAGGCGAGTTAGATGTCCCTAAAGGAATGGGGCTAATTGTCAGAACAGCTGGGGTAGGGAAATCGCCAGAAGAGTTAAAGTGGGATTTAGGTGTTTTAATGCACCATTGGGAGGCCGTTTCAGAAGCTGCACAGAGCAAACCTGCTCCGTTCTTAATTCATCAAGAAAGTAATGTTATCGTGCGCGCAATTCGTGATTATTTACGTCGCGATGTTGGCGAGATCCTTATAGATGATAAAGAAGTCTTCGACAAAGCTTTAAAACATATATCCTTGGTGCGTCCCGACTTCGCCAGCAGAGTTAAACAGTACACGGGTGAAGTACCCTTGTTCTCTCATTATCAAATTGAAACGCAAATTGAGTCAGCATTCCAGCGTGAAGTGCGTTTACCGTCTGGCGGCTCGATTGTAATAGATCCGACAGAAGCGTTAACTTCAATCGATATAAACAGCGCCAGAGCAACAAAGGGCGGCGATATCGAAGAAACCGCTTATAACACTAATCTAGAAGCTGCCGATGAAATTGCACGTCAATTAAGATTACGCGACCTTGGCGGTCTTATCGTTATAGATTTCATTGATATGTCACCTGTTAAACATCAGCGTGATGTTGAAAACCGAATGAAAGATGCTGTTACAAACGACCGCGCTCGTATTCAACTTGGTAAAATTTCACGTTTTGGGTTACTTGAGATGTCGCGCCAACGTTTACGTCCTTCTTTAGGCGAGTCTGCGCATAGCGTATGCCCTCGTTGCGATGGTTATGGCAACATTAGAGGTATTGAATCTATAGGTTTGTCTGTGCTACGTATAATGGAAGAGGAATGCATTAAAGATAATACCGGCCAAATTGAAGCACAATTACCGGTTACTGTTGCTACCTATTTGTTGAACGAAAAGCGCCCGTCTATACAATTATTAGAAGCACGCCATGGCGTTAACTTAATAGTCATTCCTAACCCGAATTTAGAAACCCCTAAATTTCAAATTCTACGTCGCCGCGCAGCTGAAGTTATTTCAGACCTTAGCTACAACGTCGAGCTATTAGAAGAAAAAGAAACCGCGGCCGACACGCCTGCAGCAAAAGTATCAACGCGTGAAGAGCCTGTTTTACAGGGTATGACTGCACCAGCAAAAGCTGCGGTTGCATCACCATCACCTGAGCAAACAGCTGTATCTAATGGGCCAAGCGTCTTTAGTAAGATGGGCGCATGGATAGCAAGTATATTTAGTCCACCTGAGCCAGAAAAAGCAGAAGCCGAAAAACCTGCACCTCGCCGTCCAAGCCAGAACAAACGCAGAGCAACTCGTTCTGACAGCCGCAGCGATACTCGTAACGACAGAAATGATCGTAATCGTAGTCGTAACAATAAGCGTCCTAAACCAGGTGAAAAGCCAGGTGAGAAGCTAGAAATAAAAACCGACGAAGCAATCGATAACGAAAAGCAAACTCCAAACAAGCGAAGCGATAATCGCCCAGCTAAAAAGTATGACAACAAGCCTGATGTTAGTGAAAGCGAAAAAACAACCAGTACTGACAAAGACACTACTAACGAATTAACTGAGAGTAAACCAGTAAAGCAAGCTAGTAAAAAGCCTCAACAACGTCGCAGTCGTCGTCCTGCACGTAACAGTGTGAGAGTTAGTGATGATGTAAGCGAAAACACGCTGCAGCAGGCCCCTGTTGAAACAATAGAAGCTTCTCAAGAAGTTGTACATAATGTTGCTGAGAACGATCAACAAGTTGCGGACGTATTACCTACAAACGACGTTATTACTTCTAGCGATGCTGAATTTTTGCCAGCTAGCGTAACTGAGCCTTTGGCAACTAGTGTGCAAGAAGATGTTGCAGAAACACTGGTAGATAGCGAAGCTGCAAATGTCGATAGCGAAAGCGACGATACAAATGCAACTGCGACAGACGATGAATCAGACGGTAAAGTACGTACAAGAAGACGTTCAGCACGCCATGTGCGCGCGGCTGGTCAAAAACGTAAACAAACCAATACCGATGAATCTCAACAAGTAGAGCTAATGTTCGACGCTGAAGTTAGCAAAAATAAAGCAAACGAAACAGCACAAGAAGTATCGGAAGTGCAAAGCATTACTAAGCCTGAAGACGATGTTGCTGTTCAAACAGAAGTGGTTGCTGAAGATACCGCGAGTGTAGATATAGAAGTTCCTGCAACTGAACCAGCGCAAGCGGTAAATGTTGAAGCTACAGAATCTGAATCTAGCACCGCCATCGAAGAGACTAGCTCAACTGTTATAGCCGAAGAAACCCCTAGCATCGATGTTGCTGTTGCAGAGACTACTTTGAGTAATATTGCTGATACAGAAGTGGCAACAACACAACAGGCAGTTGAAGAATTGCCAGTGGCCGCAATAGAAGACGAGAAAGCACCAGCTGTAGCAGAAAAAAAACCTGCGCGTAAAAAACGCGTAGCTGCTAAACCAAAAGCTAAGTCGGCAGCAAAAGTCACTTACACGTCTTCTCCTAGCACTAACCCTGCGCAAGTTGAGGTGAGCGATACAACCCTAGCGTCGAAGGCAATGGCAAATGAAAATAGACGCGAGTATGTTGCTTCTGACAATACATCGGCTCTATCTAATGCAAAAACCAGTGTTAGTGCACCGATGACAACGCCGGGAAAATAACCGGCTTTGCTAAACAATAAAAAAGGGACCTAGGGTCCCTTTTTTATTGTCTCAGTATTTATCCAACAGGATAAATACTGTAACCATTTCATTCTTTTTACTTTGCAGTCTTACTTACTTTTTTGGTGGTCTTCTTAGCTGTCTTACTGGCTTTTACGGGCTTCTTACGTTTATCGTCAACGACCCACTTAGTGTCTTCATACCACGCAGACCAGCCCGTTGCTTTCTTATTTTGATCTTCTGACATCACATATTGTTGTTTCGTTTTTCGACTATACCGAACAACAGCAAAATTGCCATCTGGGTCTTTATCTGGAGCGTCAGCTAAATAATAAAATTTAGGTGATATACGATCTTTAAACCTAACTAGCTCGGCCACTAGCGGCGCTCGTGTCTCGCGTGAACGCGGGAACGTTGAGGCCGCTAAGAATATTCCTGCTGCGCCGTCTCGTAATACAAAATGGGCGTCTGAATTTTCACATACAAGCTCGGTTAAGAATACCGGATCTTCTTTAGGCGGCGCAGCCTCTCCACTTCGGAGCAGCTTACGAGTGTTTTTACACTCTTCATTAGAACATCCAAAGTATTTACCAAAACGACCGTTCTTAAGCTCCATGTTGCTTTTGCACTTATCACATTCAATGATAGGGCCATCGTAGCCTTTAATTTTGAAGGTACCTTTTTCAATTTCGTAACCCATACACGTAGGTACATTACCACACACATGTAATTTGCGGTTTTCATCAACTAAGTAACTATCCATAGCCGTTTCACAGATTGGACAGCGCTTCTTAGCGCGAAGGGCGTAAGTTTCTAGCTCTTCTTCATCGTCAACCTTAATGACTTCATCGCCCGGTACCAAGTTCATGGTTTGCGTACACTTTTCCTTCGGCGGCAATGCGTAGCCAGAACATCCTAAGAACACACCCGTACTGGCTGTTCTTAAGTTCATATGACGTTCACATTTAGCACACTCAATATCCACCGGAACGGCCTGGTTAGGCAACATCCCGCCATCTTCTTGAGTTCTTTCAGCTAATGTAAGTTTTTCAGAAAAATCTGCATAAAAATTATCAAGAACTTTCTTCCAAGACAGCTCGCCATGAGCAATATCATCTAGGCGCTGTTCCATGTTTGCCGTGAAGTCATAACTGATGAGTTCGGCAAAGTTATCAACTAATCTGTCGCTAACAATTTCACCCATTTTTTCGGCGTAAAAACGTTTTGCGTCTAATCTGACGTAACCTCGGTCTTGAATAGTAGAAATAATGCTCGCATAAGTAGATGGTCTGCCGATTCCTCTTTTCTCTAATTCTCTAACCAACGACGCTTCATTAAATCGTGCGATAGGTTTAGTAAAATGTTGTTTGGGATCAATTGCGCTGCATGTAAGAGTATCTCCCGCTTTTAGATCTGGCAAGTCGGCTTCTGCATCACCTTTCTTTTTCAATTGGCTCATAACGCATGTCCAACCATCAAATAACAAGACTCGACCTTTGGCAGCCAGCTCAAATTCGGCGGCTTTTACTTTTAAGGTCGTTGCATCATATTTGGCATTGGTCATTTGACATGCTAAGAACTGACGCCAAATCAACTCATACAGTCGCTGAGCGTCTCTTTCCATTGTAGTAAGGCTGTTTGCAGTTACCACAACATTAGACGGCCTGATGGCTTCATGAGCTTCTTGAGCGCCTTCTTTACTGCCATATCTGATAGGATCTTCAGGGATATACTTAGGACCGAATTTTTTGCTGATGTATTCTCTACAGCTGTTTACCGCTTCGCCACTCAAATTAGTTGAGTCGGTTCTCATGTATGTAATATGGCCTGCTTCATACAAACGCTGCGCCATCGTCATCGTTTTTTTCACGCCAAAACCTAATCGCGTGCTAGCGGCCTGTTGCAGCGTTGACGTGATAAAAGGGGCGGAAGGTTTACTTTGAGTAGGTTTCGATTCTCGACTCAGTACTTTAAAATCGGCTTTTTCAAGGGTTGCGACTGCACTCATTGCGTCGCTTTCATTCTGCGGCTTAAAAGCCTTATCGTGCTTCTTTGTCACTAACATCCGCAGCTGAGCAGCATCTTTTGCTAATTTCGCACTCACTAAATCGGCATGAATGTCCCAAAACTCTTCTGGAACAAATATCTTAATCTCGCGTTCTCGGTCCACTACTAAGCGAACAGCAACAGACTGCACACGTCCAGCTGACAAACCTCTAGCCACTTTTTTCCACAATAGTGGTGACAGCATGAAGCCCACCACCCGGTCGAGAAAACGACGAGCTTGTTGCGCATTTACTCTATTTATATCTACCTGACTAGGTCTTGAAAAAGCGTCTTGTATCGCCGTTTGCGTTATTTCATTAAATACCACGCGTTTAAATTCTTTACCCTTGCCATCGAGGAGTTCTTGCAAATGCCATGCAATCGCTTCACCTTCTCTATCCAAATCCGTTGCAAGATATATTGTGTCTGCCTGTTTAGCAAGCTTTTGCAGTTCACTAACTACCTTCTCTTTGCCTTGTAGAATTTGGTAGTGAGCATTCCAATTTTGTTTTGGATCTACGCCCATCCGATCAACTAGTTTGCTATATTCATAAGCCTTTAGGTAATCGGCCTTAGCATCTTCGTCCCATTCTTTAAGTTCTTTTGCTGGCTTTTTAGGCTCGACTAAGCCAAGTGATTTAGTTGGTAAATCTCTTATGTGCCCCACGCTCGACTTTACAATAAAATCTTTCCCTAGATATTTATTTATTGTTTTCGCCTTAGCGGGTGATTCTACAATAACGAGTGATTTGCCCATTTATAATTAAAAACCTTGTAAAAATAGATGATTGCAATGTAGGTCGTACAAACCTACTGCATAAATAATGTATGTTTTCTTTTTAAGATATATCTGCAAAGTGAATAGAAAACAAGGTGAACCGTATAAATATCTAAAATTAATTAGGAAAGCTGTTGTTTTTATTATGGTTTTCTTAAAAAATCATTGGCAAGCATTTTTAAGTACGTATACTTCGGTGTATATTTATTGGCATGATACCACTAAAGCGGTCATCATCAACCTAGGATCATCAAGCTAGGAAACACGAGGTTATATATGAAAACAGTTGAAGCGAATTTTGATGGTCTGGTTGGGCCCACTCACAATTATGCAGGATTATCCTTTGGTAATGTTGCTTCAAAGTCGAATGCCAAATCGACAAGTAATCCAAAACAAGCTGCGCTTCAAGGATTACAAAAAATGAAAGCCCTTGCCGACTTAGGTATGTTTCAAGGGGTATTGGCGCCGCAAGAACGTCCTGATATATACAGCCTACGCAGGCTTGGATTTACCGGTAATGACGCACAGGTACTGGCAAAGGCTGCAAAACAAGCACCCGCTATATTTTTAGCATGCTGTTCAGCATCAAGCATGTGGACCGCAAATGCAGCAACGATATCGCCTAGTGCGGACTGTGACAACGAAAAAGTAAACTTTACGCCAGCTAACCTAACCAACAAATTTCATCGTTCTATTGAACCAAAAGTGACCGGCAATATACTGCGCGCAATCTTTAGTGATGATGCTCATTTTTCACATCATCAACATTTACCTAAAAATGACCATTTTGGTGATGAGGGCGCTGCCAACCATACGCGCTTTTGTGGTGATTATGGGCAACCTGGCGTAGAATTTTTCGTATATGGCAAGCATGCATTTGATGATTCCCACCCTGCCCCAAAACGTTTTCCAGCAAGGCAAACAATAGAAGCTAGCCAAGCGGTTGCCCGTCTGCATGGTTTAAAAAAAACAAGCGTTGTATATGCACAGCAAAATCCTGATGTCATCGATCAAGGTGTTTTTCATAACGATGTGATAGCCGTAGGCAACAAAAATGTATTGTTTTATCATCAGCAAGCATTTTTGGATACCGCATTAGTAAAAGACCAAATTACTGCGGCTTTCGGCAGTAACGACTTCCATTTTATAGAAGCGCCTACTCAGCAAATTAGTATTCAAGATGCAGTAACGAGCTATTTATTTAATACCCAACTTATTAATTTACCTAATGGAGACATGGTTATTATCGCGCCAATGGAATGCCAAAATAATAAAGTAGTGAATGACTATTTGGCAAGTGTGGTGGCTGCGCATAACCCCATTAGTAAAGTCCACTTTTTTGATGTTAAGCAAAGCATGCAAAACGGTGGCGGGCCAGCTTGCCTTAGGTTGCGGGTAGTATTAAACGCTGAACAACAGCAGGCTGTTAATCAGCATGCTGTTATGAATGATTCTTTATATGGAAAGCTTACCGCATGGGTAAATAAACATTATCGTGATGTATTAAGTGCAGAAGATTTAGTCGACCCACAGCTACTGCTTGAATCAAGAACTGCGCTAGATGATTTAACTCAAATAATGCAGTTGGGAAGCGTTTATCCATTTCAACAAAGGTAAAATTTGTTGCACATAAAAAAAGCCCATCACATGCTATTAACAATGTGATGGGCTTTCATTTAATGTTACGTTATGCGTAATTAATTAAAATTGCTACATAAAGGTAAAACACCGAAGGGACTGTTAGGCGGTGGTGAGCCTTGCTCTTTTAAATCATCCGATGCAACACCTAAAGTAAATGTTTGTCCTTGCACAGATTCAGAACCTGCGGATTGACCAAAAACACTCACTACAACCTTGGTCCAATTACCAAACTGTTTTGGATAGCGTACTTGCAGAGTTGCTTGCCCAAACTCGTCTGTTCTCGATATATTTTCTTTGAAGCTTACCGATGCAACATTGCCCGGTGTTAAAAAGCCATCGGAATTTATATCTTCATTTAAAGGGCTGCTGTCTAATATACCGTCTCTGTCAGCATCTTCATTGGCACAAACTTCGCTCTCAAACTCTACGTGTATTTTGGCGAGGTCGTCCCATATCCAAAAACCTTTTCTGAATGCTTCGGCACCGGTTGGCGTTACAGTGCTGGTTAATTCAGCATTTGCAACTGGCCGACCTGACGCATCTGTTACAAATACCGCAAACTCTTTCAAATAAGTGGAGCTATCTGGAACCTGAATTGTACTACCCGTGCCCAAGCTGATGTCAAAAGCACGGTCCCCAACAGTTAAATCAGTACTACCGATTACGCCATCACTCTCGGCCGACACTGTTACGCCATTGTCACCACTTACTGCATTTGAGGTATAAACGCTTGAGGCAATACCGTTACTGTCGGTAATAGCAGTATTTGGCGAAATACTACCACCAGAAGAATCTATGTCTAATCTAAAGTTGACGGTCTTACCTTTTACAAGGTTACCCCGTGGATCTCTTAGCACCGCTGTAATAGTAGTTGTTTGCCCTTCTGGACCAATAATGTCTGGCGTAGCGTCAACAAAAATACTGCTTACTTCGGATGCCACAAATTCAACTGCAGCGCGCGACGTCACCTGATTACCTGCGCCATCTGAGCCCACAGCTGATACCGAGGCCGGTCCTGCAAATTGTGAACTAATGGATACTGTCGCAATACCATTTGCATCGGTGGTCGTTGTATTATTACCGATTATGCCGTTTGCCGTTATTACACCCCTTGATGTTGTTACGGTTACCGAACCATTTGCAAAAGGCGCGCTATTTTTGAACCAACGTAAACTTAAGGCCTGTTCTACATTCAGTTCCAAACTGCTTGTTGGAATAGCATCAAAACTGAAATCATCTTGTTGTATCACGAGTTCAAAGTTTGTTAATGCATTTAGCGCATTCGCCGTAATGACCGATATTCCAGATTGACTGGCACTAAAGTTGACAGTAACTTGACCGTTTACACCGGTTACTGGCGCAGCGTTGTCGATTACACCTAGTGTAGCCGACAAATTCACTGTTTGGTTAGCAATGCCGTTACCGTCTGAATCTGAAAGCACAATAGTAATAGGCGAACTGTCGTTAATAATGACCGATGACGCACCATTAATATTTACTTCGGTGCCGACCACATTAATTTGTAATTGTTGCGACAGCGCAGCGGATGTTGCGATAACAGTAATAACTCTGTTTTGTTTATTATTTTGAGTAGTTAAAATTGCGCGAGCCGTGCCGTCAAGACCTGTTTGTGGGTCAATATTTGACAATGATGCGTTTTCATCAACTGAAAAAGTAACATCGATGTCGGGCAGTAAAATATTTTTTTCATTCTTTACCACCGCGATTAATTCTATTTCATCACCGCCACTTGATGCTAATTGCACCGCATTAGCAAACAACTCAATCGACGAAGGTGTTGCTTGAAGCGTGCCAAGACTAGTAAACCCTAAAACAACAGATGCTACATTCTCTAAGCTTGCGGTAACAATTCCGCTCCCAGAGATTGTACCAACAGTCATTTGAATAGTGGCAATGCCATCACTATTAGTGAGTCCTGTTGCAGTATCATTATTAAATACAGCTAAATCATTTTGATTAAGTGTATAAGACACCACTTGTCCAGCCACCGGATTTCCATCGCTGTCGAGCACGCGAGTGTTTATATTGAGGGGAGCGCCTTCAGTAAGTTGCGTTTGTTCATTTCCATCTTGGTCCACAATAGACATAGCAATAGTCATCGCCTGAGGCGTTAGTCCGCCTGGAATGCCCGTCGGAGAGCCTTGGCCACGACTAAGTGGTTCTCCACTCCCTCCGCATGCTGTGAGCAGCGCAATCGATGCAATAAATATAAAGATTAACTTAGCGATTTTCATTTTGTTACCCATTTTTTAAATTTTGGCTTAAGCAATTCACTGTACTTGGTGTAGAGTGTATAAAAGGTTTTCGATTTTGAGTTATACTTGTTAATCTTAGGTATTCAGACTAATAACAAAAAACAATAGGTCTTTGCATGTCAAACGCAGTAAACAACAACACAGTTGTCCAAAACATACTTCACCTCGCAAGAACAAATCTCACCTTTCGTATATTTATCGGCATGATTTTAGGAATCGTTATAGGTTACTGTATACAATTGTCCTATGACGATAGCGGCGACCTCGTAATTGCCTTGATAGGTATAGACTTCTCCTTCAAAGCTTTTTTTGTAAATGGCATATTCGAGCTGGGTGGGACCATTTTTATAAACTCCCTTCGAATGCT
Organism: Acidiferrobacterales bacterium; assembly: GCA_964195425.1. Classification (GTDB taxonomy): domain Bacteria; phylum Pseudomonadota; class Gammaproteobacteria; order Enterobacterales; family Alteromonadaceae; genus Glaciecola. Next base: position 64,798 of record CAXMOM010000073.1, read on the forward strand.
AGTAGTGCCATTGGTTTTCGTTAGTTTAGTCTGTGGTGTAAGCGGTTTGTCAGACCCGTCGAAAATGGGTCGTTTAGGCGGCAAGTCGCTACTTCTGTATGTGCTTACGACCTGCATTGCTGTGACATTTGCGCTTATTGCGGCACTTATAGTTAAGCCTGGCATTGGTTTTGAAAGACCTGAATCTATCAATTACGTCGTAAAGGAAGCCCCTGGCCTCGTGCAGGTCGTTATTAATATGTTTACCTCTAATCCCGTCGCATCTTTAGCGCAAGGTAACATGCTACAAATTATTATTTTTTCCATTGTGTTTGGCATCGCTATTACGAAAGCCGGTGATCATGGTAAAAGAATTCAAAATGCCTTTGAAGCGATGAATGAAGTCATTATGCAAATTGTCACTATTGTGATGAACCTTGCACCCTACGGTGTGTTTTTCTTAATGGCAAAGTTAGGCGCAACTATCGACTTTGGTGATTTAGCTTATATTGGCAAATATTTCTTCTTAGTATTAGCCGTGCTGATTTTACATGCCCTTATTACTTTTCCAATACTGTTAGTTACCTTAGCTCGATTAAACCCATTACTGTTGTTTTTAAAAGTGAAAGAGCTTGCGGTTTTTGCTTTTAGTTCATCAAGCAGCGCAGCCACCTTACCTATTACCATGGCAACAGCACGTGACAAACTTGGTGTAAAAAAGTCAGTAGCATCTTTTACTATTCCATTAGGCGCGACTATTAATATGGACGGAACCGCTATAATGCAAGGCGTAGCGACTGTATTCATTGCACAGGCTTATGGCGTTGATTTAACCACATCTCAGTTATTAATGGTGGTGTTAACCGCAACGCTTGCGTCTATTGGGACGGCAGGAGTGCCTGGTGTAGGCTTGATTATGTTAGCGATGGTACTCCAGCAGGTTAACTTACCGGTTGATGGTATTGCACTTATTATCGGCATAGACCGACTGCTTGATATGACCAGAACCGTGGTCAACGTAACAGGTGACTGTACAGTAGCTTGTATAGTGGCTAAATCTGAAAAAGAGTTAGACGAATCTGTCTATAACGATAAGTCTTTGTAACAGGCAGTCATATAAGCGTCATCGTATATACAAAAGCATTAATGTAAATTAGCGGTAGGTTCAACACTTGCCGCTTGTTTAGCCGGATACAAGGTTGCAATTGTGGAGATAAATACAACAAGCGAGGCGGTAATCACCACATCTAGCCAATCTAGTTTAGACGGTATACTACCGGTAAAATAGATATCACCTGAAAACACTTCTGTGCCTAAAAAAAATTCTATAAAGGCGATTAGTTCCATTAAATACAAAGAAAGTAACACACCAACAGTCGTGCCTATTAACGCGCCTTTCAAGCCATGATAGAGCCCTTTTAATATAAATATAGCGGCAATATCTGAACCGGTAGCACCAATCGTTTTTAAAATAGCTATTTCTCTACTTTTTTCCTTTACCGACATCACTAGCGCCGACACAATATTAAAACAAGCAACCGCAATCACTAAAGCTAATACGATATAAACAACGGTTCTTATCAACTGAATATCTTGATACAAATGTCCATTGGTGCGCGTCCAATCAGACATGTAAGCGGCTTGAGAAAAGTTATAACCGTACTTTCTGACTAAGTCGAAGGCATCAAACGGATCTTTTAACTTAATTTCAATATGAGTCACTTGCTCATCAAAACCTAGCAGTTTGGCCAAGTATCGGTTGTTAACCAAGCCAAGCTGATTATTAAGTTCACCGCCAGCTGACAACTCCCCTACTACCTCTATCCAGGCTGATTTAGGCGCTGTAAAACTTAAGTCTTGAGTGCTTGAGGGCAGCAACAATTGAATTTGATCTCCTACTGATATTTCTTGTTCCTTCATGATAGTTTTACCAAGCAAAATACCGTTTTCCACTTGGTTTAGCTTTTCAAAAAGTACTTCGTCATTGTTCATTTTAGTAAATTTTTGGACAAAATATTTACGGTCAACACCTACCAAAGAGACCGCTTTCATTCTTTTGCCTGCTTGTAATAAACCACTTGCTTTGTTTAACAAAAAGACACTGTCAACTTTAGGATCGCTCTGGACTAAGTCGATGAACTCTTTTTCAGGGTAAACTCCTTTATCATCAATAGAGAATATTTCAGCATGGGGTACTACACTCAATAAAGAATTACGTAATTCATGCTCAAAACCATTCATTACCGAGAGCAATAAAATGAGTACTGCACACCCAAGACCTATACCCGCTGTAGATGAAGCAGAAACAAAACTAATATAAGAATCTTGTTTATTAGGCTGGCGCAATCGTTTGGCAATTTCAAATACGAAACTATTCATTCGCCTAATGCTCTGACATGGGTAAAGTTTCCGTTGACTAAGGTAAGCGTACGATCCATTTTACTCGCTAAGCCGTGGTCGTGGGTCACAATAATAAAGCAGGTGTTTTCAGATTTATTAATATCGTTTATTAGCTTAAGAATTTCCGCACTTGCGTCGTTATCCAAGTTACCTGTAGGCTCGTCAGCCATAATTATACTGGGGCTGTTGACCATAGCGCGTGCAATAGCCACACGTTGGCGTTCTCCACCTGACAGTTGATGAGGCTTGTGGTTGAGCCGATGCGACAAACCTACTCTATCTAGTAGTTTATGAGCACTAGCATAAGCTTCTTTTTTTGCTACGCCCGCAATAAGCTTTGGCATAGCCACATTTTCGGTAGCGCTAAACTCAGGTAATAAATGATGGAATTGATACACAAATCCTAACTCGCTATTGCGAAAGGAAGCCTGTTGCGTTTTGGATAAGGTTAGTAAGCTTTTGCCTTTAAATAAGACATCACCAGAATTAGGCGTATCTAAGGTACCTAATATGTGTAACAGAGTACTTTTACCTGAACCAGATGCACCCAAAATAGCAAGCGTTTCGCCCGCATGCACATCAATATTTACTGCATGTAAAATATCGACACTATGCTGTGCCTCAAAGTACGTTTTGACAATATTTTTGCCGACTAATAAAGGGGGGGTCATAATGCCATCGTGCTAGGTTTACGTGCAGATAGTGTACCTGTAATCCATAATAAGCCCAAGACAATAATAGTCGAAGTAGCGCGATTTCAAGATATGTTTTGCCAAAATGAGGAAGAGAATTTATTGGATGTTTGGCTTGTGATGTAGATTTGCAATTTAGTTTTTGCTTACACTAAAAGTGGCGGAGTGGACGGGACTCGAACCCGCGACCCCCGGCGTGACAGGCCGGTATTCTAACCAACTGAACTACCACTCCACGTGGTATTTAAAACTACTATGATGCACTGCTATTTCTAGCAATTTGATACATTGTTGGCGGAGTGGACGGGACTCGAACCCGCGACCCCCGGCGTGACAGGCCGGTATTCTAACCAACTGAACTACCACTCCACATGTATAATCTCTCGTATGAGTTCTTATATAACCCCATGTAAAATGTATCAATATTTGAAGATGGCGGAGTGGACGGGACTCGAACCCGCGACCCCCGGCGTGACAGGCCGGTATTCTAACCAACTGAACTACCACTCCGCAATAACTTCAAAGTACAACATTTCGCAGTAGATAGGTAACTGGCTTATTTAACACTTCACAAGCCGTGGTAAATAAAACCTCCTACTCAACCGCGGCGCAGATAATACGGTGACAGCATTAAGTAGTCAACCGCTTTTTGCAAACAATTACCTTGTTGTCTAATTTTCGTGCAGCATTAGCATAATTACGCCTGTGACAATTGTTCAGCCACGCATTCACAATGTTATGCGGCAATCTCAATTTTGTCAGCATTTGGCTTTTTGGCAACTAAACCTGCTACTCGTTTTACAAACCTTAACCACAAATGATTATTAGGATTATTACGTTTATTAACAAGTAGCAAAATTAATAGGCTTCCAAAAATCAATATAATAAAGTTTATTGCGAGGGCTATCCATAGCCAGGAATTATCTTCTTCTATGACAGGTTCTATTTCAATTAAACTGATTGCTTCGGTTTCAACAGGTACCTCTATAATTTCTTCTTGAACGACTTCTGGAGCAGCTGTCACGAAAGAGTACTCTGGCACCGACAAAACAACTTCGCGTCCATTCACGGTACTCGCAAAAACCGTCATGTTCACTTTATAAATACCGTATTCATTATTTACAATAGTGAGTTTATTGTCGGTTTCATATGCGTCGGTCATAGAAAACTTAACGACTTCCCCATCTGGATACCTTACCGAGCCGTCAATAATAACACCATTTGGCTTAAGAAATTCTTGATCAACATTAATCGAAACAACATGGTCACCCTGATCACTTGCCTGTAACACGTGGCTAATTAAAATAGGTGTTGGACGAAGTACAATATTGTCATTAATTTGTTCTCTTGAAAACAATGGCGTTTTTACCGTAAAAATTGGACGCCACTCACCTTCTGTAATATCTAAATTGAATTGTCCTGTAAATACTCCGTCAGACTGATATTCATCAAAACCTAATCCATTGTCGTCAAATCTGGCTATTTGACGTGAACCAAGGCCGAAATTGGAAAAGTCAGGGTTATTGGTACTCATAAATTCAATGGACAAGGTCACGACATCTTTAAATAAAGAGATATCAACTTTAGAACCAATATTCTCTAGCCGAGCGGTTTGTTTAATAGTTTCACCTGAAAAAACCACATCTGGAATGGGCTCTGCATCTAATTTAATTCCCGCTATCACCATGACTCTACTTTGCGGTAATATATTGCCAACTGCTTGCCAAGGACCAGGCATAGGATTAGCCAGTGATATCATGTCGTAGGTGTCAGTTTCAAACCAATTGAAACTGTCATCTTCAAGGTCGTTTTCAAGATAGAGTTTACTGCCATCTGGGCGCACCAGGACGATAGGAGCACTGCCAAAGGCTCTAAAAAACACAATAGTGACTTCTTTAATATCACCGTCTATTCTAAATCTATTATTCAGTATTTTTATACTATTTTGATATTCTGAACCAATAGGAAGCACGCCTGTGTCTACCGATTGACCTTGCATTTTTGTTTTATCAACACTCGTTGAGGCATCGCTTTCGTTACTAAAGATGAATATGCTACAAACGAGCATATAAATGGCTAAGATCTTCAAACACGAAACAGTATTAGCCAATAGACTACTATTACTAGTCATAAAATAGTGGCTAAACGCATAGCTTCGCCAATAGGTGTGAATGTTAGTGCTAAGTAATGTCAGTTTCACTGCTAGCCAAATATAGCTTTATCTCTAGCTATATCATCGGCAGTTGCATGAATAATCTTTAAGGCTGGTTTTTGATTGAGTTTCTTGACGTTTTCAATACCATCACTATTACTGTCTTCATTATTTGCATTTAACGACAAATTTGTCTGTCCGCCCGTCATATACAAATAGACTTCTGCTAATATTTCTGAATCCAACAAAGCACCATGATAGGTTCTTCGACTGTTATCTACTTGATAAAATTTACATAAGGCATCTAAATTGTTTTTTTGACCCGGTCGCAATCTTCTGGCCATTACTAATGTGTCTAGTATGGTACAAAATGATTCTGTTTTAGGCAAAGTACGATCGGTAAGTCCAAATTCACTATCCATAAAGCCAACATCAAAAGGCGCATTATGAATTATCAATTCTGCTCCTTTAATAAAGGCAATAAAATCGTGGACTATATTTTTAAAGAGTGGTTTGTCGGCCAAAAACTCATTGGTGATACCGTGAACGTTTATAGCTTCTTGTTCTATTTCGCGCAGTGGATTGATGTAAACATGAAAAGTATTGCCGGTTAATTTACGATTAATTAACTCGATACAGCCAATTTCAATTATTCTGTGCCCGTCTTTGGGATTAAGGCCGGTAGTTTCGGTGTCTAATACAATTTGTCGCATGATCTGTCCCTTGTCGTTTTATTCTCTTATTATTGTCGTACCTTTTTGTGCAGTGCAATAGTATACTTAACCACATTCAAACTGCCCATACTTAAACGCAAGTTATGCATAATTTATTTTACGCTTTACTTGCGTTTAAGTATGCCTTTGTCAATACAGCATCAATTTTCTATGTACAGTACTTTTAAAGACGATACTTTAAAACCACACCTTCAAAATAGTGAAACAATTTCAATATGAAAAAAGTAAAGATTTACACAGATGGTTCATGCTTAGGCAACCCCGGCCCAGGTGGTTGGGGTGCCCTTTTAGAATTCAATGAAAGCGATAAAGAGTTGAGTGCTGGCTTTGCTCACACCACCAACAATCGCATGGAGTTGCTCGCCCCTATTAATGCACTCAACCAGTTAAAAGAACCCTGTGAAGTGAACCTTTATACCGACAGCCAATACGTAAAAAATGGTATTAACCAATGGATCCACAATTGGAAAAAAAACGGCTGGCGCACAAGTAATAGAAAGCCCGTTAAAAATGCTGATTTATGGCAGCTTCTTGATACTGCTTGTCAAAAACAGCAGGTAACATGGCATTGGGTGAAAGCCCACAATGGTCATCCACAAAACGAACGCGTAGATGACTTAGCCAGAGAAGCCGCAGGTCAAAGCAACCTTCCCCAAGATACAGGATTTATAGAATAATGAACCCAAGCCTAATACTCAAAGAAGATCGCGAAAAGTCATTATTACGCAAACACCCATGGATATTTGAAGGCGCCGTTGAAGAAGAAGTTGGTAAACCAAGGATAGGCGCTACGGTCGATATTTTTTCGAGTAAAGGTGAATGGCTAGCTAAAGCCGCCTACTCCCCGCACTCTCAAATTAGAGCCCGTGTATGGAGCTTTAACAAAGACGCCATTATAGATAATACTTTTTTTAAGAATAAAGTACTGAAAGCCTATGAGCTTCGCAAACCGTGGTTGGCGAAAACGCAAACCAATGCCTTCAGGCTAATTGCAGGTGAATCCGATGGTTTGCCCGGCATTACTATCGATGTGTATAATAATGTTGTAGTAATGCAGGTATTAAGTGCTGGCGGTGAAAAGCACAAGTCAAAAATTGTGTATGCGGTTAATGCACTTTTCCCTGATGCCTGTATTCATGAACGTAGCGATGTAGAGGTTCGTAAAAAAGAAGGCCTAGAACTACTCGTTCATACCCACACGGGCATCCTTCCAGAAACGGTAATTATTACCGAAAACAATGTAAAAATTGAAGTTGACCTAATTAATGGTCACAAAACAGGCTTCTATTTAGACCAGAGACTGAACCGCAAAATTGCAGGCAGTTATTGCGCTGATAAAAAAGTCCTAAATTGTTTTAGTTACTCAGGTACCTTTGGCGTTTATGCTGCGCTTAATGGCGCAAAACATGTTACCAATATTGATGTTTCTCAAGCAGCACTCGATACGGGTAAACGTAATTTAGCATTAAACATTACTGCTGATCTTGCCCCTGAAAATGATCAGCAAGTTATAGATATAAAAGCGGACGTGTTTGAGCAACTGCGAACCTATCACCAAAACGGAGATAAGTTTGATGTGATTATTATGGATCCCCCTAAGTTTATTGACAATAAACGACACATTCCAAAAGCTGCCCGGGGATATAAAGATATTAATCGTTTGGCCTGCGAGCTGTTAGAGGAAGGTGGAGTGCTTATTACCTTTAGTTGCTCTGGCTTAATGCCATCAGACTTGTTTAATAAGATTGTAGCCGATGCAGCATTAGACGCAAACACCAGCCTGAGCTTCGTTCAGCGCCTGCATCAAGACTATGATCATATGGTCGCAAGTTACTTTCCTGAAGGGTATTATTTAAAAGGCTTGGTGTGTATAAAAAACACATCTATTTAGTTTGTTATAGTTAGCAAAAAAGGCATGAACACAAAGCGTTTATGCCTTTTTATTTATGTGTGAGCCCCGCTATCTTTACTATGTAAACAATATCGCCGTTTTACTAATTCATTTCGCTTATTTCAGCGCCTACTAAACATGCTTCATCACTCAACTCATCGCACCTTATTACTTTCGCTTTGGCGACTAAAGAGGCAAGTTCTTCGTTGCTTGACTCAATAGTGACTTCAAGCAATGCTCCTAGCTCAATTTTTTGAGCCTGTAGTTCAATTGATAAACCCGTCGCGCTAATATCGCGACAAACTGCATTCATGGCCTGTGCAGCTGGTGAATCGACCACCGTAACTTGGCAGGGTGAATTCACCATCATTCTGTAAAAATTTCTTTTGTCGTCGTAACCTAACATGAGTACTCCTAAATTAGCTCGGGGGTTAGTGTTTGTTGTAAGTGACTTATCTTAATTTATAGGACTTACCTTATTCGCTGTCAACTATTGATTGCAATATCTTGCAACTTTATCGAAATTCTTTTAAGTGAAATAGGATATTTTGTGCCCAACTGCTGCGCATATAAAGAAATCCGAAACTCATCAATCATTTCTTTTACCAAGGGTAACTCATTGCTTTTACGCATTTGTTTATCTAACTGTGCCTGCGTTTGGGCATACAAATTTTGCGCCTTGTCGACTTCTAACTGGTGTAATCGGTCACGACTGGCGTCAACCTTTAACTTATCGCACCTTTGCAGTAAGCCTTTTAAATAACGATTCCAATCAGGCAGTTTTGCTAGACCGCAGTCAAACACAAAGCCTTTGTAAACCAGTTCAGATAAATGTTTTTTAATATGCCCAACGTGCGCCACTAACGTTAAAGGAATAGATCCCTTACAGTGTTTTTGAACTTGATTGGCAATCGCTAAACCCATTTCAACCTGCTTGGCAATTTCTAAGGCCTTAGCGTTCAATTCCATACGCACCAATTCCAAGGCCTTTTTATAGTCTTGTTGGCTACGAATGTTGCTTGCACCGCCAAACGCCTGCAACAATTCATCTACCGATGCATCAATAATGTCATCGATTAGTTTTTGTATTTGACCAAATGGATTAAAATACAGACTAAGCTTTGCTTTATTTGGCAATTTCTCTTGTAAGTACTTCATGGGCGAAGGCACATTGTTTTTTATGAGTCTTATAAGGCCTAGTTTATGCGCATATTCGGCCTCTTGTAGAGATGTAAACAACTTTATGTCTACCCGTTTACCAATGGCACTTAAGGCTGGGTATGCTTTAACCTCAAAGCCACTTTGCGATTGTGTATAGACTTTTGGCAGCGCTTCTATTTCGAAGCTGTTAATATCTTGCTTCTCTATATCACTGCTTACTACTTTATCGATAGTTTGCTTTAGCTGCTGGTGAAGTTGTTGCTTGAGTGCTGGCAGCGATTTATTGACCGCCACTTGTTGACCTTTATTATCAACAACTTTGAAATTAATAGTAAGGTGGCCGTCAAGACCTTCGGTTGTGAAGTCTTCGCTCGACAGCTGTATACCCGACATTCTAAAAAGTTTAAGTGCAAACGCTTGCGTAATAGATAAAATATTCCCCAGCTTATCGGTAGCTTGCAGTTCATGTAAACAAGCGTTTGCATAATCCGGCGCAGGCACAAAATTACGTCTTAAGCGTTTGGGTAATGATTTAATTAAAGCCACCAGTAATTCATGACGCAAACCTGGGACCAACCAATCAAAACCAATATTTTTAACCTGATTGAGTAGTTCAATCGGAATCACCAAAATTATACCATCGACCTCTTTATTAGGCTCAAACTGATACTCTAGTGGCAAAACTAAGCTACCTTGATGCCATGTATCTGGAAACGCTGCCTCAGTAATATCACTGGCGTCGCGTTTTAACAGTTCATGTTTTTCAAAATTAAGTAAGTCAGGCGTTTTTTGACTGGCTTTACGCCACCACTTAATAAACCGTTGCTCGCTACATACATATTCATCAACGCGTGCATCATAAAATGCGACCAAGTCTTCTTCATCAGCCAAAATATCTCTGCGGCGAGTCTTCTTCTCAAGCAGTTGAATATCTTCAACTAAGGCCTGATTACTGCGTAAAAATGCATAGTCGAGTTTAGTCTCGCCTTGCACCAGCGCGTGGCGAATAAATAGATCTCTAGTGTGTACATGGTCAATAGTTGAATAGTTAATTAAGCGTCTAGATACGATGGGTAGACCAAACAACAAAGCGTTCATGTATGCCATTACCGACCCACGCTTTTTGCTCCAATGAGCTTCTACATAGCTCTTTTTCAACAAGTGCTGAGCAATCGGCTCAATCCACTGTGTGTCTACTTTCGCAACTTGACGCGCATAAAGTGTTGTTGTCTCTACTAACTCAGCGGCCATTATCCATTTGGGCTGGGTTTTGAACAAAGCAGAGCCTGGAAATATTTTAAATTTGCTATTGCGTGCGCCTAAGTATTCGTGATTTAAATCTTTCAAACCTAATTGAGACAACAAGCCAATTGCCATAGCCGTATGGATTTTTTGATAGTCGGCTTCCTCACTATTTAATCGAAGGCCTACCGACACCAGCATATGTTTGACCTGATGCGTTATGTCTTGCCATTCTCGCATGCGCTGGTAATGCACAAAATGATGCAAGCACCATTTTCTAAGTTGATTTTGAGTCAACTCTTTTTGCTGTGCTTTAAATGACTGATATAAGTTCAATAGGCTAATCAAATCTGAATCTTTATCTGCGAATTCGCCATGCGCTAAGTCGGCTTTTTGTTGTTTGTCATGGGGACGCTCACGCGGGTCTTGCACACTAAGTCCAGCAGTAATTGCCATCACTTCAGACACGCAGTCGGTTTCTCCTGCCGCAAGCAACATTCGTGCATACTTAGGGTCAAGGGGAAAACGCGCCATTTTTCGACCTAGATCATTTAAATGCAAGCGACCCGCTTTTATATCTACAGCCTGCAGCTCCTGTAATAAGCGGACACCGTCGGTAATGAATTTTTCTTGTGGCGGTTGAATAAATTCGAACTGCTTAATTTCACCCAAGCCTAAATTAAGCATTTGTAAAATGACACTGCTTAAATGGGTACGGGTAATTTCAGGATCCGTGAACTCGGGTCTAGATAAAAAATCTTGCTCGCTATATAAGCGTATACAAATACCTTGGGATGTTCGCCCGCAGCGTCCTGCCCTTTGCTTTGCTGACGCCTGCGAGATAGCTTCTATCGGCAAACGCTGTACTTTTAGTCTATGACTATATCTAGACATTCTAACCAAACCAGAATCAATCACATACTTAATACCCGGCACAGTTAGAGATGTTTCAGCCACGTTAGTAGACAATACGATACGCCTTCGTCCTTGCGGGTGAAAAATCTTTTGCTGATCACTGGCGCTTAGTCTAGCGTATAGCGGAATGACTTCAGTATGTGTGTACTGTTTCTTTTGCAAGGCTTGTTGAGTTTCTCTGATTTCTCGCTCACTACTCAAAAAGACCAAAATATCACCGCGGCCATATGCAAATAATTCTTCTACCGCTAAACTAATCGCTTCAATTTGATCCTGCGCCTGCCGCTGCTCTACGTAATCTCGATATTGAATGTCTACTGCAAAGCTTCTGCCGCTTACTTCTATAATAGGCGCGCCATTAAAATGTTCAGAAAATCGTTGGGGATCAATCGTTGCCGAGGTGATAATAATTTTCAAATCAGGTCTTTTGGGTAATATTCGCTTCAAATAACCTAATAGGAAATCAATATTTAAACTACGTTCGTGGGCCTCATCTATAATAATAGTGTCGTATTGGCTTAACAATTTATCTTGCTGCATTTCAGCTAACAACATGCCATCAGTAAGCAATTTAATAAGGCTTACATCAGACACCTGATCTGAAAATCTCACTTTACAACCTACCACCTGGCCAACTGTAGTTTTAAGTTCTTCAGCAATTCGCGAGGCCACACTTCTCGCAGCTAAGCGCCTAGGCTGTGTATGCCCAATCATACCCTTTCGGCCACGGCCCAACTCCAAACACATCTTGGGGAGCTGCGTGGTTTTACCCGAACCCGTTTCACCGGCAATAATAACCACTTGATGTTTTTCAATAAGCGCTTTGATGTCTTCTTTTTTATCGGAAACAGGCAACGAAGGATATTCTATGGAAACGTTTACATTCGAGCGCAAAGTCAGCTTATGTTGAGCGTCTTTGAGCCTGTCTTGCCATCCTAAAATGGCAAGGTCTCGCTTCTCGCTGTCTTTAATAGTTTGTATGCTTGACCAGCGACGTCTTAGCGCGAACTGGTCCTGCAACTTACATTTATCGAGTTCTTTTGAAAGGGTATTTGGATTGGTCATTTAGTCTTTATAAATACTTACTGTTAATTTACCGTGGGTATCTATACTCGCGCGATACATACCTGGAGTGTTAAATGGCATAGCAATATTGCCATTGCTATCGATAGCTATTACGCCGCCGCTGCCGGCCTCAGAATTCAATACATCAAACATGACAGTACTTGCAGCCTTGGCAAGACTTACGCCCTGATATTGCACTCTTGCACAAATATCTGATGCAACGTTATGTCGAATAAAAAACTCACCGTGGCCAGTAGCCGAAACTGCACAAGATTGATTATTTGCATAGGTACCAGCGCCAATAATGGGTGAGTCTCCAACACGACCATATCGTTTAGCGGTCATGCCGCCGGTAGAAGTACCGGCAACTAAGTTGCCCTTAGCATCTAGCACAACAGCACCTACCGTTCCGTACTTATGATCTTGATACCCAATTAAGTCTTGAATAGTAGCAGGCCTTTTCAAACCGGTTACGCTGGCATCAATGCGCTGCTTTGCTTTTTGCAAAGAATCAAATCGACGTACCGTATTAAAATAACTATTGGGTACCGTTTCTAGACCGTTTAGCGCTGAAAAAGACTCGGCTCCTTTCGCAGTAAGCATTACATGTTCAGACTTTTGCATCACCAACAACGCAGACAAAATAGGATTTTTGATAGTAGTTATGCCTGCAACAGCACCCGCTTGTTTATGTTTGCCATGCATAATGGAAGCGTCTAATTCGTGTATACCATCGTAAGTATATACAGCGCCAATACCAGCATTAAATAAGGGTGAATCTTCCATTACTAATATAGCGGCAGTAACCGCTTCAGTACCGTCTTTGCCAAGCAGCAATTGTTCATGACCTTTTTTAATAGCAGCGGTTAATATCGCAATGTATGCGGCTTCCTTTTCAGGTGTCAAGCTTGACTTTAAAATGGTTCCCGCGCCACCGTGGATAGCGATGGCTACTTTGGGTTCATTTTTATCATCACTCACAGCATTAGCGTTGGCAACTGTCGCTGCAAACAAACATAGTGCTATGAGTGGACTTATAAGGTTCAAAGAATTCTTAAAGGAAAGTATTTTGAGTGTTCTAGCCGTCTTGCCAAGAACAAATGTGCGGTATATTGATGGTTTAAAAAATGTTTTATTTTTTGAATGAAAAACATTGAGAGCCATTATAAATCCTCTTATTCTAATTAGACATGCAGAATAAGAGGATTATCGAAAAATGTCCAATGTCTTACATACTTTTAGGCAATCACCACTAATACTCGTTGTAAACTTCTCATGCAGTTACCTGCGAGCTGCAATGGCTTGCCATTTATTTAATTCTAACTGAGGCGCAACTGAGTTGAGAACTTGGTGCTTAAAAGCATCAAAAGTGGTGTACTCAAATTCTGTACTTGTGGCTAGTTCATTATATATTAATCTTAACTTTCGCATAGAAAAGAACGGGGCTATGTAAGGTGAGGTGTGCGCTGTCGAATGAGTCGATATCTGCTGCGCCGTTTTAATGTCACGCTTCGTTGCGCTGTACTCACCGAAATAATCATTATTTGGCAATACCGTTTCGTTCATAATACTTTCTCCCTGTTTTATTATGCTATCTATATTAAGGGAAAATCGCCTGAAATGTTTATTACCAAATAGAATTAAAATGTATTTTTTATAACTTTTTTGTAGTTGTAATTCCCTGTTGTATTAAATCCGCTTTACGCTAACCAGTGTCAAATTATTGACGCTGGCTCAACATGAAAATTTAGTCTAAAAACCACTGTGTATAAGCATATTAAGAATAACTATAAACATGAATCACTTAGCTTATCAAAAAATCTTAACTACCTGTTTTAATGCGATTTGATATTTTATAAAATAGAGTGCGATGACCATTTTTTTTCGCTTTATTTCTTTATAATCTTTGAGGTATTAAATAATTATATAGTGGGCTTTTAAAGCCTTTTATAACTTTATAATGTAACGAGTAGTTTGCCGAAAAGAAAAACTTTTCGTTTAATGTGGTATTGTTAAGGCGTGTATTTTCTTGTGCAGCAATAATAGAAAGCTCAGTGAAAATTAAAACCGTTTTAAACCCTTTCATCAAATGACATCAACATATGTCATTTTGATTGCTGTAGTCGGTTTATTGTCATTGTTTGTGCATATAACTTTACATTAACTTATTGATAAACAAACAGAGTCGGCCAACACCCCTTCTCCACTTTTTATATCGATGCACGCGCTCTATTTTTCAGAGCTCCACAATGTCGAAGAAAATATACAAAAATAAATAATACATGCTAGAAATTTATTAGACCATTCTGCCGATAACCATACCCTGACAGGAACATTTTTACCTTTAGCTAAAGGTGAAATGCTAAATAGCTTTAATGTCGTTGTGAAGCAGTATGAAACTGAAAGTGTGGATCGTATAAATGATTTACAAACTGTTCAAAAATTTATACTCATCATTATTGTGGCAATGCTTATTTTTTTGGGTGTTTCCGTTTTTAGGCTTATTTGGGTCAAATCGGAAAACTACACAAGACATTTAGAATCTGAAGTGAACAATGATTATTTAAGCGGAATACTGAACAGGCGTTCGTTTGGCGTTTTAGCTAAAACTGCAATTGCACTTAGCAGACGCTAGGACTCTGAGTTATCATTGATATTCTTTGACATTGATGAATTCAAATTAATCAATGATCAATAGTGGCATAGCGCTGGTGACTTGGTAATTAAGCAGATGAGCGAGGTGCTCTCTAAAAATAGCAGAGGTTCAGACTCTGTTCTAGGTTTGGTGGCGAGGAATTTGTAGTACTTCTGCCTCATACCACTATTGATGATGCATTGATTTTAGCTGACAAAATAAGAATCAATATTTGTAGTAAACCAATTGTAGTGGGCAAAACAGAAGTTTTAGTGAGTGTTAGTGCAGGTGACGCACAGTTTAACCACAACGATGTTAGCATAGAAAACACTTTTAAAAATGCAGATGAAGCTTTATACAAAGCAAAGAGTTCAGGACGAAATAGAGTTGAAAAATATAATGTCTTGCGTTCCACATAAATCACAGCAATCACTTGCAGAGAAAACATAAATGACAAATGAAACTCAAGAAACCATTCTCTGGCACGATTATGAAACTTTCGGTGTAAACCCAAGGGTTGATTTTCCGGTTCAATTTGCCGCTATTCGAACAAATTTAGAATTAGACGTGCTAGACAACCAAGCGAATATCGACTGGTTGTGTAAAATGCCGCTCGATTACTTACCCCATCCAAAAGCATGTTTAGTAACGGGTATTACGCCCTCCTACAGTCTAACTAAAGGCTTGTCTGAACCGGCATTTGCAAATAAAATATATCATCAAATGAGTCAATCAAACACCTGTGTAGCTGGCTATAACAGTATGCGATTTGATGAAGAAGTCACTCGCCATTTGTTTTTTCGAAATTTATTCCCTGTATACGAACGAGAGTTTAAGAATAATAATTCTAGGTGGGATGTGATTGACTTAGTACGCGCTTGTTATGCGCTGAGGCCTGAAGGAATTAATTGGCCTTTTTATGATGATGGCAAACCTTGTTTTAAATTGGAAGAGCTCACCAAAGCTAACGACATAGGACATGAGGTTGCTCATAATGCGCTTAGTGATGTGCATGCAACTATTGGTATCGCAAAACTGATTAAGACAAAACAGCCCAAGCTATATGACTACTATTGGCAACTCCGCAATAAACATCAAGTTAACGATATGTTGCAGCAATTTCAAAACAATATATTTGTGCATATAAGTGGATTTATCGCAAGCTCGCAGGGTTGCTGTAGCTTGATTATGCCAGTGTGTTTGCACCCTAGCAATAAAAATGCGGTGTTGTGTATTGATTTGCTTAAACCGATAGATTTATTTGAAGAAAATAACATTCAAAAATTACAGCACGGTTTGTTTGCAAAAACCTCATTAGATGAGGGCAATGCGCACCCAAGTGCTGAGTCTCCTCGTATATACAACATTGCGGTAAACAAATGCCCATTTGTTGCACCTATTAAAACATTGTCTGCGGCTAGAACGATTGAATTGGGCATTAATTTATCTATCGCTACCCAACATTACAAACGTTTAGCACAACTACCCTTTTTAAAAGAGTTATGCACAAACGTTTACACGCAAGATGAAGCTAAGCCAGTGCCCAATAATATTGACGAACAACTATATACTAGTGGATTCCCGTCGCCAGCCGATACCCACCTTATGGACACCGTGAGACAAGCTTTACCTGAACAACTTACGATTTATAGTGGTAAATTTGAAAGTGAATTATTAAACAAATTACTGTTTAGATATCGCGCACGAAACTATCCTAGTTTGTTAGACGAACAAGAAATGAAACTGTGGCAACAACACGTAGAAGATAGATTGACCCTAGGCGGCAAAACAAGCTGTCTCTCGTTAGAAGAATACTTATTGTCGATTGACGAATTAAGTCAAGAATATCAACAACACACTGAAAAGATGAAAATCTTACAGGCTTTAAAACACT
Organism: Acidiferrobacterales bacterium; assembly: GCA_964195425.1. Lineage (GTDB taxonomy): Bacteria > Pseudomonadota > Gammaproteobacteria > Enterobacterales > Alteromonadaceae > Glaciecola. The sequence continues at coordinate 81,558 of CAXMOM010000073.1, forward strand.
ATGCGCAACAGTTAACAGGGATGTAGGGCAATGCATTTATTCACAGAATAATAGATACAAAGGTTTTTATGAAGGGACTAGAGTTAACGCTAACCCCGAACAAAAGAGATGTTGTCATCAAAATTGAGCCTCTCTTGCTAAACACTAACATTGAGGCTAAAACGCTTTTTCAGGTATACAATCAGTCTGAATTTTCAGGCTATTATATCGATGAAAGTGCTCTTTTTTCGGTTTGTGAAGCGCTTAAAGATGCTATAGAAATGGACGAAATGTCGCCTATTCAAAAGACGATTGCTCATGCAAAAGATGCAGAAATAGAAATCACCATTGCTGGCGATAAAGTGTCAGCAGAACTTACACTAATCTCACCCTACATGGGCAAACTACCTTCTTTAGAAGATATATACAGTATATTAAAACAACATGATGTTTCCAAAGGAATTAGTAAAAAACGAATAGGTAAACTTATTCAAAGCGCCTCCGGTCAGCAAGGCGGGAGACATTTCACTGATCTGGTAGCAAAAGGCTTGCTGCCTCGCGGTGGCAAAAATTCTTACATTAAAGCGCTCGTTCCATGTGCACTAGAAAGAGTGTTAATACCAAAATACGCCGTAGATGACAAAATTGATATGCGCGATTTTGGCGATATTTTATGTGTGAAAAAAAATGAAGCAGTTGCTCGCAGAATAGCCCCTACAAATGGACGTATTGGATTTACCGTAACGGGTAAAGAACTCTTACCAGAAGTTGGAGAATGGCAGGAAATAAAGTTAGGCAACCACGTTTGTATTGACAAATCAGATGAAAATTTAGTGCTGGCCACAATTGAAGGTTTACCGAAAGTCACTAGTTCGAGCATTGAAGTTGATAATGTCTATGTAGTGAAAGGCGTCAATGTATCTACAGGTAACGTAAATTTTGACGGTTCAATAATTGTAAACGGCGATATAACCGAAAAAATGCAGGTAACTGCTAGCGGTGATATAACAGTTAACGGCTTCGTTGAATCGGCCCACATAAAAGCCGGTGGCGATATTATAGTTGTTCAAGGCGCAAGTGGAAAATTGCAAAACCTTGATTGTGAATTTATAGCAAGGGGCAGCATTTATATTGGTCATGCCCAAGGCGTTAATATAAAGGCAAATAAAGATCTTATTGTCGACAAGCAACTTGCATATTCGCATATTAAGTGCAATGGAAATATTACTATTGGGAAAATTGACAACCCAATCGGTAAACTATTTGCCAGCACGGTTATTTGCTCAAAAGCAATTAGGGCGGGTCATCTTGGCGCAATATCAGGTAGCAGTTTAGTAATAGACTATACTCAAAGTCATAGCGCTGCACTTAAAACGCACGAACGTCTTACCTCGGAATATGAAAAACTAGCCTCTAAAAATGCTGACCATGAAATAACCATAGCAAAAATTAACAATCGTAACCCGAGTAAAGCATTACAAGAAAAGATTAGGTTAATGAATGAGGAATTACAACTAGAGCGAGTATTTCTAAATTGGCTGCGTATTAATGTTGAAGAAAGTAAAGAACAATTAGATAGTTTTGATCGAAATGCCAAAGTAATAGCCACTCGGGGTATGCATTCTGGCGTAACAATCAAATTACATAAAAAGCAATGGCTAGCTAAAAAAGAATATGGTAAATGCCTAATCACTTTAGAAAGCAAAGATTGGATATACACCCCATTGGCTTAAAAAAAATCTTCGCAACTGTCTATTAAAGAAGCTAAGCACTTCAAGTATTTAACTTTTCCTACCAATCGCCGATAATAAATACAAAGGCGGACTATTAGGCATGAAATTGCCTATACCCATAATCACTTTGCAAAATAAAGTTGAGATATTGAGTTTATGAAAGGCGTATCACTTTTCTGCAGCGATGACAAAAAACAGCTATCAATAACCGTCGAGCCTCTTTTATTTGAGGGGGTTTTTAGTATTGAGACTTTAACAGCCTTTATTACTGAGACTGAGACTGAAGCTGACTCTGAAACACAACTTTCAGATTTCACGCTATGTGAAGATAGCGTGCTTTCTTTGAGTGATGAAATTACTTTGGCCGTTTCTGAAAACAACAATAATGTACTAGAAAAACTCATTGGTGAAAAGAAGCAGCCAAGCATATTCATCGCAATTAGTGACGACAATATGTCGGCCACTATGACCATTATTAAGCGTTCGGACTCTGACATTCCCGACATAAAAGATTTAGTAGACGATGCAAAGCAGCAAGGAATAAACAAAGGTTTTAGCAAAAAGCGCGTCATAAAATTGCTTCAGCAGGTCATAAACGCCGAGGTAGGCGAAGAGCTTACAGTGACCATTGCAAAAGGCTTACCCGCGAGAAGTGGTAAAGATTCTTTTATTAAACCTTTAGTTCCCAATGCTCTTGATCGCATACTTGCTCCCCAAAAAATAGATGGTAACAAGGTAGATATGCGCGACTTAGGCGATATACTCTGCGTTAAAATGAATGCTCCCGTAGCACAAATAATTGCACCTTCTAATGGGCGTTCAGGAATGTCCGTTAAGGGCGAAATGATCCCCTCTTCACCCGGCGAGTGGAAAAAAATAACAATGGGATCCAATACTGCCACATCACCGAATAACGAGAACATCATTATTGCGGCAGTTGCAGGGCAGCCAAAGTTTGAAAATGGCGTGATGTTTATAGATGACACGTTTACCGCTCCAAAAGGAGTCAATGTTGGTACGGGTAACATAAAATACGACGGTGCGGTGATTGTAAACGGTGATGTAACCGAAAATATGGAGATTGTTGCTAAAGGCGATATCACCATTAACGGATTTGTTGAATCTGCTTTTATTCGCTCCGGCGGTGATATTATTATAACTAAAGGCGCATCGGGCAAAATGCACGATGAAGACTGCCGACTGATTGCCAGTGGCAGCATTTACATTCAACATGCTCAAGGGCTCGACATAATTGCTGGAAAAGACGTAAATGTGGCAAAACAACTAGCTTACTCAAGAGTTAATGCCAAAGGCAGAGTTACGGTTGGTGCTATAGACGACCCTACGGGGAGCTTATTTGCTAGTACCATTAATTGTTGTTCATCACTTAAAGCGGGCAGTATAGGCGCAATTTCTGGTAGTACCCTGACGATAGATTTCAGCGAAGGTTATAACCTCTTATGCAATAAATACGACGCCCTTATAGGATTTATTAGACAGTTAACGATGACTAATGCTACTCACGAGATGAAATTATCACGTGTTAATGTCAAACAAGTGCCCGCACATATACAAAAGCAGTTATTAGCGCTAAATGACGAACTTGAAGCCGAACGCGCTTTATTAGGTTGGTTAAGAAAAGCTCTAGAAGAATTGCAAAACCGTAAGCGTGAATATGAAATTAATGCGCTTGTTATTGCCAATAAAGAGTTATTCCCAGGCGTAATAGTAAAATTAAACAAAAAAATATGGCGCAGTAATAAAGAGTACCAGCAATGTTGTGTTGCTTTAGATGAAGGTAATTGGCAATACCGTCCCCTCATATAAAAAAATTATACAAATTTGCACCAATCCCTAACCCATTTCTGGGCGAGGCGGACATTTTAGTTCTCGTATTTATGTGTTACCTCTGCTAATCCATACTAAGCGGTCAATATTACAAAGCTTTCCGTCTAAAATATAACAACACCTGATTTACGTTTACGTTAACTTGACTTTACGTAAACGTAAAGTAAGATTGTTATATTGTCTTTAACGAGTTGTCACAAAAATGTCATTGCAAACATTCAGTATTGGCGAATTATCCAAGTTTTTTGATATTACGCCGCGATCTATTCGCTTTTATGAAGAACAGCGTCTTTTGGTACCCGAAAGAAGAGGTCAAACACGCGTCTATTATGTTAAAGATAAAGTCAGATTGAAATTGATCCTCCGTGGTAAACGATTAGGTTTTTCATTAGCCGAAATTAGTACACTTTTTGAACTCTATGATACTAACCCAAACTCTGCAGCTCAGCTTGAAACGATGCTGCAACTTACCAAAACTAAACGTGCAGTATTAGAACAACAGCTTAACGACATTCAAATGTTAATGAATGAACTTGATGAAGTTGAATCTCGCTGCGAAGAAGAACTTAACGACATAAAAAGAGGTGTTGCATGATAACCGCGCCCTATCCCACGCTAAACTTTGGACTTGGTGAAGATATAGATATGCTAAGAGAGCATGTGTATAACTTTGCACAAAATGAAATTGCCCCACTCGCGGCAAAAGCAGATGAAAACAATCAGTTTCCTAACGAATTATGGTCTAAGTTTGGCGATATGGGTTTGTTAGGGGTAACGGTTAGCGAAGAGTTTGGTGGCTCAGATATGGGCTATTTAGCGCATACCATAGCCATGGAAGAAATTAGTCGTGCGTCTGCTGGGATTGGTCTAAGTTATGGAGCTCATTCAAATCTGTGTGTAAACCAGTTAGCCAAAAACGGTACTCAAGCCCAAAAAGAAAAATACCTTACCAAACTGGTTAGTGGTGAGCATATTGGTGCGCTTGCTAAGAGCGAGCCAAATGCCGGTTCGGATGTAGTTAGCATGAAGCTTAGAGCCGATAAGAAAGGTGATAAATACATCCTTAACGGCAATAAAATGTGGATTACGAATGGTCCCGATGCGCATACTTTTATTATTTATGCTAAAACCGATACATCTGCAGGTTCAAAAGGTATTACCGCTTTTATTGTCGAAAAAAATACTCCTGGATTTAGTCAGGCGCAAAAACTCGACAAACTAGGCATGCGCTCTTCCAATACCTGTGAACTTGTATTTGAAGATGCTGAAGTATCCGAAGAGAATATCTTGGGCCAAATAGGTGGCGGTGTTCGTGTGCTCATGAGTGGTCTTGATTACGAGCGACTAGTGCTGTCAGGTGGACCGCTAGGTATTATGCAAGCCACCATGGATTCTGTTGTGCCTTACATTCACGATCGTAAACAGTTTGGGCAATCCATTGGTGAGTTTCAGCTAGTACAAGGCAAAGTGGCAGACATGTATACCCAAATGAATGCTGCACGCGCATACGTGTATACCGTTGCACGTTCATGTGATCGCGGCGAAACTACGCGTAAAGATGCAGCGGGTGCTATTTTATACTCTGCCGAACTTGCCACCAAAATGGCACTGGATTCGATTCAATTATTAGGCGGCAATGGCTACATTAACGATTACCCTACTGGGCGTTTATTGCGAGATGCAAAGCTTTATGAAATTGGTGCCGGCACTTCTGAAATACGACGTATGCTAATTGGTAGAGAACTCTTCAACGAATCAAAATAACTGGGGATTCTTAAGTGCCAATTATTCAATCAAAGATAAATACGAAAAGCGACACGTTTACCGAAAATCGCCAGCATATGTTGGCGCAAGTTAGTGATTTACAGCAAAAAGTAGCCAATATTATGTTGGGTGGTGGAGATGCCTCTCGAGAACGACATTTGTCGCGAGGTAAGCTACTGCCACGAGACCGTATTGAAGGCTTAATAGATAAAAACTCTAGCTTCTTAGAAATTGCTCAGTTTGCAGCATGGGAAGTATACGATGACTATGTGCCTTGTGCTGGCGTGATTGCAGGCATTGGTAAAGTTAACGGCATCGAGTGCATGATTGTTGCCAATGACGCTACAGTTAAGGGCGGTAGTTACTATCCGCTAACCGTTAAAAAACACTTACGCGCACAAACTATTGCCCAAGAAAATAATTTACCTTGTATCTATTTGGTCGATTCTGGTGGAGCTAATTTACCCAGACAAGACGACGTATTCCCAGACAAGGAGCATTTTGGCCGCATCTTTTTTAATCAAGCTAATATGTCGGCACAAAATATTCCACAAATAGCGGTGGTAATGGGCTCTTGCACTGCTGGCGGCGCTTATGTGCCTGCTATGGCTGACGAATCTATTATAGTGCGCGAACAAGGCACTATATTTTTGGGTGGCCCGCCGCTAGTAAAAGCGGCTACAGGTGAAGTGGTTACCGCTGAAGACTTAGGCGGTGGCGATGTTCATTGCAGAACCTCTGGCGTGGTTGATCATCTTGCTAATAATGACCATCACGCACTGTCTATTGCTAGAGATGCGGTCGCTAGGCTTAATCGACAAATACCTAAGTCATTGCAAAAACACACCACTATAGCGCCCCGCTTTGCCAGCGATGAAATATACGGCATCATTCCAAAAGACAGCAAGCAAACCTATGATGTAAGAGAAATTATAGCTCGACTAGTTGACGACAGTGATTTTCATGAATTCAAGTCTCTTTACGGAACAACATTAGTCTGTGGATTTGCTCGCATTGAAGGATTTGAAGTCGGTATTTTAGGAAATAATGGCATATTATTTGGAGAAAGCGCGCAAAAAGGCGCGCATTTTGTAGAACTTTGCTGCCAACGCAATATTCCACTGTTATTTTTACAGAACATTACTGGCTTTATGGTAGGCAAGCAGTATGAAGCTGGCGGCATCGCTAAGCATGGCGCAAAAATGGTAACTGCTGTTGCATGCGCGCAAGTACCAAAACTAACCGTACTTATTGGCGGTAGCTTTGGCGCCGGCAACTATGGCATGTGCGGTCGTGCTTACGACCCTCGTTTCTTATTTATGTGGCCCAATGCAAGAATTTCAGTAATGGGTGGTGAGCAAGCTGCAGGCGTATTAGCACAGGTCAAAGAAGGCCAAGCGCAGCGCACAGGCGATAGTTTAAGTAAAGAGGCTATAGACGCCATCAAGAAGCCGGTTATCGACACATACGAGCGCCAGGGACATCCTTATTACGCATCGGCTCGTTTGTGGGATGATGGCGTTATTGACCCAGCCGATACGCGAAAAGTGTTGGGTTTAGCATTGTCGGCAGCTAGCAATAAAGAAATTGCAGAGACTAAATTTGGTATTTTTAGAATGTAGGCAGTTGTTTCTTGCTGTTAGACAAAGTGGTACGAAAAAGCAAATACAGTGATTGATATTAGATCGTTAATATCAATGAATAACGACAGTAGTAATAAAATAAACGTCGCTATAATTAAATCAGAGTAAGTAATGTAAAGTGAGATTATCTTAATGAGTTACGTTGAATTAAGTATTGAAAATGCAGTGGCTACGGTTACGCTTAACCGCCCTGAGGTGCATAATGCCTTTAATGAAGATGTTATCAGTAGTTTAAGTGAATGTTTTGAACGTGTAGAGAACGACGACAATGTACGCGTGATGATTCTGCAAGCTACGGGTAAATCGTTTAGTGCTGGTGCTGATCTTAATTGGATGAAAAAAATGGCATCGTACTCCGAAGAACAAAACCTCGCAGATGCTCAACAACTGGCTCTGATGCTGTCAAAGCTGTATCACTTATCAAAACCGACTATCGCAAAAGTACAAGGAAGTGCGTTTGGCGGTGCTGTGGGATTAGTAGCTTGTTGCGACATTGCAATAGCAAGTCGTATGAGTAAATTTTGTTTAAGCGAAGTAAAACTAGGCTTAATACCCGCGACAATCTCGCCCTATGTAATCCAAGCAGTAGGACCGAGAATTGCTAAGCGCCTATTTATGACCGCTGAAGTAATATCTGCCAGACGAGCAAGAAGAATTGGGCTGATAAGCGAAGCCGTTAGTGAAGACGAGCTAGACAGTGAAGTAGTTAATATAGCCTCTGGGCTGCTTAAAAATGGTCCTATTGCTGTGTCTATGGCAAAAGTATTAGTCGATAGAGTTGCTTTTCAGCCTATTGATGCAGAATTAATGCAATATACCAGCAAACAAATTGCAGCAACCCGGGTATCTAAGGAAGGTCAAGAAGGCCTCACCGCATTTCTAGAGAAACGCCCTGCTAATTGGATAGATACTCATGATTAAGAAAATTCTTATTGCCAACCGCGGTGAGATAGCTTGCCGAGTAATGAAAAGTGTACACAAGTTGGGCATAGCGACAGTCGCTGTTTACTCTGAAGCCGATACCAATGCCCAACATGTGAAATTAGCTGATCAAGCAGTATGCCTTGGCGAAGCGCCTGCCATTAAGAGTTATCTTAACGGCGACTTAATTCTACAAAAAGCCAAGTCATTGGGTGTGGATGCTATTCATCCAGGCTATGGCTTTTTGTCTGAAAACGCCGACTTCGCCGATAAATGCGAACAAAATGGCATTATCTTTATTGGCCCTAACTCGGCTGCAATCCGCGCAATGGGTTCTAAGTCTGCGGCTAAAACGATAATGGAAGCGGCAAATGTGCCCTTAGTGCCCGGCTATCATGGCGATAATCAAGACCCTAACTTTTTACGCGACCAAGCCAACGCAATGGGATATCCGGTGCTGCTCAAAGCCGCCGCCGGTGGTGGTGGCAAAGGTATGCGCCAAGTATGGGAAGAAAAAGGTTTCTTTGAAGCACTTGACGCCGCAAAGCGCGAGGCTATGAATGGTTTTGGCGACGACATTATGCTGGTGGAAAAGTACCTAACCGAACCTAGGCATGTCGAGATACAAATATTTTGCGATAACCACGGAAATGGCGTTTATCTATTTGAAAGAGATTGTTCGGTTCAGCGTAGACATCAAAAAATAATTGAAGAGGCGCCCGCGCCCAGCATGGCCCCTAATGTACGCCAACAAATGGGAGAGGCTGCACTTAAAGCCGCGTTTGCCATTGGCTATACAAATGCAGGTACTGTAGAGTTTTTACTCGACAGCGACGGTGCATTCTATTTCATGGAAATGAATACTCGTTTGCAGGTCGAACATCCGGTCACCGAGTTTATAACAGGGGAAGACTTAGTTGAATGGCAAATCGCTGTGGCCAATAACTTACCCTTACCAAAAGCCCAAGAGGCCTTGTCTATTAAAGGCCATGCGTTTGAAGCACGTATTTATGCAGAAGACCCAGACAACGAATTTTTGCCCTCGACAGGCTTGATTGAATCACTAATTGAACCAATTCGCAGCAAGTATGTGCGTATCGACTCTGGTGTGGTATCGGGTGATGAAGTGTCAATTTATTACGATCCTATGATTGCAAAACTGGTGGTGTGGTCTGAAAATAGAGACCAAGCGCTCGCGCTTTTAATACAGTCCTTAAAGCAATATATGATTTGCGGGGTTACTACAAATATCCCTTATCTAATTAAAGTGGCAAATAGCGAACCGTTCACAAAAGCGTTGTTAACTACCGACTTTATTGAGCGCCATGCAGATACCATTGCCGCGATCGATGAAACAAGCGATGATTGTGAGCAAGGTTTAACGCCTACACAAATAATCGCTATAAGTGCAATGCTCAGTGCTAAAACCACTTATAAAACTGACGAGCAATCAAGCATCGTAGACTACGCAGGATTTAGGCTTAATCATAAGCCTACACAATTGGTCGAATTTACGCACAACGAAAAGCATCATAGTTATCAGCAGCAGCATATTGATACAAACATGTGGATTGTCACTATAAATACGAAAGATTACGCTTACAGCGCTTCAAAAGCCAAAAGCTGTATATCAATTAACGCCCCCGACTTTAAAGCTACGTACTCTATTTATGAAAATGATGATTTAGCCTGGATACTCGACAACACAGGCCTGCTTAAAGTTACTAAACCGAAAGTAGATATGGGCTCGCAAGGCGAACAGCTGCACGCAGGCGATATTCTTGCACCGATGAACGGCACAATGGTCGCCATGAATGTCAAAAAAGGCCAGCGAGTAGAAAAAGACGACTTATTAGTCGTTGTTGAAGCTATGAAAATGGAACACAGCATGCGGGCTCCCTTTGCCGGTATCATAAAAGAGTGCTTTGGCAATGCCGGTGACTTAGTTAATGGTGGGCAAGTATTAGTGTCGCTTGTTGCCCCAGATGCAGATAGCGCCGTGCCAGATCTGAAATAATTGAGAATATGACATGCAAATAGATTATCCCTTAAATGCAAATGTTGTTGAAGTGGGTCCGCGAGACGGCTTACAAAATGAAAAGCAGCCATTGCAGGTGGCCGACAAAGTTAATTTAATTAATACTTTGAGTCAAACTGGTTTACGACATATTGAATCAGGTAGCTTTGTATCGCCTAAATGGGTACCCCAAATGGCTAATTCAGATGAGGTAATGGCCAGTATTGTGCGTAAAGAGGGTATAATTTATAGCGCACTTACGCCTAATCTTAGAGGGTATCAAGGAGCAGTTACTGCAAAAGCAGACACCGTAGCCATATTTGCAAGTGCATCCACGGCGTTCTCAATGAAGAACATTAATTGCGACATCCCTACTAGCATTGAGCGTTTTGCTGCAGTCGTAGAGCAAGCCCATAAAGATAACATGCCTGTGAGAGGCTATATCTCTTGTGTATTAGGATGCCCATACGAAGGCGAAGTATCACCACTAGCAGTATTGGAGGTCACTAAGGCCCTACTCGACCTTGGTTGCTATGAGGTTTCTTTAGGCGACACCATAGGAGTAGGTACAGCACTTAAAACAAAGAAACTCACTGATTTACTGATTTCACAGCTCCCTGTAAGCAAGCTCGCGTTACATTGCCATGACACCTACGGACAAGCACTTACCAATGTGCTAATTGGTCTGCAGCAAGGTATAAACACCTTCGACTCGTCTATAGGCGGACTCGGCGGTTGCCCATATGCGCTGGGCGCTTCTGGCAATTTAGCAACTGAAGATCTTGTATATATGCTCAACAACATGGGGATTGAAACAGGCGTAGACTTAGACAAATTGGTGCAAATTGGTGCAAATATAAGCAACACTTTACAACGCAAAAACCAAGCTAAAACAGGTCTAGCTATGATGGCGAGATCTTTAAATGTCTAGAACGTAAAGCTACCTTTTCTTTTTCACCGTGAACATTCATAAACCGCACATTAACAAGCCTATTAGCGGGCCAAAAAACGGTAAGACCAAGCAATATTCCAAAAGGCTAAAAAAATTAGAAACGCGGTTGCACCGGCGAAGGAAAGTAGAGCTGGTAAAGTGGTTTTAGGTGATAGCAACAAATCACTTACTTTGTTGGCAAATAGCGGCAAACCAATTCGCCTAAGTATGCATAGCACAGATAATTTCCTTTCCTATCGTTGTATTGGTAGTTTTACTTACTAATATAAAAAATAGTTTTTAAATTCAAGCAATAAAGACTCGGTGAAAAGCCACAAGTAAATCATTGCCCTTCGCAATAAAGTGACTTAGTATGTAAATACGTTAATACGAAATTAATGACCCTAATTATGGAAAAACCAAATAATCGTTATATCAGTAATCTTACTCGCGACACTTACGCTCTAGTACTTGCTGGCGGCAGAGGCTCTAGACTTTACGAACTCACTAATTGGCGCGCAAAACCTGCACTATATTTTGGCGGTAAATTTAGAATCATCGACTTCCCATTATCTAACTGCATTAACTCCGGTATTCGTAACATTGGCGTTCTCACACAATACAAATCACATTCTTTAATTCGCCACTTAGTGCGTGGTTGGGGACATTTTAAAAAAGAATTAGGCGAATCGGTTGAAGTATTGCCAGCATCGCAGCGGTTTTCGAAAGACTGGTACCAAGGCACTGCCGATGCTGTATACCAAAACATTGACATCATTCGAGATGAACTACCTAAGTATGTCATGATATTATCGGGCGATCACATATATAGAATGGATTATGGCCCTATGCTTGCTCAGCACGTAGAGTCAGGTGCCAAAATGACGGTTAGCTGCATGTCTGTGCCTGTAGATCAGGCTAAAGACGCTTTTGGCGTCATCGCGGTTGACGAACAAAATCAAGTCACCGGTTTTATAGAAAAACCAAGTGACCCTGAAAGACTGCATGACGATCCTGACTCATGCCTTGCTTCAATGGGTAATTATGTTTTCGATACCGAATTCTTATTTGAACAGCTAGAACTAGATGCACAAAATAAAGACTCCGCACATGATTTTGGTAAAGATATTATTCCGAGTATTATCGACAACCACAGAGTCTGTGCATTTGACTTTAAAAAGAGTGCAAAAAATGACTCTTACTGGCGTGATGTAGGTACCTTAGATAGCTTTTGGGAAGCGAATATGGAGCTAGTGGCGCCTATTCCTGAACTCAATTTATATGACAAATTATGGCCAATTTGGACTTATCAAGAACAGTTACCACCTGCTAAATTTGTATGGGAGCAAGATGATCGCCGTGGCGAAGCATTAAATTCTTTGGTTTCTGGAGGCTGCATAATCTCTGGCGCTACAATAAGACGCAGCATTTGCTTTTCAAACGTAAAAGTAATGTCTTATTCAGATGTGGAAGAGTCGGTGTTATTACCCGAAGTTGAAGTTGCCCAAAACTGTGTGATTAAGAAGGCTATTATCGACCGCGGTACAATAATACCTGAAAACACTCATATAGGCGTAAACCACGATGATGACCGAGCACGAGGCTTCAGAGTCTCAGAAAACGGTGTGGTGCTAGTTACGCGGGAAATGCTGGCGGAACTTAAATAGACGGTCTGTTCATAGTCTGGCTATTTGTTCATCGTAGATAGCACTTTTGCAAGAGCGTTTGCGACTTCTATCGGATATTCTAAGGGAAACATATGTTTCCCTTTTTCAAATTCAATATGCACAATACTTGGATTAGCTTTTAAAAAAGGCTTTCTTAGTACTGGCACACAAACGTCCGTATTCTTGCCAGTCATTAGTACACTAGGCACCCTTAATTTACCTGCATATGTGGGTAAATTGTGGGGAATTGTTCTAAAAATATTAGCTTCGGTTTCCACATCAAAATTAAGATGCATGTGATCACCTTGAACACTTATAGCCGACGAAATATAATCATTAATACAATCTGTATCAAAGTCTTTAAACAAAGCTTTTTTTGAAAAATAAGCATATAAATCTTGTTCTCTATGCCACTTCTGCTGTCTTATTAAGGTAATGCCCGCCGGTGTTATTTTATTGATTAGCCTATTCTTTTTCGCAAACCTAAAAAGATAACGAACTAATCCTGTCATTAAAGGCGGGTCTAGCATGACAAGCCCAGAAAATAAGTCAGGTCGTAAACACGCACTCATATAACTCACTACTGCTCCAAAGGAATGCCCTACTGCCACCACTTTCTCGTGCTCGCCTTTATTATTTTCAACAAAATTGATCATTTCTGCGACTTGGTTTTCCCAATTATCATTTAAAGGATAGTGTGGGTTATGAGCAAGTTTATCTATCGCTATCACCTTATAATGCTTGGGCAAATGGTCAAACAGCTTTCTATAGCTACCCGTCGGAAAACTATTTGCATGTGCGAAGTACAGTAATATGTCAGATTCCTTGCTTATCATACGAGCCTTTTTGTTTGTTTTCGAAAATAAATGTAGACGGAGTGCAGTTGTACCATCGTTTAAAAGCCCGCCTAAAATTCGCAATATCGACATAACCAAGCGTTGTCGCAGTTTGCGTAACTGAGTACCCATAAATAAGCAGGCACTCTTTTGCGACTGCAGCCTGATGGATATCTAGAATCTTTTTAAAGCTTGTTTCTTCGTCTTTTAGGTATCTATGCAAGCTACGAGCGCTCACATTTAACTGCAAAGCAACTTCTTCTAAATTTGGCCTTGACGACTGATATTGCATTAAGCATTGCTGAACTTTTCCAGTAAAACTCGCAAACTGTAGCCAACGCGCAAGTTCTTGCTCACAGGCTATCTGTGCTTGTATAAAGCTTAACTTATCCGCATTGGGGATTTTCACCAGCAAACTACGTTTATCGATAGCAATACCGCAGTAGCCATGATTGAACTCTATTTTGTTCACAGCCAAGCTATTGTACTTGTCGCCGTAAGTCGGCTTTTCGTAATCAAAAAACAAACGAGATATCGATAAACTAGGCACGCTTTGCAGCAAAGCCGCAAATATATTCAAAACTGCGCCCGTTACCGCCTCTATAACAAAACGATGGAGTTCGCCTTGCCAGTGCGTATCTTTTGCAAGCACAACAACTTCATTGTCATAAGACAGTATACTAATTTCAATAAAGGGAATGCGAATAACTAGGTACCTTTGCACAAATTTGACGATATGTTCAATGGTCTCGCAATTTAATAAGGCAAGACCAAAGGTTCCGTGGTGAGCAATTTGTAACTTTCTACCTATAGTTAACCCTAAATGTTCTCTGCTAGGGTGTGCCAACACCGTTTTTAATAATTGGTCAAATTGAGCAGGATCTATTTTAGTGTCATATGAATACAACTTCTCTTTGCTAATGCCCTGTTCTGCCAACCATTCATGTATGGGAAAGGCATGTTCTTGTAGCACATCAATTAAATGCCCTAGGTAATAAACAGGCACATATTGCATCGTGATATATCCGTTGAGTCTATTGCTGGGTTTAAAAGATACGTCTTTTCTTGCCATTTGGCAATAAATGACTCTTTATTGACAGTCCTTACGCTCACGCAATAGCTAATTTAGGTTCACACTACTCATATACTACAAAGGAGTAGCGGTGTGTTTCACTATTTAAAATTTTTCCATTATTACGTCATTGTACTGTTTGGCTGTGTATGTTTATTATTCGCCGATTACTTCATTCTTATAGGCTTCGCCGTTTTTGCGAGCATATACATTGTTGGTGATACGCTATTAGGCGACGATACAAGCACTCCAATACTCACAAATAAATTTATTATTAACGCAATGTTATACGGCTCAGGTCCTTTAAGCGCTGCTTTATTACTTATTGCCATATGGCTGGTAACGCCATATGAATGGGCGTTTATGCGGCATTTTTCAGAGTTAATTGGCTATAACTTTGTACAAGCAAAACAAAACACCGGGTTATTTGAATTGGCAGTGGCGGTCTTATTTTGTGGTCTTATGTTAAGCGGCATTGCAACCGTTGTTGGTCATGAATTAGTGCATAGAATTGGCAAACACAAAGATGTTTGTTTTGGAAGATGGTTAATGAGCCTAACCTTAGATGCCAACTTTTCAATAGAGCATGTATATCATCACCATGCCAAGGTTGCGACAGAAGCCGACCCTGTTACTGCACCGCGTGGCAGGAATGTGTATGTACACACTGTGTATGCCATTATTGGTACAAATAAATCGGCGTGGAACATTGAAAAGACCCGTTTATGCCGTAAAAACCAAGCAGTGGTGAGTCATCATAATAAAGTTATTCGTGGCTGGCTTATGTCTATTGCATACTTGCTACTGGTGGGTGTGCTAGCAGGTTGGCAGGGCATGTTGTTTTTAGGCTTGGTTGGAGCGTCAGGGAAATGTTTTTTAGAGATAGTTAACTATATGGAGCACTATGGCTTAGTTAGGCACCCTCGTCAGCCGGTACAGCCAAAGCATTCGTGGAATTCAAATCGTAAAATTAGCACGTGGGCGATGTTTAATTTACCTCGTCATTCTCATCATCATGCGCAGGGTGGCATGCCCTTTGAAAAATTACAGCCTATGCCTGAAGCGCCTATGATGATTAGTGGTTACATATCGACCATTGGTATTGCGCTAGTTCCGCCACTGTGGTTCGCCTTGATGAAACCAAAGCTAGCGCACTGGGACGCTAACTTTGCAAATCAAGATGAACTCGACATTATTGAAAAGCAAAAACAAAAGCGGCGTGAGCGCCCTCTTGTTGCTCACTTTTATTAATATAATCTTTGGCCCAATCTAATCTCTTTGATTGGGCCCTTGCGCTAAACAATTCTATTACTAAGCTTGTGTTTGGCTGGCCTCTGCGTCTGCCCAATCTTTCTTAATCTTAGTAGAAGCCCAGTAGAAGGTTAAAATAGACAGCACATACGGAACAATTAACATGGTTAAAGAGAATCTAAGCGCTTCACTTCCTCCCATCGATGGGGTTAATTCGTTACTCATAATTCCTACTAACGTAGGGCCGCCGCCTAAAGCAATAATATTAAGGACAAAAAAGAACAAGGCCGTAGACATTGCACGTGCATTTACCGGGGCTAATGTTTGTGCAATAGCAAAGCATGGCCCTAAATACATACCACTGGTAAATAGTGTAACGGTCATTAAGCTAATTGAAACCCATACATTACCCACATATAAAGACGCAATAAAACAAGGAACACCAAGCAACATTGCATAAGTAGGCAATAGCGCATAACCACGACGGTCTTTTTTGCCCCATTTGTCGGCTATTACGCCCCCTAACCATACGCCTAGTGCGTAAACGGTTCCGTTTATGATGCCAAAGGCTATAAGTAAAGTTTGAATGCTCGTTTCGCTGTGTACGCGAACATAAAAGTCGATGCTCCAAGTTGAAATGGCATAACTACCAAACGAACCGAAAGAAATTCCTAAGCACATGCCCCACCAAGTTGGTATTTTCAACAAGGTTGTGACTGCTTCCGATAGGCCCATACTTGCGGTAGAACCACTTGGCGCAACAGTACGTTTAGGCTCTTTAATGGTTAACTTCATTAAAATCGCAAGTGCCACACCTGGAATACCGACGACTAACATTACTGTTCGCCAATCGGTTTCACCGCCACGTAAGAAGAAAGCGGCAGCAAAATACGCGGTCATAATCCCAAACGGGATCCCTAAAGAGTATATAGCTAGTGCTTTTGCCCGCTCTGTAGAATTATACAAATCAGATATCATTGAATGTGAGGGCGGACTGCCACCCGCTTCCCCAATACCAACGCCGGCTCTAGCTAAGGCTAATTGCGTAAAATTAGAAGCAAAACCCGACATAGCAGTAAACCCACTCCAGATAGTGAGTGAAATAGCCACTATATTTACCCTACTATAGCGATCGGCAAGCCAAGCAATAGGAATGCCCACTACGGTATAAAGCAACGCAAAAGCGAAGCCTTTAAGCAGGCCCAGCTGAGTATCGTTCAAATCTAAATCTTCCTTTATAAAAGGAGATAATATTCCAATGATTTGTCGATCAATAAAATTAAATGCGTATACCAATGTAAGTATTAAAAGCACATACCTTCTATAGGCTATTGATGGTGTGTCTGAATTTTCTATTTGTGTCGCTTGATTCACAAAACATCTCGGTTTAAAGATTGAATAATTAATGTGATCTATTTGTAAACGAAAAGCAACTTATTGTAAGCTATTTGTAAACATAGAATAAACTGATGGTCTTGCAGCCGCTTACAGCATGATTAACATGCCGTAATATTTAACAACACAACTACTCCGACCAGACAAGCAACAGTGATTGTATAATGCATATTGACCATTATCTTAGTATGACGCAAAAACACAGCGAACAGCCAGACCAAAGCTTTACAATTGCTAAAGAATGGTCACAAGGCCGCACCGTATATGGTGGCTTGTCGCCAGGCATGCTTTATTGTGCGGCTAAATCATATACTGATGAAAAAAGAGTGCTTAGGTCAATGTCGACTAATTTCGTAAGTCCACTGTTGCCAGAAGAAGCATTTACTATTTCTATTGAAATTGTTCGGTCAGGCAAGAATGTCTCACAAATTTAGGCACGCGCTATACAAAATGATAAAATTTGTGTGCTAGGCCAACTATGTTTCGGAAAAGGACGTATATAGAAATAGCGGTGGTCAATACTGAAAAACACAATTTAGCCCCCCCCCCTGTTAAAGCGAGGTATATTCCTCAAACCGCTGAGGTAAAGCCTCATTTTTAAAGCATTTCGAACTATCAATAAATGACGGCGGCATACCGTTTTATGGTAGTAAAAGCAGTCGCTACTATGATTGGATGCGTTATAAAAGCATGCCGCTAAAGATAAACGACGAGCATATAATTAGCATTATCGACGCCTGGCCAACCACTCTATTGCAAATGATGAAGTTGCCAGCGCCGGCTAGTACGGTAAGTTGGAATGTGGAATTTATTTATCCCCATAGTGAAATTTTGCTAAGCGATTGGCTCGCTTATAAAGCTATTACTCGGCAAGCAAGCGATGGGTATGGACATACAGAAGACACTATTTGGGATGCTCAAGGCGAGGTTATGGCATTGAGCCGGCAAACGGTGGCTATTTTTGACTAAGCGTGTTCGCCACTAGCAACCTTAAATATTGTGGCCAATGACTCAAATTGTTCTCGGCAGTTCTCTTCTGCATCACCTAAGGCTTCTTCATCAAGCTGAAGACTTGTATATAGAAACTCTGGTATGTGTAATTCGGCTGAATAATGCTCGGGATAAGTGTTAACAACCGCAAGCGCATATGCTAATTGCATAATTTGTGATTCAACTGTAACAGCAGGTGCTTCATCGTGGTGTTGCATAGCGACTGTCGATACCAATGAATCAGGAACAAGCCATTGCTGTAATAAAGATGCAGAGACTTCTGCATATGAAAATCCTAATATTTCTTCTTGGCATTGTCTTGGTAATATTCCCACTTTCAAGCGGCTACAATCCTGAGCCAGTGTTGGGCTAACTCTTAGTACCGCGAGTTCACCAACATTGTGTAATAAACCACTGGTATATAAACGACCAACATCACGCTCTTTACAACGTTTAGCAAAATAAGCACCATACAAGCCAGATAAAATACTTTGTTTCCAAAAACTTGTTACATCAATATATTTTTTATGTTTAGTCCCTAGCATATTGGTAATCCCAAAAGCTAAGGAAAATTCATAGACTGCCTTGGCGCCAATAACTTGAATAGCCTTTTCTAAGGATTCTATTTTTCTTTCAAAGCGATAAACTGAGCTATTCGCATACTTTAATAAATGTAACGCTAAGCCAGGATCACCACTTACAACGCCAGCAATGTCTTTCATTGTAGAATCATCACGGTCAAACAAAAGACGCAACTGATTCGACGTGTTTGGCACTGCAAAAAGTTCGTTTGCTCTTTGGGCGTATTCAATAGCGTTCATTTTGTCGGCATTACTCCTGTTTACTCTGTAGATAAATATTTGTTACGATAATTAACAGATATTTCGTTTATGTATTACTAGCATAAACAATACATTCACGGATATATTTATATTTTCGGCAATTTTCTGAATTTCGGTAGTTTATTTTACGTTTAATTGGTCACTTACTCATCGCTTAGCCTATAATTATAGGGCTGAATAAAGACGAATTTCATGGGTATAGTCTTATTTAATTTTCATTCATGTACATTTAAGTAGTTAGGTATAAAACATAATGCATTTGTTATTCGTAGGATTTGTGTGGCCAGAACCAACATCGTCTGCCGCAGGCCAAAATATATTGAGCTATATTGAAACCGCAAAGCAATATAATTGGCAGGTAAGCTTTTGCAGCGCAGCGCAAACCACACCACAAACTCATGATCTCTTGAAGCTTCAGGTCAATGTGTTTCCCATACAGCTAAACTGCAATAGCTTTAATGAGAAAATGGCGACTTTACAACCCGATATTGTTATTTTTGACCGTTATCTTAGTTACGAACAATTCGCTTGGCGTGCTAAGCAAAGCTGCCCTGAGGCTTTATTGGTGCTTGATGCTGAAGACCTTCATTGTCTTAGGGCTGCTAGACATGACCTCTTAAAGCAGCGCCACAAGGGCGGTAGCACCACTGCGTTTATGCAAAGTAGTGATATTACGAAATCAGTCAACATCCCCTTACTTCATAATGATATTGCCCTTAGAGAAATTGCCTGTATTTTGCAAGCTGATATCACTATGGTGCTGTCAGGCTTTGAAAAAGATCTCTTAATCAATCATTTTAATGTGCCCAAAAATCAAATAGCACTCCTACCCTTTATATTATCGCAAGCGTTGCCTAGTCGATTGAGGGAAAACGTATCTTTTGAGCATAAGCGTGATTTCGTATTTATTGGGAATTTTAGACATGCACCCAATTATCACGCAGTCAAAATTCTTGCCGAACAATGTTGGCCACAAATTTACAAAGCACTTCACAAGCAGCACCCACGGGTTTGTTGTCATATTTACGGTGCTTATATGTCGCCTAAAGCTAAACAGCTTGAAAATAAAAAACTAGGCTTTTTCGTTCATGGTTTTGCGCAAGACCAGTTTGCAGTCATTAAACAAGCCAGGGTAATGCTGGCACCTATTTCATTTGGTGCCGGTGTGAAAGGCAAATTACTTGATGCCATGCAATGCAGCACGCCTTCAATAACTACGCCTTTGGGCATTGAAGGAATTACTGCTAATGCATGGGCGGGTGAAGTAGCAAATACAATCGATGAATTTATTGCAGCTTCTGTATTGCAATACACTAACGAAGAGAAATGGCAAATAAGTTGCCAAAACGGATACGAAATATTAGATAAAGACTATGCCTTTGAGCATAATAGCGCCCAATTCATACACACCATGGAAACTAAATTAGCCACTATAAATACTGACCGACAAGGTAATTTTTTACAAAGCTTGTTGGGCCATCATCAATTTCAAGCAAGCAAATACATGAGCCAATGGATTGAAGCTAAAAACAAATAACAGTAAAGGTTGTGGCGACGAACAGCGCGGCTATACAGTACCGCTATCTTTTACAACTATGTTGTGAAAATGTGGCTTCTTAAAACTTGCACTAAATTTACGACTCATCATTTGCATACTCTTTGTGAATACGTCGGATAATTTGCGCAATACCATCGCGCCTACCCTCACTGAAATAGTGAGAAAGGCCAACCTGCGTTAAATATGTGTTGATATCTAAACCTTGCACATCTTTATAGTCCAACTGATTTACTTTTTCAATAATCAAGGCGAGGATACCTCTAATGATTTTGCTTTCGGAATAAGCATAAATTTGCTTATTACTACTCTCATTTGTAATAAGCGATAACCATACTCTTGCCTCACACCCTGCTACTTCTGTTTTTTGTGTTCGCTGGGACACTGGTAATGTTGGTAAGTTTTTACTATTTATCAGTAATAAACGATGCTTGGCATTCCAATCAGACACCTCACTAACGGCAATACCAATTGTTAATTCTAAGGGACTAATATTCAGAGGGTTTTGTTGCCGTTCTTTAATAGGTGAAACACCTGAGTCACCGCAAAGATCCTCATCAAACAATTGATAAAGACTCGCTACAAATATATCTATATCTTCAAAGGTTGTGTAACAGCCTATGGATACCCTTGCGCAGCCTTCTAAACCTAAGCTTTGCATAAGCGGCATAGCACAATGGTGGCCTGCCCTTAAGGCTATATTTTGAGTGGCTAATTGAGCCGCAATGTCATTTGCATGTATTGACGGCGCATAGAATGATAATAGCGCTATTGCCTGGGCGGGGTTATCAACGCTTAGATCAGGACTATCATCAACACTATGTTTACCGTTGTATTTATTTTCGTGCGGGTTACCAATGTTACCCAAAATAACAAGTTTTTTGGTGTCGACTAAATAATTCAGCTTATTGATTAAATGTTTTGTTAGCGCTAATTCGTAACTTTGAATTTGCTTGATATTCGTTCTAATAAAGTCTGCGGCCGCAGCTAGCCCTATCGCACCCGCTATATTTGGCGTACCTGCTTCAAACTTGCTCGGGGGCGTTTGTAAGGTATACGAATCCCAGGTAACGTGAGTAATCATTTCACCGCCTAGCTTACTGGGTGAAAGTTTTTCTAGCCAAGTCATTTTGCCATATAAGGCCCCAATTCCGGTACCTGCATACATTTTATGGCCGCTAATAGCGTAAAAGTCACAATTTATAGCCGCGACATCTATACCAATATGCGCCGCCGCTTGGGTACCGTCAATAACGCTCAATGCACCTACACTGTTTGCTTTTGCACAAATTTCTTGAATAGGGTAAACATTGCCTAGTGCATTAGATACGTGAGCAATTGCCAATATAGCTACATTACTGGTAAGGCTTGATAAGGCATTGTTGAGTTCTTCATGGCTGAATTTACCATTACTGCCTAAGGTAATTTTCTTTAGGGTCAAATTGTGTCTTGCTGCAAATCGCTGCCATGGTAACAAATTGGCATGATGTTCACTTTCAAACAAGAGAATTTCAGAGCCCTGCAAATCCTCAATATTAAGACCACTTGCGATCATATTAATAGCGTCGGTGGTGCCACTAGTAAAAACGATTTCAGAAGGCTTTTTCGTGCCTAAAAAATCAGCTATGAGTTCTCGCGAGCGCTCATATTGATTCGAAGCAAGTCTCGCGCTCGTGTAGTTCCCACGATGAACATTTGCATTATATTGACAATAATACTCTTGCATAGCTAACAGGCTCGCATCAATGCGCTGGCTGGTTGCTGCGGTATCTAAGTAAACTTCATTGGACGAATTAAAAAATGGAAATAATGCCCTAAACAATGACATGAATACGCTAAGCCTTATACTCTAGTGTGATTTACGCAAAGGTGCGTAACAAAATTAATCATATTATACATCAGCCACTGGTGTAAACGCATCAGCTTTTGTTGTTATATGTTTATGTATATATCAATCTAACTTTCAAATTTGGAACCAAGCTTTTTTGTCGCTTAAGTCAGTACACTTTTGCTATACTAAAAACGTACATTGCGTACATAAAAGTATGAACATAAATTTCATACCTCTTTCATGCCCCTACTTGGGCCATATTCGGTAGTAATTATTGACAACTATTCAAACAATTAGTTTACTTGTTTATGCCATTGGGCTTATTTATGTAATCACTAAAACAGACTATAAGCGCATTATAAAAGAGCGTAAATGGCAGCATATTGTGTTTGGCTCTACCGTTGCTGTTTTATTTTTGTGGTCTTTTAGGATCAGTATCTATGACGGTCTAGTTATCCATTTTTTATGGCTAACGACACTCACGCTTGTCCTGGGATTTAGATGGGCGGTATTAGTTGCATCAACCGTGTTGATCATCATGACTATTATTGGCAATGAACAATGGGATATGTTGGGTGTAAATGGACTCATTGGCGTGTTTTTGCCAATATTAATCACCTATGGGATATTCGCGTTTTCATTTCATCGCATACCCAGACACCTATTTGTATATATATTCTTATGTGCATTTTTTCCCGGCGCAATTACGATCGGTGTAAAGATGCTAGCGCTTGGCGGGTATTACTTTGTTGAAGGGGTTTATACCTGGGATATCATTCAATACAACTATATAAATATGACCTTATTAATGATTTTTCCTGAAGCCTTTTTTAACGGCTTCAGTATTACCTGTTTAGTCATTTATAAACCTGATTTGGTGCATACTTTTCACGATAAATTTTACATCGACGGAAAGTAGCTGGCTAAAACGACTATTTAAATAAAATGTCATGCAAATTTGTTAATTCTGTTTTCCCTGCAATAATTTCTTCTTTCGTTAGTCCCGATAATTCATGTGGAAACACTAGCCACTCTTCGCTTTCGTGAACATAGTAGTCAGGGACTAAATTGGTTTGTGTTTTGTTATTTTTGGGTTTGTAATAAGGCGTTGCAATGCGAATTTCTTTTGGTGCATTTAAGCGCATAAGTGAATGAATTTGATTGATAAGCGCTTCGATACTGCGACCTGAGTCAAATACGTCATCGACTATTAACAATTTATCACCCGCATTGGCGTTTTCAACGAGATAATGTAATCCGTGTACCTTGATTTCTTTTGATTGCTGATTAATGCCATAGTAAGACGATGTGCGCACCGCAATATGATCGGTAGGCGCGTCTTTATATTCAAAGAACTCTTGTACAGCGATACCAATTGGAGCACCACCTCGCCAAATACCAACAATAAAGTCTGGTCTAAACCCGTCTTCAAATACCTGTGAAGCGACTTTGAACGAATCTTGCAATAACGACGATGAATTTATGAAGACTTTACTCACTTTATTTCCCTAGCTGTTGCGCCCTAGCATTTAATAGAGCGTATTTTAATTAACGAGTGTAAATACTACCAATTATTCGCTGCGTAGGCTATTTGCAGGCGTAATTGATTGTGCTTTGTATGCGGGGTACCAGCTTGCTAAAATACACAATACAATTGACCCCACTGCGATATAAACGAGTTGTGTTAGCTGAATATCAATAGGCAAGCCTTGCCCATTTTCACCAAAAGCCAAGTTGGAGCCTATTAAATTCAAAATGTCATTTAAACTCCAACATCCCATTAAGCCCAGTAAGATACCAGCGACAATACCCTTCAAACCATTAAAAACACCATTAAACAGAAATATTTTCATAATATCTGCAGGCAACATGCCTTGAGTTTGTAATATTGCAATATCTGATTTTTTTTCCGACACAACCATAACCAAAGCCGACACGACATTAAATGCAGCCACCGCAATTACTAGCAACAGCATAAGTGACATCATGTTCTTTTCCATTTTTACCGCATCAAACAAAGGGCCCTGTCGTTCCCGCCAATTGGTCACGCTATAGTTTTTTGCCTTTAAGTATTCAACAATTGGTAAGTATTGAAATGCGTCAGACAAAAACAAACGCTGCTCTTGTATTTGCGCTGTTTTTTTCCGAGAAAGTCTCGCCAAATCATCAAGATGGATAAACATAACTTTATCGTCCATCTCAGAGTTTATATCGAATATGAACGAGACCGTTACCAAACGCTGGCTTGGAATACGCCCTAGTGGCGAATAGATACTGCTGTCGGTACTTATAATCCTTAACTGATGCCCTAAATCGACATCCAAACTAGACGCTAGAATACGGCTGATACCTACGTTAAAACTGCCTGATGTTAAGCTATCCCACTGACCTGCCACAATGCTATTAGCGACTATAGAGAAAGGCTTAGCGGCTGCAGTTTCAGTGCCCTGTAAAAACAAGCCGGAAATTTTTGTGCGCGATTGCACAATTACTTCACGCTCACTGTAGGGCACTTGTGCTAGTATTTGAACACTTAAGTCAGGTGGTAATTGCACGGCAGTTTCACTTGCGATTACGATATGCGGTAATATGCCTAAGATGCGTTTTTTTAGTTGTCCTTCTAGGCCATTCATGACTGACAAAACGACAATTAAGGCCGCAATACCTAAGGTAATCCCAATAATCGAAAAGCGGTTAATAAAAGCCACGAAACTTTGTTTTGTGCCTGATTGGGAATACCTAAATGCGACAAAAACAGAAATTGACATCTAAAATCAGTAACCTAATGAGAAATGAGTGTTATTTGCGTGCAAGTTTACTATTATTTACCCTAGCCTGTATATGATCCCTTAAGGTGATTATACGTTTATATCAACACATTCACGGTTGCTGATGCACGATTGAATTAACGCTTATGCTGCTATTGACGTAAGCATGAAAATAAAGGAAAGACCCTTGTCTTCACTAGACTCAAAAAAAGAACAGTTTTCTGCGTTTTATTTAATTGCGCACCCTATTAAAGCCAACGTTGTCGATATTACCCAACAACAGTTTTCCCAGACCGCGACTGAATTTGAAAAACAAATGCCCTATGCCTTTAAAATTGCTGGCGAAATGTCAGAAATCCAGTCAAAAGCGCTGAAACCCTTAAGAGGTTTAGGAGAAAAACTTGAAGATTTAGTCACATATTTGCAATTTCAGGCAAAAAAAATTGACCTAATGATGTCTTTTATATTGCAGCAACAGGACGACCCAGAATATAGAGCCAATGCCATCAAGTTTGGCGGCGGTGGCTGTGTTATTTCTAATTCAGAACCCGTTTGTATAGGTGATGTGAAAGCAATTAAACTCTTTTTGGAAACAGAGTCTGCTGCCATTTATGCCTATGGCGAGGCAATTGAGTCTGTAAAGACTGATGATGGATATGAGCTTAGCTATGTATTCACCCACATTAGGGAGCAGGACCAAGAACTGCTTGTACGGGCAAGCTTGCATCTTCAAACACATGCATTACGGGCTATTCACGCTGATAAAGACGAGTAACAAGGGCGAGTCAAAGAAGATAGCGAACGCAAAACAAACAAAATTATGCTTAATCACTTCTATCGATTGGCTTTGTGATAATATTCAGCCCGTTTTACAGCCACAGACTCACAACAAACATGTACGTTGGCAGTCTAATTCATTACTGTAAATTAATTTAAAACAAAGAGTATGCTCAATTATATGCCGTCACTTATTGAACCGCGATTACCCAAAACTAAAAAAGAACGCAATATCACCGATCGCATTAAATGGACAAGTTTAACTGGCAGTGCACAATCTCTTGCTATTGCTAAAGCAGCGCAAGCTCACTCAGGCCCTTTAATTGTCATTACCACCGACACTGCCCAAGCTTATCAACTAGAAAAAGAAATACGATTTTTCAGTGATGACAAAGACCTAAGCGTTAATCTATTCCCTCATTGGGAAACATTGCCTTACGATCATTTTTCGCCGCACCAAGACATTGTTTCAAAAAGGCTAGAAACGCTTTATTTATTGAGTAAAAAGAAAGCCGGTGTATATTTAATACCAGTAAGTACGCTCCTACAAAGGCTAGCTCCCGTTACCTATGTTGGCCAACACCTATTATATTTAGAAAAGAATCAAACATTAGACCCTACTGAATTTAGACGCAATCTTGAAAAATCAGGCTACTTGCACGTGGGACAAGTCATGTCACATAGTGAATTTAGCGTACGCGGGTCAATTATTGATTTATTCCCAATGGGCAGCGACAAACCTTTTCGGATAGATTTATTCGATGATGAAATTGATTCCATACGTTACTTTGACCCCTCTACGCAACGCAGTTTAGAAGAAGTAAACTCTATACGCTTACTTCCGGCCCGCGAGTTCCCCACTGACAAAGACGCAATCTCAGGTTTTCGCACTCGTTATTTAGACCAATTTACTCAGTCGGCCAACAACGACCATGAATCTGTATTATATCAGGTAAGTAAAGGTACAATGCCCGGCGGTATTGAGTACTACTTACCACTATTCTTTGAACAGACTGCGAGCCTATTTGATTATTTGCATGAAGATACACTGTTAGTTTTTGCAGACGATATCCCTGCTGCAAGCGAGCGATTTTGGCTTGATCTACAAAATAGGTATGAACAATACCAATATAATTTAGCCCGTCCACTATTGCCACCTGAGCAATTATTTTTAAGTGAGCAGGAATTAAATACGCAACTAAAACAGTGGCCTAGTGCTAAAATAAGCACTGAGGCAATGAATAAGTCGGCTGTGAACATTCCATATTTTACGCAGCCCTTGTCGAACATTGGTATCGATACACTAGCAACCAACCCATATTCAGCTATTCAAGCAGAAGTGAAACGTGCCAAGGAAGTTGGTAAAAAAGTCATCTTTGTGGCTGAGTCTACAGGGCATAAAGAAAGCTTAATAAATATACTAAGCAAAGCATCCATCCAGGTTGTTTCTGCTGATTCATTTACCCAAGCATTAACTAAAAAAAGTGTAATTAATATTGTTGTTGGGCAAGTAGAAGACAGCTTCAACTGCGACGACAAAGCCAATCTTTTACTCCTTATTACCGAGAAGCAGCTATTAGGACATAAAGTAAGCCGTCGTAAACAGCGCAATAAAGCGACGTCTATAGATGAAAGCGCCATCATTAGGAATTTAGCTGAGTTGTCGGAAGGTTCACCAGTGGTACATTTAGAGCATGGTGTGGGGCGTTTTTTGGGCTTACAAACACTTGATGTGGGCGGAGTTACCACAGAGTATCTGAGTATTGAATACGCTAAACAAGCCAAACTCTATGTACCGGTTTCGTCTTTGCACTTAATTAGTCGATATAGTGGCGGTCAAGCCGAAAATGCACCGCTTCATCTTCTTGGTAACGATACTTGGTCAAGAGCGCGACAAAAAGCGGCTGAAAAAGTAAGAGATGTAGCTGCGCACCTGCTTGATATATACGCAAAACGAGCAGCAAAACCAGGATTTGCTTACCCAATTGATTGGCTTGAGTACAAGCGCTTTGCCGATAGCTTTCCGTTTGAAGAAACACCAGACCAAGAAACAGCAATAAATGCGGTGCTGCAAGATATGGCCAGTAACAACGCCATGGACAGGTTAGTATGTGGCGATGTTGGCTTTGGTAAGACAGAGGTAGCCATGCGAGCAGCTTACATAAGCGCCATGCACGGTAAGCAAGTGGCTATATTGGTGCCAACAACATTGCTTGCGCAACAACATTTTGAAAACTTCAAAAATAGATTTTCGCAATTCCCCTTTATTATTGAAGTTGTTTCTCGCTTTGTGAGTCAAAAAGACCAGAAAGTGGTGATGCAAAAGTTGGAAGATGGACAAATAGACATTGTCGTCGGCACGCATAAATTATTGCAAAATGACGTCAAATTTAAAGACCTCGGTCTAGTAATCATTGATGAAGAACACAGATTTGGTGTTAGGCAAAAAGAAAAGTTTAAGGCCCTTCGTGCCGATGTGGATATTCTCACATTGACCGCCACCCCTATTCCGCGGACTTTGAATATGGCGCTCAGTGGCATGCGTGATTTGTCCATTATTGCTACCCCGCCAGCCCGCAGGTTAGCGGTTAAAACATTTGTACAACAGCGCCATACTGACATCATTCGTGAAGCTATAATGCGAGAAATATTACGCGGTGGTCAGGTGTACTTTTTACACAACGAAGTAAAAACTATAGAGAAAACTGCGGCAGATATTGCCGAAATAGTGCCAGAAGCACGCATAGCCATTGGTCATGGGCAAATGCGAGAGCGTGAATTAGAAAATGTTATGAATGACTTTTATCATCAGCGATATAATGTATTGGTATGCTCTACTATTATTGAAACAGGTATAGACGTCGCCACCGCTAACACAATTATTATAGACCGAGCCGACCACTTGGGTTTAGCACAATTACACCAGTTAAGAGG
The DNA here is from genome assembly GCA_964195425.1 of Acidiferrobacterales bacterium. Taxonomy (GTDB): domain Bacteria; phylum Pseudomonadota; class Gammaproteobacteria; order Enterobacterales; family Alteromonadaceae; genus Glaciecola. The sequence continues at coordinate 110,312 of CAXMOM010000073.1, forward strand.
CCGCGTAGGCCGCTCACACCATCAAGCCTATGCTTATTTATTAACGCCTCATGCACGAAGAATGACCAAAGACGCCGCCAAGCGCCTAGAAGCCATAGCATCATTGGAAGATTTAGGCGCCGGCTTTGCCTTAGCCACTCACGACCTTGAAATTAGAGGAGCGGGTGAGCTATTAGGCGACGGTCAATCAGGACAAATTAATGCAATTGGCTTTAACTTATATATGGAAATGCTGGAGAAAGCGGTAGAGGCCTTAAAAGATGGTAGAGAACCCAGCTTAACGGATACCCTCGGCAAACAGACTGAAGTGGATTTGCGTATTCCGGCATTGTTACCAGAAGCTTATATTGGCGATGTGAATATGCGATTAGCGATGTACAAAAAGCTTGCTAATTGTAACGATATGGACGAAATTGATAACCTACAAATAGAAATGATTGACCGTTTTGGATTACTGCCCCAACCCGCTAAAAATTTAGTGCAACAAACGGTAATAAAATTAACGGCCGCTAGTTTAGGTATAAGTAAAATTGAAGTAAATGATCAAGGTGGTACTATTGAATTCGAGCAAGACGCAAAACTTGACCCGGGTGCATTAATACAGCTGATCCAAAAGAAACCTGCTCAATTTAGGTTTGACGGCCCTACTAAGATACGCTTTATGTGTAAAACACCGGCAAATATTGAAAGACTCGACTATACGCTCAACGTCATAGATCTAATAGGCAAGAGCTGTTACGCGTAACAAAAATAATATGGATTATAATGACTAAGCGACTAATAGTATATGTGAACATCATAGCGCTGATATTACTGGTGCCGCTGGGTAGTTTTTCGCTACACGCGCAAAATAATAGCGACCCACAGTGGTGGTTTAATGTTGAACTCATTTTGTTTAAACGTACGCTCTTACCATCCAACAATGAAAACTTTGGGCCAGCAATTGTGATACAAGATGCTGAGGAAAACGATGCTAATAATTTACTTTATCTGGCAGCGATACAGAATGCGTCGATATTTAACAGCTACCTTTCTGCCTTGCCGCTATGCAATGCCAACACATCAGTAGAAAATACCTTTGGCGCAACGGTCAATTTTGAATACAAAGCGAATCCAGAAGTATCTTCCACCCAAATTTTGGATAATGTACAGTTCGATCCTAATTCTGCAGATCCGGTGCAAGATGCATCTGTAGAGTCAGGCCAACATTTAAACCGCGTGCTTTTATCTACCTCAACAATCTTAAGTAAGCTTCTAGCCCCTTTCGACATGAGCAATTTCAACGATCAAATCGCTGACCCTTCAAATGTTGATGATGCTGATGAGGCTTCAACTTCAGATCAAGATGTTATTTTATCCTTGACCAATCGCGTAATCGATATTAACAATCAATTGCAAAGCATTGCTAGCTCAAGTGTGTCATTGGATTGCGTAAACAATGAATACCAACCATCCTTAAGCCACTTTGCATTGCCCAGTATTGGCCCCAGGTTATTTAACACTAGCAGCTCGTTTATGGGCAAGAAGCAATTACTATCGCAAAGCGACTTAGTGTTGGAAGATTATGCCCAAAGCGTATTTCGCCAAAGAGACATTACCCCTTTACTTTATACCGCTTGGCGGCAACAGGTTGAATTTGGCATTGAGAACGCTGAATTCTTCCGTGTTCGTGCAGGCAACATGCTCGAAACTAGTCAGTCGCAAACCTATGACCAATGGCAAAAAGCTTACTCACAAGCCAACAATGTGCTTATTGAAAACGACGACATACGGTTTTTTGAAATATTGCAGCAAAACCTAAACAATAATCAATCTGTCGACTGGCTAGCGCAAGAATCAATAGTGCAAGATACAAACGAAACAGCGTTTAAGCTTGAAAAACAATATGAAATAGATGGAAAAATTAAAGTCTATTTAGACTATGTTAACCAAATACCGTACTTACATATAGACAGCGAATTCAACCGCTTTTCAATAGTATTAGACGAAAATGGTAATAGCGAATTAACTGCATTTCCATCTAAACAAAGAAGGCGCATTATTAGCAAACAGATTCATTATTTTGACCATCCGGCGTTTGGTGTTATTGTTAGATTAGAGAGGTTTACACCGCCTGTTGCTGACCAAGCAATTACTAATAGCAACAATAACTAGAACGCTATTACTTATAGGGTATATGCTTGAAAATTTACACTAAACAAGGCGATAAAGGCACAACTGCTGTTTACACCAGCACTGTTGTGCGAATGGATAAAGACGACATATTGCTCGATTGCTATGGCACTTTAGACGAATTAAATTCATATATAGGATTGTGTGCAAGTAACATAACTGAAAAAACGTTAGAAGCTCAACAAGATACTCTCCTGACCTGCCAGCAACAGCTTTTCGCTATTGGTTTTGCGCTGTCTGATAGCGACAAGCTAGATGTTTCAGGCATTGACCATTTAGAAACCAATATTGATGAATTACAAGCAAACTTACCTCCGCAAACAAGTTTCATATTGCCCGGCGGCAGTGTCTTAGCTGCGCATTTACATGTGGCAAGAACCGTCGCCCGACGCGCTGAACGAAGATTGGTGAGTGTGTCAAAACATTATGCAGTCAGCGATATATCATTGGCTTATGTTAACCGTCTTTCGGATTATTTATTTGTATTGGCTCGGCATTCTAACCATGTTGCAGGCATTGCTGATATCGAAGTTTAAATCTTATCGCATATACAAGGCATACATAAATGAAAGCGATTAAATGGAGTTTACTAGGCCTTGGGATATGCTCATGCGCAAGAGCGCTTATTTCAAATGGATTTATTGCGCAGACAGTCCGCGGGGTAGCCTATCTGAAATTGTAGGCGCAAGAGTGCTTAGCGTAGATAAAAAGCATCGTATTCATCAGTTCCAAAAACGAGCGCAAGCCGTGTTTGATGGCTTATCTAGCCAAGAACAAAAAATATTACTTACCTACACTGAAGGCGTTAGTGCTGCAGCACAGGCCTTAGCCATGAAGCCCATTGAAATACATATTGAGCGGTAGCGAATTTGCTCCTTGGATGCCGGTAGACACTCTGCTAGCAAGATACAGCATGTATATAGATTTGCAGTTAGCGCAAACGGAAATCGATTATAAACTTACTGTAGTGAAAAGTTTGTTTAGTGAGAGTATGTATAATTTTATCACCTTGCCTAGTAATTATCAGTCTGCTATTGATAACAGTGTAATAAAAAGCCTTACGATTAAAATCCCTTCAGCGCACCAACTTAACGATAGCGAACAAAAAATGAACGCTCTCAATCGAATTTTAAGCCACTATGACTCTGTTAAAGAGAACATTGTTACGGTAGCAAAAATTGGGCCGTAGCAGGCCTGCTAACACCATCTAAGAGCGCTAAGTTAAGTAATGACATGCATTTAGGACTGCGAATACCGGCTATATGGTACAGGGCGTAGCTTAATTATAAGAATGACCAACACGATGTAACTGTCACTGGCGTATCGTTACCGAGGACACCCGCCACTATCGTTGGATCAAATTATCATGTTGCATGGGGCTTTACCAATTCAAATGTAGATAATGTTGATTTGATAAAATTAAATGAGGCGTCAAACACTTACACAGTAGTTGAAACTATACTGACACCCCAAGGCGAAGAGCTGTTTGATCGAAATGAGCTAATATGGCCCTGTGCGTCAGTTTAACGTTCAACGGTATGCACTCAAATGCCTTGCTCATCAAGGCTATGCAGTCAATATGCGAATTACAGATATGGCTAAAATGACAAGTATAGAGACAGGATTAGAACTCGCTAAAACAGTCCGTATACCCGCACAAAATATGGTGATTGCAGACAGCGCTGGTAAAGTGGCTTAGCAGCTAATCGGTGCCATGACTCAACGAAAACCCTTAGCTCGCCATGCGATCGCTGAATCACAATACAGCCCTTTGTGGGAACAAGCGCAATTTGGCGATGGAGGGTATGCACTTGGCGCGCGGCAACAGCAAATAATGACTCTATTGATGCAATAAGATAACTTTGTTGAACGGGATTTTTATGACATTCAATTAAACAATGAAGCAATGAAGCAATGTTTCTAATACCTTGGCACAACTTATTGGTAAACACTTTAAGCAATAAGCCCCAAAAATACTCAAAAGATCTAAATATGCTAAACAACTGGGAAGCATGTGCATGCAGTGAATCTGTTGGTTATACCTTAGTTCGAAGATTCCATAGTACCCTTATTAACCAATTACTCTTTCGGGTTAATGAAATATTAAAAGACCATGATTTATAGACATCTTACCTTTTACAAAGCATTGAGCCCGCTATTTGGGCTTTGATGCAACAACCGCAAGATTTACTGCCCGCCGACAAAAGCGATTACAGCACCTTAATGTTGTCTGTATATGATGATACAAAAGAACGACTTATAGAGCGCCACAGTAGAAGCGGCGGCAGTTAAGAGGCCCTTAGTTGGGGGAAGATAAATGCGCTTAATGTTAAGCATCCTTTCTCATCAACGCTAGGACCATTTAATGGTTTAGTGGATATGCCCGAGGTAACTGGTTTTGGAGATAGCTATTTGCCCGCGGTATAAGCAAGAACGTTTGGTGCATCACAAATATTTATTGTACGACCCGGAGATGAAGAAAAAGCCATATTAACCATACCCGGTGGGCAGTCAGGTCATTTTATGTCGGAATATTATCAAACCGGTTTTGATGAGTATGCTGCGCAAGCGAATACACGTTTATTACCTCAAAATAAGCAGCATGAGCTAATATTTTCGCCTTTAAAACAATAAACTACTACGGCAATGGCGAGCTAGGCAGAGTTTCTTCACTCTGTTGCAGCGCTGATTGGCTTCTGAAAAAGTTTTGCCATTGACGCTTGGCTTCCTCAACTGTATTTCCTTCAAAGCCGCTCGTTTTTAATTCTTCGGCTACTTTGGTAACAAGTTCATCACGTTGTTTTACCAGAGACATTGAGCGTTTGTGTAAATTTTCAAATGCTGGGTAGTCGGCATATACTTTGTTTACGTCTTCAAACTCTACAAAAGCATATTCAAAAGCGTTTTGATAGTTCGTCTTCATGCCTTGAAACTCCAAGTACCGTAAGCCTTGTTCTCCCCTTATCAACGCTAGCTCGTTAGCGGCTAAATTCACTTCTCTCGCCGCACTCATTAATGTTTCTTGCCATAGCGTTAGCGCCTCAATGTTTTTAGTAGCTGCCGCCTCTGCAATCGCTTGTTTTACATCTGAAGCACCAAGTAACTCTTGTAATGTTAACAGTGGGGCATTTTCTGCAGAAAACGAGGCATCGTTAGCCGACATGTTTTGAAGGTCGGCTTGATCTTGATTGAGACTGCTTTGAGTCGAATTATTTTGATCTGAGCATCCAGAAATCAAAAAAGCGCACAATATTATTGTGCGCTTTGACAGCAAATTTCGTTTACCCATTGGGTATCCTATTTTTTGGCAGGGATATTCTCAACCCTACTTTTTAGTTTTTGCCCTGGCCTAAAGGTTACCACTCTGCGAGCCTTAATAGGTATGTCTTCACCTGTTTTAGGGTTTCTTCCCGGGCGTTCGTTTTTGGTACGTAAATCAAAATTGCCAAATCCAGACAACTTCACTTGTTCCCCAGACTCTAAACACTTCTTGATTTCTTCAAAGAATAGCTCAACAAGATCTTTTGCTTCTTTCTTGTTTAAGCCTAATTTTTCGAACAAATGTTCGGCCATATCTGCTTTGGTTAATGCCATATGTTTTAATCTCTCAATGCTGCACTAAAATTGTCTCGCAAGTGTCTAACTACTTTATCGACAGAATCTTGAATTTCTTGATCTTCTAGTGTTTTTTCAACACTTTGTAACCAGACCGATAACGCAAGGCTTTTTTCACCCTCATTTATGCTATCTCCAGTGTACACGTCAAACAAGTTTAAGCCAACAAGCTCTGATATTCCAATATTTTTGATACTTTTTAGTAATTTACCTGTGTCAACGCTGTCTAAAACGGTAATAGCAAGGTCTCTTCTAATTGCTGGAAACTTAGAAATAGCATGGGCTGTAGGCAAGTTTCTTTGTTCAATATCAGCTACATTTAATTCAAATGCAAAAGTACGTCCATTTAAGCCTAAAACCTTCTCAAACTGCGGATGTATAGCGCCAACAACGCCAATCTCTTTTCCATTTACGATAATTGAAGCACATTGCCCTGGATGAAAAATAGTATGTTTACTAGCAATAAATTCGGCTTGAATGTGCCCTGCTGACATACTTAGTATTTCTTCAACTAGCGATTTAGCATCATAAAAGTCACGCGGATTATTAGCAATAGACCAATGTTCACCAGCTGTATTACCCGAGAGCACTGCCGATAATTTAGCGATCTGTTGTACGCCGTTTTCAGCGCTTTTATCTGCTGTAAATACTAACCCTGATTCAAAAAAGGCTAAGTTTTGCTGCTGACGTTTTTGGTTATATGACAACGCTTGCAATAAGCCGGGTAACAAACTCACTCTCATTACCGACATTTCGGCACTAATGGGGTGTTCTAATGTGAGTGTTTTCGCGTCGGGAAACAGTAAGCTTTGTTTTTTAGGGTCGACAAACGAATAGGTGACAGCCTCTTGACAACCTTTGCCGCATAGCATTAACTTAAAACTATTGATATTGACTATATTTTCTTGCTGATACCACATGTTTAAACGCGCTAAAGGTGCCGCGTTAGCAATGTTGTTATAACCAAATACACGAGCAACTTCTTCAATTAAGTCTTCTTCAATCGCAATATCAAATCGGTATGAAGGCGCCTTTACTTGCCAAGTACTTTCGCTTGTAGTTACTTTCATGCCCAGTCTATTTAATATATCGGTAACTCTATGGCTTTCGATATTAGCACCTAGTACCCGTGCTAAACGCTTTTCTCTTAGTACCACTTGATTTCTTACGGGTAAATGGGCTTTACTTTCAGCTACTTTAATAGGACCTGCTTTGCCGCCTACTATATCGAGTAAAAGTTGCGTTGCTCTTTCCATCGCTGCTGTTTGTAGCTCCGGATCTACACCGCGCTCATAGCGATGCGAGGCGTCAGTGTGCAGGCCGTATTGTCTGGCTTTACCTAATATTGCATCGGGGCTAAAAAATGCTGACTCTAAAAATATATCGGTCGTTTGCGTTTGCACACTTGAATCTAAACCGCCAAACACACCGGCCATTGCCAGCGCTTTTTCTTCATCAGCTATGACTAAAGTATTTTCAAGTAGAGTTACTTCGTTGCCATCTAATAAGATGAGCTTTTCGTCTTTTTTCGCATGACGAACAATTACATCGCCCGTTAACTTAGCGTTATCAAAAGCATGCATGGGATGACCCATTTCTAACAACACATAATTCGTTACGTCTACAATGGGGTCTATAGAGCGAACTGAGCTGCGTCTTAATTTTTCTTTTAACCATAGTGGCGAATCAATCGATAAATTGACCTGCTCAATGACGCGGCCCAAATAGCGTGGGCAAGCCTCTGGACTGGCTAGCTGAATACCGCGCGTTGTTTGCGTGCCTATATCGTTTGGGTTTATTGCCACGCTTTTTACGTCTAATTGATTTAGAACACCCACTTCGCGAGCCACGCCTTTAAGGCCTAAACAATCGGCCCTATTGGGCGTTAAGTCGATTTCTATAATATTGTCATCTAAATCTAGGTAAGCGCGAAAATCTTCACCAATAGTTGCCTCAAGAGGCAACTCTGCTATTCCAGAGTGATCATCGCCCATGCCTAGCTCAGAGAAACTACACAACATGCCGTGTGAAGGTTCACCGCGTAATTTTGCCTTTTTAATTTTAAAAGGACCAGGTAATACCGCGCCCACAACAGCGACGGCTACTTTTATGCCGGTACGACAATTTGGCGCACCACAAACAATGTCTAGAAGTTCGTCACCGCCAACATCAACTTTAGTGACTTGAAGCTTATCTGCGTTAGGATGTTGACCACATTGAACCACTTCTCCAACGACAACACCCTTAAACTCTCCAGCTACTGGCTCTATGCCATCAACCTCAAGACCCGCCATACTAAGCTGTTCACAAAGTGCACTTGTATCTATGTTGGGGTTTACCCATTCTCTTAACCAAGATTCACTGAATTTCATTTGTTACTCTAATTATGCAAACTGTTTCAAGAAACGTACGTCATTTTCAAAAAATGAACGTAAATCGTTAACGCCATAGCGCAGCATTGTTAAGCGTTCAACGCCCATTCCAAATGCAAAACCAGTATATTCTTCTGGATCAATATTCACGGCTTTAAGTACGTTTGGATGCACCATACCGCAACCTAACACCTCTAACCACTTTCCGTCTTTACTCATAACATCAACATCGGCCGAAGGTTCAGTAAAGGGAAAATACGAAGGGCGAAAACGTATTTGCAAATCTTCTTCAAAAAAGTGATGAAGAAAGTCATGCAAAATACCTTTAAGCTCAGCAAAACTCACGTTTTTGTCAATCATTAAGCCTTCAACCTGATGAAACATAGGCGTGTGTGTTTGGTCGTAATCATTTCGATATACACGACCAGGAGAAATAATCCGTAGCGGGGGTTTTTCAGTTTCCATTGTGCGAATTTGCACACCAGAGGTTTGGGTACGCAACATCAAATTGGGATTAAAATAAAATGTATCATGGTCTGCGCGCGCAGGATGATTCTTAGGAATATTAAGCGCATCAAAATTATGAAAACCATCTTCTATTTCTGGACCTTGCTTAACTGCGAACCCTAATTCACCAAAGAAATGCTCAATTCTGGCGATGGTGCGACTAACGGGGTGTAAATTACCCATTTCCACACTTCTGCCGGGCAAACTCACATCTATAGATTCTGAAGCCAGTTTTGCATTTAATTCAGCCTCTTTTAAACGCTGAATTTTTGAATTGATTAGCCCTTGAACTTCTTGCTTTGCGACATTTATTTTTTGCCCTGCAGCAGGACGTTCTTCAGCACTAAGTGCACCAAGCCCTTTCATAAGACCGGTTACTTTACCTTTCTTGCCCATAAAGGCAACGCGTACCGCATCAAGATCAGCTGGCGTATTTGCCCCTTCAACTGCTTGACGTGCTTCTTCGATGATTGCTACTAGCTCCATTATGGCCTCTTTATCGAGCATTATTCGCGATTTTCTAACATCAGCGATGATTATTATTTTCAACCCTCTATTTTACACAAGTTTGATCATGTTTATGCACAAAATCTCTTTAATTCATGCAATTAATAACTTTTATAGGAACTTTAGTCGTAATAACACGAAATAGTAAAGTAGTAGAGAAATGTAAGAAAGTGGTGAATAGGTAAATCATGTCATTATTCATAAACGCAGAAACCAAAAAAGCGAGCTTCCTGCTCGCTTTTTCGAAAAGAACTTAAACCGCTAATTTAATAGCGTGGTTTAATAGATTACGCTAATGCGCCTTTTGCTGCATCAACAAGAGCAGTAAATGCTACCTTGTCATGTACAGCGATGTCTGCAAGTATTTTACGATCTATTTCAACAGACGCTTTTTTCAAACCGTTGATGAAACGAGAATAAGATAAACCATTTTGACGTGATGCTGCATTTATACGCGCAATCCAAAGTTGACGGAATTGACGTTTTTTATTGCGACGGTCGCGATAGGCATACTGTCCTGCTTTGGTTACTGCTTGGAACGCTACGCGATATACACGTGAACGGGCACCGTAGTAACCTTTAGCTTGTTTTAATACTTTTTTGTGACGTGCGCGAGCTACTACGCCGCGTTTTACTCTAGCCATATTTTAAGTCTCCTGAGTGCTAAGTTATAGGTACGGCAACATACGTTGAACAAGAGCGGTATCGTTCTTATGAACGAGCTTCTTGGTACGTAGATGACGTTTACGCTTAGTACTCTTCTTTGTCAAAATGTGACGCAAATGAGACTGCTTGCTTTTAAAGCGACCTGAACCCGTTTTACGAAAACGTTTTGCAGCTCCGCTGTTTGATTTCATTTTAGGCATTGCTAAAACTCCGCATTGTTGTGACTCATAGACACTGTTAAAAATTTAACATGTATGCCTTTAACATGAGCTGTTAATATTTGCAGCAAGGTGTCGTTAGTTGTGCAGACTAATGAACTTTTAGACCTATACTACTTCTTGGTAGGTGCAAGAACCATGATCATTTGACGACCTTCAACTCGGTGTGGGAAAGATTCTACGATAGCAATCTCTTCCAAATCGACTTTAACTCGTTTCAACAAATCGATGCCAATCTCTTGGTGAGCCATTTCACGTCCACGAAAACGTATAGTTACTTTGGCTTTGTCTCCACCTTCTAAAAAGCGACGCAGGTTGCGCAGTTTTACCTGGTAATCGCCTTCATCAGTGCCAGGGCGAAATTTAATCTCCTTGACCTGAATTTGCTTTTGCTTCTTCTTTTGCTCTTTTTGGGCTTTGCTCTTTTCAAACAAGAACTTGCCATAGTCCATAATCTTACAGACAGGAGGAGCAGCGTTAGGGCTAACTTCTACTAAATCCAAGTTTGCTTCTGCAGCGAGTGTCATGGCCTCCTCAATAGAGACGACTCCAGCTGGTTCACCATCTGCTTTTACTAAGCGAACTTCATTTACTGTTATTTCTTCGTTAATGCGGGACTTATCGCCCTGAGATTTATTGCTAACGCCTTTAATTTGCTATTCCTCCAAGTATTTAAAATATTGCGAACCTGTATAAGCGCTTGAAATCCAAGCCTTTACTATCGACAGCGGTTATTACCGATATCCTTCGCAACACGCATTATACCTATTCTATGCCGTAGTGCTATTTAATTTTTTAGTTTTCACATCATCTGCTAGTAAAGCAGCAAAATCTGCCACTGACATTACCCCGAGATCTACCCCTTTACGGGTTCTAACGGCTATTTGACCAGACTCTTTTTCTTTATCGCCCGCTACAAGTAAATACGGTACTTTTTTAAGCGTATGCTCTCTAATTTTAAAGCCAATTTTCTCGTTTCTAACATCGGCTTTTACTCTGCAACCAAGCGCAAATAACTCACTGACTACTTCATTAACATAATCAGATTGAGCATCTGTAATATTAGACACTACAACTTGAGTGGGCGCTAACCATGTTGGAAAAGCGCCCGTAAACTCTTCAGTTAAAATGCCAATGAAACGTTCTAATGAACCTAGAATAGCGCGGTGAATCATTACAGGTGTTTTACGCTCGCCATCTTCAGCCACATATGTAGACCCTAAGCGGCCTGGCATAGAAAAATCTAGCTGCACAGTACCGCACTGCCATGCTCTATCTAAACAATCGTATAAGGTAAATTCAATTTTAGGACCGTAAAAAGCACCCTCTCCCGGCAGATAATCAAACTCAATCTCGTTTCTAGACAGTGCATCTGCCAGCGCTTTTTCAGACTTATCCCAAATTTCATCACTACCCACACGTTTCTCGGGCCGCGTTGATAATTTAACCGCAATTTTATCAAAGCCAAAAGTCGCATAGGTGTCGTAAACCATTTTAATGCAATCTGTTACTTCATCTAATACTTGTTCTTCGGTACAAAAAATATGCGCGTCATCTTGCGTAAAACCGCGAACTCTCATTAAACCATGAAGAGCGCCAGACGGCTCATTTCTGTGACAACAACCAAACTCGGCCATTTTTAAGGGTAAATCACGATAAGATTTAAGACCTTGATTAAATATTTGCACGTGACCTGGGCAATTCATTGGTTTAATTGCATATTCACGTTTTTCAGATTCAGTGGTGAACATGTTTTCGGCGTATTTGTCCCAATGTCCCGATTTTTCCCACAGGCTTCTGTCCATCATTAGTGGCGCTTTTACCTCATCGTATCCGTACTGGCGAAGTTTTTTACGTATGAAGCCTTCTATTTCAGTATAAATAGTCCAACCGTCATTGTGCCAAAACACCATGCCTGGGGCTTCTTCTTGCCAATGCCATAAGTTAAGCGCTTTGCCTAATTTACGATGGTCGCGCTTCTCAGCTTCTTCCAATCGATTTAAATAGGCTTTTAGCTGCTTTTTGTCTGGCCATGCAGTGCCGTAAACGCGCTGCAACATTTTGTTATCACTGTTTCCCCGCCAATAAGCACCTGCTACCTTCATTAATTTGAAGTATTGGCAAAAACGCATATTGGGTACATGGGGACCACGGCACATATCGGTGTATTCTTCATGATGATAAAGTGCTGGAGTGTCAGTTTGGGCAATGTTCTCATCAAGAATTTGAATCTTGTATGACTCGCCTTTTTCTTCGAAAGTATCTCTTGCTTGTTGCCAAGTCACTACTTTTTTAATGACATCGTAGTTGGTTTTAGCCAACTGCAGCATGCGCTTCTCGAGTTGTTCAAGGGCTTGTTCGTTAAGCGGTTCTTCTAAGTCTACATCGTAGTAAAAGCCATTATCGATAGTAGGACCTATAGCCATTTTTACGTCTGGATATAGTTGTTTAATAGCATGGCCGAGTAAATGCGCGCATGAGTGCCTGATTATTTCTAGTCCGTCATCGTCTCTGGCGGTAATAATTTGCAACTTTGCATCGCTTTGAATTAAATCAACGGCATCGACTAACTTACCATCAACACGACCAGCAATTGTTGCTTTTGCTAGGCCTGGACCAATATCATTGGCGACGTCTAAAACAGAAACTGCATTTTCAAATGAACGTTGACTTCCGTCAGGGAGTGTAATTACGGGCATATTATTCCTTTGCAGTGGTGACACCTACCAAGCGCCACATGCATTTTTATATAATTAAGACATTTCTACATAAGAAATTCACTGTATAGACCAGCGATAATAAACATCAATCTCATTATGTTTGAGACATCTTCAGATTATACCGACATGCACCCTCAACATGCAATTACCCATGCCTACAATTTTTTCTATACATACATATTTGCACACTTTACGCACCCAAATTACAAAAATAAGCTTAATTGTGACCCAAACTGCTCACTAAACAGGTAATAAGGACATAACCTTTGTCGCACAATCCGAGCCCACCACAACAAAATGAATATGGTTTACAATCACACATTATACAAAGCACTTGCCATAAGTTTCCTATTCTTGTTAGGAGGCTGCAGTGAGCATAAAAAAATAGCAAACGATTTAGCAGACTACAATGAACGCTTGCAAAGTTATACTGGAATTTTAAACGCCCCTACTCCAAATATATACAATCTCGAAGCACCTGAAAAACTCACTTTAAAACTAGGTGTTGAGCAATTAAGTATAAATCTCAGAGAGTTTCATGCTTTTAATGATTGTTCACTGAATCAACTCGTGGCTCAACGTAATACAGCGTTAGGTAAAATGCAGTTGCCCTCAAGCCGATTTGCTTATGAGAGTAAATTAATTTTTGAGTTGTTAGCATGTCAACAAAACCTTAAGAATGATAATGAAAAATCCGAACTGCGCGAAAAACTAGCACAATGGACGACGCTTAAACAGCAGCAACTTCCGCTTGCTTGGGTAAATTTAATCACCCAATCTAATGAGACTGTCGCACATTTTACTGGCGGAAGCGGCTACATTAGCGGCACCAGCAACGATAACTTTCAAGCGACGAAACAAGCATTAACCTTTCTACTCAAAAGCAAAACTGAACATCCAATAGACGCA